>NZ_JCALCD010000001.1:0-1010485 GCF_059812165.1 Mycobacterium sp. NGS69
TTCTAAAACAGCACGGTGCCGAAGCGCGGCGAAGAAGGCGCGGACCTGCCGATCGGGAGACTTCCGATCCCTCATAACGGTGTAGCGGCAGACATCGGCGAGGACAATGCCGGCCACGTCGATCGCGCGCACCATGACATGCGCGACATCAGCGCGGATCCTCATCGCTTAGCGTGCTTCCCATACGGGTGCACGCTTCTCGGCGAACGCGCGCGGCCCCTCCTTCGCGTCCTCGCTGGCAAGGAGTGCCTCGCCCTCCCGTGCGACTCTCGCCCACTTTGGTTCCTCGGCTTCGATGATGCGGTCATCGGCTCCGTAGGCCACGCGCTTGCTCGCCTGTACGGATAGCGGTGCATTCACGGCGATCTGCTCGGCGAGCTGCAGCGCATACTCCACCACCGTGCCGTCGGGCACGACCCTGTTCACCAATCCCCAACGTGCCGCCTCGGCAGCCGAAATCGGGTTGCCCGTATACAGCAGTTCGAGTGCGACCTTGCGCGGCAGCTGCTCGACGATACGGAAGACGCCACCCGCACCGGCAATCAAACCGCGCTTCACCTCCGGCAGGCCGAATACGGCCCGCTCCTCCGCCACGACCAGGTCGCTCGCAAGCGCCAGCTCTGTGCCGCCGCCGAGCGCTGACCCGTTGACGGCGGCGATGACCGGCTTGTCGATGAAGTGATGGACGAGTCCGGCGAACCCCCATTCTGGATGGTCCGGATGCAACACGCTCTCGCCGCGCGACAACGCCTTGAGGTCGGCCCCTGCGCAGAACGACTTGTCACCGGCACCGGTCACCACGACCGCCCAGACTGTCGGATCCTGCTGCGCCGCCTCGAGCGCATCACCGACGGCCGTACTAACCGCTTGGTTCACCGCATTGCGGGCGTCGGGTCTGTTGATGGTGATGACGAGGACCCGTCCGGACCTCCGGATGAGTGCCGCATTCGTGGTCACGGCCTCCGACGTTGTCACACCAGCTCCACGATGGTCGCGTTGGCCTGCCCGCCACCTTCGCACATCGATTGCAGCCCATACCTGATGTTGTTCGCCCTCATGTGATGGATCATGGTCGTCAGCAGTCGGGCACCTGAGCCCCCGAGGGGATGGCCGAGCGCGATCGCGCCGCCGTTCGGGTTCAACAGCTTCTCGTCCGCGCCGATCTCGAGCTGCCATGCCATCGGCACCGGTGCAAACGCCTCGTTGATCTCGAACACCCCGATGTCGCCGACGTTAAGTCCAGACTTGCGCAGCGCCTTCTGGGTGGCAGGAATAGGTGCGGTGAGCATCAGGACCGGATCGGCGCCCGCGAGCACGGCGGTGTGCACGCGAGCGATCGGCGTGCAGCCGAGCTCCCGGGCCTTCTCCCCCGACATGATCAGCAGCGCCGCCGAGCCATCCGAGATTTGTGAGGCGTTGCCCGCGTGAATGACGCCGTCCTCCTTGAAGGCCGGCTTGAGACCAGCGAGCGTTTCTACCGAAGTTCCGCGCCGAATACCTTCATCGGCTGTCACGACGGAACCGTCGGCGCGTCGAATGGGCACAATCTGGTCATCGAAAACGTGCGAATCCTGTGCGGCCGCGGCCTTCTGGTGGGATTGGGCGGAGAACTCGTCGAGTTGTGTTCGGCTCAGTCCCCAACGCTCGGCGACCAGCTCCGCTCCCACACCTTGATTTGGGATTCCGTAGCGTGCTTGAAACCGCTCGGGGAAAGGGCCGGCGCCGAATTCGGCCGCAGAACCGATGGTCACCTGGGACATCGACTCCACTCCCCCGGCGACCACGACGTCGTACTGCCCGGCGATCACGCCGGCGGCGGCGAAGTGCAAACTCTGCTGACTCGATCCGCATTGCCGATCGACCGTCACGCCGGTGACCGTGTCCGGCCATCCGGCAGTCAGCGCCGCGGTGCGTGCGATGTCACTGGACTGTTCGCCGATCTGGCCAACACAACCCCAGATCACGTCGTCGACGACGGCGGGATCGACGCCGGCTCGGTCCACCAGCGCGGCGAGTACTTGGGCGGATAGCTCCGCGGGGTGGACGTCGGCCAGCCCGCCGTTGCGCTTACCGACGGGCGATCGAACAGCCTCTACGATGTATGCGTCGACCATGGAATGTGTTCCCTTCTTGCTTTGCGTTGAGGACGCGCCGATTCGATGTTTCTGCGAACGCCATTGCGTCACAGTTGCTTTGAGTGAGGCCAGTGCCCGAGAGCACTGGCAACTCGACGTGACAGGGAGTCAGAACTTATAGGCGCCCGACAGGAGATACTTGGCGATGGTGCGCCGCTGAACTTCTGGCGGACCCTCGCTGATTCTCGACACGCGTGTCGTGTGCCAGCCATGGATCATCGCCGCTTCGTTGCTCAGGCCGATCCCGCCCAGGATCTGCATTGACCGGTCGTACACGCGGTACATCGCCTCGGCGACGAGCGCGTGGCTCATCGCGGACTCAAATCGTGCCTGATCCCCGGCGTCGTGCTTGCGCGCCACGTCGAGCGACGCCAAACGCGAGGTGTAAATGTCAATGCAGTTGTCGGCAAGCATGTTTTGGATCGACTGATGCTCACTCAGGGTCTTGCCGAATGTCTTGCGTACCTTCGCATAGTCGACCGCCTTATCGTTCGCCCACCGGCCCAAACCGATCAGCCGCGCGAGCTTCGTCATCTTCAGCAGGCCAGAGCCCTCCATCGCGACACGGAAGCCCTCGCCAACTTCACCGAGCCTGTACTCATCCGGGATACGGACGTCGTTGAAGGTGAGAATTGCTTCTTCGCCGCCGATTTCGTCGAACACCTTGACGATCGAGTACAGGTCGTATCCCGGAACATCGGTGGGCACGTAGAAGCCCGTCAACCCTCCCTTTCGCGCCGCAAAGCGCTCGCGGTCGGTGATGGCGAACGTGATCAAGAAGTCAGCGGTCGGCGCCCACGAGGCCCATTGCTTGGTGCCGTTGAGCACCCAGTGGCCTCCGTCACGGACAGCGGTGGTGGTCATCATCCAGGCGTCGGAGCCTGCGTCGGGCTCCGACATCGCAAATGATCCCTGTACCTCGCCGCGCAGGAGCTTGGGCACCAGATCAGCCTTAAGAGCGTCGGATGCGTAGGTCCACAACGCCGTCGGACCTGTGCTCGCGTGTGCGAGGACCTGGAAGGCCAGCTGCGTCTGGGGTGAGCCATACCGGTGACAGAGAGCCTCGAATACTTCGAAGTACAGTTCGGCACTCAGCCCGCCGCCGCCGAGTTCGGTAGGGCAGAACATCGTGTAGAAGCCGGCCTCGGCCGAAGCCATCCGTGCAGCCCTACGGGCCTGAACTACCTCGTCGGCGATGCGCCCGTCCTCGCGCCAGTACAGTCGCGGATCATGCAGAGCCGCCTCGATGGGTTGCTGAATTTTCGCGACTTCTCTGTCGATGAAGGCGAATAGCGCGTCACACACCTCCTTGGCGCCCGGAGCGGCGGGCTCGATGTCGTGATTTGTTGCGACGGCCACCTAATCACTCCCTTGGAACCTCGGTCTGGCCCATTTCGGACCAGACCGAGGCAAGTCGCTAATTCTGAAGACAGGCTTCTACGTCGATGTGATACAGGCGGGCGGCATTTTCGTAGAAGATCTTGCGGCACGCGTCCATGGGTAATTCGTTGAGCGTCTCGTCGACCACTTCCCGCGGAGACATCGCGGTCGAGGCCGGCCCGGGAGACAGGCTCGTCGGATGGGGGAAGTCCGTCTCGAACATCAGGTTGTCGGCGTACGCCGCCCCCATGTAGCGCACGGTTTCGCGTTCGAACCAGTAAGTGGTGTAGATCTGGTTGCGGAAGTAGTGGCTGGGAAGTTCGCGGTCCGGATAAGCCTTCGCAGCACCGGAGTTCTTCCAGTTCCAGTCGGCACTCTCGACCAGATAGGGGATCCACCCGAAGCCGCTTTCGACATTGACAAAGTTCAGGCCGGGGTATTTGTGACACACTCCGGACAGCAACAGCTCGGACACGTTCTCGCACAGTCCCATCAAGGACATCGTGGTCTCCTGCGCGTAGTCGGCCGGGCCCTGCACGTCCTTGATCATGCGAACCCAGTCCTCTTCGGTCTGAGACTGGTATCCGACATGGAAGTTAACGGAGAGCTGACGTTCCTCGGCCGCCTTCAGGATCGGGGCCCAGTGGTCTTCCCGCAGGCGCGGCAGGCCCAACTTGTAGGGCTTGGCTATGAAGTTGATTCCGCGGTGCCCATTGTCGTGGCACCGGTTCATCTCCTTGACCGCCTCGTCCAGGTCCCAGAAGGGCAGCGTCGTAAGGCAAACGAACCGCTCCGGAGCAATGGAAGCGAACTCGGTCAGGAAGTCGTTGTAGGCGCGGATGCAATCCAAGACGAGTTCGGGCTCGTTGTAACCCATGAAGGCGTCCATGGAAAACGCCAGCAGGTTGGGGTATGGGATCTCGGCAGCGATCTTGAGTGAGTCCATCCGCTTCACCCGCTCTTTGGCATCGAACGCGGCGGGGTCCGCCGTCTCCGCGGACGGCGGGTGCTTGGGCGGATACTCATGCCACCCCGCCATCGCATAGCCGGACACCCCGGACAGTCGGCGCCCTCCGATGATCCAGATATCTTCCCCCCGACGCTCGTCGAAGACCACCTTGGGAGCAAGCTCGCTCCACTTCGAGGGCAGCCGCGATGTCCACAGATCGGGCGGTTCGCTCAGATGTGTATCGGTATCGATGATCGGGACCACTGGGGCGCTCAATTGAGCAACCTCCTCTTCAGGCAAGGCCAACTGCAGCAGCCAGACGACTTTCTACTATCTAGTCGAAAGTAGCATTTTGAGAAGACCAAGCGCAACAAGCATCCGACGCTGCCGTCGATCCCGGCCGAGCAGCCTCGCTTCAGGGTCCTTGGCCGTGGGTCGCGGCCTACTGCCGCCGCATGCATTCGAGCGGCTGCCGGAGCCCGGTAAGCGACCCATCACGACCGAACACGCCAGCCTCACTATTCTACCCTGTGCTAGATTCTGTTGCCGTACCGAATATTGCCGAAGGCTGCCGTGACTGCTCCGTCGTTCGACCACACACTGCTGCGAGACGTATTCGCCTGTCATCCCACGGGAATCGTGTTCGTCGGCGCCATGGTCGATTCCGCTCCGTGCGGAATGGCTCTCAGTACGTTTGTGCCCGTATCGCTTGCCCCACCCTTGGTTTCGGTGTGCGTGCAGAACAGTTCGTCGACCTGGCCTCGCCTTCACACGTGCGGCCACCTTGGCATCAGCGTGCTGAGCTACGGTCACAGCGGCGCCGTCCCGTCGCTGTCAGCGAAGACCGGCAACCGCTTTTCCGGCGTCACGGCCGTCTCCTCTCCGAGTGGCGCCGTTTTCCTTGGCGGATGCAGTGTGTGGATCGAGGCCGGCCTTTTCCAGGTCGTCGAAGCCGGGGATCACAGCATCGTCATATTGCAAATCACCGACATCACTCGACATGCCGATGTACAACCAGTCGTTTTCTATCGCAGCCGGTGCCATGCGCTGGCCGTCGTCGAAGTGTGAACCACCATCAAATCCGCCGTTCGGCATCAGCAGGAAGGAACATTCATGTCAGGAGTGCAGGACCGGGTCATCGTCGTCACCGGAGCCGGGGGCGGCTTGGGACGCGAGTATGCATTGACGCTTGCGCGAGAGGGTGCCAGCGTGGTGGTCAATGATCTCGGCGGGGCGCGCGACGGCACGGGCGCCGGGCAGAACATGGCCGACGATGTGGTCAAGGAGATCCTGGACGCCGGCGGCCGCGCAGTGGCCAACTACGACAGCGTGGCCGAGCCAGCGGGTGCCGAAAACATCATCAAGACCGCGCTCGATGAATTCGGCAAGATCGACGGCGTCGTCAGCAACGCGGGCATTCTGCGTGACGGCACTTTCCACAAGATGACGTTCGAGAACTGGGACGCGGTGCAGAAGGTGCATCTCTACGGCGGGTACAACGTCATCCGCGCCGCGTGGCCGCACTTTCGCGGGCAGCACTTCGGCCGCGTCGTCGTCGCCACCTCGACCAGCGGGCTGTTCGGCAACTTCGGCCAGGCCAACTACGGCGCGGCCAAACTCGGACTTGTCGGACTGATCAATACGCTTGCGCAGGAGGGCGCAAAATACGACATCATGGCCAACGCGGTGGCGCCCATCGCCGCGACGCGCATGACGCAGGACATCATGACACCGGAGATCTTCGAGCGCTTGACGCCCGAGTATGTCGCGCCCGTGGTGGGCTACCTGATGACGGAGGAGAACTCCGACAGCGCTTCGGTATTCATCGTTGGCGGCGGCAAGGTGCAGCGCGCCGTGTTGTTCCAGACCGACGGCGTGACCTTCTCCGGGGCGGCGCCGAGCATCGACGATGTTGCGGCGAAGTGGGACGAGATCACTGACGTCTCAGCCGCCAAGCTGGCCACCTTCGACGTCGACGCGCTCTAGCTGGACGCCCGAGAGGGCCACCACGGGTCCGACGCGGCGGCCCTCTCGGGCGTTACGCCTCGTAGCCGTCGGTGCCTGCCCGCGCTATCACGACCCGACCGATGACCGAGCGCGCCGACATCCTCAGCAGGAACTCGACCAAGGTCGCCACGTCTTCGGCCGGGATCATTTCCTCGGGCGCGATGCGGCCACGTACCCACTCCGACATGTCGGTGTCGACGTAGGCAGGCGCGATCGCGGTAGCAGATATGCCGGTGCCCGACTCTTCGGCGTTCAGCGTGTCCACCAGCGAGGCAATCGCGGCCTTCGAGGCGCCGTACGCAGCCAGTTGGGCCTCGGCGTAGATGGCGGTGATCGAGGAAAGCACGATGATCTTGGCCCCCTCAGACGAATGCCGAGCGACCGCCGCGCGGAGCATCGGCAAGGCTTCCTGGATCAGGACGAAGGGGTTCCGGAAGTTGACCGCCATGGTCTTGTCGAGTCGCTTCAGCGGGTAGTCGGCGATCAACCCTGCCGTACCGACGCCGGCATTGAGTATCAATGCCGACATGTCGCCGTATTCGTCACGGTGCCGCCGGATCAGACCGACCGGGGCATCCGGATCAGCGATGTCCGCGGCGACGGAAAGTACTGCAGGCGCGCCTAATTCGCGGAGTTCGTCGCGCACCGCCACCAGGGCTTCTTCGTTGCGAGCGGTGATGGTAAGCGCCATGTTCCGCTCGGCCAGGCGCCGTGCGATAGCCAATCCGATCCCGCGAGAGGCGCCGGTGATGAGGGCAGAACGCGCATGCGTGCCGTCGGCCATCACGCTCGACTCGGGGACGTCTCGAACGCGGCGTCGATCTTTCGGAATCGGCGCGCGATCGGCTCGCGGCACTCCTGGTGAGTGAACAAGTACAGCTCGTTGGAACCGATTGCGTCGACGACGATCTTCGCGGCGTCGTGGGGCGACACGATGCGGCCCGCAAATCCAGGGTCGTCGAAGTCAACATCGGAGGCGGCATTCGGACCGCCGAGGTGAGCCGGGCGATTGCGATGCGAGTGCTCGATGTTCGTCCCGACCTTCATCGGGCAGAGCACGCTGACCTTTACCAGCGATTCGCGCAGTTCACGATGCAGCGTCTCGGCGAGCGCCACAACACCGTACTTGGTGACCGAGTAGGGACCCAGTCCTGCATTGGCGACGAGGCCCGCGAACGATGCCGTGAAGATGATGTGCGCACTCCGGGCGGCCCGCACGATCGATGGGAGAAACACCTCGACACCATGAATGGGACCCCAGAGATTGACGCCGATCATCCACTCCCAGTCCTCGTGCGTTGCGTCGACCAGCGGCCCCGTGGCTCCCACGCCGGCGTTGAGGAACAAGATGTCGACGGGGCCGAAGTGCTGACTTGTGCGCGCTGCAAGGCTCTCGACGTCCGCACGCTTGGAGACGTCAGTACGGACTGGCAACACCTCGGTGCCGGCAGGCAGTTCCGCTGCAGCTGAGTTCAAAGCCGCCTGTTCGATGTCGGCCAGCACGAGCTTGCAACCCCGATCCGCCAGACTTCGTGCCGTAGCCACACCGATCCCGCTGGCGCCGCCGGTGATGACGGCGACTTTGCCCCTCAATGATTCACTCGAGCCCATGTGCTGACACCGTCCTTTGCTGGCACCGTGCGTGAACGCTGGGCGATCGGTATCGCGAGACACGCATCGAGAGATCGGTCGTGACCATACTTTCTATATATCAGTAGATTCTAGCTTAGGCTGGTGCGTAGCGACAACGAACTCTCAGGCGAGCGACACTACCGAGACCGTGTTCTTCTGGGCGTCGCTGGGTGGGATGCCGAAAGAGTGGGCGCTGAGACATGTTCAGACGATCGGCACAAAGCTCGCTTCCTTGCTGAAAGACTAAGCGGCGCCCAGACCGCGCAGCACGAAACCCAGCAGATAGTCGACCTCGTCGGTGACGTCTGTCGTCGACTTCTGGTGAAACCGGTCGAGAAGTGCGGCCTCGAAAGCCGCCCGAATCGACCGAGCATCCACCTCCGGACTGCACGCGGTGAAGATTCCTTCTGCTTTGCCTCGGTGAAGTATGGCGGCGATCGATGCCTGATCGGCCGCCATCCCGATTTCGAGTTCGCGCGCATAACCTGGAGTGCGCCGCAGTTCCTCGGAGTAGAAAATCGCCACCCTCTTGCGCTTGCGCGGATTCGACACCAGCTCGAACATGTGCGTCATCCACGACCGCAGGGCCTCCACCGGGGTTTCCGCGCGCGCCACTACCTCGCGCAGTTGCTCCTGCACCGCCTTGCGATCCCTCCGAAACATCTCCAACAGAAGATCGTGTTTGGTGCTGAAGTTCCGGTAGAAGGCCCGCGTGCCGAGACCGGCTTCATCGAGTATCTCGGTGATGGAAGTCAGCGACTCGCCACCGCGATCCAAGCACCGGTAGGCAGCGTCGATGATGTGCTGTCGCTCCGATGAGCGATTGATCGTCCGAGTCTCAGCCACAATGGATTACACCGGCGTCCTGCCATTTCGCGATGGTCGCGTCATCGTAGCCGAACTCCCGCAGTACCGAGGCAGTGTCTGCCCGGCCAGACATCCGCCGGGCGCCCTGATCTCCGACCGACCCGGCCCGACCCGCGACGAAAACCGCGGGGGCGCCTCGAGCGTCAAAACCTCTGCCCCGCGGTCCGCCAGGAACTGCGTGCAGAACGCGCCGGGCGGCGTGGTGGACAGGTCGACGACGCGGATGCCAGCCAGCGTTGTCGTCGGTTCGGGGGCGGCAAGGGCGTCGGAGGGAGAGGGCATTTGACGCGACTCCTTTGAAATGTCGTTTTTCAACCCTGCATCGCATTCTGCACAACGCATGTGGCTTGTGTCGCACACTAACTTGCCCGAGCTGGGGATTCAATCCATCGATCGGTGGAATCGCCGTTGACATGTGGTACCCAGCCTCCTAGCCTAGTGAAAAATGCTTTTTCAAAGCCAGTACCCGGTTGGAGGCAGGCATGACCAAGATCTGGACGAATTCTGGTGATTCACACTTTCTGGAACCCGACGATCTGTGGCAATCCCGGCTGCCGAAGCGGTTGGCCGAGTTGTGTCCGCGTTCGGAGAAGGATCCCGACGGTGAGTACGAGACGGTTTACGTCGACGGTCAGATCTTTCGGCGGAAGTTGCCGTCGTCGGCGATGGTGGCCTTCGTTGAGTTGGCCTCGAGGCCCCAGGGTGTGCGAGATGCCCGGGCGCGGCTCGGCGACTTGGATCAGGAGGGCGTGTGGGGTGAGGTGATCTTTCCGTCGCTGGGTATGTGGGCCTCATCGTTCCGGACGCCGGAGCTACTGAAGGCGTGCATGCGCGCGAGCAACGAGTGGGCGCTTGCGGAGATCTGTGCGGTGTCACCGCGCTATGTGGTCACCGCGCAGGTCTCCACGCTCGTGGTCAACGATGCGGTGGAGGAACTGCAGTGGGCGGCCGGCAAGGGGTTCAAGGCGGTGTTCCTGCCGACGTCGCCGCACCCGAGTGCCCCGGACTGGCACCGCGACGACTGGGAGCCCTTGTGGGCGGCTGCGGAGGAGGCCGGGATGGTGCTCGCGTTCCATATCGGCACCGATCCGGTGCCCGTGGAGGCCGGCAACAGTGTGACCGGCGGCGCGGGTCAGGTATATCGCGGCCCGGGTGGGGCCATCATGAACTACGCCGAGACGACGTTCTCCGGGCAGCGGGCCACCATGAAGCTGGTGGCTTGCGGTGCACTGGACCGGCATCCGAACTTGAAGGTGTTGATCTCTGAGGGCGGCGCGACGTGGGTTCCGTTTTTGGGTGACCGGCTGCTGGAGGGGTATCGCCAGCATCATATGGCGGTGCGGCCCAAGCTGAGCCGCAGCCCGAAGGAGATCCTCTACAGCCAGGTTTACGCGTCGTTCCAGCACGACGAGACCGCGGTGGCGGCCTTCGACCACATGGGATATCGCAACGTGATGTTCGGTAGCGACTATCCGCACATGGAGGGCACGTTCGGCCACACCCAGGACACGCTTAAGACGCTGTTCGACGGGATCAGCGACGAGACACGGCTGCGCATCACCCAGGGCGCGTTCTTCGAGCTGTTCCCCGACGTCCCGCCCGTACCAGCCGAAAGCATCTGAGCTGGTGGGCAATTCGGACGGCCTGCGTGACGTCGCCATCGTCGGAATCGGTGCGACGCCCTACTACAAGCGGGGCGGGTCGTTGCCGAAGACCGTCACCGAACTCGCCGGTGAGGCGATCCTCGCCGCGTGCGCCGACGCCGGATTGTCGGTGCGCGACATCGACGGTTTCGCCTATTACTCAGGTGCCAGTGCCGGGTACGCCGAGAAGATGGACACCGGCGATTTCGTGGAAACTCTCGGCATACCGGAGGTCCGGTTCACCGCGGCGCTGACCTCGGGCGGCGGTGGTTCGGCCGGGGCGATCGGGCTGGCGCGTGCGGCGATTGTCGCCGGCGATGCTTCCGTGGTCGTCACTGTGATGGCGTTGCAGCAGTCCAAACAGCGTCTGGGAGCGGTGTTCTCGGCGATGGAGCCCGACGCGATCAACTCGTTCCTGCAGCCGTCGGGGCTGTTCGGTCCGGGTCAGCTGATGTCGGTGTTGGCGCGTCGGCATATGCATCTGTACGGCACGCGGCGCGAGGCTTTCGCCGAGATCGCGATCTCGACGCGGGCCAATGCGCTGAACCGGCCCAAGGCGATTCACCGGGAGCCACTGACGCTCGACGACTATTTCAACGCGCGGATGATCGCAGAACCGTTGTGCCTCTACGACTTCTGTCAGGAGACTGACGGTGCCGTCGCGGTGATCACGACGAGCGCCGACCGTGCCCGCGATCTGCGCCAGCCACCGGTCCCGGTGGTCGCCGCCGCCCATGGTGGAGTCAAGGAGTGGGGTCGCGCGTTCGCGTGGATGGGTATGCCCGACGAGTACTTCGCTTCCTCGGGTAACAAGCCGATCGCCGAGCGGCTCTACCGCCAAGCCGGGATCACCGCCGACGACATCGATGTGGCGCTGCTCTACGACCACTTCACCCCGATGGTGCTGATGCAACTCGAGGACTACGGATTCTGCGAGAAGGGTGAGGGTGGCGAGTTCGTGGAGAGCGGGGCGATTCGCTATGACGGCGGCTCGATCCCGCTCAACCCGCACGGCGGTCAACTATCGGAGGCCTACATCGTCGGCATGACCCAGATCATGGAAGGAGTCGAGCAGATGCGCGGCACCGCCATCAACCAGGTGACCGACGCCGAACTCGCGTTGATCACCGGGGGGCCGGCCAGTCTGCCGGTCAGCGGGCTGATCCTGGGGCGCGCCGCATGAGCGCGCCCCCCGCCACGCTGGCGACAACCCTTCCCGGCGAGCACGTCCGGATCGCGGTCAACAAACACACCGAACCGTTCTGGCAAGCAGCCAAAGCAGGGCGGCTTGTCGCGCCGCAGTGCGCCGACTGCGGAACCTTCCGGCTGCCACCCACACCGTTCTGCCCGGGATGCCAGTCCACGTCCGTCAACTGGGTTCAACTGAGTGGCGATGCGACCGTCTACAGCTTCGCGGTCGTGCACGGCATTCCCGGCATGCCCGAATTGACGTTGGTACCAGCGGTCATCGACCTGCCCGACGCACCGGGTGCGCGACTGGTGAGCAACGTCGTCGACATCGCGCCGACCGACGTGACGATCGGAATGGCGCTGCGCGTGGACTTTTCGCCCATTGCCGATGGCTGGATGCTTCCAATTTTCCGGCCGTACACCGGAGCCAGTGATGGCTGACGACGAGAACGCCCTGCACGAGAAACCGCTCGAATTTTTCGCCAGTATCGCCAACACCGGCGGTGACTGTGACGGGCAGGCGATCCTGCCCGAGAACGGACACTTCCGAGCCTGGTGCTCGTGCGGCAACTGGAGCGTCGAGGTCGACGACTCCCAAGAGGGTTTGAGATTGGCACGCATCCACACCGGCAGCCCGTCGGACTGACAGGAGAGACAATTCATGGGAAACCTCGAAGGCAGAGTCGCTTTCATCACCGGCGCAGCTCGAGGGCAAGGTCGCGCGCACGCCGTCCGCCTGGCTAGTGAAGGCACCGACATCGTCGGCCTGGACATATGTGCCGACATCGACTCGATGGACTATCCCAACGCGACCCCCGCCGACCTCGAAGAGACGGTCAAGCTCGTGGAGGATCGTGGCCGACGAATTGTGGCCCGCCAAGCCGACGTTCGCGACGCCGACGCCGTCAACGCTGTTGTCCGCGAAGGTGTCGCCGAATTCGGCCGCCTGGACATCGTGGTGGCCAACGCCGGAATCGTGCGACTCAGTGAAGGCTCGAAGCGACGCGAGATCTTCCGGGACATCATCGACGTGAACTTGGTCGGTGTGTGGAACACCGTCGAGGCGGCCATCCCCGCTCTGATCGACGGCGGCCGCGGCGGGTCGATCGTGATCACCAGTTCGAGCGCTGGTTTGAAGGCTACCGGCACCGACCGTGCCGGTGGCCAGGCCTACGCCGCCGCCAAACGCGGTCTCGTAGGTTTGATGCAGGTGTGGGCTAATCATCTTGGCCCGCATTCGATCCGGGTCAACACCATCCACCCAACTGGGGTGGCGACCGGCATGGTGATGAACGAGACGATGGCCAAGCTATTCGAAGGCAACGACGCGGCGCTGGCAGCCATGCAGAACGTCCTTCCGATACAGATCCTGCAACCGGAGGACATCGCGGAAGCTGTCGCATGGCTGGTTTCCGACGCGGCCAAATTCATCACAGGCACCGCTTGGCCCCTCGACGCCGGCTTCGCGGTTCGATAACACACAACGGGAGAGCCAATGATTACGTCGACACTTGCAATGCAGCGCCCGGAAGTCTCGCTGAGGATCGGCGGCGACAAACGGTATACCGCCTCTGGAGGCACCCACCAACACATCAACCCGTGCGATGGGACACCCGACGCCGAGATCCCCATGGCAGGCGCCGCCGAGATCGACGAGGCTGTCGAGGCCGCCCACGGCGCGTTTCTTGGTTGGCGGCAGACCAATCCGGCCGAGCGCAGGCGTATTCTGATGCGCTTTGCAGACCTGATCGAGCAAAACACCGACGACTTCACCCGCCTCGGTACCTTTGACAACGGCACGCCGTCGGGGTTGGTGGGCGGGCTCGTCGCGATGTCGGTCGAGTGGACGCGTTACTACGCGGGTTGGGCCGACAAGATCAGCAGTGACATCGCGTCCTCGTTCCGAACCCACGGTGAGTTCAGCTATACACTCAGTCAGCCTTACGGGGTGATCGGCGTGATCATCACCTGGAACGGCCCCCTCATCTCCTTGGCGATGAAAGTGCCTGCGGCACTTGCCGCGGGCAACACCGTGGTGATCAAGCCGTCCGAGCTCACCCCTTTCAGCGCCAATCTGTACGCCGATCTCGCTGCAGAGGCCGGTATTCCCGCCGGCGTCATCAACGTGGTTCCCGGATCCGCTGAAGCCGGGGCGAGGCTGGTCGCCCATCCGCTCGTCAAAAAAGTCACCTTTACCGGCGGCCCGGATACGGCGCGCAAGATCCTCTCGACCTGTGCCGAGCAGATCAAGCCGGCGGTCATGGAGCTCGGCGGCAAATCCGGCAACATCATCTTCGAGGACGCTGATCTTGACCTCGCCTGCGGCTACGGAACGATGATGTCGGTGGGCTTGATGAGCGGCCAGGGCTGCGCCCTTCCGACCCGAATGATCGTGGCAAGACCGCTCTATGACGACGTCATCGCGCGAGTCTCGGCGATCGCGTCGATGATCAAAGTGGGTGACCCGTTCGATCTGGACACCCTGAGCGGTCCTGTCGTGAATGAAGCAGCACTGGAGCGGATCGTGGGCATGATCGACCGCGCCAAACAGGACGGCGCACGATTGATCACGGGCGGTGAGCGCATCGGCGGTGACCTCGCGGACGGATACTTCCTGCAGCCCACGGTGTTCGCAGACGTCGACCCCAATTCCGAACTGGCGCAAAAAGAGGTCTTCGGACCGGTGCTGTCGATCATGCAGTTCGACACCGAAGACGAAGCCATCGAGATCGCGAACAGCACCCCCTACGGGCTGTCCGGGTGCCTGTTCACGAACAATCTCAAACGCGCCCACCGTGTCGTTGAAGCGCTCGAGACTGGAGAAGTCCTGATCAACGGCGCCATTAACCTGGGGGTGCACCGACCCTTCGGGGGTATCGGCATCAGCGGTATGGGCAAGGAAGGCGGTCGGCAAGGGCTGGACGAGTTCCTGTGGACCAAGAGCGTGAGTATCGCCTAACTAGCCCAAGTATGAGCGGAGACGACTTAGGCACGCCACGTTTCGGCCTGCACCCGTTGCATGGAATTCACGAGCCGACCCAAGGGACGCCGCGACTACTGCCTGGCTCAGTGCGGCGAACCAGCTCCATCGATATGACGCGCAAAACCGGCTCCATAGATCCGGTCTACTTGTCGGGCCGAGCACGCGACGTCAAGACGGCGTGCGACGGCACCACGACGGAGGTGGGCCACGCCCGCCTGGAAGCGACGGTCGAGACTTTCGCTCGGGTCGTTCAGCACCTCGAGGTCGAACCGATCGTTGCCAACATGAATCTCAGTGGGGCGCCGGCGATGAGCGGCTTTCGCGCTGCGGTTGACAAGGCCGCGCCCGATCTGCGGCGACGCCGCGACTTGCGCTATACGTTGCTCGATGATGTCCCCGTCGCCACACTCATCTCCGGTCATGCGCTGTCGGCGTCGGGAGTGCTCGGAGTCGCAGCGAAGTCAGGTTATCTGCCGATCGCCGACCGGTGCGCCGGCTTCGTCACCGGCGGTCTGCTGATGACCTCGTTCGAGGGCGGTGACCCCGCCGTCGTGACCGGCCCGCCGGCCCCTGCGCTCGAGGACCCGGCCGATCCACTCGCCTGGCACGCCATGGCCCCGCTGCCTGTTCACGGCATGCGACGACGGCGCCGACTTGACGTTCAACCCTGCTCGGATAGTTCAAAGGTGTCGATCAGTGCGATGTTTCGCGACAGCTATGTCCGCGCCGACAGCACCGAGACCATCATCCACGAATACACGCTCGATGCATCGGTAGATGCAGACACGGGGGTCATACTGCACTCGCAGGCGATACCCAGAGTTCTGCCTTGGCAGGAATGTCCAGGCGCCGTTGCGAGCGCAACTCGCATCACCGGAATGAGGCTGGACGAGCTGCACTTCCGGGTCCGCCAGGAGCTGGCCGGCACGTCGACGTGCACGCACCTGAACGATCTGCTGCGCAGCGTCGCCGATACCGCGGCGCTGATCCCGCTGCTGAGCACCCCCTGAGAACAACCGGCGAATGGACCATCAATGCCCCTACCTTGAATTTCGACGTCTCCGACGTCATCGGCAGCGAACGGCTCACACAAGCGGCGTGAGCCTTCCTCCCGGCCCAACCACTGGAGGCACCGGCGATCCGGGCACGTCTGGCGGGAGGGTTGTACGACAAGCACTACTGACACATGGAGATTCCCGGTCACACCCGACGTCCAATGGTGAAGTGCCGGTGTAGTTTCTGCGAGACTTGGCGTCCGTGTAGCGGTTCGGGTCGTCGCCGAACTCACCGAGCAGCCACTGATCCATTAGATTGTCGCCAGGCGTCCTCGTGCCCGATAGTGGTTGCACCACAAGATAAGTCGAAGACGGTCCGCCAACAGGTCCCCGACAGCGATGTCTTCGACGTGCGCACCCTCGCCGCGCATCTGGGTTGGGTCGATGGCGCTGCCTCGGGCGCCGGAGAGGCTCGCTAGTAATGTCTTGACAGTTCATCAAATGTTTTGACATTTAACCGTTTCGGGTGTCATCCTGGCGTTACACACGTCACACCATGCGTCTTTCCCCATGAGGAGCGTTTATGGCAGCAGTAACTCCGGCACCGGGCCGGCCGCCCCTCGCTGATTTGCTGGTTGTCGATATGTCCACCACCCTGGCGGGCGCATACACCTCGCAGTTCCTCGCCGATTGCGGCGCCAACGTGATCCTGGTTGAACCGCCCGACGGCAGCTCCCTCCGACAGCTCCCGGGATGGCCCGCGCTGCTACGCGGCAGACGTTCGGTCACCCTCGATGTCCACGAACCTGACGACCGTCAACGACTCTGGCAGCTGCTAGAAAACGCCGATGTGCTCGTGACGACCGCGCGGCCGGCGGACGGGAGCCGCCTCGGACTCACGCCCGAATTGGTGACACAGCGCTGCCCCAGACTTGTGCACGCGTCGATTACCGGGTGGGGGTCGAAAGGCCCGTGGCGAAACTACAAGGGCTGGGAAGCGTTGGTCCTGGCCAAGATCGGCATCATGCACGAGAAGCGTGGCGTCACCCCACGAAGCGGGCCTGCCTACGTCTCGGCCCCCTATGCGTCTTGGGGCGCGGCCCACGCCGCCGTGCAAGGAATCCTGGCAGCATTGATCGAGCGGGATTCGAGCGGTCGCGGTCAAGTCGTCGAATCCAATCTCGTAACGGGCGTGGGGGCGAACGATACCTGGAACTGGTTCCACGAATTAGTGCTCGACCGGTATCCGGGCGCCTTCGAACCAGCGGGCGCGGTGTACGACGAACAGAGCCGCCCGCTGATCCCCCTGGTGTATTCGGTCTTGGCGGCCCCCACCAAAGACGGTCGCTGGTTGCAGTTCGCCCAGGTATCGCCGCGATTGATGCATGCCTGGCTAACAGAGCTCGACTTGTTGACCGAACTTGCGAACCCAAAATGGGAGGGTTTTCCCACGCTACCCACGCAAGAACTGCGCACGGAATTCTGGGACCTGATGATCGAGCGGGTCAGGGCGCGCACTCTCGCGGAATGGCAGCAGGCATTCGATGCAAACGAAAATCTAAGTGCCGAGATTTTCCGCACACCCAGCGAGTCACTGAACCATCCCCAGACTCTTCATCAAGGCCGAGCTGTGACTGTGGACGACCCCGAGCTTGGCCCGGTGCACCAGCCGTCGACGTTGATCCACTCCGATGGCCAGCCACTCACGGCGTTGCATCCAGCTCCGGGCGTAGGACAGCACAATGCGTCGGTGTGGGGGTTGCGCCGGGAGCCGCCCAACCTCCCTGCGGCCGGTGAGGTCGCTGCGGGACTTCCTCTACATGGGACGACGATCCTCGAATTCGGTTCGATGTTCGCCGGGCCCTACGGCGCCACGCTGCTCACCGACCTCGGTGCGCGGGTAATCAAAGTCGAACCGCTCGACGGCGACAACATCCGAAACATGCTTCCGTTCCCGGAGGCTGGTGGTGCAAAGGTGCTGCAAGGCAAGGAAAGCTGCGCGGTCGACTTCACCAAACCAGAGGGGCTCAGCCTGATATACGAGCTGGTAAAGCGTTGCGACATCGTCGTTCAGTGCTTCCGCGGGCAAGCAGCTGAACGAGCCAAGATCGACGAAGCTACGCTCAAGGCGATAAACCCCGATTTGGTAGTCCTGAGCACCTCCGGCTACGGCCTCGATGGGCCATTCGGACATCGACCCGCGTACGCACCGTCCATCGCCGCGGCGTCCGGTCTGGCCGTTCTCGACAGCGGCGACGCAATGCACCCGCCGACCGACTTGGATGACCTGCACCGCACGGCCGCCACGCTGTTCTCCGGCGGAACGATTTCTGCGGTGCAGGCCGACGGTATCGCCGCGCTGGGTGTCGCCTCCGCGTTGCTCGTGTGCCTTTACGCGAAGCGGCGCGGCATCGATATGCACCACACCGAAACCACCATGCTGGGCACGGTTCAGAACGCCCTCATCTGGTCGAACGTCAGCTATCGCGACCAGCCGCCGGTGCCGACAGCCGACGCGGAGTTCCTCGGCCTCACGGCCCTCTACCGGCTGTACCGCGCCGCCGACGGTTGGGTGTTTCTCGCCGCTCCCCTGGCGCGAGAATGGGAACCTTTCGCGAAGGCTATGCAGGCCTACGTCGACCTGCTGGGCGACGAGCGCTTCGTCGATACCGCATCACGGGCACGCAACGACGATGTCTTGGCACGCGTCTTGGAACAGGTCTTCCTGACGAAGACCAAACTCGAGTGGGAGTACGAGCTGACCGCACAGGACGTCGGATGCGTCGAAGTCGCCGACCGCAATTCGGGCATCGTCCTGCAAAGCGACACGTGCCGCGATGCTGGGTACTCGGTGGAAGCTGACAGTCCCATCTTCGACAAACATCTTCGGCTGGCACCGCTTTACCGGTTCTCCCGGTCGTTGACAAAGGCCAGCGGAGGCTGCACCGTGGGTCAGCACACGGCCGCAATTCTGAGCGAGATCGGCATCGACGACAACCAGATCGCTGATCTGCGGTCACGAGGCATCATCGCATGCGGTTAAAGGTGTCGACGGGCTTGCTGCGTTGCCGCGTGAGGCGCTAAGCCGGCGACATCGGCCATGATAGTTGCTCACGCTCGGCTAGCTGTGTGACTGACGGTGGCCGGTGACAGGCTGAGCCTTGGTCTTTTGTAGCAGTCTTTCGTACGGGGTTTGGCCTCCAAGCCCTCCGTGGGGTCGGTGGTAGTTGTAGTAGTCCTCCCACTCTTTGAGTTTTTGGTTAAACAGGCCGGCGTCGTCCTCGACGACACCGTCGAGTAGTCGGTAGAACTCCTCGGCGTCGATGCGGTGTGAACGCTCCACCTTGCCATTCAGCCGGGGTGTGCCCGGGCGGATGTAGATATGGCCGATGCCCTGGTCAAGCACGTGCCAATGGAAGCTGGATTGGAATTCGGCGCCGTTGTCAGTCTGGATCTTCTCGACCTGGAAAGGCAGTCGTGAGAGGACGTAGTCGAGGAACTGGATCGCAGTCTTCTGGTCTGATCGGGGGTAGGCGCGAAGTAGGCGCAGCCGGGTGCAGTCGTCGATTGCGGTGTATTGGTAGTAACGCTTGCGGCGGCCCGCTCCGGTGGTGATCGGCTCGATGAACTTGACATCGATTTGCACATAATGGCCTGGACGCTGCTTCTCGTAGCGCTTCCACCGCCCGGTGTGGCGCTTATAGCGCTGTGAGGCTGGCAGTCGATTCATCCCGAGCCGCTTGAGGATTCGCCACACCCCAGACGCGCTGATATCCACGTCGTGGTAGCGCTTGAGGTACATGCGGATCTTCATTGGCCCGAAGTGGTAGTGCTGACGCAAGTGGATGATCTTCTCGACAACGTCGGGATGAGTGATCGTCGGACACAACAGCGGCGCACTAGATCGATCCTTGAGTCCATCGAGACCTTCGTCCTCGTACCGACGCTTCCACCGGTAAAAGACATTGCGGCTGATGCCGTAATAGCGGCAAGTAGCCGCCACGTTCCCGCTGACCTCGTCAGCGTGCTGTATTACCGCCAGGCGCCGGTTCGCCCGTCTGATCAGATCCCTCTCACTCCAAACACGGTCAGCCATGCAGCTCCTTCCATCAGGAGCTCAGACTGTCAACAACCTCAGTCAGTTTTAGAGCTAGCGCAGCAACGAAGACGCCAATCGTGCTCTGCAGCAGTACTTCTCGAACAAGACCACCCTGAACGCGTATTAGGCACCTCAAATCTCGCCTAGGGCAGCAGCTCTCGCGCACTCGATTTTGGCTCGCCTGAGACAAGGACGACAGACAGACTCGGCGCCGCGCCGACGGTACGCGCGCTCACCGGCGCTATTGATAAGTTTCTAGTAAATGGTAGATTCTAACTCTCGGACGTTTATGCGCGATAACGCAAGGAGGCGTTGCATGGCTGCGGTCGAAGTTGAACCGTCGCGTGGGTGGTCTGTTGCCGCCAAGACGAAGAGGGCGCCGCAGGTCCGCACCATCCCCCCGATCATTGTGTGGGCGACAGTCGGTGCGGCGTTTGTCGGCCTGGCCATCTATGTCGCGGCGAGCTGGATCCTGGGGGGGCGCGCGACGCCGACACCGATCGGTGACCACAACCCCGACCTGGGTAAGGACCTTAGATTCTGCATTGCGTTCCAGGTGTTCACGGTGATCACGGTCGTCGGCACCCTGGTTTACGTAGGACGTCAGTGTATTCGCGAAAGGCGCTTGACGTTTGACGCCATCCTTATCATCGCCTATCTGCTGCTAATCCAATGGGATCCGATCCTCAACTACATCCTGCCGCAGTTCTCATACTCGTCGTTGATGGTGAACTTTGGCTCGTGGACAACCGACATGCCCGGGTGGGTGTCCCCGCGTGGCAACCTCATGCCCGAGCCCACCATCCTCATCGGGGTCGGCTTCATCTGGAGCGCTGCGCTGTGCATGATCGGGTGCGCGTTCCTGCGCAAATTTGTGATGAGGCGGTGGCCACAGACAGGCAAGCTGGGCGTTATTGCGTGGTCGATTGCCTTCATGGCAGTCATGGATCTCAACGAGGTGGCCCTCACCAGTTTGCACGTCATTGCATATCCAGACACCGTCGGCTGGTTGACGCTGTTGAAGGGCACGACGCATCAGTTCCCTCTTTACGAACCGATCGTGTGGGGCGCCCTTGGCTGGGCGCCGTTGATGGTGCTGCGGTTCTACCGCGATGATCGCGGTCAGTCGGTGGTCGAGCGGGGCGTGGAGCGGCTCAATGTATCCAGCAAGACCAAGGCCGCCCTGCAGATCCTGGCCGTCGCCGCCGTGACCAACATCGGGTACTTCGCCTACAACATCGTGTTCATTTGGATTGGCCTGCAAAACGATAACGACAACTGGGAGATGTACCCCTCCCATCTGAGAAATGGGATGTGCGGTCAGGGAACGCCTTATCTCTGCCCGGACCCGGCGCATGGGCGGCCGATACCGACCGGCGGTCAGCCAGGTTCGCCGAACGACATTCCTGGCGACGGCAGCACGTGGGTCGATCTCTACCTAGGCCGATAGCGCCATCGGGTAGAGGGCTACTCCAGCCCTTGGGCAGTCATCGAAGGGGAATAGGACCTCGCGGACGAGTCCAGGATTGCTTCTATGCAAACAACAACGAATCGGTCAACGGCTCCTACGTCGTCGGTTGATAAACATCCTGCCGGAGACGAGCTCGAGGCAGTGCTCGGCGCCTGGCGTCCCGGTTACCTGGGCTGACTAAGCGGCCGACCACTTCCGCGATCATGCGGCGCTCGAAGCTGTCGACCTGACCGGGTCGCCGACGAGTTGACCGTGGCTTGGCGCGGTGTCGGCTCCGGTCGAATCCTGCGCAGTTTCTTCCGGTGGAAAAGTGAGCAGGTTTACGGGGTTGAGTCTCCAATCGTTGAAGGGTGCTCACTTTTCGACCGGAACTACCTGCTCAATTTTCGACCGGAACCGACACGCGGGCGGCCCTGGAGGTGGGCCGCCACGGTCGTCGCGCTACGGAGATGCCTTTCCAGGTTCTCACCGAGCGCGAGTAAACCGCCAACGTCGCCATCGCGAGCACAACTCCTTCTCGAGCTGGACCAAGACCTTCGCCGATCTGCGGCTGTGCGCGGCGATCGTGGACCGTTTGACGTTCGCCAGCAACATCATTGAGACCGGCACCGAGTCCTACTGACTAGCGAATGTCAATGTAAAGGTTCAAGACATGTTGGACGACAAGGGTTCTAGACATCCTTGACGGGTTCAGCAGATGGTTGACGGTCTGGTTTGATGCTCGTTCTGTGAGTGATGAGACTGCCGGCGGTTCGGCCGATTGGGTGACGGAGCACAGGTATCGCGCGGTCCTTCAGGTACTCGACGGCGTTTCCAAGAGCCAGGTGGCACGGGAGTTTGGTGCATCGCGGCAGTCCGTGCACTCATGGGTCGTCCGCTACGAGGCCCTGGGCTTGCCGGGCCTGGCCGATCGATCGCGTCGGCCGTTGACGTCGCCGAACGAGCTTCCGCCGACGGTGGTGGCGATGGTTTGCGAATTGCGGCGAACCTATCCACGCTGGGGCGCTCAACGCATCGCCCACGAACTGACACTGCGCGGTGTGGAAGCGCCACCGTCGCGGTCGAGCGTGTATCGGATTCTGGTTCGACATTGCCTGGTGGCCGCCCAGCAGCAGAACCACAAACGCAAGTACCGGCGCTGGCAGCGGGATGCCCCGATGCAGCTGTGGCAGATCGACATAATGGGCGGGGTGTTTTTGGCCGATGGCCGTGAGTGCAAGTTGGTCACCGGCATCGACGACCATGCCCGGTTTGTCGTGATGACTACCGTCGTCGCTGAACCTGGAGCACGCGCAGTGTGCGCAGCCTTCACCGCAGCCATGGCCGCCTACGGTGTGCCGTCAGAAGTGTTGACAGACAACGGTAAACAGTTCACGGGACGGTTCACCAAGCCGTATCCGGCCGAGGTGCTGTTCGAACGGATTTGCCGGGAGAACGGCATCACCACGCGGTTGACCAAACCCCGCTCGCCGACGACGACTGGCAAGATCGAACGTTTCCATAAGACGCTGCGCCGCGAGCTGCTGGATGCCGCTGGCCCGTTTGCGAGCATCGAGGCGGCCCAGGAGGCGATCGATGCCTGGGTGCACGGCTACAACTACAGTCGCCCGCACCAGTCGTTGGGGATGGCGATGCCGGCGACGGTGTTTCGCCCAGCGCCCATCGACGTGGTCCCTCCGATGCCGGTGGTTACCGACCCGCTGGTTCCCGACGTCGTCGAAGTCATCGTTCCGCCGCGTCCCAAGCAACCCCTCGTGCCGGCGGCAGAACTCTCGCTTGGCGGCTCCATTCACGCCGTCGAGTGGGAGACCGTACTGACGCCACGAGCGCGCCTCCTGCTGCCGGGTGATCAGCAGTTCAAGTTCACCGCTGCGCTGGCCCGACGCGAGGTCACGGTGTGGGCCAGTGACCGCAGCATCCACATCGTGCTCGACAGTGCGGTGATACGCACGCGACCGTCACGGCTGTCCGAACACGACCTGCGGGATCTACTACGGCGCGGTGCACGCATAGCGGGACCAGAGCCAGCGCGCGGCGCCGTCACCGTCGACATGCTGACGACCAGCGCGGTGATCGAAGTCTCGCGCACCGTCTCCCGCGACGGCTGCATCGGGCTCGGCGGCCACAAAGTGCTGTTGGAGTCGATGTTGGTCGGCCAGCGCGTCACCGTGCGCTTTGAGGGCACTCTGATGCACGTGGTGGCCAACGGCAGATTGGTCAAGACGCTGCCCGCGCCGCTGCCGGCGGATCAGCGTGCGGCTCTCCGTGGAGCACGGCCCACCTCTGAGCCCTTGCCGCCGCCAGCGCCCCCGCACCGTGCCATGCGACGCGTGGCAGCCAATGGGACGGTCACCGTCGCCGGCCAACGGCTACGCGTCGGACGCAGCTACCAAGGGCAAACGGTCGCTATCGCCATTGAGGACACCGTCTTTCGCGTCTTCATCGACGGCAACGAGATCTGCACCCACGCAAGAAATCCCGACACCGACATCGCCATCTTCAAGGCTTACCCTCGCCGCCATAGCATCTAGCCGCTACAGACAGATACGCAGACCGAATCCGTCAAGAATGTCCTGAAGCACAAGTGTCAAGCAAGTCCTGAAACCGCACATGGACAAGCGAACGCCCGCGCGGTGCGGGATAAGGCGTGGCAGCAGAATTGTTCGCAGGGTTCGATCAGTTCGGTGGTGAATCCGTTCGGGTGCAGCACCGTAATGGTCAGTGCAACGAAGGAGCGAAGCGGCTCATGTCAGGGCGAAGGCCTAGGTATGTCGAGTCCTGATCCGGGATTAGCTCGTCGGGTCCTTCCGGGGTCTGGGAGCGGCGCACTCACAGTCTGGTTCGGAAGGCGAGAGACCCGCCTACCTGTCTGCGTGGTTATATGCGGGATTGCGGCCGGCGATCGCGGCAAGGATGTCCCCTGGATCGATGCCCCACCGCTGCGGGGCGCGGGGGCTCCACGCCAGCGAAAGGACGTAGGGCGGCGGTGGTTCGCCGAACGGGCGCACCGCGAACGCTGGGTCGTCGAATACCCGCCACGGCCCGCCGGCCTCTAGGCTCAGCGACGGAATCACGGTGCGATGAGTGCGGATCCGGCTTGCCATCGCGGCCACGTCGAGGCTGTCAATGCGGTCGAACCGTGTCACGCTGTGGCAGACCATGAAGTCGTGCAGGTTGTTGAGCACCGAGGGGAACGGCGTATCGGGCGGCAGTGTCACTTCACGTCGGGCGAGGTCCCCCCAGTCGATGTGGTCACGCGCGGCGAGCGGGTCGTCGCCGCGCATGACGAGCACGTAGTCGAAAACGGCCACCTGCTGGTACGGCAGCCCGGCGCAGTCGGACGTCGGGTTCACCAATGCGAAATCCAGCGTGCCGGCCGCAAGCCGGCGCGGCAGCTGGTCCGGTTCAACGAGTTGAACCTCGACATTCGACGTTGTTAGGTCGCGCAGCGCATCCACCGTGCGGTCTAAGACCGTCGGTGGCGAAAGATGAAATGCGCCAACCGTTATCGCGAGCGCTTCATACCCTAACGATCGCGCGTAGTCGCCCAGCGAGTCAGCATGACGCACGACTTCAGCAGCTCGTTCGCAAAGCGCTAAACCCGCGGCCGTCAGGCGCACGTCATGGTGTTCGCGAATGAACAAGTCCACCCCGAGTTCGGTCTCCAGCGCCCGCACGGCGCGGCTGACCGGTGCCGGGGTCAGATGCAAACGCTGGGCTGCCCGGCCGAAGTGCCGCTCTTCAGCGACCGCGACAAAACAACGCAGGTGGCGCAGTTCCATGGCGCCAGTTTGACACTCGACACTCGTCGCGCGCTGCGGTTTACGCAACGTTGGGATGCACAAAACGCACTGGACATCGGTGGCTGCGGTTTGAACAATTTGTGCCATGCCAACGCCATTGACGTTCGAAGTGACGGCCAGTATCGAGACCGGTGAGCGGCTGACCCAGACGGCATGGGCCTTCCTGCCGCCGCGGCCGGCTGGTGCGGTCGCGGCGCTCTTGTGTCTGGCCGGCGGGCTCTACGACAAGCGCTATTGGCACATGCAGATTGACGGGCACCCCGGCTACAGCTTCGGAGAGCACCTGGCCGCCGCTGGCTATATCGTCCTCGCCCTGGACCACCTCGCCGTCGGCGAGAGCACTGACCCAATCGCATCCGGCCAGCTAGGGCTGGAGTTGCTGGCTGCCGGCGACGCGGAGGTGGCCCGGCAGGTCCGTGAAGGCCTGCGCAATGGCGATCTCATCGACGGCGTTTCGCCGCTGGCCGGCCCTCTGGTCGGTGTAGGCCACTCAATGGGCGCATGCCTGACCACGATGGTGCAGGCCAACACCGGTATCTACGACGCGGTGGTGTTGCTCGGGTACGGGGTACAAGTCACCAACATTTACCAAGAAACAACAGATGCCGCCGATCTCGAAAGCCGGGTCCAGCAATCAATGTCGCTGGCTTGCCAGCTCTCGGGTGCCAGTCCGCAGGACAGCCACATGACCGTTCCGCGGTCATATCTTGAGGGCCTGTTCTATGCCGGAGAGGTACCACAGCAGGTGATCGACGCCGACACCGCCGCGCAAAGTCGGGTGCCGGTGCGCGCGGGCGCCGAGGTCGCCACGCCGGGATTCGTCGAGCGCTACGCGCCACAGGTGAATGTTCCAGTGTTCCTAGGATTCGGCGCAGCGATTGACGTGTCGCCCAATTCGTACGCCGAACCTGCCAACTATACGGGCTCTGCTGACGTGACACTGCACCTCGTGCCGAAGTCAGGTCACTGCCACAACTTCGCCAGCCACCGTTACGAGCTGTGGGATCGCATCGCCGCGTGGGTTCCGACGGTGACTTGACGATCTGCTCATGCCGCCGACCGCCGGCCGACGTAAGTGTGCTGCTGGAAGAAAGCGCGGATACAAACAGAGTCCTCCCGCGGGACCTTCTTGCGCATCGAGGAATCGCACGCCGCGCCCGCCATATCGAGCAGTTCGGCCTTGCCCGTGGTACGGCGTCCGTCGGGCCGACTGCGACGATGGCGGGTGCGTCCGGATCTAGGAGCGATCCCTCAAGCACGAGCATCCTCGGATAGGAGCGTCGTCGATCGCCGCGTCGGATGCGCCGTAGCCGGTCCCGTCGGCGTCTTCGGAGGTCTTTGCATTCGCTGTTTCGGCTGCGTCGACTATTATCTGTGGCTCCTCCAATTATCTTGGCAAGAACTAAAAGTCATGAGTTACCACTCTCGAACCAGACCCACCTGGGTCACAGAGGCCACGTGATTGCCGCCCACCGAAGAGCCGGCCCATACAGAACGCCCTGCCTTCCGAGGCACTGGGCGACACCTGCTCGAGGAGCAGCCACTCATCAATGCGGAAGGGGCGATGAAACCATAGACAATGATCGAGGGTGAACGTCTTGATATCGCGATGGGGCTTGATTTGGTGGGGCGTAAAGGCGCTCATCAACAATGTCAGGTCAGCGACACATGTGGCGATGGCACTGTGGACCGCTTGGGGAGCGTCGAAGGGTGCCGATGTCCGCACCCATTGGCGCGACAGCGTGCCCCGGCCGGTTGTCGTGAGAGGTCCGCGCACGTGCGAATCCGGGTACCAGTCGACTTCCAGAGATGACCATCGTCGATAGAATTCCGGCCAGTCCTCGGGAAATGGACGCAGGCCCGCGCCGGCCGACGGAGGACCGTCGACAGCCTCGGCAGCCAGTTGATGCTCTGGTCCATTTTCTGGAGCGTGGAACGCGGCCTGCAGGGAAAGCAGCTGTCGACCCTGCTGCTCGGCTACAACCCGCCGGTTGGACAGCGAGCCGGAGTCGCGCAACCGCTCGACGTGAAATTCAATCGGCGGCCCGATTAGCCCCGTGGAGAGGAAGTGGGTCTGAACAGAGTGCGGGACACGTTTTTCCTCGACGGTCTTGGCCGCTGCCAATAGCGCCTGACCTGCCGCCTGTCCGCCGAAGACCCGAGGCATACCAATGTCGGGCGTGATCCCTACGTAGGAATCGCTTGCGACGAGTCGGACGTCAAGCAGGTCGATCAAGGAGGCGACAGTGGCGACCACTTAACTGCCCTCTCGCAGCTCGGATTTCCGAGTGGCGTGCGCGATGCCCGCTGCGCGTGTACAAGTCACAACACGCCTCCGAGATGTCCGCCCGCTTGCCTTGCAACCTTTTCACGGAGCCCGAATCTACTACAGAGCAGAAAATTACGGTATACCGGCGCAGACGAGATAATCCAACCCTTCCGAATTCGCGTCACCCGGGACTGATCGCCTGCAGCGGCCGATAGCGCAGTTCGCGATGGCGGCAACATGTTTGAGCGTCAAAGGTGGTACCCAGCCTGTCGCCGCCAAGCGTACGCGGGCCTCCATGCGCATCCAGAGATCGAGTGAATACTTTCACGAGGTCGGCGCGTTGCCCATAAGACAGATATATAGTTGGATGATCTAGATGCTGGGCGTGACGGGGTGACCGCGGTATCAGTAGATTCCAACTCAGGCTAGTACAGCGCGACAACGAACTCTCAGAGGCGAGCGGCCACCTTAAGCGATGACGCCTTCCATCTTGAGCTCGCCGAACGTGACATCGTCAACCCCGATCTCGCGCAGGATGGCGTCGGTGTGTTCGGCGAATTGCGGCGCCCGCTTCGACGGAACGGTCGCAACGTCGAACTGAACCGGATTCGCCACCAGCTTGCGCCGAACACCCTGCGCGTCAACGACTTCGATGATCCCACCGTTGGCGACCAGGTCCTCGTCGTTGGCGAGGTCCCAGCTGTCCTGCCACACCGTCCACGCGCCACTACATCCGTTGAGCCGTCGCTCGCATTCGTCGAGGGGATACCGGCCGATCAACTCCGCGACGATCCGACATGCGGAGTGGATATTCTCGGCGATACCGTCGATTGTCGCAAAGCGCTTGTCCGCGGCGGCTTCCGGGCTGCCCATGCACATGCAGAACTCCGACCAATAAGACAACGGGTCGAGCATTGTCAACTGAATGAACCGGCCGTCGCGCGTGCGGTAGCTCGCGACCAGCGGATTGCCTGCCATGGGCGTGTCGAGTTCCACCTTTGGCAGGTGCCCGCCGCTCATCAGCGCCATGTTGACATCGAACTGCGTCGCCCATGCCCCGACGCCCAGCAGTGACACATCGATCACCGACGGTTGTCCGGACATGCGACGCCGGTAGAGCGCGGCGGCCACGCCGCCCGCGATAGCCAGCCCGCCGATGTTGTCGCCATACGCACCGCACGGCATATAGGTCGGCCGATCGGCGAGGCACGGCGTCGCCCCGTCTGCACTTCCTCCCCTCGCCCAAAATGCGGTGGAGTCATAACCCGGCCGGTCCCTGCCAGGACCACGACCGCCGAATCCACTACCCACCACGTAGATGATGTCGGGATTGATGCTCCGAACATCATCGACATCGATACGCAACTTGGACCGGACAACAGGCAGGTGGTTGGTGAGGACGACGTCGCTGCGCCGGAGCAGCGCCTCCAAGATTGGCCGCGCCAACGGGGATGTCAGACCCAGCCCGATACTCCGCTTACCTCGATTGGGTGCCTCGATGTGGGGTGTGAACTGGCTCGATTGCTCTGACGACTCGCCGTGCGACGCCATGAAAAGCTGACGCTGAGCATCGCCCGTCAGCGGATTCTCCACCTTGATGACGTCAGCACCCCAGTCGGCGAGTATGGCACCTGCCGACGGCACGAAGGTGAACTGCGCTATTTCCAGGACTCGTACGCCCGCCAGTGGTTTATCCATATCGACACCCTCTTGATCTCGATCAATTGGTCGCAGATGTTTAGCGACGTCATGTCGTCTGCTGCGAAGTCAAAGCCCGAGGTCACGCCCGATCAGGTCCTTCATGATCTCGGTCGTCCCCCCGAGGATGGTCTGGATGCGTATGTCCGCGTAGTCGTTGGTCACCCGATACTCCCTCATGTAGCCGTAGCCGCCGTGAAGCTGCACGCAGCCGTCGACGACCTTCTTCGCAACTTCCGTGCACCACCACTTGGCCTTCGCCGCCTCGACCGCCGATAGGTCGCCCTCGACGACGGCAGCCAGGCATCGGTCGATGTACTGCTCGGAGACTTCGAGTTCGGTATCCATCTCGGCCAGCAAGAATCTGTTGTGCTGGAAGCTGCCGATCGACTGACCGAACGCTTTGCGATCCTTCGCATATTGCAGCGTCTGACGCCAGGTCTCGCGGGCGCCGGCGATCGCGGAGATAGCAATCGACAGTCGCTCAGAGGGAAGGTTGTGCATCAGATGGTAGAACCCGCGGCCTTCTTCGCCCAAGACATTCGCCACCGGCACCCGAACGTTCTCAAAATGCAATTCGGCAGTGTCGTGTGTTTGCAGACCGAGCTTGTCGAGCTTGCGACCGCGGATGAAGCCCGGCATGTCACGCTCCACCACAAGGAGCGAGAACCCCCGGTGGCCGGCAGAGGGATCGGTTCGCGTCACGACGACGACGAGATCTGCGTTGATTCCCGAGGAGATGAAGGTCTTCGACCCGTTCAGGACCCATTCGTCGCCCTCCCGCACCGCGGTGGTGCGGATCCCGGCAAGGTCGCTACCCGCACCCGGCTCGGTCATCGCAATCGCGACGATGGTTTGTCCGCTAATGATACCCGGCAGCCAACGGCGCTTCTGCTCATCAGTCGCCAACGACTTGAAATACGGGCCAACAACGTCGTTTTGAAGCGTGAGAGCGGGGACGCGGGTTCCGAACTTCGACAGCTCCTCGTTGATCACCGCGTTGAAGCGGAAGTCGTCGCTGCCGCCACCGCCATACTCCTCAGGCATATTGAAGCCGATCAGACCGTATTTGCCTGCGGCGATGAACGCTGATCGGTCAACGATGCGCCGCATCTCCCATTCGTCGGCGTAAGGGGCGACCTCACGTTCGATGAAGTTCTTAGTCGTCGCACGGAGTTGCTCGTGCTCGGCACTGAAAATGAGACGTCTCATCCGATATCCTCTGCGCTTCGTCAGCGGTCCGTCATGCGGCTGTCGCGTAGTTCGTCGGCATGGCCGCCGGCCAGATTTTTGGTTTCTAAACAGATTAGACTAGAGAGTCGAATTTGCCTACGTCCCTCTTCCCTCTTATTCGGCATCCCGCGATCACAAACCACGCCGACGTGCGGCATGCGATGCTCGTGCCTCTCCGCCAACTGTCTCGAGGGGTCCGTGGACCGATGATGAACGTACCGAGTTGGAAGGTCGGGTCCGGCGTCGCAACAGCGCGGCCGGGCCCGCTCTGCGGGCCAGGATCGTGCCGGCGTGCGCCGACGGTGGCAGCAATGTCGAGGTCGCCGATCGCTTGGAGTTGGATCGAAAATTGTTCCAAGTCGCGCAACCGTTTCGCCACCAAGCGCTGCGAAGGGCTGCTCGACGACCCGCGGCCGGGCGGCCCGCTTGGTAGGCGATGAACAGATCGAGGCATTGATCACCGCGAAGCTGGCACCCACTCCACCGGATGCCACGCATTGGTCGACACGGTTGATGACCGATCACCTGGTCCTGTCACAGGCGATGGTGTCGCTGGTGTGGCGGGCCGTCGGATTGGCCCCGCACAAACAAGATTCGTGGAAACTGTCCAAGGATCCGCTGTGTGCGGCCAAGGCGGATTGCACCGTAGGCATCGATCACCTCCACAAACCAGATAATCATTTAGTTATATAGAGGGAGGTAGCCCCATCCTGTCGCTTATAAGATGAGCCCTACACGCGCGTACAGGGACGGAGATGACGATGACAGACCCCTTCAAGAGAACGGCGCAAATGCCGACGGACCGCGACAGGTTGGATGAGGACGATCACGACCTGCTGACGTTCGTGGAGGTCGGTGAACGGCTACGAATCGAAATTGCCTCCGCCCAACGCCACCTTGAACAATGCCGGCGGCTCGGCACTCCGCAAGAGGTTGATTCGGCGCAGACGCGTCTGGATGCGTTACGCGCAGCCGCTCAACGCAACTCCGCGCAACCCATCAACGACGCGAACTTCGAGAAATTCTTCGGCTACCCGGGTAAGGCGCGGCGGAATACGTGCGCCGGCGATGAACCGAACTAATGGCTGGCAGCGGCGAGAACTCACCCGCGCTCGGGCGGCGGGCAGGCTGCACGGCATCGGCAAATTTGATTATGGCCCGACGCGGCGCAAGAACGCGGGAGCTCATCGAGGCAGGAGCTTGACCGCAACGCAAGTCGCGCTGGCGCCAAGGTGCGACTAGCTCACACCGAGCACTCATCGTGACGCGCACTCAGTCGCTGGCCGGCAACGGTTTGGCCGCCTTGAGCGACAGCGGGGTTCCGCCGATGCTGAGCGTGCCCACCCCAGCCTTGGTGACCAACACCTCGGCGCCACCCTCATCGACATAGCGCTTACCCATCGTGCTGCCGCCGGCCAGCGCGGGATCGAGCTCCGCGTGCGATGACTTCTCGGTGTCGAGTAGCACCATCGGCGCACCGCCGCAGCGCAGGTCGTCGATGCTGTCCGTGGCCCGCACGACGATCACCTGGGTGTCGCAGACCTGGCTCTGCAGGCGGGTTCCGTTCTTGATCATGTTGCGCTCCTGGCGTTTTCGGACAATTGTCGGATGATCTCGCGGCGCAGTACCTTGCCAGTGTCCGTCGTGGGCAGTTGGTCGATGATCTCGATGCGGTCCGGGGTGCGTGAGCCCCGTAGCGTTTTACGTACGAACTCGCGCAGTTCTTCGACATCCGGTTCGGCGCCCCGCTCGGGTACGACGACCGCGACTATGATCTGCCCCCACTGCGGGTCGTCCGAGCCGACCACCACGACCTCGTGGACGTCGGGATGCTCGACGAGCACATCCTCCACCTCCGCAGGGGCGATGTTCTCACCACCACGGATGATTGTGTCGTCAGATCGACCACCGATGAATAGGTAGCCGTCGTCGTCGAGCATCGCGGTGTCCCTGGTTGGGAACCACCCGTCGGCGTCGAGAACCGAACCTAATCCTGTGTACCGCGCGGACACCTGTGGTCCCCTTACGAACAACTCCCCAGTCTGGCCGGGCGCCAGAACTGTGCCGTTCTCGTCACGGATCTGAATTTCGATCCCCGGCACCGGCCTGCCAACCGACCCGAGCCGGCGCGCCACGGCCTCCTCGGCCGCGCCGTGTGCCGTACGGTGGTCCTCCGGCGTGAGAACAGCGATGGTAGAGCTTGTTTCGGTGAGTCCATAAGCGTTCACGAGGCCTACGTGAGGCAGCATCGCGATGGTCCTGCGGACCAGCGGCAGGCCCACTTTCGATCCTCCGTACGCGAGAGTGCGCAACGTCGGGAGATCCGTGGGCCGGGCCTTCAGTTCGGTAATGATGCGGTCGAGCATCGTCGGTACCACCGTCGCATTAGTCACCCGCTCGTCGCGCACCAACTGCGCCCACTCTCGCGGGTCAAACTTGCGCAAGTAGACAGTCCGTCGGCCCGCGTAGAGATTCGACAGCGGCGCACCGACGCCGGCGATGTGATAGGGCGGCACACACACCAACGCCGCATCCTCGGCGTCGGCGGAACCAAATTCGACCGTGCCCGTGACGTAACCGGTCAGATTGTTGTGCGTCAGCTCGACGGCCTTGGGCGCAGATGTGGTGCCTGAGGTGAACAAGACGATCGCCACGTCATCAGGATCGGCGAACTCCTCGACCGGTTCCCTCGCCCGAGCGGCTTCGATGAACTCCTCGGACGTCATCACTTGAGTGACCGCGCCGGCGACCAGCTCCACGTATTCTGGGTCCGCGACCACAAGCGGCGCCGGCAGACGCCCGATCAACTGCTGCAAACCCCCAGCGCTCAGACGGTAATTCAGCGGCGTGAACGGGATCGCGGCCCGCGCGGACGAGAACATCAGCAATGGCAGCATGAGCCCGCCGGTGCCGACATAGGCCACGTGCTGAACGCCGGTGGCGCCGATGGCTCCGGCTCCGCCACTCGCGAGCCGGCTCAGTTCCGACGTGGTCAGCCGTGTGTGACGGTCGACCACGGCAAGGCGATCGGGATCGCCGGACACGGCCATCTCGAGTAGCAGTGCAATGCTCAAATGCTTCGACCCTTCGCAAATTAGATATATAGTTATATACTTAGGAGCCGCCAGAGTCCAACCGGCCACCGGTCAAGGGTGCGTGGTAACGCCGCCGCATGGATACCGGGTCTCGGCCGCCGGTTTCGACCATTTGCCGCATCGACCGGCGAAGGCGTCATTGGCGCTCCGTCTCCAGCGATTGCGGCAGCCACTCGACGGACTGTAGCCGCGAGCTAGCGCACCTCGTACCTGAAGTGGCGGACCTCCGAAGTACAGAGGGAGATCATGGGCCGGTGCCCCAGATTCATGGCGGCTACGGCTACATCAACGAATGCGAGGTAGCGAGGCTGTGGCGCGACTTTCGTGTGCGGCGGCCCTGCGCGAGTACCACCGAAATCATGAAGGACCTGGCGGTCGGGCCAATGGGCTATCGACGATGAGCTTGCTCACTGTGTACGGGGCGCAGCGGCTTCGCGCACCACCGTTCAGCTATCCTACAAACAATTAGTTGATTACTACTATCGGTGGAGGATCGATATGGAGGTTACCAACCTTCGCGAGCCGAAGATGGCTGATCGTGTGGCCACCGTGCTGCGCAGGATGTTCATCCGCGGCGAAATCGCAGAAGGAACGATGCTCCCCCCGGAATCAGAACTCATGGAGCGGTTCGGTGTGTCCCGGCCGACGTTGCGCGAGGCGTTCCGTGTGCTCGAATCGGAATCGCTTATCGTCGTCCAGCGTGGGGTACGTGGCGGCGCCCGGGTTACCCGACCGCGACGCGAGACGCTTGCCCGTTATGCGGGGCTGATCCTCGAGTACGAAGGCGTGACGCTCAAAGATGTCTACGACGCGCGAATGGCTCTCGAGGCGCCGATGGTCGTGCAGCTGGCCAAAGGCCGCAACGCGAAAGTGATCGCGGAGTTAGAGCAGATCGTCGAAGCCGAGGAGCAGTTGACACCAGGCAGCGATGCCGCGGTCCGACTGACAGAGTTCCACGCCGCGATCGCACGGCTATCGGGCAACAAGACCTTGCAGATCGTTAGCGACATGCTTCATCACATCGTAGTGAAGGCGAATCGCTCGTTGCAGGCAACCGAAGGTTCTCGCGCAGAGCAGGCGGTCCGTCGATCGGCCAAGACGCATCGGATGGTTCTCGACCTGATCAAGGCTGGGGAGGCTGAGAAAGCCGGCGAGCTGTGGAAAAAGCACCTGCAGAAGGCCGGGGAATTCGCGTTGTCGGGTTCCGAACTTTCCAGTGCGGTCGACCTTCTCGAATGACGGAGGTGAGCCGGGACGCCGACTAACGACATCGCGATCCCGGTCCACCTGCTTCGTCGGTTCGGGATCGAGGTATTGATCGCCGATCAGGACTCCGCCGTTGTTGAGACGTCGATGCCGCTCGCGGGCATGCGCAACTCCTTCACCCAACCGCGGACGATTGCCCCGCTCGGCGTGCTCATCGATGCGGTCAGCGGAATGTGCAGACCGCGATCGGCGCTTCCCCCGTGGTCGCATCCGGACGCCCCCTGAGCACAAGCGGTCGGGGACGACGGCAAACCTGCGCTGACGGCGCGCATCACCGCCTGCGCTAGCGGCTACTTCTGCCCTTTGACCTTGCTGAGGGCGTCGCGGCCGCGTTGAACTTTGGTGATGATGTCGTCGGCGGTGGCCTTCCACCCGAATGGCGAGGCGTCGCGGTTCCGATGCTGACTCCCAACGGTGATCGGCGCGGTGAGCTTGGCAACGCTGCCGAAGGCACTCCAGCGCAGGCGTCTGCTAGTGAACTCCTTCGGTCGGATATGCGCCGTGGTGGGGCACCCGAGTGCGCAGCCGAACGCGCGCAAACACATCTCGGTGAGCTCAGCCCGCGAGATACGCCGCGACTGAGCCCATTTCACACTGGCTGCCCGAACAAACGCCAACCAACCCTCCACCGCAATCTCGGTGGCATCGCGCGCATGTCCCTGCGCGACTAGTTGATCGATCAAGCGCTGGCCCACAACATTGAGCTCTTCGGAGATGATCGCCTGAATTGCCGGGTCATATGAAAGTACGCCGCGGTTGATCGCGACTGCCTCAAAGGGATGATCGAGAATTGATTGGATGTGGGCCTCGAGTCCGATCGCAAGCTGTTCCATCAGCGGCAGCTTTGGATCGGGGCTCACGCGTGCCAGGAACCGGTTGCTGGCGCGCTTTAATATTTCTACGTACAACTCTCGCTTGCTCGGAAAATGGTGATACATCAGCGCTCTAGAGACACCCGCGCGCGCGGCGATGTCCTCCATTAAGACGGCTTCGTACGGCATTTCCGCGAACATCGCGGCAGCGGTGTCGAGCAGCTCTTCACGCCGCTGCTGCGGTTCTAGCCGACGTCGTGTCATGCGACAGCCTCCGCCAGATCAGGCCGCTGACGGCTACCTCTTGACTTCGGAGTAGGCCATCGGCACCACGTCCGTGATGCCGAGTTCGAGATGCTCGGCGAACGGGATCATGCCACCTACGATGGCGACGTTTCTCATGCCCGAACTCCTTCTCGCTAAGGCCAGGCAAGAACGCGCAGGCGTAGTCGAAGATGCCCGCGTGGCCATTCGTCGCAATACCACCGCACCGGACTTGTCCGATCGCCCCGTGCACCACGGCGGCGCGTCCGTGCCGATCGAGATGACGTCGGTCATGGTTGCCTCGCTCCTGTGCGACGAAACCGCCGCGGTCGTCCGCTAAATGGGATATATAGTTATAGCATTTAAGGAACGTTCGGGGCCCGCGGGGCGAGAGGAGCTCAAAACGGTGGACAGGCCGGGTTCTCGCATCCTCAGGACCGCGCGCTGGTGGTGACCGGTGCAAGCCGAGGCATTGGTCGGGCGGTGCCGGTGCGGGCCGAACATGGGTTCAGTTGTCCCGAAACCGAGTTCGCGGTTGCCGTCGCGCGCGTAGCCGTTGGACGGGCCGTCACGCCGGTCACGACGATCGCCCACCAACTTCACGGCGCGATCGGCGTCACCGCCAAAACATCTGTTGTAATCCGCGGCACTGCGCGCACAGGGCTGGAGCAACGATTATGGAACGACCGTCGGCTACGCGCGTCGGCTCGGACGGATGGCCCTGAATGCCGCCGAGCCGTGAGACCTGGTAATCGGCAATTTTTGACCGGTGCAACTCGGAAGGAGAGCAGTGACAGTCGAGAAATTCAACGGTGCGTCCGCGATCGTCAGTGGAGGCGCGGGCGGCCTCGGTGAGGCCACGGTGCGGCGATTGCACGCCGAAGGCCTCGGCGTAGTGATCGCCGACCTGGCCACAGACAAGGGCAAGGCGCTAGCTGACGAGTTGGGCAGCCGTGCGACCTTCGTCAGTACGGACGTGACGAGCGAAGACTCCGTCAAGGAAGCGATCGAACAGGCCAACCAACTCGGCCAGCTGCGGTATGCCGTGGTCGCGCATGGTGGATTCGGCGTTGCACAACGCATCGTGCAACGCGACGGCAGCCCGGCCGATATGGCCGGCTTTACTAAAACCATCGATCTTTATCTCAACGGGACCTACAACGTCGCTCGGCTCGTCGCCGCGGCCATAGCGGCCGCGGAACCGCAGGCCGACGGCGAGCGAGGCGCGTTGGTGCTCACGGCGTCCATCGCTGGTTACGAGGGACAGATCGGTCAAACCGCTTACGCAGCAGCGAAAGCCGGTGTGATCGGATTGACGATCGCCGCTGCGCGCGACCTCAGCTCCGCCGCCATTCGGGTGAACACAATCGCTCCGGGGACGATGAAGACGCCGATCATGGAGTCGATCGGAGAAGAGGCAATCGCGAAGTTCGCCGCGAACGTGCCCTTCCCCAAACGCCTCGGGGCTCCTGGTGAGTTCGCCGACGCTGCGGTCTTCCTGCTGACCAACGGGTACGTCAACGGTGAAGTGATGCGCCTTGACGGCGCACAACGCTTCACTCCGCGTTGACTTCTCGCGGAGCCGACGCTTCCCGATTGCGCCCGAGTCAATGAATTATCGATATAGTTGGATGTTTCGTGGCTTGGCGCGCAGCATCCATTCGTGGCGCGCCTCACACCGTGCCCGCCCGCGCGGCACCTTCGGGTTAACAGAGACCTGCTACCAAGCGGCTCAAAGCGAGATCGCCAACACTTTCCTATGGTCGGTGCTTGGTCGGTGGAGCCGCGACACGCCGTGGTTTCGCTTAGCGTTTACTGGCACTAAATGGCCACTTCAAATGCCCTTTCGGTGCCTCAACCATACGGGCTTGCAGGCTCTCCTAAAGCCGGTGTCGCAGGTTCGAATCCTGCCGGGGGCACTTTTGCCGGGGGCACTCTTGTCGTGTATGACCTCGGTTGATGCGTGACAGTTCGTCTTCGGCTGATGCTTGACAGTTACTTCGGCTGATCCTTGACACTCCCAGAATGAGGGAGGTCGATTCATGGGCGATCTGGACCAGAAACGCGAACCACCCCGTCTTGCCTGGCTTTCCAGTCGATGACCCTGCTCCTGAAATTAAGCTGAAGAAACGTCCCTGCCGTGCAGGTTTTCAGGTTGGCTTCAGATTCGCTTCCTATGGTCACCGCGTCCAGCGGTTCATGCATCAAATCGATCTGAGGGGCCCATCTTGACGATCGCTGTAGTCGACCCTGCACGCACTGCAGCGTCAGATGAGGCTCCCGCGGCAACGGGGCCGGCAATGGCACGTCGCCGATGAGTTTCTTGGTTTCGCCGCCGGAGGTCATTTCATTGTTGCTGCATGCGGGTGCGGGCTCGGCGCCCATGCTGGCGGCTTCGGCGGCGTGGGATGGGCTCGCCACCGAGTTGGGTTATGCGGCGGAATCGTTCTCGGCGGTGACGTCGGGGTTGACGTCAGAGATCTGGCAGGGGCCCACGTCAGAGGCGATGCTCGCGACCACGGCACAGTACACGGGGGCGTTATCCGCAGCGGCAACTCAAGCCCAAACCGCTGCCACGCAGGCCCAATCAGCGGCCAGCGCTTTCGAATCCGCCCTGGCCGCCACTGTGCACCCAGCGTTGGTGGCCGCCAACCGAATCGCGTTGTTGCAGCTGGTGGTGTCGAATCTGTTGGGGCAGAACGCGCCCCTGATCGCTGCCCTGGAAGCCGACTATGAGCAGATGTGGGCCCAGAACGTCACCGCGATGGTCGGCTACTACGGCGGAGCATCCGCAGCGACCGCGCAGCTCACGGCGTGGTCGGAAGTACAGGACTTGCTGGCTCAGGTATCAAGCGCAATCGCCGACGGCCCCATCGGTGCGGTGCTCAGTTCGGTCGACTCGGCGATCAGCAGCAGCCCGGTGGGTGGGCTACTCGGCGACGCTGCGCAGACCGTCAATAACGATGTCGGCCAAGCCGAGCAAGCGGTCATCGATGTCGTGAACGAAACCAGCGAGACCTTGATCGGGCGTCCGTTGCTCAGCACAGGGTCGTCGGGCTCGACCGGTAGTGCGGCCACGACCAGCACGACGACCGCGGTCACCACCACATCCACGAGTGCCACGGTTCCCTTGACGGTCAACGGATCCGAGGCGATCGTCTACGCCTCCGTCGGCAACGGATCGAGCGTGCCTTTGCTGGTCGACACCGGGTCGACGGGCCTGGTTATCCCCTACCAGGACATTGGGGGAATCCTCGGCCTGTTCAGCTACGGCCTCCCTACGGGCTTTGGTATCGGGGGTTATAGCGGGGGGTTGGACTATCTCTACGTCACGTTGAACATGCCAATCAATTTTGGGGGCGGACTGGTGACCAACGCGACCCCTGTCGACGTCGAGCTCTTCGCGTGGCCCACGTCTCTTGCAGCCCTGGAGACCAACGGTTTCTCGTTCCAGACGTACTTCGCCCACGACGGCGTGACCGGCGTTCTGGGAATCGGAGCAAACGCGAGCGGCCCGAGCACCAGCGTCCCGACCCAGTCGTTTTCCAACTCGTCTTACAACGAGGGTGTGCTGATCAACGAATCCGCCGGCACGCTGACATTCGGTCCCGCCCCGACAACTTTGACCTCCATCGCCACGGTCACCGGTGCGCCGATCACCACCCTGGAAGTATCGGTCAACGGCGGCGCACTCCAAACCGTTTCCGCAATCATCGATTCCGGCGGTGTGGAAGGAACCATCCCGTCATCACTACTCGGCAGCGCGGGAACCGGATCAACCATCGCGGTCTACACCAGCAGTGGCCAGGAGCTGTACTCCTACGCCTTGGACTCGACCTACTACCCGACAGTGACCTCGGGAGGGTCGATGAATACCGGGTATCTACCCTTCGCCGACTACGCGGTGTACATCGATTACGCCGCTGACACGATGACCTTCTACGAGTGAGGGCGGGGTGATTCGAATTATCGAATTACCAAGTGCTGGACGGTATTAGTAGGCACCGGCGAGTGCAGGCTGTAGCCTTCGCCGACCTCACTGCTGGCCCGGGAGCGGCGGCAGGCCATCCCGGATGTCCTGCAAATTGCCATTGATGCCCTGCAGATCACGTTCGATGGCCTGCAGTCCGGACAGGGCGTTTTGGAACCCGGTCTGTAGGTGCTCCGAGCCGGCAGGTTGGTACTGAGGGCAATACGCGACGATGGCACCGGCCGCGACACTCGCGCTTTGATTGGCATCCCACACCGACGATTGCTGTAGGACGCGGACGGCCTCGGTGAAGTCGGGTTGGTTCGCCAGGAACTCGCAGACCGCATGGCCGTGGGTCGTGACGTACTCGTTGCTGGGGACCGGCACGCCATCCTGTTTGAGCGCGCCGATGAACGCCCGGTCGACGATCTCCAGCGACGGAGCGTGCACCACCGGCGCGGCCGGGCTGGGTGCAGCGGCCGGCGGCGGCGGGACGGCCGCCGGCGACGGGTCGGCCGATGGCAGCGCTGGTTGCGATTTGTGCGCGCCGAACATGACCGCCACCACGGCGGCGACGACGGCCAGCAACGTTAGCGGCAACGCCGCGAGGGGACCGAACCGGCGCCGCACCCGCCTACGCCCGTGAAGCGCGTTGCGCGGCGACGATGTCTCGGTGAGTACCGCAACCTCGTCAACCGCCTCGGGTTCGACGACCTCGACGGGGTGGCCTAGGCGCTCGTCGAGCAGCGCGTCGATGTCCCGGATCGACGGCCGACCACCCTGCTCGCGCATGGATTGGCGCCCCAGAGCTATGCGCCGCAGCTCTTGGTCGATCGCCTCCCGATCGCGCATATCAACCAGTCTGAGGGTGTCACGACGTTGCGGCAAGCCCCGGTGACCGCTGACAACGCGTGTGCGCTCAGGGCAGAACGGTGTGCATCAGCATCACGTCGTATGCCGACCAAAGCGACAGGTTGAAGTACAGATCGCGCCCCGACGACCACGGGTGGATCATCGGCGCGTAGATGCCGCCGGGCATCTGGAACGACGACACGAGCGGTTGCTCCCCGCTCCACGGTCCGGTCGGCGTAGGCGCGGTCCGCGCCACGACGTCATTGCTGCCGCCGTTGGTGTAGAGCACCAGGTACTGCTTCAGGTAGCTGTTGTATTGGGCCGACATCTCGCCGACCGGGCCGGGCCACAGCGGCGTCGCCGCCCCGGGATTGGCCGCGACCCAATGTCCGCCGTTGTCGCCGTTCCAGTACTGGTACTTGCTCAGGTCCGGCAGATAGTTCGGCGGGACCCGCGACAGGAAGGCCGCGCCGCCGCGCCCCGACGGGGTACCGAACTGGTAGATGTAGCCGTCGTTCCCCTTCATGAACGCGCCCATCTGGAAGTTTTCATTGCCCGGCGTGAATGGGACACCGGGGATGGCGTCCGCCGAGGCCGTGCGAATGCTGCTGGGGAAGATCCCCCAGTTCTGGCCGTTGTCAACGGATCTCGCGATCGCCGAGTAGTTCGTCTGCCATTCCCCGTCGCGGCCCCACTGCCGGATGGACATGTAGCTCATGTACTGGGTTCGCCCGAGGGACATGGCGGTGGTCGGGATGATGCCCGTCTCGTGCGGCGCCTTGTGGATGGTGTTGACGACCTGCTTGGACAGGTTGGACGCCCACACCGGCGAGCCGGAGTACCGGTCGTTGGGCACGCCATCGGCGATGTGGATGCCGTGCGACAGATCGCGGTCCGAACTGCGGAACAGCGTGTTGTACCGCCATTGCTGGCCGCGGACCTTGCAATAGCCGAACGTGTCACCGAAGGCCATGAGGACCTGGCGGTTGGTGGGATCGCCGTTGTCCCAGATGATCCCGAGGTCGGTTCCCGAGATGCTGAATCGTTGGAGGGTCTTGTTCGGGCCCTCCGGCCCGGTCACCCAGTCGACCAGCGACGTGGGGGCCCCCGCGATGTTGGCGGGCGGCGGGGGCGCCGGCTGCGCCGCCGGCTGGGGGGCCGGCTGTGGCTGAATAGGGGCCGCGTTCGGCACTTGCGGGACGCCCGGCGCCGGCGGATTGGGCCCGGGCGGAACGACGCCCGCCTGGGGCTGTATCGGCGCGGAGTAGCGCTGGCCGCCCGTCGTTCCCGGCTTGAGCAGCGAGGAGATCAGCGGACCCAACTTCGGCAACGGCGCCTGGTCGTTCGTGTGGGAAGGCCTACGACCGGTCGGCGGTTGGACCACCGGTTGCGGCGCGGGCATCGCGGGGGGCGCGGCCGGCGGCTCGATGTTCGCTTCGGGCGCGCCGCAAGGTGTGGCGTTCGCCGACGGCGCGGGGCCGACCACGACGAAGAAACCGATGGCGGTCGCCGACGCCATCGATAACGACAGGATCCGGGGAATCGCCGTCAATGTCACACCTTTCCCGGGAGCGGGCCGTCGCAATTGACGTCCGCAGCTGGCTCATGTGACGATAGTGATTCACGGGGCCAATGTGACTAGCCAGCAGCGGATAGGTATGCATCCGTGACCGTGTCGCAACGCATCGGTTTTGCCGGCGCAGCGCTTTCCGCCGACCAGACGCAGAATCGCACTGTACGAGCCTCGCGCGTGCGATTCTGCGTCTGCTCGCCGTATGGGATCCGTAACCCGGGCCGGGTACGCTGCCATCCGCGATAAGCCCCGCGGTCAGCCAGGAGGACATCCGAATGAGTGTCCGTAACGAATTGCAGCCGGACCCATTCCAAGACCGGACGTTTCTGCGCCGAGTGGTCGCCGCGTCCATGGCCGGCACCGTCGTGGAGTGGTACGAATTCTTCCTCTACGGCACCGCGGCCACGCTGGTGTTCAGCAAGGTGTTCTTTCCGTCCGGCGGAAATGAGCTCGACGCGATCCTGGCCTCCTTCGTGACCTATGCCGTCGGATTCGCCGCCCGCCCGCTCGGCGGCCTCGTCTTCGGGCAACTGGGCGATCGTTACGGACGCAAGAAGCTGCTGCAGTTCAGCCTGCTGCTGGTCGGCGCCGCGACCGTGCTGATGGGCTGCCTGCCCACCTTCGCGCAGGTCGGTTACTGGGCGCCGGCGTTGTTGGTGGTGCTGCGGTTCATCCAGGGCTTCGCGGTCGGCGGCGAGTGGGGCGGCGCCGTTCTGCTGGTGGCCGAGCACAGCCCGAAGGACAGTCGCGGCTTTTGGGCGAGCTGGCCCCAGGCGGCGGTGCCGGGAGGCAACATGCTCGCCACCGTCGTGTTGCTGTGCCTGACCTGGACGCTGTCGGACGCGGCGTTCCTGAGCTGGGGCTGGCGGGTGGCCTTCTGGCTGTCCGCGGTCGTCGTGCTGATCGGCTACTACATCCGCACCAAGGTGACCGACGCCCCCATCTTCCTCGAAGCACAACAGGAGGCCGACCGGTCCAAGGCCAGGCAGCTGGGCGCCCTCGAGGTCCTGAAGCGTTACCCGCGTGGCGTTTTCACCGCCATGGGCTTGCGCTTCGGCGAGAACACGATGTACTACCTCGTCGTCACCTTCTCCATCACCTACCTCAAGGTGCACGTGCACACCAACACCAAGGCGATCCTGTCCTGGTTGCTGGTCGCGCACGCCGTGCACTTCGTGGTCATCCCGCTGGCCGGGCGCCTCAGTGACCGGTTCGGCAGGCGCCCAATCTATTTCGTCGGCGCCGTCTGCGCGTGCACGTGGGGGTTCTTCGCCTTCCCCATGATGGACAGCCGGCGCAACGCGATCATCCTGGCGGCGGTCATCATCGGGCTGGTCTTCCACGGTGTCATGTACGCGGTCCAGCCGGCGGCCATGGCGGAGATGTTCCCGACCCGGATGCGCTACTCGGGGGTGTCGCTCGGCTACCAGGTCACCTCGATCGTCGCCGGCTCGCTGGCCCCGATCATCGCCGTTCGCCTGCTCGAGACCTACAAATCCTCCGTGCCCATTGCCTGGTACCTGGCGGCCACCGCGGCGGTGAGCGCGGTAGCCGCCCTGGCCGCCCGCGAGACCAAGGGCATCGACTTGGCGGCGGTCGACCGTGCCGACGCGCAGGCAATCCGGACGCAAACAACCGTGGCCGCACGGGACCCCGCGGCGCCCTGCGCAGCGCAAAGGTGAATTGCCCAGGTCAGCGCCGATTCTTACCGTCCGCTGTCAGGTTGAGCCAATTTGTTTGTCGATCACGCTTGGCGGCAATGTTCCATCAGAGGCGAGCGCGTCGGCCGGCCTTCGCGCCCGTCTAGGTCCCGTCGGTTCAGCCCGAGAGCCGACGGGGCCGCCTTTTGGCCAGTCGGCCCAACCGCTCAGGAGTAGCGTTCCGCATATGGACGGCTCGACTGGCGTGTGGATACTGGGCGGCTATCAAAGCGATTTCGCGCGCAACCTCACCAGGGAAGGCCGCGACTTCGCGTCGTTGACCGCCGAGGTGGTCGAGGGAACGCTCGCCACCGCGAAAGTGGACGCCGCCGATATCGGCGTCGTGCACGTCGGCAACGCCTTCGGCGAGATGTTCGCGAGCCAGGGTCACCTCGGGGCGATGCCGGCCACGGTTTGCGACCAACTCTGGGACACCCCGGCCTCGCGGCACGAGGCCGCGTGCGCGTCGGGCAGCGTTGCGGCACTCTCGGCGATGGCCGATTTGCGGTCGGGCGCCTACGACACCGCGCTGGTGGTGGGCATCGAGCTGGAGAAGACCGTCCCGGGTGACACCGCGGCCCAGCACCTCGGCGCCGCCGCGTGGACCGGACACGAAGGCGCCGGCGCTCGCTACCTGTGGCCGTCGATGTTCGCCGAGATCGCCGACGAGTACGACCGGCGCTACGGCCTGGACGACGCGCACCTGCGCGCGATCGCGCAACTGAACTTCGCCAACGCGCGGCGCAACCCCAACGCCCAAACCCGCGGGTGGACGGTTCCCCAGCCGATCACCGACGACGACGCGACCAACCCGATCACCGAAGGCCGGTTACGGCGATTCGACTGCAGCCAGATGACCGACGGCGGCTCGGGAGTGGTTTTGGTCAACGACGCATACCTGCGCGACCACCCGGACGCGCGCCCGATCGGCCGCATCGACGGCTGGGGGCACCGCACCGTCGGGCTGGGTCTGCGGCAGAAGCTCGACCGCGCGGTCGACGACCCTTACGTAGTGCCCCATGTGCGGGCGGCGGTTCTCGACGCCCTCCGAAGGGCCCGGCTGACGCTCGACGACCTCGACGGGTACGAGGTGCACGACTGCTTCACGCCCAGCGAGTACCTCGCCATCGACCACATCGGGCTGACCGGGCCGGGCGAGTCGTGGAAGGCCATCGAAAACGGCGAGATCGACATCGGCGGGCGGCTGCCCATCAACCCCAGCGGCGGACTCATCGGCGGTGGCCACCCCGTCGGGGCGTCCGGCATCCGGATGCTGCTCGACGCGGCCAAACAGGTCAGCGGCGCGGCCGGCGACTACCAGGTCGAGGGCGCCAACACCTTCGGCACCCTCAACTTCGGCGGCAGTACCGCCACCACGGTCAGTTTCGTTGTCAGCAAAGGGATTTGATCATGGATGTAGAGATCGTCGGCAAGTACCTGTCGACCCTGCCCGAAGACGACGACCACCCCTACCGGACGGGTCCCTGGCGGCCGCAGACGACGGAGTGGGACGCCGATGACCTCACGGCGGTCGAGGGTGAGATCCCCCGCGACCTGGACGGCGTCTACCTGCGAAACACCGAGAACCCACTGCACCCGGCGCTGAAGACCTATCACCCGTTCGACGGCGACGGCATGCTGCATGTGGTCGGATTCCGCGACGGAAAAGCCTTCTACCGCAACCGCTTTGTCCGCACGGATGGTTTCCTGGCGGAGAACGAGGCCGGCGAGCCGCTGTGGCCCGGCCTGGCCGAGGCGGTGCAATTGACCAAGCGGGAGGACGGCTGGGGCGCTCGCACCCGGATGAAGGACGCGTCGAGCACCGACGTGATCGTGCACCGGGGAATCGCGCTGACCAGTTTCTACCAGTGCGGCGATCTGTACCGGGTCGACCCGTACTCGGCGAACACGATCGGCAAGGAGTCCTGGAACGGGCGCTTCCCCACCGACTGGGGGGTGTCGGCGCATCCCAAGGTCGACGGCAAAACCGGCGAGCTGCTGTTCTTCAACTACAGCAAGCAGGAGCCGTACATGCGTTACGGCGTGGTCGACGAGAGCGACGAACTGGTCCACTACGTGGACATCCCGCTGCCCGGGCCGCGGCTGCCGCACGACATGGCGTTCACCGAGAACTACGTGATACTCAACGATTTCCCGTTGTTCTGGGATCCGCGGCTGCTCGAGCACGACGTGCACCTGCCGCACTTCTACCCCGACATCCCGTCGCGCTTCGCCGTGCTCCCCCGCCGCGGCTCGACGGCCGACATCCGATGGTTCGAGGCGGACCCGACCTTCGTCCTGCATTTCGTCAACGCCTATGAGGACGGCGACGAGATCGTGCTCGACGGCTTCTTCGAGGGCGATCCACAGCCGCTCGACACCGGGGGAACCAAGTGGGAGAAGCTCTTTCGGTTCCTGGCGCTGGATCGGCTGCAGGCCCGGCTGCACCGGTGGCGGTTCAACCTGGTCACCGGCGCGGTGACCGAAGAGCCACTGTCGGACTCGATCACCGAGTTCGGGACGATCAACCCCGACTACGCCACGACCGGCTATCGGTACACCTATGCCGCCACCGGCAAACCGGGCTGGTTCCTGTTCGACGGCCTGGTCAAACACGACGTCCTGACCGGCAACGAGGAGGGCATCTCCTTCGGCGACGGTGTGTACGGAAGCGAGACCGCGATGGCCCCGCGGGTCGGCTCGACCGGTGAGGACGACGGCTACCTGGTCACCCTGACCACCGACATGAATGCCGACGCCTCCTACTGCGTGGTCTTCGACGCCGCCCGCATCGGCGACGGCCCGGTGTGCAAACTCCAACTCCCCGAACGTATTTCCAGCGGCACGCATTCGACGTGGGCGCCCGGCGATCAGCTGCGGCGCTGGCATACCGCGGAGTCGGCCGCAAGCGGTGTGGGGCTGTGACCCACGGATCCCGCCGCCGGCACACGCATTGGCCGCCGGAGTTGGCACCGCTCGGCGGCATCCGCTTTGCCCGGCGCTCGTCGAACTTCGAAGAGACGGTGCGGTTTTACCGTGAGCTGGTGGGGCTGCCGCTCTACGAAACGTTCGAGGCCAGCTACGGCAGCAACGGCGCCATCTTCGGCCTGCCCAGCTGGAACCTGACCCTGGAGATCGTCGAGTCGGTCGAGCCCGTCGCCGTGGATCCTCATGAGCAGCTGTGCCTGTACTTCCCCGACCGGGAGGCCCAGCGGGCCGCGATCGCGCGCCTGCAGGCGGCGGGCCTGGCGCCGGTGGAGCAGCACCCGTACTGGGAGGCGACGGGCGCGATCACCTACCGCGACCCGGACGGTCGCGAAGTCGTGTTCGCGCCCTTCGTGTTCGGCGTCAACGAGCCCGAAGGCAGCGCCACGTCGGGCAAGCACGAGTTCCCGTCGGGCTGAAACCTCAGCGGGTTGGCCGGCGGGAGGCCAACGCCATGATCACCGCCATCAGGGAGCACGCCACCGCGAAGGCCGCGGCGACCGCCCCGACGTAGAGGCCGTATTCCGCCGACACCGGCGGGTTGACATTGAGCTTGTAGTACCACACCGTGAGAGCAACGATCAGCAGCGAAATAACCAGCGCCGCAACGGAAGCGATCTTTGCCGACAGTCCCCGGCCCACCATCGCCCCGGCCACCAGCAGCGTCGAGGACAGCAACACGATGAGCTGTCCCGCACCGAAGCCCTTCGGCAGTATCAGGTTGCCGTGGGTGCCGCCGATGGCGTTGGCCCAGCCCCCGCCGCCCGCCGCCGTCGTCAGCCATGGCATCCAGGCGCTGGCCGAGATGAGCAGTGCGAAGAATGCCACCAGCCAACCAGGGCGCAGGCGGCGAGTCATGGTTGGGAGATTAGCTGACTCGCCGCTGCGCCGGTGCGACCAACTCCCGCTAGCTCTGCAGCGAGGACAGGTTGAAGATGACCCCCGTCGGATCGGTCGCCGCGGCCAACCGGCCGTACGGGGTGTCCTCGGCGGCCTGCACCACGGCGCCGCCGTTGTCGGCGATCACCCGCAGCGTCTTGTCGACGTCCTCGGCGCCGAAGAAGATCGTCCAGTTCGACGGGACGCCCTCGGGCAGGCAGCCGGCGCCGTCCATCACGCCGAGCAACTGTTGCCCATCGAATGATGCGGTGATGTAACGGAATTCGTCGGTGTCGGACACCACCTCGGTGCGCCAGCCGAATACCTGCTGGTAAAAGTCCACGGCGGCACGGAAGTCGCGCGTAGTCAGCTGGTGCCACACCGGGGAACCGGCCTCGCCGATCACCTCGAAGCCGCGGTGCTCCAGCGGCTGCCATAAACCGAAGAGCGCTCCGGTCGGGTCGGCCGCCAGGGCCATGACGCCCTTGGCCGGCACCTCGTGGGGTCCCATGAACACCGAGCCACCCGCCGCCGTCACCGCCGACACCGTCGCGTTGATGTCGGCGGTGTCGAAGTAGGTGGTCCAGCCGTCGGGCAGCTGAGACTCGGAGTGGTTGGCCATCAGGCCGGCGACCCGGTGGCCGTCCTTCGCGGCGTTGACGTATCCGCCGTATTCGGGCCCGGCGGATTCGAACGTCCAGCCGAATAGCGTGCCGTAGAACTCCTGGGCGCCGTCCAGGTCCGACGTCGCCAAATCGATCCAGCAGGGAGCGCCCAGCGGCGCGCCGTCACGGGTGGGCACGATGACCCCCTCCTCGTTTGTCGTGGTGTGCCCCGTCGTCATCGGGGTTCACCCGTATCGACTGGAGCCGGGGCGAAAACTCATCGGCCGCGACGAGTCAGCGGCGGACGCCGCCGTCCCCGTTCGTGTGGGGGTCGGCGGCGGTGAACACCCGAACGAAGTTCCGCAGCGACTGGTTGATGTCGCTGCGCAGTGCGGCGGCCACGATCATGCCGATCGGCCCGAACAGCGCGGGACCACCGAGGTGCACGTCGAAGCCGACGGTGGAGCCCTCGGCCGCCGGCTGCACCTTGGCCATCAGCTTCACCTTGACGCCGCCGACGCCATCGCCGTTGAGCGTCATACCCTCCGGTGGCTTGTAGCGCACGACCGTCCACTTGATCCGGTTGTACATGCCCTTGACCTCGACGATCGATTCGACGACCGTCCCCTTGTCGATGTCGTCGGGCAGCGTGCTGCGCCACACCCGGTGGATGGTCAGCCATTCCTTGTAGCGGGACAGGTCGGAGGCGTGCTTCCAGGCCACCTCGGGGGCCAGCGGGACGTCGATCGATCCGGAGAGTTTCGCCATGCGCTTAGTTCTGCTGGTCGCCGGAGGCAGCGGAATCGGCGGCCTTTTTCGCCTCTTCGGCCACCTTGTGGATGGTGTCGGAGTACTTGCCCTGCGTCTTGTCGTCGACGAATTCGCCGGCCTTGTCGATCGCCATCTCGACCCTGTCGGCGTTCTGCGCCAACAGGTCCTTCGCCTTGTCCAGGAATCCCATCTTCATGCCCCTTCCCCGAGGATTCGCCTGGAATTTTACTTGGCGGCCGTCACCGGTTCCCGCCACAGCCGCGGTTGCACCCCCAGCATCCGGGCCCGGATCCACCACGTTGCCTCGATCGCGGCGGCACCCACCACGCCGATCCCCAGCGCGGTCGACGTCAACGCCAGATTGGACGGGTCGAGCAGGAACTTCTCCTGCGCCAGCGGGATGCTGAAGATCACCACGTAGGCCAGGCCGGAGAACACCACCAACGCCAGCCGCCACCACTGGTATGGCCGCGCCGCGACCGCGAGCACCCACACCGCGGTCACCAGCAACGTGATCAGCGCCGCGGTCGACGCCTGCTCCTGCTGGCGGAACGTGGCGTGACGCCCGTGGTAGGCCACCAGGTAGGAGGCGAACGTCGCCGCGCCGACGACGAGCCCGGACGGCAGTGCCGACGACACCACCCGGCGCACGAAGCCCGGGTACGCGCGTTCGTTGTTGGGCGCCAGCGACAGGATGAACGACGGGATCCCGATGGTGAACCATGCCGCGATGGTGACGTGGATCGGCTGGAACGGGTACAGCAGCGGGTCGGCGTGGAGCGGCTTGGCGAGCAGGCATTCGATGCCCACGAACAGCGCCAGCAGCACCGAATACACCGTCTTGGTCAAGAACAGGCTGGCGACCCGCTCGATGTTGCCGATCACCCGCCGGCCCTCGCCGACGACGTACGGCAGCGTGGCAAACCTGTTGTCCAGCAAGACGATCTGCGCGACCGCGCGCGACGCCGGGCTACCCGCACCCATCGCGACGCCGATGTCGGCGTCCTTGAGCGCCAGCACGTCGTTGACGCCGTCGCCGGTCATCGCCACGCTGTGGCCGCGGGACTGCAGCGCGTGCACGATGGCCCGCTTCTGGTCGGGCCGCACCCGCCCGAAGGTGGTGTAGCTGTCCAGCGTGTCGGCCAGCTCGGCCGGGTCGGTGGGCAGTTGGCGGGCATCCATCGCGTCGCCGCGCAGCCCGAGCTTGCCGGCGACGGCCCCGACCGACACCGCGTTGTCACCCGAGATCACTTTGACCGAAACATCCTGGGCGGCAAAATAATCCAGCGTCTCGCGAGCGTCGGGGCGGACCTTCTGTTCGAGTACCACCAGCGCGACCGGGGTGACCCGGCCCGGCGCGTCGGGGTGGTCCACGGCCACGTCGCCGCGACCCAGCAGCAGGACCCGCAGCCCCTGGGCGCCGATGCCCTCCGCCCGTTCGGCGGCGTCCGACGCGGGATCCAGCAGCACGTCGGGCGCGCCGATCACCCAGTCGCCGCGGTCACCGAAGGACACGCCGCTCCATTTGGTGGCCGACTTGAAAGGCGCAGTGGCGGTGGGGATCCACCCCGGCGGCTGGTCGTAGGTTTCCGCGATCGCGCGCATGCTGGCGTTGGGGCGCGGGTCGGTCGCGGCCAGGGAGGCCAGCGCCTCGGCGACGGGCTGGGACTGCGCGATCTCGACTACCTCAGCGACCCGCATGCCGCTTTCGGTCAGGGTGCCGGTCTTGTCGGCGCACACCACGTCGACGCGCGCCAATCCCTCGATGGCGGGCAATTCCTGCACCAGGCACTGGCGCTGGCCGAGCCGAACCACCCCAACCGCGAACGCGACCGACGTCAGCAAGACCAGTCCCTCGGGCACCATCGGCACCAGCGCGCCTACCGTGCGCAGCACCGATTGGCGCCAGCCGGCGTGCGTGGTGAAGAACTGGGTGTAGATCGTCAACAGACCGGCCGGCACCAACAAATAGGTGACGAACTGAAGGATCCGGTTGATGCCGTTGCGCAGTTCGGATTTCACCAGGCTGAACTTGCTGGCCTCCTCGGCGAGCTTGGCGGCGTAGGCCTCCGGGCCGACCTTGGTCGCGCGGTACGCGCCGACGCCGGTGACGACGAAGCTGCCGGACATCACCGCCGCACCCGGGGCCTTGGTGATCGGGTCCGCCTCGCCGGTCAATAGCGATTCGTCGACCTCGAGGTTCTCCTCCTCCATGACCTCGCCGTCGACGACGACCTGGTCGCCGGGGCAGAGCTCGATGATGTCGTCGAGCACGACCTCGCCCGGCATCAGCGTGGTGGTCCCGGACTGCCTGCGCACCAACGGTTTCGCCTGCCCGATGATCGCCAACTTGTCCAGCGTCTGCTTGGCCCGGATCTCCTGCACCATGCCGATGACGCTGTTGGCGATGATGAGCAGGCCGAACAGCCCGTTGATCACCGAGCCCGTCGCCAGCACGATCAGCAGCAGAACGCCGAGGATCGCGTTGATCCGGGTGAAGACGTTGGCGCGAACGATGGCCGCGACGCTGCGGGTGGCGCGTTCCGGGACGGCGTTGGACTTGCCCTCGGCTACCCGCTGGGCCACTTCGGCATCGGTGAGGCCCGCGATCATCGGGTGAAGGTTCCCAACTTGTCCGAGTCGAAGTACTCCAGGTTGACGGTATTGCCGGTGAAGACGGCTTTGGAAATCGTTCCGGGCGGGGCGTTTTCGTCGGTCACGGTGAACGTGAAGGTGTCCCCGTCCCAGTGCGTCAGTGGGAACGTCCGATTCTTCGGCCCCAGCGACAGCTGCAGCGCGCCGTCGCGCTCGGTGACGACGGCCGGGCCCCAGTAGTCGCTGGCGTAGATGCCGGCGTAGTCGCGCGCCGGCCGCGCGGGCGCGGGGTTGGCCGGGGGCCGCTTGCCGACCAGCGATCCTTCCGGGTTGTTCATCCAGCCGATCGCCTGCTTGTACTTCTCGGCCCAGTTTTCGCGAATCTGTCCGTATTGCAACAGATCCATGAATTCGGCGGTCAAAGTCTCCGGCACGCCGATGGGCGCGGCGTTGGTGAGCGCGATGATGCCCAGATCCTCGGACGGCATCACCACGAAGTTCGTCGCCGCCCCCAACGAGAACGCGCCGGAATGGCTGTACTCGGTGCGGGCCGACGAGGTCACCGACACGTTGAAGCCGTAACCGTAGAATCCGGAGCGCGCATTGGGCGTCGTCGCGGGAGCCGAGACGACCTGCGCGGTGGTGGCGGGTAGCAGGGCTTCCGGGGGCGCGATGCGCCGACCCTGGTAAGTCCCGTTGCCCAGCAACATGTTCAGCCAGTGCGCCATGTCGTTGACCGACGAGCTCACCCCGCCCGCGGCCGACTGCGGATCCGGATCGCGCTGGAAGCGCGGCTCCCACTTGTCGCCGACCTTGACGTGGTTGACCGCGCGGTCGGGCCGCGCGACGAAGTCGGCGAAACGCGAGCTGGTGGCCGTCATCCCGAGCGGGCGGTACAGCACGTCGTCCGACAGCTCCTCCCACGGCTTGCCGGCCGCGGCCGCGACCGCCTCGGCGGCCGCGGTAACCCCGAAGTTGGTGTAGGCATAGCTGTTTCGGAAGGCCGCCAGGGGCAGGTACTTGAGGCGTTCGAGCACCTGCCGGCGGTCGTAGCCCAGGTCCTCCAGCTTGTCACCGGCGTGGTCGGGCAGCCCGGAACGATGCGAGTACAGGTCGGCAACGGTCACGTGGCTGGTGACGTACGGGTCGCCCAGCGCGAACCACGGCAGTTTGGACACCGCGGGCGTGTCCCAGGTGACCACGTTGTCACCCACTTCGTGCGCCACCACCGTCGCACCGACGGATTTCGACACCGACGCCAATTGGAAGACGGTGTCGGCGTCCACCTTGTTGTCCTGCGCATCGCCTTTGCTTGCGTCCCTGACACCGAATCCCTTGGCGTATATGGTCTTTCCGCCGTGCACGATGGCTACGGCCATTCCGGGGATGCCGGTGCTTTTCATCAGGTCGCGGACCAGGCCGTCGACCTTTGCCACGGCCTCGTCGACGCGGCCGGCGGGGATCGCCAGGCCCGACACCTCGTTGGGCGGCGCGTCGGACAGCGCGGGCGGGGGCCCGGAGACCGGCTGCGCGGGGCCGCATCCCGTCAACGCGAGCAAAGCCACCATCGCCGCGGTCGCCGCGCGTCTCGTCATGGCCGCACACTTTAGCCTGACAACAACGTCCGGCGACGAACACGTGCACGCCGACAGGACGCTGTTCCTGTCGTGGCCGCCCCACGGCCAGGACGTCGGCGCGCGGATTCTAAAGGCCTACAGGGGAAATCGCGTCATCTACATCGGCGACCGCCACGGCAGCGCCACCGGCGACGACCGGATGCACCGGATACTCGACACCCACTAGACCGAGAGCGATGCCCGCCAGCCGGTGCAATGTTGGGGCCAACACGATCGGGTGACGGTCTATGAGCGGGTCAAAGCCGCCACCACGGGTTGAACCTGCGCGGCGCGGCGGGATCGATGCGCTGCCCGGGCAGCGGCACGGCCACGTCGACCTTGGCGGGGGTCGCCGCCGCCAGCAGGCGCTCGACGGGCTCGGCCCACGGGTGAGGGGCCAGCCGGAAGGTCCCCCAGTGGACGGGCACCAGCAGCCCCGAACCGGAGTTGGTGACGTCCAGGTGGGCGCGAACCGCCTCCTCGGGGTTCATGTGGATGTCCGGCCACGCGGTGTTGTAGGCGCCGATCGGCAGCAGGGTCAGGTCGAACGGGCCGTGGTCGGCGCCGATCTGCGTGAAGCTCTTGGTGTAGCCGGTGTCGCCACCGAAGTAGGCGCGGTGGCGGGGACCGATGAACGCCCATGACGCCCACAGCGTGGTGTTGCGGTCGAAGAAGCGGCCCGAAAAGTGCCGCGCCGGCATGCAAATCACCGTCAGCTCGTCGAGCTTGGCGCCCTGATGCCAGTCGAGTTCGACGATGCGGTGCTCGGGAATCCCCCACGCGCGCAGGTGGGCGCCCACCCCGAGCGGCACGAAGAACGGGGCCCGCTGCGTGTGCGCCAGCGCCATGACGGTGTCGATGTCGAGGTGGTCGTAGTGGTCATGGCTGATCACCACCGCGTCGACGGCGGGCAGCCCCTCCAGTTGCACCGGCGGGGGATGCAGCCGCTGGGGCCCGACGGTGTCCGACGGCGAGCATCGATTGCTCCAGACCGGGTCGGTGAGCACGCGGTAGCCGTCGATTTCCAGCAACGCCGTCGAGTGACCGAACCAGCTGACGGCCAGCCGTGCGGCGTCCCCGTCGAAGATTTCCGGAGTGGCGAGCGGGATCGGCGCCTTCGGGCGGCTGCCGCCGCGGTTACCCAGGAACTCCCACACGATGAGCCGCAGCTCCTCGCGATCCATCTGGTAGATCGACGCGGGGTCGAGGTTGACGAACTCGCCGCCGGAATAGTGCGGCGACCCCTGGGCCACCGCGCGGATCGAGGCGGGCGACGCACCGAGGGCGGCCGGCGCGCCGTGCAGCGCACGCACCAGCCAACTGCCGACCGCCAGCGAGGCCGTGCCGGCGGCCAGTCGCAGCGCCCCCCGCGGCATACCTGTCAGGCTCCCTGGAACTTCGGTGGCCGCTTCTCGATCCGCGCGATCTGCGCCTCGATCACGTCCTGGCTGCCCCAGGCTCTGTCGAAGAGCTCCTTGTGCTCCGGCCACTGTTCTTCGTAGGCGCCGTCGTCGTTGAGCACCCGCTTGGCGTGCTGGATCGCCAAGGGCGCCAGGTGTGATACCTCGGCGGCCCAGGCCTGCGCGTCGGCCAGGGACCCGATGTGGTTGACCATGCCGGTCTGCAGCGCCGCCTCCGCGGTCAGCTTCTCCGCGGCCAGCAGCATCGCGCGGGCCCGCCCGTGCCCGACCAGCGAAGACAGCCGACGAATGCTCCAGTTGTCAAGGGCCAGGCCGTATTTCGCAGTCGGAAACTGAAAGAACGCGTCCGGCTCGGCGACCCGCAGGTCGCATCGCATGGCCAGCTGCAGGCCGGCGCCGATCGCGGGGCCGTTGATCGCCCCGATCACCGGTACCGGGGCCGCGTCCATGACCTTGTGCAGCTCGATGAGCCGGTCGGGATAGTCGGCGGCGAACACGTCCCCCGACAGATCCGCGCCCGCGCAGAACACCGTGCCCTGGCCCGTCAGCACGATCGCGCGGATCGACTCGTCGCCGCCGGCCTTCTGGATGGCCTCCCGCAACTCGTCGACGAGCTGGGAATTCAGGGCATTGCGGCGCTCGGGACGCTGCAGCTCGATGGTCATAACGGCTTCGGTCTGGGTGATGCCGATCATTCACCCAGCCTATATAGCCTCGTCTGGTGACTCGTATCACGACCGAACAACTGCGGGATGCCGTCCTCGACGAGGGCTCTTTCGTGAGCTGGGACAGCGATCCGATGGCCGTGCCGGTGTCGGAGTCCTATGCGCGCGAGCTCGCCGACGCCCGGGCCGCCACCGGCCGGGATGAAGCCGTGCTGACCGGCGAGGGCCGTATACGCGGGCGCCGCGTCGCGGTCGTGGTGTGCGAGTTCGACTTCCTCGGCGGGTCGATCGGCGTCGCCGCGGCCGAACGGATCACCGCCGCGGTGGAACGCGCGACCGCCGAGCGGCTGCCGCTGCTGGCCTCTCCGAGCTCCGGCGGCACCCGCATGCAGGAGGGCACGGTCGCGTTTCTGCAAATGGTGAAGATCGCCGCCGCCGTCACGCTGCACAAACGAGAACACCTGCCCTACCTGGTCTACCTGCGCCACCCGACCACCGGCGGGGTGTTCGCCTCGTGGGGCTCGCTGGGCCATATCACGGTCGCCGAGCCGGGCGCCCTGATCGGCTTCCTCGGGCCTCGCGTCTACCAACAGCTCTACGGCGAACCGTTCCCGGCCGGCGTCCAAACCGCGGAGAACCTGCAGCGGCACGGGGTGATCGACGGTGTGGTTGCGCTCGACGAGCTGCGCGCGATGCTGGATCGCGCGCTGAGGGTGATCGCCGATCCGCCCGGCGCGCTGCCCGAGGCGTCGCCACCCGAGCCGACGCCCGACGTGCCGGCGTGGGACTCCGTCGTGGCGTCCCGACGGCCGGACCGGCCGGGCGTCGGCCATCTGCTGCGACACGGCGCCACCGACTGCGTGCTGCTGTCCGAAAATCGCGGGGTGGGGGTACCGCCCGCTAGCGGGGGAGCGGCGACCACCCTGCTGGCGCTGGCCCGCTTCAACGGCCAGCCGGCGGTCGTGCTGGGCCAGCAGCGGATCAGCGGCGGGCTCGTCGGGCCCGCGTCGCTGCGCGAGGCCCGGCGCGGCATGGCCTTGGCCGCCGAGCTGCAACTGCCGCTGGTGCTGCTCATCGACGCGGCCGGACCCGCGTTGTCGGCCGAGGCCGAGGAGGGCGGGCTGGCCGGCCAGATCGCCCGGTGCCTGGCCGAGCTCGTCACCCTGGAGACGCCGACGGTGTCGGTGCTGTTGGGCCAGGGCAGCGGCGGGCCGGCGCTGGCGATGGTGCCCGCCGACCGGGTGCTGGCCACGCTGCACGGCTGGCTGGCGCCGCTGCCGCCCGAGGGGGCGAGCGCGATCGTGTACCGCGACACCGTCCACGCCCCGGAACTTGCTGGGGCGCAAGGCATTCGGTCGCGTGACCTTTTGGAGTCCGGGATTGTCGACGTCGTCATCCCCGAGCATCCCGACGCCGCCGACGAACCGGTCGAGTTTTCCCAACGGCTTTCCCGCGTCATCGCGGCCGAGGTATCCGCGCTGCGGGAGGTGCCGCCCGCCGAGCGGCTGTCCGCGCGGCTGCGGCGCTACCGCCGCATCGGCCTGCCCCGCGCGGCCCGCCATAGCGACACTTAACTCACGCACACGACTCGCCGACGCGCGTCGCAGCCAGTTAAGTCTCGGCGTCCTCCGCCACCCCGAGATAGCGCTGGATCGTCGGCCCCAGCCAGTCCACGATCTCGTCGCGGCTCATCGCGACGACCGGCGGCAGCCGTAACACGAAGCGGCACAACGCCATACCCAAGATCTGGGTGGCGATCAGACCGGCCCGCACCCCCGATTCCCCGGCCGGCACCAGCGTGGCGACCAGCGGCTGCAGTTGGGTCCCGAAAATCTCTTGCATCCGTTGCGCGGCTTCACCATTGGTGGCGCTGGAACGCAGCAGGATGACCAGCGCCTCGTCGCCCTCCCAGCGCTCCAGAAAGTGCCGCACCACCGCCCGCCCGACCTGCGCTCGGTCACCCTCGGCGAACTCGGGGAATCGGAGGTCGAAGTCCGCCGCGGCCGCGAACAGCTTGTCCTTGCTGCCGTAATAGCGCATCACCATCGCGGGGTCCACCCCGGCGTCCGCGGCGATCGCCCGAATGGTGGCGGCCTGGAAACCCGACGCACCGAACCGCTCGCGGGCCGCCGCCAGGATCGCGGCCTTGGTCCGCTCCGAAGACCTCTTCATGTCAACAATTGTAGGCCAACAACTGTTGACATAGTGAGCTCGGCGCGCCAGCATGAAGTTATGCCAACAAGCGTTGACTTAAGCACCAGAGAGGAGCCAACCATGAACGACACCGACGTCCTGGTGGTAGGCGCCGGCCCCACCGGCCTCGCATTGGGCGCTTCCCTGATCGCCAAGGGGGTCCACGCGGTCGTGGTGGACGCGCTGGCCGAGGGGCAGAACACCACCCGCGCGGCCGTGGTGAACGCCCGCACGCTCGAGGTGCTCGAAGAGCTCGACGTGGCCCGGCGGATGGTCAAAGCGGGGCTGATCGCGCCGCGATTCACCATGCGCGCGGGCCGGCAGATCCTGATCCCGGTCGACTTCAGCGAGCTGCCGACGAAGTATCCGTACAGCTTGATGCTCTCCCAGGCCGACACCGAACGGCTGCTGCTGGAGCGGCTGCACGAACTGGGCGGCGCGGTCCTGAGGCCCAAGACCCTGCGCCGCCTCACCCCGGACGAACACGGCGTCACCGCGACCTTCGACGACGGCGACACCCTTCGGGCCGGCTACGTCGTCGGCGCCGACGGCATGCACAGCACGGTGCGCGAACAGGCCGGAATCGGTTTCACGGGAAGCGAATTCGCCGAGTCCTTCGCACTCGCCGACGTCCGGCTGGCGGGCAGGGTGCCCCGCGACGAGGTGATCCTGTTCTACGCCAAGGAAGGCCTGACCGTGGTGGCGCCGCTGCCCGGCGACATCTTCCGCATCGTCGCGCCGGCCGCGGACGCACCGAAGACGCCGTCGACGGAATTCGTGCAGGCGCTGCTGGACTCCCGCGCCTTCGGACCTGGCGAGTTGGAGGTCACCGAGCTGCTCTGGGGCACGCGGTTCCACATCCACCACCGCGTGGCGGACACCTACCGGGCCGGTCGGCTGTTGCTGGCCGGCGACGCCGCCCACGTGCACAGCCCCGCCGGGGGCCAGGGCATGAACCTCGGCATCACCGACGCGATCTCAGTGGCCGGCGCGCTCACCGAGGTTCTGACCGGCGGTCCCGAGACCGCGTTGGACGCCTACGCCGCCACCCAGCGCCGATGGGCCGAGCAGGTGCTGAGACTGACCGGGCGCCTGACCCGGATGGCCACCCTGCCCCGCCCGCTGCGCCCGATCCGCAACTCCGGAATCCGCCTGGCCGGAAGCGTCCCCGCCGTGCGTCGGCAGCTCGCGGTCCAGCTCAGCGGCCTGAGTCGCCGGTGAGTGCGTCTGCTGGCGCCCGAGCCGCGCCTCCCACCGCCACCGCCGACAATCAGGCAAGATGGGCGGCATGGACACTGGTGCCACCTCGCCTCGGGTATTGGTCGTCGACGACGACTCCGACGTACTCGCCTCGCTGGAACGTGGCCTGCGGCTGTCCGGATTCGAGGTGTCCACGGCGGTCGACGGCGCCGAGGCCTTGCGCAGCGCCACCGAGACGCGCCCCGACGCGATCGTGCTCGACATCAACATGCCCGTGCTGGACGGCGTCAGCGTCGTCACGGCGCTGCGGGCCATGGACAACGACGTGCCGGTCTGCGTGCTGTCCGCCCGCAGCTCGGTCGACGACCGGGTGGCCGGACTGGAGGCCGGCGCCGACGATTACCTGGTCAAGCCGTTCGTGCTGGCCGAGCTGGTCGCACGGGTGAAGGCGCTGCTGCGCCGCCGCGGCTCCACCGCGACCTCGTCCTCCGAAACCATCACGGTCGGGCCGCTGGAGGTGGACATCCCCGGCCGGCGCGCACGGGTCAACGGCGTCGACGTCGACCTGACCAAGCGCGAATTCGACCTGCTCGCCGTGCTGGCCGAACACAAGACCGCGGTGCTGTCCCGCGCGCAGCTGCTCGAGCTGGTGTGGGGCTACGACTTCGCGGCCGACACCAACGTCGTCGACGTGTTCATCGGGTACCTGCGTCGCAAGCTGGAAGCCAACGGCGGTCCCCGGCTGCTGCACACCGTCCGCGGAGTCGGGTTCGTGCTGCGAATGCAGTAGCCATGCTGTGAACAGGTGACACAGTCATGAACATCCTGTCCCGGATCTTTGCCCGTACGCCCTCGCTGCGCACCCGGGTGGTGCTCGCGACGGCCATCGGCGCGGCGATTCCGGTGCTCATCGTCGGCGCCGTCGTCTGGGTCGGAATCACCAACGACCGCAAGGAACGGCTGGATCGCCGGCTCGACGAGGCCGCGGGTTTCGCTATCCCGTTCCTGCCGCGCGGTCTCGACGAAATCCCGCGGTCACCGAACGACCGCGACGCGATCATGACGATCCGCCGCGGCAACCTGGTCAAGTCCAATTCCGACGTCACGCTGCCCAAACTCGACGTCGACTACGGCGACGCCTACGTCAACGGCGTGCGCTACCGGGTCCGGACGGTGGAGATACCCGGCCCGGGACCAAGTTCGCTCGCCGTCGGCGCCACCTACGACGCCACCCTCGCCGAGACCAACAACCTGCACCGGCGGGTGATGCTGATCTGCGGATTCGCCATCGGCGCGGCGGCCGTGTTCGCCTGGCTGCTCGCCGTATTCGCGGTGCGCCCGTTCAAACAGCTGGCCCAGCAGACCCGATCGATCGATGCGGGGGACGAGGCGCCGCGAGTCGAAGTGCACGGCGCCAGCGAGGCCGTCGAGATCGCCGAGGCGATGCGCGGGATGCTCCAACGCATCTGGGACGAGCAGAACCGGACCAAGGAGGCGCTCGAATCCGCCCGCGACTTCGCGGCGGTGTCCTCCCACGAGCTGCGCACCCCGCTGACGGCGATGCGCACCAACCTCGAGGTGCTGTCCACCCTGGACCTGGCCGACGATCAACGCAAAGAAGTGCTCAACGACGTCATCCGCACCCAGTCGCGGATCGAGTCCACCCTGAGCGCGCTGGAGCGGTTGGCCCAGGGCCAGCTGTCCACGTCGGACGATCAGGTTCCGGTCGACATCACCGAGTTGCTCGACCGGGCCGCGCACGATGCCATGCGGGTCTACCCCGACCTCGACGTGTCGCTGGTGCCCTCGCCGACGTGCATCATCGTCGGCCTGCCCGCCGGGTTACGCCTCGCCGTCGACAACGCGATCGCCAACGCCGTTAAACACGGCGGCGCCACCCGGGTCCGGCTGTCGGCGGTCAGCTCGCGCGCCGGGGTGGAAATCGCCGTCGACGACAACGGCTGCGGGGTACCGGAGTCCGAGCGCCAGGTGGTGTTCGAACGGTTCTCGCGCGGGTCGACGGCCTCGCATTCGGGATCGGGCCTGGGGCTGGCGTTGGTGGCCCAGCAGGCGCACTTGCACGGTGGGACGGCCTCGCTCGAAGACAGCCCGCTGGGCGGCGCGCGGCTTCTGCTGCGCATCCCCGCACCGACCTAAACGGCTACTTCCTCGAGCTCTTGCACCACGGGGTAAAACAGGCTCGCGCGGCGGCTTCCTCGTCCTTGAACCACACCTGCGCGACGGTCGGGTCGTAGGTCGGATCATCGGGCGTGTAGTAGAGCCGGGTATCCGAACGCCCCTTCACCAGCCATCCCGCCGGCCCGCCGCCATCCGGCGTGGCGCGCGCGGAGCCCGGGCCGTAGGGCTCGTACGGCAACACGGGGATCCACTTGGTGGGCGACTCGTGCGGCTTGGCGACGGGGGCCTGCTTCGCGGGCCGCGCCTTGGCGCCCGGCGGCCGCTTGCCCGGCGGAACCTTGCGCGGCGGCGGCCTCTTGCCGGCCGGTGTCTTCTTCGTCGGCGATCCCTTGGCGGGCGGACGGGCCTTCTTCGCGGGGGCCTTTTTCGCGGCCGGCCGCTTGCCCGTAGGCGGCTTTTCGGGGGCAGGTTCCCGCTTTGGGAAAAATCTCCGAAGGAACGAAAACCCGGTCGTCGCTGACTCTTCCGCGGCGGGGGCCGGCGGCTCGGGGGCGACGGGAATCTCCGTGGTCGCGGGTTCCGGCTCGACGGGAATCATGGTCGTCGTCTCGGGCTCCGGCTCGACGGGAATCTGCGTCGTCTCGGGCTCCGGCTCGACCGGGATCATGACGGTCGGCTGTTGGTCGGCGGGAATCTCCGTCGCCGTCGACTCCGGCTCGACGGGGTGCTCCGCGAGCGCAGCCAGTCGCTCGATCGGGATGATTTCCGTCGGCGGGTCTTCGACGGTCCGCGCCCGCCTTGGCAGGAACCTCCGCCGGAAGGACCGGCCCGGCTCGGGCGATTCCTGCGCGGTCGGGGCTGTGGTCGGCGGCTCGTCCGCGGGCGGATCCTCTGGCGCGCCCGACGGCTGCTCGACGGGAACCATCGCGGTCGGCGGCTCTTCCGCGGCCGGAATGTTCGTCGTCTCAGGCTCTTCCGCGGCGGGCGGCTTCGTCATCAACAAGTCGTGCGGGACGGAGATCGTCGTCGGCCGCTCTTGCGCAACCGGAATCACCTCTTGCTCGGCGGCGAGCACGGTCGTGGGCCGCTCGGGCTCGGCCTCCGGCGTCGGCTCGTGGTCAATCGGCAGCACCACCGGCACTTGACGTTTGACGGGGCGCACCGCCAACGCGAGCGTCAACACCAAGCCCATCACGAACGCCAGGGCGAACATCCACCAGTGCACGTGGGTCATCCCTCGTCGCCGATCTCGTGCCGGTTCGCGGCGACGGGAACTTCCTCAACGACGACGCGCTTGTTCAAGATGTTGGCGATCACGCGGGCGACAGCCGAGCCCGCCAGGAAAGCGAGCAGGTACCACAACCACTGGATCACGAAATCCATGCCCGGTCTCCTTAGCTCACAACGATTTCGACGCGGCGGTTCTTGGTGCGACCGTCGACCGTGTCGTTGGAGGCGACGGGATTGACCGAACCGAGACCCTTGACGACCAGCACCGCGCCCGCGACGCCATTCGCAACCAGGAAGTCGGCCACCCGTTGGGCCCGCTGGCTGCTCAAGGCGACGTTGATCGACTCGACGCCGGAATTGTCGCTGAAGCCGTTGATCGTCGCATGCGCGGCCGGGCATGCCTTGAGCCGGCCCGACACCTGGATCAGGATCTGGTTGTCGGCCGGGGTCAGGCTGAACCCGTCGTTCGCAAACACAATCGGCCCGCCCGTCAGGGCATTGATCGCCGATTGCAGGTCGGCGCATTGCGCCGCGGGCGGTGGCGGAATCGGCCCGTTGACCGCAAGCTTGTCAACGACGTTCAAGGAGGACCAGGTGCGCATCGCCTCCTGGCTGACGGCGTTCTTCTGGTCTTGCGACGCCGCGGTGCCCGCCACGGTGATCGTGTCCCCGCTGACCACGAGACTGAAATCGGGAATCGAGGCGCCGGCTTTGAATATCGGTGCGGCCTTGGAGAAATCGAGCGCGTCGATGCTGGGGTTGATGCGGATCTGGTCGACGATGTTGACGCCCGGCGGGAGGGAGCCACTGACCGCCTTCAGCAGGGCCGCCTTGGCGGAGTCGTCGGGAAAGTCGCCGACGAGCGTGAAGTCGTTGCCGTTGCGGGTGATTGACAGCGGCGCCAGGGACAATTTGGGGGCGGCGGTCGTGCTCGACGGCGCCGGACCGCCCGGTCCGTGGGCGGGCCGCGGTTGATCGAACGCGCCGTAGCCGATCGCAGCTATCAGCAACGGAATTACCGCCGCCGCGATCAGCCAGGGAAGGCCGGCCGAAGGCCGGTGAATCTCCGGCGCCGGCACCGAGTCGGTGCTTGCGGACGGATGCCGCAAACCCGTGCCTACCCCCACTTTTGCTTCTCCCCTCGGTTCGCTCCCCCGGACGTTTCCATCTTGCAGGCGATATGCAGCCTACCCATTCGGCGCGGCAACGCCGGTCAAGTCGGGCACACTGGTGCCATGGCCAACGGCAACAAACCGACCGACAGCGAAACGCTGGCACACATCCGCGGGCTGGTCGCCGAGGAGAAGACCCTGCGGGCGCAGCTGCAGCACGGCGAGATCAGCACGTCGGAGGAGCACGATCGCCTGCGCCGGCTGGAGGTCGAACTCGACCAGTGCTGGGACCTGCTGCGGCAACGCCGGGCGCTGCGCGAGACGGGCGGTGACCCGCGCGAGGCGCAGGTGCGCCCGCCCGACGAGGTCGAGGGCTACCTGGGCTGAGCGTGCCCCCTACGGAGGTCGACGCCGTCATCGTCGGCGGGGGCCACAACGGGCTGGTCGCGGCCGGTTACCTGGCCCGGGCCGGCCTTCGGGTGCGGTTGCTGGAACGGCTGGCGCAGGTCGGCGGGGCGACGGTGTCCGTGCGGGCCTTCGATGGTGTCGACGTTCGGCTGTCTCGCTATTCGTATCTGGTCAGCCTGTTGCCGCCCCGGATCGTCGAGGACCTCGGGCTCGGCGTGCGGTTGGCCGGCCGGCGGTTCTCGTCGTACACCCCCGACCCCGCCACCGACAGCCGCCGCGGGCTGCTGGTCGGGCGCCCCGGCCAGTTCGCCGCCGTCGGCGCCGCCGAAGACGAGCCCCGTTTCGCCGCGTTCTACCAACGCTGCCGGCTGGTCACCCAGCGGCTGTGGCCGACGCTGCTCGACCCGCTGCGCACCCGCGAACAGGCCCGCCGGCACGTGACCGACGCCGGCGACCCCGGCGCGGCGGCCGCGTGGCGCGCCATGGTCGACGAGCCGATCGGCCACGCCATCGCCGAGGCGGTCGGCAGCGACCTGGTGCGCGGCGTGATCGCGACCGACGCGCTGATCGGCACCTTCGCCCGCCTCGACGACCCGTCGCTGCGGCAGAACGTCTGCTTCCTCTATCACGTGCTCGGCGGCGGCACCGGCGACTGGGACGTCCCCGTCGGCGGGATGGGCGCACTGACGGCGGCACTGGTGGCAGCGGCCACTGGCCACGGCGCCGAAATCATCACCGGCGCCGAGGTTTTCGGCGTCGAACCGGACGGCCTGGTGCGCTACCGCCGCGCCGAGAAAGAGCACGCGGTGCGGGGTCGGTTCGTTCTGGCCGGCGTCACACCGACGGTCCTGGCCCGCCTGCTCGGCGAACGGCCGGCGGCCCCGGGCCAGGGCGCGCAGGTCAAGGTCAACATGGTGCTACGCCGCCTGCCCCGGTTGCGCGACGCCGCCGTCACCCCCGAGCAGGCGTTCGCCGGGACGTTCCACGTCAACGAGACCTGGACCCAGCTGGCCGCCGCCTATGAACGCGCGGCCGGCGGGCAGATCCCGAATCCGCTGCCGTGCGAGGCCTATTGCCATTCACTGACGGACCCCAGCATCTTGTCGGCCGCCCTGCGCGACTCGGGCGCCCACACGATGACGGTCTTCGGCCTACACACCCCGCACGCGCTGTTCGACGGCAACTACTCCGGCGCACTGCGCGACCGGCTGACCGAATCGGTGCTGGACTCGCTGAATTCCGTTCTGGGCGAACCAATTCAGGACGTCCTCATGAGCGACGCCCACGGTCGCCCCTGCATCGAGACCACCACCACCCTGGACCTGCACCGCACGCTGGGCATGACGGCGGGCAACATCTTTCACGGCGGGCTGTCGTGGCCGTTCGCCGACGACGACGACCCGCTGGACACCCCCGCGCGGCAATGGGGCGTCGCAACGGCTCACGAACGAATCATGTTGTGCGGCTCGGGCTCCCGCCGCGGAGGGGCGGTGTCGGGCATCGGCGGCCACAACGCCGCGATGGCCGTGCTGGCTACCGGTCGTTGATAGTCGCGTAGTCGCGCTCGGTGTACCCGGTGTAGATCTGGCGCGGACGCCCGATCTTGCTGTCGCCCTCGTCGTGCATCTCGCGCCAGTGCGCGATCCACCCGGGCAGCCGGCCCAACGCGAACAGCACGGTGAACATCCGGGTCGGGAACCCGAGCGCCCGGTAGATCAGGCCGGTGTAGAAGTCGACGTTGGGGTAGAGCTTGCGCTCGATGAAGTAGTCATCGGTCAGCGCCGCCTCTTCGAGTTCCTTGGCGATGCTGAGCAGGTCGTCGTCGCCGCCGAGCTTGGACAGGATCTTGTCGGCCTGTTCCTTGACGATGCGCGCCCGCGGGTCGTAGTTCTTGTAGACGCGGTGGCCGAAGCCCATCAGCTTGACGCCGGCCTCGCGGTTCTTCACCTTGCGGACGAATTCGGTGACGTCGTCGTCGCTCTGGCGGATCTCTTCGAGCATCTCCAGCACCGCCTGGTTGGCGCCGCCGTGCAGCGGCCCCCACAGCGCATTGATGCCGCCGGAGATCGAGGTGAACAGGTTGGCCCGCGACGAGCCCACCAGCCGCACCGTCGACGTCGAGCAGTTCTGCTCGTGGTCGGCGTGCAGGATGAACAGCATGTCCAGCGCCCGGACGATTTCGGGATCGGCGTGGTAGGGCTCGGCCGGCAGCCCGAACGTCATGCGCAGGAAGTTCTCCACCAGGGAAAGCGAGTTGTCCGGGTAGAGGAACGGTTGCCCGATCGACTTCTTGTAGGCGTACGCGGCGATCGTGGGCAGCTTCGCCAGCAGGCGGGTGGTCGACAGTTCGACCTGGCCGTTGTCCACCGGGTCCAGGGCATCGGGGTAGTAGGAGCTCAGGGCGTTCACCACGCTCGACAGCACCGGCATCGGGTGGGCGTTGGGCGGGAAGCCGTCGAAGAAGCGCTTCAGGTCCTCGTGCAGCATGGTGTGCCGTTGGATCCGGTTGGTGAATTCGTCCAGCTGCTGCTTGTTCGGCAGCTCGCCGTAGATGAGCAGATAGCTGACCTCGATGAAGGTCGACTTCTCCGCAAGCTGCTCGATCGGGTAGCCGCGATAGCGCAGAATCCCGGCGTCGCCGTCGATGTAGGTGATGGAGCTCTTGCAAGAGGCGGTGTTGACGAAGCCGTTGTCGAACGTCGTGTATCCGGTCTTGGACAACAGCGGGCCAAGCGCGATGCCGTCAGCTCCTTCGGTGGCGTGAACGACCTCTAGGTCGATCTCGCCCCCCGGGTACTTCAGAGTTGCGGTGTCGTCGGTGTCGGCCACGAGAACCCCTTTGCGCTCTGGCTGGTATGGCTGCCCTGACTAGGTGCTTACTGCTGAAGGTAGTCGTTGCGGCGGCGGCGCGCCTGCCCGGGGTCGAGTCCGCTGGTCGTGCGGCCATCGGCCGGTCAAGCCGGGGTGAATTTGGGATGTGACGGGCCTCATAGCCAGTGTCGGCGTTCAGGGCTGTAGGCGCTCGACCCGCCCGTCCACGACGCGAATCCGGTTGTGCACCCGGTTTTCCCGGCCCTGCCAGAATTCGACCACCTCGGGCGCGAGGAGGTATCCACCCCAATTGGGCGGAACCGGGACGGACCCCGCGTCGGCGAAGCGCGCCGTGACCTCGCTCAGCTGCTCGAGCAGCGCCGCGCGCGAGGCGATCGGCCGCGATTGGTGCGACGCCCACGCGCCCAGTTGCGAACCGCGCGGCCGCTGGGCCCAGTAGTCATGCGTGACCTGCGGGTCGACCTTGCTTACCGGGCCGCGGATGTGCACCTGCCGGCCCAGCAGGTACCAGGGGAAAGTGGCCGACGCGTGGGGCGTGGCCGCCAACTCGAAGCCCTTGGCCGAGTCGTAGTTGGTGAAAAAAGTGATTCCGGTCTCGTCGGCGCTCTTGCACAACACCGATCGGCTGACCGGCCTGCCTTCGGCGACGGTGGCCAACACGAACGCGTTGGGCTCGGCCACCCCGGCGCGCTCGGCGTCCTCAATCCACTTGCGGAACAAGGCAAGCCAGCCGTCGGCCAGCCAATCCGCATCCAGGTCCGGGCTGCCGTCCTTCTCGACCGACCCGTATTCCACGCGCATCCTCTGCAGGTGTTCCTCTGCTGGCCCAGCCATTGCGCCCACGCTACCGGCGGTTGCTACCGGCCGGTAGCGTCCGCCGGGACGGGGGGTGCAAGAATTTCTCCCATGACTGTTGTCCCCGAAAACTTTGTCCCCGGCCTGGAAGGCGTGGTGGCCTTCACCACCGAAATTGCCGAACCGGATAAAGACGGCGGCGCGCTGCGCTACCGCGGCGTCGACATCGAAGATCTGGTCACTCAGCAGGTCACCTTCGGCGACGTCTGGGCGTTGCTGGTCGACGGAAAGTTCGGCCACGGGCTGCCGCCCGCCGAACCGTTCCCGCTGCCCATCCACACCGGCGACGTGCGGGTCGACGTGCAGGCGGGCCTGGCGATGCTGGCCCCCATCTGGGGCTACAAGCCGCTGCTGGATACCGACGACGCCACCGCCCGCGACCAGCTGGCCCGGGCCTCGGTGATGGCCCTGTCCTACGTCGCGCAGTCGGCGCGCGGCATCTATCAGCCGGCCGTTCCGCAGCGAGTCATCGATGAATGCCCCACCGTCACAGCCCGATTCATGACCCGATGGCAGGGCGAGCCGGATCCGCGGCACGTCGAGGCCATCGACGCCTACTGGGTGTCGGCCGCCGAGCACGGCATGAACGCCTCGACGTTCACCGCGCGCGTGATCGCCTCGACCGGCGCCGACGTCGCGGCGTCGCTGTCGGGCGCGATCGGGGCGATGAGCGGCCCGCTGCATGGTGGCGCGCCGGCTCGGGTGCTGCCGATGCTCGAGGAGGTCGAGCGCACCGGCGACGCCCGCGGCCTGGTCAAGTCGATCCTGGATCGCGGCGACAAGTTGATGGGCTTCGGCCACCGCGTTTACCGCGCCGAGGACCCCCGGGCCCGCGTGCTGCGGGCGGCCGCGGAGCGGCTCGGCGCCCCGCGACACGAGGTCGCGGTCGCGCTGGAGCAGGCCGCGCTGGCCGAACTGCGGGAGCGGCGTCCGGACCGGGCCATCGAGACCAACGTCGAGTTCTGGGCCGCCGTCATCCTGGACTTCGCCCGCGTGCCGGCCAACATGATGCCGGCGATGTTCACCTGTGGACGCACCGCGGGGTGGTGCGCCCACATCCTCGAGCAGAAGCGGCTCGGCAAGCTGGTCCGCCCGTCGGCCATCTATGTGGGACCGGGCCCGCGCACCCCGGAACAAGTCGAGGGCTGGGACCGGGTCCTCACCCACGCCTGATTCCGCACGGTCGATTAGTTGTCGGTGCCCGGCGGTTGAATGGTCCCGGCCGCGATGAGTTTGGGTCGCGAGCCGAGTCAGTAACCGTGAGCCGGCCCGCGCCTGGGCAGGCATCCGAGACCGACAACAAGGAGAACACCATGGCGATCAACGTCGAACCCGCACTGTCCCCGCACCTCGTGGTTGATAACGCCGCCGCGGCGATCGACTTCTACGTCAAGGCTTTTGGCGCCGAGGAGCTTGGCCGCGTGCCCGGTCCCGATGGCAGGCTGATCCACGCCGCGCTGCGCATCAACGGCTTTACGGTGATGCTCAACGACGACTTCCCGGAAACCTGTGGCGGCAAGTCGATGACGCCCAAGTCGCTGGGCGGCACCCCGGTCACCATTCACCTGACGGTCACCGACGTCGACGCCAAGTTCCAGCGGGCGCTGGACGCGGGCGCCACGGTGGTGGCCCCGTTGACCGACCAGTTCTGGGGGGACCGCTACGGCGTGGTCGCCGACCCCTTCGGCCACCACTGGTCGCTGGGACAGCCGGTGCGTGAGGTCAGCATCGAGGAGATCCAGGCGGCGATGGCCGGGCAGGGCGCCGGCTAACCGCGCAACCGCTCCACCAGCCGGCGTCGCAGCGGCGGCGCCGGCGGTGCGCTGGCCGCCGCGGCAAGCATGTCGGCGACGGCGGTGAACTTGTTGCGTGGCCGCCCGTCGTGGCCGCCGCGCTCGATCTCCGCGGCGTCGATCGCGCGCCATCCCGCGGAATCGACGACGGCGGGCCGGCGCGCGCGCACGAGCCTGCCCAGCGCCTCCGGCTTGGCCACCGGATCGGTGAGTCGGCCGGCGTTGAAATCGGCCACCAGGGCGTGGACGGTTTGAACCGAGCACGACTTGTTGGTGCCGATGAACCCCGTCGGTCCGCGCTTGATCCAGCCCGCCACGTATGCGCCGGGCACCGGCCGGCCGGAGCCGGGGTCGACGACTCGACCGTCCTCGTTGGGCACCACGGCCGCCGACTCGTCGAACGGGAGATCGCGAATCGCCTTGCCGCGGTAGCCGATCGACGTCAGCACCAGGCCCGCCTCGAGCCGGCGTGCCTCCTCGGTACCGGTGACGGAGAACTCCACGCCGGCCGCGCGCCGCTCGCCCAGCACGCGCTCGGGCGTGAGCTGATAGGCCAGCCGGATTCGCGGTCGCGACAGCGGCGCCGAACCGTCACCCAGCTTGCTCAGGATCTCCAGCTTGGTCTTGGTCAGCGCATCCGAAACGTCCGCCAGATCGCTCGCCACCCGCTGATGGTCCGCGGCGTCGAGCACGACCTCGGAGGCGCCGGTCAGCCCGATCAATTCGGGCAGGGTGAACGCCGAATGGGCGGGGCCGCGGCGGGCGGCGATCACCACCTCCCGCACGGCCGAGCGGCGAAGCGCCTCGAGCGCGTGGTCGGAGATGTCGGTGCGGGCGAGGTCCTCGGGATCCGCCGTCAGCACCCGGGCCACATCGAGGGCGACATTGCCGTTGCCGATGATCACCGCGCGTTCGTGACCGAGATCGACTGGCAGATCGGTGAAGTCGGGATGCCCGTTGATCCACGCGACCAACTCGGTGGCGGTACCGGTCCCCGGCAGGCCCATGCCGTCGATGTCCAGCCTGCGATCGTCGGGCGCGCCCACCGCGTACAGCACGGCGTGATGGTGGGCCAACAGATCGGCGTGGCTGAGGTGCTCGCCGACCTCGACGTTGAGGTAGAACCGGAAGTGGCGGTGGCCGGACACCCGGTCGAACAGCCGCGTGACCCTCTTGGTGTTCTGGTGGTCCGGCGCCACGCCGGCGCGCACCAATCCGTAGGGCGCGGGCAGCTTCTCGAAGACGTTGACCCGCACGCCGTGCTGGGTGAGCAGTTCGTCGGCGGCGTACATCGCGGCCGGGCCGGATCCCACGATGGCCACGGTCAACGGCCGCCGGCGCGCGCGCACCTCGGCGGCCGGGATCACCGGGGCCAGCTTCGAGGTCGGCGGCAGCTTCACACCGGCGGGCCGCTCGGGATAAAAGGAGGCGTTGATCTCGACGAAGGGCAGCTGCTTGGGCTCCAGCCGGGTGTCGGGCGCGATCGCGCCGACCGGGCACGCGCTCACGCAGGCACCACAGTCCACGCAGGCCACCGGGTCGATGTAGAGCATCTCCGACGTCGCGAAGCCCGGCTCGTCCGGCGTGGGGTGAATGCAATTCACCGGGCACGCGAAAACACAGGACCCGTCGTTGCAGCACGACTGGGTAATAACGTGCGGCATATGACTCCGAAAAGTCCTACGCGGCCGGCGCGGTGGCCAGGTGCCGGCGCTGCGGCTCGCTGCGGTAGCGCGACGGCTTGCCGTTGATCTTGCAGAGCCGCCACATCAGCCGCGCGGAACGCGCTTCCATCAGACCGGTGTCGTGGGCGAGCATCCGGACGTCGGCGAACATGTCGCTCAACCACTTTCGCGATTCCGGCGACCGGAAGAAGAGTTCCTTCTTCACCTCGCGCGGGATGTCGAACTCCCGCCAGAACGACTTGGGCGGCACCGTGATCGCCTGGCACAGCACCCGCATCGTCAACGGCAGGTACAACGCCGTCCAAAAGCGCTGGCGCTTGGTCAACTCCGGCAGCCGCTTACGCAGGAATTCGTGCGCGAACGAGATGTGCCGGGCCTCCTCGGCGACGTGAATGGCCATCACCCGCTCCATGATCGGGTGCAGCGACTTGCCTTCGCGCAGAACGTTTTTCTGCGTGTGGTCGATGGGCTCCTCACCGGCCAGCACCCCGATGAAGAACGCGACCGGCAGCGGGCCGGCGACCAGCGGCACCAGCGGGGAGACCCAGCGCAGCATCCGGGGCATGCCCGGAACGTCGGCGCCGACGCGATTCACCATCTCCTGGAACATCATGGTGTGGTTGCATTCTTCGACCGATTCGTGCAGGCAATACCGGTATTCCGGCGACCCGTTGGGCACCCAGAACGTGTAGTTCATCAGTCCGCGGATCAGGATCGACTCGAAGTGCAGGCCGACCTTTGCGACGTTGGCCTGGCGCCACATGCCGATCTTGATCTTGCGCTCCTCGGACTGCGCCTGATACCAGGGATGACGCCCCAGCGGGTCGGTCGACGGCAAAATCCACCGGGGATCGTTCTCGGTGACGGCGAATTCCGGTGATTCCCAGTCGATGTCGGTATACGGGTTGAAGTTACGCCGCACCGACCCCTCGGACAGTGTGGCAAGCATGTTCACGTACTCGGCGTCGTCGCGGACTTCCATGTTGCGCCGCCAACGCCGGACCGTTCGCGTCCTGTCCATTCCAAGCCTCCCCGCCGAGGTTTACATTCGGACGTGCAATGTCCAGACAGTACCGCAGGTACCGGGTATTTTCTAGACCGCCCGAACGCGCTGTGGGCTGACCGGTGGTCACGCGGGTGGTGTGGCGTGGCTCACATCTCGCGCGGTCCCACCCGGGCTAGCTCGGCCCACGACATTGGCGCCCCCGGCGGCTCACTAGGCTGGCTGACATGGCTGACCAGCTCGAGATCCCCTCCGACATCAAACCCCGCGACGGCCGCTTCGGGTCCGGTCCCTCGAAGGTCCGGCCCGAACAACTGAAGGCGTTGACCACCACCGCAGCGCCCCTGTTCGGGACGTCGCACCGGCAAGCGCCCGTCAAAGATCTGGTGGGCCGGGTCCGGTCCGGGGTCAGAGAGCTCTTCTCGGTGCCGGACGGCTACGAGGTCATCCTGGGCAACGGCGGCGCGACGGCGTTCTGGGACGCCGCCGCCTTCGGGCTGATCGACAAGCGCTCGCTGCACCTGTCATTCGGCGAGTTCAGCTCGAAGTTCGCCTCCTGCGTCGCCAAGAACCCGTTCGTCGGCGACCCCATCATCATCAAGTCGGACGCCGGCAGCGCCCCCGAGCCGCAGAGCGACCCGTCGGTCGACGCGATCGGATGGGCACACAACGAGACCTCGACCGGGGTCGCGGTCGCGGTCCGCCGCCCCGCCGACGCGGACGACGCGCTGATCCTCATCGACGCGACCTCGGGCGCCGGCGGTCTGCCGGTCGACATCACCCAGGCCGACGTCTACTACTTCTCGCCGCAGAAAAACTTCGCCAGCGACGGCGGGCTGTGGCTGGCCATCATGAGCCCCGCCGCGCTGGCGCGCGTCGAGTCGATCGCCGCGTCCGGCCGCTGGGTGCCCGACTTCCTGTCGCTGCCCATCGCGGTGGAGAACAGCCTGAAGAACCAGACGTACAACACCCCGGCGATCGGCACCCTGGCGCTGATGGCCGAACAGCTGGACTGGATGCTGGGCAACGGCGGGCTCGACTGGGCGGTCAAGCGGACGGCGGACTCGTCGCAGCGGTTGTACTCCTGGGCGGAGGAGCGGCCGTACACCACGCCGTTCGTCGCCGACCCCGCGTTGCGCTCCCAGGTGGTGGGCACGATCGACCTCGCCGACGACGTCGACGCCGCGGCCGTCGCCAAGACTTTGCGGGCGAACGGGATCGTCGACACCGAGCCCTACCGCAAGCTGGGCCGCAACCAGTTGCGGGTCGCGATGTTCCCTGCGGTCGACCCCGAGGACGTCAGCGCCCTGACCCGGTGCGTGGACTGGGTGGTCGAGCGGCTTTAACCGGACTGTCATCGGCCGGCAACCCGCCAGCGTGTCAGAGCGGGTTACAGGGGTTAGCTGCATTAGAGTGCGCACCTGACGGGTCCGTTGCGCAACGGGACGGAGCCTGCGAGGAGAAGCCATGCGGGTACTCAAAGTGGTTGGTCTCGACGACGACGGCAAATACATCATCTGTGAGGGTGATGACCCCGCAGACCGTTTCAAGCTGGCGGCCGACGACAGGCTCCGGGCCGCCCTGCGCGGCGAGGCGCCACCGCTCGAGCAGCCGCCGCTCGACATACAAGTCACCAACATGCTGAGCCCCAAGGAGATTCAGGCCAGGATCCGCGCCGGCGCGTCCGTCGAGCAGGTGGCCGCCGCCTCCGGCTCGGATATCGTGCGCGTGCGCCGGTTCGCACACCCGGTGTTGCTGGAACGCGCCCGCGCCGCGGAGCTGGCAACGGCCGCGCACCCGATGCTCGCCGACGGGCCGTCGGTACTGACGCTGCTGGAGACGATCAGCACCGCGCTGGTGGCGCGCGGCCTCGAACCCGACCGGCTCAGCTGGGACGCCTGGCGCAACGAGGACAGCCGCTGGACCGTGCAGCTCGCCTGGAAGGCCGGCCGCACCGACAACATCGCGCACTTCTGCTTCACCCCCGGCGCGCACGGCGGCACGGTCACGGCGACCGACGACTCGGCCAGCGAGCTGATCGACCCGACCTTCGAGCGCCCCCTGCGGCCGCTCGCGCGGGTGGCCCCCATCGATCGCGAAGAAGAGCCGAAGCCGGCGCCGCCTGCCCCGCCCGAACAGCCGGTGCACACCCGGCGTGGCAAGCCGGTCATCCCGGCCTGGGAAGACGTGCTGCTCGGGGTGCGCTCAGGCGGCCACCGCTAGCCGGTATGGGGGGACCGAAGTGCATTCAGCGCTTTGACTGTGCGCTCAGGGCTTTCGGTATGAAGTGGCGGCGGGATTTGGCCGATTTTTGCGCCCAGGGCTCACACACAAGGCCCACGATTCACACTCGACGCCCGAGCAGCGCCCGCTAGCCCGAAACCGTCAGCGCCAGCAGCGTCACCCAGGCGCCCGCCACACCCACCGCCGCGCCGAGCACAAACCAGCGCAGCACCAAGGTGCGCCGCCATCCCCACAGCGTCGGCGCCAAACCCCCCGCCGCCACCGCATTCAGGCCGACCGCCAACAGCGGATGCACCCGGATCAGCCCCAGACTGAGCACGACGATGGCGATCCCGGTCACGGCGGCGACGAACGCGGACACAGTCAAACCCGTTGCCCAGGGGACGGACTCGTCGCTCACCATGTGAGCCTAGCCCGCTCGTAGAAGGCCAGGGCCGCCGCCGTCGCGACGTTGAGCGAGTCGGTACCCCGCGACATCGGGATGCGGACCCACACGTCGCTGAGCCGCAGGGTGGCCCTCGTCAGCCCCGGCCCCTCGGCGCCCGCCACCACCGCGACGCGTTCGTCGACCATCGCGGCCATCGCCTCGGCCAGCGCGGAGGCCTCGCGCTGCGGGGTCATGGCCAGCAGCCGAAATCCGCTCTCTTTCAACAACATAAGGTCGTTGGGCCACTCGAAGGCTCGCGCATACGGCACCAGCAGGGCGTGGCCCATGGACACCCGCACGGCGCGGCGGTACAGCGGGTCCGCGCAGCCGGCGCCGAACACCACCGCGTCCACGCCCAGCCCCGCGGCGTTGCGAAAGATCGAGCCGAGGTTCTCGTGGTCGTTGACGCCCTCGAGCACCGCGACGGTGCGGGCGCTCTCCACCACCTCCACGACGCTGGGCTCCGGCACCCGGCGCGCGGCCGCGAGCACGCCGCGATTCAGGTGGAAGCCGACCACTTTGGCCATCACCTCGGCCGAGGCCCGGTAGTACGGTGCCGCGGCGCCGGCCAGATCGTCCGCGAGTTCGGCCAGCCTGCGTTCGGTGCCCAGCAGGGCGTGCGGGGTGAATCGCGACGCCAGCATGCGCTGTACCACCAGCACGCCTTCGGCGATCACCAGCCCTTTGCCGGTCGGCAGATCGGGACGGCGATCGACACTGTTCAGGTTGCGGAAATCGTCGAGGCGGGGGTCGTCGGGATCGGTGACGTCCTGAACGTCCGGGCCGTCGGTCACGGGCCTTCGTCGACGAGGGCCAACATCATGTCGGCGGCCTCGCGCAGGGTGTCGCGTTGCTCGACGTCCAGGGTCGCCAGCCGCTTTGCCAACCACTCCTGCCGGGCCCGACGGTTCGCCTTGACCAGCTCCGCGCCGGCCTCGGACACCGAGACCAGCACCTGGCGGCCATCGACGGGGTGCGGGGTGCGATCGACCAGACCCATCTCGGCCAGCGAAGCGATCACCCGGGTCATCGACGGCGGCCGGACGCGCTCGCGAATCGCCAACGCGCCGGGGGTCATCGCGCCCTCGTTGGCCAGCGTGGCCAGCGCCGACAGCTGAGACAGCGACACCGGCGACGATGGATTGCGGAACCGCAGTTGGCGGGCCAGCCGCATGACCGCCAGCGACAAGTCGCTGGCCAGCCGCGCATCGCTGTCAGGCATGGCGCGAGGGTACACGCAACGCAAGAAGCACGGGACACGAAACGGCCAACGACGGACTTTGGTCCTTTGCTCGCGCGGGCTATGTTGATCGCGATGACTGTCGAACCCGGCCAGGGCCGCGAGGCACCGCCGCTGCCGGCCGCGCTGCTCCAGGTGTGGCCCGTCATCGCGGTCGGCTTCGCGGGTTGGCTGATCGGCGCCGTCCTCGCGTTCGTCGTGCCCGCCCTTCAGAGTTGGCGCCCGGTGACGCTGGGCGGGCTGGGCGTCTCGCTGATCGGCACCAGCATCTTCGTGTTGCAGCTCGCCGCCGCGCGCCGCGGCGCACGCGGCGCACAGACCGGCCTCGAAACCTACCTGGACCGCAAGTAAATTCGCCGAACCGGGAGAAGCAATGGTCGCCCCGCTACTGCAAGCACAAATCGACATCGACGCGCCGGCCTCGAAGGTCTGGGCCCTGATCTCCGACTTCCGGAGGATGCCGCAGTGGAGTCCCCAGTGTCGCTGGATGCGGCCCATCGGCCCGGTTCGCCCCGGCACCCGCACGGTCAACCTCAACCGCCGCAACCGCATGTTCTGGCCCACCACGAGCACGGTGGTCGAGGTGGTTCCTGAGAAGAAGCTGGCGTTCCGGGTCAACACCAACCACACAGTTTGGAGCTACGAACTCGAGCCCAACGGTGAGGGCACCCGCGTGGTGGAGAGCCGCCACGCCGAGAACGGCGTCACCGCGTTCTCGAACCTGTCGGTCAACGCGCTCATGGGCGGCACCGCGAACTTCGAGCGCGAGTTGCTCGAGGGAATGAACACCTCGCTGGCGCGGATCAAGGCCGCCGCCGAGGAAGGCTAGGCCTCCGGTTCGACGGGCTCGAGCGGGGACTCCGGCTCTTCCGGCGGGGACTCCGGCGCTTCGAGCGGCGACTCCACCGCCTCCACCGCCTCGGCCTGGGCCGGCGGCGGGTTCTCCGCCACGTCGAGCACGCCGTCGTCGTAGGGGTCGTACATGGGCGAGCCGGCGCCGGCCGGGGCCGGGGTGTCCGAATGGGCGCCGCAGCCGTACTGCTTGTCGACAATGTGCCCGTCGGCGGACAGCTCGTTGCCGCACACCCCGAACATCGCACCCAGTGCTCCGGACAGCGGCAGGAAAAAGCCGCAGTCGCGGCACACCCGCTTGGTCGAACGCGCCATCGCCGAATCGGGACCGTAGTCGCCGGTGTGCCATCGCTCGGCCGCCTCGGCGCGGCCCACGGGACCCATCACCCAGCGCCGGCCCAACCCGACCTCGGCGGCGGTCTCGTCGACCTGCGGATCACCGCTGGCGGCGTAGCCCGGGACCAATCGAGGATCGTCCGCCGCGGGCGCCAGCAGGTCGCCGGGTCCCAGATCCCCCGGTCGCACCCGCTCCTCCCAGGGCACCCATTCCGGGGCCAGCAACGCCGTCGGACCCGGGATCAGCGCGACTTCGCTGATCGTGGCGTGGTCCGCTCCGCGGTAGGCGGCGACGACGGCCGCCCACTGCCAGCCCTGGTAGCCGGGCAAATGCGCCAGGAACCGGTGGGTCGCGGCGTTCGGGTCCTCGAAGCTGACGCCCAGATAGTCCCCGACGGCCTCGAGGCCGGCGAACTCCTCGACAGCGGCCCTGGCCTGGTCAGCCGCACCGGAGAGCAGCGCCGCCAACTCGTCGGGCCACTCGGCCACGCTCGTCGCGGCGGGCTCCACTGACTCTTCAGTGGGTCCGGTCACGCTGCCCCCTCTCTACTGTCGATCGGACTACAGTGCGTCTCCATACTAGGTTGGCGAGCCACGCCCTGTTGCCTGCCGGCATAGGACAGAATTGACCTGTGTCTGGACGCCGGCGTGATGCTCGGGGCCGGGTGGCCTCTAACCCGGGGCGCCGGCCTCGCCCCGACGCCAAGGGTTCGGCCCACCAGCATCCCGGCATGGCCAACTACCCGGCCGACGGCTCCGACGATCGCCGGTCGCGTCGGCCGCCGCCGATGCCGAGCGCGAACCGCTACCTCCCGCCGCTGGGCGAGCAGTCCGAGCCGGACCGCACCAGCGGTCCGCCCCCACGGGGTGCCGCCGCCAGCGAACGCATCACCGTTACCCGCGCGGCCGCGATGCGCAGCCGCGAAATGGGGTCCCGCATGTACTGGATGGTGCAGCGGGCCGCCACCGCCGACGGCGCCGACAAGTCGGGCCTGACCGCGCTGACGTGGCCGGTGGTCGCCAACTTCGCGGTCGACTCGGCGATGGCCGTCGCGCTGGCCAACACCCTGTTCTTCGCCGCGGCCAGCGGGGAGAGCAAGTCCAAAGTGGCTCTGTACCTGTTGATTACGATCGCGCCGTTCGCGGTGATCGCGCCGCTGATCGGCCCCGCGCTGGACCGCCTGCAGCACGGCCGGCGCGTCGCACTGGCGCTGTCGTTCGCACTGCGCACCCTGCTGGCGGTGCTGCTGATCATGAACTACGACGGTGCCACCGGCAGCTTCCCGTCGATGGTGCTCTATCCGTGCGCGCTGGCGATGATGGTGCTGTCGAAGTCGTTCAGCGTGCTGCGCAGCGCGGTGACGCCCAGGGTGATGCCGCCGTCCATCGACCTGGTGCGGGTCAATTCCCGGCTGACCGTGTTCGGACTCCTCGGCGGCACCATCGCCGGCGGCGCCATCGCGGGCGGCGTCGAGTTCGTCTGCACCCACCTCTTCAAGCTCCCCGGCGCGCTGTTCGTCGTTGTCGCGGTCACGATCGCGGGCGCTTTCCTGTCGATGCGGATCCCGCGCTGGGTCGAGGTGACCGCGGGTGAAGTCCCGGCCACCCTGAGCTACCGGCGCGACAGCGACCAACCGCGCCGATGGCCCGACGAGGTCAAAAGGGTCGGGGGAACACTTCGACAACCGTTGGGCCGCAACATCATCACCTCGCTGTGGGGTAACTGCACCATCAAGGTGATGGTCGGCTTCCTGTTCTTGTACCCGGCGTTCGTCGCCAAGGCGCATCAGGCCAACGGATGGGCCCAGCTGGCGATGCTGGGCATGATCGGGGCCGCGGCCGCGATCGGCAACTTCGCCGGAAACTTCACCAGCGCACGCCTGCAGCTGGGCCGGCCCGCCGTGCTGGTGGTGCGCTGCGCGGTGGCGGTGTGCTCCGTCGCCCTGGCGGCCGCCGTGGCGGGAACCCTGATGGTGACGGTGATCGCCACCCTTGTCACCTCGGGCTCCAGCGCCATCGCGAAGGCCTCGCTGGACGCCTCCCTGCAACACGACCTACCCGAGGAGTCGCGGGCCTCGGGGTTCGGGCGATCGGAATCGACCCTGCAGCTGGCCTGGGTGCTGGGTGGGGCGCTCGGCGTCCTGGTGTACACCGAATTGTGGGTCGGCTTCACCGCCGTCAGCGCCCTGCTTATCCTCGGCCTGGCCCAGACCCTGGTCAGCTTCCGCGGCGACTCCTTGATCCCCGGCCTCGGGGGCAATCGGCCCGTCATGGTCGAGCAGGAGGGCACGCGCCGGCGCGCCGGCAGGCCGGCGGCGGTGCCGGAGTGAAACGCGGCGTGGCCGCGCTCGTCGCGGTCGTGGTGGCACTGGCGTGCCTCGGGGCTGGACTCACAACGTGGCTGCTAGTGCGCCGCACGGGCCCCCAGCAACCCGAGATCAGCGCCTACACGCACGGGCACCTGATCCGGGTGGGGCCCTACCTGTACTGCGATGTGCTCAACCTCAACAACTGCCAGACGCCGCAGACCCAGGGCGAGCTGCCGCTCAACGAGCACTACCCGGTGCAACTTTCGGTTCCCGACGCCATCGCACGGGCACCCTGGCGGCTGCTGCAGGTCTATGAGGATCCCGCCAACACGACCGCGACCGTGTTTCGGCCGCGAGCGCGTCTGGCGGTCACCATCCCAGCGGTGGACCCGCAACGCGGGAAGCTGACCGGGATCGTCGTGCAACTACTGACGTTGGTGGTCGACGACGGCCAACTCAACGACATCACCACCGTTCGGGCCGTCCCGCACGCGGAATGGTCAGTGCGACTGACCTAACCCGGCCGAGCGTCGACTTGTTGCGCCAAAGCGGGCAGATTTCGCACCACAACTCGACGTTGGGCCGAACGTGTCAGTGTGGACCGGCACCGTGTGCGCATGGAAATCCTGGACTGGCCATTCAAGGGCACCGACGCTCTCGCCGCCGGCGTCATCACCCGGCATCGGTTGCGGACCGATTTCGAGATGGTTCATCGCGACGTCTACATCCCGCGCGGCCAGAAGTTGACGCCCGTGACGAGGGCAGTGGCCGCGTGGCTGTGGTCTGGACGGACCGCTACGGTGGCAGGTCTGTCCGCCGCGGCGTTGCACCGCACGGCGTGGATCGACAACTGGCTGCCAGCCGAGCTGAACCGGCCCAGCCGCGATAAGGCGCGCGGCATCATTTTGCACAGCGACACCCTCGGCGACGACGAAACATGTGTGCGCGACGAGATGCGCATGACCACGCCCGCCCGCACGGCATTCGACCTGGGCAGGCGAAAGGGCTTGACTACGGCGGTGATTCGGCTCGATGCACTCATGCGTGCGACCGAGCTGAAGGCGGCTGACATCGAGCTGCTCGTCGACCGCCATCGAGGTGCGCGCGGGTTGGTCCAGTTGCGGCAGGTTCTGCATCTGGCCGACGGCGGCTCGGAGTCACCGCAGGAGACTAGGACCCGCCTGGTCCTCGTCGGCGGCGGTTTGCCGCGACCCCAGACCCAGAGCGTGGTGCTCAACGAATGGGGTGCGGTGCTGGCACGGATCGACATGGGGTGGGAGGAGTGGAAGGTCGGCGTCGAATTCGACGGCGCACAACATTGGACCGATCCCGTGCGCCGCACCTGGGATATCGATCGACTGGCGGAACTCGAAGCACGCGGCTGGGCGATCATCCGGGTCAGCGCCGACCTGCTCCGATGCCGACCCCACGTCGTGGTTGCACGCACCCGAAGTGCGCTGTTGGCGGCCGGTTGCCCACTATGACCGCCGAGCGTCGAGTTGTTGCGCGAAAACTCCGCAGTTTCGCGTAACAACTCGACGCTCGGCAGAAACGATTACGCGCCGTGGCCGGCCGGCACCCGCTCGCCGTCGACCGGCGGCCCCGGGGGCGTTCCATCCCCGAAAGGACTGCCGCCCAAGGTTTCCCGGCTATGTGGGGCAAGCCAGCCGGCCAGGTCCGGGCCCTTGGGCACGATGCGGGTCGGGTTGATGTCGGCGTGCACGATGTAGTAGTGCTGCTTGATCTGGACGAAGTCGACGGTGTCGCCGAAGCCCGGAGTCTGGAACAGGTCGCGCGCGTAGGCCCACAGCACCGGCATTTCGCTGAGCTTGGATCGGTTGCACTTGAAGTGCCCGTGGTAGACCGGGTCGAAGCGGGCCAGGGTGGTGAACAGCCGGACGTCGGCCTCGGTGATGTTGTCGCCCACCAGGTATCGCTGGTTGGCCAGGCGATCAGTCACCCAATCCAACGCGGTGAACAGCCGGTCGTAGGCCGCCTCGTAGGCCTCCTGCGAGCCGGCGAAGCCGCAACGATAGACACCGTTGTTGATCTCGGTGTAGATCCTCCGGCTCACCTCGTCGATCTCGGCGCGCAGCGGCTCCGGATATAGCTGCGGCGCGCCGTCGCGGTGGTACGCGGTCCACTCGGTGGAGAGATCCAGCGTCATCTGCGCGAAATCGTTGGTGACCACCGCGCCGGTCGGGACGTCGACGATCGCCGGGACCGTGATGCCCTTGGGGTAGTCCGGGAAGCGTTTGAAGTAGGCGTCCTGCAGCCGCGGGATTTTCAGCACGGGGTCCACGCCGCCGGGGTCCAGATCGAAGGTCCAGCTGCGCTCGTCGTGGGTGGGCCCGCAAAATCCAATGGAGAGAACACTTTCCAGGCCCAGCAACCGCCGGACGATGATCGCGCGGTTGGCCCACGGGCAAGCGCGGGCCACGATGAGCCGATACCGGCCGGGCTCCACCGGGTAGCCGTCGCGTCCGTCGGCGGTGATGCGGGTGTTGATGTAGTTGGTGTCCCGGGTGAATTCACCCGCGGGGGCGACGTAAGAGGCCATGACGCCAATTCTGCCCCTTCGCCCGGCCTCAACTAATCGGCGATGCCGCCCATCGCATCGGCCTTCGCGCCCGTCTGGAACCGGCGGGCCAGGTTGGCCTCGGTCGATTCGGCCGGCTCCCAGTGCGCGATCCACGGTCCGGTGCCCTCGGACTGATCGACGATCCCGTCCTCGAGCCAGGTGTACCGGCCGTCCAGCACGTCGTGGGTCAGCCGCACGTCGCTGCTGTCGGTGTTGGTCCACAACGCCTGGAACAACGCCTCGACGCGCAGGGTCGCTTGTTGGCAGAACGTGTCGGCCAGCTCGTATGCCTGCCGGCCGACGGCCGGGTCCGCCGCCCGTTGCCCCTCGGCGCGCACGCACGCCGCGGACATCGCGAACAGCTCCGCGCCGATGTCGACGACGCGCCCGAGGAATCCTTGCCGCTGCTCGAGCTTGGCCTGCCAGCGCGCCATCCCGTAGAAGGTGTTGCGGGCCAGCTTGCGGGTGGAGCGTTCGACGAACCGCAGGTGCGACGCGAGCGGGCCGAACTCGCTAAACGCCCGGGGCCGCTGTCCCTCACCGAATACCAACTGCGGCAACCACTTTGCGTAGAACCCGCTCGCGCCGACGGCCGCGGCGGCCTTTTCCCGCAAACCGGTGTCGGGCTTGGCGAGGTCACCGGCCGCGGTCAGGTGGGCGTCGACCGCCTCGCGCGCGATGAGCAGCCGCATGATCTCGCTGGATCCCTCGAAGATGCGGTTGATCCGCAGGTCGCGCACCACCTGCTCGGCCGGCACCGCGCGCTCCCCGCGCGCGGCCAGCGACTCGGCGGTCTCGTAGCCCCGCCCACCGCGGATCTGCAGGAGTTCGTCGGCGATCAGGCAGGCCATCTCGCTGGACCACAACTTGGCCAGCGCCGCCTCGATCCTGATGTCGTTGCGCCCTTCGTCGGCCATCTGAGCGGACAGCTCCAGCACCGCGTCAAGCGCGTAAGTGGTGGCGGCGATGAACGAGATCTTGCTCGCGACCGCTTCGTGTTTGGCGAGCGGCTTACCCCACTGCACGCGCTCCCCCGACCATTCGCGGGCTATCTTCAGCGCCCACTTCGACGACCCCGTCGCGCTCGCGGGAATCGAGAGCCGCCCGGCGTTGAGCGTGGTCAGCGCGATCTTCAGACCGTCGCCTTCCCGGCCGACCAGGTTTTCGGCGGGCACCCGCACCCGGTGCAGCCGGGTGACGCCGTTCTCGATGCCGCGCAGCCCCATGAACTTGTTGCGCCGCTCCACGGTGATCCCGGGCGAATCGGCCTCGACGACGAAGGCGCTGATTCCGCCGCGGTGCCCCTCACTCTTGGGCACCCGAGCCATCACCACCAGCAGTTCGGCGACCACGCCGTTGGTGGTCCACAACTTCACGCCCTCGAGTTCGTACGCCTTGCCGTCCTCGACCGGTGTCGCCGTCGACGCCAGGCGCGCCGGATCCGAGCCCACGTCCGGTTCGGTGAGCAGGAACGCCGATATGGCGCCGGCGGCGCAGCGTGGCAAGAACTTCCGCTTCTGTTCGGGCGTCCCGGCCAGTTTGAGCGGCTCGGGTACCCCGATCGACTGGTGGGCCGACAGCAGCGCGCCGAGGCTGGGATGAACCGACGAGATCATCACCAGCGCCCGGTTGTAGGCCACCTGCGACATGCCCAGGCCGCCGTATTCGGTGGGTATCTTCATGCCGAAGCAGCCCAGCGCGGCCAGGCCCTTTACGTATTCGTCGGGGATTACCGAGTCCCGCTCGATGACGCTGCCGTCGACGGTGTCGAGGAACTCGCGCACCTTGCCGAGAAAGGCGCGGGTGCGCGCCTCGTCGTCATCGGACGGCTTGGGGAACGGGTGGATGAGCTCCAACGGAAAGTGACCGAGAAAGAGCTCCTTGGCGAATGACGGTTTGTCCCAACCGCTTTCGCGGGATTCCTCGGCGAGGGCCCTCGCTTGCTCCTCGGTGACCTGCGCTTGCTGTGCCATCGCCGCCTCCTCGCTAACGACTCACATCGAGGCCGGAGTACCCGCTGGTGGGCGGAATATCACGACCTACGAATGTCGAAGTTACCACCGAGTAGCTTCCCGGCGCACCGGTTCGTCGCGAGCAATCGCGCGGTTAGGAGTCGAGCTCCCTGGCCACCGCCTTGACCACCTCGGAGACCCGACGGGCGGTCTTGCGGTCCGGGTATCGCCCCTTGCGCAACTCGGGCTGCACGGCGCCTTCCAGCAGGGTGATCATGTCCTCGACCATCCCGTGCAGCTCGTCGGGGCTGTGCTTGTGCTCGACCGGCGCGGCCTCGCGACGCGTCTTGGCAAGGCTGGGCGGGGGATCGATCAGCTTGAGGCTCAACGCCTGCGGACCGCGCCGGCCGGAGGCGACGCCGAATTCCACCCGCTGCCCCGACTTGAGCCCCTCGACCCCTTCGGGCAACGCCGACGAGCGGACGTAGACGTCCTCCCCGTCCTCCTGTGACAGAAAGCCAAACCCCTTTTCGGCGTCGTACCACTTAACCTTGCCGGTCGGCACTGGTCTCACCTGCTTGTCTGACGGATCACTAGGATGGGTAACGCAAGAAGCGTCCCGCCTGCGCAGGACGCATGTTGGATTCTGATCCTACTCGGATGCCCGCCCGACGAGCACCCCCGTTAAGCGCTACTCGGTAGTCTGGGCGGTACCGCTGGAGGAGATATGCGCCTGATCCTGAACGTCATCTGGCTCGCATTCGGTGGCCTGTGGACGGCCACCTTGAACCCGTCCACCTCGCCGACCCGCTTCGTGCCGGTGGCCGCATGACTCTGACCGCATTGGGCTTACCAACGGTGCGAGGCCGCGCCGGCGACCCCGTCGCCCAGAACGTTCCCGGCAGCGGCCCGTTGCTGGACACCTACGGGCGCGCCGCGACCGACCTGCGGGTGTCGCTGACCGATCGGTGCAATCTGCGGTGCAGCTACTGCATGCCGGCCGAGGGCCTGGACTGGCTGCCCGGCGAACAATTGCTGAGCCCCGACGAGCTGGCCAGGCTGATGCATATCGCCGTCACCCGGCTGGGCATCACCAGCGTGCGGTTCACGGGTGGGGAACCCCTACTGTCCCGCCATCTCGAAGAGGTGATCGCCGCGGCGGCCGGCCTGCAGCCCCGCCCCGAGATCTCGTTGACCACCAATGGCGTTGGGCTGGCGCGCCGGGCCGCCGCTCTTGCCGAGGCGGGCCTGAATCGGGTCAACGTGTCGATGGACAGCGTGGACCGCGACCACTTCGCGGCCATCACCCGCCGGGACCGGCTCGCCGACGTGCTGGAGGGCCTGGCGGCCGCCAAAGCGGCCGGCCTGACTCCGGTCAAGGTCAACGCCGTGCTCGATCCCGCGACCGGGCGTGACGACGTCGTCGGCCTGCTGCGGTTCTGCCTCGAGCACGGCTATCAGTTGCGGGTCATCGAGCAGATGCCGCTGGACGCCGGACATCAATGGCGCCGTGGCGCCGCACTGACGGCGGACGACGTGCTGGGGGTGCTGCGCGCGCACTTCCGGTTGCGCCCGGACCCGGCGCCCCGCGGTTCGGCTCCGGCGGAGCTCTGGCTGGTCGACACGGGCCCGGGCACTCCGAGCGCGAAGTTCGGGGTCATCGCGTCGGTGTCGCACGCATTCTGCTCGACCTGCGACCGCACCCGCCTCACCGCCGACGGCCAGGTCCGCAGCTGCCTCTTCTCGACCGAGGAGACCGACCTTCGGGGACTGCTGCGCGGCGGGGCCGACGACGACGCGATCGAGGCGGCGTGGCGCGCCGCAATGTGGGGCAAGCCCGCCGGCCATGGCATCAACGATCCCGACTTCATCCAGCCCGCCCGCCCGATGAGCGCGATCGGTGGCTAGCCCGACGGGTCAGGCCCCGGCCGACGGGGAGGGAATCCAGGTGACGGTCCGCTACTTCGCCGCCGCGCGCGCCGCGGCCGGTGCCGAATCGGAGGCCTTGGTGGTACGCCCGGGCACCACGGTGGCCGAATTGGTGGAGCGGCTCGCCGGTCGTGGATCTCGGCTCGCGACCGTGTTGGAGCGATGCTCCTACCTGTGCGACGGCATCGCCGTGCGCGACGAAACCACGCCGTTACGCACCGGTGACACGATCGACGTTCTGCCGCCTTTCGCCGGCGGCTGAAATTGTGAGATACCTCACGTAACGGAACGATAACGGCGAAATCACGCTCCGATATCGGTCGAATGACCAGCGGGAATCCCTAGCGTTCCTGGGCTTTTCGCACATGGCCGTGAGGGAAACGCCGGGTTTCACAAGACGTGACGGGACGAACAGAACCCGCTAGCGTCACCGACGGTTCGTCAATCTACCGAACGGCGTTCCACCCCGCCTATCGCGCCGAGCTCCATCCAATGGGCGGGGGTGACCGAAGCGGATGGAGGCGGGGGACCCACCGGTCCACCGTGATCGGATTGGAGTCGCTTGCGACTCCTTGGGGTGAAGCCGACGCCGGCTCCCATGCGGAGTATGGCGGCGGCCGGGTGGCCTCTCCAACCCGAACCCGACAGCTGACCTCGTAGGCGCGTCACACGAGAGGAATATTTCGGCGCGTATGAGTGGACGTCACCGCAAGCCCACAACATCCAGCATCAGCGTCGCCAAGATCGCCTTCACGGGGGCAGTTCTTGGTGGCGGCAGCATCGCCATGGCCGCCCAGGCCGCCGCGGCCACCGACGGCGAATGGGATCAGGTAGCCCGTTGCGAGTCCGGCGGCAACTGGGGCATCAACACGGGCAACGGCTATCACGGCGGTGTCCAGTTCAGTTCGAGCACCTGGGCCGCGCACGGCGGCGGCGAATTCGCCCCGTCGGCCGAGATGGCAACCAAGGAACAGCAGATCGCGGTTGCCGAGCGCGTGCTCGCGACCCAGGGCCGGGGCGCCTGGCCGGTCTGCGGCGGTCCGCTCTCGGGCCCCACTCCGCGCGAGGTTCCCGCGCCCGCTCCCGTGGGTATGGACGCCCCGCTGGACGCGCCCGGGCTCAACGGCCTGCCGCCGCTGGCGCCACCGCCGGCGGACGCTCCGCCACCGGACGCCCCGCCGCCGCCTCCCCCGCCGCCCGCCGACCCGGCCCCGCCGGTGACGCTGACGGCGGCCGAGCAACCTGCGCCGGACATGGTGCCGCCCGCGCCTCCCGCGGACGCCCTGCCGCCCGCGCCTCCCGCGGATGCGCCGACCGAACCGCAGCACGCTTCGACCGTGGGCTACACCCGAAAACTCTGGGACGCGATCCAGAGTGCGGACATCCACGGGAACGACGCGCTGGATGCCCTGGGGCAGCCGCCGCAGGCCGGCTGACGCCTCCACTTATCTCAGGCGCGCGGTGCGCCCGTCTTTAGGCGGAGCCCACCCATTCTTCGGTTCCGTCGTCGAAGAACTGGTGCTTCCACACCGGTAACCGTGCCTTGATGGTGTCCACCAGCCGGGCGCAGGTGTCGAAGGCCGCCTGCCGATGGTCGGCGGCCACCGCGGCCACCAGCGCCGCCTCGCCGATGTGCAGCGCGCCGATGCGGTGGCTGGCCGCGATCGCGCGGACCCCGCTGGACGACTCGGCGACCTCGCCGACGACTTGGGCCAGGACCTGCTCGGCCGAGGGGTGCGCGGAGTACTCCAACCGCACCACCCGCCGGCCGCCGTCGTGGTCGCGGATCATGCCGACGAATCCGACGACCGCCCCGGCCGACTGATGACCCACCAGCTCTTCGTGCTCCGCCAAAACGATCGGCTCTTCGGTCATGGCGGCGCGCAGAACGCGGGTCATCCCTGGTGATCTCCGCCGGCGAGTTGGTCGAGCGCGTGATCGAGCACGTCGGCAAGCACGCCGAGCCCGTCGCGCACCCCGCCGGGTGATCCCGGCAGATTCACGATCAGCGTGCGGCCCGCCACACCGCAGACGCCGCGCGACAGCACCGACGTCGGCACCTTAGGCAGCCCGGAGCGGCGGATCGCGTCGGCCAGCCCGGGGATCATGTAGTCCAGCACGGCCACGGTCTGGTCCGGGGTGGCGTCGCTGGGCGAGATGCCGGTGCCACCCGAGGTGATGATCAGGTCGACGTCGGCGTCGAGCGCCCCACGCAGCGCCTGGCCCACGGGCTCCCCGTCGGCCACCACCTCGGGCTGCACGGGCGAAAACCCATGCTGTTCAAGCCATTCCGCAATGATCGGCCCGCTTCGGTCGTCGTACACGCCGGACGACGCACGGGTCGACGCGATAATTATTCGTGCGGATCGCTCGCCCATCACCGCTCCCAGGTTCCGGTTTTGCCGCCCTGCTTGCGCAGCACCCGAATGTCATCGAGGCGAGCGGCCGGGTCGACGGCTTTGATCATGTCGTACAGCGTGAGCCCGGCCACGCTGACGGCGGTCAGCGCCTCCATCTCCACGCCCGTGCGGTCCGTGCTGCGCACGGTCGCGGTGATCTCGATGTCCGAATCGCCGACGGCGAAGTCGACGTCGACCCCGGTGAGCGCGAGCTGATGACAAAGCGGGATCAGGTCGCTGGTGCGCTTTGCCGCCAGGATTCCGGCCACCCGCGCGGTGGCCAGCGCGTCCCCCTTGGGCAGGCCGCCGGTCGAGACGAGCGCGACCACCTCCGGCGAGGTGCGCAACGCACCCGCCGCGACGGCGGTGCGCCGGGTGGCGCTCTTTTCCGTGACGTCGACCATGTGCGCCGCACCCCGCTCGTCCAGGTGCGAGAGCGTGCCTGCCGAGGCCTTGGCGGCCTCTGGGGCCCTAGCCATCGGTTAGCGGTTGACGACCGTGACCGGGTGGACGTAGGGCAGGTCGGTCGCGGGCAACGGGAAGACCAGCTCACCGAAGGGCGACAGCGCACCCGTCCGATCACTGACCAGTTCGCTCACAGCGTGGTCATCCGGGTCCGTCGTCGGCCAGCCGTTGTCGACGTAGTTGGTCTTGCGCGCCTTGCCTTCAGCAGAGTCAGCCACGGGGTCCATTCTGACAGGTCGCGCCCGCGCCCGTGGCGCAAGCCCGGGCTGACCGTGGGCTTTGCGTACGGGCCGGTCGGGAAGACTGCTTTACGCTGGTCAGCAATGACCGACAACACCCCGGACATCCCGCTGGGGTCCTGGCTGGCCGACTTGCCCGACGAGCGGCTGATCCGACTGCTGGAACTACGGCCGGACCTCGCCCAGCCCCCGCCTGGCAGCATCGCGGCGCTGGCCGCGCGCGCCCAGGCGCGTCAGTCGGTCAAGGCGGCCACCGACGACCTCGACTTCCTGCGGCTGGCGGTGCTCGACGCGCTGCTGGTGCTGCAGGCCGATTCCGCCCCGGTGCAGGTCGCCAAGCTGCTCGCGCTCATCGCTGACCGCGCCCCCGAGGCCGACGTGCTCGGCGCGCTGGACGACCTGCGGCAGCGCGCGCTGGTCTGGGGCGACGCCGCGATCCGGGTGGCCGCCGACGCCGGCACGGCTTTGCCGTGGCACCCGGGGCAGGTCACGCTCGAGGACAGCTCCCGCACGGGCGAGGAGATCGCCGGCCTGATCGACGGTCTCGACCCATCCCAGCTCGATGTGCTGAACAAACTGCTCGAGGGTTCGCCGATGGGCCGCACCCGCGACGCCGCTCCCGGCGCCCCGGCGGATCGGCCGGTGCCGCAGCTGCTGGCGCTGGGCCTGCTGCGGCGCATCGATGCCGAGACCGTGATCCTGCCCCGGCACGTCGGGCAGGTGCTGCGGGGCGAGGACCCCGGTCCCATGCAGCTGACGGCCCCCGACCCGGTGGTGTCGGTCACCACCGCCGACGACGTGGATGCGGTGGCGGCGGGAGCCGTCATCGACCTGCTCCGCGAGTTCGACGTGCTGCTTCAAACCCTGGGCGCCGCACCGGTTTCCGAGCTGCGCAGCGGCGGGCTGGGGATTCGCGACCTCAAGCGGCTGGCCAAGACGACCGGCATCGACGAGACACGGCTGGGCCTGATCCTCGAAATCGCCGCCGCGGCCGGATTGATCGCCAGCGGCATGCCCGACCCGGAACCCGTCCAGGGTGAGGGACCGTATTGGGCGCCGACGGCGGCGATTGAGCGGTTCGCCGCGATGTCCTCGGCCGAGCGTTGGCACCTGCTGGCCGGCGCCTGGCTTGACCTGCCCGGCCGCCCGGCGTTGATCGGCACCCGGGGTCCTGACGCCAAACCCTATGGCGCCCTGACCGATTCGCTGTACTCGACGGCCGCACCGCTGGACCGCCGACTGCTGCTGGGCATGCTGTCCGGGCTGGCGCCCGGGGCGGGTGTCGATGCCGTCACCGCCTCGGCGGCGTTGATCTGGCGGCGCCCCCGCTGGTCCAGGCGGCTGCAGCCGCAACCCGTCTCCGATCTGCTGGCCGAATGCCATGCGCTGGGTCTGGTCGGTCGCGGGGCGATCAGCACTCCCGGGCGAGCGCTGCTGGACGACGGCGGCGATCCGGAGGCCGCCGTGCACGCGATGACGCGGGCGATGCCCGCCCCCATCGACCACTTCCTGCTGCAGGCCGACCTCACCGTCGTGGTGCCGGGCCCCCTGCGACGCGAACTCGCCGAGGATCTGGCCGCCGTCGCCACCGTCGAATCGGCCGGCACGGCGATGGTGTACCGCATCAGCGAGCAGTCCATCCGGCACGCCCTCGACATCGGCAAGACTCGTGACTGGATGCATGAGCTGTTCACCAAGCACTCCAAAACCCCGGTGCCGCAAGGGCTCACATACCTCATCGACGACGTCGCCCGTCGCCATGGCCAGCTCCGGATCGGCATGGCCGCGTCGTTCGTGCGGTGCGAGGACCCGGTGCTGCTGGCGCAGGCGGTGGCGGCCGCGGAGGACCTGCAGTTGCGCGCGCTGGCGCCGACGGTGGCGGTGTCGCCGGCGCCGATCGCCGAGGTGCTCGTCAGGCTGCGCCACGCGGGTTTCGCCCCGGCCGCCGAGGACTCCTCCGGTTCGATCGTCGACGTCCGGCCCCGCGGGGCCAGGGTGCCCACCCCGCAGCAGCGCCGGCCCTACCGGCCCGCGCCGCACCCCAGCGGCGAGACGCTGAACGCCGTCGTCTCGGTGCTGCGCAAGGTGACCGCCGCTCCGTTCGGGAATATTCGCGTGGACCCCGCTGTCACCATGTCGATGTTGCAGCGCGCGGCCAGGGACCAGGACACGCTGGTGATCGGCTACCTCGACGCCGCCGGCGTGGCGACCCAGCGGGTTGTGTCGCCGATCTCCGTGCGGGGCGGGCAGCTGGTGGCGTTCGATTCGGCGTCCGGGCGCCTGCGTGACTTCGCCATCCACCGCATCACGTCGGTGGTGTCGGCGGAGTCCGGATAATGGGTCAGATGCGCGCCAACGACGATGCAGAGCGTAGCGATGAGGAGGAGTGGCGCTAGATGTCCGACGGACCGTTGATCGTGCAGTCCGATAAGACGGTGCTGCTCGAAGTGGATCACGAGCTGGCCGGCGCGGCGCGCGCCGCCATCGCGCCGTTCGCCGAGCTGGAACGCGCTCCCGAGCACGTGCACACCTACCGCATCACGCCGCTGGCGCTGTGGAATGCCCGCGCCGCCGGCCACGACGCCGAGCAGGTTGTCGACGCGCTGGTCAGCTTCTCCCGCTACGCGGTGCCGCAGCCGCTGCTCGTCGACATCGTCGACACCATGGCCCGCTACGGCCGGCTGCAGCTCGTCAAGCACCCCGCGCACGGCCTGACGTTGGTGAGCTTCGACCGGGCGGTGCTCGAGGAAGTGCTGCGCAACAAGAAGATCGCGCCGATGCTGGGCGCGCGGATCGACGACGACACCGTCGTCGTGCACCCCAGCGAGCGGGGGCGGGTCAAGCAGATGCTCCTCAAGATCGGCTGGCCCGCGGAGGATCTCGCCGGTTACGTCGACGGTGAGGCGCACCCGATCAGCCTCGAGCAGGGCGGCTGGCACCTGCGCGATTACCAGCAGCTGGCCGCCGACTCGTTCTGGGCGGGCGGCTCCGGGGTGGTGGTGCTTCCGTGCGGCGCCGGCAAGACGCTCGTCGGCGCGGCCGCGATGGCCAAAGCCGGTGCGACGACGCTGATTCTGGTCACCAACATCGTCGCCGCCCGGCAGTGGAAGCGCGAGCTGGTCGCACGCACCTCGCTGACCGAGGACGAGATCGGCGAATACTCCGGTGAGCGCAAGGAGATCCGGCCGGTGACCATCTCGACGTACCAGATGATCACCCGCCGCACCAAGGGCGAATACCGGCACCTGGAGCTCTTCGACAGCCGCGACTGGGGCCTGATCATCTACGACGAGGTGCACCTGCTGCCGGCGCCGGTGTTCCGGATGACCGCCGACCTGCAGTCCAAACGGCGACTTGGCTTGACCGCCACCTTGATTCGTGAAGACGGCCGCGAGGGCGACGTGTTCTCCCTGATCGGCCCGAAGCGTTACGACGCGCCGTGGAAGGACATCGAGGCGCAGGGCTGGATCGCGCCGGCGGAGTGCGTCGAGGTGCGGGTCACCATGACCGACAACGAGCGGATGATGTACGCCACCGCCGAACCCGAGGAGCGATACCGGCTCTGCTCGACGGTGCACACCAAAATCGCTGTGGTGAAGTCGATCCTGGAAAAACATCCCGGCGAGCAGACGCTGGTGATCGGCGCCTACCTGGATCAGCTCGACGAGCTCGGCGCCGAGCTGAACGCCCCGGTGATCCAGGGCTCGACGCGAACCAAGGAGCGGGAGGCGCTGTTCGACGCCTTCCGCCGCGGCGAGGTGTCGACCCTGGTGGTGTCCAAGGTGGCCAACTTCTCCATCGACCTGCCGGAAGCGTCTGTGGCCGTGCAGGTTTCGGGAACATTCGGCTCGCGCCAGGAAGAGGCCCAGCGGCTGGGCCGGCTGCTGCGGCCCAAGCACGACGGCGGCGGCGCGATGTTCTACTCGGTGGTGGCCCGCGACAGCCTGGACGCCGACTACGCCGCGCACCGGCAGCGCTTCCTGGCCGAGCAGGGCTACGGCTACATCATCCGCGACGCCGACGACCTCCTGGGCCCGGCGATCTAAGGGTCATCACCCCTCGCGACTACAGCGACAGGATCGTCGCCGACGCGGTACCCGGTGCCCCGTACACCTGGGCCAGTCCGACACGCGGGTTGCCGGGCACCTGACGTTCGCCCGCCTCGCCGCGCAGCTGGCGCACCAGCTCGTGCATCTGCCGAAGGCCCGACGCGCCGATCGGTTCGCCGTTGGCGATCAACCCACCGTCGGTGTTGACCGGCATCGACCCGTGGATCTCGGTTGCGCCGTCGGCCAGCAGCTTCTCCTGCTCACCGTCGGCGCACAAGCCGGTCTCGGCCATGTGGATGACCTCGTTGCCGGCGTCGGTGTCCTGCAGCTGGGCCACGTCGACGTCCTCGGGCCCGATGCCGGCGGCCTCGTAGGCCGCCTTGGCCGCGTACACCGTCGGGGAGACATCCTCGTCCAGCGGAGCGAAGGTGGCGTGCACCTCGTAGGCGCCGTAGCGGCGGGTACGGATCTCGCAGGCCCGCACGTACACCGGCTTGTCGGTGTACGTGTGCGCGATGTCGGCCCGGCACATGACGACGGCCGCGGCGCCCTCGTCGGGCGCGCAGAACATGTATTGCGTCAGCGGGTAGTTGAGCACCGGCGAGTTGAGGATCTCCTCCTCGGGAATCGGCTTGCGGCGGAACGCGTTCGGGTTCAGCGCCCCGTTGCGGAAGTTTTTGGCCGCGACCTTGGCCAGCGTGGCCTGGGAGATGTTGTGGTCGTGGATGTACTTGTTCGCCTTCATGCCGAAGAACTTGGTGGTGACGAACTGCCCGTTCTGCGCGTACCACTGCGGCAGCGCCAGCTTGGCGGGGTCGTCGGTGAACGCGCCGCGCGGGTGCTTGTCCAAGCCGATGGCGATGCCGATGTCGTACTTGCCCAGCCGAATGGTGTCGGCGGTCTGCTGAATCGCGCTGGCGGCGGTGGCGCAGGCGTTGAACACGTTGGTGAACGTGATGCCGGTCAGGCCGACCAGGCGGGTCACCGCGTCGGGGTTGGACACCTCGTGGCTGCCGCCGAAGCCGAACTGAATGTCCTTCCACTCCACGTGGGCGTCGGCCAGCGCGGACTGGATGGCCTCCGCCCCCATCTGCATCGCGGTCTTGTCGAACCTGCCGAACGGGTGCAGGCCCACGCCGATGATGGCCACATCATTGGTCATCTCAGGCTCCCTTCTCGACCGGCTGGAAAGCGAATGTCATAACCTCGGCGCCCTCGTCGTCGGTGGTCAGCGGCACCATGGTCAGCTCGACCTCTTGGCCGAATTGCAGCTTGGCCGGGTCGTTTTCGGTCAGCCGCGCCTCGACCCGGATGACGTCGCCCAGCTGCACCAGGCCGACGCCGAACGGCACGAAATCGTCGCCGGTCGGGCCGGCGTAGGGGGCGCCGGGCGGGAAGCCCTGGGTGGTCCACGCCACCAGGGTTCCGCGGCGCGGCAACAACGACTCGGTCATCTCGCCCCCGCTGCAGCGCGGACACCACTGCTGCACCGGGAACGTCGTGGCACCGCAGTTGCCGCAGCGACTCCCGATCAGCTGCGGGCTCTCGTCGGGCCAGGTGGAGATTTCGGGGGCGAGCGCCTTCTGCATTAAGGATCCTCCAGCGTCCGAACAGAACAATGCTCACCGAACCGTATAACAGCTTTCCGAAAAGTGGAAACTGCATTCTCATTGTCGCTTATCCGCATCTCGTTCGGTAACACCGCCCCACAGATCCCTGGCGGAGGCGGTCGACGTTTTGCCCGCCTCCGAGCGACGGCCTGGCCGCGGTCCGCCGCCTCCCCTGGCACAGTCGCTATGAGGCGGGCACATTGGACATCCCCTCGGCGAGAGACTGGTGTGGCGGGTGCGACCGTCGCCGTCACGTTATGGTGTCGGAGCCCCGAGTCGACGATAAGGAGACGACTATGCCGGTCACGGTGCTGCTCGAACTCAGGTTGAAGCCCGAGTCGGTGTCCGCGGCGCGCGAGGTCATGGGCCGGGCGCTGCAAGTCACCCGGGCTTTCGACGGGAACCTCGTAACCGACGTGCTCGTCGACGAGGATGACGACGCGCACTGGGTGGTCTACGAACTTTGGGACACGGTCGAGCACGACGAGGCCTACCGCGCCTTCCGAGCCGGCGAGGGCAAGATTGCCGAGCTGCCGCCGCTGCTCGCCGCGCCCCCCGTCAAGACGCGGTACGCGACCACCGACATCTAGCTCAGCGCGGGGATGACTTCCCGTTCGAACAGCTCGATGCCCGACCGGTCGTACGCGGCCTCCGGGAAATAGCAGATCGCGTACTCACATCCGAGGTCGCGGATCTTCGTCAGCCGCTCGATCGCCTGTTCCGGGGTGCCCACCGCCGAGTCCGGCCCGGTGGTGCCGGCGATCATAGCGTCGGCGGCGGCCTCGGGCACATAGCCGACCAACCGGTCGCGCACGCGGCGCAGCCGGTCCTTGACGTCGTCGTCCGACGTCCCGACGATCGCGTTGACGTTGACCGAACGCACTATCGCCCCGAAGTCGGTGCCCACCTCGCGGCAATGCCCTTCGAGCACCTCGGACTTGTGGGCGAACGCCTCGAGCTCCGGGGTGAAGTTGGTGTACTGCGCGAATTTCGCGGCGATGCGCAGGGTCACCTTCTCCCCGCCCCCGGCGATCCACAGCGGTATGCCGTTGTCCTGCAACGGCTTCGGGGCGACGATCGCGCCGTCGACCTGGTAGTACTCGCCGTCGAAGCTGACCTTGCCGTCGCGCCAGGCGTCGCGCATGATCTGGACCCCCTCGTCCAGCCGGGCCAACCGCACCTTGGCCGACGGGAACCCGTAACCGTAAGCGCGCCACTCGTGTTCGTACCAGCCGCCGCCGATTCCCATCTGAATGCGGCCGCCCGAGATGATGTCGGCGGTCGCGGCGACCTTGGCCAGATATACCGGGTTGCGGTAGCTCATCGCCGTGCACATCTGGCCGAGTTTGATCCGCGACGTTGTCGCCGCGTAGGCCGCCATCAGCGACCACGCCTCGTGGGTCGCCTCGCCCGTCGGCATCGGGACCGTGTGGAAGTGGTCGTAGACCCACAGCGAGTCCCATGCGCCGTTGTCGGCGTAGCCGGCCAACTCGCGCATCACCGCCCAGTGTTTCTCGGGTTCGATGCCGACGAGATCCATCCGCCAGCCTTGCGGAATAAAGAGACCGAAGCGCATAGCAAGGGACTTTAGCCCGGTGACGATGCGGCCCGGAACGGGCTGAGGAGGAACCGGGCAATCAAACCCAGCCCGGCTCACAGCGGATCAATAGCTAGGCCAAAGCGGCCACCGACAAGGACGCCTTAAACAGAATCCATGACAAACCTCGGGGACCAGACCACCGACGCTCGCCGTCGAACCATCCGCGCGGCGCAACTGTTCTTTGCGGGGGCCGCGGCCGTCGTGGCGCTGGCAGTGTTCAACGCCTCGCCGCCGTCTGACACCGCGACGAGCGTCACCACGCCGTTCGCCACCGACGACACCAATTTCGTCAACGACAACGGCCAGACCTCCGGCGACATCTTCACCCAGAACGCGCAGGACCAGAACTAGCGCTGCTTCCGCGCCGAAACCGGCGGTTAGGCTTACCCGCTATGCGGGTTCTGATCTCCGGCGCCAGCATCGCCGGGCCGGTACTGGCGTACTGGATCACGCGACACGGCTTCGACGTCACCGTCGTCGAGCGCGCGCCGACGCTCCGCAAGACCGGGGGCCACGCCGTGGACCTGTTCCGCCCGGCGATGGAAATCTCGGAGCAGATGGGCGTCTTGCCGCGCATCGAGGCACTGAGCACCCAAACCGACCGCATGACAATGCATCGCGAGGGCCGGGAGCAGCCCATCGAGGTCGACCTCACCAAGATCTACGGCGCCGCCTCCGACCGCCACGTGGAGATCATGCGGGACGACCTCAGCGAGATCTACTACGACGCCGGGCGCGACGACGTCGAGTACGTGTTCGGCGACTCGATCACGGAGATCGACCACGACGGCGAGGTGACATTCGAGAGTGCCCCACCGCGCCGTTTCGACGTCATCGTGGGCGCCGACGGGCTGCACTCCAACGTCCGACGCCTGACCTTCGGCGCCGAGGACAGCCTGACCCGTTTCCTCGGCGGATATCTGGCGGTGGTGTCCGCGCCCAAGTCGCTGACCAAGCCCGGCGAGACCGTCGGCTACATCGGCGTCGGGCGCCTCGCGGCGATTTACAGCGCAGCGCATTTGGACGATGCCCGCGCGGTATTTCTGTTCGGTAGCAAGCAGGAGCTCGACTACGACTATCGGGATTCATTGCGGCAGAAGGAATTACTGCGGGACGCCTTCGCGGGCATGCATCCCCAGGTGGACGACTGGCTGAGCGAAATCGACCGGACCCCGGCGTTCTACTTCGATGCGATCACCCAACTACGGATGAACATCTGGTCGCGCCGACGGGTCACCCTCGTCGGCGACGCCGGGTATTGCCCCGGCCCCGCGGTCGGCGGCAGCACCAGCCTGGCCGTGCTCGGTGCCTATGTGCTGGCCGGGGAGCTGGCCCGGGCGGGCGGCGATCACCTGCGCGCGTTCGCCGCCTACGAGCTACAGATGCACGAGCCCGTGCATCTGAGCCGGACCTTCGCGCGGGGCGCCGCCAGGACCCTCATTCCCGGTTCGCGGGCGGGCGTTTGGGCGTTGACCCGTGGGGTTCAGCTAGTCTCGTTGATGCCCGGCTCGCTCTCCAGGGCGCTCGCGAAGCTGAACACCAAGGGCGTTCGCGTGTACGACTCGATGCGGGTGCCGGACTACAGCGAAGCCGAAGTCTGACGCGAAGGGGATGACCGCCCGTGGACCTCGCCGGCGTGGGTATCTGGAGCAGCCAACTGCGCTACGGCGATGCGTCCGAAATCGCCGATGCCGCAGCGGAATTGGACGATCTTGGCTTCACGGCGCTGTGGATACCGGACGTGGGCGGGCCGGTGTTCGACGCGGTGGGGCAGCTGCTCGCCGCGACGACAAAGACCGTGATCGCCACGGGGATCCTCAACCTCTGGATGCACTCGGCCGGTGACGTCGCCGAATCGTATGCCGCCCTGATCGCCGAGCACGGCGACCGGTTCCTGTTGGGGATCGGCGTCAGCCACGCCCCACTGATCGATGCCGGCCAGCCCGGGCGATACCGCAAGCCGCTGGCCGCGACGGCGTCGTTCCTGGACGGGCTGGACGCCGCGCCACGGCCCGTGCCCGCCGAAGCCCGCGTCCTTGCCGCGCTCGGCCCCAAGATGCTCGAACTGTCGGCGACGCGCGCCCGCGGTGCCCACCCCTACCTCGTCACCCCCGAGCACACCGCTTCTGCCCGTTCGACTTTGGGTGAGGGCCCGTTGCTGCTGCCGGAGCAGACCGTGATCCTGTGTGACAGCGCCGACGAGGCGCGCCGCATCGGAACCGATTGGCTGCGCGCGTATTTGGCGCTGCCCAACTACGCGAACAACCTGCTGCGCAGCGGGTTCTCCGAGGACGACCTGGCACAGGTCAGCGATCGGCTGCTCAACGCGATCATTGCGTGGGGCGACGAAGCGGCCGTGCTGCGCCGGGTCGCCGAGCATCAAGCGGCCGGCGCCGACCACGTCTGCATCCAGGTGCTGACGGCCGACCCGACGGAATTCCCGCGCGAGCAATGGCGCCGAATCGCCGCCGCCCTCTAACCGCAAGCAGACGCAGAATCGCACGCGGGGGCCCCGCGTTACGCGATTCTGCGTCTGGTGGCCGGAACTAGGTCAGCGAGGCCGGCGGCAGGAAGCGGTCGCCGTACTTGGCGGCCAGCTCCCGGGCCCGGGCCACGAAGGCGTCCTTGCCCGTCCCGCCGGCACCGGAGTAGCCGACGATGAACTGCGCGCTACCACCGGTGTACGGCGGGAACCCGATGCCCATGATCGAGCCGATGTTGGCGTCGGCCGTCGACGTCAGCACGCCCTCGTCCAGGCACTTCTGGGTTTCCAGGGCCTCGGCGAACAGCATCCGGTCGATCATGTCCTGCAGCGGCGGCTGCGACGAACCGGACTTGAACGTCTCGCGCAGGCCCGGCCACAGCTGGGTGCGCTTGCCGTCGACGTACTCGTAGAAGCCCGCGCCCTTCAACCGCGACGGGCGGCCGAGCTCGATCATCTTCTCCACCACGGCTTCCGCGGGGTGCGGCTCGTAGGTGCCGCCGGCGTCTTCGACGCCCTTACGGGTGGCGGTCGCGATCTTGTGCATCAGCTCCAGGTTGAGCTCGTCGGACAGCTGCAGCGGCGGCGCCGGGTAGCCGGCCTGGGTACCGGCGTGCTCGATCGAGGCCGGCTCCACGCCCTCACCGAGCATCGCCAACGCCTCGTTCACGAACGTGCCGATGACGCGGCTAGTGAAGAACCCGCGGCTGTCGTTGACGACGATCGGGGTCTTGCCGATCGCCAGCGTGTAGTCGAACACCCGGGCCAGGGCTTCGTCGGAAGTCTTCTCGCCCTTAATGATTTCCACCAGCGGCATTTTGTCGACCGGGCTGAAGAAGTGGATCCCGATGAAGTCCTCCTGCCGCTTCACGCCGGTCGCCAGACCGGTGATCGGCAGGGTGGACGTGTTCGACCCGAGCAGCGCGTTGGGCTCGACGATGTCCTCGATCTCCTGGAACACCTTGTGCTTGAGGTCCTGGTTCTCGAAGACGGCCTCGATCACGAAGTCGACGCCCTTGAAGTCCGCGGGGTCGGCCGTCGGCGTGATGCGGTCCAGCAGCGCCTTGCTCTTCTCCTCGGTGGTCTTGCCCCGCTGAAGTGCTTTGGCCTCAAGCTTTTCCGAGTAGTTCTTGCCCTTCTCGGCGGCCTCGATGCTGATGTCCTTGAGCACCACGTCGTACCCGGCCTTGGCCGAAACGTAGGCGATGCCGGCGCCCATCATCCCCGCGCCCAGCACGCCGATCTTGTTGATCTTGACCGGCTCGATGCCGTCCGGGCGCGAGCCGCCGCCGTTGATGTGCTGCAGGTCGAAGAAGAACGCCTGGATCATGTTCTTGGCGACCTGGCCGGTGACCAGCTCGGTGAAGTAGCGGCTCTCGATGCGGGTGGCGGTGTCGAAGTCCACCTGCGTGCCCTCGACGGCCGCCGCCAGGATGGCCCGCGGCGCCGGCATCGGCGCGCCCTTGAGCTGCTTGCGCAGCAGCGACGGGAACGACGGCAGGATGGCCGCCAGCGCCGGTGACGACGGCGTGCCGCCGGGAATCTTGTAGCCCTTGACGTCCCACGGCTGGGTGTGCGACTCGGGGTTGGCCTTGATCCACGCCTTCGCCGCCGGCACCAACTCGTCGACGCTCGAGACGATCTCGTCGACGAGGCCGTTGTCCTTGGCCGCGGCCGGCTTGAAGCGGGTGCCCTGGCTCAGCACGTTGACGAAGGCGTTCTGGATGCCCAGCATCCGGACGGTGCGGGTGACGCCACCGCCGCCGGGCAGCAGGCCCAACGTGACCTCGGGCAGCCCGATCTGGACGCCCTTGACGTCGGCGACGATGCGGTGATGACAGGCGAGCGCGATCTCCAGACCGCCGCCGAGCGCCGCGCCGTTGATGGCGGCCACCACCGGCTTGCCCAGGGTCTCCAGGGTGCGCAGGTCCCGCTTGACCGCCTCGACGGTGTCGAACGCCTCGCCGGCGTTCTCGGGGCCGAGGTTGATCATGCCCTTCAGGTCACCACCGGCGAAGAACGTCTTCTTGGCGCTGGTGATCACCACTCCGGTGATCGAATCCTGTTCGGCGACAAGGCGTTCGACGGCGTTGTGCATCGACTCCTTGTAGTGCTCGTTCATCACGTTGGCCGACCCGGTCGGGTCGTCCAGCGTCAGCGTGACGATGCCGTCGGCGTCCTTGTCCCACTGAATGGTGTTCTCTGCCATGGTCTTAAACCCTCTCGATGATGGTGGCGACACCCATGCCGCCGCCGATGCACAGCGTGATCAGCGCACGCCGGGCGCCGCGGCGCTCGAGCTCGTCGACCATGGTGCCCAGGATCATGGCGCCGGTGGCGCCCAGCGGGTGGCCCATCGCGATGGCGCCACCGTTGACGTTGAGCTTCTCGTCCGGAATGTTCAGGTCCTTCTGGAACTTCAGGACGACCGACGCGAACGCCTCGTTGAGCTCAAAGAGGTCGATGTCGTCGACGGTCAGCCCGGCCCGGTCGAGCGCCTTGCGGGTGGCCGGCGTCGGGCCGGTGAGCATGATCGTCGGGTCGGCGCCGGTGGTGGCGGTGGCGACGATGCGGGCCCGGGGCGTCAGGCCCTGCGAGGTGCCGGCCTTCTCGTTGCCGATGAGCACCAGCGCCGAGCCGTCCACGATGCCCGAGCTGTTGCCGCCGGTGTGAACGTGGTTGATCTTCTCGACCCAGTGGTACTTCTGCAGCGCCACGTCGTCGAAGCCGGCCATCGCCGCCAGACCCTCGAAGGCGGGCTTCAGCTTGGCGAGGCCCTCCATCGTGGTGCCGGGCCGCATGTGCTCGTCGTGATCGAGGATCAGCAGCCCATTCTGGTCGCGGACCGGAACCACCGACTTGGCGAAGTAGCCGCCCGACCACGCCGCGGCCGCCAGCTCCTGCGAGCGCAGCGCGTAGGCGTCGACGTCCTCGCGGGAGAAGCCCTCCATGGTGGCGATCAGGTCCGCCCCAATGCCCTGCGGGACAATGTAGGCGTCGTACGAGGTGGCCGGGTCGGCCATCATCGCGCCGCCGTCGGAGCCCATCGGGACGCGGCTCATCGACTCCACACCACCGGCGAGCACCAGGTCGTCCCAGCCGGAGCGGACCTTCTGCGCGGCGGTGTTGACGGCCTCCAGCCCCGAGGCGCAGAACCGGTTGAGCTGCACGCCGCCGACGGTGTCGGGCATGCCGGCCGCGATCACGGCGGTGCGGGCGATGTCACCGCCCTGGTCACCCACGGGTGAAACGCACCCCAGGATGACGTCGCTGATCAGGTTCTCATCCAGATCGGGGTGGCGCCTGCGCAGCTCCTCGATCAGGCCGACGACCAGGTTCAGCGGTTTGACCTCGTTCAACGAGCCGTTGCGCTGCTTGCCGCGGGGCGTGCGGATCGCCTCGTAGATGAAGGCTTCTTCGGACATGTCGGCTTCCTCTTCACAAATGGGGGTTCGGATCCGTCTAAAACACTAGGTCCAGTACCGGCCACCCTAACAGGGCGCCCATCCAACCTGTTGGTTGGGCGGATTCCGCTGATCAGAATGCCGAATGTGCGGCCAGCCGCACGCTCGGTGGGAGCGCCGGCCTTAAGCTCGACGACCATGACGGTGTCGCGGCTGCGGCCCTACGCGACGACGGTGTTCGCCGAGATGTCGGCGCTGGCCGCGCGGATCGGCGCGGTGAACCTGGGCCAGGGCTTCCCCGACGAGGACGGGCCCGCGGCGTTGCTGAAGGCCGCCCAAGATGCGATCGCCGCGGGCGCCAACCAATATCCGCCCGGCATCGGCATCGCGCCGCTGCGCCAGGCCATCGCGTCCCAGCGCCGGCGGCACTTCAGCATCGACTACGACCCCGACACCGAGATATTGGTGACGGTCGGGGCCACCGAGGCCATCGCCGCGGCGGTGCTCGGGCTGGTCGAGCCGGGCTCGGAGGTAATCCTCATCGAACCCTTCTACGACTCCTACTCGCCGGTGGTGGCGATGGCCGGCGCACACCGGGTGGCGGTGCCGCTGGTGCCCGACGGCCGTGGCTTCGCGCTGGACGCCGACGCCCTTCGGCGGGCGGTGACGCCGCGGACCCGCGCGCTGATCGTCAACTCGCCGCACAACCCCACCGGAACGGTGCTGAGCGCGGCGGATCTCACCGCCATCGCCGAGATCGCGGTGGCCGCCGACCTTTTGGTGATCACCGACGAGGTGTACGAGCACCTGGTGTTTGACGGCAACCGCCATGTCCCGCTGGCCGGCTTCGACGGCATGGCCGAGCGCACGATCACCATCTCGAGCGCGGCCAAGATGTTCAACTGCACCGGATGGAAGATCGGATGGGCCTGCGGCCCAGCGCAGCTCATCGCCGGGGTGCGGGCGGCCAAGCAGTATCTGAGCTACGTCGGCGGCGCACCGTTCCAGCCCGCGGTGGCTCTCGCGCTGGACACCGAGGACGCCTGGGTCGCCGAACTCCGCCGCTCCCTGCAGGCCCGGCGGGACCGGCTGTCCGCCGGGCTGACCGAGATCGGCTTTGCCGTGCACGACAGCAACGGCACCTACTTCCTGTGTGCCGACCCCCGCCCGCTCGGGTACGACGACAGCACCGCCTTCTGCGCGGCACTGCCCGAGAAGGTCGGCGTGGCCGCCATCCCGATGTCGGCGTTCTGCGATCCGGCCGCCCCTCACGCCGACGTGTGGAATCACTTGGTGCGCTTCACATTCTGCAAACGCGACGAGACCCTCGACGAGGCGATCAGGCGACTGGCGGCGCTGGGGGGCCCATAACCCGCTTGCGGAGTCCCTCCAGCGCGGCATGCAGGATCTTCTTGCGGACCCGGCTGATGAAGAACTCAGGCAGTGGCGCCGACGGTTCGAGCGTGATGCCAAATCGCACGCGGGTCTTGTCGTCGCCCTCACGGGTCAGGTTGTACTCGCCGTGCTGGCCGTGTTGGTGGATGGTCTTCTCGGCGTCCCACACCATCCATCCAATCCGGACCCCAGTGGTACTCCAGCAACTGCGTGTCGAAGATGCCCATCACCCTGATCGTCATCTTCACGTGGCACGGTCGCCCGTCGGGATAGGTGTCGATCACGTCGGCCTTCTTGTGCACCGCGGACCATGACGGCACGTTGTCCATGTCGGCGAGCGCGTCCATGATGACTTCCGGCGGCGCGTCGATGACGATCTCCGACGATGCTTGTACGGCCACTGGCTAAGTCGCACCGCCCGATTCCCGGCCGCCCGTCAACAGCTCGCTGAGCCCCTTCACCGAGGCGTCGAGAACCTTTTCGGTAGCGCGCTTGACGACGAACGCCGGGATGGGCCCGGCCGGTTCGACGGTGATGTCGAAACGCACGCGCGTCTTGTCGAGGCCCTCGGGCTTGAGGTTGTACTCGATGTGCTGGCCGTGTTGTTGGGCGGTCCGCTTGGCGTCGTAGACGACCCAGTCGGGGCCCCAGTGATATTCCAGGATCTCTTTGTCGACGATCCCGAGAATCTTGATCTTGGTCTTGACGTGATGGGGCCGGCCGTCGGGATAACGGTCGATCACCTCGATGTGTTTGTGCAGCGGCGACCACGATGAAAGGACGCCGACATCTGTCAGCGCCTCCATGACCACTTCCGGCGGCGCGTCAACGACAAATTCCCGTGATGCTTTTACGGCCACTGAAGAACAAACTAACCCCAGCGCCCCGCGCGTGGGTGGGGTTCGCCGTAAATCGATACTTACCAGCCGATTTCGTCGAGCGGTGTGGTGGTCGCGGGCGGCGGCCCCACCGGGCCGGCCGGTGTCCGGGAGAAGCGCGGCGCGGGAGCGGCCTGCTCGACGCCGTGCGCGGTGATCACCGTCGACCGGGCGTTCAAATGGTCATTGGCAGCGGCCTCACTCCAGGTCAGCACCGGGGTGACGCACGCGTCGGTGCCCGCGAAAACTTCCGTCCATTCGTCGCGGGTCCGGCTGGCGAAGCGCTTCGCGAAGGTGTCGTACATCCGTGGATACGAAGCGATGTCGAGCTGGCCGGGCACCTCATCGGCGGACAGCCCGAGCCCGCTCAGCAGGGCCGCGAAAAATTGCGGCTCGATGGCGCCGACGGCGACGTACTTCCCGTCGGAGGTCTCGTAGCACCGGTAGAACGGGGCGCCGCCGTCGAGCAGGAACGACTCGCGCTCGTCGCGCAGCGAACCGGTGGACTTCATGGTCCACATCATCTGGGCGAGCAGGCTGACCCCGTCGACCATCGCGGCGTCGATCACCTGGCCCTGGCCCGACCGCTCCCGCTCGTAAAGCGCGACCGCGATGCCCAGCAGCACCAGCATCGAGCCGCCACCGAAGTCGGCGACCAGGTTCAGCGGCGGCATCGGCGGCCGGTCGGCATAGCCGAGCGCCGAAAGCGCACCGGTCTGCGACAGATAGTTGATGTCGTGGCCGGCCGTCTGGGCCACCGGGCCGTGCTGTCCCCAGCCGGTGATCCGCGCGAAGATCAGCCGCGGGTTGACCGCCGCGCAGTCGTCGGGCCCGATGCCGAGTCGCTCGCAGGTGCCGGGCCGGAAGCAGTCGAGCAGCACGTCGGCCTTGGCGGCCAGCTCCAGCAGCGCCTGAGGCTGCGACTTGACGTCGAGGTCGACGATCCGCTTTCCGCGGTGCAGCAAGTCGCGGTCCTCGGGCGGCATCGTCAGTCCGCCGGGCCGCCGGACGCGCACCACGTCGGCGCCGAGGTCGGCGAGCATCATCCCGGCGTGCGGGCCCGGCCCGATGCCGCCGAGTTCGATCACCCGCACCCCGGCCAGGGGACCCGCGCTCGTCACCGGGACTAGCTGCCCTTCTTCACCGCAAGCACCCGCTCGCGCAGGGCCTTGGTCGCGGAATCGATCGTCCCCTTGACGGCCCGTTTCAGCACGAAGCCGGGCAGCGGCACGTTGGGGTCGATGCTGATCTCCATCTTGACCAGGGTCGCGTCACCTTGGGGGACCAAGGTGTACTTGCCGTCCTGCGATTTCTGCTGACCCGAGCTGACCAGCGTCCAGGTCACGTCGTTGCCGCTCCAGGTGTAGGCCACCACCTGTTCGTCGGTGATGCCCGCGGTCCTGACCCTCATCTTCACCTTGCTCGGCCGCCCGTCGTCCCCGGTCTCGAGGATCTCCGCGCTCTGGTGGGGCTCCGACCATTCGGGCATCGCTTCGAAGTCGGCGATGACGTCCAGAATCTCCTCGGGGGTGGCTTCGATGACGATGTCGCGGGATTCTTTGATTGCCATGCCCGCACAATAGGCGAACCGGCGTGTCGGCCGGAATGGTTTGGACCGGGCGTACCGTCGTGCTTGTGACTGATCCCCTCGTCTACACCGTCGGTGACTACCTGTTGGACCGCCTCGCCGAACTCGGTGTCTCCGAGATCTTCGGCGTCCCCGGCGACTACAACCTGGAATTCCTGGACCACGTCGTCGCCCATCCGACCATTCGGTGGGTGGGCAGCGCCAACGAGCTCAACGCCGGCTACGCCGCCGATGGGTACGGGCGGCTGCGCGGAATGTCGGCCGTGGTAACGACATTCGGGGTGGGCGAGCTCTCGGCGACCAATGCGATCGCGGGCAGCTACGCCGAGCACGTGCCCGTCGTGCACATCGTCGGCGGACCCTCGAAGGACGCGCAGGGCACCAGGCGGGCGCTGCACCATTCGCTCGGCGACGGCGACTTTGAGCACTTCTTTCGGATCAGCCGCGAAATCACTTGCGCCCAAGCCAATCTCATGCCGGCCACCGCGTGCAGAGAGATCGATCGGGTGCTGTCGGAGGTGCGCGAACAAAAGCGGCCCGGCTACCTCCTGCTGTCCACCGACGTGGCCCGCTTCCCCACCGAACCGCCCGACGCGCCGCTGCCGCGCTACACCGGCGGGACCAGCCCCCGCGCGCTGTCGCTGTTCATCGACGCCGCGGCCGAACTCATCGGCGATCATCAGCTGACCGTGCTCGCCGACCTGCTGGTCCACCGCCTGCAGGCGGTCAAGGAGCTCGAGGCGTTGCTGGCGGCGGACGTGGTGCCGCACGCCACCTTGATGTGGGGAAAGAGCCTGCTCGACGAGAGCTCCCCCAATTTCCTTGGCATCTACGCCGGTTCGGCCAGCGCCGCACGGGTGCGCACCGCGATCGAGGAGGCGCCCGTGCTGGTGACGGCGGGGGTGGTCTTCACCGACATGGTCAGCGGCTTCTTCAGCCAGCGCATCGATCCGGCGCGGACCATCGACGTCGGGCAGTACCAAAGCAGCGTGGCCGGTGAGGTTTTCGCGCCGATGGAGATGGGCGCCGCGCTGGAGGCGCTGGCCGACATCCTGGTCCGGCGCGGGATCGCTTCGCCCCCGGTTGAGTCCCCGCCGGCCGAGCCCCTGCCGCCGCCCCCGCCGCGCGATCAACCACTCACCCAGCAGATGGTCTGGGACCGGCTGTGTGTCGCGCTCACGCCGGGGAACGTGGTGCTGGCCGATCAGGGCACCTCGTTTTACGGAATGGCGGATCACCGGTTGCCGCACGGCGTCACCTTCATCGGCCAACCGCTTTGGGGTTCAATCGGTTACACGCTGCCCGCGGCGGTCGGGGCCGCGGTGGCGCATCCGGACCGCCGGACGGTGCTGCTGATCGGCGATGGCGCCGCACAGCTGACCGTGCAGGAACTCGGCATCTTCTCCCGCGAAGGGCTGTCCCCGGTGATCGTGGTGGTCAACAACGACGGCTACACCGTCGAGCGGGCCATTCACGGAAAGACGGCCCCGTACAACGACATCGTGAGCTGGAGTTGGACCGACGTCCCGCGCGCGCTGGGGGTGGCCAACCACCTGGCGTTCCGGGCGCAAACCTACGGCGAACTCGACGACGCGTTCACCGCGGCGGCGAAGCATCAGGACCGCATGGTCTTCGTCGAGGTGGTCCTGCCGCGCCTCGAGATCCCGCACCTGCTCGGCCAGCTCGTCGGACCCATGTCGCCGGAGGGCAACGCGCGCCGCTGAAAATCCAAGTGGCGATCGCAAGCGCGGCGCAGCCGGGCGAAGCGGGTCGCCACCATTTGCCTAGAGCGAGCGGCCCGGCCGGTCCGGGATTGACGTGCGCAGCATCGCCTGCACGGTGCGCCGGCAGCGCCCGCAATCGGCGCCGGCCCCACACGCCTGGGCGACCTCCTTGGTCGTGGACGCCCCGGCGGCGACGCATTCGGCGACGGTGTGGCTGGTGACGCCGTTGCACAGGCAGACGAACATGAGCCGCGCTCAGTCGCCCTCGATGCGCATCGTGTCGTAAAGCCGGCCGACGAACAGCGGCGGGTGGGCGCCGACGCCGACGCCCGACATCCATTGCGCCGCGGCGTCGGGATGGTCGATCCAACGCTGCGCGGCGAGCTCGTCGGGAAACTCCGACAGGATCAGCACCTCGTGGTCGTCGTCGAAAGCCTGGAAGACCGAGGCCTTTCGGACACCGGCCGCGGTGAGGCCGTCCATGGCCGAGCGAAATCCCGCGGTGAGGGTCGCCACGTCATCGACGGACGCGATCGCGCACACCACCACGCCGGGCGCAGCCGGTTTGGGCAAGGGGCGCGGCACAAACCTGTCGATGATCTCGCCGGCGAAGACGGCCGGTATGTCCTCGACGCCGGCGGCGTCGAACCAGTCGAAGAACACCCGCGAGCGCAGCAGCTCCACGATCGGCTCGCGGCTGTGCAACCCGATCATCACCAGCACGCGCCCGTGGTCGTGGGTGGACGTGTACACCAGCACATGGTGGGCACCGATGTCGGCGAGCGCGGCCTTGTTGCGCTCGAGCAGCGGCCACACTCGGGTCGGGTCCGGGATGTGATAGTCCGATGCGATCACCATCGAGTGAATGTCGCCGGTGCTCAATGTGGTTGTCCTAGACCGGGTTGAAGGACGAGATGAGCCACTTCCCGCTGGCTTTCGTCAGCGTCACGGTCACGCTGCTGTTGGTGAACGTCGGTTCCGGCCGATCCTTGCTCTGGGTGCTCTGGTTGACGAACAGCAGCACGACGGCCGAATCCGGATGCAGTTCCGACACCGCGGCGCGCAGCACCACGGCGGTGGTCTTCACCGACTTCTGTTTGGCGGCGGGGGCGACGATCTGCTGGGTGAATTGGTCGTAGTAGGACAAGAAGTCGCCGGTCAGGTGTGACTTCGCGGAAGAGAAGTCACGGTCGAGGGTGTCGGGCGAATACGACAGCACCGCCACCGTTCCGTCGCTGGCCGCCGAGATCGCCGACTTCGCTGCCGACGCGTCGGTCGCCCGGTCCGGCCGGTAGGAGAACCAGTAAAGCCCGCCCAGCAATGCCAGCGAGGCGACCACGAACAACGCCAGCACGGCCGGGACGACCTTGCCGGCCGACCGCTTCTTCGCCTGGGCGGCAAGGCGTTTCCACCGTCCCGGCGCTTTGCCGTGGGCGTCGATGTCCTCGGCGGGCTCGGCCTTCGCCGACTCTTCGGCCTTCGCCGACTCTTCGGCGTCCGCCGTCTCCTCGGCCTCCGTGGTCTCCTCGACCTCGGCGGTATCTTTGACCGATTTGTCGTCTGCGGTCACGGCACAAACTCGACTTTCGATATCTTGAGCTGGCCACCGTCGCGAGTGACCGTGACGATGAGCCGGTAGTTACGCGGATCCTGCTTGGCGCCGGCGGCATTGGTGACCTCGGACGTGGAGGCCACCAACACCACGGCCGAATCCTTCGTCATCGTGTCCAGTTCCACGGCCGCGGCCTGAACGGTGCCCTGCGAGACCACCTTCGACTGCTCCACCACCTTGGTGAAGTCGTCCGCCATCTTGAGGAAGTCGTCCTTGAAGCTGCCCGTGGAGTTCTCCACGATGCGCTGCACGCCCTGCTTGGCGTTGTTGAAGTCCAGCGACGTCAACGTGATGACGCCCTGGCGTGCCGCGGCGACGAACTCGGCGGCACGCTGTCGCTGCTGGACCGCATCGCGATGCTCCTTGATCATGTAGCCGCTGCCGGCCAGCGCGAGGAGGGTAACGATGATCGCCAGGGAGGCGGCGAGGGTGGACCATTTGGGGCGGCGAAGCCGCCCCGCAAGGCGGAGCCGCCGGCCGGCCGGCTTCGGCGCCTCGGCCTCGTCGCCGGCGGCGTCAGTTTCGGCGGCCGGCTCTTCGGCCTCCGCGTCTTCCAGGGCTTCCGTCTCGTCCGCCGTGACCTCGGGCGCCGAGTCGGCCGCATCGGTCTCCGCGGATTCCGTTGCCTCCGCTTCGTCTTCTGCCGCGACGGCTTCTTCGGTGGCCTGTTGCTTGGCTTCGGCGAGCTGGGCCTCGCGGCGCAACTGAATGGCGCGCGCCCGGGCGCGGGCGGCGGCGGCAAGGGCTTCCGCCTCTTGGGCTTCCGCCTCGGCCTGGTCGGCCAGCGCCCGGATTTCGGCGGCGCTGCTTGGGGTTTCGTCCTCGTTCACCGGAACCGATTTCGTGTCAGCGGCATTCTGGCGAGTGCCGCCACTCACCGCTCACCAGCCCGAGAACGAGGCTGCTCGTGACTCAATGCCAAACTCCTCTACCGCTCGCCCAAGCTGGTTTGCCCCGACGCGCCACGGCGTCCCAGCGGGGGCGTCGTCGCCGTTGGGCCACCCTACTCGGGATGCGCATTAGCGGCGAGCATCTGCGCCGATATCTTCCGCCGTGAATGTCGCGACGACCAGGAGAGCCACGTTATCACCCTCATCTGAGAGGACCGCCCGCCCCGCCGTGCCGTCGCTGTACAAACGCATAACAAGCTGTGGAAATCGGGTTCTCTTATCGAGCATACGGTTCGGACGCGCCCGGCTAGTGCAGCAAGTCCTTGACCACCTTGCCGGTGGCGTTGAGGGGCAGCGCCTCCAGGAACTGCACGGAGCGGGGCACCTTGAAGCCCGCCATGCGTTCGCGGCACCAACCGATCAATTCTTCTGCGCTGACCGCGTCTTCGCGGTCTTTACAGACCACGAACGCCTTGCCCACCTGTCCGAGCCGCTCGTCGGGAACGCCGATCACGGCCGCCTGCGCGACGGCCGGGTGGTCCATCAGGAAGCCTTCGATCTCGGCCGGATACGCGTTGAATCCGCCGACGATGAACATGTCCTTCTTGCGCCCGACGATCCGCAGCCGGCGGGAGCCCTCGGTGAAGCTGCCCAGGTCTCCGGTGTGCAGCCAGCCGTCGGCATCGATCGCCTCCGCCGTGGCGACGGGATCGTCGAGGTAGCCCTGCATGACGCCGTAGCCGCGAACCAGCACCTCGCCGTCGTCGGCGATGCGCACCTCGACACCCGCGCAGGGCACGCCCGCGGTGGTGGCCACGTCCTCGAAGGAGTCGCCGGGCAGGGACAGCGTGACGTTGCCGGCCTCGGTGAGCCCGTAACCGGTCATCAGCGTCTGGAACGGCAATTCGTCGTGGATGCGACGAACCAGCTCGACGGGGATGTCGGCGGCACCGGTCACGCCGGCCCGCAGCGTCGACAGCTTCGACTTGTCTTGCACCGTCAGCAGCGAGTGGTACAGCGTCGGCGGGCCGGGCAGCATCGTGATGCGTTCCCGCTCAATGAGATCCACCACCGTGTCGACGTCGAAGACCGCGACGGGCAGCATCGTCGCCCCGCGCAGGAAGGACGTGATCAGTCCCGCCTTCAGGCCGAACGTGTGAAAGTACGGGTTGATCTGCAGGTAGCGGTCGCCTCGGCGCAGGTCCGCGAGCGTCGCCCATTCCTCGTACATGCGCAGCGTTTGGCGATGGTTCATCATCGCGCCCTTCGGGCGGCCGGTGGTGCCCGAGGTGAAAATGATGTCCGAGATGTCGGTGCCGCTCACGGCCCGCTCGAAAGGGGTACCGCTGGAAAGAAAGTCGGACTTCAGGTCGATGACGGGAGTCCCCGCGGGCGCGGCGTAGTCCTGGCCGAGAAACCCCTTCTGCACCAAGACCGCCTTGACGCCGCTGCGGGCGATGATGTCGCCAGCTTCGTCGGCCTTGAACCGGGTGTTGACCGGTACCAGTACGCCGCCCGCGCTGAGCAGCCCGAAAGCCGCGATGATCCACTCCGCCGAGTTTGGCGCCCAGATCGCGACCCGATCACCCTTGTCGACGCCGAGGCTCGCGAAGGCGCCTGCGGCGCAACGGATTCGCGCGACGACATCGTTGAACGTCAAGCGCAACGGACCGTCGACAACCGCTTCCGCGTCGCCGAAGCGGTCCGCCGCGCTCAAGACCATCTCGGGAATGGTGTCCCACGGCGGGGTGTCGGTCACACGGTAACGAGCCGGCCGAGGTTACCGCCCATGATCTTCGCCTGGTCGTCGACCGATAGGTGCGACAGCGCGTTGACGTAGAACGTCGGCTCCGCCAGCCCCTCGGGGTGCGGCCAGTCGGAGCCGTACAGCACCTGTTCCACGCCGACGAGGTTGATCAGGTCGTCGATGCCGTCCTCGAAGAACGGGCTGACGTGGATGCGGTTCTTGACCATCTCGACGGGGTCGCTCGAGAACGCCTCCGGGGCCTTGCGGAAGACCTCGGTCAAGCCGTCCAACAGCGGGGTCATCCACTTCGAACCGGCCTCAACGATCGCGACCTTCAGCTTCGGGTGGCGGTAGAGCGCGCCGTGGATCACCCACGAGCCCACCGCGTCCTGGATCGGCCGCCACTCGTTGAGGATGCCCATCGCGTTGGTCTGGAACGGCAGCATTTCCTGTTCGGCGCCGTCCCACTCGGAGGTGTAGCGGGAGTAGCCGCTGTCGCTGGAGTGCATGCCCACCAGCACGTCGTGCTCGACGACGCGCTCCCAGAACGGGTCGAACTCGGGCAGCGCGAACGACCGGGGGCCGCGGAACCCGGGGACCGGAGCCGGGCGGACCAGGATGCAGCGGGCACCGCGCTTGACCGCCCATTCCAGTTCCTCGATCGCCTTCTCCACGATCGGCAGGGTGATGACCGGGGTGGTGAAGATGCGGTTCTGGTAGTTGAAGCCCCAGACGTCATCGAGCCACTCATTCAGCGCGTGGACCAGGACGTGGATGGCGACCGGGTCGTCCCGCAGCCGCTCCTCGAGCAGGCTGGCCAGCGTCGGGAACATCAGAGTGCGGTCCAGACCCAGCTCGTTCATCTTCTCCAGACGCGGGCCGGGTTCAAAGAACGCCGGGATCGCGCGCATCGGCTCGCCGAACAGCTCGCGCTTGGTTTTGCCTTCCGGGTTGCCGTACTTGAAGTACTCCTCCCAGGCACCCGGCCGGGCGACGACCTCGAAGGTCGGGTTGGGGATGTAGTTGCTGATGTGGCCGCGGATAGCGATCTTCGTCCGCCCATTGACCTGCACGTACTGGACGTAGTCCTTGTACGCCTTGGGCAGGTATTTGGTCAGCGCCTCCGGCGGCTCGTACAGATGGTTGTCCGCGTCAAAGATCGGAAACGGGACGTCCTCCCGGTGTGACAACTGGCCCATGAGATCCTCCTTCGCAATTTGCGAGAATACTATTCTCTCCGGGCGCCCGCGCGCAACGTGCCCCCGCCCATGGGGCCGGTCGGGCGCGATCAGCAGGTGGCGATGATCTTGAACGTGGCGGAAGCCGGCTCGGTTGGCTTGTCGCTCTTGTAGCCGTTGGCCGTACCCGTGATCGTGAATTTCTCGCCGCTCAAGCTCATGTCGGCGTTGCCGCCGTCGTCCTTCGAGTACATGCCGGTGAATCCACCGAGATTCTGGATGCGCACCGATTGGGCAGTGAGTGGCTGCGCTCGTTGGTCGATGACGACCTTGGCCCCGGCGAAGTCGCCGCCGATGTCGATCGTCCGGTACCACTCCAGCTGGCTGCACTTGACGACGTTGATTTTCGCGTCGTTCCCGTTGACGGTCACCGAGGCGGTGCTGGAAAGCTGCGTTTGCGCCTTGGGGCTGCAGGCGCCGAGGGCGGCGACGGCGAGCGCGGCGGCGGCAACGGCCACGATTCGGTTACGCACTGGGCCACCTCGATCCTGGCTGACGAACTTCTGGGACCTGCTGCGATGATGTTATTCTCCCCGAAAGAGAATGCCAATATCGGCGTTTCGGCTGTCCTTTTATTGGAGCGATGACCACATGGTGGACCTGGAGTTCGAGGACGGGCTTGCGGTGCTCACCATCGATCGCCCCCACGCGCGCAACGCCATCGCGCCGGACACCATGGGGCAGCTGGAGAAGGCGATCGATGCCGCGGCGGGCGCGCGAACGCTGGTCATCAAGGGCGCCGGCGACCGAGCGTTCGTCTCGGGCGGTGATCTCAAGGAGCTGAGCGCGCTTCGGACCGAGGAAGACGCCGCCGCGATGGCGAAACGGATGCGGTCCATCTGCGATCAGCTCGCGGCGTTCCCCGCCCCGGTCGTCGCCGCCCTGAACGGCCACGCCTTCGGCGGCGGCGCCGAAGTCGCCGTGGCGGCCGACATCCGGGTCGCCGCCGACGACATCAAGATCGCCTTCAATCAGGTGGCGTTGGAGATCATGCCGGCCTGGGGCGGGGCCGAGCGACTGGCTGCGATTGTCGGAAAGAGCAAGGCGTTGCTGTTGGCGGGCACCGGAACCGCCCTCGACGCCGCCGAGGCGGAGCGGATCGGGTTGGTGGATCTGGTGTTTCCGCGTGCCTCCTTCGACGAGGGCTGGCGATCGATCGCCACGTCGCTGGCGCGCCACCCGGCGGCCGAGATAAAGCGGGTAATCAGCGGCGTTTCCCCGGACGAAGCGATAGCATCCTTTGCACGGCTGTGGGTTGCCGACGCCCACTGGCAGGCCGCAGAGCGGGTGATGAACCGCACCGCCAGTCCGCGCCCGGCAGCTGAAGGAGCGACATGATCAGCACCGCGAAGAGACTGTTACGCGTCGGCTCGGCGATGTTCCTGGCGCCGGCCGGGCTGCTGGTCGGCCCCGGGCCGGCCCACGCCGACCCCGTCTGGCATCAGGTCGTTTACATCGTCTCGGCCAAGGTTCCGGCCTACGTCGACATCTTCTACCAGGATCAGGACCCCACGCTGTTCTCCGATTACAGCCACAACAACTACGCGTTCACCCCGCAGGTCCACGCCGACGTCGCGCCGGGCAAGCCGTGGGTTCAGCCGGTGAACCTCTTGAACCCCGACCAGTGGGCGATGGTCACCGCCACCACCGGCCGTGAACCGCTGGCACAGGGCGGTGTTCAGTGCGACCTGTCGGTGGACGGGAAGGTCGTGGTCTCCAACATCGGCCCCAAGGGCGCGCTCTGCTCGTTGCGGACCTGGTGAACCATCCAGCTTTGCGGTATCCCCGCGATGGGCTGCGGCTCGCCTTCCAGCCGGCGTAGATAACTTTCGACCAAATCCAAGGTTTCGGCGTGACCGCCGGAAATGCCGACGGCCTGCTCGAGCACCAAAAACCGCGACAGGCTGGTCATCAGGACGGTCCAAACCACCGGCGGCACGTCGCCGCCGTCCCACTGGCCCTCCGCGCCGTAGCGCTGCAGCGCGGCCGCCACGGCCTGGCGCTGTTCCTCGCGGAAACGTTCGGCGTAGTACGCGATTTCGGCTCGCATCTCCTTGCGGTGATTGGCCAGCGCCATGAACTCCATTGAGATGCGGGTGAATGCGGGATCGGTGCCGAATCGCCACAGCGCCCACAACGGCTGAGGGCAGTCCAGGGCGCGAGCCTGCACCTGAAGACCCTCCTCGGCGCGGCGCCGGAAGACCTCGAGGAACAGCTCGTCCATGGTGCGGAAGTAGTAGTGCACCAGCTGTGGCTTCAAGCCCGCCTTGCTCGCCAGGCGGCGCGACGTCACCGCGGCGTAGCCTTCCTCGACCATCAGCCGCTCGGCCGCGTCGAGCAGCAGGGCGCGATTCTTCGCGTCCGGCGCTCCGATCCTGCGGGCCGAAGTCATATCCCTGCTCCGTATTTCTGCATTGGTGCCGACCACACGGATCGTATCGCGGCACCGCGTTGCGACCTTGACCCTGACAATACAGCCATGCTAAGCAGGTGCTCAGCACATTTTGGCTTTCGGAATTGGGCGGCGATGCCGCTTGCCGCCGAACCTCACCGGTAGATCCAGCCCAGGGAGACGCAGTCCTATGAGCAGCTTCGACACGATCGACTTCTTCACCGATCAATCGCTGGTGCCCGATCCGCACCCCTACTTCGACTACCTGCGCAGCCAGAACCCGGTGCTACGGCTGCCGCACCACGGGGTCGTCGCCGTCACCGGCTATGAGGAGGCCACCGAGGTCTACAAGGACCCCGACACGTTCTCGAACATCGTCGCGCTCGGCGGGCCGTTCCCGCCGCTGCCGTTCCAGCCGGAGGGCGACGACATCAGCCCGCAGATCGACGAGCACCGCAGTTACTTCCCGATGTTCGAGCACATGGTGACGATGGATCCACCGGAACACACCCGCGCGCGCTCGGTGCTGAGCAAGTTGCTCACGCCCAGCAGGCTGAAGCAGAACGAGGAGTTCATGTGGCGCCTCGCCGACCGTCAGCTCGACGAGTTCCTGACCAACGGCGAGTGCGAATTCATCAGCGAGTACTCAAAGCCCTTCGCCACCTTGGTGATCGCCGACCTGCTCGGCGTTCCCGAGGAGGACCACAAGGAGTTCCGCGTCATCCTGGGTGCCGACCGCCCTGATGCGCGGGTGGGCGCCCTGGACCACGAGTCGGTCGGCATCAACCCGCTGCAGTGGCTCGACGAGAAGTTCTGCGCCTACATCGAGGACCGGCGCCGCGAGCCGCGCAACGACGTCCTGACCTCGCTCGCGACGGCGAAGTACCCCGACGGGTCAACCCCCGAGGTCATCGAGGTAGTGCGTTCCGCCACCTTCCTTTTCGCCGCCGGCCAGGAAACCACGGCCAAGCTGCTCAGCGCCGCGCTGCAGGTGATCGGCGAGCGGCCCGACATTCAGCAGGAGTTGCGCGACGACCGCAGCCTCATCCCCGGGTTCATCGAGGAATCGCTGCGGATGGACAGCCCCGTCAAGAGCGACTCGCGGCTGGCGCGCCGGGCTACCACGGTCGGCGGCGTGGACATCCCCGCCGGCACCGTCGTGATGGTGTTGCCGGGCGCCGCCAACCGCGACCCGCGGCGGTTCGACAAGCCGCACGAGTTCGATCTGCGCCGCAAGAATGTTCGCGAGCACATGGCGTTCGCGCGCGGCGTGCACTCGTGTCCGGGCGGCCCGCTCGCCCGGGTGGAGGGCCGGGTCTCCATCGAGCGCATCCTGGACCGGATGAGCGACATCAAGATCAGCGAGGCCAAGCACGGCCCCGCCGGCGATCGTCGCTACACCTACGAGCCGACGTATATCCTGCGGGGGCTCAGCGAACTCCACCTCACCTTCACGCCGAACGGCTAAGGCCCGCCGTCGATCTGCTCGAAGATTCCCGAGAACTCGAACGGGGTCTGCGCGATTCCGCTGCCGTCGACGGCATCGACGGCGCCCAACGTGCCCGTGATGTCGCGCGGCAGTTCCCACATGGACAGCTCGCCGATGTTGTTCTGCTGCGCAAAGGCAGTCAGCTGCTGGGCGTCGGCGAGGCCGAAGATTTCGCTGGGGTCGTCGTTGATTCCGATCAGCGGCGTCACCCCGAGCATGTGCCATGCCTGCTGGCTGGTCATCGACGGGTACAGCGTCATCAACTGGCCATGGGTGGCCGTCGCGGCGTCGATCGCGTACGCGCCCATGCCGGGGTTTCCGGGCTGGTCGAACCCGTTGCCGTAGTCCATGGCCATGATGTTCACCCGGGAGACGTCCACGCCATTGGTCGCGGCGATCTGCAGGACGCTCAGCCCGCCGCCCTGCCCCGCGACCAGGCCCGTGGGCAGCACCGGAAGGGTGTACGAGACCGTCACCGGCGTGCCGTTGGCCGCCTCTTGCTGCTGCAGGATGGCGATGGCCTTCGACTGCGTGTTCATTGCTTGAGTGTTGCCCTGCAACGCACCTTCGACGTCGAAGTCGAGGTTGTAGATCTTGTAGGTGTTCACGATCGTCGCGTACTGCTGCGCCAGTGCGGTGGGGGTCTGACCGTTGACGGCAGAGAGGTCGGTGCCGAACGCGCCGCCGAAGGAGATGGTCCCGTTGATGCCTGCGGCTTTCATGTTGGCGATCTGGTTGTCGATGAAAGCGCTCTGGGAGCCGCCCGTCACGTCGTACGCCGAATAGCCGCCCCAGGACGCGTTACCGCTCGGGTCGGCGTTTATGAAGGCGAGCGTGGCGTTCTTGACTCCGTTGTGGGCGGCCGTCGCAAAGTCGTATCCGTTGGGCCCGGGCCACAGCGTGATGTCGACATAGGGCGAGTAGACGCCCGAACCCGTGCCGCCGGTGCCGCCGCCGAGGCTGGTGCCGTCGTGGCCCTTGCTCCCGTTGGCGCCCGGGCTGCCGAACGTCGCCGAACCGCCGGCCCCGCCCGCGCCGCCGGCGCCCCCGACGGCCCCGCTGCCGCCGTCACCCCCGTTACCGCCCATGCCGCCATTGCCGTACAGCAGCCCGCCGCTACCGCCGGCGCCGCCCGTGCCGCCGTTGCCTCCGTTGATGCCCGGGGAACCCCCGGCCCCGACCGTGCCGGCCCCGCCGGCGCCGCCCCGGCCGCCGTTGCCGAACAGGCCCGCGTCGCCGCCTCGGCCGCCCGGCTTGCCGGGAAGGCCGGAGCCGCCGTTGCCACCGTTGCCGGCGAGGAGCCCACCGGGGCCGCCGTTCTGCCCGGTCCCGGGTGCGCCGTCGGCGCCGTCGCCGATCAGCGGGCGACCCAGCATCGCGTTGGTGGGCGCGTTGATCAGACCCAGCACGTCCGTCTCGAACGCCTGCAAGGGCGAGGCGTTGGCCGCCTCGGCGGCGGCATAGGCATTGCCCGCGCCGTTCAGCGCCTGCACGAACCGCTGATTGAAGGCCGCCGCCCGGGCGTTCAGCGACTGATACGCCCGGGCGTAGCCGGAGAACAGCGACGCGATCGCGGCCGACACCTCGTCGCCGGCGGCGGGCAGCAACGCGGTGGTTCCGGCGGCCGCGATCGTATGGGCCGCGGTAAGTGTCGAACCGATGCCGGCCAGCTGCGTGGCCGCCGAGGCCACCGTCGCCGGTGCGGCAATGAGAAACGTCATGGCGCCACCCGCTTGTCGGCGTGTTACGAGATCTGGCCGATGCTATTGAGCTTGATTAAAGCGCCAAAGGCGCCGCCAGATAACCGTTATTCAACCGTTATGCAAGACGTATATCTGGATGACACTACGCGCGTTCACGTCCAGCGTGTTGACATTGGCGTCCGAATAACTAGGCGAACGTCCGGCCGATGAAATAGCAGCCGAGCAGCGCGACGCCCATGAGCACGACCCAGGCATCGGTCAGCCGGCACAGTGGGGCGGGGGCCTGACGCACCTCCATGAACTCCCGAAAGATGATGCGCACCTTCACGAGTGCGATCACGATCACGCTCGACGTGACCACCGCGCTGGCTCTCAGCGATCCGTCCAGCGAATGATCTATCCATAGGTAGGCGAGGGTCAGCGAGGCCAGCACGAGCCAGACGACCAACAGCCTCTTGTTGAATTTGATGTCGATCACCTCACCACGTAAAGCAACGCGAAGATGAGCACCCAGAGGAAGTCGACCGTGTGCCAGTACGTGGCGCAGGTTTCGACGAGCTGCTGGGATCGACGCAATTGGTAGACGACGACGCCGAGCACGACGAAGCCAATCAACAGGTGTACGAAGTGGATTCCGGTGAGGAAGAAGTAGTAGGTGAAGAAGTCGTTGCTGTCGAACCCATTTCCCATGCGGACCAACCGGGCCCACTCAAATACCTTGAAAAACAGGAACACTGCGGCCAATGCGACCGTGATGATCACATCCCGCAGGGCCGCTCGGTAGGCGCCGGCGCGGGACGATTGAACGCAGCGCGCCACCGACCACGAGCTGAGCAGCAAGACCAGGGTGTTGAACACCCCGATGCGCAGGTCCAGCTGCGCCTGGGCGTGCAGAAAGAGCTCGGGGCTTCGGGCGCGATAAAACAGGTAGAAGCCGAAATACCCTGTGAAGACCAGGGTCTCGAACAACACAAAGGCCCACATGTCGGGCTGGCCGGGCACGAACCTGGAGCTGCCGGTCCTGTCGGCCACGTCGGTCACGAGACAACCGCCTTCGGCCGCGCACGGTCGGGCAGCGGCCCGTCGCCGAAGTCCTCGCGCTGGATCATCCGGAACAGCATGACGATGAAAGTGACTTGGTAGACGCCGAACACGACCATGTCCAGCCACCACGCGATCTGGCCGTTCCACGCCAGCACGCCGCGGCGAAAGATCCAGCACGGCGCCACGACGACCTCGGTTAGCGCGTTGCACAGGTTCAGATAGCCGAACCACTTTGGGAACACCCGATTCTTGTCGAGCAGAATCGCGAGCATCCAGATCAGCGAGCCGATCAGGAAGACTCCCATGGTCCCGTCGAAAGACAGGAAGGCGAAGTCGTAGAGCCAGCCGATCGCTTCGGGGTCACGCTCCGGCCGCAGCGTCCCGACGACCAACGCGATGTTGAGCAGCAGCATCCCGGGAACCGCACTGAACGTGTAGATGAGCAGGTACGAGTACGCGAACGCGCGGCTGACCGACATCCGTCGCATCGAGTAGGCGATCAGGGCGTCGTTGGTCGCGATAATGCCGCTGATGGCGAAGATGACGCCGAATCCAACGGGTATCCCGAGGTGGCGTTCACCGAACCAGTGCACCTGCGTGGCGAGATCCCATGTTGGCTGCGGCGGCGGCTGGACCTGCGCCACGATGAAGAACACCGGGAAGAAGAAGTTGTAGAAAACGAGCAGCGCCCCCCATGCCAGCCACAGCTCGCGTTTGGGGCCGCGCCAGAGGTGCCAGGCGATCCGGCGGTGCAGCGGCCCCGGGGGCGGCGTGGCTTCAGAAACCGCCTGTGCCGCTACGGCATTCACGCGCTGACCAGTTCGTCGCCCTGCCGACTCTCGCCGCGCTCCCGGTAGATGGCTTGCCCTAGAACCACGCCCATCACGATGATCCAGACGGCGATGGCAACGTTTTTCACCCAGAACGTCAGGAAGCCGTCCCACGCCAGCGGTCCGGTTAATGACACGCCGACGAAGGCGGCGGGCACCAGGGCGGCAGCGACCAGAAGGTTGAAGTGAGCCACCCAGCGGCCGAATATCGGCTGCGGCTGATCGTCGAAATAGATTGCCACGGCCAGGATCACGCTTTGCCCGATCAGGAACGGGACCACGATGGTAAAAGTGATCCAGCCGAAATCGTTGAGCAGCTGGGTCAGCTCCGGGCTTCTCTCGGGACGGAAGGCGGCCAGCAGCCAGCAGACGTTGGCGACGAGAAACAGCGTCGGACCGCCGGCGATGCAACCCAACATCGCGTACGAGAAGATCGGCGTCCGGTGCGCCATCCTGCGGATCTGCAGCACGATCAGGGCCAGGACCGGGACGAGGCAGACGCCGAACCAGTTGAAGACGATCATGCTGTAGCGGATCTGCGGCAGGTGCGCCGGATCGCGATAGAACGCGGCCACCTGCTCGGCCGACATGCGGGGCGACATCGGCGGATTGAAGCCGGGAAACAGGAAAAAGCAGGCGATCCAGATGATCACCGTCGCGGGCAACGTCCACAGCAGGATCAGCTCACCGTCGGTGCGCCGCAATGCGGTTCGCGAGGATCGACGGACTTGTGCGTCGTTCTCGCCGATGTCGGACATCGCCTGGCTCCTTCGCTGCGACGGCGCGGACACATACACCTCGGCTAGTCAGCGAAACTAGCCGATCGGCTATCCTCGGTCAATAGCCGATCGGCTACGCTTTCGGTGTGGTTGCCCCGCAGACCCGGAGCCGGTTCCGCTTCATCACGCGCAGCGCCGCGCAGACCCGCATCCTCGATGCCGCGCTGCAGTTGATCGCGGAGCACGGTGTCGGCGGAACCTCGCTGCAGATGATCGCCGACGCCATCGGGGTCACGAAAGCCGCCGTCTACCACCAGTTCAAGACCAAGGAGCAGATCGTCATCGCGTTGACCGAGCGCGAACTCGGCGGCCTCGAGGAGGCCTTGGAGGCGGCCGAGGCAAACGACCATCGGAGCAGGGCAAGGCAGGTGCTGCTGGACCGGGTCATCGACGTCGCCGTCGAACGTCGCGGCGCCGCGAGCACCCTGCAATTCGACCCGGTAATCGTGCGGTTGCTGGGCGAGCACGAACCCTTCCAGCAATTCATCGAGCGGCTCTACGGCGTGCTGCTCGACGACGCGGCCGAGGACGCGCGGGTGTCGGCGGCCGTGCTGTCGGGCGCGATCGCGGTCGGGGTGGTGTCGCCTCTGGTGGCCGACATCGACGACGACACCCTGCGTTCCCAGTTGGGGCGCATCACCCGCCGGCTGATCGACGCGACCGGCTGATCGCCACACAATTTTTTGGTCCGGTTGGGCGGTCGCTCGGGTACGGTTCTTCCATGAGCAAAGTCGCGCGTCTCGCCGCCGCGGCGATCATGGTCACCGCCGGCTTGGGCACCGCCACGGTCGCTCACGCCGACAATCCGCCGTGGCCGTTCGTGGGCTATCACTGGTGCCCGGGACAGATGTTCGATCCCTCATGGGGACCGCAATGGGAACCGACCACCTGCCACGACGCGCACCACCGGGACATGGACGGCACGGTCCACAACTTCGACTACTGGGGCCCCAGCCCCTTCCAGGACTGGCCGGAGATCCCGAACACCCGGCCGTGACTCGCGCCGGGTCGACTTAGGTGTCGCCGCGCTCCCAAACCTGTGTTCCGTCATGGGCGTTGCAAACCAGGAACAGGCCGTCCGGCGCCTGCGCGACGTAGTACTCCGGGAAATCGACGCAGGACGATCCCTCGTCCTTCACGCCGGCCATCGGGGGCGACCGGAACCAGCGGGGCTCATAGCGCCTCGGCGAGCCGCAGAACATCAGGCGCCCCGGCTGCGTCGCGAACGACACGTAGTAATCGGCGGTGCCGAACACGTAGTACGTGGTGTTGTCGCACGGCGCGCCCAGCACCCGGTGCGGCATGATGCCGGGCGTGCAATCCGGGTAATCGCAATTAACCGGCGCGGCGGCGGCTTGCGGCGCCGCCAAGCCACCGAGGCCGAGCAACACGGCGAGCGTTGCCATTATGAATCGCACGGGATTACTTTAAATTACTTCGCCCACCGCTGGGAATAGAATTCTCTCGCTTGGAGAAGATGGCGCGCCTAATGCCGCTGTCTCCGTCGCCCGCCCGCCTACCTGGCAGTGATAATGTGGCTCTCCTGTAGGCGCGGACGAGGAGGTGATCGGTGTGCCTCGGCGCAAGCTTCCCGCTGGGGCGACCGTCGCCGAAAATCGACGAATGGGTGCCCTATCCGCGTCACCGTCAATTTTGGCCGCGGAGATTGCTGACGCCACAGACGTGGCGGAGGCGGAGGCCCGCGCCGCGGCCGCCCGCGCCCGCGCGCTGCGGTTGCGTGAGCAGGCCGAGGCGGCGCCGAGCGAACAGAACACCGGGGCCGCGAGCGCCGAAGCGACCAGGTCACCGTCGCGGTGGCGCCGGCTGCGTCCCCGTCGCCCCAGCCGCAAGGCCATGGCCGCGGTCGCGGCGGTTGTGGTCAGCTGCGCCTCGCTGGCGGGTAGTGGGTACCTCGTTTGGCATCACCGCGGCGTTGTGCGGGAAAGGAATCGCAGCTCGGAATTCGCCGCGGCCGCCCGCGACGCCATCGTGACGATGATGACGATCGATCCGGCCAGGGCGCGAGAAGATCTGCAGCGTTTCGTCGACGACACCACCGGGACATTCAAACTCAGCATCCTGATGGGCGGTGAGGACGCCGTAAAGGCGGTCGAGCAGTCCAAGGTCGTTTCCAAGGGCACGGTGCAAGCCGCAGCCGTGGAGTCCATGAGCCAGGATTCGGCGATCGTCCTGATCGCGGCGAAATCCGAGATCACCAAACCCGGTGCGGCCAAGCCGGAAACGCGCCCGATGCGGATCGTCGTCACCGTCGAACGCGATGCCGGGCAGCTGAAGATCTCTCGACTCGAGTTCGTGCCGTGACGGTCGACAGCGCGGCGCATCAAGAGGCGACCGAGGAACCGGCGCGCGCCCGCCGCACCGCCGCGATCGGGCGCTGGACGCGACGCTGCCTGGCGCGGTGGCGTTCAATTCTGTTGACGCTCCTGCTGATTGCCGCCCTCGGCAACGCGGCCCGGATATTCTACTTCGACTACCGTCCGGATCTGCAGACCGACCGAGCGGCGGCGCATCAGGTGATCAGGGCGGCCAGCGACGGCGCGGTGGCGTTGCTGTCCTACTCGCCCGAGACTCTTGATCGCGATTTCGCTAACGCCAAATCCCGGCTCACCGAGGATTATCTGGCCTACTACCAACGGTTCGCCGACCAGGTCGTGGGGCCGTCGGCGCAGCGCGGCCAAGTCACGACGACCGCCAGCGTGGTCAAGGCCGCCGTATCGGAATTGAATCCGAATTCGGCTGTGGTGCTGGTCTTCATAAAGCAGAAGACCACGAGCAAGGCGAAACCGGAACCGGTGGTGACGTCGAGCAGCCTGAAGGTGGCGATGGAAAAAGTCAAAGGTTCGTGGCTCATCGACAAATTCGATGTCCTGTGAGCGCTCCGGGCTTCGAAGTAAACCATTCCGCGACATGCGGGGGCGGTGTTAGTCTGTGAATTCGATTCGCTTGGAAATGGCGGTCTTTAGCGCGTCAAGGAGCACATGATGCGTCCGATGAATATGGCGGTTAGCGCAACAGTGGTGGCCGTCGGTGTCGTCGGCGGAGTCGGCGCGGCCCCGTCGGCGTGGGCCTATGACCCGGCCATCAACGGGACGTACACCGCCACCGTAGTCGGCGACTGGGCCCGCACCAACGAGGTGCTCCACCAGGAGCCGGTGGTGCGCAGCACGTGGACCATCACGACGTCGTGCTCCACCGCCTACCGGTGCGACGGCACGGTCGTGAGCGACCAGGGCTGGACCGCGCCGATATTCATGAACGAAGGGAAAACCTGGTTCGTCAAACGCGACATTCCCAATTGGACAACGTGTCCCGACGGCACCTCATACGTCGGCCACGACGTCATCCATTTCTATCCCGCCAACCCGGAGACCGGCGAGAACGTGCTTGGGTCGCCGGTCCTTGCGGGACGGGAACAGACGTCCGGCCCCAGCGGCGCCTGCGGCACCAACAAGCCGCTGTACATCGACCAGCCGTTCAGGCTGGACAAAATAAGCTGACCCAGTTCACCTGACAATGGCCCTGCGCGGCCATCAGGTGGCGAACATGTCCTTCCACGTTTTCGGCGCCTTCGGCGTCGTGGGCGCGGCAAGGTCCGACTGGCGGTAGACCTGGCCATCCGGGGTCACATAGGTGCCGTTGTGCGGGTTGTACTGGGCGATCGCCACCGACGGGCCTGCCTGAGTCTCGTTGTGCCCGAACGCACTCGGCGCCGCCGACGGCCCCGCCGGCGGCCCGGCCGGCGGCGGGCTCGCCGCTGCGGGCGCCGGCGCCCCCGCGGGGGCGGCGGGGACATCGATCGGCGCTATGGGTGACACATCGCCCATTTGCGCTAACGGGCTGAGCGGCGCCGCGGGCGGCGGCAACGCCGAACCGGGCGGCGTTCCCCGCGGAACCGCGCCCGGCGGCAGCGGCGTTCCCTCCACCGGGCCGAAGATTCGGTCGCGGTACCAGTTCATGCGGTCGTCGGGCGGGATGCCCTGCGCGATGAGATTCGGGTCAAGCGGGTACGTGCCGAAGACATGCTGCCTCATCGCCAGCGGCTGGAAAGGCTTGTCGCTCTCACAGATTTCGACGGTCGGCGCACGTTTCCCGGGCTGTCCCATGCAGGGATAGTTTCGAGCGCCGCGCACCGCGATGGGTGAATCCTGGGGCAGTTTGCAGTACAGCCCGTCCGGCGTGTCGATGGTGCGGGTGTCGGCCGCGGAACGCCACTGGCTCGGCGGCAGGAAGCCGACCGTGCACGCGGGCGGGTCACTGATGATGAGATTGAATGCGCCCGTGGCCAATCCGGTCGGCGACTTCGTCCCGACGAACGACTGGATCGCCGCGGTGAACGGCGGCAACAAAACCAAGAGCTGCTCGATTGAGGCGTGATAGGTCACGCCGATCTGGCCGATCGTGGTGAGGTTCGCAAGCAGCACCGGCAGCGTCGGTTTGATTTGGTCGAGCAGCCGGGACGCCTCATTGAGGGCCCCGGGCCCCTGCTGCAGCAGGGTGCGGAACTCCGGGTCGTTTTTCGCCAGCTGACCGCTGAATCCGGCGAGGCTGCGCGCCCACGTCCGGATCGAATCCGCGGTCTGCGCCTGCGCGTCCAGGAAGGGCCCGGTGTCCTCGGTCAGGTTCCTGGTTTGGTCGGCGACGCCGTTGAGGTCACCCGAGAGCCGCGACGAACTGTCGAACAACGATCCGAAATCGTAACCGGCGCCGTTGAATGCCTTGAATGACTCGTCGAGCAATTGACCGAGCTTGCCCTTGGGGATGCTGTTGATCAACTTGCTGGATTGGTCCAGCACGGGGCCGATCGGCTGCGGGATCGTCGTGTCGTTCATCGCGATGACCGAGCCGTCGTGGAGGTAGGGCGGTGAGTCGTTTCGCGGCCGCAGATCGACGTAATACTCGCCCACCGCGGAGATGCTCAGCACCTCCGCCTTCAGGTCGGCCGGTATCTTCGGCGAAGTATCAAGGGACAGCGTGGCTTTCGCGCCGTCGGGGGTCAGCCCCACCGCGGTCACCTTGCCGATCTGCACCCCTCGGTAGGTCACGTTGCTGAAGCGGTAGAGGCCGCCGGTGGCCGGCAGTTTCAGCGTGACCGTCATCTTGCCGATGCCGAGCAGGGTTGGCGCCTGGATGTACCACAACGCCATGATGACCACACCGGCGATCCCGACGATCGTGAAGATCGCCAACTGGATTCGGACAAACCGGGTCAGCATCTACGAGCCCCCGTCCGTCGGCTGGCTTGTGGTCGGCGTCGCGCCGGGCACCGGGGCACCCTGGTCGGCCGGCGCCGAAGCCCCCGCCGGCGGCGGTCCGGGCAACGTCGCTGCCGGCGACTTCTGCGCATCGGGGCCAAGCCACGTCAGGCCCGCGATCAACGGCGACACCGGCGGCGGCGGCGGGGCGGGTGGCGGCGCGTCCGCCGACTGTTGGTTCACCGGCCCCGGCGCCGCGGACGGCGGCGGTCCCGGCAGCGGCCGGCCCCAGGGCGGCGGTGGCCCGAACGGTGCCGGTTCGCCAGTCGGACCGGGCTTGGTGAGCGCCCCGGGCGCGCCGGGCGGTGCGCCGTAACGGAATTGGAGGTATTCCGGATCCGCGGGCCCGGGCACGGCTTCGGCGCCGATCCGTTCCCAGTGGGTGCCGCGCAGGATGCCCTTGCGGAGCCCGGCGTTGGTCAGATCGATGATGAAATACCCATTGAGATAGTCGCCGCGGATGTACCGGTCGATGATGCCCTGCGTCCACGGGAACGTCGGCGCGTACGCGATCGCCGCGTCCAGATCCGGACCGATGTCGGCGAGCGCACCGAGCGCCGGCGCGAGATTCGTCAGGTTCTTCACCAAGTCATCGCCCGCGTCGTTGACGAGTCTGGTCGCGGTGTTGCTGAACGTCCCGAGCTTGTTCAGCGCGGTCGTGATGCGCGGGCGCTCCTTGATCAGCACGTCCAGTGCGGGCGGAATCTTGTTCAGCGCCTGGGTGATCACGTCGCGTTGGGCGGCGAACGTGCCCGAAAGGCGGTTGAGGGCGCGGATCGACGCGACGAGGTTGTCGCGCTGCTGGTCGAGGGTGCCCACGAACCGGTCGAGGCGCTCCAGCAGATCGCGAACGGCGCCTTCGTTTCCCGACAGGGCGGCGTTGAAGTTGTGGATGATGTCGCCGAATTGGCCCAGCCCGCCGGCGTTGAGGACCACCGACAGCGACGACAGCGTCTGTTCGGTCGACGGATAGGTAGTCGACCGGTTCAGCGGGATCGTGGCGCCCGGTTGCAGGCGGCCGGTCGCGGGCTGGCCCAGCGGCGGATTCAGCGCCAGATGCATGGATCCCAGCAGGCTGGTCTGGCCGACGCTGGCCACCGCGTTGGCTGGGATCACGGTGCCCGGCTGTACCGAGATTTCGACGTCGGCGTGCCAACCCCGCACCGTCATCTTGCTGATGCTGCCGACGATGACGTCGTCGATCATCACCGGCGAATTCGGTTCCATCGTAACGACGTTGGCGAGTTCCACGTGGTAGGTGGTGGCGCCCGGACCTCGTCCCACCGCACCCGGCAGGGGCAGCGAGTTCAGTCCGTTGAACGCGCATCCGCTCACGGCGAGCATGACGCAGCAGGCCAGGCCGAGCGCGCGCCTTATCGCAAACCGGGCGGTCATGGTTGCGCTCCTTCACCCGGCATCAGCATGTCCTGAAGGTTCGCCGGAGCGGCCGGCGGGGGTGAGGCCGGCGGCGGTGGCGGGGAGACGGGCGGCGGTTCACCCGGCGCGGGCTCCGGCATCGCGGCTCCGGGGATCCGCCCCATCGGCACCGACCCCGGCGGCCCAACGGGGTCGCCCGGCAGCCCGGTGTACGCGGAAACGGCCGGCGGCAGCAACGGCGGGCCGGGCCTGGGGCCCTCCCCGCCGGGCTTCAGCCGGTCCTCGCTGTAGATAACGTTTTCCGGCGCAAACGAGGGAGCCAGGATCGGGTTGACAGGAATCGGCAGGTAGTTGAAGTTGACGAGAAAGTTCGGGTTGAACACCTTCAGCGCCGGGCTCAGATACAGACCGCACAGCTTGCCCGTCTCGACGGCGGTGACGTTCTCGATTGCCCCGATGCCCGCGCACCAGGCATACGTCGGGTTGGAGAAGTTCTGCAGGCCGACCCCGCCGCGGATGTTGCCGGAGTCCGGGTCGTAGGCGTTGTAGGCGTTTGCGAGCGCGGTCGGCGAGATGTGCAGCACGTTTTTCAGCGACATCTGGTGGTCGACGAGGATCTGCGTCAGGTCGGCCAACCGCGAAATCTGCTCGGAGGTCGCGTCACGACTGCCGGCGATGAACCGCTGCACCTCGCCGACCGCGTTCGCCAGGTCTGTCAGCGCCGCATCCAAGTCGGACTTGTTGTCGTCGAGCACGCTGGTCAACGTGGCCAGCCGGTTGTCGAACTGCACGATCTGGACGTTGCTGTCACGCAGCGCCCCGACGAACGCCTGCAGGTTTTTGATGATGTCGACGAGGTTGCCGCTGCCTTCGGCGAAGACCCTGGCTACCCCGGACAGTTGAGCCAGCGTCTGGCGCAGCTTCTCGCCGTTGCCGCCGCCGAGCGCGTCGGCGGCGCTGTCGATGAACCGCGCCACCGACGGGGTGGACACCTTGCTGTTGGGGCCCAATTCCGTTGCCAGACGCATCAATTGCTCTTTGACCTGGTCCCATTCGACAGGAACCGCCGTCCGTTCGATCGGTATCACCCCGCCGTCGTGCATGGTGGGACCACTCGACCGGTAGGCCGGCGTGAGCTGCACATAGCGCGCCGCCACCAGGTTTTGGGCGACGATCACCGCTTTGGCGTCCGCCGGGATGGGCACGTTGCGGTCGACGTGCATCACCAGCTTCGCCCGGGTCCCCTGCGGCTGAATGGACGAGATGGTGCCGACCTTCATGCCGGACACCCGCACGTCGTCGCCCGGATAGATCGCGGTGGCGGTGGGGAAGTAGGCGGTGATCGTCGTCGGGCGAAAGAAGGTGTTACGGATGGCGATTGCCGCGCCGACAACGACGAGCGCCGCCAGCGCGATCGCGAGTCCCACCTTGAGCTTGTTGCGCGGAATCGCCCTGAGCCCCGTCATGGCCGCCCCCCCGGGTCCTCGTTGAACGGGAACGGGAAGAACGCGCGCGGCCCGGCGGTGTCCGGCGGCTGACCGGGCGCGCCGTAGGCGCGGAACCCGAAGGCGTAGTCGAACAACCACTGGAAGAACTCCAGCTGGAAGAGGTTGGGGATGAACGGGTTGTAGTAGTAGCCGCTCGAGACGGTCTCCCCCTGCGTCAGCTCGTACTTCGCCAGACCGGGCAGCGCTTGGGCGAGATTGTCGCGGTTCTTTTCCAGCATCGCCGTCACCGAGTTGAGCTTCTCCAGCGTCGGCGCCAGCTTCGCTTCGTTGTCATGCACCACGCCGGACAGCTGCCTGGCCACCGCGGACGTACTGGCGAGCAGCCGCACGATCGCCTGTCGCCGCGCCACCAGCGTCGACAGCAGGTCATTGGCGTTGAGGATCAGCGTGTTGAGCTGCTGGCTGCGTTGCCCGAGGACGCCTGTGACGTCGGCGGCGCCCTTGAGCAGCTGCCCGAGCGTCTGGTTGCGGGCGTTCAGGGTCTGCGAAAGCCGGCTGACCCCGTCGAACGCCGGACCCAGTTGCGGCGCAACCTGATTCAGGGTCGCCGACAACGTGTCCAGGGACTGGTTGAGCGACTCGGTGTTGGTGCCCTGGAGGTCGGTGGTCAGGTCGCTGACTGCCTCGGACAGCGAGTACGGCGAGGAGGTGCGCGAGACCGGGATAACGGCCATCGGATGCAGGTTGCCGGTGCCCGCCGAGTCGACCGTGAGAACCCGTTGCCCCAACAGCGAACCGGTCTTGATATGCGCGGTGCTGGCCGAGCCGAGCAGGATGTTTCCCTTGGCGGTGAACGTCACCAGCACGTCGCCGTGCTGCAGCGTCATGCCCGTCACGCTGCCGACCTTGATTCCCGAGATCGTCACGTCGTTGCCCAGCGCGAGGCCGCCGGCATCGGCGAACAGCGCCTGGTAACGGACCGTGGTGGCCCGCTGTACCAGCTGATCGGGGTTCAGCCCGACGGCGATGATCAGCGCGATGAGGACGGCGCCGATGAATCCGGCCTTGATGAGGCCCGCTCCGCGGTACTTATTCATCGGGGTCCTTCGGCTCCGCGCACCGCCCGGTGGTCTGGTGCTTGACGCCCACTTCCACCGTCCGGTACTGCAAGTCGGACACCCGCAGCGCGAGGCCGCACAGGTAGTAGGGGAACCAGGCACCGTACGAACCGAGCCTGAGCAGTTTGCGGTAGTTGTGCGGCAGCTTGTGCAGCGAGGTGTCGATGAGGTTCTTGTCCTTGTCGAGCAGGGGGGCCAGCCGATTCGCTTGGTCCACCGTCGCGGCCAACGGCGGGCGGGCGCGGGTGAGCAGATCCGCGATCGATGCGGTCCCGTTGTCCAGGGCGGTTATCGCGGTGCCGATGGTGTCACGGTCCTGGTCGAATCCGCTGACCAATTTCTCCAGGCGGTCGATGGCGCTGGAGAACTTGGTGCCGTCCTTGTCGACGGTGGCCACCACGGCGTTGAGGTTGTCGATCAGCTCCTGCACCGTCTGGTTGTTGTCGGCCAACGTGTTGGAAAACGACGATGTCTTCGACAGCAGCGACTGCAGGGTTCCGCCCTCACCCTGGAAGACCTGGATGAGCGCCGCGCTCAGGGCGTTGACGTCTTGCGGATTGAGGCCCTGGGTAACGGGTTTCAGCCCGCCCAGCAGCAGGTCGATGTCGAGGGCCGGCGCGGTCCGATCGAGTGGGATCTCCGCCCCGGCCGGCAGCACCTTGGTGGATCCCGGGCCGTCGGTCAGCTCGAGGTAGCGATCACCGACCAGGTTCAGGTAGCGAACCACGGCGCGGGTGCCGGTGGTCAGCACCACGCTGCGGTCGGCGTCGAACTTCACCAGGACCTTCTTGTCGGCGCGCAGGTTGACGCTGTTGACCGTTCCCACCCGAATGCCGGCGACCCGCACGGTTTCTCCGGGCTTCAGCCGCGACACATCGGTGAAGAGCGCCGAATACCCGTTCGTGGACCCGGTGGTGTACTGCCCGAAGATGAAGAACAAGAACACGGTCAGCACGACCATCACGGTGGCGAACGCCCCGAACTTGAGGATCATCCCGCGCGAGCCGGTCATCCGGGCATCCCGATCTGCATGGTGTTGCGGGGTGGTCCGTCGAGCGGCCCGTACAGCAGCTGCTTGAGCGCATCGGAGTTGAGCAGCAGTTGCTGATTGCCGTACTGCGTGGGGTTGGAGCCGTTGTCGGTCACCAGGAACGGCGGCGCCACGTCGAAGGGCACCACCGGCAGGTTCTGACATTGGGGTCCACCGGTGGCGGCGACCTTGGGCAGGTTGCTCGGGTAGCGGTAACGCTCGGCGCCGAGGCCGATGACGACGGTGACCTTGACCATCGGCTCGGGCAGGTCGGGCGCGTGCAGGTTCCCCAGCGACCCGGCGATGCCGCAGTACAGCGCCTGGTGGTACTGGTTGAGCAGATCGGTGGTCGGCGCCAGCAGGTGCAGGTCGTCGGTCAGCGCTTGGCGGTTGCCGCCCACCACGTCATTGCCCATGTCCGCCAAGCCAATCGAGCTGATCAGGAAGGCGTCCAGATTCTGTTGCTCGTCGACGATCGTCTTGCTGATCCGGACGGCGTTGTCGGCCGTGGCGAGCAGGTGCGGGGCCGCGTCACCGTAGGCTTCGCTCACGGCGGGCAGGGCCGCGAGGTCGTGGCTCAGCGCGGGCAGGCTCGGCTCCTGGGTGGCCAGGAAGGAATCCAGGTCGCGCAGCATCTGGCCGATCTTGTGGCCGCGGCCGTTGACCGCGGACGCCAGGGCGCCGAGGGTTTCGTTGAGTTTGGCGGGATCGATCGTCGACAGCAACGAGGTGAGTTGCTGGAACACCGTGTTGATTTCGACGGTGACGTGTTTGCCCTCGAGCACCTGACCCGCGCGCAGCGACTGCGGCGACGGCTCGGCGGGCGGCACCAGCTCGATGAACTTCGCGCCGAACACCGTCGTCGACGCGATGTCGACCAGCACGTTGGCCGGGATGAGGTGCATCTGCGACGGCTGCATCGCGAGGTGCAGGACGGCTTCTCCGTTGGGCCGCACGTCGATTGAGTCGACCTTGCCCACCTCGACGCCGCGCATCTTCACCTTGGCGTCCGGGTTCATCACCAGGCCGGCGCGCGGCGAGACGACGGTGACGGGCACGCTCGTGGTGAAGTCACCCCGGAAGAGGCCCACCGCGGCGGCGAAGACCAGGCCAATGAGGACGATGGTCGCCAGCCCCGCCAGGGGGCGCGCGTACGACTGCGCGCCGAAGTGGCGCCCGGGCGATGCCGCGACGGGCCGTGCGGCACTGGTGGTTTCGGACCGGTGAATGGGGCCCGGCCCGAGGTCACGCGTCACTGTCCTGTCACCACCTTCCCTAGCCCGACAGGTTGAAGTTGCCGTTGGTGCCGTAGATGGACAGCGAGACGAGCAGCGTCACCGACACGACCACGATCAACGACGTGCGCACCGCGTTACCGGTCGCGACGCCGACTCCGGCCGGTCCGCCCGAGGCAAAGTAGCCGAAATAGGTGTGGATCAACAAGATTGTGATCGCCATCAGGACGGCCTGAAGAAACGACCACAACAAGTCGATCGGATTGAGGAACGTCGAGAAGTAGTGCTGATACAGCCCGCCCGACTGGCCGAAGAGAACCACGGTGGTGAATTGGCTGGCGAAGAACGACAGGATCACGGCGATGGAGTACAGCGGCGTGATCGCCATCATTCCGGCCGCGATCCTGGTGCTGACCAGATACGAAACCGGCCTAATCGCCATGGATTCCAGCGCATCGATCTCTTCGTTGATCCGCATGGCACCGAGTTGCGCGGTCACGCCGGCGCCGAAGGTGGCCGCCAGACCGATCCCGGCGACGATCGGCGCCGCGATGCGAACGTTGATGAAGGCCGCCAAGAATCCGGTCAGCGCCTCGATGCCGATGTTGCCCAGTGAGCTATAGCCTTGGACGGCCAGCGTGCCGCCCGCGGCCAGCGTCAGGAAGCCGACGATCACCAGCGTGCCGCCGATCATGGCCAACGTTCCCGCACCCATGCTGATTTCGGCAATCAGGCGGATGACTTCCCGCCGGTAGTGGCGGACCGCGAAGGGGACGCCGGCAAGCGCCTTTCCGTAGAACAGCGTGTGATCGCCGATCCGGCTCAGGGTGCCGACCGGCTTTTCGAGCTGCCGCGTCAGGCGCGGGTAGGTGGCTCTCAGCGTCATCACGGTTCGCCCCTACACCTCCTCAGTGGCCCTTGGCCGACATGCGGATACCGATGGCGGTGACAACCACATTCACGACGAACAGCGACATGAACGCGTACACCACGGTCTCGTTGACGGCGTTGCCGACCGCTTTGGCGCCCCCACCGGAGACGGTCAGTCCCCGGTAGCACGCGACCAATCCCGCGATCAGGCCGAAAAGCGCTGCCTTGACACAGGAAATGACCACCTCGGGCACGCCGGTCAGCAGGGTGATGCCGGCGGCGAACGCCCCGGGATTGACGTCTTGGACGAACACCGAGAACACGTAGCCGCCCACGATGCCGATGATGACCACCAGGCTGTTCAGTAGCAGCGCCACCAGACCCGCGGCCAGCATGCGGGGCGTCACCAGGCGCTGAACCGGGTTGATGCCCAGCACCTCCATCGCGTCGATCTCTTCGCGGATCGTTCTGGATCCCAGGTCCGCGCACATCGCGGTGGAACCGGCGCCCGCCACGATCAACACCGTGACCAGCGGGCCGACCTGGGTCACCGCACCAAAGGCCGCACCGGCCCCGGAGAGGTCCGCGGCGCCCAGTTCGCGCAGCAGGATGTTCAGCGTGAAGCTGACCAGGACGGTGAACGGAATGGCCACCAGCAGTGTGGGAGCGAGCGCTACGCGCGCGACGAACCACGACTGCTCCAAGAACTCGCGCCACTGGAAGGGCCGGCGGAACACGAACTTGATCGCGTCGGCGGACATCGCGAACAAGCCGCCGACGGCCTCCATCGGCTTGGAGCCCCGGCCGAGGGAAATGCCGCCGGTCCATCGCTCCGGGCCCGCTCGCTTAATCGCCATCGGCGTCAATTCCTTCCAACATTTTCGAGACCGATGGTCTTGTTCCGCTGAAGGGGACGCGGTAGATTTGACTGGACCGACGGCCACAAACGCGAGCTACGACAGTCGAAATGTGTAGCGGACAGCCGTATTCCGGCATTCGCTCCGGTGCGACAGCCACTACCACCCTCACGCCACTCCTCCGTTCTGTCGCGTGAGTTGGCGCTCCAAAACGAGCGGCCCGTGTCTTGAAGCGTCCGGCGATTATGACTCATGCGGTGTCCAGTGGGAATGGAAAATCCAAAACCGTTATCGGACAGCTCATCGGATGAAAAGCGGCGTTCGCCTCAAACATTTCGCACAGCTCCGGTTCCTGTAGCACTCAAGTGACGGCGCCGGCCGTCTTGAGTTCGATGATGCGGTCCCAATCGAGTCCGATTTCCATCAGGATTTCTTCGGTCTGCTCGGCGAACCCGGGCGCCGGGCCGGTGCGCGGCGCCGTGACATCGAACTGGACCGGGTTGGCGACCAGGTCGAGTTCGCCTGCGCGAACCAGGTACTCGTTGCCCCGGATTTGGGCGTCGTCGACCGCCTGCAAGGTGTCCTGCACGGGCGCCCATGGACCGGCAAGCGTGGCAAAGCGTTCGCTCCACTCGGCAAGAGTGCGGGTTGCGATCACCTTGGTCAAGATCTCGACGGCATCCGGGGTGTTGGCGGCGATCTTCTCGACGGTGGCGAATCGGGGATCGTCGGCCAGCTCCGGCAGCTCGACGTGCCGGCAAACGTCGGCCCAGAACTTGGTGGGCTGCATCATCACGAAGGAGATGTAGCGGCCGTCGGAGGTGGTGTAGAGCCCCACCAACGGATTGTTCGGCGCGCCGTGCACACCGGGCGGCGGCGCTTCCATCCGCTGTCCGAGATGCTTGGTCAGCGCGACCGTGTGCCCCATCGCCCAGAAGCCACTGCCCAGCAGCGACACGTCGACGACCGACGGTTCGCCGGTGCGTTCGCGTTTGAGTAGCGCCGCCGCGATGCCGCCGGCGAGGTTGGTGCCGGAGATGGTGTCGCCGTAGGCCGGGCCGGGGGGCGCGATCATGCCGGGCATTCCCGCCGGGGTGATGGTCGCGGCGGTTCCGGCCCTGCACCAGAACGCGGTCATGTCGTAGCCGCCCTTTTCTGACTCGGGGCCGCGCGGACCGAGCGCGCTCCCGCGGGCGTAGACGATTTTCGGGTTGACCGTACGAATGTCCTCGACGTCGATGCCGAACTTCTTCCGGTGAGCGGGAAGAAAACTGGTCAAGAACACATCGGCCCGGCGGGCCAGCTCGTAAAGCACCTCTTTGCCCTCAGGCACCGACATGTCGAGCCCGATGCTGCGCTTGCCCCGGTTGGCGTGTTCGATGTTCGGGTTCGGTTCGCCCTCGACGCGCAACATGCCGGTCTGCCGGAGCCCGCGTTGCGGGTCGCCGGTCACGGCGTGCTCGACCTTGACCACGTCGGCGCCCCACTCGGCGAGCACGGCGCCCGCCGACGGGACGAACCCGTACATGGCGACCTCCAGGACGCGGATGCCCTCCAGCGGCCTCATGCGGGCGCCCCCACAACGGGAACCGCAAAAGTCTTGCCCTCCAAGAACTCCTCCATCCCGGCGACGCCCATCTCGCGGCCGACACCGGACTGCTTGAAGCCCCCGAACGGGCTGTCGGCGGCGAAGTAGTTGCCGCCGTTGATGGAGAACGATCCGGTGCGGATCCGGCGCGCCACCGCCAGCGCGCGGTCCTGGTCGCGGCTGAAGACCGCGCCGGCCAGTCCGTAGACCGAGTTGTTGGCGATGCGCACCGCATCGTCGTCGTCGTCGAATGCGATGACCACCAGCACCGGCCCGAAAACCTCGTCCTGGGCGATCTCGCTGTCGGGGTCGACGTTGGTGAGCAGCGTGGGCGCATAGAAGTAGCCGGGATCCAGCCGCTTGCCGCCGGTAACCAGGGTCGCGCCCGCGGCGACGGCCCGCTGGACCATGCCGTCGACCTTGTCGCGCTGGCGCTCGTTGATGAGCGGTCCCATGAGCGTCTTCGGGTCGGCGGGGTCGCCGTGGCGCACCTTGGCGAAGTTCTGGGCGATCAGCTCGACGATCTCGTCGTGGTGCGACTTGGGCACCAACAGCCGGGACGTGAGCGCGCAGCCCTGCCCGGCGTGGGTCACCATGCTGAACGCGGCGAACAAGCTCGCGTTCGCGAAGTCGGCGTCGTCGAGCATGATCACGGCCGACTTGCCGCCCAGCTCCAAAAAGACGCGTTTTACGGTCTCGCTCGCGGCGGCCATGATCTTGCGCCCGACCGGGGTGGATCCGGTGAAGGTGACGACGTCGACGTCGGGGCTGGTGGTCAGCGCGACCCCGACGGCCGCGTCCGACGAAGTAAGGACGTTCACCACGCCGGCCGGGATGTCGGTGTGGTTGGCGATCAACTCGCCGAGCGCCAGCGTGACGAGCGGGGTGTCCGGCGCCCCCTTTAGCACCACGGTGCATCCGGCGGCCAGCGCCGGGGCCAGCTTGGCGAGCGCGAGCTGGTTCGGATAGTTGTAGGCGATAATGGCCGCCACCACCCCCGCGGCTTCCTTCTCCACCCAGCGGTGATGAAGCATGCCCCGCGATTCGATCTCGCCGAGGTCTTCGGAGAACTGGTAGGTGCGCAGCAGGTCGGCGTAGAAGCGCACGATCTTGATCGGGTCGTCGAGCTGGGCGCCGTGGGTGAGCGCCCGGGTCGCGCCGACCTCGGCGATGGTCAGCTCGCGCAGCTCGTCGGCGTTCTCGACGAGCGCCGCATGCAACTGGTCGAGGCAGCGGATCCGCAGCTCGACGTCGGTCGACCAGCTGGTCGTGTCGAACGCGTGCCGGGCCGCCGCGATCGCCGCGTCGGCCTGCTCGACGTCGGCATCCGGCGCGTGCCCGATGACGGCACCGGTGGCGGGGTTGATCGAGGGGAAGGTCTTGTCGGCGGTGACGAGCCGGCCGTCAATCAGCAGTCGGCGATCGACCTGTGACTCGGGCGCGGCATCCGCGATCGTCTTCGCGGTGGTCTCTGCCGTGTCCTGCACTGGCATCCCCTACTCCCTCATGTGGTGGCGGTCACGAAAATTTCATTCTCTTCCCCGGCGAATCTTACATTCGGGTCTCGATAATTCAAGAAAGTCTCAGGAATGAGACCGGGCCGCCGACCAGCGGCGTTATTGCGCATGTGTCGCGATGGCGTGCCTCTCGGCGCAGGCCGTGTGCGGTTTCGCGATCATGTTGCATGCCGCTTCGCCGCGAGAGTAAGGTTCTCATAAATGTAAGGGAGATTCTTTGTGACTGAGACGCCCGCGTTTGGAGACGAGGTCTCGACGTGAAGACCGCGGTGGTCACCGGTGGCGGGTCCGGCATCGGTCAAGCGGTCGCGCAACGCCTGCGCGCCGACGGTCTCGATGTCGCCACGATCGACCTGCGGCCGTCGGAAGCCGATTTCGCCTTCACCGCCGACGTCACCGACCGGCCGCAGGTGGATGCCGCATTGGCGGATATCCGCGCCCAGCTGGGGCCGGTGACGGTCCTGGTCAACGCCGCTGGCCTGGACGGCTTCAAGCGCTTCGCCAACATCAGCTTCGAGGAGTGGCGGCGGGTGGTCGACGTCAACCTCAACGGCGTCTTCCATGTGACCCAGGCGGTGCTGCCCGACATGGTCGAGGCCGGGTGGGGACGGATCGTCAACATCTCCTCGTCGAGCACCCATTCCGGGGCGCCGTACATGAGCCACTACGTGGCGGCTAAGTCGGCGGTCAACGGCCTCACCAAGTCGCTGGCCCTCGAGTACGGGCCCAACGGCATCACCGTGAACGCCGTACCGCCGGGTTTCATCGACACCCCGATGCTGCGCGCCGCGGAACAAAAGGGACACCTCGGCGACATCGAGGCGACCATCGCCCGGACCCCGGTGCGCCGGATGGGCAGGCCGGAAGACATCGCCGCGGCGTGCGCCTTCCTGATCTCCGAGGAGGCCGGCTACATCACCGGCCAGATCTTGGGCGTCAACGGCGGCCGGAACACCTGAGCATCGACACAATAAGGAGAGAGTGTGGGAGACGGCGCACCAGGGCGCGTTGCGGGAAAGGTCGCCTTCGTCACCGGCGCGGCGCGCGGACAGGGCCGCAGCCACGCGGTGCGGCTGGCCGAGGAGGGCGCCGACATCATCGCCGTCGACCTGTGCCGTGACGTCGACACGATCGGTTACCCCATGGCGGCGCCCGAGGACCTCGAGGAGACCGCCCGGCTCATCGAGAAGACCGGCCAGGGTGCCCTGATCGCCCAGGCCGACGTGCGCGACGCCGGGCAACTGAGCACGGCCCTGGAACGCGGCGTCGCGGAGTTCGGCCGGCTCGACATCGTGGTGGCGCAGGCCGGCGTCGCCGGCATGAAGGGCCGGCCGCCCCTGCAGGCGTGGTGCGACGTCATCAACACCAACCTGATCGGCACCATCAACGCCATCCAGGTCGCGCTGCCGCACTTGGGCCAGGGCGCCTCGATCGTGGCCACCGGATCCACCGCCGCGCTGATGGACACGGCCAAGAAGGACAACCCCGGCACCGACCCGGGCGGCATGGCCTACATCCACTCCAAGCGGGCGCTGTCGCATTACGTCCACGACCTGGCAACCGAGCTGGCGCCGTTGGGGATTCGCGCCAACGTGATTCACCCGACCAACACCAACACCCCGATGCTGCAGAGCGAGCCGATGTACCGCTCGTTCCGGCCGGACCTCGAACACCCGACGCGCGCCGACGCCGAGCCGGTTTTCGGCGTGCAGCAGGCGATGAAGATTCCCTACGTCGAACCCGAGGACATCAGCAACGCCGTCTTATGGTTGGCGTCCGACGAGGCCCGCTACGTCACCGGCGTGCAGTTGCGCGTCGATGCCGGCGGCTACCTCAAGTGGTATGACTACGACAATTGAGCCGCAAGGAGACACCGTGAAGGTCTGGGTTGATCCGGAACGCTGCCAGGGCCATACCCTTTGCGCGATGATCGCGCCGGATTCGTTCCAGCTCAGCGACATCGACGGCAGTTCGTCGGCGATCGACGAGGTGGTGCCGGCCGACAAGGAGGACCAGGTCCGCGAAGCCGCCCACTCCTGCCCCGAGCAGGCCATCGTTCTCACGGATGAAACGTAAAGGGAGACAGTGTCTTGAGCGTCGACGACAGCGTTGATGACAAAGTCAGCGACAGCGACCGTAAGCGGAACCGGTACCACTTCGATCGGCACTCCGCGGATTACCGGGCGCGATTCAAGGACGTCACCGAGGAGATGCACGCCCGGTGCCCGATGGCGTGGAGCGACACCTACGGCGGGCATTGGGTGGCGGCCGGCAGCCACGAGGTCTTCGAGCTCGCCCGCTGCCCGGCGGTCTCCAACGATCACGACGTGAACAACGAACGCCGTGGCTACAAAGGCATTTCGATCCCGACGGCCAGCCGCATCAACGGCATCCGGGGCGGCATCCTCGAGATGGACAACCCCGAGCACAAAACCTACCGGGCCGTGCTGAACCCCTACCTGTCGCCGGCCGCGGTCAAACGCTGGGAGCCGTTCATCGACGACGTGACGCGCGCCTGCCTCGACGACAAGATCGAGGAAGGCCGCATCGACTTCGTCGACGACCTGGCGAACGTCGTGCCGGCGGTGCTGACGCTGGCGATGATGGGCATCCCGCTGAAGAACTGGCAGATGTACAGCGAGCCGACCCACGCCGCGGTGTACACCCCGGAGCATTCCCCGGACATCCAACGGGTCACCGAGATGCACCGGCAGATGGGGATCGACCTGATCAACAACATGATCGAGATTCGGGAGAATCCGCGGCCCGGCCTGGTCAATGCCCTGCTCGAAATGCGGATCGACGGTGAGCCCGCGCCGGATCTGGAGATCATCGGCAATCTCGGTCTGATCATCGGTGGCGGCTTCGACACCACCACGGCGCTGACCGCCCATTCGCTGGAATGGCTTTCGCAGAATCCCGATCAGCGCGAGCTGCTCAGCACAGAGCGCGAGACGCTGCTCGATGCCGCGACCGAAGAGTTCCTGCGGTACTTCACCCCAGCCCCCGGCGACGGCCGGACCTTCTCCGACGACGTCGAGCTCGACGGCACCACCTTCAAAGAGGGTGAGCGGCTGTGGATTTCGTGGGCGATGGCCAACCGCGACCCCGCGGTGTTCCAGGACCCGGATCAGATCATCCTCGACCGCAAAGGCAACCGGCACTTCAGCTTTGGGCTCGGCGTGCACCGCTGCGCCGGGTCGAACGTGGCGCGCACGGTGTTCAAGTCGATGCTGACCGCGGTGCTCGACAGGATGCCCGACTACGCGTGCGACCCCGAGGGGACCGTCCACTACGAGACCATCGGCGTCATCCAGGGGATGCGGAAACTGCCGGCCACCTTCACCCCGGGCCGCAGGGTCGGCGCCGGCCTGGACGAGACGCTGGAAAAACTGCAACGCGTCTGCGACGAGCAAGAGCTGGCCCGGCCGATCACCGAGCGCAAGGACGCCGCCGTCATAGACTAGGTGGGCCTGACGCCGTTCCCTCTCGCGAGCAGACTCCCAGCGTTGGGGCCGCGGGCTCCAAGAATTCGTAGAGGCTTCGTAGAGGCCGACATTTGATCCTTCTCTCACAAGCGCCGATCACTGGCCGCCGGGAGGAGGAATGACGATGCAGCTCCTGAGTAACCACATCTCGTTGATGCACGGCTGGCTGCCGATCACGGTGGATGCCGCCACGGCGGTCGCGCTGGGGCTGGCCGTCGGGCGGCGGTCGCGCCGTTGGCTCCTGGTGTGGCTGCCGCTGGCCACCGTCGTGGGCGGCGTGGCGGCCGCCGGGGCGTACTGGTACGTCGGCGGTGTCGCGACCGACCCGGCGCCGGGCGCGCTGTATGTGTGGATCGCGCTTGCCGGGACGGCCGCGGCCGTCCTGATCCTGGGCTGGCGCGGTGCGCGCTGGTGGCGGCGTGTCGTATCGCTCGTGTGCCTGCCGCTTTGTGCGCTCTGCTCGCTGCTGGTGCTGAACCAGTGGATCGGGTACGTGCAGACGGTGCAGAGCGCGTGGGACCAGTTCACCTCGGCGCCGCTGCCCGGCCAGACCGACAAGGCCACCGTCACCGCGATGGCGGCGAGCGGCACCAAGCCGTCGCGCGGCCGCGTGGTGCCGGTGCAGATCCCCTCCGACGCTTCGCACTTCAAGCACCGCGAGGAATTGGTGTACCTGCCGCCGGCATGGTTCGCGAGCTCTCCGCCGCCACAGCTGCCGACGGTGATGATGATCGGCGGCATGATCAACACCCCCGCCGACTGGGTTCGCGCCGGCAACGCGGTGGACACCATCGACGCCTTCGCGGCCGCGCACGACGGCAACGCGCCGGTGCTGGTGTTCGTCGACCCGGGCGGCGCGTTCGACAACGACACCGAATGCGTCAACGGAAGCCGCGGCAACGCGGCCGACCACCTCACCAACGACGTCGTGCCGTACATGGTCGCGAATTTCGGGGTCAGCCCCGACCCGTCGCGCTGGGGCGTCGTGGGCTTCTCGATGGGCGGGACCTGCGCGGTGGATCTGACCGTCATGCACCCCACGCTGTTCAGCACCTTCGTCGACATCGAGGGCGACCTGACCCCCAACACGGGAAGCAAGGCGCAGACCATCGCCAGCTTGTTCGGCGGAAATGCCGACGCGTGGGCGGCCTTCGACCCGACCAGGGTGATCGGCCGCCACGGCCGCTACAACGGGGTGTCCGGTTGGTTCGCCATCACGTCGGGCGGGGCTCCGGCGCCGCATCGAGACACCACCGTTGTCGACAGCACCGCGATGGCCGTCGCCGGCCGCAGCGCCTCGACCGACCCGGGCAACCAGGCCGCCGCCTCCCTGTGCGCCCTCGGCCGGGCGAACGGGATCGACTGCGCCGTGGTCGCCCAGCCGGGGCGGCACGACTGGCCGACCGCCGGCACCGTCTTCGCCACCGCGTTGCCATGGCTGGCCGGCCAGCTGGGCACCCCGGACGTGCCCCGGATTCCGTTGCCCGGCACGGCGCACCCGACGCCCGGCCGAGCGTGAAGCTGGCACACTCGACGGACAAGCCTAGCCGCGGGGCAGGCCGAGCACTCGCTGCGCGATGATGTTGCGCTGGATCTCCGAGGTGCCGCCGGCGATGGTGCCGGAAAAGCTTCGGGCATAACGCTCGAACCAGCTGGCGAAATAGTGGTCCAGGTTCATGTGCGCGTACGGGCCGGTCTGCCCGGGGTGGATCAGCCCGTCGGATCCCGCGGACGTCAGCGCGAGCTCCATGCCGCGCAGCTCCGCCTCGGACCCGAGCAGCTTGAGCACCGAGATCGCGGCCACGTCGTCTTCGCCGCGCGAGGCGCGCGCCAGCGCGACCGAACCCAACAGGCGCAGCGCCTGCTTGTCCATGATCGTGCTGGCGTACTGGTCGCGCTCGACTTCGGTGCTCGGGCGAAAGTCGTCGATCATGTTGTCGAGCCGGTCGGCGAAACCCAGCCACATCATCGTGCGTTCGTGCCCCAGCGACCCGTTGGCCACCCGCCAGCCCTGGTCGAGCTCCCCCACCAGGTTCTCCGCGGGCACCCGCACATCGGTGAAGAACACCTCGTTGAAATCCAGATCGTCGGCACCGCAGATCGACGGGAACGGCCGGCGCACCAGACCCGGGGTGTCGGTGGGGATGATCAGCACGCTGATTCCCTTGTGCTTGGGCGCATCTGGATTGGTGCGCACGAACGTCAGCAAGACGTCGGCGTCATGGGCGCCCGAGGTCCACACCTTCTGCCCGTTGACCACGAAGTGGTCGCCGTCGAGCACCGCGCGGGTGCGCAGCGACGCCAGGTCGGAGCCCGCGCTGGGTTCGCTCATCCCCAGCGAGGCGGTGATCTCCGCGCGCAGGATCGGCACCGCCCAGCGCCGCTTCTGTTCGTCGCTGCCGAACGACAACAACGACGCCCCAACGATATTCACGCCCTGCGGGTTGAAGCTGTGATAGATCCGGCGACGGCTGAGTTCCTCCAGGTAGACGAACTGCTGAATGACCGTCGCGTTGCGACCGCCGAATTCCGGTGGCTGGCTCGGCAGCAGCCAGCCGTTGTCGAAAAGCAGCCGCTGCCAACGGCGCGCCCACTGCGGCATGTGCGACACTGAGCGCGGGCGCTCGAGCGTTTCGCTTGCGTCGGGCAGGTTTTCGTCGAGAAACGCCGCGAACTCCGCCCGGAACGCCTCGACGTCGGGATCAAAAGTCAGCTGCACGGTATTCCTCTGCGATCCGCGCGCGGTGTTGCGCGGCGCCGCCGAGCATCAGCTCACCCGCCTTGGCCCGCTTCAGCGCGAACTGCAGGTCGTTCTCCCAGGTGAAGCCCATCGCCCCGAAAAGCTGTAAGCCGTGCCGGAATACGAGCGACTGGCACTCCCCCGCCGAGGCCTTGGCCATCGCGGCCGCCAGCCGGCGCCGGGGGTCGTCGGCGGCGATGGTCAGCGCGGCGAAGTAGGCCAGCGCCCGTGCGCGTTCCACCGCGATGTGCATGTCGGCGGCCTTGTGCTGGACGGCCTGGAACGAGCCGATCGGCACACCGAATTGCTGCCGGCTGCGGACGTGGTCGAGGACCAGGTCGAGGATGCGTTGGCACGCGCCCACCATGGTGATCGCCATGCCCGTCAGCGCGACGTGCTCGGCGCGTTCCGCGTCGACGGCCAGCCGGGCGCTGTCGGGCACCCGGACTTCACCGAAAGACAGGTCGGCGACATGCAGGACCGGGTCGAACACCGCGGAGCGGCGGGCCGACACCTGGTTGGCCGCGACGACGAACACCCCGGCGTCGGTCACCACCGCCAACCGGTCGACGCGATCGCCGTCGAGGACGTGCCGTGCCGTGCCGTCCAGCACCCACCCGTCGGCGTCCCGGTGTGCGCACACCCCGCCGTACACGGCGGTTCCGGCCTCGTGCGGGTCGAACCGGTCCGCGACCAGCGGTGCGAATTGGCTCATCGTCGCGAGGAACGGGGTGGGATCGGTCGCGCGCCCCAGCTCCTCGAGCACGATGGCCAGTTCCACGGCGCTCTCGGAGTCGTTCAGCTCCGTCCAGCCCTGGTCCACGTAGGACTTCCAGAGCGGGCTCGGGTCGACGCCGTCCTCGGCCACGCTGCGCACCAGCGACGGCGGGCACTGCTTGGCGACGGCGTCGCGAACGGTCTGCTGCCACAGCCGCTGATCAGCATCGAACTCCAACAGCATCCGGGCCGCCTCCTGTCGTCACCGCTTTCGCGAGAATAGCATTCTCCATCTCGGAAGTAATAATCTCGGAAAGCGGCTACGAGGTGTCCGAACGCCCTAGCCGGCACCCAGCAGCCGGTCGGCCGGCTCGTCCCAGCGATCGAGGTTCACGAACTCCGAAAGCGGGCGGCGGCGCAGCGTCCCGTGCTTGCCTTTGGGCCACCCGACCACGACGTGGCCGGCGACCAACCAGTCCTCGGGAATGCCGATGGCTTCGCGCAGCGGCTGCTCGCCACCGTACGAAGCCCAGCTGGTGAGGCACGCCCCCAAACCTTGGGCGCGCGCGGCCAGCAGGAAGTTCTGCATGGCGGGGAAGATCGAGCCGCCCAGCAGCAGGTCGGACGCGGTCGGATAGTGCTGTTGGGCGAAGAGGACCGACGTGAATTCCCCCGCGCGATCGTGCAACTCGTACGTGGCGCGGTACGTGCGGGCACGGCGGCTGGTGTCGTCGTCGGCGGGCCGGCTCATCCCGTAGACGGGTTCGATCACTTCCAGGGCGTGGGCGGCCGCCTTGGCCACGACGGCCCGCTGCTCGGGCGAGCGCAGCACGACGAACCGCCAGCCCTGCGCGTTGGCGCCCGACGGGGCCCACCTCGCGGCCTCGAGGCAGCGCACCAGCGTCGCATCGTCGACCGGATCGTCGGTGAATCGCCGGATCGTCCGGGCGGTCGCCATGACTTCCCAGACGTCGTTGCTTGCACCCGTCATTGCGTCTCCTCGGGGCTGGGCTGCTACACAAGGTCTATCAGGAGCACGTCGCGTTAAGGAGAAGACCAGTGGATGGCGAAACGTACCAGCGCGGACTTGAGATCCGCTCTGCCGTGCTCGGCGAGGCGTATGTCAACCAAGCGTTGGCCGGCGCGGATGACTTCACCAAGCCGCTGCAGGACCTCATCACCGAGTATTGCTGGGGCGCGGTCTGGGGACGAGAAGGACTGGCCCTAAAGACCCGCAGCATGCTCAACCTGGCCATGATTTCGGTTTTGAACCGCCCCAACGAATTACGGACACACGTCAAGGCGGCGCTGACGAACGGCGTGACGCGCGACGAGATTCGCGAGATCCTTCTGCAGGTCGCCATCTACGCCGGCGTGCCGGCCGCCGTCGACAGCTTTCGCATCGCGCGGGAGGCGTTCGCCGAAGTGGACGAGGGCTAGGGGTTCCCGATGGAGGTCGGGTTCATCGGGCTGGGGAACATGGGCTTTCCCATGGCGCATCGCCTGATCCAACAAGACCACGACGTCGTCGCCTTCGACACCAACGGCGCGGCGCTCGAGCGCCTCGTCGCCGCCGGGGCGTCCGCCGCGTCGTCGTCGAAAGAGGTCGCCGATCGGGTCGAGACGGTCATGGCCAGCCTCCCGATGCCGGCCGCGTCGGTCGAGGTGGCCACCGGTGCGGCGGGCGTGATCGAGGGTTCGCGCGTCAAACGCTATGTCGACTTCTCGACCGTCGGTAGCCGAACGGCCGTGCGCGTGCACGATCTGCTGGCGCAGCGGAACATCGTCGCGATCGACTGCCCGGTCAGCGGCGGCGTCGGCGGAGCCGAACGGGGCTCGCTCGCGCTCATGGTTTCCGGGCCGCGCGACGAATTCGACGCCATCCGAACAGCTCTCGAGGCGATCGGGCGTCCGTTCTACATCGGGGAGAAACCCGGCTCGGCGCAAACGATGAAGCTCGCCAACAACATCTTGGCGGCCAACGTTTTGGCCGCGACGGCGGAGGTCGTCGTGATGGGCGTGAAGGCCGGTCTCGACCCGGGCGTGATGATCGAGGTGCTTAACGCGGGTTCGGGTGCGACGAGCGCGAGCCGCGACAAGTTTCCCCGCGCCATCCTCCCGCGCACCTTCGACTACGGCTTCGCCACCGGGCTGATGGTCAAAGACGTGCGACTGTATCTCGACGAGGTGAAGGCGCTCGGCGCACCGGCCGACGTCGCCGAAACGGTGGGCCGGCTCTGGGAGGCCGCCGCGATCGAGGAAGGCCCGGATTCCGATTTCACGTCGGTGATCAAACCGTTCGAGCGGGCCGCCGGCGTCACTGTGGGCCCGGTGAGACCGCCGTCACGCTAATCGCGTTGAGTGTGCACTAACGGCTTTGATTGTGTACCAGCGGAGGGAATTCGGCGATTTTTCCTCCCAGGATTCACACGCCAGGCCCACAGTTCACACACGACGCCCGAAGGCCCGGCTAGGGCTTGAATCCACTTGGCGATCGCTGAATTTGGCGCTCCGGCCGGCGAGGCGGCCAGCCGAAAAGCCAGGCCGCCACGAGGAAGCACAGGGCGCCGAAGAACGTGCCGACGTTGGCCCACACCAGGCTGACGTCGGCCCCCGTGCGCAATACCAGCGCGCCCACGGCCGAGGCGAGAAACAGCACGGACCCCGCGAAGTTGAGGAAGGCGATGCGCTGCGAGGCGCTGGCAGCGTGGGAGTGCCGCCGGGCCCGGACCTCGGGAACGATCGCGATGGCCGAGGACACCAGGAAGGCAACGGAGCCGACCATGTCGGGCACCCACACGTCGACGTCGATGAGCTCCGGGCGCGCGCCGATCGTTACCGCGGCGTCCACCGTGTTGATGTTGAACAGCACCGTGCCCACCAACTGGATGGCCGCGGCCAGCCAATCGGTGGTGCGCGCCCGCAACGGCAGCGAGTGTCGCTCGGCCTCGGGCAGCTCGCGGCGGGCGAGGCCCAGCTGAAGGGTCGCGGCGGCGGTGAAGAACACCGCACCGATCGCGTAGGTCACGGCCGAGAGCAGCGGCGGCAAAGCGCGTAGCAGCGAAAGAAGGACACCGAGCGCGAACAGTGCCGCGCCGATCACGAACAGCAGGCCGGTCCAGCGCTCCATGGACGCGTGCGCGGCCCTCACCCGGCGATCACGCGACGGATCGTACCGCCCGCGCGAGGCCCGCTTCGGCACTTGGCATGCGCCGGTCGGGCTCGGCCACCAAGAGGGAGAATGCTATTATCCTTATTCAAGAACGCTACTTACCAGAATGATCGGGAAATCAGTGGCTACCAGGGCCGATGATTAACCGAAATGCTTACCGGAAACACCGTTGATTGGCGACCGACGAGAATGTTAGTTTATCTATCAGATGCCCTCATCGGGCTCACATTGGCTTCCCGAGCCGAGGGACGGCTTACGTGATCGAACACGCTGACGGAACCCGCACGCCGGTGATCGACGCGAGCGTGCACATCTTCTTCCCGTCCAACAAGGACCTGCGCTCGTTCCTGCGCGAGCCCTTCAAGAGCCGCGGTTTCCCCGACTATGAGATGGACTGGTACGGCGCGCCGGGCGGCGACTATGCGCCGAACACCGAGGGGCCCGACCGCGAGTACCCGGGTTCGGATCCGGAATTCGTTGCCAACGAACTGTTTTCGAAGCGCGGCGTGGACATCGCGATCCTGCACCCGATGGGACGCGGCATCATGCCCGACCGTCACCTGGGCACCGCGCTGCACGCCGCCCACAACGAGATGATGGTGTCGCGCTGGCTGGACTCCGCCGGGTTCGGCGAACGCTTCCGCGGCACGATCCGGGTCAACCCCGACGACATCGCCGGCGCCCTGCGCGAGATCGAAAAGTGGCGTGACCACCCGCGCGTCGTCCAGATCGGTGTCCCGCTGCAATCCCGCGAGCTGTACGGCAAACCCCAGTTCTGGCCGCTCTGGGAGGCCGCCGCCGACGCGGGGCTGCCGGTCGCCGTGCACATCGAAACGGGCGAGGGCATCGGCTTTCCCCCGACGCCGTCCGGGCACACCCTGACCTACGAGCAGTACGTCAGCTTCATGGCGCTGAACTACCTCTATCACCTGATGAACATGATCGCCGAGGGCGTTTTCGAGCGCCTGCCGCACCTGAAGTTCGTCTGGGCCGACGGCGCCGCGGACTTCCTCACGCCGTTCATCTGGCGGATGGACACCTTCGGCCGGCCCCACCTGGAGCAGACGCCGTGGGCCCCGCGGATCCCCAGCGACTACATCCCCGGCCACGTGTATTTCGTGCAGGGCAGCCTCGACGGGCCGCCCGACAGCGACTTCGCGGGCGAGTGGTTCGGCTTCACCGGCAAGGAAGACATGGTGATGTTCGGCTCCAGCTACCCGCACTGGCAGAACAACGACGTCCGCGGGCTGCCGGCATCGCTGTCCGCCGAACAGCGCGACAAGCTGTGCTGGCGCAACGCGGCCAACCTGTACGGAATCGACATTTCTGTCGACCTGGCAGCCAGCTAGTCGCAGAATAAGGACAAGGGAGACTGAGGAGACAGAGATGACGCTGACTCACATCCACGAACGGGTTCCCGCCGCCGAGCGCATAGCCGTCCGGTGCGTCGACTCCGACATCCACCCGGTGCCCCGGCGCGGCGAGCTGACCCAGTACATCCCGGAGCCGTGGCGCAGCAAGTTCTTCCTCGACCACAAGGTCGGCGAGCTCATCTACTACGACGCCCCGGACTACGCGCACACCTTCGCGATGCGCGCCGACACCTTCCCCCCCGACGGCGAGTTCGCCTGCAGCGACCCGGACATGGCGTTCCGGCAGTTGATCATGCAAGCGGGCTCCGACATCGCGATCCTGGAGCCGGGCGGGCGCACGCCGCGTCTGGCCGAGGCGCACCAGGCGTTCTCGACCGCCCTCAATCACTGGCAGGCGAACCACTGGCTCGACAGCCACAACAACTGGCACGAGCGCTGGCGCGGTTCGATCTGCGCCGCGATCGAGGACCCCGACGGGGCCGCCCGCGAGATCGAGACGTGGGCCGGCCACCCGTACATGGCGCAGATCCTGATCAAGGCCGAGCCGCGGCCGTCTTGGGGCCACCCGAAGTACAACCCGATCTGGGAGGCCGCGACCAAGCACGACATCACGGTGAGCTGCCACCTGTCGCGCAGCAACTACGAGATGCTGCCGACGCCGCCGGTCGGCCTGCCCAGCTACAACCACGACTTCATGGTGACCTACTCGCTGCTGGCCGCGAACCAGGTGATGAGCCTGATCTTCGACGGCGTCTTCGACCGGTTCCCGACGCTGCGCATCGTGTTCGTCGAGCACGCGTTTTCCTGGATCCTGCCGCTGATGTGGCGGATGGACGCGCTCTACGAGGCCCGCAAGTCGCGGGTGGACATCAAGCGCAAGCCGTCGGAGTACGTCAAGGAACACATAAAGTTCACCACCCAGCCGCTGGACTACCCGGAAGACAAGACCGAGTTGACCCGCGCCCTGGAATGGATGGAGTGCGACAAGATCCTGCTGTTCTCCTCGGACTACCCGCACTGGACGTTCGACGACCCCCGCTGGTTGGTCAAGCACCTGCCCAAGGCGGCCCGCGACGCGGTGATGTTCAAGAACGGGATTGCGACGTACCACCTCCCGGAGACCGTGCCGGTCCTCGAGGGCCAGACCCGGGTGTACTGAGTTGGCGTCTGAACAAGAAGGGGCAACCACCAGGCCGCCCCAGCCCCGCCTCGCGCAGGGCCGCGAGCACGTCGTGGCGACCGTGGACGAAATCCCGCCCGGCAGCCACAAACTGGTGCCGATAGGGCGGCACGGCGTCGGCGTCTACAACGTCAACGGCTCCTTCTATGCCATCGCGAACTACTGCCCGCACCAGGGCGGTCCGCTGTGCTCGGGACGCGCCCGCGGACGCACCATCGTCGACGAGACCGCCGCCGGCGACGCGGTCATGGTGCGCGACCTGGAGTTCATCTACTGCCCCTGGCACCAATGGGGTTTCGAGCTGGCGACCGGAACCACCGCGGTCAAGCCGGAGTGGAGCATCCGCACCTATCCGGTGCGAGTCGTCGGCAACGACGTTCTGGTGATGGCGTGACGCGACGGGAGCATCTGTGTCGACATTCGAGGTGAATGGCGGAAACGTTGTCTACGAAATCCTCGGTGACACAGGTGATCTCATTGCCCTGACGCCGGGCGGTCGGTTCAGCAAGGAGATTGAGGGCCTGCGTCCACTGGCCGATGCGTTGGCCGCCGGGGGCTATCGGGTGCTGCTGTGGGACCGGCCCAACTGCGGCGCCTCCGACGTGCAGTTCTACGGCCAAAGCGAGTCACACATGCGGGCCGAGACGCTGCACAAGCTGGTGACAGGTCTGGGCTTCGAGCGCTGCATCCTCGCCGGGGGATCCGGCGGCGCAAGGGATTCCATGCTGACGACGATGCTCTACCCCGAGATGGTCACCAAACTCGTGGTGTGGAACATCGTCGGCGGCATCTACGGCAGTTTCGTGCTGGGCTCCTTCTACATCATCCCGAGCATCCTCGCGGTGCGCGGCACCGGAATGGACGGCGTGGTGAAGGTGCAGGAATGGCGCGAGCGCATCGAGCAAAACCCCGCCAACAAGCAGCGGTTCCTCGACTTCGACTCCGACGAGTTTCTCAAGGTCATGCTGCGCTGGCTCAACGCGTTCGTCTCCAAGCCGGGGCAGACGATTCCGGGTGTCGAGGACGAGATGTTCGACCGAATCAAGGTCCCCACGTTGATCATTCGCGGCGGCGAGAACGACATGGACCACCCCAAACGGACGTCGCTGGAGGTCAGCTGCCTGATCAAGGGCTCCAAGCTGATCGACCCGCCCTGGCCGGAGGACGCCTGGGAGCGGGCGTCCGAGGACCGCGCGGCGGGCAGGGTGTCGCACTTCAACATGTTCGACACCTGGGTGCAGGCCGCCCCCGCGATCCTCGAATTCTTGGGCTCCTGATGCGTTTACCCGGTGCGAATGTGAACCTCGCAGTTGAGCGACGCCTCGAGGGCCGTGTGAATGCGGCTTTCCGGAACGCGATCCAGGTCGGCCTCGCGCAGGGTCACGTAGACGATGTCGAAGCCCTCGTCGCCGGGGGTCCGGACGACCTCGCCGACGAGCCCGAACGCGGACAGCACGCCGTGCGCGTCGTCGTCGGTTCCCCGGCTGATGAACGTGACCACGCCGGCCACCGACGCGGTACCAAACGCTTTGGTGCACAGCTCAACTCCGACGTGCTTGACGGCGTCGGCGTCGTCGCCGGCGACGAGCACCTCCACCTCGCGGCGGCCGACCGGCATGGCCGACAGATTGTTCTCGACCACTTCCAAGCCCCGCTCGCCGGCAAGCTCGAGGAGTGCGGTCATGCCCTGTCCTAGCTGTGCCGCCGTGAGCACACCGGCAGGGTCGACGTTGACGCGCACTACCGCGGTTCGCATGTGCGCCAGACTAACGATGGGGAGTTAGTCGATGGATATCACCGTCACCTCATGGCCAGGCTGTCCGGCACGGCTGCTGGGCGATCCGCCCGCGCCCACGAGAGAAAACCACGCGGCCTACCTCGAACTGGGCGGCTATCGTCCGCTCGCCGACCCCGACGGTCTGCTCGGCAAAGTCGAACGCAGCGGGCTGCAGGGCCGGGGCGGCGCGGCCTTTCCGATGGCGGTGAAGCTGCGCGCGGTGCGTGACAACGGGCGCGCCGCGCGCGGCTCGGTCGTCGTCGCCAACGGCGAGGAGGGCGAACCCGCCTCGATCAAGGATCGGTGGCTGCTGCGGCACCGGCCGCATCTGGTCCTCGACGGGCTGCGGCTGGCCGCGGCGATGGTGGCCGCCGACCGTGCCTATGTCTACCTTTCGGACGCGGAGTCGGCCCGCAGCGTGGAGGCCGCGCTCGCGGAGCACACAGTCGGCGACCTCGCGATCGAGGTGATCAACGTCGCACCGGGATACATCGCCGGGGAGGAGACCGCGGTCACCCGCGCGATCAACGGCGGGCCGGTCAAGCCAACGGACAAGCCGCCGCGGCCATTTCAGAGGGGCGTCGGCGGGCTGCCCACGCTGGTGAGCAACGTGGAGACCCTGGCCAACCTGCCGTACCTGCAGCGGCACGGCTCCGGGGAGTTCCGCTCGCTGGGCACCCCGTCCTCCCCCGGCACCTTCCTGGTGACGCTGACCGGCGGCGGCCGGCCGCCGGGCCTCTACGAGGTCCCGCACGGCCTGCCGTTCGCCGATCTGCTTGCCCTGCACGGCATTTCGCCGGATCGCGTGCAAGGCGCGCTGCTGGGCGGCTATTTCGCCGGGCTGCTCAACCGCGGCGTGCTGGACACCACGTTGGACCACGAGACGTTCCGTGGCCTCGGCAGCGGACTGGGCTGTGGTGCGATCGCGGTGATCGCCGACGACTGCCCGGTGGCGGTCGCCGCGTCCGTGCTGGCCTACTTCGATCGCGAAAACGCCGGCCAATGCGGTTCGTGCTTCAACGGCACCGCCGCGATGGCCGCCGCCGCCGGGGCGCTCCGCGATGGCGTCGCCACCCCCGAGGACCTCGACCGGCTGCGCCACTGGTCGGTGACGCTGCGCGGGCGCGGAGCCTGCGCCACGCTGGACGCCGCGACCAACGTGGCCGCCAGTATGCTCGACCAGTTTCCGCGGGCGGTGGCGCAGCATCTCGACAACGCCTGTGAACCGTGCCGCGCCAACGTGTTCAGCGCCGGGCGCCCCTACGAGGTGGAGGCGGTGAGCTACGCGTGAGCGGGGGCATGAGAATCCATCTGGACCGCACCCTCTGCGACGGCTTCGGCATTTGCGCCAAGCACGCGCCCGAATATTTCTCCCTCGACGACTGGGGTTATGCGTGCCTGATCGGGGACGGCACGGTGCCCGAGGCCGACCGGGACGCGGTCATGCGCGCCCTGATGGACTGCCCCGTGCACGCCATCATGGAAATGGACGAACGCCGGCCGGATGACGTGCCGCCGCAACCGAGCACCGACGAGGACCCGGCCGCGCACGTCAAGACCGAGGCGAACGAAGCCGAGTGGGGTTTCACGCGTTGACCGGTCGCCCGCTGCCGCTGATCACACAGGACAACGAGTTCTTCTGGACGTCGGGCGCCGACGGCTCCCTGCGGCTGCAGGAATGCAAGACCTGCGACTCGCTGATCCATCCGCCGGCGCCGGTGTGCCGCTACTGCCGATCCCGGGACATCGGTGTGCGGGCCGTCTCCGGCCGGGCGACGCTCGCCGGGTTCACCGTCAACCATCGGTTCAGCCTGCCCGGCATGCCGGCCCCGTACGTCGTCGCCCAGGTGGCCATCGCCGAGGACCCGCGCGTGCGGCTGACGACCAATATCGTTGAATGCGAACCGGATCGGCTCGAGCTCGGTCAGCAGGTGGAGGTCGTCTTCGAGCAGGTCGAGGACGTGTGGTTTCCGCTGTTCCGGCCGGTTCCGGACGCCGAACCCGCTCCCCTGCCGTCCGACGAGATCGCGCCGGAGCGGTTCGGCGAACGCGTGCAACCCATGCTGACGGCGGAGAAGTTCGAGGACAAGGTCGCGCTCACCGGGATCGGCATGTCGCCGATCGGGCGCCGCCTGATGCAGCCGCCGCTGGCTTTAACCGTGCAGGCGTGCGAAGCGGCCATCGCCGATGCCGGGCTGACGTATGCCGACATCGACGGCCTGTCCACCTACCCCGGCGCGTTGACGGTCGCTGGCATGGGAGAGGGCGGCGTCACCGCCTTGGAGGCCGCGCTGGGCATCCGGCCGACATGGCACAACGGCGCGATGGAGACGTTCGGTCCGGGCGGCTCGGTGATCGCCGCGATGCTCGCCGTCGCCTGCGGGCTCGCGCGTCACGTGCTGTGCTTCCGGACCCTGTGGGAAGCCACCCACGGCGAGCTGATGAAGCAGGGCAAGATCGCGCCCTCGATGGGCCGGATGTCGGGCTGGCAGATGCCATTCGGCGCGACCTCGGCCGCACACACGCTGGCGATGAACGCGCAGCGGCACTTCCACCGTTACGGCACCACGAAAGAGACGCTGGGCTGGATCGCCCTGAACCAGCGCGCCAACGCCGAACTCAACCCGACGGCCATCTACCGGACCCCGATGACCATGGACGACTATCTGAACGCGCGACCCATCACCACACCGTTCGGTCTCTACGACTGCGACGTGCCGTGCGACGCCGCGATCGCCGTCATTGTCTCCGCCGTCGACGCCGCCCGCGATCTGGCCAAGCCGCCCGTCATGGTGGAGGCGGTCGGCACGCAGATCATCGAGCGAATCGACTGGGACCAAAGCACTCTCACCCACGAGCCGCAGGTGCTGGGTCAGGCCGCGCACGTGTGGACCCGCACCTCGCTGCGACCCGCCGACGTCGACGTCGCCGAGCTGTACGACGGGTTCACCATGAACTGCCTGTCCTGGATCGAGGCGCTGGGATTCTGCGGGATCGGCGAGGCCAAGGAATTCCTCGACGGCGGCAAGAACATCGCCCGCGACGGGCTGCTGCCGCTCAACACGCACGGCGGCCAGCTGTCGCACGGCCGCACCCACGGCATGGGCCTGCTGCACGAGGCGATCAGCCAGCTGCGTGGCGAGGCCGGGGACCGGCAGGTCGCCGACGCCCGCGTCGGCGTGGTCAGCAGCGGCGGCCTCACCCCCAGCGGGGTTCTCCTACTGCGGACCCCGGAATGAGGCGAGCATGAGCGCGCCGCGTCCCCGTCTGGTGATCGTCGACGGCGTGCCCATGTCGGCGATCGTCTGTGAAGCGGAGCAGCCCAAGGCCGTGATCGTCGCGATCCACGGTGGCGGCACCACCGCGCTGTATTTCGACTGCCCTGGCCACCCGTCATATTCGCTGTTGCGAACGGGCGCCGAGGCCGGGTTCACCGTGGTGGCGCTCGACCGGCCCGGCTATGGCAGCTCCGCGCCTTATCCCGACGCGATGGTCCGGGGCGAGCAGCGCGTCAACCTGGCGTACGGGGCGATCGACCGCATCCTCGGGGAACGACCAAGCGGCGCAGGATTGTTCGTGTGGGGCCATTCGGGCGGGTGCGAGCTGACGATGCGGATGGCCGCCGACGAGCGCGGTGCCGAGCTGCTCGGCATCGAACTGGCCGGCACCGGTCGGCACTACCACCCCGCGGCCAAGGAAATACTGAAGACCGCCACCCGCGAACGCCGCCCGCCGGGCATGCGCGACCTGCTGTGGAGCCCGGCGGAGCTGTACCCGCCCGAGGTCCTCGGCGGCGCAACGGTTTCCCCCTCGGCACCGGCCTACGAGGATCAGATGGTGTCGGACTGGGCCCGGCAAACCTTTCCGGAGCTCGCCCCAGCCGTTCGCGTTCCCGTGCACTTCAGCATCGCCGAGCACGAGAAGGTCTGGCAGGCCGATGATGCGGCGGTGGCCCAGATCAGTGCGCTGTTCTCCGGGGCACCGCGGTTCAACGTGCATAGACAACCGCGAGCCGGGCACAACATCAGCTTGGGCCACACCGCCCCCGAGTATCACGCGAAAGTCCTTGCGTTCGTGGAGGAATGCGCGGCCGGTGGTTCACCCGAAGAAGAATCCGACTTGGAGGCGGGATGAAGGTCGGATTCATCGGGCTGGGCAGTCAGGGCGGCCCCATGGCGCGCCGGATCGTCGAGGGCGGCTACGCGACCACGCTGTGGGCGCGCCGGCCCGCGTCGCTGGAACCGTTCGCCGACACCCCGGCCGAGATCGCCGCGACGCCGGCCGAGCTGGCCGCGGCGAGCGATCTCGTCTGCCTCTGCGTCGTCGGCGACGCCGACATCGAGGAACTCGCCGGCGGTGAGGATGGGCTGCTGGCGGCGATGAAACCCGGCGGTATCATCGCGATACACAGCACGGTGCATCCGGACACCTGTCGCGAGCTCGCGAAAATTGCTGAATCTCATGGTGTTTCGGTCATCGACGCGCCGGTGAGCGGCGGTGGCGGGGCGGCGGCGGAAGGCCGCCTGCTGGTGATGGTCGGCGGCGACACCGAGGTCATCGAGCGCTGCCGCCCGGTCTTCGAAACCTACGCCGACCCCGTTGTTCACCTCGGCGACCTGGGATCCGGGCAAACCACCAAGCTGCTCAACAACCTGCTGTTCACCGCCAACCTCGGCACGGCGGCCGCCACCCTGTCGCTGGCCAACGAGCTCGGCGTCGCCCCGGACCGACTCGTCGAAGTCGTCTCGCGCGGCAGCGCAAACAGCTTCGCGCTCAACGCCCTTGGCGGGGTCGGCGGCCTGGACCGGCTGGCCCCGCTGGCGGGGACGCTGCTGCAGAAGGACGTCCGGTTGATCGTCGAACTCGCCGAGCGGGCCGCGGCCGCCGGGGGCGCCGTGCTCGACGCCGCCGACGCCACCCTGTCCCTGATGGGGCACCCCCGGTGAAGGTCGGCTTCATCGGCGCGGGCCGGATGGGGCGCCCCATGGTGGTCCGGCTCATCGATGCCGGCCACGACGTCCGGGCGCTGGCGCGCACGGACGAACAGGCCCGCGATCTCGCGTGGCTCGGCGCCGACGCCGTGGGCGACGCGGGCGAGCTCGGTTTGTGGGCCGACGTCGTGGTCGTCTGCGTGTTCACCGACGAACAGGTGCGCCAGGTCTGCCTGGACGGAGCCCTGCTACGAACGATGCGGCCGGGTTCCACGCTGGTGGTGCACACCACCGCAAGCCCGAAGACGATCGAGGCCATCGCCGCCCGCGCCGGTGACATCGGGGTGCTCGACGCCCCGGTCAGCGGCGGCCCGCAGGACGTCGCCGCCGGCGGGCTGACCCTCTTCGTCGGCGGCGCCGCCGACACCGTGGACCGGGCGCGAACGGTGCTGGGCTGCTACGGCGACCCCGTCCTGCACGTCGGGCCGATCGGCGCGGGCCAGAAGGTGAAGCTGGTCAACAACGCGCTGTTCGCCGGCCATATCGGGCTGCTCGCGGAGGCCGTCCGGCTGGGCGAGAGCCTGGGCGTCCTGCAATCGACGCTGCTGGCTGCCCTGCCCCACGGCAGCGCCACCAGCCGGGTGCTGGACATCGTCGCCGCCCGGGGCTCCGTCAGTTCGTTCGTCGAGGTAGCGGGCGAATTCGTCGCCAAGGACGTGGCGGTGGTGCGTGGCATCGCCGCGGAACTGGGCGGCGACCTGGGAGCCCTGGACCAGGTCATCAATGCCGTCGAGGTCGGCGGGAAGGTCTGACATGGTGGTGTTTTGGTCTTTTCGCCGCGTCACGAAACCGCTACCGTTAGCGTTACAGTGAGGCAATCCGCTGTAACGGTTCAGCCCGCCGATGAGGAGCATGCAGTGACCAAGCCCAAGGTCGTCTTCGATCCGTTCTCCGAGGAGTTCTTCAACAATCCGTTCGACATCTATCGACGGATGCGCGAGGACGCGCCGCTGTACTACGACGAAAAAGAGGACTTCTACGCGCTGACCCGCCACGAAGACGTCGCGGCCGCATTCAAGGATTTCGAGACGTATTCCTCGGCGCGCGGCTGCGACCTGGCGATGGTGCGGAAAGGGATCTCCCCCGAGCAGAAGTCGATCATCTTCATGGACCCGCCGGAGCACCGCCACATGCGCAGCCTGCTCAACAAGGCGTTCACCCCGCGGGCCATTCAGTCGCAGGTCGACACCATCACCGAGGTGATCGAGAAGTACCTGGGCGCCGCGGACCCCGACAACTTCGACGTCGTGCAGGACTTCTCCGGACCGTTCCCGGTGGAAGTCATCACCCGGATGGCCGGCGTTCCAGAGGAATACCGCCAACAGGTGCGCCACTGGATCGACACCAGCCTGCATCACGAACCCGGGCAGATCGAGATCAGCGAAGCCGGGATGCAGGCGAACATCGATACCGCGATGTACTACTTCGGCCTCATCCAGGAGCGGCGCGCCGAGCCGCAGGACGACATGATCAGCCGGCTGATCGCGGCCGAGATCCCCGGCGAGGACGGTCAGCCCCGCAAGCTCGACGACATCGAGATCACCGGCTTCGCGACCCTTTTGGGCGGCGCGGGCGCCGAGACCGTCACCAAGCTGCTCGGCAACGCCGCGGTGATCTTCGCCAATCACCCCGACCAGTGGCAGAAGCTTCAGAACGACCGCAGCAAGATTCCCGGAGCGGTCGAAGAGCTACTGCGCTACGAGGGGCCGGTCCAATACAACGTCCGCTACACCCTCAAGGAGGCGCACGTCAGCAGCGGCGTGATCCCGGCGGGCAAGCCCGTGTTCCTTTGCGGCGCAGCCGCGAACCGCGACCCGGAGGCCTTCACCGAGGCCGACACCTTCGACATCGAGCGCGACCAGACCGAGGCGCAACATCTCGGTCTCGGATACGGAATCCACAGCTGCCTTGGTGCGGCACTGGCCCGACTGGAAAGCAGGCTCGCGCTGGAGCGGCTCCTCGACTTCATGCCTCGCTACGAGGTGGACTGGGCCGGGTGCAAACGGGTGAACATGCAGAACGTCGCCGGGTGGAAGAATGTACCCGTGAAGATCCTTCGGTAAGGGGAATCCCAATGACGAAGAAAATCGAAGTCGACTGGGGGCTTTGCGAAAGCAACGGCGTCTGCATGGGCATCAATCCCGAGGTCTTCCACCTCGGCGACGACGACATGCTGACCGTGTTGCAGGAGGAAGTCACCCCGGAGATCGAATCGGACGTGCGCGAGGCCGTCCGTCAATGCCCCCGGCAGGCGATCTCGATCGTGGAAGGCTAGCCGAACCCGGCGACGATGACCGCGTTGCAGGCGGCCGCCGATTGGCGCAGTTTCGCGGCCTTTTGGTAGGCCTCGGACTCGTACCACGCGCGGGCCGCGTCCACCGACTCGAATTCCAGCACGACGGTCTGGTCGCCGTGCCAGGTGCCCTCGACGACCTTGGGAGCGGTGTCCACCGCCAAAACGTTGACCCCACCCATCGCCTCCCCCGCGACCCTGCCGTAGGCCTTCATCCCCTCCGGATCCTTGATTGCCTCGGTCAGGATGACGTACCCTTTGGGCCCCTTAGCCACTCGAATCCCCCTGCGTCTCGCTGATCGCCTGCTCGGGGCAGCAGTCGATGGCCTCTCGGGTGGCGGCCTCGAATTCCGTTGGGACCTCGGATGTTATCGACTCCGCGTAACCGTCGTCGGTCAGGTTGAACACCTCGGGACACAGCGTGACGCACACGCCGTGACCGCGACAGCGCTGGTCGTCGACCGAGACCCTCATGCCGGCGTGAACTCCAGGTGCAGTTCGGTCAGGCCGCGCAGGATGTAGGTCGGAACGTATTGGTAGCGGCGATCATTCGCCGGGCCGTGCACGCTCTCGTCGATCCTGATGTCGGATGTCCGGTCGAGCAGCCGCTCGATCGCCACCCGGGTCTCGGCGCGCGCCAGCGGCGCGCCGGGGCAGCTGTGGATCCCCCGCCCGAACGAGATGTGCTGGCGGGCGTTCTTGCGGGCCGGATCGAATGTCGTCGGGTCCTCGAACCGGCGCGGATCGCGGTTGGCGGCCGCCTGCACGATCATCACGGTGGTGCCCGCCGGCAGGTCGACGCCGCCGACGTTGACGCGCACCCGGTTCAGCCGGAAGTCTCCCTTGACCGGGCTTTCGTGGCGAAGCGACTCTTCGATGAAGTTGGGGATCAGGCTGCGGTCCCTGCGCAGCTGCGCCTGGATGTCGGGGCGCTCCCCGATTGTCTGCAGCGCGGCGCCGAGCAGCCGCACGGTGGTCTCTTGGCCCGCCGAGAAGACGTTGCTGGCGACGCGGGCAACGTCTTCGACGTCGGGAATCGAGCCGTCGGGGAAGGTGGCGGTCGCGAGGCCGGTCAGCACGTCGTCGCGGGGCTCGCGACGACGGTCGCGGACGTAGTCGGAGAACAGGCCGTAAAGAAATTCCAGTGGACTGTGCGCCAGCGACTCCTTGCCGGTGCCCCCGACGCCGCCACCCGCATGCTCGGCGATGCCCTTGACGAACTTGTCGCGGTCCTCCATCGGCACACCCAGCAGGTCGGCGATCACCAGCAGCGTGAACGGGCCGGCGAAGCCCTTGATCCAGTCGCCGCGGCCGGGTGCCAGGAAATCGTCGAGCGCCTGGTCGGCGAGCGCCCACATCGCGTCCTCGTTCTCCTTGAGGCGCTTCGGGGTGATCAGCCGCATCAGCAGCGAGCGGTGGTTGGTGTGGGTCGGCGGATCCAGCGTGGGCAACTGGTCGCTGAACGGCAGCTCGTCGCGGTGCTGCTCGATCAGCTCGGTGATATCGGTGTCGCCGAGGCCATCCAGGGGCACGGGGAAGCCGGGAAACGGGCCGGTCACCGACGTGCAGGAGGACCAGGTCTCGGCGTCGTTCAGCACGGCGCAGGCTTCTTCCCAGCCGGTCACCATGGTTACGCCGTGGTGGGGTTCCCTAGCGACCGGGCACTGCTGCCGCAGCGCCTCGTAGTACGGGTACGGGTCCGCGATGAGCTCTTTGCCGCGGAAGAAGTCCATCTTGGTGAAGTCGTTCACCGTGTTGCTCCGTTCGAATCTCAGCAGTGAGAATGAGCCTCTCAGAGATGAGTATTACATTTCCACACGGTCCGGGCGTCGTCAAACGACGGCTGCCGGGTTTGGAAGCGGTGACTAGCCGGCCGGGACAAGGTCGGCGGCCACCGAGGGCCACGCCAGCAGCCCGCTGCGGAACGTTTCGAGGCAGCCGATCGAGCCATGCGGCACGCCGTCGCCGTTCAACGCCGCCGCGAGCGCCTGGCCCTTGAAGATCTTCGCCGCCATGCTCAGCCGGTGTTGTACCAGGCCAACGCTGTCGTCCAGCTCGGCCGGCCAGCTCTCACCCCACAGCGTGACCTCGGTGACGCCGTGGTCGAGGGCCTGCAGCACGCCTTGGCGCACCCGGGGGTCGCATCCGAACAGGTCCGCCGCGGCCGCCAGCGCCTGGGGGTGCGGCCGCGATTCCACCGCGGCCAGCGCGTCCTCGAGATCGAGCGTGCGGGCGCCGATGATCTGCAGCGGCCGGAGGTCGGGGCAGTCGGCCAGGTCGGTCAGCAGCACGGTCACGTCCCAGCCCGCCATCGAGCGGTCGAAGAGCCAGCCGCCGGCGTACCGCACCACGTCGGCGACGCTGCTGGCGACGACGTCGAGGCGGTACCTCATGTCTTGCCGTTCGTCGTCGGCGGCGCGAATTCCCGGGCCAGCGCCTCCGCGTACTCCTTGAACGCGTCGGTCAGCGGTATCGAAGGGTCGAGCAACCATATTGTTTCCATTCCGTGGACGAAGGCGAGGATTTCGACTGCCTTGACGGCCGGGTCTATGTCGGTGCGATACCGGCCGTCGGCCTGACCCCGCCGGATGAGTCCGGCGACGATGTCGATGGCTTGACGCTGCCGGGACAGCATGCGGTCGTGCAGCGGGGCCCCGGGATCGATGTTTTCGATCAGCAGCACGGTGAACGTGCCGACCATGTCGGGTGCCCGCGTGAAGCGGTCGGCGACCCGCGCGATCTCAACCATCAGATCGCCGGACCGGTCGGCGTGGGAGTCGTCATCGGCGTCACGGGCGTCGAGCACCGCGTGCAGCAGCTGCTCCTTGGATTCGAAGTGGTGCAGCAGGCCCGCGGGGGTGACGCCGGCGTCGCCCGCGATCTGGGCGAGCGTGGTGTTGCGCCAGCCATTGCGCGTGAGCAGGCGTTGTGCGACGTCGAGAATCCGCTGCTTGCGGTCCTCACCTTTGGCGAGAAGCGTGTCGTATCGCCGCGCGACAGGCACCGGGCTCCCTCTGGACTAGCGGGTTCAAGAACCTACTGAACACACAGTAGGTTGGTTTGCCGGCTGTGACAAGCGTCGCGTCGGGCGCCGTTTGCGGCGGGCGTTAAGAGACCAGCTCGACCAGGGTGGCGTTGGCCGTGCCGCCGCCCTCGCACATCGTCTGCAGGCCGTATCGGATGCCGTTATCCCGCATGTGGTGGGCCATGCGCGTCATCAGCACCGCGCCGGAGGCGCCCAGCGGGTGCCCCAGCGCGATGGCGCCGCCGAGCGGGTTCAGGCGATCGGGGTCCGCCCCGGTTTCCGCGAGCCACGCCAGCGGGACGGGCGCGAACGCCTCGTTGACTTCGAAGACCCCCACGTCCGCCAGCGAGATGCCGGCCTTGGTCAGCACCTTCTCGGTCGCCGGGATGGGGCCGGTCAGCATGAGCACCGGATCCGCCCCGGTGACGGCGCCGGCCCGGTAGCGCAGCAGCGGCGTCAAACCCAACTCGACGGCCATCTCGGACGTGGTCACCAGCAGCGCCGCCGCCCCGTCGGAGATCTGCGAGGAATTGCCCGCGTGGATCACGCCGTCGTCGACGAACGCGGGCTTGAGCCCGGCCAGTTTCTCCACGGTGGTGCCCCGGCGCACCCCCTCGTCGGCGACGACGGTCCCGTCATCGGTGAACACCGGAACGATCTGATCGGTGAAGGCCCCAGCGTCCTGGGCGGCGGCCGCCAGCTCGTGCGACCGGACCGAGTACTCGTCGAGCTGGCCGCGGGAAAACCCCCACTTCTTGGCGATCATCTCCGCCGACAGGCCCTGGTTGAACGAGAAATCGTCATAGCGCTCAAGGACTTTCGGGCCGTAGGGCATCCCCGATGCCCGGGCCGCACCCAGCGGAACGCGGCTCATCACCTCCACGCCGCCGGCCACGACGACGTCCTGCTGACCCGACATCACCGCCTGCACGGCGAAATCGAGCGCCTGCTGGCTGGAGCCGCACGCCCGGTTGACCGTGGTCCCGGGGATGGTTTCCGGCCAGCCGGCGGCCAGGACGGCGTAGCGCCCGATGTTGCTGGACTGGTCGCCGACCTGGGACACGCATCCCCAGATCACGTCGTCGACGATCTCCGGGCCCACGCCCGCGCGGTCCAGCACCTCGTTGAGCACGACCGCGGACAGGTCCGCGGGATGCACGCCGGCCAACCCGCCGTTGCGCTTTCCTACCGCCGTCCGCACCGCCTCGACGATGACTGTCTCACGCATCTTCACTCCGTTTTTCTCCGTCAGATGTTCCATGATCGCCGAGCGTGCAATGACGGCGAAAAATCACCCAAAACTCGCCGTGACCGCATGCTCGACGTTAGGCCTAATAGCTCCTCGGCAGTTTCAGGACGTTGGCTCCCAGGAAATTCAGAATCATCTCCTGGCTGACCGGCGCGATCTTCATCAGCCGGGCCTCGCGGAAGTAGCGCGTGATGTGGTACTCCTCCGCGTATCCCATGCCGCCGTGGGTCTGCAACGCCCGGTCCGCGGCGGTGAAGCCGGCGTCCGCGCACAGGTATTTGGCGGTATTGGCCTCGCGCCCACAGGGTTTGCCGTTGTCGTAGAGCCAGGTCGCCTTGCGCAGCATCAACTCGGCCGCGTCGAGGCGGGCCAGCGAGTCGGCGAGCGGGAATTGCAGGCCCTGGTTCATGCCGATGGGCCGGCCGAAGACCTCACGCTCGTTGCCGTACTTCACCGCCTTGTCCAGCGCCACCCGCCCGATTCCGAGCGCTTCGGCGGCGATCAGCATCCGTTCGGGGTTCAGGCCGTCCAGGATGTACTGGAAACCCTTGCCCTCCTCGCCGATTCGATCCTCGACGGGCACTTCGAGGTTGTCGATGAACAACTCGTTGGAGCTGACCGCGTTGCGGCCCATCTTGCGGATGGGGCGGATGTCGACTCGGTTGCGATCGAGGTCGGTGATGAACAGCGTCATGCCGTCGGTCTTCTTGGCGACCTCGTCATAGCTTTGGGTCCGGGTCAGCAGCAGGATCTTGTCCGACTCCATGGCTTTCGAGATCCATACCTTGCGGCCGTTGACGATGTAGCGGTCGCCGTCGCGTTTGGCGAAGGTGATGATGCGCGACGTGTCCAGCCCCGCACCGGGTTCGGTGACCCCGAAGCAGACGTGCACCTCGCCGGTCGCGACCTGGGGCAGCGTGCGCGCCTTGAGTTCGTCGGAACCGTGCACCACCACCGGTTGCATGCCGAAGATCGACAGGTGAATCGAGCTGGCCGCGTTCATCGCGCCGCCGGACTTGGCGACCTCTTCGAGCAGGATGGTAGCTTCGGTGATCCCCAGGCCGTGGCCGCCGTACTCGGTCGGAATCGTCATGCCGAGCCAGCCGCCGTCGGCTATGGCCTTGTAGAACTCGGCCGGAAACTCGTGCGCCTGATCCTTTTCCATCCAGTACTGGTCGTCGAACTTGCGGGCCAGCTCGGCGACCGACCGGCGGATCAGCTCCTGGTCATCGGTCAGCTCGAAGTTCATTCCTGCGCCGGGCACTGGTAGATCTCCTTATCAGCGCGAGCAGACGCAAAATCGCACGTTTGGCGCCCGAACTATGCGATTTTGCGTCTGCTCGCCGGGCACCGGCGCACTGAGCACTCCGGTGATGCGTCAGTCCGTGTTGCCGGTAAGGGCCTTCGCGTTGGCCGCAAACTCCGCGAAGGACGAGCCGCCTCGGGAGTCCTTGTCGTGGCCCTTCGCTTTGATGGACACGTCGTGGCCCTCGGCGGCCTTGCGCAATGCGCCGACGGTCGCCTGTTCGCGCGAAATGTGCGTGAACGGGTCGAACGAGTACCAACGCATGGCGTTCTCGTAGGCCATCTTGTTGATCTCGTCGTCGGGAACGCTGTTGAGGGACAACACGTCCCACAGTTCTTCGGGCGCGCCCGGCCACATCGAGTCGCTGTGCGGGTAGTCGGCCTCCCAGGCGATGTTGTCGATGCCGATCATGTTGCGCAGCGCGACGCCCACCTTGTCACTGATGAAGCACGTCAGGAAGTGCTCGCGGAAGACGTCGCTGGGCAGCTTGCCGCCGAAGTTCTGGTGGGTCCACGCGGAATGCATCTCGTAGGTTCGGTCGGCGCGCTCCAGGAAGTAGGGGATCCACCCGGTGCCGCCCTCGGACAGCGCGATCTTCAGGTCGGGGTACTCCTTGATCGGCCGCGACCACAGCAGGTCCGCGGCGGCCTGCACGATGTTCATCGGCTGCAGCGTGATCATCACGTCCATGGGCGCGTCGGGCGCCGTGATCGCGAGCCGGCCCGAGGATCCGATGTGCACGTTCATCACGGTGTTGGTGTCGCACAACGCCTTCCACAGCGGGTTCCAATACTCGTCGTGGAAGCTGGGGTAGCCCATCGCGGCCGGGTTCTCGGTGAAGGTCAGCGCGTGCACGCCCTTCTTCGACACCCGGCGCACCTCGGCGGCGCACGCCTCGGCGTCCCAGATCACCGGGATCGCCATCGGGATGAACCGCGCGGGGTACGCCCCGCACCACTCGTCGATGTGCCAGTCGTTGTACGCCTGCACCAGCGAGATCGAGAAGTCGTGGTCCTCGGTGGCGAACAGCCGCCCGGCGAAACCGGGGAACGACGGGAAGCAGATCGAGGCCAGGATGCCGCCGGCGTTCATGTCCTTGATGCGTTCGTCCACGTTGTAACAACCCGGCCGGATTTCATCGAGACCGGTCGGCTCGATGCCGTACTCCTCCTTCGGCCTGCCGGCCACCGCGTTCAGCGCCACGTTCGGGATCACCGTGTCGCGGAACTTCCACATGTCGGAACCGTCGGGGTTGTGCACCAACCGGGGCGCGTCGTCGATGTACTTCTTCGCCAGGTGGTTCTTGAACATGTCCGGCGGCTCGACGGTGTGGTCGTCGACGCTGATCAGGATCATGTCTTCCTTGTTCATGGCCATATCCTTCCGAGTCTGCGATCCATCTCAGTCATTCGGGCGTGCCGTTCCCGCACGGCATCGACCAACCAACGCCCGGCGCCAAGATCACTATTTTGAAAACTATCTTCTCGCGCAGCGAGAATCAACATCCAGGGAACGTCGCGGGCCCGGCCAGCGCGGATCCCGGCCGTCGGCATTGACCAACCGACCGAATCGTGCAAGTCTATTGGTTGAAAATGAGAATCTGATTCTCTTTCGCCGAGAGTTGGTCGAGAGAACGCCGAGAGGAGACGCGCGGATGCGCCTGCCGCCGCTGCCCGCGGACGAGTGGGATGAGGCTGTCGAGCAGTCACTGTCCGGCATGCTGCCCCCGGAAAGGCGTAATCCGCGCGATGCCGGCACGCTCATGTCGACGCTCGCGCGCCACCCGAAGCTGGCCCGCGCGTATCTGCGGTTCGGCGGGTATCTGCTCATGGCCTCCTCCCTCCCCCCGCGGATCCGCGAACAAGCGATCCTGCGGGTCGCCCACCGGCGTGACTGCGCCTACGAGTGGTCACACCACGTGGACATCGCAAAAGAAGCGGGACTCACCGACGCCGAGATCGCGGCCGCCAAAACCGGGCAGGTGGACGACGAGTTCGATCGCGCCGTGTTCGCCGCCGTCGACGAACTCGACGAGAAGTCGAACGTCTCGGATCAGACATGGGCCGCTCTCGGCGAACGGCTTGACGAGCGTCAGCGAATGGATTTCGTCTTCACCGTCGGCGGCTACATCGCGCTCGCGATGGCCATCAACACTTTTGGCGTTCGGCCCGAGAACGAGAAAGGTTAGAACCTTGCCCCACTTTCCGAAACCAGCTGCCGGCAGCTGGACAGAGAACTACCCCGAACTCGGGACCGCCCCGGTCGACTACACCGACTCGATCGACCCGAAGTTCTTCGAGGCCGAGCGCGAGGCAGTCTTTAAAAAGCAGTGGCTCAACGTCGGCCGGGTCAATCGCCTGCCGCGCACCGGCAGCTACTTCACCAAGGAGCTGCCGTCGGCCGGCAAGGGCATGTCGGTGATCGTCGTCAAGACCAAGGACGGATCCGTCAAGGCTTTTCACAACGTCTGCCGCCATCGCGGAAACAAGCTGGTGTGGAACGACTTTCCGCAGGAGGAGACGTCGGGCACGTGCCGGCAGTTCACCTGCAAGTACCACGCCTGGCGCTACAGCCTGGACGGCGAGCTGACCTTCGTCCAGCAGGAGGACGAGTTCTTCGACCTCGACAAGAGCCAATACGGCCTGGCTCCCGTCCGCTGCGAGGTGTGGGAAGGCTTCATCTTCATCAACTTCGACAACAACGCCTCGCCGCTCACCGACTACCTCGGTCCGCTGGCCAAGAGCATCGAGGGCTATCCGTTTGGCGAGATGACGGAGACCTATTCCTACCGGGCCGAGGTCGGCAGCAACTGGAAGCTGTTCATCGACGCGTTCGTCGAGTTCTATCACGCGCCGATCCTGCACCAGGGGCAGTACACCAAGGAGGAAGCCGCCAAGATCCAGAAGTACGGATACGAGGCGCTGCACTACGAGGTGGCCGGGCCGCACAGCCTGCAGTCGACCTGGGGTGGTCAGGCGCCCCCCTCCGACATGTCCATGGTCAAACCGATGGACCAGGTGTTGCGCAGCGGTTTGTTCGGCCCATGGGACAAGCCGGAGATCATCGAGAACCTCGAGCTGCCGCCGGGCGTCAATGTGAAGCGGGTGCCGCAGTGGGGCATCGACTCGTGGCTGTTCTATCCGAACTTCATGCTGCTGATCTGGGAGCCCGGCTGGTTTCTGACCTACCACTACTGGCCGACCGCGGTGGACAAGCACATCTTCGAGTGCACGCTGTATTTCGTTCCGCCGCGCAACGCGCGGGAGCGGTTGGCCCAGGAGTTGGCCGCGGTGACGTTCAAGGAATACGCGCTGCAGGACGCCAACACGCTGGAAGCGACGCAGACCATGATCGGCACTCGGGCCGTCAAGGAATTCCTGCTGTGCGATCAGGAGGTCCTGATCCGCCACTTGCACAAGACCACCGGCGATTACGTAAAGGAGTACGCCCACAATGGCGCTGCCCGCTGAATTCGCTGACCTGGAGCCCTATTTGGATTGGGACCTGGCGACCGAACCCGAGCGCTACGCCAAGCGGCTGGCCTCGACTATGGCCGAGATGCAGGCCTTCTACGACGTGGCGTTCCCCCGCCTGAACGACGCCATCGCCTACTGCGACAAGTTCCCGCTGGACGATCTGCCCGAGGACGCCCGTACGCTGATGCACATCATGCAGTCACTCGTCATGGTGTCGTTCCCGATCGAGGCGTGGAAACAACCGCGGGTGCCCGACAGCGGCGCGGCGTGGGTGGAGTGCATCCGGGAACCGGTGATCTAACCGGTGTTGACGCTCAAGGCCGCCGGGCTGCTTGACGTCGACGCCGGTGAGATCGTGTCCCCCGGCGTCGTTCGGATCGAGGGCGACCGGATCGCGGGTGTGGGCGGTGAGCCCGAGGGTGAGCTCATCGACCTCGGCGACCGGATCCTGTTGCCCGGCCTGATGGACATGGAGGTCAACCTCCTGATGGGCGGGCGCGGGGAAAAACCCGGGCTGTCCCAGGTTCAGGACGACCCGCCGACGCGGGTGCTGCGCGCGGTCGGCAACGCCCGCCGCACATTGCGCGCCGGCTTCACCACCGTGCGAAACCTCGGGTTGTTCGTCAAGACCGGCGGTTACCTGCTCGACGTCGCCCTGGGCAAGGCCATCGACGCGGGCTGGATCGAGGGGCCGAGAGTGGTGCCGGCCGGCCACGCCATCACCCCGACCGGCGGCCACCTGGATCCGACGATGTTCGCCGCGTTCGCACCCCACGTGCTGGATCTGACGGTCGAAGAGGGCATCGCCAACGGGATCGACGAAATCCGTAAGGCGGTGCGCTACCAGATCAAACACGGCGCCGAGCTGATCAAGGTCTGCTGCTCGGGTGGGGTGATGTCGCTGACGGGACCGCCGGGCGCGCAACACTATTCGGACGAGGAACTGCGCGCGATCGTCGACGAGGCGCATCGGCGCGGGCTGCGCGTCGCCGCGCACACGCACGGGGCGGAGGCGGTAAAGCACGCCGTCGCGGCCGGCATCGACTGCATCGAGCACGGCTTTTTGATCGACGACGAGGCGATCGCGACCATGGTCGAGCATGGCACGTTCCTGGTGTCCACCCGGCGTCTGGCCGACGGCGATGCCATGGACGTCTCCCATGCCCCGCCCGAACTGCAGGCCAAGGCCGCCGAGATGTTCCCGAAGGCGCGCACCTCGATCCTGGCCGCCTACAAAGCCGGCGTGAAGATCGCGGTGGGCACCGACGCGCCCGCGATCCCGCATGGCAAGAATGCCGACGAGCTTGTCACGCTTGTCGATTGGGGCCTGCCACCGTTGGCGGTGCTGCGGGCGGCCACGGTGACCGCCGCCGAGCTCATCAACGCTGACGACCGCGGACGGCTGGCGGAGGGCCAGCTCGCCGATATCATCGCGGTCCCCGGAAACCCGTTGGAAGACATCACCGTTACCCAGCACGTCAGCTTCGTCATGAAAGGCGGCAAGGTCTATGCCAACCAGAACTGACGACCTGGTCGAGATTCAGCAGCTGCTCGCCCGCTACGCGGTCACCATCACCCAGGAAGACATCGACGGGCTCATCGGCGTCTTCACACCGGACGGCACCTACAGCGCCTTCGGCTCCACGTACCGGTTGGACAGGTTTCCCGAGCTGGTCGCGGCGGCCCCAAAGGGGCTGTTCCTCACCGGAACTGCCTTGATAGAAGACATCGACGGCGATTCCGCCAGCGGCACCCAGCCGCTGTGCTTCATCGACCACGCCACCCATGACATGCGGATCGGCTACTACCGCGACACCTACGCCCGCACGGCCGACGGATGGCGGCTGAAGACACGGGCGATGACGTTCATCCGTCGCAGCGGCGTGCACGACTCGGGGCGCCCGCACGCAGTCGGCCGTCCGCAGCCGTGAATGTAGAGGAGTTCCGGGCGGGCCTGTGTGCGTGGCTCGAAGACAATGATCTGACCCCGGGGCCCGATCACTCGCTGCAGGGCCATATGGAGCAATTCGCGCGCGTCAGCCGCGCGTTGTATGACGCCGATTGGATGCGCTACGGCTGGCCGGTCGAAGTCGGCGGCCTGGGTGGCCCCGCCGTCCTGCGCGCGATCGTCGGCGAGGAGGTGGTGGGCCGCCGGCTGGCCGAGCCCGGTCCCTACTCGATGCTCGAGGTGCTGGCGCCCACGATGATCGATTACGCGCCCGCCGAACTCGCGGCGGAAATGGTGCCGCGGCTGCTCAGCGGCCGCGAGCACTGGTGCCAGGGCTTTTCGGAGCCGGGGTCCGGCAGCGACCTCGCGTCGCTGACCACCCGCGCAACGCCCCAGGGCGACAACTGGATCGTCAACGGCCAAAAGGTCTGGACCAGCTTCGCGCAGTTCTCGACGCGCTGCATCCTGCTCACCCGCACCGCGCCGGGTCACGACGGCATCACCGCCTTCTTCGTCGACCTCGACACACCGGGCATCACCATCCGGCCGCTTCGCACGATGCACGGGGTCGACGAATTCTGCGAGGTCTACTACGACGACGTGGTGATCCCGGCGAGCCGCATGCTCGGCCAACCCGGAGACGGCTGGCAACTCGCGATGGACCTGCTGCCCTACGAGCGCTCCGCCTGCTTCTGGCAGCGAATCGCCTACCTCTACTCGCGCTTCGACGAGCTCCTCGCCGAAGCGCGGGAACCCGACGAATCCGCCCTGGGCTCGGCCTATCTGGCGCTGCACACGCTGCGCTGCCGATCCCGAGACACCCAGCACCGGTTGCGCGACGGCGCACGATTGGGACCGGACACCTCCATCGACAAGGTGCTGCTGGCCACCGCCGAGCAACGGCTCTACGACACCGTCCGTGACCTGTTGCCCGGGACGCTGGAACTCGATGACACGCCGTGGCGCTCGGAGTACCTGTACTCGCGCGCGGCCACCATCTACGGCGGCACCGCCGAGATCCAGCGCAACATCATCGCCCGCCGGCTGCTCGACCTCGGGAAGGAGTGAATCGTGGACTCCGAGGCGCTGCAGCTGCTGGCCGACTCGCTGCGCACCACCATGACCGCCGCGAGCGGGGCCAAGCTGGACGTCGCGCTGTCCGATCTCGGCTGGCGCGACATGCTCGATGAAATACCTGGCGTGGCAATGCCTTTGGTGTTCCGGCTGCTCGGCGAGACCGGCGCGCAAGCCCCGGTGCTCAACGATGTGGTGTTGCGCGCGGCCGGACGCGAAGACGGCGAAACCGTACCCCTGCCGTTCGCCGGGGGTTCATGGGTGGTGTGGGAGCGTGACGACCGCACTACCCCGACGATGGGCGGGCTGCCGATACACCTTGTGTCAGAGGGGGATCCGGTGCCGCTGGCCGAGGGGCGGCGGGCGGTGGGTTGGTGGCTGGTCGGCAGCGGCCGGGCGATGCTGTCGCTGGCGCGCCAGCACGCCCTCGACCGTGTTCAGTTCGGGCGGCGCATCAGCTCGTTCCAGGCGGTCCGGCACCGGCTGGCCGAAACGCTCGTCGCGATCGAGGGCGCCGAGGCGACCCTGAACGCCGCCGCGCAGGCGGACGACCCCGACGGCCTGGCTTCCCTGCTGGCCAAGGCCGCGGCGGGCCAGGCGGCGCTCACCGCCGCGCGCCATTGCCAGCAGGTGCTGGGCGGCATCGGCTTCACCGCCGAGCACCAGCTGCACCATCACGTCAAGCGGTCGCTGGTCTTGGACGGGCTGCTGGGCAGCGCACGGGAATTGACCCGTGAAGCCGGAACGATGTTGCGAACCAAGGGCTTCGCGCCACGGTTGGTGCAGCTGTAACGGGCCAGCGAATTTCTGCGCGTACACTCGTCTCGCAACCACGAGGATGGGACGCGATGAACCAGCCCGACGGACCCCGAAACGAGGTCGGCGTCGCCTCGCTGCTCGTGGGCATCGTCTCGCTCCTCACCTGCTGGCTGCTGATCGGCGTGCCCTTCGGCATCGCGGCGGTGATAACCGGCGACGTCGCCCGCAGACGAGTGCAGCGCGGCGAGGCGAACAACCCCCGAATTGCGATGGCGGGCATGGTCTTAGGTGCCGTTTCGATCGCGGCGGGGCTCGTGGCGATCGGCTACTACGCCTGGTCGGACGCGCGCTAGTTGCGCGGCAGGCCGAGCACCCGTTCGGCGATGATGTTCCGCTGGATTTCGGATGTGCCGCCGGCGATGGTCGCGGCGAAGCTGCGCGCGTAGCGATCGAACCAACTGCGGTAGTGGCTGTCGAGGTTCAACGGGGCGAACGGGGCGGTCACCGCGTGGTAGACGAGGCCCTCGGCGCCCGCGGCGTTCAGCGCGTCCTCCGAGGCCCGCTGGAGGGCCTCCGAACCGAGCAGCTTGAGCACCGACTGGGCGGGCACGTCCTCTTCCCCGCGAGCGGCGCGCGCCAGGGCCGCCGACCCGAGCAGCCGCAGCGCGTAGGAATCCATCACCAAGGTGGCGTAGCGGTCCCGCTCGAGCGCTCCGGACGGGCTGAAATCGACGGTCAGCTCGTGCAACAGGTCGACATATCCCATCCACAGCATGACCCGTTCGTGCCCCAGCGAACCGGTTGCGACCCGCCAGCCCTCATCGAGCTGGCCGACAAGATTCTCGGCGGGCACCCGCGCGTCGGTGAAAAACACCTCGTTGAAGTCGATTTCATCGTCGTCGCACATCGACGCGAACGGGCGTCGCACCACACCCGGGGTATCGGTCGGGATCATCAATGCGCTGATGCCCTTGTGTTTCGGCTTGCCCGGGTCGGTGCGCACGAACGTCAACAGCACGTCGGCGTCGTGAGCCCCCGACGTCCACACCTTCTGGCCGTTGACCACGAAGTGGTCGCCGTCGCGCACCGCCCGCGTTTTCAGCGAGGCGAGGTCCGAACCCGCGCCCGGTTCGCTCATCCCCAACGACGCGGTGATCTCCGCCCGCAGGATCGGCACCGCCCATCGCCGCGTCTGCTCCGGGGTGCCAAACGCCAGCAGGGACGCGGCGATGATGCCGACGCCCTGCGGATTGAAGCTTTGATAGATGCGCCGGCGTCCCAGTTCCTCCATGTACACGTATTGCTGCAAAAGCGTGGCGTTGCGCCCACCGAATTCCGGTGGATTCCCGGGAAGCAGCCATCCGCTATCGAAGAGCAGCCGTTGCCAGCGTCGGGCCCACTCCGGGATGTGCGAACTCGACCGCGGTCGCTCAAGAGTCTCCGCCTCGGCAGGAAGATGCTCGTCCAGGAAAGCCACGAACTCGGCGCGGAACGCCTCGACGTCGGCATCGAAGGTCAGTTGCACAGCACTCCTGCGAAGACGGTTTGCGGATTCTCGGCGACGGCGCGATTCGCTCTAGCGATTAAGCTTCCATACACACGTGTAAGAGAATAGTATTCTCGTCGTGAGAAAGTTACAATCTCCGACACGGCGTCCATAGGGGGTCGAGCGCACCGATGGCACGGCGTTCTCCGGTAGAGTCCAATCATGTTCTCCCCACGCGGCAATCGGCTGAGCCGACCGTGACAAGCCCGAGCGAAGAGCCGGCCTGGAAGCAGCGCGCGGTCGAGCGGTCGATCAAGACCGCGAAATTGCGTGCGGCACAGCGCGTTCAGCGGTTCCTCGACGCGGCACAGGCGATCATCATCGAGAAGGGCAGCACCGACTTTACCGTCCAGGAGGTCGTGGATCGCTCTCGCCAGTCGTTGCGGAGCTTCTACCTGCAGTTCGACGGCAAGCACGAGCTCTTGCTCGCCCTCTTCGAAGACGCACTGAGCCGATCCGCCGATCAGATCCGCGCGGCCACCGAGAGCCACACCGACGCGCTGGAGCGCCTCAAGGTCGCCGTCGAGCTGCTGTACGAGTCGTCACGTCCCGATCCAACGGCCCAACGGCCGTTGTTCACCGACTTTGCGCCCCGTTTGCTGGTCACGCACCCTGCCGAGGTCAAGGTCGCGCACGCCCCGCTGCTGGCGTTGCTCACCGAGCTCATGGAGGCCGCCGCCGACGCCGGCAAGCTGCGCGCCGACATCAACCCGAAGCGGGTGGCTGCGATGACCATGCAGACCGTGATGTTCATCGCACAATCCAGTGGCGGCTCCGACGACGCGACGATCCACCCCATCACGGCCGACGAGGTCTGGGACTTCTGCTCACGCGGATTCGTCGGCTAGCAAGCCTGTAGCGAAGCGAGCAAATAGCGCACGGCATTGCCAGTCGAGAATGATGTTCTCTAATATCTAGAACGAGAACTAGCCGAAATGGATCCGGCGTTGACATGCGCCGCCGGGTGATGACGAGTCGGCTGTCCGCTGAGCCATTGAGGAAATGAGGTAATAGCCATGACAGGACGTGTCGAGGGCAAAGTCGCCTTCATCACCGGGGCGGCGCGCGGTCAGGGCCGCAGCCACGCGGTGCGGTTGGCGCAGGAGGGCGCCGACATCATCGCGGTCGACATCTGCAAGCCGATCCGCGAGGGCCTGGTCGAGGGCTCGGCGATCCCAGCGTCGACGCCGGAGGACCTGGCGGAGACGGCCGACCTCGTCAAGGGGCACAACCGCCGGATCGTCACCGCCGAGGTCGACGTGCGCGACTACGCCGCACTGAAGGCCGCCGTCGACAGCGGTGTGGAGCAGCTGGGCCGGCTGGACATCATCGTCGCCAACGCGGGCATCGGCAATGGCGGTGAAACGCTGGACAAAACCAGCGAAGAGGACTGGACGGAAATGATCGACGTCAACCTGTCCGGGGTGTGGAAAACGGTGAAGGCCGGCGTCCCGCACATCCTGGCCGGCGGACGCGGCGGATCGATCGTCCTGACCAGCTCGGTCGGGGGGCTCAAGGCGTACCCGCACACCGGGCACTATGTCGCCGCCAAACACGGCGTGGTGGGGCTGATGCGCGCCTTCGGAGTCGAGTTGGGGCAGCACATGATTCGGGTCAATTCGGTGCACCCGACCCACGTGAGCACAGCGATGATCATGAACGAGGGGACGTGGCGGATGTTCCGGCCGGACCTGGAAAACCCGGGTCCCGACGACATGGCGCCGATCTGCCAGATGTTTCACACGCTGCCGATCCCGTGGGTCGACCCCATCGACATCAGCAATGCGGTGCTGTTCTTCGCCTCCGACGAGTCCCGCTACGTCACCGGCGTGACCCTGCCCATCGACGCGGGTAGCTGCCTTAAGTAGCGTTCCGTCCCATGGACGGATTCGAGGGACGCGGCGCCGTTGTCACCGGCGGGGCGAGTGGCATCGGCCTGGCCACCGCAGCCGAGTTTGCCCGCCGCGGGGCCCGGCTCGTACTCGCCGACGTCGACCAGCCCACACTGGAACAGGCCGTCGCGCACTTGCGTGGCGAGGGGTTCGACGCCCACGGCGTGATGTGCGACGTGCGGCATCTCGAGGAGATGGTTCACCTCGCGGACGAAGCGGTTCGCCTGCTCGGCCAGGTGGACGTGCTGTTCAGCAACGCCGGCATCGTGGTCGCGGGCCCGATCGCGCAAATGACGCACGAAGACTGGCGGTGGGTGATCGATATCGACCTGTGGGGGTCGATCCACGCCGTCGAGGCGTTCCTGCCGAGACTGCTCGAGCAGGGCACCGGTGGCCACATCGCGTTCACCGCGTCGTTCGCCGGGCTAGTTCCCAACGCGGGCCTCGGGGCGTACGGCGTGGCCAAGTACGGCGTCGTGGCCCTGGCGGAGACGCTGTCCCGCGAGGTCAGGGACAACGGCATCGGCGTTTCGGTGCTGTGCCCGATGGTCGTCGAAACCAAGTTGGTGTCCAACTCGGAACGGATCCGCGGCGCGGATTACGGCCTGGCGTCGACGCCCGACGTGACGGGTTCGCTCGGGCCGCTGCCGGCGCAGGACCAAACCCTTGGCGTCGACGACGTGGCGCGGCTGACCGCCGACGCGATCCTGGCGAACCGCCTGTACGTCCTGCCGCACGAGGCGGCGCGCGCCTCGGTCAAGCGTCGATTCGACCGCATTGATCGCACTTTTGACGAGCAGGCTGCCGAGGGCTGGGCCCACTAGGGGTTCGCACTGGGCCGAACAGTGCCGCGGCCGCCAATACGAGCAGCGGCAACAGGATTCCGTTCAGCGTCGCGTCCCGGGTGTTGTACATCTGCAGCATCGACAGGTGATAGGCACAGTGCAGCGTGTTGAAGACGAGCCAGGTGACCGCCGTGACCCTGACGAGGGTCTGGTTGGCGACCAGGACGAACGTCACGGCGCTCAGCGCCGCCAGTGCCAGAAACATCGCTCCGACGTCCTTGACGAAGTGCTCGTTGAATGGGCCGAGTTGCGGGAGCCAGGTCATCCCGAACCCGGGAAAGTTGTCGTACCAATGGCGCGGTGCCGCGTAGGCCCACCCGCCCGTTACCGCGCCGCTGGCGCCCAAGAGAACCAATACGCTTCGGTGAAGTAGTGCGTTCATACCACTTCAGACTCCGCAGCTGCCGAAAGTGTGACGACGGCGGGGCCCGGCCTACATCGCGGGCGCGCCGCCGATGACTCCTTCGGCCTCCAGGTCCGCGATCTCCGCTGGGGTCAGACCCAGTACGGAGAGCACCTCATGGTTGTGTTGCCCGAGCGTGGGTGCCGGATTCGTGTGGAGCCGCCCGGGCCAGCCGGAGAACCTCATGGGCACCGTGCTGAGCTTGGCCCGGCCGTTCAGCGGGTCATCGACCTCTTCGAAGAAGCCGCGAAATGCCAGCTGCTGCAACTCCGTCTGGCGGTGGGGCTGCATCACCTTGGCCACCGGCACGCCGGCGTCCCAAAGCGTGGCGACGATGTCGTCGCGGCGGCGGTGCTTACACCACGCGGCCAGCCGCTCATCAATGAGATCCTCCTCGGCGCGCCGCCCGGCCTCGGTCGACAGCTTGGGATCGGTTGCCCAGGAGGGTGATCCGAGCGCGTCGCACAGCTTTTGCCATTGATCGTCGGTTTGCACCGCGATGGCGACCCAGCAGTCGGGCCGGCCGAATTCGTCGATGTCGGCGCTGCGGTAGAGGTTCTGGGGCGCCGCGGCCGGTCCGCGGTTGCCGGCGCGCTGCAGCAGCGCCCCGTACGCGGTGTACTCGATGACCTGCTCGGCCGCGATGTTCAGCGCCGCGTCGACCATCGACGCCTCGACCAGCACCCCGTTCCCGGTGCGGCGTCTGTGCTCCAGCGCCAGCAGCAGGGCGTTGAGGGCATGGACGCCGGCGTTGGGGTCGCCGATCGAATACGGCTCGTACGGCGGGCGGTCCGGGTAGCCGGTCAGCCAACTCAGCCCGGAGGCCGATTCGATGGCGTAGGCGAACGCCGGGTTGTCGCGCCACGGCCCGTCGAGCCCGAACCCGGGCATGCGCAGCATCACCGCGTCGGCCCGGACCGCTTGAACCGCCGCGAAATCCAGGCCGATCTGGTCGAGCACCCGGGGGGTGAAATTTTCGACGATCGCGTCGCAGGTCGCGATGAGCCGCAGCAGGACCTCCCGTCCGCGTGGACGCTGCAGGTCCAGCGCCAGGCCCTTCTTATTGCTGTTCAGGGCCGCGAAGATCGGCGACTTGTCCCACCACTGCCTCTCGGTGCTGGGTATTCCGGCGATGAGCCGGGTGCCGTCCGGCCGGCGGGCGGACTCGACGTGGATGACTTCGGCGCCGAGCATGGCCAGGAAGTGGGTGCAGCAGGGCCCGGCCCAGAAGGTCGTCACGTCCAATACCCGAAGCCCCGTGAACGGCAAGGGTTTCGGCGATCCGGAGGGTGTCGGCGCGCGCCGCGGGGTCAGCGCCGCGGCCCGGTAGCGCGCCGTGTGCTCGCCCAGTCGCGGCGCCGCCGCGGGCGGCCGTAGCCTCGCGGGCCGCATCCGGTAAGGGTGGTTCGGCTGGTGAAAGTCGCCGCGCGGGTTGCGCACGAAGGAGCCTCGTTCGACGAAGTGTTCCAATGACTCGATGGTGGCGCCGTTGGCGACCGGCGCGTTGGGGATCCGGAAGGCCGTTGCGAGTTCGCGGATCTCGTCGACCAGGTTGGCCTCGACCCAGGCGTAGATGTCTTGGGCATGGATGTTGGCCTGCTCCGTGATGGTCAGCGGCGACTGTTCATCGATCCATTCCGGGTGACCGACCATCGCGCACAGGTCAAACCACTGCTGCGCGGTCCCACAGCCGAGGTCGACCAGACCGTCCTTCGCCCGGGCCACACCCGGCACCGTGAGGCGTCTGGCGTCTCGCCAGGGCCGGCCGAGCATCTCGAAGTAGGTCACCGGATAGTAAGTCAGGCACAGGATCTGGGTCTCCAGCATCGACAGGTCGATGATTTCACCGGGTCCCGCCGAGCCGTCGCGGCGCAACCGCGACGCCAGGGTGGCGGCGCTCGCGTAGGCGCCGGCCATATACTCACCGACCTGCCCGCCGACGAAGACGGGTGCCCGTTCGGGCAACCCGCGGCCCAGCCCGACGATCCCGCCCGACCATGCCTGCAGGGTGAATTCGGTTGCCGCCCGGTCTTTCCAGGGGCCCCGCAGGCCGAACGGCGTGATCGAGGTGACGGTCAGGTGTGGGTGCGCCTGATGGGTCGCGTCCGGCGCGAAGCGCGGATGTTCGGCCACCCGCGAGCCCCGGGACCACACCACCGCGTCCGCCGTGGCCATTAACCGTGTGACCAGGTCGATGTCGTCGTTAACCGCGGGATCGGCGACCACGCTGTGCTTGGCACCGGACAGGAAGCCGAATAGCGCCCCGTCGGCATCGGCGGGGAGGGACGCGCCCGAGGCCGACCACCGGCGCAGCGGATCACCTTCTGGCGGTTCGACTTTGATGACATCGGCGCCGCCGTCGGCGAGCAGCTTGGTGCAGTAGGCGCCCGCTATTCCGGTGGAAAGGTCGACCACGGTGCAGCCGGCCAAGGGCGCATCGACCCGCGGTCGCTCACTCATGCCCGCCATGACGGGCTCGAGGTCAGCACCTCGGGGCCGTCGGCGGTGATCAACACCGCCTCCCGCCCGAACACCGCCCCGACACCCTGCTCCCACACGTAGCCCGTCACCGCCAAAACCATCCCCGGCTCGAGCCGCTCGTCGGCCGCGGTGCGCGGCAGGTGCTTCGACACCACCGGTGGGTCGAAGCCCATGCCCAGGCCGCGGGCCACCGGCATCGGCGGCGCGGGTTCCCCGGCGGCCTCGTACGCCGCCAGCAGGTCACCGGCCGCGGCGCCGGGCCGGCACGCGGCGAGCAGCCTGTCCCCCAGATCGTCCCAGCGCCGATACAAGGCGGGGGCGCCACAGACCTCGCCCGCCGGCCAGGTGCGCCCGACCTCGCCCATATAGCCACCGGCGAGCACGCCGGCCGAAAACGCCACCAGATCACCGTCATTGACACGGCCGTCACCGGTGACCCGCCGCCACGGGTGGTCGGGCGACGTGATCCACGCGAATTCCTGGCTGGACGGCGTGCTCACGCCGCCGGCCGCCATGGCCTCCAGCATGACGCCGGCCAGGGTTTGTTCACGCACGCCGGGGTGCAGTTCGGCCACCGCGGCGGCCAGGCCGGACTCGGCCACCGCGCACGCCTCCCGCAGCGCGACGACCTCTTCGGCGGTTTTGACGCGCCGGGCGGCGCGCATCGCGCGCTCGCCGTCGACGAGCTCGGCGTTGGGAAAGGCGGTGGGCAGCAGCTGCGCGAAAGCCGGTGAGAGCGCGTCGGTTCCGACGCGACGTGCCGTGGCCGCACCGTCGATGCGTCGCAGCACCGACATGGTCGTGGCCGGGTTCCACGAGATGCCGTACAGGTTCTCGTGGGGAATGTCCTCCGGGACGCCTTCATCCCACGTGCTGAGCAGATGAATGGCGCCGGTCGCCCGGACCAGCACACAGGACGGGCCGAACGGCCGGGTTCCGGCGACCCAGAGCTGGGGGGTGCCGGTGACGTAGCGGGTGTTGGCCTGACGCCCCAAAACCAGCACGTCGAGGTCGTGGGCCGCCATCTGGTCCAGCGCGCGCTGACGGCGACCCGATCGCAGCGCCCGTGCGTCGGGGCAGACTTCAACGGACACGGGAGCCATACGGGGCGTAGGGGTAGTCGGTCAATCGAGTCGAGCCTTCCTCGGTGATCACCACGACTTCTTCGCTGCGGTAGCCGCCGGTGCCGTCCTCCCAGACCACCGGCTCGAGCACCAGCACCATTCCCGACTGCAGGACGAAGTTGTCGTCGAACTCCTGGCCGAGATCCGTTCCGATCATGGGCATTTCGGCCGCGTTGACGCCGATTCCGTGCCCGAGGTAGAAGTGCGGCAGCCAGGGCCGGGTGCCGTCGTTGGCCGCGATGGCGGCCCTGCCCAGATCGCCGGCGGTGGCGCCGGCGCGGGCCACGGCCTCGACGGCGGTCATGATGTCCTGCCACCTGTCGAACTGCGCCTGCTGGCGCGGTGTCGGTTCCCGGCCCACGATCCAGGTGCGGCCGAAGTCCGAGCAGTAGCCGTGGTAGGTGATGCTGACGTCGGTCCACAGGACGTCGCCCTCGGCGAGTTCGCGCTCGGTGCTCAGCAGCGGCAGCGCCAAGTCGCCATGCGTCGTCCAGACCCCTTCGGCCTTGCTGGGCGGCATCACCTGCCAGATCGGCTCCAGCATGCTGGCCATGGCGCCCAATTCGAAGGCCCGCCGCAAAAAGCTTGCCGACAGGTCGATCTGGCGGACGCCGGGGGCGAGGGCCTTGACCACGTCGACCATCGCCTCATCGGTGATCCGCACGGCGGTGCGGATGCAGGCCAGTTCGTCGGGGGTCTTGACGACCTTGGCCGCGCTGACGACGGCCGCCGCATCGGCGGGACCGCCGTTGGGGAACAACGACTTCGCGGCTCGCGACATCGCACCCGTGCACTCGTCCACCGCGATCACCGCCCCGGCCGGGATCAGCTCGGCCAGTCGGCGGGCGAAATCGCTCACGCCTTCGTCGAATTCGAGGTAGACCGGCCCGTGCAGATGGTCGACCGGCAGCTCCGACTCGTGCGCGGCGCCCTCACGGAACGGCAGGAACAGGTGCGGCCATTCGTCGTCCGCGAGCACCACGGCCACCGGCCGCTCGACGTAGGACAACCCCGCGTCACCCAGTGGCCAACTGGTCCCGGTGGCGTACACCACCGCGCTGTTGCCCAGCAGGATCATCGCGTCGACACCGCGGTCGGCCATCGCCGAGCGCAGACGCGTTCCCGTCTCGCGGCGCATCCGGGTCAGATCGGGTGTTTCGGGAATCACCAGACTGGCGCTCGATTGTGCCAACGTCGTCATTACAAGCCCAGGAACTCGGTCACGTTGCCGCTGACGATTCGCGCCGCGTTCTCCGGTCCGACCGCGTCGACGACGGCGGCCAGTGATTTCTCCGAGTAACCGTAGGTGCTTTCGTTGTGCGGGTAATCGCTGGACCACATCGCCTTGTGCACGCCGATCTTGTCGATCAGCTCCAGGCCCAGCGGGTCGACCATGAACGACGCGCTCATGTGGTTGTCCCAGTAGTAGCGCACGTCGTGTTCCAGCGGCCGGTTGAACATGTGCTGATACGACGCCACCAGGTGCTCGGCGTCTTGCAGCGCCCACGGCACCCAGGAGATCCCGCCCTCGAACCAGCCGAGGCGCAGCGCCGGGTGCCGGTCGAGGATGCCGCCGAAGATGTACTTGGCGAACGTTTCCCGGAATCCGTCGATATTGATCATCATTCCGACGACGACGCTGTTGAACTCGGTCGGGCTCTTCGGCGGCGTCTCCCCGATGTGGTGGGTGATCGGCAGGCCGGCGGCCTCGATCTCGTCCCAGACGGCGTCCATCGACGTGCTCGAGTAGTCGATGGGGTTGCCGTCGTCGTCCTTGCCGGGATTGAGCGGCATCAGAAACGTCTTGAGTCCCAGCGATTTCAGCTCATCCAGCGTGCGCCGGGCGCCTTGCGGATCCCACCAGTTGATCAGCCCGGCGCCGTAAAAGTGGCCGTTCGAGCGCTCCTGGAGCTCCGCGATGTGCTCGTTGTAGATGCGGAACGTGAGTTCGCGAAGCTTCTTGTCGGGATAGTGGAAGAGCGCGAGCACCGCGTTGGGGAAGGCCAGTTCCTTGTCGACGCCGTCCTCGCGCAGCTCCTGGATGCGGGCCTCGATGTTGTTGCTCGCGGCCCCGGGCAGGTCGTCGTACTGCATCAGCACCGCGCTGAAGTCACCCGGCAGAAACGACTGCCCCTTGCGCCCGACCTGATAAGCGCCGTCCTCGTACCAGATCCGCGGCGCCTTGTCCTTGAGCTCCTCCGGGAAGCGCTCGTAGAAGATGTCGGCGGCGAGGGAGACGTGGTTGTCGGCGGAAAAAACCACCGTCCCTTCGGGCAGCCCCACGTCGCTGCCGCTGGCGTGCCCGCGGCGATCTTTCGGTGCGCCAAAGCCTCCCGGCGGGTAGAGCGAAGGTGCGGTTGTTTGAGTCGTCATCGTTGACCCTCCATTCGGGATAGGCATTTCTGGGAGTAATCGGGCCGGTTCACCAGGTCACCGGCAATTCGTAGACGCCGTAGGCGAGCCGGTCGTGTTTGAACGGCACCTCCTCGAACGGGATGCCCAACTCCAGCGTCGGGACGCGGCGGAACAACGTGCGGTAGATGATCTGCAGCTCCGCGCGGGCGAGCTGTTGCCCGACGCACTGGTGCCTGCCGTAGCCGAACGCGACGTTGCGATCCGCCCCAGACCGGTGCAGGTACAGCCGATCTGGCTCGGTGAACGCCCGCGCATCCCAGTTCGCCGGGGCAAGGTCGATGATGATGCCCTCGCCGGCCCGGATGACCTCACCGGCGACGTTGATGTCTTCGAGGGCCACGCGGCGCTGGCCGTTCTGGATGATGCTGAGGTAGCGCAACAGTTCCTCGACCGCGTTCGCGACGATCTTGGGGTCCTCGGCATCGCGGATGACGGCCAACTGGTCTGGATTCTGCAGCAGCGCAAGCACGCCCAGCCCGACCATGTTCGCGGTGGTCTCGTGGCCCGCGATCAGCAGCCCGGTGGCCAGCTGCGCGGCCTCTTTGACGCTGAGTTCGCCGGCTTTGACTCGCTCGGCGAGATCGGACACCGCGTCTTCTGATTCTTTTGGAGGCTTCGCCATCCGGGCCTCGACCAGCTGCGCGAGGTACTTGTTGAGGTTCATCGCGCCCTTGACGGTGTCCTCCCCCGTCGCGTAGCGCGCAAGCCCGACGTTGGCGTGATGCTGGAACATCTCGGCGTCTTCGTACGGCACCCCGAGCAGCTGGCTGATCACCAGCGACGGGACCGGCAGCGCCAACGCGGTAACCAGATCCGCCGGCTGCGGTCCGGCGAGCATCGCGTCGATGTGGTTGTCGGTGATCTGCTGGATGCTCGGCCGCAATCCCTCAACCCGCTTGAACGTGAAGGGCTTCGACAGCATCCGCCGGAAGCGGGTGTGTTCCTCGCCATCGGAGGTGAAGACCGACCGCGGGCGCTTGTGCACGGTGGACAACATGCCCTCGTTCCAGTGCGGAAACCCCGGCGTGCGGTCATCGACGCTGACCCGGGAGTCGGAAAACAGTTCGCGCACTTGGTCGTATCCCGTGATGAGCCACGGCGTGCTGCCGTCCCAAATCCGGACCCTGGACAGCGGCTTGGCCTCGGCGAGCGCCATCACGTCCGGAGGCGGCGCGAAGGGGCAGCCGGCGTCGCGGGCCATCGGGTATTCCGGGATCTGTTGATCTGTCTCGGGTTTCGCGCTCGTCAAGGTGTCCGACATTTCATTCCTCGATGTGGATGGCCAGTGCGGGGCACGCCGCGGCCGCACGGCGTGCGCCCTCGGTCTGCTCGGCCGACGGATTCGGATTGAGCAACACGACGACCCCGTCGTCGTCGCGCTGGTCGAACACCTCGGGCGCATTCATGACGCAGTTGCCCGACGACGCGCAGGCGTTCTGGTCGACAGTCACCTTCATCGCCGATCCCTATTCGTCCGGCGTCACGGGCGCCAGCCACAGGCCGACGATGGCGTCGATGAGCCCGGATGCGGCGGCGCGCCAAGACGATTGGTGCATCGTGGAACCCGCCGCCAGCGCCCGCTCGCGATCGGCGCAGGTGTGCATCAACAAATTGCGGGCCATGATGTTGCGCTCGAACCGAACCTCGGCCGGCAGGTCGGGCAGGCAACCGTTGATCCCGTCGACGACCTGGACCAGCGACGGCGAGCTGAGCGCCCCCTTGACGATGATGTTGTAGTAGGCCGGGTCCGTCATCGCCTGCGCCGCGAAGCGCGCGTACCAGGTCGGGTTCCCGAGCTCCGCGAGGTGGTCGGTGAGTGGGCGCACCAGGCAGGCGACCCAGTCCCGCATTTCGATGGAACTGCGCGACTCCAGCAGCTCGGCCACCATCTGTTCGCGCAGCTCCTCGACGGGCCCGCGATGCTTCTGCTCGATGGCGCGCACCAGGTCGGCCTTGGTACCGAAGTGGTAGCCCACCGCGGCGTTGTTGCCCTGCCCGGCCGCCTCGCTGACCTGGCGGTTCGACACGGCGAACATGCCATGCTCGGCGTATAGTCGCTCGGCCGCCGCCAGGATCGCCTCCTGGGTGGAGCTGGCCCGCTCGGTGCGAACGGTCCTGCCTGCGGTCGTCATTCCGCTAGTCAACCCCGTTCCTCACTTTAAGTCAAGCGCTTGATTTAATTGACACCGAGCGGGTCATTCCTTGCGTTTGGACCGGATGACCTTCCCCGCGACCGTCCCGCCGTCGACGGGCAGCACGGTCCCGGTGACGTAGCGGGACCGATCACTGGCGAAGTACAGCGCCGCCTCCGCGATGTCGTCGGCCGTCCCCTCGCGCTTCAACGGCCGGTCGGCCCGCATCGTCTCGCGAATCCCGGCCTCATATCGCTCGAGCTCCGCGGGATCCATATCCACCGCCGACGCCTTCAACAGTGGCGTGGGGATGTTGCCCGGCGCGATGGCGTTGACCCGAATCTCGTAGTACGCCAATTCGATTGCCGCGGACTTGGTGAACTGGATGACCGCCGCCTTGGAGGCGCGGTAGGTCATCACGCCGCCGCCGGCCTGGATTCCACCGATCGACGTCATGTTGATGATCGACCCCCCGCCGTGGGCGGCCATGTGCCGAGCGGCATCTCGGGTACCCGCCATCACGCCCAGCACGTTGACCGCCATGATCCGATGGAAGTCGGCCAGGTCGTCCTCGAGAAACCGGCGGTGCATGGTGCCCGAGACCCCCGCGTTGTTCACCATGACGTGCAGGCCGCCGAACCTATCGACGGCCGCCGCCACCAGCGCCCCGACCTGTTCGGGGTCCGAGACGTCCGTGCGCTGGAAGAACGCGTCGGGTCCCAGCGCCGTCGCCAGCGCCTCGCCCCGGTCGGCGTCGACGTCGGCGATGACGACCCGCGCGCCCTCGGCGACAAACTTCTCCACCGTGCCGCGGCCGATGCCCGATGCCCCGCCGGTGACGACGGCTACCTTGCCCGCCAGATCGTTGACCACACGACGAGTTAATCGGCGTCGGCCGCGTTAAGTCAAGCAGTTGATTTAAGGGCAGGGGCAACGGCGCCTATCCGGGTCCGAGCGGAAGTGGAATGCTGAGTTGGCCACTTCATCGGCTACCTCGGGAGGGATCGGATATGAAGGTCTTGGTTATCGGCGGCACCGGACTCATCGGCTCGCAGGTCATCGCCAATCTCACCGAGCTGGGACACGAGGCGATCTCGGCCTCGCCGCGCTCGGGCGTCGACTCCGTCACCGGCGAGGGCGTCGCAGAAGCCATGGCGGGCGTGGACACGGTGGTGGACGTGGCCAACTCGCCATCCTGGGAAGACGACGCCGTACTGCACTTCTTCACCACCTCTTCCCGTAACCTCCTCGCCGCGGAGAGCGAGGCCGGTGTGCGGCACCATGTCGCGCTCTCGATCGTGGGCGCGGACCGCACTCAGGACAGCGGCTACATGCGCGCCAAGGTCGCCCAGGAGAAGGTGATCGAGGAATCCGGAGCCCCGTATTCGATCGTGCGGGCGACGCAGTTCTTCGAATTCGTCAGCGGGATCGCCGATTCGGCGGCCGACGGCGACACGATTCGCCTGCCGCATGCGGCGTTCCAGCCCATCGCCGCCAAGGACGTCGCCACGGCAGTCACCCAGGCTGCGATCGGCGATCCGACCAACGGCATCACCAACATCGCCGGCCCCGAAAAGCTCGGCATGGACGACTTCGCCCGCGCCAGCCTGGCCGCGGACGGCGACGCCCGTCAGGTCGTCACCGACCCCACGGCGCCCTACTACGGTGCGGTGCTGGACGACCAGAGCATCGTTCCCATCGACGGCGAAGACCCGACGATCTACCCCACCCGCTTCAGCGACTGGAAGGCCTCGCACGCCTCGAGCGGCGCGCAGTAAGCCAACGCGGAGGATCGACGCTGATGCCTCGGGTTGCCTTGATTACCGGTGCCAGCCGCGGCATCGGTGCGGCGACGGCACGGGTTCTCGCCGAACGCGGCTTTCGGGTGGCAGTCAACCACCGCGCCAGCGCCCGGGAGGCCGAGGAGGTGGTCGCCGGCATCGCGTCGGCCGGCGGCGAGGCCGTGGCGATCCGGGCCGATGTCACCGCACCCGGTGACGTCTCGGGCATGGCCGACGAGATCGCGAGGCGCTGGGGCGGGGTGGACGTGCTGGTGCACAACGCGTTGATCCCGTTCGTCGTCACCTCGTTCGCCGACCTCACCTGGGAGCAGCTCGGCGGCAAGCTGGACAACGAGCTGCACGCCGCTTATTCGCTGACGAAAGCCGTTGTGCCGGGCATGATTTCCCGTGGGTTCGGCAGGCTGATCTTTCTCAGTACCGGGCTCTCGCGGCATCCGCGCGACGGGATGATCGCGCTGGGCACGGCCAAGGCCGCCCTGGACCAGTTCGTCCGCTACGTCGCGCTCGAGCTGGCGCCGCACGGGATCACCGCGAACCTGGTGGCGCCGGCCACCGTCAGCGGAACGAGGGTGACCGGGCAACTTTCGTCGGAGCGGATGGATCAGCTCGGTGAGGCCGCACCGATGGGACGGCTCGTCACCCCCGACGAGGTGGCCCACACGATCGCGTTCTTGGCGAGTGAGGATTCCGGTTTCACCACCGGGCACTATCTGCCGGTCAACGGCGGCCTTGCGATGGACTGACCGGCCATGGACACGATCGACCTGGCCTACGTCGGGCGCGGCATCCACGAAGAACTGGTCGCCTACATCGCCGACCAGGAGGGTTACTTCCACGACGAAGGCATCCACGTCGCCGTGCGGGACGGAATCAACTGGGATACAGAGCGTCTGCGCTCCTGCGCGACGATCGGCCTCGGCCGTGCCGTTCTGTCGCGGCTGACCCACGGCATCGAATGGGCGGTGCTGAGCGTGAACACCCACCGCCCGCTGTTCTGGTTTCTCGGCGGCCCCGGCGTGTCCACCATGGCGGACCTTCGCGGGCGCCGGCTCGCCGTACACGCCCCGCACACCGCACCGGGTTGTTTCGCGCGAATCGTGTTGCGCCAGCATGGTCTCGACCCCGATCGCGATCTTGAGTGTGTGGTGCGATCCCCGGGTGACTACCAGATGGATCTGCGGCGGCTGCGCGACAAATCGATCGACGCCGCCTACGTCGGCAGCACGCTTGCGCCGGAGCAGGTCGCCGAGGAGGAGGGCTTCCATACGCTGGCGTGGGTCGGTGACTTTTTCGAGATCCCCACCGTCGGAGTGGCGGTGGACGCAAGCCGCCTCCAGCCCGACAGCCCGGCGGTGCAGGCGGTGGTGCGGGCCAATCAACGCGCGCTGCGGACCATGGCCGACCGACCCGAGCTAGCAATCGATTACCTAGCCTCGTTTCTGAACCGGCTGACGCGCGATGAGGCGCAACGCCACTACGAGCGCTACATCGGTCCGCACTTCACCGCCGACGGCCGGGCGGACCTCGACATCGCCCGGCGCGCGGTCGACGCCGTCGCGGCCGAACTCGGTGTCGCCTCGATACCGGCGGACCGGATCTACCGGACGGTCTGAGCGCGCACGAGCCGGACTTGCGTTCCGGCCAACGGCCGAGCACGGTATAAGTCGTCAGGGGCGATTCGACCCGAGACGAGGAGTGCTCAATGCCCGTGCCGCCCACAAGGGGGGTCCCCTTCGACGCAGCGCGGCTGACCCGCCGCGGCTTCATGGCGGCGGGCATCGCCGGCGGACTCGCGCTGGCGGCCTGCAGCCAAACCAAATCCCAAGTATCGAGCGCCGCAGCGCAAATGGCCGCCGCCATCGACGCGGCCGAGCAGGCGCGGCCGCATAGCGGTCACACCGTCACCGCGAGCCTGACTCCCCAGCAGGCCGAGATCGATCTCGGTGGGCCGATCGCCCGTACCTTCGCCTACGGCAACAACATCCCGGGCCCGCTGATCCGGGCCAACGTCGGGGACGAACTGGTCATCAAAGTCTCGAACAAGCTAGACCATCCGACGTCGGTGCATTGGCACGGCATCAGGCTGCGCAACGACATGGACGGCGCCGAGCCCGCCACTCCGAACATCAATGCCGGCCAGGACTTTACCTACCGGTTCTCCGTCCCGGATCCGGGCACCTACTGGGCCCATCCGCATGTGGGCCTCGAAGACGACCTGGGCTTTATTTGCCGCTCATCATCGACGATCCGACGGAGGGTGCCTACGACGCCGAATGGGTTGTCGTCCTTGATGATTGGACGGATGGCGTCGGGAAGAGCCCGCAGCAGCTCTACAGCGAGCTCACCAGTCCTGACAAGCCGAGCCGCTCGAACACGCCGACGACCCCGACGACGTCGACGACCGCGACGTTTCCCACCACCTCAACAACGTCGATGACGCAGACGTCCGGCATGCCAGAGATGCCTGGAATGTCCGACAACGGCGGCAGTAAGAGCGATCTACTCGGCGGCGACGCCGGAGACATCGGTTACCCCTACTACCTGATCAACGGCCGAATCCCGGCGGCGCCCACGTCGTTCAGCGCGAAGCCGGGACAGCGCATCAGGATCCGTCTCATCAACTCCGGCGCAGACACCGCGTTCCGTGTCGCGCTGTCCGGCCATTCGATGACGGTCACGCATACCGATGGCTATCCCGTGGTGCCCAAGCAGGTCGATGCTCTGCTCATCGGCATGGCCGAACGCTACGACGTCGTCGTCACGGCCGGCGACGGCGTCTTCCCGCTGGTCGCACTCGCGGAAGGGAAGAACGCCCTGGCACGGGCCCTGCTCACCACCGGCACCGGCAGCCCTCCCGACCCGCGATTCCAACCGGCCGAACTCGACAAGCTGGTGGGCACCGTCGGGATGTTCACCGCAACGTCACCCGCCAACCTGGGTCGGGCCGAACCGGGACTTAACCTGCCGGTGGTCTTGGGCGGCAACATGATGCAGTACAACTGGACGATCAACGGCGAGCCGTACGGCAAGACCCGTCCGCTGCAGGTTCGACAGGGTCAACGACCGACCCTCTCATTCAACAACACCACGATGATGTATCACCCAATTCACCTGCACGGTCACACTTTTCAGATGGTTAATTCCGACGGCAGCGCCGGTGCACGGAAGGACACCGTGATCGTGCTGCCCGGGCAGAAGCTGGACGCCGTGCTGATCGCCGACAACCCCGGCACATGGGTCATGCACTGCCACAACAACTATCACCAGGTGGCCGGGATGCAGACCCTCATGAACTATGTCGTCTGACTGCCGATGGCGGCAAGAAACTCCAGCAGCAACTCGTTGACCGCCGACGGCTGCTCGATCTGCGGGCAGTGACCGGCCTTGGCCACCACCACCGCGCGGGCACCGTCGATCTGCTTAGCGATCTGGTCGGCCCAGCCGGACGGGAGGAGTTTGTCGTCGCCCCCCTCGATGACGAGCGTCGGCACGTTGATGCGCTCGTAGGCGCGCGTGCTCGTCGGGGTCGAGGAGGGCGCGGCGTCGGGGCGACGAAATCGGGCCGCCGCCACCGCCTCCCATGCGCCGGGGATGGTGCTCGATTCGTAACGCCGCCGGACGTAGTCCTCGTCCGCCGGGTAGCCGGGGTCGTGGAACAGCGCCTCGACGATGCGCCGCATCGCCGGGAGTGTCGCGTCGTACTGTTGCAGCGCATCGAAATGCCGGTTCTGCTGGATCTCGCCTCCCCCGCAGATGATGACCAGGCTGCGGACCGGCAGCAGCGGCGTGTCCGAGGTGGCGTCGGTGAGCAGGTTGATGGCGCCCATCGAGTTGCCGACGAAGTGCGCGGAGCCAACGCCAAGCTCCTCGCAGAATCGCGCCACGTGCCGAATCCGCATCCGGCGCCCCTCGACGAAGTCGATGACCTTCGCCGATTGCCCGAACCCCAGCTGGTCCGGAGCCAGGACGCGATATCGCGCCGCCAGCGCGGCGATGTTGCGCTCCCAGCCGAGTTCTGCGCTGGCGCCGAATTCGCCTCCGTGCAGCAGCACCACCGGGTCGCCTTCGCCCGCCCCCAGGTAGCTGGTGGTCAGGCCGTCGACGAGCAGGGTCTTGCGGTGAATCTCCAATCGCCCGCCTTCTCTACTTGATCGCGATCGGGTTCACCGGGGAGCCAACGGCCCCAACGACTCTCAGGGGCGGGGCGACGAGCTGAAACTCGTATACGCCATCCGCGGCGCAATCGTCCGCCAGCGCGGTGAGGTCCCAGTACTCGCCGAAAATCATTCCCATGTCACGTAGGCAAAGGCAATGCAAGGGGAAGGTGATGCCGTCGACTCCGGACACGAGGTCTTCGACCTGAAGATTGTCGGCGGCGACCGCCGCGATCTCGTGGTCATGCAGCCACTGGGCACATCGCCAATCCAGCCCGGAATAGCCCTCCGTCTTGTTGCCGGTTATGAGAAACCTTGTCCACCAGCCGGTCCGGATCAGCACGATGTCGCCCCGCCCGATTGTCACGCCCTGGGCGCGAACCACGTCGTCGAGTTCCTCCGGCGAGATCGGGTTTCCGGCTTCGAGGAAAACCTCCGCACCGCGGTGGCGAACCAGGTCCAGCAGCACACCGCGAGACGTGATGCCCTTACCGTCGACCTTGTCGATGCCGCAGCGGAAGGCCCCCATGCTGGTCACCGAATCCGCCGGGAAGCCGTTGTAGAGGTGATCGTCGTAGTAGACGTGCGACAGCGCATCCCACTGGCTGGCCGCCTGCAACGGCATGATGATGATGTCGTCGTTGAAGCGGAACGGATTGTCGGCGGTCATGTAGCGACTGAGCTGATGCGCCAACGGGTTACGCGGCCACTGGGGACCGTACTTGATCAGCGTGTTCACATCGCCGCCGTCGACGGTCATGATGTGCACGGGATTGTGCCGAAATTCGAAGGCGCCCTGCGGGCCTGACGCACCGAAGTCGACGCCGAGTGGGAACACCTTGCCGTGCCGGACCAGGCTCGCGGCCTGCGCGACCTTCTCCGCGGTGATGAAGTTCAACGTGCCCAGCTCGTCGTCGGCACCCCACCGTCCCCAGTTGGAGACGTCGCGCGCGACTCGCCGGAAGTCGGTTAGGTTGGCCACGGCGCTCCTTCCTCGAGCTCACGGGCGATCGCCGCGCCCACGTTCCCGCCGTCGACCCACAACACCTGGCCGGTAACGTAGCTGGCCGCGCGGCTATTCAAAAACAATAGGACCGCGGCTTGTTCGGCCGGCTGCGAAACGCGCCCCAATGGCTTGGGAATGTCGTCCAAGAAGCCCTGCCCGTACGCCGTGCGCAGCTGGTCGAGGATCGGGGTTTCGGTGACGCCGGGGCCGGTGCAGTTGATGCGGATGCCGCGCGCGCCAAGGGGTGCGGCGTTTCGCATGGTGTAAAGGATGATCGCCTCTTTGGACAGTTGGTAGGCCCCGCCGGCGAGCGCGTCGGGGTGCGCGTCACACCAGTCGATGCCTTCGGACATCGTCGCCGTGTTCAGCAGCGGCGCCACCGCGTGCACGTGGTCGCGGTACGCCGCCGCGGCCAGTGACGAGACGCTGACAATCGACGACCCCGCGGGCATCTGGTCGATCAGCGCCTCGGTGAGCTGCCGCAGCCCGAGGAAGTTGATGGTGACGACCAGCTTGGGGTCGCCGATCCCGGACGAGACGCCGGCCACGTTGAACAGCGCGTCGACCGGCCCCTCGACGCAGGCCACCGCCCGATCGATCGAGACCGGATCGGCGAGATCAACCTCGTGAAACCCGTTGAGCTCGAAGGCCGGACGGCGCTGGTCCAGCCCGACGACGTCGGCCCCGAGTTCGCTGAGCTGGCGCACCACGTGTTCGCCGATGCCCGAAGCGCAACCGGTCACCACGGCGCGGCGGCCGTCGTAGCGCCACAGATCGTCGATGTGTCCCACGGCTCAATCCGCTTCCGGCGTCACTTGCCGTTCTCTTGCTCCTTGGCGCGCCGCGCCGCCTGCACGCGGCCCTCGTTGATCTCCGCCATGGCCTCGGGGATCTCGCTGGCGGTGAACTTGTCGCGGCCGGTGGGCAGGCCACCGAAGGCGTAGGTTTCGTCGAACAGCGGTGCGGTCGACTTCGGCCGGCGCGCCTCGACCTTCTCGATGACCGGTGCAAGCCGCTTGGCCTTGACCGCCACGGCCTTCTGGTCACGCTCGATGAACTCCGGCAACACCTCTTTGCCCATCAGCTCAATCGATTCCATCGTGCCCTCGTGGCTGCGCGGGTTGAGCAGCAGGATGATCTCGTCGACGCCGCTCTCCTCGTAGCCGCGCAGGAATTCGCGCACGGTGGCCGGGGATCCGATGGCGCCCCGTCCGGGCCCGTAGGCCAGCGTTGGGTCCTTCTCGACCTCCTCGAGGTACCGCTTCCACACTCCGGTCCGGCCGGGGACGTGCATCCCGGTCAGGTAGTAGTGCATGATCCCGAACGAAAAGAATCCGCCGCCCTGCCCCAGCCGTTGCAGGGCCTCCTCCTCGGTCTTGGCGACCATCATGGAAAGGTCACCACCGATGGCCAGGATGTTCGGGTTGATCTGCGGCGTGATGGGCACGCCGTTTTCCTCGAACTCCTTGTAGTAGCCGTTGACCCGGTCGGTCAGCGGCCCGGGACCGGTGTACGCGAAGCTCAGTGCACCGATGCATTTTTGGGCGGCCATCTGTACGCTCGCCGGCCGCGTGCAGGCCACCCAGACCGGCGGATGCGGCTTTTGCAGCGGCTTGGGAATGACGTTGCGCGGCGGCATTTGGATTTGATCACCCTTGAAACCGGTGAACGGCTCCTCGATCATGCATCGGATCGAGACCTCGAGGGCCTCCTCCCACTGTGCGCGCTTGTCGGCGGGATCGACGTCGAATCCGCCGAGTTCGCCGACGGAGGAACCTTCCCCGGTGCCGAACTCCACCCGCCCGTTGGAGAGCAGGTCGATGGTGGCGATGCGTTCGGCGACTCGCGCGGGGTGATTGACCGCGGGCAGCAGGTGCATGATCCCGAACCCGAGCCGGATGTTCTTGGTCCGCTGGCTGGCCGCGGCCAGGAAGATCTCCGGCGCGGTGGAATGGCAGTACTCCTCGAGGAAGTGATGCTCGGTGAGCCAGACGGTCGAGAACCCCGCCTTGTCGGCGGCCTCCACCTCGTCGAGGCAGTCCTGCAACAGGACGTGTTCGTCGCCCGGGGCCCACGGTCGCGGCAGGGCGAACTCGTAGAACAGCGAAATTTTCATTGATTACCTCCCATATGGGTTTAAGGGGTCTATTTGCCAGGTTGGGCCGCAAGGTGTTTGGCGGCCACGTAGCCGAACGTCATCGCCGGGCCGATGGTCGCCCCGGCGCCGGCATAGCTGCGGCCCATCACCGGCGCCGACGTGTTGCCGACCGCGTAGAGCCCCGGCACCGCGGTGCCGTCGGGCCGCAGCACGCGGGCGTGTTCGTCGACGCGCAGGCCACCAGAAGTGCCCAGGTCACCCAGGACGATCCGGAATGCGTAGTACGGCGGCTTGCCCAGCGGATACAGGTTCGGGTTGGGCAAGGTCGGATCGCCGTAGTAGTTGTCGTAGACGCTGTCGCCGCGGTTGAAATCGTCGTCGTGCCCCTGGCGCGCGAGTTCGTTGAAGCGGCTTGCGGTTTCGGAAAGTTGATGTGCCGGCACTCCTATCTCGGCGGCCATTTCGTCCCACGTCGTAGCCGCTTTGACTACGCCCGATTCCAGCCAGGCGGCGGGAACCTTGCGGCCGGTGGGGACCGGCGCGCCGGGAATTTTCGGTATCGGGACATGGCCACCGACGACATAGCGATTGAACGACCGGTGATCGGTGATGAGCCAGCACGGGATGTGGGTCACCCCCGACTTCTGGCCGTCGATCATGGCGTGGCCGAAATCCATATAGGGCGCCGCCTCGTTGATGAAGCGCTTCCCGTCGCCGTTGACGATGAACTGCGCGGGCATCATGCGTTCGTTGAGCATGAACTGCATCCGCCCGTCGGGCCACTGGATCGCCGGGAACCACCATGCCTCGTCCAGCAGTTCGGTTGCGGCGCCGACCTTCTCGCCCGCTCGGATGCCGTCGCCCATCGCGGCGGGGTTGCCGAAACTCCAATCCTGCTCGATGACCGGCAGTTGTTCTTTGCGCCAGGCGAGGTCGTGGTCGAAGCCGCCGGAGGCCAGGATGACCCCCCGTCGCGCACCGACCCGCTGGGTGGCGCCGTCCCTCTCCACCACCGCCCCGGTCACCGCGCCGCGCGCGTCGGTGAGCAATTCCACCAGCGGCGAGTCCAGCCACAGTGGGATCCCGCGTTCCCGCATGGCCAGCCTGAGCCGGGCGGCCAGTGACTGTCCGATCGCCGCCATCCGTTCGCCGAAAACCCTGGCCCTGACCATCCGCGCGATCAGCTTCAACACCACGCCCTTGCCGGCCCATGACTGCCGGATCCGGTAGAAGGTCCGTAGCTCCTTGGGACCCAGCCAGATTCCCTTGGGGGCGAGCGCCAACGGCTGCAGCAGCGTCTGCTCGTCGGGCCCCAGCTTGCGCAGGTCGAGGGGGGGCACATTGATGGTGCTGCCCAACTCGGAGCCGCCGGGCAGCTCCGGGTAGTAATCGGCATAGCCAGGCTTCCAGACGAATTCGAACCAGCTCGAGAGGTTCTCGAGGAACTCGAGCATCCGCGGCGCCGAATCGACGTACTGGCGTATTCGCGCTTCGTCGACCAGCCCGTCGGTGATCTGCCGCAGGTACTCGACGACCCCTTCGGGCGACGGCGCGTAGCCCTCCCTGCGCTGCGCCGGCGCACCGGGAACCCAGATACCCCCGCCCGAAAGGGCGGTCGAACCTCCGAAGTGCGAGGACTTCTCCACCACCAGGGCGTCCAGCCCGGACGCGTGCGCGGTCAGCGCCGCCGTCATGCCGCCGCCGCCGGAGCCGACGACGAGCACGTCGACGATGTGGTCGAAGACGCCGGCGGTGCCCGAGAACGAGGACGTCATTTCGGCACCGCCGTCCGGATGGCGAAACCGGCGATCAGCTCGGGAGCCGGTTTGTAGTACTGCAGCGTCGTCCGGTACGGCCCGGCGGCCTCCAGGGCCGCAAACGCCGCGACCCACGTTCTGATCTCTTGCGCGGAGCTGCCCCCCTCGTGGGCCACGAACGAGTTGGACCACTGATCGAGATCGGAAAGCCTTCCGCTGTCCAGGATCTCGAGGAATCGGTGGTCCCACGCCGGGTTGAGCGGTTGCAGCCCACCCGCACCGGCCGCGAAGCTTTTGGCCGCGTCGATCACGGCGAGCTGCCGGGCCCGTCGCTGCTCCGGCGTCATCGGCCGGCCATGCACGATCCGCTCGCGCACCGGCGCGGGCGCGGTGGCCAGCGTCGGCACCGGGGGGCTGTGGGAAAGTCCCCCGGATCCCAGCAGCAGGACCCGCTTGTCCAGGGTGGCCAGGTAGTTGCCCACCGCGGTACCCAGCGCCCGGCACCGGTGCAACGGCCCGAGCGGCGCGGCGACCGCGTTGAGGAAGATCGGTATCACGGGTCGCGCGGTGGCGTGGCCGAAGAGCTTCTCCAGCGGCTGGACGGTGCCGTGATCGACGTCCATGCTGACCGACACGGCCACGTCGACCCCGGCGCCCAGAACCGCTTCGGCGCATTCGTTGGCAAGGTCTTCCGGGACGTCCAGCGGCCCAGCGTGGGTACCGTAGTCCCCCACGCCGTTGGCACTCGTGCCGATGCAGAACGGCGGCATCACCTTGTAGAAGAACCCGTTGAAATGGTCCGGGGAAAATGTCACCACGAGGTCGGGCCGGTAGGCCCGCACAAACTCGCGCGCCTGGACGATCGCGGCTTCGATGTCGTCAAGCAGGTCCCGCGACGGCCCCGGAAGATTCAGCAGCGGGCTGTGCGACATACAGCACAGAGCCAGTGCCACTTGGCAAATCACCCCCCTCCGGCTTGAGGGCGAGCGCCTCGAAAAGGCGGGCGCTCAGTTCCGGTGCGCGCTGGGCGATGCACGCACCGGCGATGCACCGATCGGGCCGCAGAAACAGCACCGATTCCTGGTGGGTGTCGAACCACGCCTTCAGTCCGCCGTTGCGGTCCCCGACGATCACGACATCGGGATCGTCGTGGCCTTCCCAGTGCAGCTGGGTCGCCGGGCGCAGCGCAAAGAATCTGGCGCCCAGGGCTTTCCAGCTTTCGAACGCCACGTCGCCGAGGATCTTGCGCGGGTTGTTGTTCCAGCACACCACGGCCAGCCAGTCGCCCAGCACGTCGTCCAGCAGCACATCCCGCTTGGTACGGGTGTCGACCTTGGGCTGAATGAACAGGGTGCCGACCGGCGAGTCGGCGCGGCCGGGGTCCGTGTGTACGACGGCCCCCTGGTCGTAACGCGGCATCGGCTTGAACCGCATTTCGAGCACATACCGCTTGAGCGAAGGCACGATTGACGCCGACCGCACCAGGACATCGCGCAGACCGGCCACCCGGCGATTGGTCGGGGAGATGGCGCGGCCGACCATGGTGGACAGGTCGATCATCGCCCGCGCGTGCTTGCGGCGCTCGATGTCGTAGGTGTCCAGCAACCTGTCGTCCGCCAGGCCGCGCACCACCGCGGCAAGCTTCCAGCCCAGATTGAACGCGTCCCGAATCCCGCTGTTGTAGCCCTGCCCCTGCCACACCGGCATCAGGTGCGCGGCGTCTCCGGCCAGCAGCAGCCGGCCCGAACGGAACGCGCCCGCGATCCGCGAGTGATGGGTGTAGACGCGGCGCCGGATCACGTCGACCCGGTCGGGGTGCGGCACCATCCGCGACAGCATCTGGCGCAGGAAGGCCGGATCCTCGGCCTGCTCGTCTGACTCGTCGCCGTGAATCATGAACTCGAAGCGGCGAATTCCGTGCGCGATCGAGATCGAGGCGTACGGGCGTTCCGGGTCGGCGCCCACCTCGCTGTTCGGGTGGCCGAGCGGATCGTTGGCGACGTCGACCACCAGCCAGCGCGTCGAGGAGGTCGTCCCGTCGAACGACACGCCCATCATGCGCCGGGTCATGCTGCGGCCACCGTCGCACCCGACGACGTAGCGGGCCCGCACCGGGGACGCATCGCCACCCAGCTCGACGGTGACCGCGTCGCCGTCTTGCCGGCAGGCCGTCATCGGCCGCTCCCACCGCACCTCGACGTGGTCGAACCGGTCCAGACCGCGCAGCAATTCGGCGTCGACGAGCGGCTGAACGAACCCGTTGCGCTTCGGCCAGCCGAAACACGCATCGGGAGGGGCCATTTCGGCGAGCACGCGACGCTTGGCGTCGACGAAACGAAGGATTTGGTTGGGCACGGTGTGCGGCAGGATGCGGTCGACCAGGCCGATCGACTGGAAGGTGCGCAACCCCTCGTCGTCCAGCCCGACACCGCGCGGATAGTCGATGAGCGATGCCCGTTCGTCGACCACCAGCGTGCGGACGCCTTGCAGGCCAAGGATATTGGCGAGTGTCAGCCCCACCGGACCGGCGCCGACGACGAGAACCTCGACATCGACCCCCGGTGCGTCCCGCTCGACAGCCGCCATCAGCGGCCCAGCAGGAAGTCGAGATGTAGGCGGTTGAAGGTCTTGGCGTCCTCATACTGCGGCCAGTGACCGCAGCCGGGCATCAGCTCGAAGCGCGCGTTGGGAATCATCGACGCGATGCGGCGGCCCTCGGTCACGTCGGCGGTCGGATCGTCACTGGTCCACAGCACCAGCGTGGGCGCGGTGATCGAACCGTATTCTTCCGGTCCGATGATGTTGCGGGCGCGGATCTCGGGATCCTGCAGGGCCATGATGTCGCGCATGGCGTCGACGAATCCTGCTTGGCGGTATACCCGTTGGCGGCTGGCGACCAGGTCGTCGTAATCCTTGGACTTGTCGGCCATCAGCCATTTGATCCGCGCTTGGACCGTTTCCCAGGTCGGGTTCTCAGCGGCGGCCATGGACAGCGTGATGATCCGCTGCATCACCTCCGGATCGGCCTGGGAGCCGCCGGCGGTGTTGAGGACCAGTCGGTCCACCGCGTCGGGGTGGTCGATGGCGGCTCGCGCGGCGACCCAGCCCCCCAGCGATTCACCGCTGACGCTGGCGCGGTCGACCCCGATGGCGTTCAGCACCTCCATCAGGTGGTCGACGTAGTGGGCGACCTCAAGCGGGTGGCCCGGTTTGTCGGTATAACCATGGCCCAGCATGTCGATGGACCAGGTCCAGAAGTGCTCGGCGTGCGCCGCGAGGTTCCGGACGTAGGCCTCCGCGTGGCCACCGGATCCGTGCAGGAACATCAGCACCGGCTTGCCGGAATCGCCGGCGCGCAGGTAGCGGGTGCGCACTCCGCCGGCATGGAGGTAGCCCTGCGAAAACGCGACACCCTGGAGATCGCTCCATATGCTCTCGAATTCCGCCACGGTCCCTCTCACGCCAGCTGGGTCGGAAATATTGTTCTCGTCTTTGGCCTACGTCGTGTGCTAATATCGCACACTGATGTGCGTTATCTATAGAGCTTCGCTCTCGGATGGGGGTATGTCAAGGTCATGACGGGCTCCCAGACGCTGGCCAGGGGGCTCACGGCGCTGCACATGGTGGCCGATTCGCCGAACGGGCTGACCGTGCAGCAGCTGGCCGACCAACTCGGGGTGCACCGCACGATCGCCTATCGACTGCTTTCCACGCTCACCGAGTTTCGGTTGGTGGCCAAAGGCGAGGACGGGCGCTACCGCCCGGCGGCCGGCCTGGCGGTGCTCGGTGCGTCGTTCGACCGCAACGTGCGTCAGGTCAGCCTGCCGATCCTGCGCGCGTTGGCCGACGACCTGAGCACCACGGTGTCGCTGCTCATCGCCGAGGGCGACCAGCAGGTGGCGATCGCGGTGATCGTCCCCAGTCATGTCGCTTACCAACTGTCCTTCCACGAGGGCAGTCGATATCCGCTGGACCGCGGTGCCGCGGGAATCGCCTTGCTCGCGAACATGCCACCGCGCCCGGGCGAGCGAGAGCTGGTGACCAAGACTCGGGAGTGCGGTTGGGTGATCACCTACGGCGAAATCGAGCCGAACACATACGGTTTGGCGGTCCCGGTCAACCGCCCGCCGCCGTCGCCGCCGACCTGTATCAACCTCATCTCGCACCGTGAGGATGTCGTGATGCGCGGCAAAGACGCGGTAATCACCGCCGCAAAGCAGTTGGCGGAGCTGTTGAGCTAGCCACGGAGCTGAAGGGATAACCATCCATGTCATGGGACCGTGAAGTCGATGTCGCCGTGCTCGGCAGCGGAGGCGCCGGACTCACCGCGGCGCTGACGGCGGCGGTGGCCGGCGCGTCCGTCGAGGTGTTCGAGAAGGCCTCCACGGTTGGCGGCACCACCGCCGTGTCCGGCGGCGTCGTGTGGATTCCCGCCCATAACCGTTCTCCCGATGGGGAATTGACGGTGGCGGACGCGTTGCGCTACCTGCGCGCGCAGTCCCTTGGCGCGATGGACGACGCCTTGGTCGAGACATTCGTGCGGACCGGCCCGCGGATGCTCGACTTCGTCGAAGCGAACAGCAAGCTTCACTTCGAGATTGCCACCGGGTTTCCCGACTACCGGCCCGAGTTGCCTGGAGGGCAGCCCGGCGGTGGCCGGTCGCACATCCCGGCTCCGTTCGACCTGAATCGATTGGGCGAGTGGGGCACTCGGATCACGGCGTTCCCGATCGACTTTTCCAATGTGGGTTTTGACGCCGAGACCCTGGCCCGCTTGCACGCGGCCCGCCTGGATGCGGCGGCCGACGAACAACCCGGCAACCTGTGCGTCGCCGGTGCCGCACTGATCGCCGGCCTTCTGGGCGGCGTGCTGGAGGCCCGCGCGACGATCCACGTCGACGCCCGCGCCGACCAGCTCATCGCCGATGCCGGTGAGATCATCGGCGTCCGGGTCGCCTTGCCTGAACGGACCATCCGCGTGCGCGCCCGCCGCGGAGTCATCCTGGGGACGGGCGGCTTCGAATGGGATCCGGTGCTGACACAAGCGTTTCTGCGCGGCCCCATGCACGGCGCCGTCTCGCCGCCGTACAACACCGGCGACGGGCTGCGCATGGCGATGTCGCAGGGAGCGGATCTGGCCAACATGGGCGAAGCCTGGTGGGTGCCGATCGTGCAGATCCCGGGCGACACCATCGAGGGAAAGCCGCGAAGCCGCAGCGTCCGCCTGGAACGCACCCGCCCGAGGAGCATCATCGTCAACTCGGCCGGGCGCCGGTTCGTCAACGAAGCATCCGACTACAACTCGATGGCCGGCGCGTTCCAGTACCTCGACCCCCGAGGGGGATACGTCAACGATCGCGGGTGGATGGTGTTCGACTCGGTCCACCTGCAGCGGTATGGGTTCCTGGGTATCGCGCCCGGGCAAGCGGTCCCGGACTGGTTCTGCGAATCGGCAGACCTCGCCGAACTGGCCGCGAAGACCGGCATCGACGCCGACGGCCTCAGCCGCACCGTCGCGGACTGGAACCGCCATGTCGCCGCGGGCGCGGATCCGGACTTCGGACGCGGTTCCAGCGCGTACGACGGCTATTGGGGCGACGACAGCGCCACCACGCTCGCCGGCAAGACCCTCGGCCCGATCGACACCGCGCCCTACTACGCCGTGCCGGTGCGCATCGGCGCCATGGGCACCAAGGGCGGCCCGCGCACCGACGCCGACGCCCGCGTCCTGCACGTCGGTGGCGACCCGATACCGGGCTTGTTCGCCGCGGGCAATGCGATGGGCGGTGTGACCGGCCGGGCCTACGGCGGTGCCGGTGGAACCATCGGCCCGGCAATGGTTTTCGGTTATCGCGCGGGTCACGCGGCGGCAACCGGGAAATCGGTCGACCTTCAGTAGCTAATTGCTAAACCCCGAACGCGCTCGTGATGGCGGCCATGTCGAAGTAGTCGCGCCACGCGACGATCCGGTCGTCGTGCACCTCGAAGACGCCCATCACCGGCAAGGGGAACGTCCCGCCGTCCTTGCGGCGCATCACGTCCGTGCGCTCGTTCATCACCCAAGTGCCGTCGCTGACCTGCCGGTGCACGTTGAAGTCGATGCCATCGAACGCCGCGAGAAACCCCGCGATGAATTCCCTGATCGCCTCGCGGCCGCGCACCGGATCCATCGGGATGTTGTGGTAGACGGCGTCTTCGGTGAAGTACGCGGCCAGCTCGTCCGGCTGCGGGGACGCCCAGCGTTTGCAGAATTCGGTTACCAGCTCATCGGCGGAACGTGTCATGGGTTCATGCAACACAGCGATGCCGAGCAAAGCAAGAGGCCGGTCGTTAGCCGCCTTGTTCGGTCGGCGAAGAAAGCAGCTTTTCGGCCGCCGTGTACGGATCATCGTGGCCGTCGACCACCGCCTCGGCCAGCCGGTCGAGACCCTGCTGGGACCGCAGCCGCGTTTGCGCCATCGACAGGATCTGCGCCCGGGCCCGCGCCAACCGGCGCTCGCGGCTGTCGCTGCGGTGGTGATCTTCGATGGCGGCCACCAGATCGGCGACGCCCTCGCCCCGGGCGGCGATGAGGCTGACGATCGGGGCGTTGGTCTCGGCGCGCAGATCCCGCACCGTCTGTTGGGCGCCCTCGCGGTCGGCCTTGTTGACCGCCACGATGTCGGCGACTTCGAGCACGCCGGCCTTGGCCGCCTGCACCGCGTCCCCCGCCCCCGGATTGAGGATGACGATGGTCGGGTCGGCAACGGCGGCGATTTCGATCTCCGACTGCCCCACACCCACGGTCTCCAGCAACACCACGTCGTACCCGATGGCGCCCAGCAGCCGGATGGCCGCCGGAACCGCGGCGGCCAGCCCGCCGACGTGACCGCGGGTCGCCACCGAGCGAATCAGGACGTCGGAGTCGTTGATATGCGCGGTCATTCGGATCCGGTCGCCCAGCAGCGCGCCGCCGCTGAACGGCGACGACGGGTCCACGGCGAGCACGGCCACCCGGCTCCCCCGTTCGCGGTAGGCGCCGACCAGGGCGCCGACGGTCGTCGACTTGCCGGCGCCCGGCGGTCCGGTGATGCCGATGACGCGGACCTTGAGCGCGGTCGCGGGCCCGATGCTCGCCAGCACCTCGTCCCGGCGGTCGCCTTCGACGAGGCTGAGCAGCCGACCCGCCGCGCGCGGAGATCCGTTGCGCGCTCCCGCGATCAGGTCGGCGATCGTCATGTGCGCATTATGGCGCAGCGACCTCGATGACCGTCGCGGAACCCATTCCGCCGCCCGCGCACATGGCCGCCACCGCTATTCCGCCACCGCGGCGGCGCAATTCGTGCACCAGCGTGACCAGCATCCGGGCCCCTGTTGCGGCAACTGGGTGTCCGAGCGAGCAGCCGCTGCCGCTGACGTTGACCTTGTCGGGGTCCAGGTCGAGCAGCTTGATGGTGGCCACGCACATCGCCGCGAAGGCCTCGTTGATTTCGAACAGGTCCACATCGGAGATCGAAAGCCCCGCGCGGGCAAGCGCTTTCGGTATGGCATCGACGGGCGCCAAGCCGGTGATGGCCGGATCGACGCCGACGGACGCCCAGGACCGCACGGTGGCCAGCGCGGGCAGGCCGAGGGCGTCGCTCGCGATGGTCAGCACGGCCGCACCGTCGTTGGCGCCGCAGGCGTTCCCGGCGGTGATCGAGAAGCCCTCGATCTCCGGATGCAGCGGCTTGAGCGCCGCCAGTTTCTCCATGGTGGTGTCGCGGCGCGGGTGCTCGTCGACCGAGAACAGCCCGTGCGGCGTCTCGATCGGGACGATCTCCTCCTTGAAGCGCCCCTCGTCGATCGCCGCGATGGCGTTGCGGTGCGACCGCAGCGCCCACACGTCCATCTCCTCGCGGCTCACGCCCGCCTTGACCGCTGCGTTCCAGCCGACGGTGATCGACATGTCCATGTTCGGTGCGTCGGGCCGGTCCGGGTGGGTCGGCGGGAACCAGTCGACCCATTCCCCGTCGACCTGCATTCGCGACCGCGGGGAGGTCGACGCCGAGTTCACGCCGCCGGCGATGACGAGCTGGTCCATCCCGGCTCGCACACTCGCCGCCGCGCTCTGCACCGCCGCCTGACCGGCCGCGCAGTGCCGGTTGTTGGCCAGGCCCGGCACCTGGGGCAGGCCCGCCGTGATGGCCGCGTGGCGCGCGACCACTCCGCCACCGTAGAGGCCCTCGCCGAGGATCACGTCGTCGACGTGGGCCGGGTCCAGCTCTTTCGCGGCTTCGCTGAGCACGTGGTGCGCGAGGTCGAACGCGCTGGTGTCGCGCAGCGTCCCCTTGCGGGCGGTGCCGATGGGGGTCCGCAGGGCGGAGACGATGACGGCTTCGGGCACAGGTCTTCTCCAATTCGACAAGCGCAGTGCGGACGGGAGCCCCCGCACATTAGCGAGAACCTTATTCTCGCATTCCGAGAGTCGGAGTTGCAACAACGGCACCCCTCGCGAGCCGGAGCACCACCGGTCGCGAGCAGACGCAGAATCGCACGTAGTCGCTGCGGATCGTGCGATTCTGCGTCTGCTCGGCAAGCGCCGAAGGCACGGATTTGCGAAGGTGGGTGGATGACTCAGGGAACGATCGCGGTCCCGGGCGGCAGCGTGTGGTTCAAGCGAGTCGGTGGCGGCGCGGGCCGCCCGCTGCTCGTCGTTCACGGTGGACCCGGCTTGCCGCACAGCTACCTACGCTCGCTGGAGCGGTTGGCCGACGAGCGGGAAGTCGTCTTCTGGGATCAGCTGGGTTGCGGGAATTCCGAACGTCCATCCGACCCCGGTCTTTGGACGATGGAGCGTGCGGTCGCCGAGATGGATGCCGTGGTAAGGGGACTGGGGCTGAACCACTTTCACATCTTCGGCAACTCCTGGGGCGGAATGCTGGCGCAGCAGTACGCGCTCGAGGTGACATCCGGGGCGGCCAGCCTGACCATCTCCAACAGCATCGCGTCGATACCCGAGTTCTCGAAGATGGTTGCGCGCTTGAAATCCGAGCTCGACCCGTCAACTCAATCCGCCATCGACCGCCATGAAGCGGCCGGCACCACCTACTCCGCCGAATACCAGGCCGCCATCCGCACCTGGAACGAAACCTACCTGTGCCGCGTGCGTCCCTGGCCCGGCGAGCTCGAGGACGCGTTCCGGACCATGGGAACAGAGATCTTCGAGACGATGTTCGGCCCCAGCGACTTTCACATCGTCGGGACCATCCGGAACTGGGACGTGTTCGACCGGTTGCCCGAGATCTCGTTGCCGACCCTGGTCGTCGCGGGCAGGTACGACGAGTGCGTGCCGGAACACGCATGGGAAATGCACCGGCGCATACCGGGTTCGCGGTTCGAGCTGTTCGAGTCGAGCGCGCACATGCCGTTCATCGAGGAGCCCGACCGGTTCGACCAAGTCATGCGCGACTTCCTGCGGTCGATCGAAGCGCCGCGAGCCTAACCGCACTGCGAAATAACCGGCCGAAATTCGCAGTGTGGTTCGGCTCGCGGCCGTGCGGTCAGTTCTTGCCGGCGTTCAGCTTGGCGACGATCGACCGGAAATCCTCGGTGGTGAACGACTGGTGCTCGGCCGAAAGCGCATAATCCAGGCTGGCCAGAACCGCGCGCTCCAAGTGAATGTTGAGGACCCGCTTGGTGCTCTCGACCGCCTGCTGGGGCAGTTCCAAAATCTTTTCGGCGCAGGCGATTGCCTCGGCGACGGGGTCCGCCGCCACGTGGTTGGCCAGTCCCAGTTCGACGGCGCGCTGCGCGCTGATGCGGGTGCCGGTCAGCGCGTACTCCTTGGCCAGCAGCAGGCTGATGTGCAGCGGCCACGTCAGCGGTCCGCCGTCGGCGGCCACCAGGCCCACCTGGACGTGCGGGTCGGCGAGGAAGGCGTTCTCGGCGATGTAGACGATGTCGCTCAGCGCGACCAGGCTGCAGCCGAGCCCGACGGCCGGCCCGTTGACGGCCGCCACCACGGGAATTCGGCAACGCGCCATCCCCAGCACGATCTCGCGTCCGTCCCGGATGGTCTTGGCGCGCAGGTCGGCGTCTTGGGACAGTTCCTGCAGATACGCGAAATCCCCGCCAGCCGAAAACGCCTTGCCACTGCCGGTCAGCACCGCCGCGCGGGCCCCCGGATCGTCGGTCATTCGCTGCCACAGCCGCGCGAGCCCGACGTGCAGGTTGTCGTTGACCGCGTTGAGGTCGTCCGGGCGGTTCAGGGTGACGATCCGCAACGCCCCGTCGGCGCGCACGTCGATTTCGCTTGGCATGTCGTACATTCAGACTCCCAATCCGAGGATTCGCGAGGCGATGATGTTCTTCTGTATCTGTGACGTTCCGCCCATCACGCTCTGGGCGCGACTGTATAGATAGGCGCTGAGCAGGTCCGCATCGCGGGTGCCGGCGACCGCCAGCGCGGCGTGCCCCACCGATTGCTCGACCCAGGTCATCAGCAGCTTGTCCAGCGATCCTTCCGGGCCGTGCGAGACCCCGTCCAGCTGCTCGGATAGCCGCCGCCGGACGTGGTGCGTCAGCATCTCCGACTCGACCGCCGCCCACGCGAGCTCTTCGGGAACCGGGCCTGCGTTCCGCGCGAACAGGTTTCGGACCAGCTTGCCGTATCGCGCGGCGTAACCCAGCGTGGAGGGCTCCCGCTCGTGGCCGACGACCGTCATGGCGACGGCCCAGCCCTCCCCGGGGGCACCCACCATCCGATCCGCGGGCACCGTGGCACCGTCGAAGAACACCTGCCCGAATTCGTTGGTGACGCCGTTCATCATCCGTAACGGGCGCTGTTGCACGCCAGGCTGTTTCATGTTGAGCACGAACGCCGACAGGCCGCGGTGGCGTTTGGCGTCGGGGTCCGTGCGGGCCAACAGCAGACACCAGTCCGCCACATCGGAGTAGCTGGTCCAAATCTTGTGCCCGTGAACCACATAGGTGTCGCCCTCGAGCGTGGCGGTGGTGGTCAGCGATGCCAGATCCGAGCCGGCGCCGGGCTCGGAGAAGCCCTGGCACCAGCGCTCGGTGCCGTTGATGATGCCGGGCAGAAAGCGCTTCCGCAGCTCGTCGCTTCCGTGGCGGCCGATGCCGAAAACCAGGTAGCCGACGCTGGGGCGGGGCGGCGCGCCGGCGCGCACCAGCTCCTCGTCGACAATGACGTCGTAGACGGGTGCCAATTCCTGGCCGCCGTAGTCACGGGGCCAGGACAGGCCGAAAAAGCCGTTGTCGTAGAGGGCCCGGTGCCAGTCGGCCATGCGCTCCCAGTACTCGTCGCCGGAGCCGGAATATTCCTTGGCGTGCAACGCAAGCCACGACCGCAGGCGCTCGCGGAAGGCGGCCTCGTCGGGCGAATCACGAAAGTCCAAAGTCGATCTCCTTACACGTGACGGGCCACAGTTCGGTCGATGCCAGCGCGCGGCGCAGATAGACATGGGCGATGCATTCCCAGGTGTTGCCGATGCCGCCGTGCACCTGCACCGCGGTCTCGCAGACGGTGAGGGTGGCGCGCGCGCAGTACACCTTGGCTACCTGCGCGGCCCGGATGGCCTCGACCGGCGTGAGTTCGTCCACCGCCCAGGCGGCGTGGCGCAACACGCTCACCGAGCCTTCGATCAGCGCCAGGCTTTCGGCCAGCAGGTGTGCGATCGCCTGGTAGGAACCGATCGTCTTGCCGTACTGTTCGCGAATCTTGGCGTAATCGCACGCGACCGCGTGCGCGCCCCGCGCGATGCCGACCAGGTCCGCGGACGTGGTGACCAGCGCGAGCGCCAGCCACCGCCCCGCCACGTCGGACGACACCTCACCCAGCGTCGTCGGTGATCCCGCCGCGTCGGCCTCGGCGCGGGTCAGGTCGGCGCCGGCGCGGGTGGCCGCCACGTCGGCGGCCAGGACCGCGGTGCCGGACAGGGACAGGGCGCGCCGCGCACCCCGGGCGTCGATCACCCGGTCATCCACCGCGACGGTCGAACCCAAGCTTTCGGCACCGACGTGTCGCGCCAGGTCGTCGGCCAGCACGGGACCGAGGAACGGTGCGTCGACCAATCGGCGCCCGAATTCCTCGGCGACGATGGCCACTTCGACGCCGGAGGCGCCGTCGGAGCGCAGGGACCGCCACCCGGTCGTCTCAATCTGCTTGTCCAGCCGCGCGATTCGGCTCGGGTCGTCGAGATCCTGGACCGCTCCGGGCCCGAGATCGTCGGCCAGTTTGGCGGCGGCGTCGCGGAGCTGCTGCTGTTCAGCTGTCAGACGTACATCCATAAGACTCCTTCAGCACTCGTCGCAGCACCTTGCCCGAGGGCAGGCGCGGAATATCGTCCACGAACACGATGCGGCTCAGGTGTTTGTAGGACGCTAGCTTCTCGTCCACCCGGGCGGTGAGATCGGATGGGTCGACGGGCGCGCACGCGGCGACGGCTGCGACGATCGCCTCGCCGTTGATGCCGTCGGGAACGCCGAACACCGCGCAGTCTCTGACCGCCGGATGGCCGTGTAACACCTTCTCGATCTCGGCGGGCGCGACCTGAAAGCCGCGCACCTTGATCATCTCTTTGAGGCGGTCGGTGATCCGCAGCCAACCGGCGCCGTCGAGCCAGCCGACGTCCCCCGTGCGATACCAGCCGTCGCGGATCGCCTCGGCGGTCGCCACGGCGGGCAGGTAGCCGGCCATCAACGACGTCGACCGCGCCTGGATCTCGCCAACCTCGCCCGGGCCGACGGGCCGGCCGGTCTCCAACGAGACGATCCGCAGCTTTACCCCCGGAACCGGATGCCCGACCGAGTCAAGTCGCGCCCCCTGCAACGGATTACACGCGATCACGGGCAATTCCGTGGTGCCGTAGGCGGGGACCCAACCAACGCCGGTCCTCCGGGTCACGGTCTCCGCGACGCTGGGGCTGACCGGCGTCGCTCCCCACATGATGAAGCGAAGCGACGACAGGTCGTAGGTTTCCAGCCGGCGGTGCGACGCGATGGCCAGCGCGATGGGAGCGACGGCCATCTCGACTGTGATGCGGTCCTCTTCGATCGTCTGCAGCATCCGGTCGACGTCGAATCGCGGATGCAGCCGCATCCGGGCGCCGGTCCGCAGCGCGGTGAGGATGTTGAGCAGGCCGAGGATGTGTGACGGCGGTGTAGCGACCTGAATCCGGTCGCGTCGCGTCAGCTGCAGCGCCGCGCGCCAGTGCCCCACGGCCTCCCCCAAACCCGCGTGGGTGTGGCGCACGGCCTTCGGCAGACCGGTGGTCCCGGAACTGAACACCAGCACCGCGTCGGCGTGCGGCGGCGGCGACCCGGCCGGCGGCTCCCCCGTCGGGGCCGGCTCGTCCAGGTGCAGCATCGGCATCAGGCCGGCTAGCACCGGGTGGTCGCCGACGGCGTGCGCCGGGCCGGTGATCCCCAGCGCGTGGTCCACTTCGTCGCGCCGCCACGCGGGGCTGATGAGGACCGCGCTGGCACCCAGCCGCCAGATCGCCAGCACGACGGCCACGAATTCCGGACGGTTGGACGCCATGACCGCGACGCGCTGACCTGCGATTAGACCCCTTTTCGTCAGCGTCGCGGCCAGCCCGGCGGCCAACGCGTCGAGCTGAGGCAGGCTGAATCGCCGTTCCTCGAACACGAGCGCTGGCGGTTCGGTCACGTCCCCGTTCCTTCCAGCTGTCCAATGGCTTGAGAAGACCCTATCGCTCTGTGAGAATAGTATTCTCTATACTGAAGAATGCAAATGTGAGAGGGCGGTCATGGCGACGGTCACCACGATCATCGAGGAGACTCCACGGGTGACAGATCCCGCACCGAACAACGGCGCCGAGCCCGGCACGGTGACGATTCACCTCGACCGCAAGAAGGTTTCGGTCCCGCTGGTCCCCGGCGAAACCTTGTTGGAAAGCGCGAGGCGGGCGGGCCTGGAACCCCCGTTCAGTTGCGAGGCGGGCAACTGCGGCACGTGCATGGCACGGCTCATCGAGGGCCACGCGACCATGCGGGCCAACGACGCTCTGGAAGAGGACGAAATCGCCGAGGGCTACATTCTGACGTGCCAGGGCGTACCCGACACGGATTCGGTCACGGTGCGCTACGAGTAGTCACCAGAGAGGCGGTCGCGATGGCCAAGGGCATCATGTATGTCGAGAGCCGGCCGAGCTCGCCCGATCGCGAGCAGGAGTACAACACCTGGTACGACGAGGTTCATCTGCCTGAGCTTTTGGCGCTCGACGGAATCGTCGGGGCACGCCGGCTGCGGCCGGTTGACGGGCAGGGCCCGTATGTCGCCATCTACGAACTCGAGGGCGACGACCTGCAGGCCATCTTGGACAACATGATTGCCAACGCGGGTCAGCTGCACATGTCCGATGCGCTGCAGTTGGATCCGGCGCCGGTCCCGCGACTGCTCGAGACGACCACCGAGTGCGGCGGCTAACCCCGTTCGGTCAGCACCGGAGCCAGGTTTTCGAGTTGTTGTATGCCCGAGGCGAATTCGATGCCGATGGGCGGTAGAAGCGCCACGTGATCGGCACCGGCCGCCAGGTGCTCCCGCACTTGTGCGGCGACGGCCGCCGGCTCGGCTTCGGCGCCCATGGACAGTCCGACAACTAAAAGCTTGTCCGGCCCTAGCGACCGCCGAGCGTGCGCTGTGAAGTCCGGAGGCTGCCCGGCCGGCAGCGCGCCGTCGGCGATATCACCTGCCAGCGCAAGCATTTTCGGTCCGTTGGCGGCGACGATCCGCGGATAGGCCGCGTCGGGCGCCGGCGGCCAGGTGGGGCTGTCCATCCGGCTCACGTAGTCGCGCATGGTGGCCAGCGGGCTGCCGAACTCCTGGCCGACGCTTGCCGCCTGCTCGGGATAGCCGACCCCCAACCCGAGCACCAGCCTGTCCGGATAGGCCTGGGCCAGTTGGGCGGCCGCGGCGTGCATGGTCTGCGCCGGCCGGGCCCAGATGTTGGCGATGCAGGTGCCGAACACCATCCGCTCGGAGGCCGACAGCAGCATGGCGAGCTGTACCAGGGCGTCCTTTCCGATCACCTCATTCGTCCAGACGGCGCGGTACCCGGCGCGTCCCAGCCGGCCAACGGCCCCGCGCAGCTCAGCGGCGTGCGGGCTGGTGGTGAATGAGACCGGCAGGCACACGCCCACCGGGCCCAGCGCCGCTCGGGCCTCAGCGACGGTGTGGCTCATTCGCCGAAGTAGTGGCCGGCGTCGAGATCCTCAAGCAACCCCGGCCGCTCGGGTTGCCAATCCAGCACCTTCTGCGTCAGGGCGCTCGACGTCGGGTTGTCCAGCGACGCGAAGAGCGCGAGAAAGCCGAAGTGACCGGCTTCTTCGGCCGGAATGCTGACCGCGGGCACATTTAGATGGCGCGCGATGACGTCGGCGACGTCGCGGAACGGCACCCCTTCGTCGGCAACCCCGTGCAAACGCGTTCCGGGAGGCGCCTTTTCGAGAGCCAGCCGGTACATGTGCGCGGCGTCCAGCGTGTGCAGCGCGGGCCAGCGGTTGGCCCCGTCGCCGATATAGGCGGACTTCCCCGTCTCGCGGGCGGTGTTGATCAGGTGGTGGGCGAAGCCGTGGTGGTCCAGGTCGCTGTGTACCAACGGGGACAACCGAATAACCGAGGATCGCACTCCGCGTTCGGCCAACGCGATCACCGCCTTCTCAGAGTCGATCCGGGGACCGCCCGGCAGTGTGTCGTTTTCGGTCGCGAGGCGCCCCGGTGCGGCAAATGCGAGCAGCAGCGTTCCCGAGGTGATGACGAAGGGCCGGTCCGAACCGGCAAGCACGTCCCCCATGGCGTCGACCGCCCGCAGATCCGTCGCGGCGGCGCCGGCGAAGTCGTCCCAGTCGTGTTTGAAGGCGAGGTGAATGACGCCGTCGGCCGCCGCGGCCGCATCCCGCAAGCCATCGATATCGTCGAGATCACCCCGCCGCGCCGTGGCCCCGGCCGCGGTCAGCGCGGCAGCGCCCTCGTCCGAGCGGGCCAACCCGGTGACCTGATGACCGGCTTCGAGGAGTTCGGCGACGACGGCCGAACCGATGTGTCCGGTCGCGCCGGTGACAAAGACGTGCATGGAATTTCCCCTTCCGTTGACGCCATCAAGTCAATGACAACCTCGCCGATAGCGTCCAAGACCTCTTTCATATGATGCGATGCATTTCGAGCATCACCGCATTTCACGGTGGATATCGTTAACCGCTGACGCCAACGCCTTGACTACACTGGGCGCATGAAGGACTCGGCATCGCCAACGGTGGACCTGGACCTGCGACTGGTCGGATATTTCGTTGCGGTGGCCGAGCACCGACACTTCGGTCGGGCGGCCGCAGCGCTGCGGGTGGCGCAGCCGTCGCTGAGCCGCCAGATTCGCCGGCTGGAGCAGCAAGTGGGCGCGCGGTTATTGGACCGCACGCCGCAAGGCACGCGGCTCACGGACGCGGGCGAGGTCTTCCTGCCTCGCGCCAAGGCGCTGTTGCGGGCGGCGGCCCAGGCCGCGGCGCAGGCGCGGGCCGCCGCGCAACCCAGCCGCATCGTCGTCGGCTACACGGCGGGCCTGATCGTCACGCCGGCGGTGCGCGAGATGCGCCGCGAGCACCCCGACGCCGATGTCCACGTCACGCATTTGGATTGGGACGAGGCCCGCGACGCGCTACTCGAGCATCGTGTGGACGCGGTCGTGACCCGACTGCCGTTCCCCACCGACCAGTTGCGTGTGACCATCCTTTACGACGAGCCCCGGGTGCTCGCGATACCGGTCGACCACCGCCTGGCGGGCCGGGAATCGGTCACCCTCGACGACATCGCGGACGAGCCGATGCCGCGGGTCCGGCACTCCGACCCGGCCTGGAGTGCCTTCTGGCGCATCGATCCTCGCCCCGATGGGCGCCGCGCGCCCGACGGTCCGTTCATCGACGCGATCGAGGACAAGTTCGAACTCATCGCCTCCGGGCAGGCGGTGGCCGTGACCGCCGGTGTTCATGGCCACAGCGTGCGGCCGGATATCACCACGGTCCCGCTCGACGGCGTCGAGCCGAGCCACGTCGTCTTGGCGACCCGCGCCGGTGACCGCAGCCGCCTGGTGGCGGCCTTCCGCAAGCTCGCCGAAGCGCACCTCAACGGCTGAGACTAGCCCTCGCCGAGCTCGGGCGGCGGCCGGTACTCGGGCTCATAGCCCGAAACATGGATCGGGCTGCCGACCAGCCGGAAATCGCCTGCCGTGACAACCACTTCCGGCGTCGCTTTGAGTGCCTCGGGCAGCGTCCTAACGGCGGCGGCCGGGACGCCAAGGGGACGCAGCCGCCGCTCCCAGCCGGCGGCGGTGTCGGTGCCAAGCATCGACGTGACGACGCCGAGCACCTCGTCACGCCGGGCCACCCGCTCGGCCATGGTCTCGAAACCACCGATGCCCGCTTCCGTGGCAAAGGATTTCCAGAAGCCGTCGTGCGTGATGAACAGCGCGAGATATCCGTCCGCGGTCGGAAACAGCTGCGCCGGGACATAGTACGAATGCGCCCCGTGGGGCCGGCGCTGCGGCTCGACGCCGTTGTTGAGGTAGGCGGAGGCGTGGTAGTTGAGCTGCGACAGCATCACGTCGCGCAGCGACACGTCCACCTGCCCGCCCGTGCCGGAGACGACCTTGGCCAAAAGCCCCAGCGCCGCACACATTCCGGTGGAGTTGTCGGCCGAGGAATAGCCGGGCAGTGTCGGCGGGCCGTCCGGGTCGCCGGTCAGCGCGGCGATGCCGACGCCCGCCTGTACTACGTAATCGAAGGCCGGGTCGTCGCCGCCGTCGAGGCCGAATCCGGTGATCGCCACGCAGACGATCCGTTCATTGTGCCGGCGCAGCGCGTCGTAGGTGAGCCCGAGGCGCCGGATGGCCGACGGCTTGAGGTTCACCAGCAGCGCGTGGGACTCGGCGGCCAGCTCACCCAGCTTTCGCTGTCCCGCTTCGGAATTCAGGTCCAGTGTGACGCTGGACTTGTTGCGGTTGATGCTGGCGAAGTAGCTGGCCCCGACACCGCGGGAGATCTCCCCGCCTCGCGGCTCGATCTTGATGACTTCGGCGCCGAGGTCGGCCAGCAGCATGGTCGCGTACGGACCGGCCAGCATGGTGCCGACCTCGAGGATGCGTATCCCCGCCAAGGGACCGGCGCTGTCCGTCAACGCAACTCCGCCGCGAGCGAGGCCAGCATCTCCCGTGTGCGCCGCTTGGAGGCGACGAGCTCGTCCCGGTTGTCGCCGATCGGCAGCAGCCGCACCGACAGGTCCGTCACCCCGGCGTCGGCGAAGCGGCGCATCCGGGCCAGGATCGCCTCCGAATCGCCCGCCGCGCACAGGTCGCCGACATCGCGGGCGTCGCCGCGGTCGAGCAGGCGCTGGTAATTGGGCGACACCTCGGCCTCGCCGAGGATGCGGTTGGCCCGCTCCTTGGCCTCGTCGACTTGTCCAGGCGGACAAAGGCATACCGGGATGCCCGCGACGACACGCGGCGCCGGCCGACCGGCATCCGCGGCGGCCTTGGTGATCTTCGGCGCGATGTGCTCGCCGATGGCGCGCTCGTCGGCCATCCACAGCACGGTGCCGTCGGCGAGTTCGCCGGCAATCTGCAGCATCACCGGCCCCAGCGCGGCGACCAGCACCGGCATCGGGGTGTCGGCACCGATGGCCGTCGGGTTGTGCACCGTGAACGAATCGTTCTCGACGTCGACCGGTCCGGGGCCGGCGACGGCGGCGTTGAGCACCTGCAGGTAGTCGCGGGTGTACGCGGCCGGCTTCTCGTACGGCAACCCGAGCATGTCCCGGATGATCCAGTGATGCGACGGCCCCACACCCAACGCCAACCGTCCCCCGGCCACCGCATGCGTCGAGAGTGCCTGGCGGGCAAGGGCAATCGGATGCTGGGCCTGGAGCGGCACCACCGCGGTGCCGAGCTCGATTCGCGAGCTGTGCGCGGCCATCAGTGACACCATGGTCAGGCAGTCGAAGTCGTTGGGCACCTGCGGCATCCACGCGGTGTCCAGCCCCGCGCCTTCGGCCCACTCGATATCGGAGACGAGCCTTTCCACCTTGCGGGCCATATCGCCACGCTCGGCGCCGATCATCACTCCGACGCGCACTGTTCCTCCACAACGGGTTCTTTCTGTTCAGGTTCCGCAGTTCCGGTCAGCGCGCGGATCTCGCGCACCAGCACGTCGAGCGCCGTCCCGGTCGGGAATACCGCTGCGGCTCCGGCAGATAGCAGTTTGGGCACGTCGGCGTGCGGGATGGTCCCGCCGACGACCACGGCGATGTCGGCGGCGTCCGCGGCGCGCAGCGCCTCGACAGTGCGCGCGGTGAGCGCCAGATGCGCACCGGACAGGATGCTCAGCCCGATGACGGCGACGTCTTCCTGGACGGCGATCGACGCGATGTCCTCGATGCGCTGCCGGATGCCGGTGTAGATGACCTCGAAGCCGGCGTCGCGCAGCGTGCGGGCAACGATCTTCGCGCCGCGGTCGTGCCCGTCGAGGCCGGGCTTGGCAACCAGAATCCGCGCGGCCATCAGAACACCACCGGTTGCTGGAATTCGCCCCACACTCCCTTGAGCGCGGAGACCATCTCCCCGACGGTGCAGTAGGCATTGGCGCAGTCGATCAGCTTGTGCATCAGGTTGTCGGTCCCCGCGGCGGCACGCGACAGCGCCGTCAGGCTGGATTCGACTGCGGCCGAATCCCTTTCGGCCTTCACCTTGGACAGCCGCTTGAGCTGCAGATCACGCCCTTCGGCGTCGAGCTCGTAGGTGACGACGTCGTGTTCCGGCTCCTCGGTCACGAACCGGTTGACCCCGACGACCGGGCGCGCGCCGGATTCGATGTCCTGGTGGACCTTGAACGCCTCGTCGGCGATCAGGCCCTGCAGGTAACCGTCCTCGATCGCCTGGACCATTCCGCCGTGCCGCTCGAGGTCGGACATGATCTCGACGATGCGCGCCTCGGTGGCGTCGGTGAGCGCCTCGACGAAGTAGGAACCGCCCAGCGGATCCGCGACGCTGGCGACTCCCGTTTCGTGGGCGAGGATCTGCTGGGTGCGCAACGCCAGCGTGGTGGTTTCCTCGGTGGGCAGGGCGAAGGGCTCATCCCAGGCCGCGGTGAACATCGACTGGACACCGCCCAGCACCGCGGCCATCGCCTCGTAGGCCACCCGGACGATGTTGTTGTGGGCCTGCGGCGCATACAGCGACGCGCCACCGCAGACGCAGCCGAAGCGGAACATCGCCGCCTTGTCCGTCGTCGCCCCGTAGCGCTCCCGCACGATCGTCGCCCAACGACGCCGTCCCGCACGGTATTTGGCGATCTCCTCGAAGAAGTCGCCGTGGGTGTAGAAGAAGAACGAGATCTGCGGCGCGAACTGGTCGATCGTCATGCGGCCGCGCTGCACCACCGTGTCGCAGTAGGTCACCCCGTCGGCCAGGGTGAACGCCATCTCCTGCACGGCGTTGGCCCCGGCGTCGCGAAAGTGCGCGCCGGCCACCGAGATCGCGTTGAACCTCGGAACCTCGGCCGCACAGAACTCGATGGTGTCGGCGATCAACCGCAGCGACGGCTCCGGCGGCCAGATCCAGGTTCCGCGCGAGGCGTACTCCTTGAGGATGTCGTTCTGGATGGTCCCGGTGAGCTTCGCCCGCGGTATCCCTTTCTTCTCGGCGGCGGCGACGTAGAACGCCAACAGGATCGCCGCCGTTCCGTTGATCGTCATGCTCGTGCTGAGCTTGTCCAGCGGGATGCCGTCGAACAGGATCTCGAAGTCGGCCAGGGTGTCCACGGCGACGCCGACCCGGCCGACCTCCTCGCCGAACTCGGGGTCGTCGGAGTCGTAGCCGCACTGGGTGGGCAGGTCGAGCGCCACGGACAGCCCGGTCCCGCCCTGCTCGAGCAGGTAGCGGTAACGGCGATTGGATTCCTCGGCGGTGCCGAATCCCGAGTATTGCCGGAAGGTCCAGAGCTTGCCGCGATAGCCGGACGCGAAGTTGCCCCGGGTGAAGGGGAACTCCCCCGGCTGCGGAGGATCCGCGGTCACGTCCGCCGGCCCGTAGACGGGCTGCAGCGGGATGCCAGACGGAGTGTGGGCCGTATTATCCATCGATGAATAACGTACTTGCAAAAAAAGAGAATGCCAATACCACACAGCTGACCTGGGCAAATAACTTCGATTCGCGCGGGTTGCGGCCGTGGTTGACGGCCGCGCCCTAAGCTCCTGGTCGCGAGGGCCGAGACGACGACGGAGGTCGACATGACCGTTTCCAGACCATCGGCAGCGGACATCGAAGCCGCGGCCAATCACTTCGGCTTCCATCTCGACGCCGACGCCCAACGTAGCTACCTGGAGGTTGTGCGCCACACGTTGACGTCTTATGACGTGATCGACGAGCTGTACGACGAGCTCGCACGCCCGAAAGCTCCGGACCGGGCCTATCGGTTCCCGGGGCCCGGCGACAACCCCCTCGGCGCCTGGTATGTCACGACCGACATTGCAACCGGCGCCGAAGGGCCGCTGAACGGACGGGCCGTGGCGATCAAAGACAACATCGCGGTGGCCGGCATTCCGATGATGAATGGATCACGCGCGGTGGAGGGCTTTGTCCCCAGCCGCGATGCGACCGTCGTCGAGCGGCTGCTTGCCGCCGGAGCGACGATCGTCGGCAAGAGTGTCTGTGAGGACCTATGCGCGTCCGGGTCCAGCTTTACCTCGGCCTCCGGCCCGGTACGAAACCCATGGGACACCACGCGCGAAACCGGAGGGTCATCCAGCGGCAGCGGCGCATTGGTCGCCGCCGGTGAGGTCGAGCTGGCGCTCGGCGGCGACCAAGGCGGATCCATCCGGATCCCGGCGTCGCTGTGCGGCATCGTCGGGCACAAGCCGACGCACGGGCTGATCCCCTACACGGGAGCTTTCCCGATCGAGCGGACGATGGATCACCTCGGCCCCATGACACGGACCGTCGCCGACGCCGCGCTGCTGCTCACCGTGCTCGCCGGACCCGACGGCCAAGACCCGCGCCAGCCGTCCGAGATTGCCGCGGTCGACTATCGGGCAGCTCTCACCGGCGACGTCGCCGGTCTGCGAGTGGGCGTTGTCGCCGAGGGCTTCGGACAACCCGGCTCGCTGCCCGAAGCGGACGACCTGATCCGGTCGGCGGCGGAGCGGTTCACCGAGATCGGTTGCACCGTAGCCCAAATCAGTGTGCCGTGGCACCGCCACGCCCTACATCTGTTCGCCGTCCTCTTTACCGACGGCGCTAGCTACCAGATGTTGGACGGCAATGGCTATGGGCTCGGCGCCGACGGCATGTACGACCCAGAACTCATCGCGCACTTCGCAAGACAGCGAGTCGTCAAGGCCGACGAGCTCTCCAGCATCATCAAGGCGACGGCACTATGCGGCCACTTTGGCTTGAAAGCGCTTGGTGGCGCCAGCTACGCCAAAGCACGCAACCTAGTGCCGCAGCTGCGCGCCGCCTACGACGCGGCGCTCACGCAATACGACGTGCTGGTCATGCCGACCGTGCCCGCCACCGCCAACACCCTCCCGGACGGCAGCCCGCAAGAACTCGCGCTTCTCGAACGCATGGTCGGTAAGGCAACAAACACCGCACCCATCGACATCACCGGCCATCCGGCGATCTCGGTACCCGCCGGCCTGCTCGATGGCCTGCCCGTTGGGATGATGATCGTGGGCAAGCCATTTGACGACGCCGCGGTCCTGAAGGTCGCCGATGCCTTCGAATCTCTTTGCGGGGGTTTCCCCGCGGCCCCGAACCCGACAGTGTAAAGGTTATGCGCGGCAGAGGATCTCGCCGTGCGGCATCGACAGCCAGCCATCCGGGGCCGCGGCCCAGGCCAGCCACGCCGCGGAGATCTCCTCGAGCTGCGCCGCGGTGGCCAGCCCCGACGCCAGCAAGTCCCGACCCACGTCCGAGTGCAGGATTCGGTCGGCCCACATGCCGCCCCACCAGTCGCGCGTGTCCGGGGTCGCGTAGCACCAGACGCTGCCGGTCGGGGTGATGTCGCGGAAGCCGGCCTGAAGCGCCCAGGACAGCAGGCGCCGGCCGGCGTCGGGTTCGCTGCCGTTGGCGCGGTGCGCCTTTCGATAGAGATCGAGCCACAGATCCAGCTCGGGAAGTTGCGGGAACCAGATGAAGCCGGCGTAGTCGGCGTCCCGCGCGGCGACGATGCCGCCTGGCCGGCACACTCGCCGCATCTCCCGCAGCGCCTGCACCGGATCGGCGACGTGCTGCAGCACTTGATGAGCGTGCACGACGTCGAACGCGTCGTCGGGAAAGTCGAGGTTGTGCACGTCGGCCGTGGCGAACGTGACGTTCGACAGGCCGCGCCCCTCGATTTCGGCGCGGGCCACGTCCAGGACGTCGACGACCTGGTCGACCGCCACCACCGCCGCGGGGTCGACCCGCTCGGCGAGGTCGGCGGTGATGGTCCCGGGGCCGCATCCGATGTCCAGCACGGTCATTCCCGGTTTGAGGTGGGGCAGCAGGTACGCGGCCGAGTCTTCCGCGGTGCGTCGCCGATGGCTGCGCAGCACCGACTCGTGATGCCCGTGCGTGTAGCGGGCCCGGCGCTCGTCATCCATGGCATGAAGCCTAACCGGCTAACTCACAATACGAAATATCTGTCCCAATATGCGAGACAGCTCAGTCGACGGGAACGTTGAGGATCGGGCGGTCGACCGCCGCACCCGGACCGTCGAAGTGCCACCACTCCCCGGAGTAGGGGGCCAGCCCGCCGTACTGCATGGCGTCCCGCAAGCGGGCCCGATTCGCCTGTTCGTCGGCGCTGACACCCTGGGTCGCGTAAGCCGTTGCGCGCGAGGAGAAGTCGTCGAAGTCGGTGCCCATGTCGGCCAGGCACAGCCCGTCGACCTGCCGCTCGGCCGGGCACTGCTGCTGCACGCTGGTGAACGTCACGTCAACCGAAAGCCCGGACTCGTGGCTGTGCGCATACGCGCCCGGGCGCGCCACCCACGCCGGGTTGGGCACGGCGTTGAACAACTTGACCTGCACGTCGTGCGGCCGGTAGCAGTCCCAGAACACCAGCACATGGCCCTGCGGGCGCAGCGCCGTCGCGGCCGTCGCCAGCCTGGGGGCCATGGACTGGTGCACCAGGCACCGGGCGTCGGAGGGATACAACTGCGTGTGGGTGAAGTTGTTGGTGGTCGCGTAGCGCAGGTCGATGATGGCGTCGGGCACCACGCTGCGGACGTCGACGAAACCGGCCGCGCGCGCCGCGTCGCTGACCGGCGGCACGTCAGGATTGGCCTGCGCGGGCGCGGCACCGGTGACCAAAGCAAGGGCTACCCCGAGCACAACCGTCAGACGCATTTGCTCATTCTCGCGGTTCACCGGCTCGGATCACGCTCAATTCGCGGCGATGTCGCCGTCGACGTATCGCTGCAGGTTGGGCGCCACCGCGGCGACAACCTCGTCCTCGGGCATCGACGCGATCGGCTCGATCTTCCAGACGTAACGCAACAACGCGAAGCCGATCAGCTGGCTGGCGATCAGGCCGCTGCGGCGTAGCCGCTCGTCCTCGTCGTCTCCGAGGGTGGATCCGCCGATCAGCCCGCGCTCCACGATCAGCCGTAGTTTCTCGCGCGTCTTGGTTTCGTGGGCGGCGGTCAGCACCACCGCGCGCAGGGCGGCCCCGACGTCCTCGTCGGCCCAGATCTCCACCACATTGCGGATCAGTCGCTCGCCCAGGTCGGACTTGGGCGTGGCCCACGTCGCGGTGACCGAATCCAGCCACTTCTGCGGCGGCGCGGTGGCGGCGTCGAGCAGCCCCTCCTTCGAGCCGAAGTAGTGGTAGATCAGCGCCGGGTCGACGTCCGCGGCGCGGGCGACCGCACGGATCGCCGTGCCGGCCCAGCCGTGTTCGGCGAATTCCGCGCGGGCCGCGGCGACGATGCGTGCCGCCAGCACGCCGCGCTCGTCGCGCGGACCCGGGGTGATCGATCGTTTCGCCACGGTCACACCATACCGTGAAATTTCATCTTGCGTTGAGACTAGTTTCAACGTAGCGTGAAACTATGAGCACGATGCTGAACGGCCCGCAGACCACCGGCCGGCAATACCGCAACCTCAGCGAGCCGCAACACGCGAAGCGCAGCGACATCAACACCGCGATCGCCATGCGTGACGGCACAAGGCTTTTGGCCGACGTACATCGGCCCGATTCCGACGGCCGCTTCCCGGCGCTGCTCGCCGCGTCGCCCTATCCGCGGCAGATGCAGGACCTGGGCGCCCCGGCCGGCTTCATCGAGGCAGGCGTGACGGACTTCTGGGTGCCGCGCGGCTATGCGCACGTCATCGCCAACCTGCGGGGCACCTGCGGTTCGGGCGGCACCTTCAGCTTCTTCGACGCGCAGGAACGCCGGGACGTGTACGACCTCGTCGAGTGGGTCGCGGCCCAACCCTGGTGCGACGGGAACGTCGGCATGATCGGCATCAGTTACTTCGCGATGACCCAACTCGAGGCCGCCGTCGAGCGGCCGCCCCACCTCAAGGCGATCTTCCCGCTGGCCGTGACCGCGGACCTTTACGACGGCGCGAACCACCACGGCCTGCTGAGTTCGTCGTTCGTCACACCCTTCCTCGCCATGATGGGGCTGACCTCCGAGCGCAGCGACAAGCTCTGGCGCAGCTGGCCGGTCGGCCTGGCCCGCCGCGTGCTGAAAAGCCCACGCGTGCACAAGAAGTTCGAGACCGCCAACGGCGAGGCGGCGGTGACCATGCTGCGCCAGCTTCTTCGGCTGCCGCACAATCCGCACCCGTGGGACGAGTTGTGGCAAGAGGCCGTCGTCAAGCACCCGACCCGCGACGAGTGGTGGGAGCAGCGAAACCTGTTGCCGCTGTTGAAGGAAATCGACATCCCGGTCTACCTCGGGTGCGACTGGGAGAACGTGCCGCTGCACCTTCCCTCGACCTTCACCACGTGGAATGGCTTGTCGGACAACGCTTGCGTCCGGATGGGCATGCTGGGCAAGTACGGGCTGACATGGCCGTGGGAGAGCATGCACACCGAGGCGCTGGCCTGGTACGACCATTGGCTGAAGGGCCGCGACACCGGTATCACCGAAGGGCCACCGATCCGGTACTTCCTACCCGGCGCCGACGAGTGGCGCACCGCCGACTCGTGGCCGCCGTCGCAAGCCACGCATCGGGAACTCGCCCTTCGCGCCGACGGCACCCTGGGCGAGGACGACGGCGAGCCGGGCGGGCGCGAATTCATGGTCCTGGGCGGCGGGCTGGGCCGGGCCAAGCCCAGCGAAATCGATCCGCCGTCGGCGCTGACCTGGACGAGCGAACCGCTCGGCGAGGACGTCGACGTGGTCGGCGACATCGAGTTGCGGCTGGTCGCCTCGGCGACGGCGATCGATACCGCGTGGATGGCGACGCTGCAGGACGTGGCGCCCGGCGGCGAGGCCACCGCTGTGACGGCGGGCTGGCTGCGGGCCAGCATGCGCGAGGTCGACGACGCGGCCAGCCGCCCCGGCGCGCCAGTGTTGCCGTGCCGCACCGCGCAGGGGGTTCCGCTGAGCGAGGACGTCGAGTATCGAATCCCGTTGGTCCCCAACGCCCGACGGTTTCGGGCCCGCCACCGGATACGCCTGATCCTCACCAGCGACGACCAGGACCCGTCGGCGCCGGTGATCATGAACTTCCGCCATGCCAGCGTCGGGACCAGCAGCCTGAACACGGTTCGTTCGTCGTCGCGGTTGCTGATCCCGGTGCTCGGCTAGCGACCAGCGGACGAAAGGCTCTGTGGCCGAGGGTATGCCCGACGAATTGGTCTGCTGATCGCCCGCCCGGCCCGCCGGACCGCTTTATGCTGGCGTGCGAGGGAGGGACCGATGGCGTACGTGCTGACGCAGCCGCAGGTCTTGGCGACGGCGGCGGCCGACGTGGCGGTGATTCGGACAACGCTCGATGGCGCCTCGGCGGCCGTCGCGGGCAGGACGACCGGCGTGGCGGCGGCGGCCGCCGATGAGGTGTCCGAGGCGGTTGCGGGCCTGTTCAACACGTACGGCCAGGAGTGGCAGGCGCTGATCGGGCGGGCGGCGGCGTTCCACAGTGAGTTCGCCCGGGCGCTGTCTGCGGCGGGCAGCGCGTACGCCAGCGCCGAGACCGCCGGCGCGGCCGCGCTCGCCGCACCCGGCGCCTCCGCGCCCACCGCGTTGGCGGACCCGCCGGTCACTTTCGTGCTGGGCGGCAGCGGAATGCCATTCCCGCCGCCGGATTTCGTGGCCAACGTGGTGAGCAAGTACGTCGCGCCCAATTTTCCCGTGGGCCTGGTGCAGGCACTGTTCATGCCGGCAGGCGAATATCCGGATAGCGGCATCAAGGACTTGATGCAGAACATTTCGATAGCCCGGGGCGTCACGGCCCTGAACAACGCGATCCAACAGCAACTCGCCGCCGGAAACACCGTGAACGTTCTGGGCTATTCGCAGGGCGCCAACATCGCCGCGCTGGAAATGCAATCGTTGGACCCCGCCGGCACGCCGAGCAATCTACCGATAAACTTTGTGCTGCTTGGCAATTCGATGAATCCCAACGGTGGCTGGGACGCGCGCTTCCCGGGTTTGAGCTTACCGACGTTGGGCTTTTCTACCCTTGGCTCAATGCCGACGAATGACTTCGTGACCAAGGTCTACACGCTCGAATACGACGGCTGGGCCGACTTCCCCCAATACCCGATCGACATCTTCGCCGACCTGAATGCCGTGGCGGGAATGGTGGCCGTGCATGGGGGCTATGAGAACCTCACTCCCACGCAGATCAATTCGGCGGTCGTATTGCCGACCCAGGGTCCGACGACCACCACCTTCTACATGATTCCGACCCAGAACCTGCCGCTGCTGGATCCGGTGCGTTACATCCCGTATGTCGGCAACCCGATCGCGGATTTGGTCCAGCCGGTGTTGAGGCCGCTGGTCAACTGGGGCTACGGCGATCCAAATTTCGGCTGGTCCACCGGGCCGGCCGACGTGCCGACCCCGTTCGGATTCTTACCGCCGCTCAGCGACACGGCGGCGCTGGGGCCGGCCCTCGTCAGTGGGCTTCATCAGGGCATCGGCGCCGCGATCGGCGACCTTTCTGCCGAAGGTCCCCCGCAGCTGCCGTCGCTGCAAGACCTATCGCAGGCGCTCACGTCATTCTCATCGGCGCCCGGCACACCGGCCCTGCCCACCGGGCCGCCCTCGATAACCGACCTCATCTCCGGCCTCGAAGCGGCGAACACCCAGATCGTCGGCGGCGCGACGACGGCGTTCTCGACGGCCTACTCGACGCTGCTTCCGACGGCGGATATCGGGACCGCCGTCGTCGTCTCGTTGCCGTCCTATGACTTGAACCTGTTCCTGAACGGGGTAACCGAGATGGTAAACGGTCAGCCCCTCACCGGGCTCGTCAACGCGATCGGCTACCCGATCGCCGCCGATGTCGGATTGTTGCCGATGCTAGGCGGTTTGGAAGTTGCGGTCCTCGGGGAGGCCGCGTATTCGATCGTCACCGGGGCGCCGTACGGAAGCTTCTGATCGAAGCCGCTTGGTGGCCAGGGGCGGGATCGAACCGCCGACCTTCCGCTTTTCAGGCGGACGCTCGTACCGACTGAGCTACCTGGCCGGAAGGCATTGAGTGCCTCGCCGTGTTGGCGACCCTGACGGGACTCGAACCCGCGACCTCCGCCGTGACAGGGCGGCGCGCTAACCAACTGCGCCACAGGGCCTCGCTGTTGCTCCGCGTCTCCGCGTCGCGTACCCCCAACGGGATTCGAACCCGTGCTACCGCCGTGAAAGGGCGGCGTCCTAGGCCACTAGACGATGGGGGCCAGAACCGAATCACTTCGGGGGCACTCGCAACGCAGTTACCGTTGGGAGCCACGTCAGCTTAGGTCACCGCAGGCCCAATCCTCAAACGAGCGGCGTCCGAGCCCCGTCGGCAACCCAGTATCCTGAACGTTCGCGCCCCTATAGCTCAGTTGGTAGAGCTACGGACTTTTAATCCGCAGGTCCTAGGTTCGAGTCCTAGTGGGGGCACTGACCAGCGCTTATTGCCCGACAGATGCCCGACGGCGCCACGGCCGAGTCTGCGAGCTCCTGGCCCCACGGGCGCGCGGCAGGCCCCGGTTTCACCGTCGGACGCCTTGACTATGCTCGGCAAGATGAGTGTCGATGCGGCCTACCCAAACGCGCCAGTAGCCCTGGTAACCATGGAAATCCGTCACCCCGCAACGGATTCCCTCACCGAATCATCGAGCGCGGAGCTGAGGCGCCTGCTCGCGGACCTTTTGCCCATCGAACGCCAGGCGCAAGACGTCGCCTGGGCGATGGGCGCCGGCGGGCAACCGCAACCGGCCGCCGAGCGCTTCGTCCGTTACGTCAACCGCGACAACACGCTCGCCGCCTCGATGAAGACCCAGGCGGTCGTGATCGAAACCACCGCCTACAGCAACTTCGAGACGCTGGTCGACCTGGTGATGCGGGTCATCGACGCCCGCGCGCAGTTCTCGCCGATCGTCGGGGTGGAACGCCTCGGCCTGCGCTACGTCCTCGAGATCCGCGTCCCGCAGGGCGTGGACGGCCGCATCGAATGGAGCAACTGGATCGCCGAGCCGCTGCTCGGACCGCAGCGCATCGCGCCCGCCGGGCTGACCCTGACGGAATGGCAGGGTGCGGCGGTCTACCGGGAGGCGCAGCCAGGCAAGTCCATGATCGTGCGCTACGGCCCGGGAGTGGGTCAGGCGCTGGACGCGAGCTACCACCTGCGCCGGACCATGCCGGCCCAACAGGGACCGTTCTTCCTGATGGACATCGACAGCTTCTGGACTCCGCTCGGCTCGATCCCCGAGTACGACCGCAACACCGTGCTGGCGACCTTCCAGGACCTGTACGACCCGGCCCGCACCGTGTTCCAGGAGATGCTCACCGACCGCCTGAAGGACGACCTGCTCAGCCGGTAAGCGTCGCGCTGGTGTACGTCACGTCGGCGAAGGCTTCGGCGAGCTCGTCGTCGGGATAGACGAAGCCGTTGGCGGCGTGCAACTCCCTGACGGTTTGCGACGACGTCCGCCAGCCGCGCTGCTGCAGATGGTCGAGTATGTGGCTGCGGTGACCGTGATAGACGAGATCGTTGAAGTCGATCTCGAACCCGAGTTCGCTCATCCGGTCGTGGTGTGCGCGCCACCGCTCGTCGGCGAAAATGGCTGTGTCGGGCACGAATTCGAAAGCCAGGCGGCTGTCGGGGGCGCTCAACGCGGTGACGTGGTCGAACAGCGCGTCCTGGGCCTCGTCGGGCAGGTACACCAATAGGCCCTCGGCGCTCCAGGCCGCGGGAGCCTTCGGGTCAAAGCCGGTGTCCCGCAGCGCCGCGGCCCAGTCGTCGCGCAGGTCGATCGCGACGGTGCGCCGCTCGGCGGTCGGCTCGGCGCCGAGGTCGCGCAGCGTCAGCGTCTTGAACTCGATCACCTCCGGCATGTCGACCTCATAGACCACGGTGCCCGCAGGCCACGGCAGTCGGTACGCGCGCGCGTCGAGCCCCGACGCCAGGATGACGACCTGGTTGATGCCGCTTTGCGCGGCGTCGAGGAAGAACCGGTCGTAGAACCTGGTGCGGCAGGCCATCCCGCGCGCCATGCGCTGTGGGTCGAACTCGGATTCGGTGCCGACCGGGATCTCGCCGTTGACCAACCGGACATAGACGTCGATGCCGACCGCGCGCACCAACGGCGCCGCGTACGGGTCGTCGATCAATTTCTGGTCGGTCGACAACGCCCGCTGGGCAGCGACCATGGTCGCCGTGGCCCCGACGCTCGTCGCAAGGTCCCAACGATCACGATCGGTGCGCGCCATGGTGTTTCCTCATCCCGGCCGAAAAACATAGACAATCTAGTTACTATCACAGCGCCGCTCACCCATCCCAGCGGGACTACCCTGCGACCTGTGACGGACTTCGCCCAGCGGACGATCGACCTGGCCCGCCAGAACGTCGCCGAGGGCGGCCGCCCGTTCGCGACGGTGATCGTCAACGACGGCGAGATCCTGGCCGAGAGCGCCAACAGGGTCGCCCAGACCAACGATCCGACCGCGCACGCGGAGATACTGGCCATCCGCGAGGCGTGCATGCGACTCGGCACCGAGCACCTCGTCGACAGCACCATTTATGTGCTGGCCCACCCGTGCCCGATGTGCCTGGGCTCGCTGTATTACTGCTCGCCCAGGGAAGTCGTGTTCCTCACCACGCGCGAGGCTTACAGGCAGTACTACCTGGACGACCGCAAGTACTTCGAGCTCGCCACGTTCTACGACGAGTTCGCCAAGGCCTGGGACCACCGTCGGCTGCCGATGCGCTACCAACCCGAGGAAGCGGCGGTGGACGTCTACCGGTTCTGGAACGAACGCAACGGCGGCCGGAGCCAAGCCACGGTCGTCCCGCCGGGATGAGGCGGCTATTATCTGCGTATGCATGCAGATAGTAGCGAAGGCCGCCTACCCGACGACCAGGCCGGCCTCGTCGTCGAGGTGTTCCGGATGCTCGCCGACGCCACCCGCGTACAAGTGCTGTGGTCGCTGACCAATCGCGAGATGTCGGTCAACGAACTCGCCGAGCACGTGGGCAAGCCCGCGCCGTCGGTGTCCCAGCACCTGGCCAAGCTGCGGATGGCGCGGCTGGTCCAGACGCGCCGCGAGGGAACCACCATCTTTTACAGCCTGGAGAACGACCACGTTCGCCAGCTCGTCATCGACGCGGTGCGCAACGCGGAGCACGCCGGCCCCGGTGTTCCCCTCCATCACCGAGCCGAGGGCGGGCTGAAGGCGGTGTCCAACGGCCCTAAACGACAACCTATTTCACACCCGAAAGGTAAACGATGACCGAACAGCACACCCATGATGCACCGCACGCGCACGAGCACCGCCATGCCGACGGCGCTCACTCACATGCGCACACCACCCACGAACACGACCACGTCACCCACGAGCACGCGCACACCCACGACGACGGAACCGAGCACACTCACGTGCACGTGCACCAGTCCGACCTCGAAGGCGCGCACAGCCACGCGCACGACTAGCGGAAGCTAGGAGACCCTCGGGCAGTAGTGCTTTGGGTTGTCGCGTTCGTCCACCGGCGGCAGGTTGCGCGCCGGCGTCTGCACCAGCGGTGTGTCGTGCGGGATCCGCCCGGTCACGCGATCCCAGCCCGCGCGCGCCCGTGGGTGTTTGCGGTATCGCATTGGCACGCAGGCAAAGACGAGGCGGACGAGATCGCCGAACCGGCGGTGCAGCCATTCGTCGCGGCGCGACCACCGGTAGCCCATCAGCTCGCGCACGGGCGGATCGTAGAGGCCGACGGTGAGCCACACGAAGAACGGGGCCATCAGTTTGCGCTGTGCGGCCCACAGCGCGTCCGGAAGCCATTGGGCGAACGGTGGTTTGGCCAGATCGGTCAGGTCGAGGACCGCGCGCGCGGCGTAGTTGTTCTCTAACACGTTGCGGCACATGTGCTCCCAGTACTCCTGGAACTCTTCCCAGGATGCCGGCACCGGCCGCATGCTCATGCCGTACATGCGATACCACTCGACATGCTCGTCGAAGAGCTGGCGCCGCTGCGCTTCGGTCAGCCCGCCGCAAAACCGCTCTGCCACATGGATGGTGCCGACGAAGAAGGTGGCGTGCGCCCAGTAGAAGACATCCGGGTTCAGCGCGTGGTAGCGCCGGCCCTGTTCGTCGACCCCCTTGATGTCGGTGTGATAGTCGCGCACCTCGGCGCCGGTGCCCGGGGCACGGTCGCCGTCGAACACGACGCCACCAATCGGATACAGCGAGCGCAGCAACCGCGGCCAGCGCTCCCGGAAGAACGTCGAATGGTCGATGACCGCCGCGCCGAGCTGCGGGTGCATGTTCTGCATGGATCCCGCCCACGGACCCTGCAGCATGCCGCGCCAGTCGCCGAAGTACCGCCAGGTCAACGAATCGGGCCCGAGGGGGCTCGGCGGCGTGGCGTAGCCCAGCGGTGACACCGGGCACCCACCGGCGACACCATCGGAGGCGCCGCTGTTCAGCGGGCGGGCCGCGGACGTATGTTGAGTCACTATTGGATCCCCGTAAGTATGTGGCAATTCTGACTACGTGCGTTGTCACTTTAGAGCTTAGGAGCGATGTGCAGACGGGTCAACGACGGGGGCGTTGGACCGGCGTGCCCCTCGAGAGCCGCCTCGCCCTCCGCCGCGACAACCTCATCACCGCGGGCGTGCAGTTGCTCGGCAGCGACCGCGGCCCCGCGCTGACGGTGCGTGCCGTATGCCGGAAGGCCGCGCTCACCGAACGCTACTTCTACGAAAGCTTCGCCGACCGCGACGAATTCGTGCGCGCCGTGTACGACGACGTCTGCACGCGCGCGATGAACACCCTCACCTCGGCGAAGACGCCGCGCGAGGCCGTCGAACAATTCGTCGAGCTCATGGTCGACGACCCCGTGCGGGGCCGGGTGCTGCTCCTGGCGCCCGCGGTGGAGCCGGTGTTGACGCGGTCGGGCGCGGAATGGATGCCCAACTTCATCGACCTGCTGCAGCGCAAGCTGTCGCGCATCGGCGATCCGGTGCTGCAGAAGTTGATCGCCACCAGCCTGGTCGGCGGGCTGACGAGCCTGTTCACCGCCTACCTCAACGGCCGGCTCGGGGCCACCCGCAAGCAGTTCATCGACTACTGCGTCAACATGCTCTTCAACGCCGCGGCGCCCTACGTACCGCCCGCCGAGCAGGAGAAGTCCGAGTAGCGGTTTCGCGCACACCCCGCACTGGCTAGCCGTAAGGAGCCGGGTTCTCCGCGATGCCCGTCCACCGCCGAAAACTCGACCGCGCGGCGCGCTGCGAGGAACTTGATGCTACCGGGGGACACAGATATATTGACTGCTACCCGCAGACACAGATAACTGGAGGGGCCATGTCAGCGGAGCTGACTGATTTACAGCTTTTGCATGAACTCGAACCGGTCGTGGAGAAGTACCTGAACCGGCATCTGAGCGTGCACAAGCCCTGGAACCCGCACGACTACATCCCGTGGTCGGACGGCAAGAACTACTACGCCCTCGGCGGCCAGGACTGGCACCCCGAGGAGAGCAAGCTCTCCGACCTCGCCCAGGTGGCGATGGTGCAGAACCTGATGACAGAAGACAATCTGCCCTCGTATCACCGCGAGATCGCGATGAACTTCGGTATGGACGGCGCGTGGGGGCAGTGGGTCAACCGCTGGACCGCCGAGGAGAACCGGCACGGGATCGCGCTGCGCGACTACCTGGTGGTGACCCGCGCGGTCGACCCGGTCGAACTGGAGAAGCTGCGCATCGAGGTGGTGAACCGCGGCTTCAGCCCGGGCCAGAATCACCAGGTTCGGGAAGACCTGTTCGCCGAGAGCCTGTTCGATTCGGTCATCTATGTCACGTTCCAGGAGCTGGCGACCCGGATTTCGCACCGCAACACCGGTAAGGCCTGCAACGAGCCGATCGCGGACCAGATGCTGGCAAAGATCTCGGCCGACGAGAACCTGCACATGATCTTCTACCGCGACGTCAGTGAGGCCGGGTTCGAGATCGATCCCAACCAGGCTACGAAGTCGCTGCACAAGATCCTGCGTAACTTCCAGATGCCCGGCTTCCAGGTACCCGAATTCCGGCGCAAAGCCGTTTTGATCGCCGTCGGGGGCGTGTACGACCCCCGCATCCACCTCGACGACGTCGTCATGCCGGTGCTGAAGAAATGGCGCTTCTTCGAGCGTGACGACATCACCGGTGAGGCGGCCGAGTTGCGCGAAGACCTCGCCCTGCTGATCAAGGAACTCGAGGCGTCCTGCGACAAGTTCGAGGTTTCCAAGCAGCGTCAACTCGATCGGGAGGCCCGCACGGGCAAGAGGACCACGGCATTCGAGCTGCATGAAACGGCCGGCAAGCTGACGATGAGCCGCCGGTAGTCCGTGCGCATCGGTCCGATCACGCTGGCCAGCCCGGTGGTGCTGGCCCCGATGGCGGGCGTGACCAATGTCGCGTTCCGGACGCTGTGCCGGGAGCTGGAACTTTCCAAGGTCGGCACTGTCAGCGGGCTGTACGTCTGCGAGATGGTGACCGCGCGCGCCCTGGTCGAGCGGCATCCGGTCACGATGCACATGACGACGTTCGCGCCCGACGAGTCGCCCCGCTCGCTGCAGCTCTACACCGTCGACCCGGCGACCACCTATGCCGCGGCCCGGATGATCGCGGACGAGAACCTGGCCGACCACATCGACATGAACTTCGGCTGCCCCGTGCCCAAGGTCACAAAGCGTGGCGGCGGGGCGGCGCTGCCGTTCAAGCGGCGGCTGTTCGGCCAGATCGTCGCCGCGGCCGTGCGGGCCACCGAGGGCACCGACATCCCGGTGACCGTGAAGTTCCGGATCGGCATCGACGACGAGCACCACACCCACCTGGACGCCGGCCGCATCGCCGAGGCCGAGGGCGCGGCCGCGGTCGCGCTGCACGCCCGCACGGCGGCGCAACGCTACTCGGGCACCGCCGACTGGGACCAGATCGCCCTGCTCAAGCAACAGGTGCGGACCATCCCGGTGCTCGGCAACGGCGACATCTACGACGCCAGCGACGCGTTGGCGATGATGGCCAGCACGGGATGCGACGGCGTCGTCATCGGTCGCGGCTGCCTGGGCCGGCCCTGGCTATTCGCCGAGTTGTCGGCCGCGTTCACCGGCAGCCCGGCCCCGAGCCCGCCCACGCTGGGCGAGGTCGCCGACATCGTGCGCCGGCACGGCCGGCTGCTGGCCGCGCATTTCGGCGAGGACAAGGGCATGCGTGACATCCGCAAGCACGTCGCCTGGTACCTGCACGGATTTCCAGCCGGATCCGAGCTGCGGCGAGCGCTGGCAATGGTCACGACGCTGGATGAGCTCGACATTCTGCTCGACAGGCTGGACCGCAGCGTCCCGTTTCCGGACGCGGCGAGCGGCCCTCGTGGCCGGCAGGGCTCACCGGCCCGCGTGGCCCTTCCCGACGGCTGGCTGGCCGACCCGGACGACTGCACGGTGCCCGCGGGCGCGGACGTCATGCACTCTGGTGGCTAAGCGTTAACACGCGCGAAATCGCGTCCGCGCCGATAACTCAGTACGATGTGGACCTTGCTGCATTGCGCTTCGGTGGGGGTCGGTTGCGTGCCGCCTCGGGAGCGCGGGAACACCGTGCGGCCCACGGGTGGCACGGCCCGCGGCGCTGATGGCTAGTCCGGCGTCGCATCGGAATTGCACCAGAGTTTTGGAGGCCGATCGGACATGGGTAATGGCGGCACCGACGCCACTCGTGGCCCTCGGCGCACCCCGCCACCGGCGCTGGGCGCCGCCCCGTGGGAGCGGTTCGCGCAACCGCCGTCCGAGCACGGCGTCCACCGCTGGCTGGCCGAGCCGGCCCCGGACGAGGGTGTCGAGAGCGTCGAGGCCGCCGAGCCGCCGGCCGTCGAGGCCGAAAAGGCGGGGTGCCACACCGACGGCGGGCTCACGGTCGCCGATCTGATCGCCAAAGTCGGGGCCCCCAGCACCGCCCGGCCCAGTCACCACCGTGCCGCGCCGGACGCCGAAATTCCCGAAACCAGGTCCGACCTGCCCGTCTACCTGCAGGAAACGCAGGTGATCGATACCCCGGCCTATCTGTTCGAGCCCGCGCCGGAGCTGCCCGACCCCGAGGCCGCCGACTACGCGGTTTACGCGGATTACGACGTGTTCGAACCCGACGAGACCGAGGCCGGCCCCGCCCCCGAGCGGGAGTCCGAGAACCGCGAGCCGAAGGCCAAGCGACGGCGGCGACGCCCGATCTTGGTGGCGGTGCGTTCCATGGCGGCATTCTCCGCGGTGCTGGCGCTGGCCCTGACCGGCGGGGCGTGGCAGTGGAGCGCGTCGAAGAACAACCGCCTCAACATCGTCAACGCGCTCGACCCGAACTCGAGCGACATCCGCGATCCCGGCGGCCAGTACGGCGACGAAGACTTCCTGATCGTCGGGATGGACTCCCGGTCCGGGGACAACGCCAACATGGGCGCCGGGGACGCCGACGACGCCGGCGGGGCGCGGTCGGACACAGTGATGCTGGTCAACATTCCCGCCAACCGCAAACGCGTGGTGGCGGTGTCGTTCCCCCGCGACCTCGCGATCACTCCGATCCAATGCGAGGCGTGGAACCCCGACACCGGCAAGTACGGACCCCTCTACGACCAGAAGACCAAGACCTGGGGTCCCAAGACGGTCTACACCGAGACGAAGCTGAACTCGACCTTCGCGTTCGGCGGCCCGAAATGTCTGGTCAAGGAAATCCAGAAGCTGTCCGGGTTGAGCATCAACCGATTCATCGCCGTCGACTTCGCCGGCTTCGCGAAGATGGTCGACGCCCTCGGCGGAATCGAAGTCTGCAGCCGCACACCGATACACGACTACGAACTGGGCACCGTCCTCGAACACGGAGGGCGCCAGGTGCTCGACGGGCCGACCGCGCTCAACTACGTGCGGGCCCGCCAGGTCACCACCGAGACCAACGGTGACTACGGCCGCATCAAGCGCCAACAGTTGTTCCTGTCTTCGCTGTTGCGGTCGCTGATCTCCGAGGACACCCTGCTCGACCTCAACAAGCTCAACAACGTCGTCAACATGGTCATCAACGACACCTCCGTCGACAACGTCAAGACCAAGGACCTCGTCCAGCTCGGTCAGTCGCTGCAGGGGATGGCGGCCGGACACATGACGTTTGTCACCGTGCCCACCGGCGTGACGGACCAGAACGGCGACGAGCCCCCACGGATGGCCGACATGCGGGCGCTTTTCGACGCGATCATCAACGACGACCCGCTGCCCGAGGAAAACGACCAGAACGCGCTGAATTTGGGGAACTCGTCCACCCCGACGCCAGGTTCGGGCCCGAGCAAGGCGCCCACCACCAAGAAGGCGCCGAGCCCCACCGCGACCCCGGAGGCCCAGCAGCAGCAGGTGACGACGACGGCGCCGCAGGATGTAACGGTGCGGGTATCCAACGCGACAACGCAGAGCGGGTTGGCGGCCACCGCGACCAGCCAGCTCAAGCGCAACGGCTTCAACGTGATGTCGCCGGATGACTATCCCAGCTCGGTGAGCACGACGACGGTATTGTTCTCGCCCGGCAACGAGCAGGCCGCCGCCACGGTGGCCTCGTCGTTCGCCAACGCGAAGGTCCAGCGGGTGTCTGGCTACGGCCAAGTCATCCAGGTGGTGCTGGGGCCCGACTTCAACTCGGTCGCCACTCCCGCGCCCACCGGCTCGTCGATCAGCATGCAGATCGAACGCGGGTCGGGCAACACTCCGACGAAGCTGCCCGACGACCTGACGGTCACCAACGCGGCCGACACCACCTGCGAGTAAAGATTTTTGGCGCTAGCGCGCCATCCTTTTCCGGCGTCGAGAACGTAGGCTTGGCGGCATGCGGACGGCCTACCATGAGCAGCTCTCGGAATTATCCGAGCGCCTGGGCGAGATGTGCGGGCTGGCGGGGATCGCCATGGAGCGGGCCACCCAGGCCCTGCTGCAGGCGGATCTGGTGCTGGCCGAACAAGTGATCTCCGACCACGAGAAAATCGCGACGCTGAGCGCCGAAGCGGAAGAAAGCGCGTTCGTGCTGCTGGCGCTGCAGGCACCGGTCGCCGGCGACCTGCGGTCCATCGTCAGCGCCATCCAGATGGTGGCAGACATCGACCGGATGGGCGCGCTTGCCTTGCACGTCGCAAAGATCGCACGCCGGCGCCATCCCCAGCACGCGCTGCCCGAGGAGGTCAACGGGTATTTCGCCGAAATGGGCAGGGTCGCAGTCGAATTGGGCAACAACGCGCAAGAGGTGGTGTTGTCGCGCGACCCGGAGAAAGCCGCCCGGATCCGCGAGGAAGACGACGCCATGGACGATCTGCACCGGCACCTGTTCTCGGTGCTGATGGACCGGGAGTGGAAGCACGGTGTGGCGGCGGCCGTCGACGTGACGTTGCTGGGCCGCTTCTACGAGCGCTTCGCCGACCACGCGGTGGAAGTGGCGAGGCGAGTCATTTTCCAGGCGACCGGCAGCCTGCCGGAGGACGAGACCAAACCGCCTGCGCGCTAGCGTTCGCTAGCCGAAGCGGCCCGAGATGTAGTCCTCCGTCGCCTTCTGGGTCGGGTTGGAGAAGATCTTCTCGGTGTCGTCGACTTCGATTAGCCGTCCGGGCTTTCCGGTGGCCTCCAGGTTGAAGAACGCCGTCTGATCGCTCACCCGGGCGGCCTGCTGCATGTTGTGCGTGACGATGACGATGGTGTAGTCCTGCTTCAACTCGCTGATCAGTTCTTCGATGGCCAGCGTCGAAATCGGGTCCAGCGCCGAGCACGGCTCGTCCATCAGCAGCACGTCGGGCTGCACGGCGATCGCGCGCGCGATGCACAGGCGCTGCTGCTGGCCACCGGACAATCCACCGCCGGGCCGGTCCAACCGATCCTTGACCTCTTCCCACAAGTTCGCGCCGCGCAGCGAGTGCTCGGCCGTCTCGTCGAGCAGCTTGCGGTTGCGCACGCCCTGGAGCTTGAGGCCGGCGACCACGTTGTCCCGAATCGACATGGCGGGGAACGGGTTCGGCCGTTGAAACACCATGCCGATCGCCCGGCGCACACCGACCGGGTCGATACCGGGAGCGTAGATGTCTTGGTCGTCCAGCAGCACGCTGCCCTCGACCCGGGCGCCGGGGATCACCTCGTGCATCCGGTTCAGCGTCCGCAGCACGGTCGTCTTGCCGCAGCCCGACGAACCGATGAACGCGGTCACGCTGCGGGGCAGGATTGACATCGTCACATCTGCGACCGCCTTGAACGACCCGTAGTAGATGTTGATGGATTTGAGGTCCAACCGCTTGGCCACTAGTGCTCCTGCCTACGACTTCCTGGGGGCATAGAATTTCGCGATCACCCTGGCCCCGACATTGATGACCGCGATGACCAGAATGAGGGTTAGCGCCGCACCCCACAACCGATCCGTGGGCACCGGGTTGACGCCCGCGCCGGCCGACGTCTGGTCGTACATCATGCCGGGCAGCGATCCCATGAACCCGTGTGCGATGTCGAAGTTTATCGACTGCGAATATCCGACGAGGATGAGCAGGGGCGCCGTCTCACCCAGCACCCTGGCCACCGCCAGCATGATCCCGGTGATGATGCCGGACATCCCGGTGGGAATCACGACGCGGGCAATGGTTTTCCACTTCGGGATGCCCAGCGCGTAACTGGCCTCGCGCAGGTCCACCGGAACGATCCGCAGCATCTCCTCGGTGGCCCGCACGATCACCGGCAACATCAACAGGACCAACGCCAGCGACACCGCGAACTGGGACCGGGGCAGCCCCAGCGTCGCCACCCACAGCGCGTAGATGAACAACGCCGCCACGATCGAGGGCACGCCGGACAACATGTCGACCATGAAGGTGGCCAGCCGGCCCAGTGGTGTGCCGCCTCCGTATTCGACCAAGTAGATCGCCACCATGATGCCGATCGGCACCGAGATGAGGGCGCACACCACTCCCTGCAGCAGGGTTCCGACGATCGCGTGGTAGGCGCCGCCGCCGGCCACGAACGCCGTCATACCGGCTTGGGAATGCGTCCACCACGTGGTGGACCCGACCGCCTTGAGCCCCTTGGCGATTACCGAGTACAGCACCAACAGCAACGGGATGACGGCGATCACCATCGAGATGGTCACCAACGCGGTCGCGGCGTTGTTCGCGACCCGGCGGCGGCGGCCGAGGTCGGACAGGGCCCGCGCCTTGAGCGGGCGGTCGAGCATCGAGGTCATCGACCGCCCCCGCGGTTGCCGGCGCCGGCCACGGCTCCGCGGGCCAGCGTGTCGACGAGGAACGTGAGCAGAAACAGGACCAACCCCGCCGCGATGTAGGCGCCGGCCTTGAACCGGTCGTCGAATTCCCCTGCCGCGCCCGCGATCTTGGTCGCGAAGGTCGAGCCGCCGTCGAACAGCGACCACCCGAACGCGGCCTGGGTACCCCGCAAGATGATCAGCAGCGCGACCGTCTCGCCCAGGGCGCGGCCGAGGCCCAGCATCGCGCCACTGACGTAACCGGATCGCCCGAACGGCAGCACGGTGGTCCTGACCACTTCCCAGCGCGTGGCGCCGAGCGCCAGCGCCGCCTCGATCTCCTCGTGCGGCGTCTGGACGAACACTTCCCGGGTCACGGCGGTGATGATCGGCAAAATCATGACCGCCAACACGATCCCGCCGGTGAAGATGGTGCCGCCGCCCGCCACCGACGCGTTGCCGGTGGCGAACAGGAAACACCAGCCGAGGCTGTGATTCAGCCAGTTGGCGACCGGCCGCAGCTGCGGCGCCAGGACGTACAGGCCCCACACGCCGTAGACGATCGAGGGCACCGCGGCGAGCAGGTCGACCGCGTAGGCCAGCGGCCCGGCGACCCGCCGCGGCGCGTACTGCGTGATGAACAGGGCGACGCCCAGGGCGACCGGCATGGCCAGGACCAAGGCGAACACCGAGACGAACACGGTCACCTGCAGCAGCTCGGGGATTCCGAAGTGCATGGCCGACGTGTCGGTGGTGACCCAGCTATCCCCGTAGCTGAAGAAGTTCTCGCGGTTGCGCCTCAGCGCCGGAATCGCGCGCAACAGCAAGAACCCGCCGATGGCCGCGATCAGGACAACGACGAGAACGCCCGAACCCCTGGCGAGCCAACGGAATATCCTGTCGCCCATCCGCGGCTGGGCACGTCCCCAGGGGCTGATCGGCACCACCGGCGATTCCGGAAAGGGCGCAGCGACAACCGCACCCGAACCCGCTGCGGATGGGTCTGGTGTTGTCACTGTGATCCCGTCACAGTTCTGCTGTCGCTCCTCGCGCCCACCGGTCACTGCATGGCATTGATCGCGGTAACCAATCGCCCCTTGACCTTATCGGTCAGCGGAACGTAACCGGCGGACGCGAGGCCGGCCTGCCCGTTGGTCGCGGCCACGCCGAGGAACGACTTGATCGCCGCGGAGGTATCTGCGTCGTAACCCTTCGAGCACACGATCTCGTAGGTGGCCAGCACCAGCGGATACGAGCCCTCCTGCTGGCCGGCGTACACCGGGTTCAGGTCGAGCACCAGGTCGTTGCCGTCGGCCACGAAGCTGGCCGCCTGGATGGCCTTGTTGGCGGTGTCGGCGGTGAGCGGAACCACGCCGTTGCCGGTGCCGATCAGGGCATACGGCAACCGGGCCTGGTCGGCGAACCCCTTCTCGACGTACCCGATGGCACCCGGTGTGGCCCGCACGGCCTGGATCACGCCGGCCGACTTCGCGGCCCCTTCGCCGACGCCGCCCTGGAACTCCGTGCCCACGCCCCGGGTCCAGCTCTGCGGCGCGGCGGCCGTCAGATATTTCTGGACGTTGTCGGTGGTTCCCGACGAGTCCGCCCGGTAGATCGGCACCACCTTGGTGGCGGGCAGCGCCACCCCGGGATTGAGCGCCGCCAGGATCGGGTCGTTCCAGACCGTGATCCTGCCGCTGAAGACCTTGGCCAGGGCGTCGCTGCTGACGACCAGCTGCTGGACGCCGGGCAGGTTGTACACCAGCGCGACCGGGCCGAAAACCAGCGGCAGATCCCACGCCGGGTTTCCGTCGCAGCGTTTGGCGGCCGGGCCGATCTGGTCGGCGACGAGCGGCGAGTCCGCCCCCGCGAAGTCGACGTGGCCCGCGATGAACTGCTCGCGGCCGGCGCCCGACCCGGTCGGGTTGTACGACACGCCCTTGCCCGGGCAGTACTGCCCCCACACCTGGTTGAACAGCGACATCGCGTTCAGTTGGGCGGTCGAACCCTCCGCCGTCAACCCATTCTTGCCCCCGCAGCCCGCCGTGCCGGTGGGTCCCGAGATCGCGGCCGGCGACGCGCCGCGGCGGTTGTCGTCGCTGCCGCAGGCGGTCAGGGTTGCACCGCAGATGGCCAGCGCCAGCGCGACGACCGTCAGCGCCCTGCCGTGCCTGTCGAGCCTCACCGATCTCGCTTTCTGACGCATTTCGGGACGCATCCGGGCGCCGCTGGCCACTCCCCAAAAGAAGGTTGCCAAGTCACCGCGAAAATATGCGCCGATAGGACCCAGAGAAGTCGGTCGAGGTGAATGCAATGTGAACACTTCGCATCCACACGACGAGGGTCAGCCGGGCGCCGGCGCGAAAGCGGTATCGACGCTGTAGATGGTGAATCCCAGGCGCTCGTAGGTCCGCACCGCGGCGACGTTGTCGGACTCCACGTAGAGCATCACAGTCGGTTCGGCCGAACCGGACAGCCGCCGTGCCAGGTACTGAATCCCGGTGGCCGTCAACGCCTGCCCCAGGCGCCGGCCCTGGGCCGCGGGATCAACGCCGACGACGTAGACCTCGCCCATACCCGGTCGGTCGAGGTGCACCTTGGTCCAGTGGAACCCCAGCAGCCTGCCCGCCTCGTCGCTGTTGCGGGCGCCGAAGGCCAGGAACAAGCCGGCCGGGTCGAACCAGGGTTCACTGCGCCGCTCCGCCAAGTCGGCCTCGGTCCATCCGCCCTGTTCGGGGTGGTAGGCGAATGCCGCGTTGTTCACCCGCAACAGCTCGGCGTCGTCGGACGTGCCGTGGTAGGTGCGGATCTGCACCCCGGGGACCGGCGGCACCGGGTCGCCGGCGTCGCGCAGCGACCGCCGCATTTGGACCAGCTCGCGCACGGCGACGAGGCCGAGCGCGGACGCGGTCGCCCGGGCCGGCTCGAGGGTGCCGTGCGCCCAGAATCGGTTGCGCCCGCCGGTCCTGGTCACCGCCGCGCGTCCCAGCGCGGCGCCGATACCGCGCCGGCGGGCCCGCGGGTGCACCACCAGTTCGGCCATCCCGGCGCCGCCGTCGCGTGGCGGGCTCAGATTGAGATAGCCGGTGACCGACCCCGGTTGGCCGCCGGTGACCAACAGGTGCTCGGTGCGATCGTGCCCCAGTTCGCGCAGCACCTGTTCGCCCACCGGCGCTACCCCATCGAATTCGGTTGCCGCCGAGACGAGTTCGCGCACCCCCTGCTGCTCATCGGCGGTCAGTGTGGAGCGCCACTCGGGCGGGCTCACTGACTGCGTAGCGGGTCGCCCAGCGGGTTGTGCAGATCCTCGGAGTCGGCCTCGGCGTCGTCGACGGCATCGACATCATCGGGTTCGGCGAGCGGCGCGCGGCCGCGCGCCGGGCGGACGGCCTTGTAACCCACGTTGCGCACCGTGCCGATCAACGCCTCGTACTCGGGGCCGAGCTTGGCCCGAAGCCGCCGCACGTGCACGTCGACCGTGCGGGTGCCGCCGAAGAAGTCGTAGCCCCACACTTCGTGCAGCAGTTGCGCGCGGGTGAACACCCGGCCGGCGTGCTGGGCCAGGTACTTCAGCAGCTCGAACTCTTTGTAGGTGAGATCGAGCGGGCGGCCCCGCAGCCGCGCGGTGTAGGTGCCCTCGTCGATCACGAGCTCGCCGAGGCTCACCTTGCCGGCACTCTCCTGGTCCGCCAGCCCGCCGCGGCGACCGACCACCAGCCGCAGCCTCGCGTCGATCTCGGCGGGCCCGGTGCTGGGCAGCAGGATCTCGTCGAGACCCCAATCGGCGCTGACGGCGACCAGGCCGCCTTCGCTCACCACCGCCAGGACGGGGACGGACCGGCCCGCCGTGCTCAGCAGCCGGCAAAGGCCGCGCGCGGACGACAGGTCGGTGCGCGCGTCGACGAGCACGGCGTCCGCGGTTCCGGCCTCCAGCAACGAGGATGGTTCTGGCGGCGCCGTCCGAATGGTGTGGGGAAGCAACGACAACGACGGCAGCACCGGGTCGGGGTGCAGCTCCGAGGTCAGCAGTAAAAGCTCCAACAAGCCCCTCCAAATCGTGGGAAAGGCGTCTCCCAATTTCGATAACGCCACGACGCGTTGGTTGCCAGGTCATCTAACGATAACGTGCCACCTGCCTTTTCGGGGCAGGGTATCTGCCAGTGTGAGGCCCGCCACCGGACGGTGCATGACGCGGCGGCAATGCGATTACGCGACAATGTGCGCATGCGCAAGGTGCTGATCGGGGTCGCGGCGGCGGGTGTTGCCGTGGCCGTGATCGTCATCGGCGCCGTCGGCGTCGACTACGGAACCAGCATCTATGCCGAATACCGGCTATCGACCAGCGTGCGAAAGGTGGCGAACTTGGGGTCCGACCCGTTCGTCGCGATCGTGGCTTTCCCCTTCATCCCGCAGGCGATGCGGCACCGCTACAGCCAGGTGGAGATCAAGGCCAACGCGGTCGATCACACGATGGTCGGCACCGCCACCCTCGAGGCCACCATGTACTCGGTCGATCTGACCCAGGCGTCCTGGCTGATCAGGCCCGAGGCGAAATTGCCGGTGGGCCGGCTGGAGAGCCGCATCATCGTCGATTCGATTCACCTGGGCCGGTATATGGGCATCACCGACCTGATGGTCGAGGCGCCCCCGGCGGTCACCAACACCGCCACCGGCGGCGTCACCGCCTCGGGCATCTCCGACAGCCACGGCCTGGTGTTCAGCGGCACGCCCAAATCGGCCGACTTCGACCACCGGGTCAGCGTCTCGGTCGACCTGTCCATCGCCCCCGACGACCCGACGACGCTGGTGTTCACCCCGACCGGCGTCCTCACCGGCCCCGACACCGCCGACCAACCCGTTCCGGACGCCAAGCGGGACGCGGTGCTGCGCGCCTTCAGCACCAGGCTGCCCAACCAGCGGCTTCCGTTCGGCGTGGCGCCGACCTCCGAGGGCGCCCGTGGGTCCGACATCATCATTGAGGGCGTCACGCAGGGAGTAACCGTCGCCCTCGAGGGGTTCAAGCAGTCATGACCCGCGCCATCGACGATGCAGAGCGCAGCGATGAGGTGGGGGCACCTCCCGCTCGCGGGGGAGAGTGGCGCGCATGACCACAGTCGTCTGCGCGACCGTAGCGGCCGTCTTGGTGGCAACCCTTGCCGGATGGCTGCTGACGCGCCGCTCGGGACACGTCCGCGAGATCGCCGCCGATCGGGGCGCCGACACCGACACCGCGGACCTGGGCCTGTCTCGTACCGGCCCGACCATCGTGCATTTCAGCGCCCCGTGGTGCGGGCCGTGTGATCGGGTCCGTCGGGTGGTGGACCAGGTTTGCGAGGACATGGGCGACGTCGCCCACCTCGAGATCGACCTGGACGCCGATCCGGCGACGGCCCGACGGTTTTCGGTGCTCTCCCTGCCCACCACGCTGATCTTCGACGTCGACGGGCGACAGCGGTACCGCGCGTCCGGCGTGCCGAAGGCCGCCGACCTGCGCTCGGTGCTGCAGCCGCTGTTGGCTTGACGACGGCGTCATTGGGTAAGCTTGCCGACGTGTCAGCCCGCCTCGAGCCCATGCTCACCAAGCGTCGCGCAGTCGAACTGTGCCGCATCGCGGGTTGTTGTTGTTGCTGTAGCTGCTGAGTAGCGGCGCCGCCGCGCGCACTCGGAGCAGCTTCGGAGCCCCCACCGAGGCTTTCCAAGTCGTGCCTCCCCCATTTCCGCGCAACAAGATTTCTAGGAGCAACACCGTGCCGAGCAGCAACACCGCCGTCGAGCCGGACCGCGTCGACGTCCGCGGCCCCAGGTTCGCCGCCTGGGTCACGACCGCGGTGCTGGTCGCCGCGCTTGTCGTTTCGGCCCTCAGCCCGCCGGTCGCCGCAATCATTCTCGGGGCGCAGGCCGTCGTCTTTGCGATCGGCGCCGTCGGCGGTCCGCGCCGGCATCCCTATGGGCGCATCTTCGCCACCGCCGTGGCGCCCCGGCTGGGGCCGGTCACGGAGCGCGAGCCGGTCGCGCCGCTGAAGTTCGCCCAACTCGTCGGCTTGATCTTCGCGGTCGTCGGCGCGGCGGGATTCGCCGCCGGCGCCTTCCTGGTCGGCGTCATCGCCACCGCATTCGCGCTGGTCGCCGCCTTCCTGAACGCGGCCTTCGGCATCTGCCTGGGCTGCCAGATCTACCCGCTGGTCGCACGCTTGCGCCCCTCTCCCTCCTAGCCCCCTGTTCATCAGCAGCAATCGAAAGGAACCCATCCATGGCACGCTCCGACGTCCTGGTCTCCGCGGACTGGGCCCAGAGCAATCTCGACGCCGAGAACGTCGTCTTCGTGGAAGTTGACGAGGACACCAGCGCTTACGACACCGGTCACATCCCCGGCGCGGTCAGGCTGGACTGGCGCACCGATTTGCAGGACCCGGTCAAGCGCGACTTCGTCGACGCACAGCAATTCTCCAAGCTGCTGTCCGACCGCGGCATCGCCAACGACGACACCGTGATCCTCTACGGCGGCAACAACAACTGGTTCGCCGCCTACGCCTACTGGTACTTCAAGCTGTACGGCCACGAGAAGGTCAAGCTGCTCGACGGCGGCCGCAAGAAGTGGGAGCTCGACAGGCGCCCGCTTTCCACCGACACGGTCAGCAGGCCCGCCACGTCCTACACCGCGGCCGCGCCCGACAACAGCATCCGGGCCTTCCGCGACGAGGTCATCGCGGCCATCAACGTCAAAAACCTGGTCGACGTGCGCTCCCCCGACGAGTTCTCGGGCAAGATCCTCGCCCCGGCCCACCTGCCGCAGGAACAAAGCCAGCGGCCGGGCCACGTCCCGGGCGCGATCAACGTCCCGTGGAGCAAGGCCGCCAACGAGGACGGCACCTTCAAGTCCGACGAGGAGCTGGCCAAGCTGTACGCCGACGCCGGCCTGGACGGCACCAAGGAGACCATCGCGTACTGCCGAATCGGCGAGCGCTCGTCGCACACCTGGTTCGTGCTGCAGGAATTACTCGGCCATCGGAATGTCAAGAACTACGACGGCAGTTGGACGGAATACGGCTCCCTGGTGGGTGCCCCGATCGAGTTGGGAAGCTGATATGTGCTCTGGACCGAAGCAAGGACTGACGTTGCCCGCCAGCGTCGATCTGGAGAAGGAAACGGTCATCACCGGACGGGTTGTGGACGGCGACGGTCAGGCGGTGGGTGGCGCGTTCGTCCGCCTGCTGGACTCGTCGGACGAATTCACCGCCGAGGTGGTCGCGTCGGCCACCGGTGACTTCCGGTTCTTCGCCGCACCGGGATCCTGGACGCTGCGCGCGCTGTCCCCCGTCGGCAACGGCGACGCCGTGGTGGCCCCGTCCGGTGCCGGCGTTCACGAGGTCGACGTCAAGATCGCCTGACGGGCCGGCCGGTCCCCGGGGACTCCCGGGACGAATAGACTCGTTCCCGTGGTGCTCTTCTTCGAGATCATGCTGGTCGTCGCGGTCGTGGTCATCTCATGGTTCGCGCTGTACACCCTCTACCGGCTCATCACTGACGAGTCGTGACTTCCGAGGATCCTGACGGCCCGGTCGTTTCCGGCGGCTCGGGCGACCGCGCGGTCGCTGCCGCCGCCGAGCGCGCGAAGGTTACGGCGGCCCGCAACATCCCCGGCTTCGACGATCTGCCGGTGCCCGCCGACACCGCGAATCTGCGCGAAGGGGCGAACCTCAACGACGCACTGCTGGCGCTGCTGCCGCTGGTCGGGGTGTGGCGCGGCGAGGGCGAGGGCCGCGGAGCCGACGGGGACTACCGGTTCGGCCAGCAGATCGTGGTCTCGCATGACGGCGGCGACTATCTGAATTGGGAAGCGCGGTCCTGGCGGCTCGACGACGCGGGCGGGTACTCCGAACCCGGCCTGCGCGAGACGGGCTTCTGGCGCTTCGTCAGCGATCCCGACGACGATCCCACCGAGTCGCAGGCGATCGAGTTGTTGTTGGCCCATTCGGCCGGGTACATCGAGTTGTTCTACGGGCGGCCCCGCACGCAGTCGTCGTGGGAGCTGGTGACCGACGCGCTGGCCCGCAGCCGGTCGGGTCTGCTGGTCGGCGGCGCCAAGCGGCTCTACGGCATCGTCGAAGGCGGCGACCTGGCCTACGTCGAGGAGCGGGTGGACGCCGACGGCGGTCTGGTGCCCCATCTTTCGGCGCGGCTGTCGCGGTTCGCGGGGTAACGGCCTACCGGCGTCCTGACATGGAGCGGCCCCCGAGCAAAGCTCCTGGTTGGACTGACCGGAAGCTCGGGGGCCGGGTGGCTACGGGGAATTCGCCAGCGCGCGTTGATCGCCGACTCTTCCGAGCCAATGCAGCTAGCGGGTAGCCACCTCACATGTCCATGAACCTATCAATTTCGCGGACCACCTCCTTCCCTGTGTACGGCCGACCGTACCCGGCATTTCGCGAGCCGACAACAGAATTCAGCGCTCAGCGATCGCTGACGATGGCCGCGTCGACCAGTTCGGCGAATTCGGTGGCGATCGGGGATCGGAGCAGTCGGCGTCCGTCGAGCGTGTGCACCCGTGCCGCCAGGGTCATGCTCGATATCAGCCAGATCCCTTGGGCCGCAAGCAGGTCCGCGACCCGAAGCGCGCGGTAGTCGCAGTCGTAGCCCTTGGCGCGGGCCACCTCGAAGAGCGCTTGTTGCGTGGTGCCCCGCAGGATGGGATACCAGGGCGGCGGTGTCAGCAGGCACGGATTCCCGTCCGCGCCCGGTTCGGCGGCGATCACCACCGTCGAGCGTGGGCCTTCCAGAATGTAGCCGTCGGCGCTGACGAAGATGACGTCGCCGGCGCCCTGCCGGGCGGCGTGCCGCAGCGCGGCCATGTTGACCGCGTACGACAGCGTCTTGGCGCCGGCCAGCAGCCACGGCATGGCGTCGGCGCCCCGGGCCGGCAGGCCACGATCCAGCGTCATCGCGGAGAGCCCGTCGCGGCGAACCGCGGTCACCCGTTCCGGGACGGCGTTGACCATCACGTAGGCGGTCGGCGTCGAACCGCCCTCGCGGCCGCGGGTGTAGATCAGGCGCATCGCGCCCTCGTCGGACGTGCCCGCGGCCCACCGCCGCGCCGCCTCCTCGATAGCAGTTCGCCAAGTCGCGAGGTCCGGCGCGGGCAGGTCCATCATCTTGGCGGACTGCGTCAGGCGCTGCAGATGGGAGCCGACCAGGCAGGCACGCCCGTCGCGCACCAGCAGCGTCTCGAAGATGCCGTCGCCGCGAACGGCCGCCAGGTCGTCGGCGTGCAACAGCGGCGTCCCCGGCGGGTGCACCTCGCCATCCAGCGTGACGATCACACCCGTCTGGTCGGCCATGGAGGGTAAGCCTAACCGCGAGGGTGCGGCCAGCCGCACGGTCGCAGTCGAGCGTGCGGCTGCCCGCACAACGGGTCCGTAAAGTTGATTGCGTGAATCCCGTCCCCGCACCCGATCCCGGACCAGACGCCGGCGCGGTCTGGCATTACGGCGATCCGCTGGGCGAGCAGCGGGCGGCCGAGACCGACGCGGTGTTGGTCGACCGCTCGCACCGCGCGGTCCTCACCCTTACCGGCAAAGACCGGCAGACCTGGCTGCACAGCATCTCCACCCAGCACGTCGCCGAACTGCCCGACGGCGCGAGCACCCAAAATCTCAGCCTCGACGGCCAGGGCCGCGTCGAGGACCACTGGATCCAGACGGAGCTGGGCGGCACCACTTACCTGGACACCGAGCCGTGGCGGGGCGAGCCGCTGCTGCAATACCTGCGCAAGATGGTGTTCTGGTCCGAGGTCACCCCTAGCGGCGCGGACCTGGCGGTGCTGTCGCTGCTGGGTCCGCGGCTGGCCGACCCGGCGGTGCTCGACGCGCTGGGCATCGACGCTCTGCCGGCCGAGCTGACCGCGGTTCCGGTCGCCGGTGGCGGGTTTGCGCGACGGATGCCCGGCGCCCCCGCCGGCCCGATCGAACTGGACGTGCTGGTTCCGCGCGGCGAGGCCGCCGGCTGGCGGGACCGCTTGACGCGTGCGGGCGTGCGCGCGGCCGGGGTATGGGCGTACGAGGCCCACCGGGTGGCGGCGCTTCGGCCGCGTCTCGGCGTCGACACCGACGAGCGCACGATCCCCCACGAGGTGGGGTGGATCGGTGGCCCCGGCGAGGGCGCCGTGCACCTGGACAAGGGCTGCTATCGCGGGCAGGAGACCGTCGCTCGGGTGCACAACCTGGGTAAACCGCCACGGATGCTGGTGTTGTTGCACCTGGACGGATCGGTGGAGCGGCCCGCCACGGGAGACGCGGTGCTTGCCGGCGGCCGCGCCGTCGGACGCCTCGGAACCGTGGTCGAGCACGTAGATCTCGGGCCGGTGGCGCTGGCGCTCGTCAAGCGCGGCCTGCCCGCGGACACCGAGCTGACGACCGGCCCACAGGGCGACGTCGCCGCGGCGATCGACGCCGATTCGCTGCCCGCCACCGAACACGTCGGCGCGGGACGGCGAGCCGTTGAACGGTTGCGGGGCGGTGCTGGATAATCGTCGATGACGTCCGCCACAGCGGACAGGGGTCACCGACACCGGACCGCGAGGCACGGTAAACTGTCGGCAGGACAATAACGACACCAAGAGATCGGAGCCGCCTACTTGTTAGGCCGCTCCGTTATTGCGCGAGGGGGTTCCCCCATGGGCCGCGGCCGGGCTAAGGCAAAGCAGACCAAGGTTGCACGAGAACTCAAATACAGTTCCCCGCAGACCGATTTCCAGCGGCTTCAGCAGGAGCTGTCGGGCACGTCCGCCGACGAACCCAGCGACGACGGCCAAGACGAATCTTGGGCCGACGCCGACGACTGGCGTCGCTGAACCTCTTACCGCCACTGTGCCGATGCGCTGAGCATCGGCACAGTTTGTGTCAGAACCTCGGGTGCTGCCCCACCAGCTTGGCCCGCGGGCCGTCTTTTCCGCCTTTGCCGACCGTGCCCAGCACCCAGCAGTTGAGGTGCCGCGCGGTCAACATGGCCAGCGCGCGGTCCTCGTCTTCGGGGGCGACGACGGCGATCATGCCGACGCCCATGTTGAAGGTCTTCTCCATTTCCTCGCGCGCGACGCGGCCACGCTGGGCGATCATGGCGAACACCGGTGCGGGCGTCCAGGTGCCGCGGTCGACCTCGGCGACCAGGCCGGGCGGGATGACGCGTTGCAGGTTGCCGGCCAGCCCGCCGCCGGTGACGTGGCAGAACGTCCGGACATGGGTTTCGGCCATCAGCGCCAGGCAGTCTTTGGCGTAGATGCGGGTCGGTTCCAGCAGTTCTTCACCCAGGGTGCGGCCGAACTCCTCGACATAACCGGCCAGGTTCATCCGGTCGATCTCGAGCAAGACGCTGCGGGCCAGCGAATACCCGTTGGAATGCAGCCCGGACGAGCCCATCGCGATGATGACGTCGCCGGGTTTGACGCGGTCGGCGCCCAGCACGTCGTCGGCCTCGACGACACCGACGCCGGTGGCTGAGATGTCGTAGTGGTCGGGTTCCATCAGGCCGGGGTGTTCGGCGGTTTCTCCGCCCAGCAGCGCACACCCGGCGCGCACACAGCCCTCCGCGATGCCGCTGACGATCGCGCTCAGCCGTTCCGGGACCGTCCGGCCGACCGCGATGTAGTCCTGCAGGAACAGCGGCTCGGCGCCGCAGACCACGAGATCGTCGACCACCATGGCGACCAGGTCGAGGCCGACGGTGTCGTGCTTGTCCATCGCCTGGGCGACCGCCAGCTTGGTGCCGACGCCGTCGGTGGAGGCCGCCAGGACCGGCTCGCGGTAGCCGCCGCGCAGAGCGAACAGTCCGGCGAAGCCGCCCAGCCCGCCGCGCACCTCGGGTCTGGTGGCCTTGGTCGCCAGCGGCTTGAACAAAGCGACGGCACGCTCACCGGCTTCAATGTCCACCCCAGCGGACGCGTAGGTGATGCCCTGACCGCCCGGGTCTCGTCCGGGGCTTTTTCCGGGATCCGTCATCGCGATAAAGGCTACCGGGCGGCGCTTCGCGCCGGTATCACGCGTCTTTGAAGCACCGGGAGCGGCTTCGGTCAGCGGACGATCGGCACTTCATCGGGTGCCAGATCGTCGAGGCCGGATCCGCGCGCGGCGTTGGCGAGCATGTGCTCGATGACGTTCTTGCCCAGCGCGGACTCCTCGGGCAGTTCGATCGGGTATTTGCCGTCGAAGCAGGCGGTGCACAGCCGCGACGCCGGCTGCTCGGAGGCCGCCACCAGGCCGCGCAGCGAGATGTAGCCCAGCGTGTCGGCGCCGATGGCCTGGCGGACCGCCTCGAGCGATTCCTCTTTGTCCGCGACGGCGTTGGCGATCAACTCGGCCGGCGATGGGAAGTCGATGCCGTAGAAGCACGGCCACTTCACCGGCGGTGAGGCGATGCGCACGTGTACCTCGAGGGCGCCGGCCTCGCGCAGCATGCGCAACAGCGCCCGCTGGGTGTTCCCCCGCACGATCGAATCGTCGACGACAATGAGCCGCTTGCCGCGGATCACCTCTTTGAGCGGGTTGAGCTTCAGCCGGATGCCGAGCTGGCGGATGGTCTGCGACGGCTGGATGAACGTGCGCCCGACGTAGGCGTTCTTCATCAGGCCCTGCCCGTACGGGATGCCTGACTCCTGGGCGTATCCGACGGCGGCCGGTGTGCCCGACTCCGGCACGCCGATCACCAGGTCGGCCTCGACTGGGCATTCGCGCGCCAGCCGGCGACCGATGTCGACCCGGGTGGCGTGCACCGACCGGCCGGCGATCGTGCTGTCGGGCCGCGCGAGGTAGACGTATTCGAAGACGCAGCCCTTGGGCTCCGGATTGGCGAACCGCGTGGAGCGCACGCCGTCGGCGTCGATGGCCAGCAACTCGCCGGGCTCGATGTCGCGGACGAACGAGGCGCCGACGATGTCCAGCGCGGCCGTTTCGGACGCCACCACCCAGCCGCGGTCGAGCCGTCCGAGCGAAAGCGGCCGCACCCCATAGGGATCGCGGCACGCGTACAACGTGTTTTCGTCCATGAACGTCAGGCAGAACGCCCCGCGCACGGTCGGCAGCAGCTCCAGCGCCGCGCGTTCCAGGGTGGAGTCGGCCGCGCCGTGGGCGAGCAGCGCACCCAGGATGTCGGAGTCGGTCGTCGCCGGGGCGGGGCATCGGGTGCCCATCAGCCCCTCATCGCGGGCGCGCGCGGCGAGTTCCGCCGTGTTGACCAGATTCCCGTTGTGCCCCAACGCGACCCCGGTGCCGGCCGCGGTGTTGCGGAACACGGGCTGGGCGTTTTCCCACGTGGTGTCGCCCGTGGTGGAGTAGCGGCAGTGCCCGATCGCGACGTGACCCTGCATCGCGGCCAGTGTCTGCTCATCGAACACCTGGCTGACCAAGCCGAGGTCCTTGAAGACCAACACCTGGGATCCGTCGGCGACGGCGATGCCCGCGGCTTCCTGCCCGCGATGCTGCAGCGCGTACAGGCCGTAGTAGGTGAGTTTGGCGACGTCCTCACCCGGGGCCCAGACCCCGAACACGCCGCATTCTTCACGGGGGGAGTTCAAGTCCTGCTCGGGTGCTTCTACTCCAGCGACGGTCACGGTTCGGCGGCTCCCTGGCGAACGATTGGTGACGTACCGGAGTCTACGGGCAGCACGGGCCCGGCGCCGAATCCGACGGGCGTGTTGAGCACCGAAAATCCCGATTCATAACTCTAAACCTGCAGTTCAGGGTTGTATTCAGCTGACACCGAACAGGGGCAACCAGTGGCCAATTTCACCCGCCCGGGAGCCGGACAGCCGCACCGCCCCGACCGCTTTTGCCTCGTCGAGCGGCAAAAGCCCGGTGGCCAGCCGCAGCCAGGTCCGCGGATCGGTCTCCACCACGTTCGGGGGCGTGCCGCGGGTGTGCCGGGGCCCGGAGATGCACTGGACCGCAGCGAACGGCGGGATCCGGACCTCGACGCTGGCACCCGGCGCCACCGCGGCCAGCGTCCGCGCCGTGAGCCGCACGGCGGTCGCGAGGGCGTTCCGGTCGGGCGCCGGGTGGGAATCGTCGCGCAGCCAGTCCAGCACGACCAGCACCGCCTGCCGGGCCTGGGCCGGGTCGGCGCGTTGACGGGCGGGCATACCTCAGCGTTGCACGGCCACCGCGGCGACCGCACCGGCCTCATTGATGGCCAGGTGCGTCAGCATCGGCGCGGCGAGGCTGCCGGAACGGTCGGCCAGCCAACCGAACAGCCAGCCCGCGACACCGGTGACCAGCACGGTGCCCGCTACCGGTGCACCCGTCGCCCGCGCGTCCGGGATGTGCGAAAGCCCAAAAGCACTGGCCTGCAACAATCTTCCGCCGCGCGGGCCGAAGGCGCGCGAGCCCACGGCGGCCAGCGCGGCGCGGAAGGTGGCCTCCTCGGCCCAGACGGTGCCGACGGGTATGCGCAGCAGCAGCCAACCCGGCAGGGAACCCGGCGGCTCGTGGGCCGCCATCGAGGCACGCACCAAAGGCACCGTCGTCGTCGCGGCGATCGCGCCCGCCGCGGCTGCCCCGGCCGCCGACCCCAGCCGCATCCCCGTCCACAGCCGCGGCAGCCGTAGGCCCAGCGGCGCGCGGGTCACCAACACCAGCAGCGCGCCCGCACCGGCCTGCAGCGTCACCCGCCACACCGGCGGCAGCCGCGGGCTGACGAAGCTCCACCCGACCAGCGCGGCCGCCAGGGCCAGCGCGCGCAGCCGAGCTACCCGAAGAATCGCGGCAGCACCGCCTCGGACGTCTCGCGCAATTCCGCCAGCGAGACGGTGAACAGGCCCTGGACCTCGACGGCGTCCGAGGCCTGGTCGACGACGCCGACGCGGGTCGCGGGCAGCCCCCGCGCCTCGCACATCGACCGGAACCGGCTCTCCTCGGTGCGCGGGACCGCCACCAACACCCGGCCGGCCGACTCGGAGAACAACATCACGAACGGATCCGCGCCCTCGGGAAGCACGATGCGGCAACCGGTTTCACCCGCCAGCGCTGATTCGACGATGGCCTGGGCGAGGCCGCCCTCGGACAGGTCGTGCGCCGCGGACACCAACCCGTCGCGCGACGCCGAGGCCAGTACCTCGGCCAGGAGCCTTTCTCGCGCCAGGTCCACCTTGGGCGGCAGCCCGCCCAGGTGGTCGGCCGTCACCTGCGCCCATACCGAACCGTCGAACTCGTCGCGGGTATCGCCCAGCAGCAGCAGGGTCTCCCCGGGTTCGGTGCCCAGGCCGGTGGGGATGCGCCGCGCCACATCGTCGATCACGCCGAGCACGCCGACCACCGGCGTGGGCAGGATCGCGGCCGACCCGGTCTGGTTGTAGAAGCTCACGTTGCCGCCGGTCACCGGAATCCCAAGGGCCGCACAGCCATCGGCCAGCCCGCGGACCGCCTGCGAGAACTGCCACATCACCCCGGGGTCTTCGGGCGAACCGAAGTTGAGGCAGTTGGTCACCGCGACCGGGGTAGCGCCGGTGACCGCGACGTTGCGGTACGCCTCGGCCAGCGCGAGTTGGGCACCGGCGTAGGGATCCAGCAGCGTGTAGCGGCCCGACGCGTCGGTCGACACCGCGATGCCGCGGCCGGTCGATTCGTCGACGCGCAGCACGCCGCCGTCGGCATGCTCGGCCAGCACGGTGTTGCCGCGCACGTAGCGGTCGTACTGCTCGGTGATGAACGCGCGGCTGCACAGGTGCGGGCTGCCCAGCAGCGCAAGCAAAGTCGCGCGCAGCTCGTCGCCGGTGGCCGGCCGGGGCAGGCCCGTCGAGCGGTCGGCGTTCAGGGCGTCCTGGGATTCGGGGCGCACGACGGGACGCTGATACACCGGGCCTTCGTGGGCCACGGTGCGCGGCGGCACGTCGACGACGGTCTCGCCGCGCCAGGTGATCCGCAGCCGGTCGCCGTCGGTGACCTCGCCGACGACCGTGGCCAGCACCTCCCACTTGCGGCACACCGCCATGAAGGCGTCCACGTTCTCCGGCGCCACCACGGCGCACATGCGCTCCTGCGACTCGCTGCAGAGCACCTCGGCGGGCGTCATCTCTTTGGCTCGCAGCGGGACGGTGTCGAGTTGGACCGCCATCCCACCGTCCCCGGCCGACGCCAATTCGGAAGTGGCGCAGGCCAATCCGGCCCCACCGAGGTCCTGGATGCCGATCACCAGGCCGCCCGCGTAGAGCTCGAGGCAGCACTCGATGAGCACCTTCTCCATGAACGGGTCGCCCACCTGAACCGACGGCAGCTTCTTGCGTGAATTCTCGGCATCGAACGTGTCCGACGCGAGCACCGACACCCCACCGATGCCGTCGAGCCCGGTCCGCGCGCCGAACAGGATGATCTTGTTGCCCGCACCCGACGCGAACGCCAAATGTAGGTCCTCCTGGCGCAATACGCCGATGCACATGGCGTTGACCAACGGGTTGCCGGCGTAGCACGCGTCGAACACGGTCTCGCCACCGATGTTGGGCAGCCCCAGCGAGTTGCCGTAGCCGCCGATGCCGCGGACGACACCGTCGACGACACGGCGGGTGTCCGGCGCGTCGGCGGCGCCGAACCGGAGCTGGTCCAGCACGGCGACCGGGCGCGCGCCCATGGCCATGATGTCGCGGACGATGCCGCCCACGCCCGTCGCCGCGCCCTGGTAGGGCTCGACGTAGGACGGGTGGTTGTGCGATTCCACCTTGAAGGTGACGGCCCAGCCGTCGCCGATGTCGACGACGCCGGCGTTCTCGCCGATGCCGGCCAGCATGCCGGCGCGCATCTCGTCGGTCGTGGTCTCACCGAAGTAGCGCAGGTGCACCTTCGACGATTTGTACGAGCAGTGCTCGCTCCACATCACCGAGTACATCGCCAGCTCGGTGTCGGTGGGACGGCGGCCCAGGATCTCGCGGATCCGCTGGTATTCGTCGTCCTTGAGGCCGAGTTCGTGAAACGGTTGCGGTTGGTCGGGGGTGGTCGCGGCGTGTTCGACGGTGTCGATGACCTGGGTGCGCGCGGTTGTCACGGGAACAGTCTAGAGCGCTAGTCGCCGCGCAGCAGGCGGGCGCTTTCGTCATCGGCCGGATAGAACAGCTCGACGGCGAGCTCGGCGAGGGTGACGTCGAGCGGCGTCCCGAAGGTGGTGAGCGTCGTGAACATCGACAGCCGTTGCCCGGCACCGGCATCGAGCTCGAACGGCACGAGCAGCGCGGCGTTGTCCGGCGGCGAGCTCCACGCCCTGGCGGCGGCCGCGACGCCCGGGTATCCGCGCACCTCCTCGTCCAACGCCCGCAACGCCGGGTCGCCGGTGAGCGCGATGGTGCGCCGCAGCTGGTGCAGCAGGTAGCCCGCCCACTCGGGGAAGTTCAGGGTCCGGGCGGCCAGCCCGTCGGGGTGCAGGGACAACCGGTAGACGTTGGGCGGCGGCCCGAGCAGGTCTTGGGGCAGGCCCGTGGTCAGGGCGGACGCCGCGGCGTTGGCCCCGACGATGTTCCAGCAGCGGTCGATGACGATGCCCGGGTAGGGGTCGTGGGCGTCCAGGAGGCGCTGCACCGCGTCGCGCGCCGGCGACAGGGCGCCGTCCTCGAGCGGGCGCGACTGGTAGCGCGGGGCGAACCCGGCGGCCAGCAGCAGCGCGTTGCGTTCGCGCAGCGGAACGTCGAGGCCCTCGGCGAGCGCGAGCACCATCTCGGGGCTGGGCCGGGCGCGCCCGGTCTCGATGAAGCTCAGGTGCCGCGCCGACACCCCCACGCTCAGCGACAGGTCGAGCTGGCTGACCCGTCGACGCGTGCGCCAGTCGCGCAGCAGGACACCGACCGTCGCGTGGCTCACGAAGCCACGGTAACCACGCGCGCCTACCCGTCGCGATGACCTCGGAGGTAATTGTGCCGCCGCACGCGTCCCGCCCAGGCTTGAGATGACGCGCTCGATCGGAGCGCCCGAGTCAAGGAGGAACCATGACCGACGTCCAGTCCGCCCCGAAGTTCAGCGCCGAGATGTTCGCCGCGTACTGGGCCGCGCCCACCATGTCGCGCGGTTTCGACATCCTGGCCGACGACATCGTCGGCTACTGGCCGGGCGACCCCGAGCCGGTCCGGGGCATCGAGCCCTACACGGCAAAGATCGCCGAATTGCTGGATGCCGCACCGGATTTGAAGCTCGAAGTCATCGACAGCGCCACCGTTCCCGGCGCGGCCGAGGGCGAGGAGCTGGTGTTCTTGCACTATGCGGGCCGCGGCACCGGCCCCGACGGCCCGTTCCAGATCCGGGGGATCGACCGGGTGCGCACCCGCGACGGGATCGTGGTGGAGAACGTCATCCGCTACGACCCGCCGATCCTCAACCAGGGCTGAGCCTTGAGTGTGCGCTAACGGCTTTCGGTGTGCACGCAGGGCGGGAACCCGGCGATTTTCCCGCCCAGGCCTCACAATCAACGCCCTGGGCGCACCCTCAGCGCTATTGCTTGACGACGCAGAAGACGTTGCCCTCGGGGTCGGCCAGCACCACCCAGCGAAAGGTGTCGCCGAACTGGTGCCGGCCGACCTCGGTCGCCCCGGCGGCCGTCAGCCGCGCCACCTCGCCGTCGACGTCGGCCGCGCCGAGGTCCAGGTGCACCCGGTTCTTCCCCGGGGTGGGATCGGGCACCTTCTGGAACCCGAGCCGCAGCCCCTCCGGGAAGGTCACCGCGGTGAACTCGTCGGCGAGGATGACGTGTGTCTTGCCGCCGAACTGCTCGGCCCACCAGCCGGCTAGCCCGTCCGGATCGCCGCAGTCGAACGTGAGCATTTCTACGTTTAGCGCCATGGCCGGATCGTAGGTCAGCGGGGCGACAGAAAGGCTTGCAGCGCGGCCGAATAGGCGGCGACGTCGTGCGCGCCCATCAACTCGCGCGCGGAGTGCATCGCGAGCTGCGGGGCGCCGACGTCGACGGTCGGGATGCCGGTCCGTGCCGAGGCCAGCGGCCCGATCGTCGAACCGCACGGCAGGTCGGCGCGGTGCTCGTAACGCTGCAACCCGACCCCGGCCTGCCGGCAGGCCAGCTCGAAGGCCGCCGCGGTGCGGCCGTCGGTGGCGTACCGCAGGTTCGGATGCACCTTGAGCACCGGCCCGGAGTTGACCTCGATCAGGTGGCCGGGCTCGTGCCGCTCGGGGTAGTTGGGGTGGGTGGCGTGGGCCATGTCGGCCGAGGCCAGCAGCGACGCCGGCAGCCGGCGCAGGAAGTCCTCCCGGGTGCCGCCGGCGGCGAGCACGATCCGCTCCAGGACGGTGCTCAGCAGGTTGGACTGCGCGCCGCGGTCGGAGGTCGATCCGACCTCCTCGTGGTCGAAGAGGACTAGCACCGGCAGGAAGTCCCCGGGTGCAGCGGCCACCAACGCCTCCGTGCCGGCGTAGCAGCTGGCCTGGTTGTCCAATCGGGGCGCGCTCAGCAGGCCGGCGTCGGCGCCGACCACCGCCGACGGCGTGAGGTCGTGCGTCATCAGGTCGGCGGACAGCACATCGGTCGCCGCGACCCCGGCCCGCTCGGCGACGTGGTCGATGAACGAACCCCGTTGTTCCCCAACGCCCCAGACCGCGTTGACGTGTCGCTGCGGGTCCAGGGTCAGCGACTTGCGATCCTCGGCCAGGTGGATCGCCAGCTGCGGCACCCGCAGGATCGGGTCGTCGATGCGGACGAGCCGCTCGCCGACCCCGCCGCCCTCCCTGATCGACAGCCGACCGCTGATGCCGAGGTCGCGGTCCAGCCAGGAGTTCAGCCAGGCACCCCCGTACGGCTCGAGGGCCACCACCCGCCAGCCCGCGACCGACCGGTCCGGGTGCTGTTTGACCCGCAGGTTGGGGCTGTCGGTGTGCGCGCCGACGATCCGGAACGGCCCGTCGGGGCCGTCCGAATTCCAGGCGACCAGCGATCCGGCCCGCACGACGTAGTAGCGCCCCGGTCGGTCCGGCCAGCGGTCGGTCTCGGCGACTTCGGCGTATCCCGCTCCGGCCAGCCGGGCGGCCACCGTCGCGCAGGCGTGAAACGGCGACGGTGAGGTGTCGATGAATTCGCAGAGGCCTGCGGCGCTGGCCGGCATGGTGACCATCATGGCTGTCGGCGTCGCCGTCGCCACGATAGGGTCGGCAGAGTGCCTCCGGTTCAGCCCCAACCCATCCTCCAGCCGCTGACACCTGCCGCGATCTTCATCGTGGTCACCATCGATGACGGTGGGGAGGCGGCGGTGCACGACGCGCTAGCCGGAATCTCCGGGCTGGTGCGCGCGATCGGATTCCGCGAGCCGCCGAAACGGTTGTCGGCGATCGCCTCGATCGGCTCGGACGCCTGGGACCGCCTGTTTTCCGGGCCGCGGCCCGCCGAACTGCATCCGTTCGTAGCGCTGAAGGGCCCGCGGCACACCGCCCCGGCCACACCCGGGGACCTGTTGTTCCACATCCGGGCCGAGAGCCTGGACGTCTGTTTCGAATTGGCCGACCGCATCCTGCGCTCGATGGCCGGCGCGGTCACCGTGGTCGACGAGGTGCACGGGTTCCGGTACTTCGACAACCGCGACCTGCTGGGCTTCGTGGACGGCACCGAAAACCCCGACGGCCCAATCGCGGTCAGCGCCACCGCCGTCGGCGACGAGGACCCCGACTTCGCCGGCTCGTGCTACGTGCACGTGCAGAAGTACCTGCACGACATGTCGTCGTGGAATTCGCTGTCGGTCACCGAGCAGGAACTGGTGATCGGCCGAACCAAGCTCGAAGACATCGAACTCGACGACTCCGACAAGCCCGACAACGCCCACATCGCCCTCAACGTCATCACCGACGACGACGGCACCGAGTTGAAGATCGTGCGGCACAACATGCCTTTCGGCGAGTTGGGCAAGGCCGAGTACGGCACATACTTCATCGGGTATTCGCGGACGCCGACCGTCACCGAACAGATGCTGGCGAACATGTTCCTCGGCGACCCGCCCGGCAACACCGACCGCATCCTGGACTTCTCCACCGCGGTCACGGGCGGACTGTTCTTCTCCCCCACCGTCGATTTCCTCGACGACCCACCGCCTTTGCCGGCCCCGCTAGTGACAGCGCGACCGGCCGCACCGGCATCTGATGACGGCTCACTCGCGATTGGCAGCCTGAAAGGAACCACTCGATGAACAACCTCTACCGCGACCTGGCACCCGTCACCGAAGTCGCCTGGGCGGAAATCGAATTGGAGGCCACCCGGACGTTCAAGCGGCATATCGCGGGACGGCGCGTCGTCGACGTGAGCGAGCCCGGCGGGCCGGTCACCGCGGCGGTCAGCACCGGGCGACTCCTGGACGTCGACGCGCCCACCGACGGCGTGGTGGCGCACCTTCGCGCCAGCAAACCCCTTGTCCGCCTGCGTGTTCCGTTCACCCTATCGCGCTACGAGATCGACAACGTCGAGCGCGGCGCGAACGACTCGGACTGGGACCCGGTCAAGGAGGCGGCCAAGAAGCTCGCGTTTGTCGAGGACCGTGCCATCTTCGAGGGCTATGCCGCCGGATCCATCGAGGGCATCCGCAGTTGCAGCTCCAATCCGCCGTTGAAGCTGCCCGAGGATCCCCGCGACATGCCCGACGCGATTTCGCAGGCGTTGACCGGGCTGCGGCTGGCCGGTGTCGACGGCCCGTACTCGGTGCTGCTGGCCGCCGAGGTCTACACCAAGGTCAGTGAGACGACCGAGCACGGCTATCCCATCCGCGAGCACCTGAACCGGTTGGTCGACGGGGACATCATCTGGGCGCCCGCCATCGACGGCGCATTCGTGCTGACCACCCGCGGCGGCGACTTCGATCTGCAGCTGGGCACCGACGTCGCGATCGGGTACCTGGGCCACGACGCCGACACCGTGCAGCTGTATCTGCAGGAGACCCTGACGTTCCTGTGCTACACCGCCGAAGCGTCGGTCTGCCTCGCGCCATAGGAATAAATTTCGCTGGGCCAATGCTGCGGGAGAAGCAAGTGAACGTCTCCCCGCGAAGGCAGGTTTTTCATGGGTGCAGCTTTGGCCGGCTCGACCGCCCTGGTCACCGGCGCCACATCCGGTATCGGTCGCGCAATTGCCCTGCAACTCGCGGATCGCGGCGCCGAGGTCTTGGTACACGGGCGCAGTGCGGAGCGCGGCGCCGAGGTGGTGCGTGAAATCGAAAGTTCCGGCGGCAAGGCCCGTTTCATCGCCGCGGACCTCGGTGACGCCGACGACGTGCGACGGTTGGCCGCCGAGGCGGGCGACGTGGACATCCTGGTCAACAACGGCGGCATCTATAAATTCGGCGTAACCGCCGACACCGACGACGCGACCTTCGACGAGCATGTGAACGTCAACATCCGCGCGCCGTTCATCCTGGTCCAACAACTTGCGCCGGCGATGGCTCGACGCGGCGGCGGCGCCGTGGTCAACGTCAGCACCCTCGCCGCCTCGGTGGCGGCGCGCGGCGCCGGCATCTACGGCGCGAGCAAGGCCGCGCTCGAACAGCTGACGCGCGTGTGGGCCGACGAGTTCGGCAAGTCGGGAGTGCGGGTGAACGCGGTGGCCGCGGGCCCGACCGACACACCCGGTACCAACGTGCTGCCGGGCTTGGTCGAGGGGCTGGGCGCGACCACGGCACTGGGCCGGCCGGCCGATCCTCGCGAGATCGCCAGCGCGGTCGTCTTTCTCGGCTCTCCGGAGGCGAGCTACGTCAACGGTGCCGTCCTGCACGCGACGGGCGGACAACTCGCGATCGCGCCGTAACCCTCAGAGGTCCAGCACCAGGTCGCTGCGCGGCACGGCCGAGCAGATCAGCACTTCCCCGTCGCCGGGCTCTTCCAACGGTGCTTGCACGTATGTTGTGGTCCCGGCCACCACGCCAGTCACACAGACGTGACACACGCCGCTTCGGCACGAGAAGCGGGTTGGCACATCACAAGCTTCGGCGAACTCGAGGATGCTTGGGTAATCCGGCGACCAGTTGACGGTCAGGCCGCTGCGCGCGAAGGTGATTGGCGGTCCGCTGCCCGAAGTTCCGGGCGGCGGGTGGGGCGCCCTGCGCTCCCCGGTCTTGACGACGCCCGGGTTGATCGCCTGTAGTGCGCCGAATAGTTCGCTGTGGATGTGTGCCGGGTCGAGGCCGAGGGCGGTAAGGTGGTCGCGGATGTCGGACATGAATTGCGTTGGTCCGCAGAGGTAAACGGTGGCATCGGTGGGCAGGCCCAGGGCGGCGATCGACTGTTGGTTGAGGCGGCCCTGCGATTCGGTGTAGAAGACGCGCTGCCGAGCGTGGGGTAAGGAGCTGATGAGGGCCGCGACTTCCTCTGCGAACACTTGGGTTTGGGGACTGCGGGTGGTGTGCAGCCACCAGATGTCGCGGGTACTGCGGGCGGCCGAGAGGGCGTGCAACATCGCCAGGACCGGCGTCGCGCCGATCCCTGCCGAAAAAAAGACGACCGGAATGGCCTCCTCGGTGAGGCAGAAGTCGCCGCGTGGGGCGGCCGCGTCTATCACCGCCCCCGGCTGGATGTGGGTGTGAAGCCAGGCGCTCACCAGACCGTGTTCTTCGCGTTTGACGCTGATTCGATAAACGCCCGCGGCGGGATCACCGGACAGCGAGTAGCTGCGCAGGGGCGCCGGCTCGCCGGCCCCGGCGATCCGCACGGGCAGGTATTGGCCGGGAAGCGGTGGGGGCAACGCGGAGTGGTCTTCGGACTCGAGGCGAATCGACAGCACCTCGGGGCTTTCCCGGCGGATCTGGCTGACCCGCAACGGACGAAATCCGTCCCATGCTGGTTCGACACCGATCGGTGGCGCGGCGCTCCCGGGCTCGGTCAGCATGTCGCGGAAAGATTGCTGCCAGCCCGGGCTGAGCGCCGGAACGTCGACGACCTTACGGAGCAGCTCGGTATCGCGGTTCGGCAGGTACAACAGCGCGTCGACGTCGGCGACGCGCAGCTCATGACGGCCGCGTCGGGTCCGCACGATGTCGTCGCCGGCGCGAACAGTGCCCTCGCTGATCACCCGGAAATAGAAACCCGGACGATGCTGGGAGACGAGAAGGTTGGGCATCTCGGGTTCGTTGAGCCGCATGCCGATCCGGAAGCAGGTGACGCGCGGTTGGGTCACCTCGAATTCAGCTTCGCCGATGCGGTAACGGTCCCCGATGCAGACCTCGTCGTCGGCGAGACCGTCGATGGTGAAGTTTTCACCGAAGTGGCCGGGTCCCAGGTCGTCGCGACCCAGGTAGGTCCGCCAAAAGTCATACGACTCAACCTGATAAACCATGACCGCGCGTTGCTCACCGCCGTGGCCGCCAAGATCGCCCTGGCCGTCACCGTCGACGTTGAGGCGGCGCACCATGACCGGCCCGTCGACCGGGGCCTTCCAGATCCCGGTGTGGACGGTTTTACCCCGCCACTGCACGTCCTTGGGCATGCCCACATTTACCGAAACAAGCCTGGCCACCGCGTCACCTCTAACTGCCTCGACCTAGACCAGCGGCTCGCCGCCGTCCACCTTCAGCGTCATGCCAGTCATGAACGTGTTCGTCATCGCAAACAGCACGGCCTTGGCGACGTCATCCGGCGTGCCTATCCTTCCCACGGGGTTGCCGTCGGCGATGTGCTGAAAGTACTCCCGCTTGCCGTCGTTGCCCATCGCGTCCCAGGCTCCGGTATCGATCACTCCTGGAGAAATCGCGTTGACCCTGATGGGCGCGAGTTCGACGGCCAGCCAGCGGGCGAGGAAATCGACGGCGCCGTTGGTGACGCCGACCCCGAGATAGCCGACGTTGTGCTTGAACGCGTGCACACCCGAGAACAGCACGAATGATCCGCCCGGTTTAACCTGGGGTGCAAAGTATTTGGCCAGCATCACGGGCCCGATGACCTTGGTGTCGAACGACAGCTGCAGGCTCTCACGGTCCAGGTCGCCCAGCTTTCCCCGGGCGCGCGCCGACGCGGTCGACACTACGTGGTCGACGCCGCCCACCCGGTCGGCGAGGGCGGCGATCGACACATCGTCGGTGACGTCGACGACCTCGGCGGCAACGCCGCCGTCGCGGTAGGCGCTGGCAAGTTTGGCGTGGTCTCGCCCGGCCGCGATGACCCGTGCGCCCTCCGCCTGCGCGAGCAGGGTGACGGCGCGCGCGATCCCGCTGCCGCGTCCGACAACCAGGACCGTTTGCTCCCGCAACGCGTTACCCACCGTACGCCCGCTCCTCCGATACAAATGGGATGAACAACCCAGAATATCCGAGCACAGGCGCCGATGACAACCTGTCCGGTCGCCCCGAGGCCGTTGCGCGGCGCCGATTTCGGTGCATACTGGGTCGTATAACCCAAAAAACGGGAGGAAATCATGCCGGCTGTTCATCATCGCTATGCCACCGTCGACGGTCATCGGCTGTTCTTCCGCGAGGCCGGCGATCCGGCAGCGCCGCCGCTGGTGCTGTTGCACGGCTTTCCCACCAGCTCCTACATGTTCCGCAACCTGATCCCGGCGTTGGCCGACCGGTACCACGTGATCGCGCCCGACCACCTGGGCTTCGGCCTCTCGGACGCGCCGTCCGTGGACGAGTTCGACTACACCTTCGACGCGCTCACCGAGTTGACAGCCGGCCTGCTGCGCACGCTCGGCATCGACCGATACGCCATGTACGTACAGGACTATGGGGCGCCGATAGGCTGGCGCCTGGCGCTCCGCGATCCTTCCGCCATCACTGCGATCATCACCCAGAACGGCAACGGCTACGACGCAGGATTCGTCGAGAGCTTCTGGAAAGTGTTGTGGGCCTATCAAAATGAGCCGACGGCCGACACCGAGGCCGCTGTGCGTCAGTTCCTCACGCTGGACGCCACCCGGTGGCAGTACGTCACCGGCGTCCCCGACGAGAGCCTGGTCGACCCGGAATCCTGGCACCACGACTACGCGCTGATATCTCGTCCGGGCAACGACGAAGTGCAGCTGAAGCTGCTGCGCGACTACGCCACCAACGCACCGCTGTATCCGCGCCTGCACGAGTACCTCCGAACTTCACAGGTGCCCTTGCTGGCGGTGTGGGGGCGGGGCGACGAAATCTTCGGCCCGGCCGGCGCGCAAGCATTCGCCGACGACTTGCCCGATGCCGAGATCCACCTGCTCGATGGCGGACACTTCCTGCTCGAGTCCGCGCTCGACGAGGTCGCTGAGCTGATCCGCGACTTCCTCGCCAAGGTCCCCGTGGCCGCCTGACCGGTCCGCGGTCGGCACGGCCCATCAATGGGATGAATATCCCATAGTTCGCGCCGCTCGCGGGCTAGCCTGACGCGATGGCCGATGTTCAAGAGGAACAACGGTTGACCGCCAAGGGGCGCGCCACCCGCGACCGAATCGTGGAGGCGGCCGCCCAGCTGATCGTCACCGAGGGCCTGGCCGCGGCGAACATGGAGAACGTGCGCAGGGCCGCATCGGTCAGCGGCTCTCAGCTCGCGCATTATTTCGCGGACAAGAGCGCGCTGATCCGCGCGGTCATAAAACGTCAGATCGGCGTGGTTCTGGACTTTCACCGCCAGCCGCGGCTCCACGGCCTGCAGTCGTTCGACGACTACGAGCGGTGGATCGACCTCAACATGCGCTACCTCAGACGCATCGGATACTTCGGCACTCCCACCTACCACGCCCTGGCCGCGCAGTTGGCGAAGTCCGACGAAGCGACGCGCGAAACGCTTGGGGCCGGATATTGGCAGTGGGTCGACCTCCTCGAGGAGTCCATCCGACCCATGAAGGAAGGCGGTGTTCTGGTCGCGGATGCCGACCCGCGACGCATAGCGCTGGTCATCGTCAGCGCTCACCAGGGCGGCGGCACCCTGGCCTTCACCTATCGAGCGGAATGGCCGCACGCCGACGCCGTTCGTTTCGCGGTCAACTACCTACGCACGTTCGCCACCAATGCCGCCGAACGGGTTCCGCGGCCCGCTCGCCGCGCGCGCGGTCGCGATGTAGAACGAAAAGCCAACGACAACAACGCATCACCGTTCACCCGCAAGGGGCTGGCGACCCGGGAGCGGATCGTCGAGGTCGCCGCGCGGCTGATGTTCGAGCGCGGCGTCGCCAACACCAGCATCGAACAGGTGCGTCGAAGCGCCGGCGTTGGCGGCTCGCAGATCTCGCACTACTTCACCGACAAACGCGATCTGACCCGACGCGTCATCGCCGCGCGGCGCGACGACGTACGAAAATTTCACACCCGACCGGCATTGGGCGCACTCGACAGCCTCGCAGCCCTGCAATCGTGGGCCGACGCCGTCGCCGCCGACATCGAGACCGTCTACCGCGTCGGCGGCTGTGTCTACGGCTCACTGGCGGGCGAGTTGATCGACGCCGACGACGAGGTGCACGACGATCTCTCCGCCGGCTACGACCAGTGGATCGGGCTGTTTCAGGCCGGGCTTACGGCAATGCAGCGCCGCGGCGACCTGCGCCCCGACGCCGACCCGCGGCATCTCGCCGCGTCGCTGGTTCTCGCACACCAGGGCGGCGCGACGGTGACCTATGCCACCGGTGATCCGGAGCCGATGCGGGCCGCCGTCATCGCCGCCGTCGACTATGTGCGTTCCTTTGCGCCGCCGCCCCGCAAGACACGCCGCAAAGCCAAATCCTGACCGGATAAACGCAAACCCCTCTGGACAGATTGGGTCTAGTAACCCATAATATTGGGCTAGATAGCCCATTCAACGTGGTCGCGGGCGGGGATGATCGCTTCGGTTCGGCGCCGCATAGCCATATCCAAAGGGCGCCAGAAGATCTAGGAAGAGGCCGCCATGTCAGTCATCTCCTCACCCCAGCTGCCCATCGCGCCCGCCGTGGTTCGAGAACAGCCCGGGGGCGCCACCATGCGGGCGATCATCCTGACGGGATTCGGCGGCCTCGACAGGCTCGTCTACACCGACATCCCCAAGCCATTGCCCCGAGACGGCGAAGTGGTAATCGAGGTCAAGGGATTCGGCATCAACCACGCCGAGATCCACATGCGCCGGGGGGAATGGGCGGAAGCCGCAGAAGTCAGCGGCATCGAATGCGTCGGCATCGTCGATGCGTGCCCCGGAGGCGAATTCCCGGTCGGCGCCAAGGTGGCGGCCCTGATGGGCGGGTTGGGCCGAACGATCAACGGCAGCTATGCCGAGTACACCCGCGTGCGCGCGGCAAACGTCACCCTGATCGATTCGGACCTGCCGTGGTCGCAGCTCGCTGCGCTGCCGGAGACCTACGCGACCGCTTGGACGTGCTTGTTCCGTAACCTTGATTTGACGCCACGACAGACGCTGGTGATCCGCGGCGCGACGTCGGCGTTAGGCCAGGCGGCGCTGAAAATGGCCGTGGCCACCGGAGCGAACGTCATCGCCACCGCACGCAGCCGCGAGCGTTTTCCCATGCTCGAGAAGTTGGGGGCCGTCCGTGTCGAGCTCGAGCGCCGCGACCTTGCCGCCCACATCGCCGAGGCGAAGCGAATCGATGCAGTCCTCGATTTCGTCGGTAACAGCACCATCCTCGATTCACTCGACATGCTGCGCCGCGGTGGTTCCGCCTGTCTGGCCGGGTGGCTCGGCGGACTTGCACCAATCGGCGATTTCAACCCGCTCGCGCGGATGGCCAGCGGCGTGAACTTCACCTTCTTCGCCAGCCCTGTCTTCGGCAATCCCGGGTTCCCGGTGTCGGACGTGCCGCTGAGTGACATCGCACGGCAGGTGGCGGAGGGCAAACTCGACGCAACGCCGGCACGCGTTTTTTCGTTCGACCAGATTCACGAGGCCCACCGTGTGGCAGAGTCCGGGGATGCTGGCGGCAAAGTTGTCGTCGTCATAGGCTGACGGCTGCGTAAATGTTTTCTCTGAGAATCACTTTCGCCAACGACGGGATACCAGGATGGGTTTGGCATGGCAACAAGGACCGTTAGCGTCCGGGTCGGTCGGGCATTTCCTCACCGAGCGGCCGCTGCCACCGCGGCTGCTGTTCGCCGAGCCGCTGCGCCGGCGCATGCGGGTGCGCTTCGCGGACCGATGGATCGCCGACAGCGAGGACGTCGTCCTGTTACACGAACCGGGCCGCTACCCGGTTGCCTACTTTCCCCTCGGTGACATCGAAGCGGGAATATTGGTCGCCGAGGACCGGGTCACCTCGCACCAAGACCTCGGCGAAACAGCGTGGTTCACCGTCAAAGCTGCGGACCGCGAGGCCCATCGCGGCTCGTGGCGACACACCGCACCGCCCCCTCACGCGGCGGTTCTGGACGGCCGGCTGGCATTCGCCTGGCGCGCGATGGACGCCTTCTACGAAGAAGACGAGCACATAGTGGGACATGCCGCCGATGCCTATCACCGCATCGACATCCGATCCGCGTCGCGGCATCTGGTCGTCCGGGACGGCGAGCAGGTGATCGCCGACACCAAGCATCCGTTGGCGCTGTACGAATCCGGCTTTGCGCCCCGCTGGTACGTCGCGCGCGAAGACATCAACGAAGCAGCACTCAAACTGGTTGATCTACAAACGTTTTGCCCCTATAAGGGGATATGCTCCTACTACGACATCGGCGGCCGCCAGCGCGCCGGGTGGTCCTACGTCAACGCCTGGCCCGAGGTAGGCCGGGTGACGAATCTGGTGTCCTTCGAACCCGACAAGATCGACGTGTATCTCGACGGCAAACAGCTACAGCTCGAACCCGGCCAAACCGTTCTCCCCCACGGCGTCGACCGGGGACTGGACCCCGATGAGGTGCTTCGCAAGACGCCCACCGGGAGAGCGCAAAGCCGCCAACCGACATGAACCCGGAGAATCGGCCGTCCGTTCTCGTCTTCGACGTCAATGAGACGCTCGTTGATATCGAGTCGTTGACACCGATTTTCGGCGATACGTTCGGTGACGAGCGAGTGCTGCGCGAATGGTTCGCGCAACTCGTCATGTACTCGATGACGATCACCCTGGCGGGCAATTACGTGGACTTTTCCACGCTGGCCCAGGGCGTGCTGCGCATGCTCGGCGACGTCTATCACGTGAATGTCACCGATGACGACCTGCGCCGCCTCAGGACCGGCTTGCTAACGATGCCGGCGCATCCGGACGCGGCGGACGGACTCGCCGCCCTGCGCGACAACGGATTCCGTTTGGTCACCCTGACCAACTCGCCGCCCAACCCGAACGGGCCCACGGTGCTGCAGAATTCGGGCCTGGCCAGCTTTTTCGAACACCAGTTGAGCGTCGACGCCTGCCACGCATTCAAGCCCGCTCCGGCGGTGTACCGGCACGTGTGCGACACACTCGGGGTGGCGCCCGCCGAATGCATGATGGTGGCCGCCCACGTGTGGGACACCCTCGGCGCGCAACACGTCGGCTTCAGCTCCGCTCTCATCACCCGGCCCGGCAACCCGCCGCTGCCGGTTGACGGGCTGCCACAACCGGACCTCGTGGTGAGCGACATCCGCGAGCTGGCCGAGCGACTGATCGAGAGGAGGCGCTGACATATGGCAGCGGTCATCGAACAGGACTACGACGTGGTCGTGCTCGGCGCCGGGCCGATCGGTCAGAATGCCGCGGAGCGTGCGCGTGCGGCGGGTCTCAGTGTCGCGGTGGTCGAGCGCGAGCTCGTCGGCGGCGAATGTTCGTATTGGGCGTGCGTGCCCAGTAAAGCGTTGCTGCGCCCGGTGATTGCCGTTGCGGACGCCCGACGGGTCGACGGCGCGCGCGAGGCGGTCGGCGGTTCCATCAGCAGCGCGGGCGTCTTCGGCCGCCGCAACCGCTATGTCACCGATTGGGACGACACCGGCCAGGCGGATTGGGTGGGCGGAATCGGCGCGACGCTGATCCGCGGGCATGGGCGGCTGGACGGTCCGCGACGAGTCACTGTCACCGCCCAAGACGGCGAGCGGACGGAGCTGGGCGCGCGGCACGCGGTCGTGGTCTGCACCGGGAGCCGGCCCGCGCTGCCCGAATTGCCCGGCATGGCCGAGGCCAGACCGTGGACCAACCGTCAGGCCACCGACAGCAGCCACGTCCCGATGCGGCTCGCCGTCGTCGGTGCCGGCGGCGTGGGCGTCGAAATGGCCACGGCCTGGCAAGGATTGGGCTCGAAGGTTACCCTCCTCGCCCGGGGCTCTGGCCTGTTGCCCCGCATGGAGCCATTCGTGGGCGAACTCATCGCCCGCGGGCTCGTCGGGGCGGGCGTGGACGTCCGCGTAGGAACATCGGTCCGGGCGCTGCGCCGGCCCGATGGCGCCCGAGTGGTCCTCGAATTGGGCGATGGATCCGAATTGGAAGTCGACGAGGTGCTTTTCGCCACGGGCCGGGCGCCGCTCACCGACGACATCGGTCTCGACACAGTGGGGCTGACGCCGGGCGGTTGGCTCGACGTCGACGACACCTGCCGCGTGCGGGCCGTCGAGGACGGCTGGCTGTATGCGGCGGGCGACGTCAATCACCGGGCCCTGCTGACCCATCAGGGCAAATACCAAGGACGCATCGCCGGTGCGGCCATCGGGGCCCGCGCGTCGGGAAAGCCGCTGGACACCGCGCCGTGGGGCATGCACGCGACTACCGCCGACCATCACGCCGTCCCGCAGGCCTTCTTCACCGACCCGGAAGCCGCCGCGGTCGGCCTGACCGCGCGGGAGGCCCAGGAAGCCGGACACCGCGTCCGTATCGTCGACGTGGAAATCGGCGACGTGGTGATGGGGGCCAAGCTCTACGCCGACGGCTACACCGGTCGGGCGCGGATGGTGGTCAATGCGGATCGGGGCCACCTGCTCGGCGTCACGATGGTCGGACCCGGGGTCACCGAAATGCTGCATTCGGCGACCATCGCCGTCGCGGGCCAGGTGCCCGTCGACCGGCTGTGGCATGCCGTGCCGTGCTTCCCGACGATCAGCGAAGTGTGGCTGAGACTGCTCGAGGCATATCGGGACTCGACGGACGATAATTGACCCATGGCGACCGCAGACGGATTTCACCCCGACTTCGACGACGCGACCACCGAGGTGACGCGCCACCGCGTGCACCACATCAAGGCGGCGGACCTCAGTTCCGACACCGCTCAATCGGAAGGACTGCGCCGCTTCGCCGCCCTGTCCGGCAAGTCGGTCGGTGCGGAGAAGCTGTGGATGGGTGAGACACACGCCGCACCGAGTTCCGCTTCGGACAACCACCATCACGGCGAATCGGAGACCGCGATCTACGTCCGACGCGGCAACCCGGAGTTCGTCTTCCACGACGGCGTCCAAGAGGTGCGCATCGCGACCGCGCCCGGCGACTACATCTTCATCCCGCCGTATCTGCCGCACCGGGAAGAGAATCCCGATCCGAACTCCCCCGCGGAAGTCGTGATCGCGCGCAGCAGCCAAGAGGCCATCGTCATCAACCTGCCCGAGCTGTATCCGCTGAAAGACGCTCAGTAGACGGCGATTTCGATGAGGTTTCCGTCGACGTCACGGCAGTAGTGCGAGGTCATCGGCCCCAGCGCCCCGACCTTGGTTACCGGCCCCGAGACGATGTCGACCCCGCACGCGGCGAGGTGGGCACGAACGTCGTCCGGCGTCGCCCGCGTGACGAAGCACAGGTCCGCGGAGCCGGCGGCTTCGACGGATCCGGTCACCCAGTCCGGATCGTCGGCCAGCGCCCCGACCGGTCGCAGATTGAGCTTCTGGTCCCCGAACGACACGGCGATTCGTTGCGACGGTCCGAACGTCTCCCGCCTCATGCCCAGTACCCGCTCGTACCACGAAGCGGTAGCCTCAACATCGTTGCAGTTCAACACGATATGGTCGATACGTTCCACCGCGAAACCCACCATCGACCCTCCTCGGAATCCCCTCGCTCAGCCAATTCTCAACATATTCTTCGGTCCCGGCTAGCTCGGCTCAAAGGATCCGCAAAGCCAATGGCCTCACCATCGATCTCATGACTACCGAACCGGTCTGCGCGAACCTGGTCGAACGCTATCTGTGCACGCGCGGCAGCCGGTATTTCCGGGGCCGGCACGACGGCGAGTTTTTCTACGTCGCCAACACTCGTCCGCGGCGGCTGCATGTCCACCTCGAGGTCTGCCCGACGCAGGGCGACGTGCTGATCATTCGCCTGACGCCCGCGTGCTTCTTCCCCGCCGCCGACCGTCCCTGGCTGATGCACTTCGCCGACACCTGGAACGCGCAGGACCGTGAGGTCACCGCCGTCGTCCACGGCTCGTCCGACCCGGACCGCATCGGCGTGGTGGCGCGCAGGTCGCAATGGATCCGCAAGGGCGCCTCCTTCGAGGAGTTTGCCGCATTCGTCGACGCCGCCATCGCGGACGCGATCGACCTCTTCGGTCAGTTGGCCCCCGTCGTCGAGTTTCAGCCGACCTCCGCGTTGGTGTGTGACGCCGGCTGAGAGGCGGCGCCGAGCGTAGCGTCATGGCGAAATTGTGGGCGGTATTTCGCGGTGGCGTTACGTTCGGCGCCTAGGTTTAGGGCCCCTGTCACATCGGCAATCCGTAGCGAATGGCAGGTGCGCAACGGCGGGCGGTCCAGAATCGCGAAACCGCCAAATGGGACCCGGACTTCACCCGAAGGGTCGCCGAAGCCCTGGGTCCCCTCGTCAAGCGGTGGTACCGCGCCGAGGTGCGAAATCTCGAGAACGTCCCGTCGACCGGCGGGGCGCTGGTGGTGTCCAATCACTCGGGCGGCATGTTCACGCCGGACGTGTTCATTTTCTCGCCGGCGTTCTACGACAAGTTCGGCTACGACCGCCCCGTGTACACCCTTGCCCATTACGGCCTGTTCATCGGCCCCCTGGACGGTTGGCTGCGCCGCCTCGGCGTCATCGAGGCGAGCCGGGAAAACGCCGCCGCGGCGTTGCACTCAGGCGCGATCGTCCTGGTTTTCCCGGGCGGGGACTACGACGCCTACCGGCCCACCTTCAACGCGAACATCGTCGACTTCGACGGGCGCACCGGATACGTGCGGACCGCCATCGAAGCCGGGGTGCCGATCGTGCCGACCGTGTCCATCGGCGCACAGGAGACCCAGCTGTTTTTGACCCGCGGCAACTGGCTGGCGCGCACGTTGCGACTCACCAAGGCCCGGATGAACATCCTGCCGGTCAGCTTCGGCCTCCCGTTCGGCCTGAGCGTGATCTTTCCGCCCAACCTGCCGCTGCCGGCCAAGATCGTCACCGAGGTGCTCGAACCCATCGAGGTCACCGCCCTCTTCGGCGAGAATCCCGACGTCGACGAGGTCGACATGCACGTGCGCGCGGTGATGGAGGCCGCGCTCCAGCGGCTCGCGGACCAGCGCCGGCTCCCTATCCTGGGCTGAAGTAAGCTGTGCGGCAGTAGTTTTCGGCTATGCGGCGAGCACGGCGTCCAGCGCCGAATAGAACAGGCCCAGGCCGTCGTCGGACGGTCCGGTCAGCGCCTCGATGGCGTGCTCGGGATGCGGCATCAGCCCGACGACGCGACCGTTGGCCGAGCTGATCCCGGCGATGTCACGCTGCGAGCCGTTGGGGTTGTCGTGGTAGCGGAAAACCACCCGGCCCTCGCCCTCCAGCTCGTCGAGCACGTTGGCGGGGGCGACGTAGCGGCCCTCGCCCGACTTCAGGGGCACCAGCAGGTCCGCACCGGGCTCGAAGCGCGAGGTCCATGCCGTCGAGGTCGAGGCCACCCGCAGCCACACGTCGCGGCACACGAAGTGCAAACCCGCGTTGCGCGTCAGGGCGCCGGGCAGCAGCCCCGCCTCGCAGATCACCTGAAAACCGTTGCAGATTCCCAATACCGGCATGCCGCGTCCCGCGGCGTCGACCACTTCGGCCATCACCGGGGCGAACCTGGCGATCGCGCCGGCGCGCAGGTAGTCGCCGTAGGAAAAGCCGCCGGGTACCACCACGGCGTCGACCCCCTTCAGGTCGGCGTCGGCGTGCCACAGACCGACCGCCTCGGCGCCGACGCGCCGCGCCGCGCGGGCGGCGTCCACATCGTCAAGCGTCCCGGGAAAGGTGATCACGCCGATCCGCGCCGTCACTGCGCCTCCCGGCTGATCGTCCAATCCTCGATCACGGTGTTGGCCAACAGCGATTCGGCGATCTCGGCGAGCTCCGCGTCGCCGATCGTGTCATCGACCTCGAGCTCAAATCTCTTGCCCTGCCTGACATCCGAGATACCGGGGTGGCCGAGCCGGCCCAGCGCGCCGACAATCGCCTGACCCTGCGGGTCCAGAATCTCCGCTTTGGGCATCACATGAACGACCACCCGGCTCACCGGCGCTCCTCCTCAGGGGTTTATCTGGGCCCCAACTCTACCGGCCGGTCACGGGCACGAGGCGATATAGGCGTCGCACAGCGGCGCGATCATGGAATTCAGCACCGGGTCGTCGGCCATCGCCGGCCAGGGCACCTGCGGCGGCCCCTGCGACCACAGCGTGAGCTCGCTGACCGTGCTGCTCGCCACGTGGGCCACCAGGTAGGTGTGCATGATGACCGGGCCGCTGACGACCGCGGCCATCCGGTTCGGCTCGTCGCTGGTGATCGACGGCGATTGCGCCGGGGCCCGTTGCTGGCAGCCGCGCAGGGCGGCGACCGCGTTGCTGAACACCGAGGCCGCTGTCGGCCCGCCGCGGGCCGTGTCACCGCGCCAGTGCAGGATTTCGGCCTGCAACTGCCACTGGCCGTCCGGGTGGGTGATCGTCACGCGCGCCGCGACCGCCGAAGCGCGGGCGTCCTGCGGTGCCTCCGGCGCGGCACACAGGTCCTCGAACCGAAACCTCGCCGTCCCGGTGCCCGTCAACGGAACCGACGAGCCGGCCAGCGCCGGCCAGTTGTACACCGAGTCCAGCGGCACCGCGCGCTGCTGGATCCAGGCGCTGTTCGGGATCTGGTCGCAGGTGGTCGGGCAAGTCTCCGGGTCTGCATGGGCGGGTACCGCGACGATCAGGGTCACCGCGAAGCCGCCCACAGCCAGCATCGCCGCCAGGATCACCCGCATCGGCATCACCCCCGTCAGGGCACAATCGTAAATATGCAACTTACGCACTTCGGCCATTCCTGCCTACTTGCCGAGTTCGACAACACGCGTGTGCTTTTTGATCCGGGTACCTTCGCGCACGGTTTCGAGGGAATCACCGGTCTCTCCGCCATCCTGATCACCCACCAGCACCCCGACCACGTCGACGTGAGCCGGTTGCCCTCGCTGCTCGAGGGTAACCCCGATGCGGCGCTCTACGCTGATCCGCAAACCACCGAGCAGCTGGGCACGCCCTGCCGGGCGGTACACGTCGGCGACGAGCTGCAGATCGGGGAGCTGACCGTCCGCGCAGTCGGCGGCCGGCACGCCGTGATCCATCCGGAAATCCCTGTGATAGAGAATATTTCGTTTCTCGTCGGCGACGGTGGGCATGCGGCGCGATTGATGCACCCCGGCGACGCGTTGTTCGTGCCCGACGAGCCGGTGGACGTGCTGGCCGCGCCGGCGGCGGCTCCATGGATGAAGATCGCCGAGGCCGTCGACTACCTGCGCGCGGTGGCGCCCGCTCGGGCGGTGCCCATCCACCAGGGGATCATCGCCCCCGACGCGCGGGGCATCTACTACGGCCGGCTGACCGAGATGACCACCACCGACTTCCAGGTGCTGCCCGAAGAAAGCGCGGTCACCTTCTAGCGCGAGAAGACGCAGAATCGCACGATTTCAGGCGGATCAGTGCGATTCTGCGTCTGGTGGCCGGGCAGGGCCCGGCGAACACCACTGGCGGATTACGAAATGTCGTCGGCGGCGCCGCGGCCCGCGGCGCGTCCGGAGAAGATGCAGCCGCCCAGAAACGTGCCCTCCAGCGCCCGGTAGCCGTGCACGCCGCCGCCGCCGAACCCGGCCACCTCGCCAGCGGCGTACAGCCCGGTGAGCGGGGTGCCGTCGGCCGTCAGCACCCGCCCGGCCAGGTCGGTCTCGATGCCGCCCAACGTCTTTCGCGTCAGGATGTGCAGCTTGACGGCGATCAGCGGCCCGGCCTTCGGATCGGTCAGCCGGTGCGGCGCCACCACCCGGCCCAGCCGGTCGCCCAGGTAGTCGCGCGCGGCGCGGATCGCGGTGATCTGGCCGTCCTTGCTGAACCGGTTGGCCACCTCGCGGTCCCGGGCGGTCACCTCGGCCTCCACCGTGGCGTAGTCCAGGGGTTCCACATCGGGCAGCTTGTTCATCGCGGTCACCAGCTCGCGCAGCGAGACCGCGCTGACGAAGTCCACGCCCCGGTCGATGAAGGCCTGCACCGGTGCCGGCGGTCCCGAGCTGGCCCGGTTGCGCAGCAGGTCGCGCACGCTCTGCCCGGTAAGATCGGGGTTCTGCTCCTGGCCGGAAAGGGCGAACTCCTTTTCAATGATCTTGGCGTTCAACACAAACCAGGTGTAGTCGTGCCCGGAGTTGGTGATGTGCTCGAGCGTGCCGAGGGTGTCGAAGCCGGGATACAGCGGCACCGGCAACCGCTTGCCGGACGCATCCAGCCATAGCGACGAGGGGCCGGGGATGATGCGGATGCCGTGCAGCGGCCAGATCGGGTCGTAGTTGGTGATGCCCTCGGTGTAATGCCACATCCGGTCGGGGTTGATCACCCGCGCGCCGGCCTGCTGGGAGATGCCGATCATCCTGCCGTCGACGTGCGCGGGCACGCCGCTGAGCAGCTGCTCGGGGACGCGGCCCATCCGCGTCGGCCAGTTTTTGCGCACCAGCTCGTGGTTTCCGCCAATGCCGCCGCTGGTGACGATCACCGCGGACGTCCGGAATTCGAATTGCCCCACCGCTTTTCGCGACGAAGGCACGCCGCGCGCCGCGGCCGAGGGCTCCAGCACGGTGCCGCGGACGCCGGTCACCGCATCACCCTCGGCAATCAGCTCGTCGACCTGGTGTCGGTGCGCAAAGCGCACCGACGAGCGATCCCGCAGCCGGCGCGCGAAGACCTCGACCAGGGCCGGCCCGGTACCCCAGGTGATATGGAAGCGGGGCACCGAATTGCCATGCCCCAGCGCCCCGTAACCCCCACGCTCGGCCCAGCCCACCAACGGGAAAATCTTCAGCCCCCGGGCGCGCAGCCAGCTGCGTTTCTCCCCCGCGGCGAAATCGACGTAGGCGTGCGCCCATTGGCGTGGCCAGTAGTCCTCGGGCCGGTCGAACGCGGCGGTGCCGAGCCAATCCTGCAGGGCCAATTCGTGGCTGTCGCGGATGCCCAGGCGGCGCTGCTCCGGGCTGTCGACAAAGAACAGCCCTCCGAACGACCAGAACGCCTGCCCACCCAGATTGGCGCTGTTCTCCTGGTCGAGGATCAGCACCCGCAGGCCGCGCTCCACCAACTCGCAGGCGGCCACCAGACCCGAAAGACCGGCACCGACGATGATCGCGTCAGCGGCGAAGCCCGCCGAGGAATCGCTCATGTCCGAACAGGGTAATGCGCCCGTCCGAAGAGCTGATCGGACGCCGGGTCAGGCCGCGTCGAGGACGGCCCGGTCCGACCGCCACCGGTAAACCGTCGGGGCGCAGCCGTGCATCGACGCCAGGTCGACGGCGTCCAGCATGGCCTGCAGCGGGCCGGGCTTGCGCAACTGGTGCGCGGCGACCGCGACCCGCACGATGCCGCCGCGGCGTGCGATCCGCTCCGCGGACAGCACGACCATGCGGCACCACCACGGCTCGGTCAGGAAGCCCTCGCCGATGCCCAGCACCCGGGTGCGTTCGGTGCTGTGCCGGACCAGGTCGGTGATGCCGTGCAGATCGGCGAGTAGCCGAAACCCGTTCTGCGGCAACGCCTTGACCACACCGGGGGAGACCACCCAGCCCGGTGCCGCGAAGAGCCGGGTGCGCAGCCCGAGGTGCTCGAGCACCCGGTCGGCGCCCGTCAGTCGGAGGTTGGCCTCGTGCGCCCGCAGCACCGCGAATTCGCCGCGACGCTTCTTGGTTGCGGGGTCGTCATAGCCGTGCAGCACGATGGCGTCACCGCCGGCCCGACGGGCGGTCAGCCACTCCACGGTGCGGGGGTCACGGTCGAGCCGATAGTCACCCTTGAGCCGGGGAGCTACCAGCAACGAAACCGGGACCTTGCGGGCGTCCATTTGCGCGCAGAACGCCTCGACGTCGCCCAGGGTACGTTCACCGATCCCCGAGACCGAGACGATCAATTTTCCAGACACACCCGCAGTTTGACGATTCCAGGTGTCGGGATGGTGAAGGACACGCAGACGGCAGGCGTATATCGGCCCAGGCCGCCAAGCCCGTCGGGGATGGCCAAGGGCTTGAGAATATCGCGAACGAGCCGCCCTGCCGGGGCCCCGGCAGCAAACGCGTTCCGGCACCTCGCCGTGGATCGATTCGATATGCTAAGCAACGTCATGGACAGCTCGCCGCCCACCGCTCTTCCTCAGCATCCGGGCGCTCATGTCTACCCGGACAAGCTGGACGCCAGGCTGTTCCGAGTCTCCGGGGTATGCCTGCTCGCCACCGTGATGGCGATCCTGGACGTCACCGTCGTCGCGGTTGCGCAACGCACCTTCATCGACCAGTTCGGCTCTTCTCAGGCCGTCGTCGCCTGGACGATGACCGCTTACACGCTGGCGCTGGCGACCGTGATTCCGTTGACCGGCTGGGCCGCCGACCGGTTCGGCACCAAACGGCTTTTCATGGGATCGGTGGTGGCGTTTGCGCTGGGCTCGCTGCTGTGTGCGGTGGCGTCAACGATCGTGCAGCTCATCGTGTTCCGCGTGGTGCAGGGCATCGGCGGCGGCATGCTGATGCCGCTGGGATTCGTGATCATGACCCGCGAGGCGGGTCCTCGGCGCCTCGGCCGTCTGATGTCGATACTGAGCATCCCCATGCTGCTCGCGCCGATCGGTGGGCCCATCCTGGGCGGCTGGCTCATCGACACCTCCAGCTGGAGGTGGATCTTCCTGATCAACCTGCCGATCGGGCTCCTGACGCTGATTCTGGCGGCGATCGTGTTCCCCGGGGATCACCCGTCGCGCTCGGAGACGTTCGACGTCGTCGGCGCGCTGCTGCTGTCACCCGGGCTGGCGACGTTCCTGTTCGCGGTGTCGTCGGTCCCGCGGTGTGGGACGGTGGCCGATCGTCGCGTCCTGATACCGGCGACCGTCGGCCTCGTGTTGATCGCCGCGTTCGTCGTGCATGCGCGGCGCCGTCTGGACCATCCGTTGATCGACCTGCGGCTGTTCCAAAACAAGGTGATCAGCCAGGCCAATGTGACGATGCTGCTGTTCGCCGCCGCTTTTTTTGGTGCGGGCCTGCTGCTGCCGAGCTACTTCCAGCAGGTGCTGCACCAAACGCCGATGCAGGCCGGCGTGCACTTGATCCCGCAGGGGCTGGGCGCGATGCTGACCATGCGGCTGACCGGCCCGGTGGTGGACAGGCAGGGCCCGGGCAAGATCGTGCTGATCGGCATCGCGCTTATTACCGTCGGAATGGGCGCCTTCGCGTTCGGGGTGGCCCGGCAGGCGGGCTACCTGCCCACGCTGCTGGTTGCCCTGGCGATCATGGGCCTGGGCATGGGTTGCACCATGATGCCGCTCTCCGTCGCATCGGTGCAGGCGCTCTCCCCGCACCAGATCGCCCGCGGCACAACGCTGATGAGCGTCAGCAATCAGGTGGGCGGTTCCATGGGAACCGCGTTGATGTCGATGATCCTCACCAATCAGTCCAACCGCAGCGAGAACATCTCCGCGGCCAACAAACTCGCGGCCCTGCAGCAGAAGGCGGCGGCCACCGGGGTGCCGGTCGACCCGGCCGCGATACCCCGCCAAGCGCTTGCGCCCGGCTTCTCCGGCGACGTGCTGCACGACCTTTCGCATGCGTACACAACGGTATTCGTGATCGCGGCCGTGTTGGTGACGCTGACGGTCATCCCGGCGATGTTCCTGCCGAAGCAGCCCGCGATCGTGACGGCCGGCGAGGATTAGCCGTCGAACAGCATGGTCGCGATCCGCATCACGGTGTCCATGGGATCGGCTTTTTTGATCTGAGCGTTGACGGTCTCGTTGAGCCACAGCGTTGAAAACCCGTGCACCAGTGACCAGGCCGCCAATTGGGCGGCGGCGGGATCGGCCCGCGCGTTGGGATCCCGCAACGTCGCGACCCCACGGGACAGCTCGGCCCCGGCGGCGGCCTCGGCCGCGGCCAGTTCGGCGTCCGAGGGGTCCAGGAGCGACCTGTTGAACATCACCTGATAGTGGCCGGGATGCTCGAGGGCGAACCGCACGTAGGCCACGGCGGCGTCGGTGAACCGGCCGCGGGCCTCGGTCAGCGCCCGGGTCAGCAAGCGGAAGCCCTCGGCGGCCAGCGCGGTGAACAACCCGCGCCGATCGGTGAAGTGGTGGGCGGGCGCGGCGTGCGATACGCCGGCGCTGCGGGCCAACTCCCGCAGCGAGATCCCGTCGGCGCCGCGTTCGGCCACCAGGCGCGCGGCCTCGGCGAGGATCACCGCGCGCAGGTCGCCGTGGTGGTAGTTGGGCCGGGTCACGGGGTCAGCATACCGACGGAACTTGACAGTGACTAGATACCCGGTTACCTTCGGATGCTAGAAATCTTGTCAGTGTCTAGATTGGAATGATTCAGATGGCCCCGTTGATCACGCTGCTGTTGAGCACCATCGCGGCCCGGAGCATCGGCTGGCTCGGCGTCGCCTACGTCAACAACTGGACGGCCGCGCTCGCCGTCGGCCTCGCGGCGATGTTCCTGCTGACCGGACTCGCGCACTTCGCGCCGCCGCTGCGGCGCGACCTCGTCGCGATCGTGCCGCCGCGCCTGCCCGCCCCCGGCTACCTGGTCACCATCACCGGACTGCTGGAGCTGACGGGGGCCGTGGGTTTGCTCGTTCCGGTGACCCGGGTGGCGGCCGCCGTGTGCCTCGCGGTGCTGATGCTGGCCATGTTCCCGGCCAACGTCTACGCCTCCCGGATGCCTGATCCGCCCAAGTCGATGACGACCCGGCTACCCCTGCGGGCCGCGATGCAGGTCGTCTTCCTGGCCGCCGCCGTAGCGGTCGCGGCCGGCAGCGGCTAGCAGCCAGGCGTACTGGAACGCGGTTTCCTGCCACGCCTTGTAGCGGCCGCTGACGCCGCCGTGCCCCGCGTTCATCTGGGTCTTCAACAGGATCGGGTTGCCGTCGGCGTTGGCGTGGCGCAGCGCCGCGACCCACTTGGCCGGCTCGACGTAGTAGACGCGGGTGTCGTTCAACGACGTCATCGCCAGGATGGCCGGATACCGTCTGGGCTCGACGTTCTCGTAGGGCGAATACGACTTCATGTACGAGTAAACATCGCTGTCGCTCAGCGGGTTTCCCCATTCGTCCCATTCGGTGACGGTCAGCGGCAAGGAGGGATCGAGGATGGTGGTCAGCGGGTCGACGAACGGGACCTGCGCGAGGATCCCGGCGAAGAGGTCCGGCGCCAGGTTCGCCACCGCACCCACCAGCAGGCCGCCCGCGCTGCCCCCGAGCGCGACCAGCTGCTGCGGTCGGGTCAGGCCCGAGTCAACCAAATGCCTTCCCACGGCCACGAAGTCGGTGAAGGTGTTCTTCTTCTCCAAGAGCTTGCCGTGCTCGTACCACAGCCGGCCCATCTCCCCGCCGCCGCGGACGTGGGCGATGGCGAACACCATGCCCCGGTCCAGCAACGACAGGCGGGCGATGGAAAAGCTTGGGTCGGTGCATATCTCGTATGCGCCGTAACCATAGAGCAGGGCCGGCGCAGGAAATTCGAGCCCGGCGCGGTGCACGATCGACACCGGGATCCGGGTCCCGTCGTCCGCGCTCACCCAGTCCCGCCGTTCCACGTAGTCGGCGGGCCGGTAGCCGCCGAGCACGGGTTGCTCGCGCAGCAACGTGCGCTCGCCGGTGGCGAGGTCGATGTCGTATACCTGCGCCGGGGTGACCAACGACCCCGCCCTAATCCGCAGCTTGGGCGAATCCCAGGTCGGATTGCCACCAAGCCCGCTCGACATCAGCTCCGAGTCGAACGAGATCTCCTCGGGTTCACCGTATTGTCCGTCGGAACCGATGGGCCACAGTTGAATTCGGGGCAACGCCTCGCGGCGGTAGCTGACCACCAGGTGACGGGCGAAGGCATCCAGTCCGTCGAGCCGGACGTCGTCGCGGTGCGGGATCAGGGTGCGCTGCCGCGTCGGATCGCTGACGGGCGCCTCGGTGAGCGTGAAGTTCACCGCGCCGTCGTTGTGCAGGATCAGGAATCGGTCCTGACCGCCGACCACCGCGTGCTCGACCGAATACTCGACGCCTTCGCGCCGTGGCAGCACGACGGCGAACGATGCCTGCGGGTCGGCGGAGTCGGCGTAGCGGATCTCGGAGGTGATGGACGAGCCCGCGGCGATGAACACGTACTTCTCGCTTCGGGTGAGCCCAACACCGAGCCAATACCGTTCGTCGGCTTCGTGATACACCAGCTCCGACGGCTCGCCTGCGCCGAGCCGGTAACGCCAGACCTTGTCGGGACGATGAGCCGGGTCCAGGGTCAGGTAGTACACCGTGCGGTTATCGGCCGCCCAGGTCGCTCCCGCCGCGATGTCGGCGATCTCGTCGGGGTACTGCTCGCCGGTGCGTAAGTCCCTGAACCGCAGGGTATAACGTTCGTCGCCGACGGTATCGACGGAGTACGCCAGCAGATTGCCGTCCAGGCTGACCATCGCGGCGCCCAGGGCGAAGAACTCGTGACCCTCGGCTTCTACGTTCGAGTCGAGCAGGACCTGCTCGCCGGGGATTTCGGTGTTCTCGTCGAGGACCGGCGGATCCCAGTCATCGGGATCGGCGACCGGGCAACGGCACTGGACTCGGTACTGCTTTCCCTCGAAGGTGCGCGCGTAGTACCACCAGTCGCCCTGCCGGGTCGGCACCGACAGATCCGTCTCCTTGGTGCGCGACTTGATCTCATCGAAGATCTTCTGCCGCAACGGTTCCAGGTGCGCCGTCATCGCGTCGACGTAGTCGTTCTCGGCCTCCAGGTAGCCGATGACCTCCGGGTCGGCCTTGTCGCGCAGCCATTCGTACGGATCGATGAAGACGTCACCGTGGAATTCCCGCCGGGTCTCCACCCGCTTCGCGACGGGCGGCGTGGGCGAGTCCAGTGCGGCGTCCGTCATGCGCCCGGGCCGATCCAGTCGCCGAAACTCAGGCCCGAAATGCGCTCGTACGCCTCGATGTAACGGCTCCGGGTGGCGTCGATGATGTCGTCGGGAAGCGGCGGCGGGGGCTGGGACCCGTGGCGAACCCAACCGGACTCGGGGCTGGTCAGCCAGTTGCGGACGAACTGCTTGTCGAAACTGGTCTGGACCACGCCGGCCCGGTAGTCGCGGGCCGGCCAGTACCGCGAGGAATCCGGGGTGAAGATCTCGTCGGCCAGCAGCAGGTTGCCGTCGCGGTCGGTGCCGAATTCGAACTTGGTGTCGGCGATGATGATTCCCCTCGTGAGCGCGTGGTCGGCGGCCTGAATGTAGATCTGCAGCGTGCGGTCGCGTAGCTGGTTGGCCCGCACCGCGCCCACCAACTCGATGACCCGGGCGAACGAAATGTTCTCGTCGTGGTCGCCCAACGCTGCCTTGGTCGCCGGCGTGAACAGCGGGTTCGCGAACTTGCTGGCCTCCACCAGCCCGGGTGGCAGCGCGATGCCGCAGACCTTGCCGGTCGCCTGGTAGTCCAACAACCCCGAGCCGGTCAGGTATCCGCGGGCCACGCACTCCACCGGAAGCATCTCGAGCCGGCGCACCACCAGCGCTCGGCCCAGCACCTCGTCGGGGATGCGCGGGTCGTCGGGCGGTCCGGCCAGGTGGTTGGGGGCTTGGGCAAGCTTCGAGACGAGGCCGAAGAAGAAGACGCTCATCGCGGTCAGAATGCGTCCCTTGTCCGGGATCGTGCTGTCGAGGACGTAGTCGTACGCGGAGATCCGGTCGCTCGCCACCAGCAGCAGGTGCTCATCGTCGACGCGGTAGATCTCGCGGACCTTGCCGCTGGCCAAATGCTCGTACTCGGACAGTGCAGGGCGCATCGAGCCAGCCTATCGGGCGCCGTACGGCGGGCCCTGTGCTGGTATTGCGCTATGACATCGCTGCCATCGCGGGTTCTGCCTTATGCCACCACGCCAGGCCGGCTGGCCGTCCAACTGTTCAGCGACTTCGCCATCTTCCTGTGGACGGCGCTGTGGCTGGTCGTCGGCACGGCCGTCTACGACGCCATCTCGACCATCGCCGAGGCCGGCCGGCAGGTCGAGATCGGCGCGAACGGGGTGGCGGGCAACCTGGCGTCGGCCGGCCAGGGCGCGCACAACATCCCGGTGGTCGGCGACGCGGTCAGCCAGCCACTCGCCTCGGCCAGCGCGGCCGCCCTCGACATCGCTGGGGCCGGACACAGCCTGGAGACCACCGCGGGCTGGCTCGCGGTGCTGGCGGCGCTCGCCGTCGTCGCGGTGCCGCTGCTCATCGTGGTCATCCCGTGGCTGTTGCTGCGGCTCCGGTTCTTCCGGCGCAAGTGGACCGTCAGCGGCCTGGCCGCGACGCCGGCCGGCGAACAGCTGCTGGCGCTACGGGCCCTGACCAACCGGGCGCCGCGCAAGCTGGCAGCGATCAGCGCGGACCCGGTCGGCGGGTGGCGGCACGAGGATCCGGCCACCATCCGGGCGCTGGCCGCGCTGGAACTACGGTCGGCCGGGATCGCCCTGCGCGCGCGCTAGCCCGCTATGCGCCGAGCGCGGGTCCGACGGTGGTGTGCCAGGACTCCTGCATCTCCGACTCGAAGAGGCCCCAGGTGTGCGAGCCCTCCGGACGGACGACGTAGGTGATCGGCACCCCCGCGGCGTTCGCGGCGTCGGCGAACCGCTTGGTGCTGTCCGCGGTAATGCGCTCGATCAGGCCGCCGGCGACGTTCGGGCCGAAGCCCGCGGGCAGCCGGTCCACGTCACCCACGCCGCCGCTGCCGGACGCGGCGGCGTAAACCGCGACGCCCCTCAGCTTCCCGGCGTTCTTGGACGGGTCGTGGGCCACCCAACCGGGGCCGCCCAGGGGTCCCCACATGTTCTCGGCGCTTTGGCCGCCACTCGCCAGGGTCAGCGCGACCTGTTGGGCCTCATCCGGATCGGAAACGGACGGAAAACCGCTGTAGGAAGCGACGGCCCGGTAGACGCCCGGCGCCTGAACGGCGTAGTCGATGGCGGTGCCGCCGGTGCTGGACAATCCGCCGACCGCGTTCTTGCCGTTGGCGTGGTACTGCGCGTTGATCAACGGGGGCAGTTCCCTGGTCATGTACGTCTGAAACTGCTTGCCGCCGTCGTTGACCCAGTTGGTCCACCAGCTGAAGGCACCGCCGAGGGGCGAGACGACGTTGACGTTCTTGTTGGCGAAGAATCCCTGGATGTCGGTGATCCCGAACCAAGCGCTGTTGTCGCCGCCGTCGATGCCGGGCAGCAGGTAGAAGGCGGGTGCACCCGCGTTGGGGGCCTTGTAGACATCGTTCACGATGACGGTGTTCATCGCGGGCGAGTACACGGAGACCTTGTCCCAACGGTCATTGATGTGCTGGATGTCGGTGATGTGCGCGCCCTGTGGCGGGTCCGCGGCGGCGACCGGAATCGCCAGCATCGGCAGCGCAGCGAGCAGTGCAACAACGAACGAGCGAACACGGGAAGATTTGGTCACGGGGAGATTATGCAGGTTCGTGTGTGGCAGATCACTTCGAGGCGCGAATTTGCGCTCATCGGCGGTCACCCACCGGCCGCCACAGGCGCAGCAGCCCGGCGATGGCCACAATCAGCCACGCCGCCAACGCGTCCCAGAAGAAGACCAGCGAAACCGTGGTCAGCCAACGCAGACCGATCTCGGCGGCCATGGCGTAGCTGGCGGCGGGGTACATGCCCAGCGGGAAGACCAGCACCCGTATCCGTGATCGCGCGCGCCGATCGACAAGATTCCGGTCGCCATCACCGCGGCGAACACATCGGGTGACGGCTCGGCATCGACGACCCGGAGCGTCACTATTCCTCGAGTAGCTCCACAACCAGGTGCCGAATGCCGGTGTGCCGATTGCTACGCGTCCATTCGACGGACCGGGCGACCCGCACACCGCCGAAGCGCGTCAGCAGTTCCTCGAACAGGACCCTCAGCTCCAGCCGGGCCAGATTGGCGCCCAGGCAATAATGGATCCCTTGGCCGAATCCCAAGTGCGGGTTCGGCTTCCGGTCGATGTCGAATTCGTCGGGGCGGTCGAACACGTCGGCGTCGCGGTTGGCCGAGCCCTCCCAGATCTGGACCTTCTGTCCCGCCCGCACGGCCTGGCCGCCGAGGGTGACGTCGCGGGTGGCGGTGCGCCGCTTCGACGGCGACGGCGACGTCCACCGCACCATCTCCTCGACCGCCGTCGGCAGCAGGCCGAAATCCGAACGCAGCGCGCGCAATTGCTCCGGGTGCTCGGCCAGCGCCAGCAGGCCGCCGGCGACGGCGTTGCGCGTCGTCTCCGCGCCCGCGCTGAACAGCAGGCTGAAGAACAGGTACAGCTCGAGATCGGAAAGCGCCGGCGCGTCCTCGTCGTCGACCGTGGCGTTCGCGACGACCGACAGCATGTCGTCGGTCGGCTCGGCGCGCTTGGCCGCGATCAGTTCCTGGCCGTAGGCGTACATCCGCGACCCGGCCTCGGCGTCGGACAGCTGCGACATCGTGGCCTTGCGCGAGCCGCCGAAGTCGAACTGCGGCTCGATGGCCTGGAACAGCCAATGGCGTTCGGATTCAGGCACTCCCAGCAGGATGCAGATCATCTGCATCGGCAGTTCGGCGGCGACGTCGACCAGGAAGTCGAGCGGTTCGCCCGGCACCACGGCGTCGAGCAGCCGGCGCGCCCGGGTCCGTAGGTCGTCCTCGACGCGGCCGATCATGCGCGGTGTCAGCCCGTAGCTGACGAGTCGCCGAATCTGAGTGTGGCGGGGGTCGTCCATCATGTTGAGCACCTGGCCCGCGATGGCCAGGTCCTGCAGCAGCGTGCCGCCGTATGGCCTTTGCCCACCGGTGACCGACGAGTACGTTGCCGGGTCCTTCAGCACCTCAAGGGTTTCCGCGTACGTGGCAACGGACCAGAAACCCTCGCCGTCGGGGGTGTTGTCGGTCGGCTCGTGCCAGAACACCGGCGCCTCTCGCCGGTGGACGGCAAACAGCTCGTGCGGGAACCCGCCGGCGAAATTGTCCAGGTCGGTGAAATCGATCCCCGAGAGCGAGCTCGCGAGCGTCACAGGATCGCGCCCGGGGTGTATTTGGCCGCGTCCGGGTAGCGGGTCACCAACGCTTCCACCGCCGCGACCACCTCGTCCACCTGGTCGCCGGCAGCCCCGGTGAACGCCTTCTTGTCGGCCAGCGCGGCGTCCAGCGCCGCGCGGTCCAGGGGCAGCCGCTCGTCGGCGGCCAAGCGGTCGAGCAGGTCCGGCTCGGCGCCCCGTTCCCGCATGGCCAGCGCCGTCGCGACCGCGTGTTCCCGGATCACGTGGTGGGCCGCCTCGCGACCCATGCCGGCGCGCACCGCGGCCATCAGTACCTTGGTGGTCGCCAGGAACGGCAGGTAACGATCCAGCTCGTGGGCGATCACCGCCGGGTAGGCGCCGAACTCGTCGAGCACGGTCAGGAACGTCTCGATCTGCCCGTCGATGGCAAAGAAGCTGTCCGGCAACGCAACTCGGCGGACCACCGAGCAGAACACGTCGCCCTCGTTCCACTGCGCGCCGGCCAGCTCGGCCGCCATCGATGCGTAGCCGCGCAGCACCACCTGCAACCCGTTGACCCGTTCGCAACTGCGGGTGTTCATCTTGTGCGGCATCGCCGACGAGCCGACCTGCCCTTCGGCGAACCCCTCGGTGACGAGTTCGTGCCCGGCCATCAGCCGGATGGTGTGCGCCATCGACGACGGGCCGGCGCCGAGCTGCACCAGCGCGGAGAGCACGTCGTGATCCAGCGAGCGCGGGTAGATTTGCCCGACGCTGGTCAAAACCGTTGCGAAGCCGAGAAAGTCGGCGATGTGTCCCTCGAGTTCGGTGAGCTTGGCCGCGTCCCCGCCGAGCAGGTCGAGCATGTCCTGCGCGGTGCCCATCGGGCCCTTGATGCCCCGCAGCGGGTAACGGTCGATCAGCTCCCCCAGCCGGCCCAACGCGATCAGCGTCTCCTGGGCCGCGGAGGCGAACCGCTTGCCCAACGTGGTGGCCTGCGCGGCGACGTTGTGGCTGCGTCCGGCCATCACCAGGTCGCGGTAGGTCAGAGCCCGTTCGGCGAGCCGCGCCGCCACCGCAACGCCGTGGGAGAAAACCAGTTCCAGCGACCGCCGGATCTGCAATTGCTCGACGTTCTCGGTGAGGTCGCGGCTGGTCATCCCCTTGTGCACGTGCTCGTGCCCGGCCAGCGCGTTGAATTCCTCGATGCGGGCCTTGACGTCGTGGCGCAGCGCGCGTTCGCGGTTGGCGATCGAGGCCAGGTCGACGTCGTCGAGCGCCCGCTCGTAGTCGGCGATCGCCTCGGCGGGAACGTCGACTCCGAGCTCGGCCTGGGCCCGCAGCACGGCCAGCCACAGCCGCCGCTCGGCGACGACCTTGGCCTCCGGCGACCAGATCGCAACCATTTCGGCGCTGGCGTACCGGGTGGCCAGCACGTTCGGAATGCTCACAAGCACACAGCTTACGGCGGCGGCCATACGCTGTGCGGGTGCACTTCGCCGGCGTGGACCTCGCCTGGGGCGGTCGCAAGCCGACCGGCGTCGCGGTGGTCGACGCCGCCGGCCATCTCGTGCAGCTCGGCGCCGCGCGCGACGACGCCGACGTGCTGGCCGCCTTGTCGCCCTACACCCGGGGCGATTGTCTGGTGGCGTTCGACGCGCCGCTGGTGGTGACCAACGCGAACGGCCAGCGGCCCGCCGAGGCGGCGCTCAACCGCGATTTCCGCAGGTTTGAGGCCGGCGCGCACCCATGCAACACCGCCAGGCCGGAGTTCGCCGAGACGCCCCGCGCGGCGCGGCTGGCCGCGGCGCTGGGCCTCGACCTGGACCCGCGGTCGTCGACCGCCCGGCGCGCCATCGAGGTCTACCCGCACGCGGCGACGGTCGTTGTGTTCCGGCTCGAGCGGACCCTCAAGTACAAGGCCAAACCGGGCCGCGACGTCGCGCGGCTCAAATCGGAACTGCTGCTGCTGATGGATGGCATCGAAAAGCTTGCCCATGCCGCGGTGCCGCTGCATGTCGAGAGCCACGGCGGCTGGGCGGAGCTGCGCCGGGAAGTCGTGGCCGCGCAACGCAAAAGCGAACTGCGCCGCGCGGAAGATCCGGTCGACGCCGTCGTCTGCGCCTACGTCGCGTTGTACGCCCAGCGCCGCCCGGCCGAAATCACGATCTATGGCGACGTGGCCACCGGATGCATCGTGACGCCGTCGCTGCCCCGCGGCTAAAGGGTCAGATCTGCACCGGGCGCGGGTCGATGGGCGCGAGCACGTCGACCAGTTCGACCACGGTCCCGAGCGCCGCGGCGGCCGGATCGCCGCCCTCGACCAGCGCGGCAACCACCGAGCCGTCGACGGCGCAGATGAGCGTGCACACCAGCTCGATGCGCACGGATCGGCCGGATCGCTCCAAAGCCTCGGCCACCGCCTCGGCGCGCTGGCGCAGGCTGCGGCGCATGGTCTCGCGCAGGGCGGGCAGGCGCGTGCAGGCGATGTGCCGCTCATATCGGGAGATCAGTTGCTCGGTCAGCGCCGGGTCCGACAAATCGCCAACCAGCAGGTCCGCCAGCACCTCAGCGGTGGTCTCGGGTCCGCGACGCCGCCGGGACATCGCATTGACCCGCGAGCGCAGCTGGGCGATCTCGATCATCCCGATGTGCTCGACGGCGCGCGCGATCAGGTCGTCCAGCGACGAGAAGTAGTAGGTGGTTGAGGCCAAGGGCAGGCCGGCGCGCCGGGCGACCGCCCGGTGCCGCACCGCTTCGAACCCGCCCTCGGCAAGCAGCTCGGCGGCGGCGCTGACGAGCGCATACCGTCGACGTTCTCCTTTTGGAGTAACTGCTGCAGTCACGAGTAGCCATCGTGCCAGCAAAAGTGGTACTGCATTGCCATTTTGGCCAAACGCCCATGGCATGATGGCCCGCATGCCCGACCTGAGCCGCCGAACCCTGCTCGGTCTCGGCGCCAGCGCGGCCATCGGTGCGACGGGAGCATACGCCCTCGACATCGTGTTCCAGCCCCGCACGTCACACGCCACGCCGGTGTCGACACGAGCGCCCCGGGCGCCGGTGGGACCCCCGCCACTCGCGCCGCCCGAGCCCGCCGCACCGGCCCAGCCTGCGCCGACGATGGTCACGGGCTCCTTCGTGTCGGCGGCGCGCGGCGGGGTCAGCACCAACTGGGCGATCGCGCGACCGCCCGGGCAGACCAAGGCCCTTCGGCCGGTTATCGCGCTGCACGGCAAGGGCAGCGACGCGTCCACCGTGATGGCGGGCGGGGTGGAGCAGGGCCTCGCACAGGCCGTCAACGCCGGGTTGCCGCCGTTCGCCGTGGTCGCCGTGGACGGCGGGGGCGGCTACTGGCACAAGAGGGCCTCCGGCGAGGACGCCGGGGCCATGGTGCTCGACGAGCTGATCCCGATGCTCGGGAGCCAGGACCTGGACACGTCACGACTGGGGTTTTTGGGCTGGTCGATGGGCGGCTACGGCGCCTTACTGCTCGGCGGGCGGCTGGGAGCCGGGCGCACCGCCGCGATCTGTGCGGTGAGCCCGGCGTTGTGGATGTCGTCCGGGGCCGCGGCGCCCGGCGCGTTCGACGGGCCCGACGACTTCGCGGCCAACTCGGTGTTCGGGATGCCGGCGCTGGCGTCGATCCCGATCCGGGTGGATTGCGGCGATAGCGACCCGTTCTACGGGGCGACTAAGCAGTTCATCGCGCAACTGCCCAACCCGCCCGCGGGCGGCTTCTCGCCTGGCGGGCACAACGGGGAGTTCTGGAGCTCGCAACTACCGGCCGAACTGACCTGGATGGCGCCGCTGCTGACGGCGTAGGCGCTCACCTTCGGCCGCGAGCCGAACCTCACTGCGAGAAATCGCGCCGAAAATCGCAGTGGCGTTAGGCTCGCGGAGGTGACCACACCCTTCGGTTGGAGCCTCCCCTACGCCTGGCCGCGAAAGCCCGTTCTGGCCGCGAACGTCGTCTGCACGTCGCAACCCCTTGCGGCCCAGGCGGGTCTGCGCATGCTCGCCGACGGCGGCAGCGCGGTGGACGCCGCGATCGCCACCGCCGTCACCCTGACGCTGGTGGAACCGGTGTCCAACGGCATCGGCTCGGACGCGTTCGCCATCGTCTGGGACGGCGAGCGCTTGCACGGGCTGAACGCATCCGGTCGTTCGCCCGCCGCCTGGACGCCGCAATACTTCGGCGGGAACGCCGTTCCGGTGGTCGGCTGGAACTCGGTGACCGTGCCGGGGGCGGTGTCGGCGTGGGCCGAGCTGCACGCCAAGTTCGGCAGGCTTCCGTTCGAGAAGCTCTTCGAGCCCGCGATCTCCTACGGCCGCGAGGGTTTTCTGGTCTCGCCGACGGTCGCGGAGCAATGGGCGGCCCAGGTGCCGCTGTTCAAGGACCAGCCCGGGTTCGCCGACGCGTTTCTGCCCGGCGGGCGGGCGCCGAAACCCGGTGAGCTGTTCAGGTTTCCCGATCACGCGGCCACGCTCGAGCGAATCGCCGCCACCAACGGCGAGGTGTTCTACCGCGGGGACATTGCCGCCGAACTCGAGGCGCACGCGTCCGCCAACGGCGGGGCGATGCGGACCGGCGACCTCGCCGCGCACCGCGCCGACTGGGTCGGCACGATCGATGCCGGCTACCGCGAATACACCGTGCACGAGATACCGCCCAACGGCCAGGGCATCGTGGCCCTCATCGCGTTGGGCATCCTGGAGCACTTCGACATGTCTTCGTTGCCGGCCGATTCCGCCGACAGCGTGCACCTGCAGATCGAAGCGGTGAAGCTGGCCTTCGCCGATGCGCAGGCTTATGTCGCCGACATCGACCACATGGAGCTGGCACCGAATCGCTTGCTGGACAAGGAATATCTGCGGGAGCGCGCGGGGTTGATCGATCGAACCCGGGCAAAGCCGGCGTCGGCCGGCACCCCGCGAGGGGGCACCGTCTATCTGACGGCCGCCGACTCCAGCGGGATGATGGTGTCGATGATCCAGTCCAACTACATGGGGTTCGGCTCGGGCGTGGTGGTGCCGGGCACCGGGGTCTCCCTGCAAAACAGGGGGGCGGATTTCGGTGTGGCGGAGGGTCATCCGAATCGGGTCGGGCCGGGCAAGCGTCCCTATCACACGATCATCCCGGGGTTCGTCACCAAGGACGGTGCCCCGGTGATGAGCTTCGGGGTGATGGGCGGCACCATGCAGCCCCAGGGCCACGTGCAGGTGATGGTGCGCATCGCCGACCACGGGCAGAATCCGCAGGCCGCGTGTGACGGCCCGCGGTTCCGGTGGGTGCAGGGCGTGCAAGTCAGCTGCGAGACGGGTTTTCCGCAGTCGACGCTGGACGAGCTGCGGCGGCGCGGACACGACCTGGTCGCCGTCGACGACTACAACCAGTTCGGCAGCTGCCAGGCGATCTGGCGCCTCGATGACGGATACCTGGCGGTGAGCGATCCCCGCCGCGACGGGCAGGTGGCGGGTTTCTAGACGCTGACCTTGCCCTCGGCGGCCGCAAGGGCGATGTCGCTGCGGAAATGGCTGCCGGGCAATCGAATCGAACTCAGGATCTCGTACGCGTTCGCCCGGGCGGCCGACAAGTCCGCGCCGGTGCCCACCACGGACAGCACCCTCCCGCCCGAGGAGACGACGGCGCCGTCGTCGCGCCGCGCGGTTCCCGCGTGCAACACCCCGTCGGCTTCGGACCCGACGACGACGTCGCCGACACGGGGGCGCCCGGGGTAGTTCTCGGCGGCCAGCACCACCGTGACCGCGGCGCCCTCGCGCCACCGCACCTCGCCGAAATCGGCGAGCGTGCCGGTGCCCGCGGCGTGCAGCAGCTGGCCGAGCGGCGACTCCAGCAGCGCCAGCACGGCCTGGGTCTCGGGATCCCCGAAGCGGCAATTGAATTCGACCACCGCGGGGCCTTTTCCGGTCATCGCCAGGCCGACGTAGAGCAATCCGGAGAACGGGCTGCCCCGCCGAACGAGTTCGGCCGCAACGGGTTCGACGATTCCGCTGACGATTTCCCGGTACACGTCCTCGGGCAGCCACGGCAGCGGCGCGTAGGCGCCCATGCCGCCGGTATTGGGTCCGCTGTCGCCGTCGCCGACGCGCTTGAAGTCCTGCGCCGGCAGCAGCGGCACCACCGTGGCGCCGTCGACGACGCAGAACAGCGACACCTCGGGCCCCTCGAGAAAGGATTCCAGCAGCACCGGGTGCCCCGACTCGAGCAGGCTTGCCGCGTGCGCGCGCGCCACATCCCGATCGGGGGTAACCACCACGCCCTTGCCGGCGGCCAGGGCGTCATCCTTCACCACCCAGGCGGGGTCACCGGAGGGCGGCCCGAACCGGTCCAGGGCGGCATCCAAACGCGCTGGGCTGTCGACGATTTCGCTGGCCGCGGTGCGGACACCGGCGGCGGCCATGACCTCCTTCGCGAACGCCTTGGAGCCCTCGATGCGGGCGGCGTCCTTGCTCGGCCCGAAGCAGACGATCCCGGCGGCGCGCACGGCGTCGGCCACCCCCAGTACCAGCGGCACCTCGGGGCCGATCACCACCAGGTCGGCGCGGACTTCACGCGCCAGGGCGACGACCTCCTCGCCCGAGGTGATGTCGACGTCGTGCTGCTCGGCGAGCCGCCCGGTCCCGGCATTGCCCGGGGCGACGGCCAGCCCCGTGACCTGCGGGTCTTCGCGAAGCGCCAGCAGCAGCGCATGCTCACGGGCACCGGAACCGATCACCAGGACGCGCACGACACGTCAGACTAGCCCAGCCGTTCAGACAATTCGCTCCAGCAGGCCTTTGAGCTCTTTTTGCTGCGCAGCACTGAGGCGCCCGAGACGCTTCTCGAACTCCGCCGACAGCAGCGCGAGGCCGTCGGCGGCGGTTTTTCGGCCGGCCGGGGTGAGCAGTAGCCGGTGGCGCCGCAGGTCGGTGGGGTCGATCTCGCGGCGTACGAATCCCGCCGCCTCAAGCCGTTTCAGGTAGACGGTCACCGTCGCCTTCGGCATGCTCAGCGTCGCCGCCAGTTCGGCCGGATAGGGATGCTCGTCGATCTCGGCGAGCAGGAACAGCTCCTTGGACTCGAGCCCGAGCGCGCAGATGTCGGCCTCGGCGCAAGAGATGACCGAAACCAGCACCCGGTAGTTCAACGACCAGATCTTGGCCGCATCGACCGCTGACATTGACTTGCCAGATCGTTCAGAGATGAACTAGTTTAGAATGGAACAAGCGCATAAGCGAACAATCTACCAGAAAGCGGTCACCATGCCTCTGGATCACTACGTGACACTCGGACGCTCCGGCTTGCGCGTCAGCCCGCTGTGCCTCGGCGCGATGACATTCGGCGAAGACCTCGGGTGGGGCACCAGTGTGGAAGAGTCCCAACAGATCATCGATCGGTACACCGAGCTCGGCGGCAACTTCATCGACACCGCCAACTTCTATACCCGGAGCCACTCGGAGAAGATCATCGGCGACCACATCGGGCGCCACCCCGCCCGCCGCGACCGCCTCGTGATCGCGACCAAATTCAGCGGCAACCTCTATCCCGGCGATCCGAACGGTGGCGGGTCGGGCCGCAAATCACTGATCAGCGCGTGCGAAAACTCGTTGCGGCGCCTGCAGACCGACTACATCGACCTGTACTGGCTGCACATCTGGGACGCGAACACTCCGATCGAGGAGACGATGGCGGCGCTCGACGACCTCGTTCGGGCCGGCAAGGTGCGCTACGTCGGCGTTTCGGATACCCCGGCGTGGAAGATCGCCGAAGCCAACCTCGTCGCCCGCTTCCGCGGTTGGTCGGCATTCGTCGGGCTGCAGGTCGAGTACTCGCTACTGGAACGGGACGTCGAACAGGAACTCGTGCCCATGGCCTCCGAATTCGGCCTTGGGATCACACCGTGGTCGCCGCTGAAGGGCGGCGTGCTCAGCGGCAAGTACACCCGCCGAAACGCCGCGCAGCACAACGCCGATCGCGGCGCGATGGTTGACAGCTTCCTCAACGAGAAGACCTACGCGCTGATCGACGAACTCGAGGTGATCGCCAAGGCGCACGACACGTCGGTCGCCAGCGTGGCGCTGGCATGGGTCAGCGCGCAGCGCGCCGTCTCATCGGTCATCATCGGGGCACGCAGGCGCTCGCAGCTCGACGACAACCTCCGCGCCGTCGACGTGAGCCTGGGTGCCGACGAATTGGCCCGGTTGGACGCCCTCACCAAGCCGCAGTTCGGGTTCCCGCACAACATGATCGACATGGCGCCGGGCATCCTCAACGGCGGCACGACAGTCAACGGTGAGTCCGGGCCGATTTCCGAATATGTGATGCCGCAAGGCGCCCGGCCCTACTGAAGTCCGTCATCACCGCGAGCAGACGCACAATCGCACGTTTCCGCCTCGGAATGTGCGATTCTGCGTCTGCCCGGCGGAGCTAGTCGGAAGCGTTGCCGGAATGCAACTTCAACGCGGCGTCCACGTTGGCCTTCTTGTCCTCGCCGGCGCCCTTAGCCGCGGCCTTCTTGCGCTTGGCCACGACCGCGTCGACCGCGCCGTTGAGCGCCGACCCCAGCGGGAACCCGAGATAGTGGGTCAGGAAGACGGCCATTTCTTTCAGTTCGGTCTCGGACAGTTCTCCGTTGAGCAGCGCGGCGTTGATCTGGATCTCGGCCAGGTCGCGATTGCCGATCGCGGTCACCGCCGTCAGCGTCATGATCCGCTTGTCGCGCATCGACAGGCCCGGTCGGGTCCAGATGCTGCCGAAGAGGTGATCGACGGTCAGGTCGAAGTACGCGTCGCCCTCGATGTTGGGCATCTCCCAGCCGTAGACCTCGTTCATCTTCTCGAGGCCCTTGCGGCGCAGTTCGTCCATTTACGTCTCTTTCTCTGTGTGTGGCACGCCGAGGCCCGCCGCCAGGTTCTCAAAGGCCAGCTGCGCCAGCGGCAGGTCGACCGCCACCGACTCGCCCAGCGCCAGCGCCAGGCTGAGGTCCTTCTCGCCGAGCCCGCGGGTGTGCAGGAATGGCTGGTACAGGAAGTTGTCGGGCTCAAGGTCGTTCATGTTCTCGCGCACCATGATCGCCCCCGGGCCGCTCGTAAGGGCATCGGTGTGGCGCACCACCCGCCCGAGCGCCTGCAGATCCAGGCCGGCCGCCTCGGCCAGTTTCATGGCCTCGCACGCCGCGGCGTACGAGGTGAACGTCAACATGTTGCGCGCCAGCTTCATTCGGGTCCCCGCGCCCGGCTCGCCGGCATGGATCACCATCGCGGCCCAGTGTTTGAACGCCGGCTTGATCCGTTCGTACACCTCGCGATCGGCTCCCACCATGGTGGCCAGCTCGCCCTTCGCGGCGGCGGCCGCGCCACCGCTGACGGGCGCGTCGACGACGTGGATGTCGCGCGGTTTCATCTCGCGGGCCAACTCGACGGCGGTGGTGTCGCTGATGGTCGAGTGGATCGCGATGACCGTTCCGGGCTTGGCGTGCGCCGCGAGTTCGCCGACGACCTCCCGCACCTGCGCATCGTCCAGCACGGTGACGTGAACGATGTCCGCGGCGGCAACGTCGGCCACGCTGTCGGCCAGGGCGGCGCCCTTCTCGGCCAGCGGAGTCATCGCGTCGGCCCGAATGTCGTAGACCGTCACCCCGCCGGGCCATTCGGTCATCTTCGTGGCCATCGGGGCGCCCATGTTGCCCAGCCCGATGTAGCCGAGCTTCGCGTGGTCGGTCATGACCGGATTATCTGTCCGCCGTCAACATTGAAGACCTGTCCGGTGATCCACGACGCCTCGTCGGACAGCAGGAACAGGCACATCCCGACGACGTCCTCGGGCGTTCCCATCCGCGACAGCGGCAGGCCCTTGACGATGTCGGCGACCATCTCCTGTGGGGTGGTGGTCCGGTTGGCCTCGGTGTCGATGGGGCCGGGCGCGATCGCGTTGATCCGGATGTTCTGGCCGCCCAGCTCGCGCGAAAGCTGTTGGGTCAGGCCGTTGATGCCGACCTTGGCCAGTGCGTAGAAGTTCGCGTAAAGCCATGCTGCGGTGGAGGACTGGTTGACGATCGCCCCGCCGCCGCGCTTGGCCATCTTCTTGTACACCGCGCGGGTGCACCACAGCGCGCCGTCGAGGTTCACGCTCATGAACTTCTTGTAGTACTCGGGGTCGACGGTGAGCAGGAAATCCAGCTTCATGCCGCCGAATATCGCGGCGTTGTTGACCAGGTAGTCGATGCCGCCGAACTCGGCCAGCGTGCGGTCGGCCATCGCCTTGGCCGATGCCGGGTCCGAAACGTCGACCGGGATGGCCAGCGCCGTTCCGCCCTCGCCCTTGATCCCGTCGGCCACCTTCTCGGCGCCCGGCAGGTTGATGTCGGCGACGACGACGGCCGCGCCCTCGCGCGCCAGCGCCTCCGCGTACGCCTGCCCGATGCCGCCACCGGATCCGGTGACGATGGCCACCTTGTTCTCGAATCGCATGCCACTCCTCTAGTTGACCGCTGTCGCGATGGTCTTGATTTCCAGGTATTCCTCGAAACCGGGCAGACCCATCTCGCGGCCGTTGCCGGACTGCTTGTAGCCGCCGAACGGCGCGTCGGCGGAGTACCAGACGCCGCCGTTGACGTTGATGGTGCCCGCCCGGATCCGGGCGGCGACCCCGGCGGCCCGGTCCGGGTCAGCGCCAAAGACCGTGCTCGACAAGCCGTATGGCGAGTCGTTGGCGATGCGCACGGCGTCGTCGTCGCCGTCGTGCGGGATGACCGTGAGCACCGGGCCGAAGATCTCCTCCCGCGCGACGCGGGCGTCGTTACCCAGGCCGGCGATCACGGTGGGCTCGATGAAGAACCCGACCTCGCGGTCCGCCGGCCGGCCGCCGCCGCACGCGAACGTCCCGCCCTCGGCGATCGCCGAGTCGAGGTAGCCCTGTATCCGGTCGCGTTGGCGCGCCGAAATCACCGGGCCGCAAATGGTTCCGGGGTCGGTGGGGTCACCCGCCTTGATGCCGCCCATCGTTGCGGCCGCGATGGAGACGGCCTCGTCGTACCGTGCCCGCGGCACCACCAGCCGAGTGGTGATCGCGCACCCCTGCCCGGCGTGCATGCACACCGAGAATCCCGCAACCCCGACGGCGCCGCCCAAGTCGGCGTCGTCGAGCACGACGAATGCCGACTTGCCGCCCAGCTCGAGGAAGACCTTCTTGATGGTCGCGGCGCCGTCGGCCATCACGCTGCGCCCGGTGGCCGTCGACCCGGTGAACGAAACCATGTCCACCCGAGGGTCTTTGGCCAATAGCGCGCCGACACCGTGATCGCTGGAGGTGACGATGTTGACGACCCCCGGCGGGAAGTCGGTGTGTTCGGCGATGAGTTCCCCCAGCACCGCCGCACACCACGGCGTGTCGGGCGCGGGCTTCAGCACCACGGTGTTTCCGGCGGCCAGGGCGGGCCCGATCTTGGCGAGGTTGATCTGGTGCGGGAAGTTCCACGGCGTGATGGCGCCGACGACACCGACGGCCTCGCGGGCAATGGTGCGCCTGGTGCGGATCCCCATCGGCGACGCCTCGCCGAGATCCTGATTCCACACGTAGGACTCGGCCGTGTCGGCCGCGAATGCCAGGTCGTTGACCGGGACCTCGAGCTGGGCGATGGCGGTGAGCATCCGCGGCGCGCCGACTTCGGCGATGGTCAGGTCGCGCAGCTCTTCGAGGTGCGCCTGCATCGCCTCCCGCAGCTGGCGCACGCACCGGACCCGCAATTCGGTGTTGCGGGACCAGTCCGTGTCGTCGAAGGCCCGCCGCGCCGCGTCGATGGCGCGGCCCATGTCGTCGGCGTCGGCGTCGGCGGCGACTCCCAGCACTTCCTCGGTCGCCGGGTTGATCGTCGGGAAAGTCCCCGCACTCCCGGGCGACAGCTTGCCGTCGATGAACAGCGCGCTCGCGCCGTCGGCCAGTAACGCCATGTCTCCCGCTCCCGCCTGATCGTGGGGCCCGCAAAGGTGAGTGGACAGTTGTCCGATATTGCCGTCTCGCACCATAGTCGCCGGGCGGTCCGGGGTGCAAGGTCCGATCTCGTCGGCGGCCGTTCACCGTCAATGGATACCGCGTTCACCTGTGTATTCACCGATGATGCTTGCTTCCACTCGCCGACATCCGATAGCGTGGACACGTGTCCAGCGATGCACTGGTTGCGATCACCTCCCAGGCCGACCGGAAGACCGGGGAACCTGTGCGCAACCGCCGCCAGGAGGAGACCTTCCGCAAGGTCCTCGCCGCCGGCATCGAAACGCTGCGGGAGAAGTCCTATGCCGACCTGACGGTGCGCGCGGTGGCCGCCCGCGCCAAGGTCGCCCCGGCCACCGCCTACACCTACTTCTCGTCGAAGAACCACTTGATCGCCGAGGTCTACCTCGACCTGGTCCGGCAAGTCCCGTACTTCACCGACGTCAACGACCCGATGCCGGTCCGGGTGGACAAGGTGCTGCGCCACCTCGCGCTCGTCGTCGCCGATGAGCCCGAGGTCGGCGCCGCATGCACCACCGCATTGCTCGGCGGCGGCACCGACCCCGCGGTGGCCGCCGCGCGGGACCGGATCGGTGCGGAGATCCACCGCCGCATCGCCACCGCGATCGGGCCCGGCGCGGACCCCAGCACCGTCTCGGCGCTCGAGATGGCGTTCTTCGGCGCATTGGTGCAGGCCGCCAGCGGCCAGTTCACCTATCACCAGATCGCCGACCGCCTCGGCTACGTCGTCGGCCTCATCCTCCCCCACCCCGGAGCAGACCAATGACCGTACAGACCGAAAAGCCGGTCTTGGATCCCTACGACTACGACTTCCACGAGGATCCGTATCCGTATTACAAGAGGCTGCGCGACGAGGCGCCGCTGTACCGCAACGAGGAACTGAATTTCTGGGCACTGTCACGACATCACGATGTGCTGCAGGGGTTCCGCAACAGCACAACGCTTTCCAACAAGTACGGAGTCTCGCTGGATCCGGCGTCGCGCGGCCCGCACGCGTCCAAGACGATGTCGTTTCTGGCAATGGACGATCCCGCCCACCTGAGGCTGCGGACGCTCGTGTCAAAGGGCTTCACGCCGAGGCGGATTCGGGAACTGGAGCCTCGCGTCACCGAAATAGCCACGCGGCACCTAGACACCATGCTGGAGAAGTCGAAGGACGGAACCGTCGACTATATCGACGAGTTCGCCGGCAAGCTGCCCATGGACGTCATCTCCGAGCTGATGGGTGTCCCCGAACCGGATCGAGCACAGGTCCGGGCCTGGGCTGACGGCGTGATGCACCGCGACGAGGGCGTCACCGACGTGCCGCCCGAGGCCGTCGAGGCCTCCATCAACCTCATCGTCTACTACCAGGGGATGGTGGCCGAGAGGCGCAAGAAGCTGACGGAGGATCTGACGTCGGCGCTGCTGGAAGCCGAGATCGACGGCGATCGCCTCACCGACGACGAGATCCTCGGGTTCATGTTCCTGATGGTGATCGCCGGCAACGAGACGACGACCAAACTCCTTGCCAACGCCGCCTTTTGGGGTCACAAGAACCCCGATCAGCTGGGCCCCGTCTATGCCGACCTGTCCCGGGTGCCGCTGTGGGTCGAGGAAACGCTGCGCTACGACACCTCCAGCCAGATCCTGGCCCGCACCGTGTCCGGGGAGCTCACCCTGTACGACACCACGATCCCGGAGGGCGACGTCCTCCTGCTGCTGCCCGGATCGGGCCACCGCGACGAGCGGGTCTTCGACAACCCCGACGACTTCGTGATCGGGCGCGAAATCGGGCCCAAGCTATTGAGTTTCGGCAGCGGCGCGCACTTCTGCCTGGGCGCCCACCTCGCCCGGATGGAGGCCAGGGTCGCACTGACCGAGTTGTTCACGCGAATCCGCGGATATGAGGTCGACGAGGCCAACGCCGTCCGCGTCCACTCCAGCAACGTCCGCGGATTCGCTCACCTACCCATGACCGTGGAGGTCCGCTGAATGCCCCGCTTTGACCCGTTGCCCGAACGTCGGCCCACGATTGTTGCGGGCGCCTCCTCCGGGATCGGGGAAGCCACCGCCATCGAGCTCGCGGCGCACGGCTTTCCGGTGGCCCTGGGCGCCCGCCGGGTGGAAAAGCTCAACGACATCGTCGGAAAGATCAACGCCGAGGGCGGCGAGGCGGTCGGATTCCACCTGGACGTCACCGATCCGAACTCGGTGAAGTCCTTTGTCGCACAGTCGGTCGACGCGCTCGGCGACATCGAGGTGCTGGTGGCCGGCGCGGGCGACACCTACTTCGGCAAGCTCGCCGAGATCACCACCGACGAATTCGAGTCACAGCTGCAAATCCACCTCGTCGGCGCAAACCGGCTGGCCGCCGCGGTGCTGCCGGGCATGCTCGACCGGCAGCGCGGCGACCTGATCTTCGTCGGCTCTGATGTGGCGCTGCGCCAGCGACCGCACATGGGCGCTTACGGCGCGGCCAAGGCCGCACTCGTCGCGATGGTCACCAACTTCCAGATGGAGCTCGAGGGCACCGGCGTGCGGGCCTCGATCGTGCACCCCGGCCCGACCAAGACGTCGATGGGCTGGAGCCTGCCGGCCGAGAAGATCGGCCCCGCACTTGAGGACTGGGCCAAGTGGGGCCAGGCCCGCCACGACTACTTCCTGCGCGCGGCGGACCTGGCACGAGCCATCAACTTCGTCGCCGAGACCCCGCGCGGTGGGTTCATCGCGAACATGGAGCTTCAGCCCGAAGCCCCGTTGGCCGACAAGAAAGATCGCCAGAAGCTCGCACTCGGCGAAGAGGGGATGCCGTCATGACAACCACCGCCACCGTGCCGCGGGTTTCCGGCGGCGAAGAAGAGCACGGTCATCTGGAGGAATTCCGCACCGACCCAATCGGTTTGATGCAACGGGTGCGAGACGAATGCGGGGACGTGGGTTGGTTCCAGCTGGCGGACAAGCATGTCATCCTGTTGTCCGGCGCGAAGGCCAACGAGTTCTTTTTCCGGTCCGCCGACGAGGACCTGGACCAGGCCGAGGCCTACCCGTTCATGACGCCGATCTTCGGCAAGGGAGTGGTGTTCGACGCCAGCCCGGAGCGGCGCAAGGAGATGCTGCACAACTCGGCGCTACGCGGCGAGCAGATGAAGGGCCACGCCGCCACCATCGAGGGCGAAGTGAAGAAGATGATCGCCGACTGGGGCGAAGAGGGCGAGATCGAGCTGCTCGACTTCTTCGCCGAGCTGACCATCTACACCTCGACGGCCTGCCTGATCGGTCTGAAGTTCCGCGAACAGCTCGACCACCGATTCGCGGAGTACTACCACGAGCTGGAACGGGGCACCGACCCACTGTGCTACGTCGACCCGTACCTCCCGATCGAGAGTTTCCAGCTCCGCGACAAGGCGCGCGTGAAACTCGTTGCGCTGGTGCAGGAAATCATGGATCAGCGAATCGCAAACCCGCCCAAGGACAAGGCCGACCGCGACATGCTCGACGTGCTGGTTTCGATCAAGGACGAGGAGGGCAACCTGCGCTTCTCGGCCGACGAGGTCACCGGGATGTTCATCTCGCTGATGTTCGCCGGGCACCACACCAGCTCTGGAACCTCCGCGTGGACCCTGATCGAGCTGATCCGCCATCCCGAGGTGTACGCCGAGGTGCTGGCCGAGCTCGAGGAGCTCTACGCCGACGGCCAGGAGGTGAGTTTCCATGCCCTGCGCCAGATCCCGAAGCTGGACAACGTGGTCAAGGAGACCCTGCGGCTGCACCCGCCGCTGATCATCTTGATGCGGGTCGCCAAGGGCGAGTTCGAGGTGGAGGGCTTCCCCATTCACAACGGCGACTATGTCGCGGCCTCGCCGGCGATTTCGAACCGGATTCCCGAGGACTTTCCCGATCCGGACGCGTTCAAGCCCGACCGCTACGACAAGCCGGAGCAGGCCGACATCGTCAACCGGTGGACCTGGATTCCGTTCGGCGCGGGGCGGCACCGCTGCGTGGGCGCCGCCTTCGCCCAGATGCAGATCAAGGCGATCTTCTCGGTTCTGTTGCGCGAGTACGAGTTCGAGATGGCGCAGCCCGCCGACAGCTACCACAACGACCACTCCAAGATGGTCGTCCAGCTCGCCCGGCCGGCCAAGGCCCGCTACCGCAAGCGCAGCGCGTAAGGAGTCAGTCCCATGGGCGGATTCAGGATCGAAGCGGATCTGGATTTGTGTCAGGGCCACGCCATGTGTGAATTGGAGGCGCCGGACTACTTCCGGGTGCCCAAGCGGGGCAAGGTCGAGATCCTCGACCCCGAACCGCCCGAAGACGCCCGCGACGACGTCGAGCGCGCGGTCGCTATGTGCCCAACGCAAGCACTATTCCTCAAAGAGAAAGAAGACTGACCATGGCGTCACACTCGCGCGAGGACCTCGAGACATGGGTCGATCGCTGGCTGCAGGTCAACAGGGACTGCGAAAAGGCCGGCGACTGGCGGCCGCTGGCGGACTTCTACGCCAAGGACGCGACCTACGGCTGGAACATCGGTCCCAAAGAGGACGTGATGTGCGTCGGCGTCGACGAGATCCGCGACATTGCGCTCGGCCTGGAGATGGAGGGCCTGGAGAACTGGGTCTACGAGTACCAGAAGGTGCTCATCGACGAGAAGCAGGGCGAGATCGTCGGCTTCTGGAAGCAGATCGTCAACAAGACCGACGGCACCCAGGACGAGATCTACGGCATCGGCGGCAGCTGGTTCCGCCTCAACGGCGAACAGCTCATCGAGTGGCAGCGCGACTTCTTCGACTTCGGTCACGTCGCGAAGATGTTCGCGACCCTGATCGAGTCCGGCGATCTGTCCACCGGCATGCAGAAACGGATCGAGCGCAGCCTGGCCGGCGAGAGGCTGCCCGGCTACTACCCGCTCGGCGAGGCTCCGGTACCCATCTGGTGACCGCCCGACCGGTTGGTGGTACCCCTTGTCGACAGCCCGGTGACGCAGGTCATAATGGTCTGCGAATGAGAACACGTTCTAACTTGCCGTCCGGTACCGGTCGGTCCCTTTCACCGATACTCGGGTCAGGGCATGCTGATGGAGGTCCTTCATGAAAACAAAAGGCGCGCTGATCTGGGAATTCAACCAGCCGTGGTCCATCGAGGAAATCGAGATCGGCGACCCGCAGGCGCATGAGGTCAAGATCCAGATGGAAGCCGCCGGCATGTGCCATTCGGATCACCATCTAGTTACCGGCGGCATCCCGATGGCGGGTTTCCCGGTGCTGGGCGGCCACGAGGGCGCCGGCATCGTCACCGAGGTCGGCCCCGGCGTGGAAGACATCGCCCCGGGCGACCACGTGGTGCTGTCGTTCATCCCGTCCTGCGGGTCCTGCCCGACGTGTCAGGCCGGCATGCGCAACCTGTGTGACCTCGGGGCCGGGCTGCTCGGCGGTGCCGCGGTATCCGACGGCACCTTCCGCATCCAGGCCCGCGGCCAGAACGTCTTCCCCATGACGCTGCTGGGCACCTTCTCGCCGTACATGGTCGTGCACCGCAGCTCCGTGGTGAAGATCGACCCGTCGGTCCCGTTTGAGGTCGCAGCCCTGGTCGGCTGCGGCGTCACCACCGGCTACGGTTCGGCGGTCCGCACCGCCGACATCCGGCCGGGCCAGGACGTCGCCATCGTCGGCGTCGGCGGCGTGGGCATGGCGGCGCTGCAGGGCGCCGTCAACGCGGGCGCGCGCTACATCTTCGCGATCGACCCGGTGGAGTGGAAGCGCGATCAGGCGCTGAAGTTCGGCGCCACCCACGTCTACCCCGACATCAACGCCGCGCTGGCGGGCATGGCCGAAGTCACCTACGGCCTGATGGCCCACAAGGTGGTCGTGACGGTGGGCGAGCTGCACGGCGCCGACGTCGACGCCTACCTGAACATCACCCAAAAGGGCGGCACCTGCGTGCTGACCGCGATCGGTAGCCTGCTGGACACCAACGTGAACCTGAACCTGGCGATGCTCACCCTGATGCAGAAGAACCTGCAGGGCACCATCTTCGGCGGCGGCAACCCCCAATACGACATCCCGCAGCTGCTGTCGATGTACAAGGCCGGCAAGCTCAACCTGGACGACATGATCACCCGCCAATACAAGCTCGAGCAGATCAACGACGGCTACCAGGACATGCTGGAAGGCAAGAACATTCGCGGCGTCATCCGCTACACGGACGCCGATCGGTAAGCCCACCGCAGAATCGCCGGTGAGCACCGGCTTCCCACACCTGTTGGCGCCGGGACGAATCGGCGCCATGGTGATGCGCAACCGGGTGGTCATGTCTCCCATGGAGACGATGTACGGCACCCCGGACGGGCTGCCGTCACAGCGCACCCGCGACTACTTCGCCGCGCGCGCCAAGGGCGGGGTCGGCCTGATCACGTTGGGCGCCACCGGGGTCGACCACCAGCACCCCGAGACGCCCGGGGGCCTGCACCTGGCGACCGACGACGCCGTCGCGGCGCACCGGGCGTTGGTCGAGGTGGTGCACGAACACGGCGCCAAGATCCAGCCCCAGATCGTGCACGCCGGGCCCGACGGGCTGGGGCCGGAGATCTTCGGTGTCACCTCGTTGGGCCCCTCGGTGATCCCCTCCTACCTCACCGGGCGGCCATCGGCCGAGATCAGCAAGCGGCAGCTTTGCGAGGTGTTCGATCTGTTCAAGGCCGCGGCGCGCCGCGCCGTAGAGGCCGGTTATGACGGCATCGAGTTGCACGCCGCGCACGGCTACATGCTGCTGGGGTCTTTCCTTGCCCCACAACGCAACCGGCGCACCGACGACTACCGGGGCGACTCGGCGCGCGGCCGGGTGCGGGTGGTGCTGGAGGCACTGGCCGCGATCCGCTCGGAGGTCGGCGACGCACTGCCGATCACGCTGCGCATCTCCGGCTACGAGCGGGTCGCGGGAGGGCGGCCGATCTACGAAACCGCGCGGCTGGCCACCGAACTCGTCGCCGCCGGCGTGAGCGCGTTCCACGTCAGCGGCGGCGTGATCGACCGGCTCGTCACCGGGATGGTCAACGGCGCCGACGACGGCGACGAGCTCAACGTGGGCGCCGCGGCCGCGGTCAAGCAGGTGGTCGACGTGCCGGTGATCGCCGTGGGCCGCATCCACGACCCGGTGCGGGCCGAACGCATCCTGGCCGAGGGCCGCGCCGATTTCATCGCGATGGGCCGTCCACTGCTGGCCGACCCCGACCTGCCCGGCAAGCTGCGATCCGGCCGGACGAATCGCATCCGCAAGTGCATCTCGTGCGAAAACTGCATCGACGCAATGGAACAACGCTTCTCCGTCGACTGCGCCGTCAATCCCCGCACCGGCAAGGAGCGGGAGCTGGCCGCGCCGCGCGCCGACCGCGCCAAGCGCGTGGTGGTGATCGGCGGCGGGCCGGCCGGCCTGGAGGCCGCCCGCGTGGCCGCCGAACGCGGCCACCGCGTCACGCTCTTCGAGCGCGCCGGCCAACTCGGCGGGGCATTGCGCTGGGCATCGGTGCTGCATCCGGAGAATCAGCCGTTCCTGCGATACCTGCGCGACGAGATCAAGGCGAGCACCGTCAAAGTCCGGTTGGGACGAAGCGTTTCCGCCGGCGAGGTGGCCGCGCAAACTCCCGACGCCGTGGTGGTGGCCACCGGCGGCCACGTCGCGGTGCCAACCATTCCGGGCGCCGGACTGCCGCACGTGCACACCGGGCCCGGGTTGCGCGAGTTGCTCGATGGCCGGCTGTTCGCCGGCCGGCGACAGCGGCTGGTGCACCCCGCGGCGTTCCGTCTGGCGAGCCGCGCGTGGATGCCGTTGGGCCGGCGGGTGACCATCATCGGCGGCGACCTGGTCGCCCTCGAACTCGCCGAGTTCCTCGCCGCCCGCGGCAGGTTGGTGTCAATTCTCGAGGCGGGCAAGGACATCGCCCCCGAGGTGGGCAACAAACGCAAGACCGAGCACATGGATCGCCTCGACCGGCTCGGCGTCACCGTGCACGTCCGCGCGGCCGTCGAACGGATCACGACGCAGGCCGTGGTGTTTGCGCCCGCCGGCGGCGCCACCCGGCAGCTGGCCGCCGACAGCGTGGTCGTCGCCGGGACGGTCGAGCCCGACACCGCCCTGTTCGACACCCTGGTCGCCGCCCTGCCCGGCGCCGAGGTGCACGCCGCCGGCGACTGCACCGGCCTCGGCCTCATCCGCAAAGCCACCGAGGAAGGCGCACGCGCCGCGTGCGCAATCTAGAGAAGGAGAACAGCATGACCGAAACCGCGCAATCTCAGGCCTCCCCGGCTCTGGCCGCATCGCAATCCTCGTGGCGCTGCGTGCAAGCCCACGACCGGGAGGGCTGGCTGGCGCTGATGGCCGACGACGTCGTCGTCGAGGATCCGATCGGCAAGTCGGTCACCAACCCCGACGGCGAAGGCGTCAAGGGCAAGGAGGGTGTCGCGGCCTTCTACGACAACAACATCGCGGCCAACCAGCTGACCATCACCTGCGAGGAGACTTTCCCGTCGAGTTCGCCCGACGAGATCGCCCATATCCTGGTGCTGCACAGCAAGTTCGAGGGCGGGTTCACCAGCACGGTGCGCGGGGTGTTCACCTACAAGGTCAACGGCGCGGGCCTGATCAGCAACATGCGCGGCTACTGGAACCTCGACATGATGAAGTTTGGCAAGGAGGACTGAGCCGAATCCGAGCCGCCGAGTGTCGACCAACGCCACTCACCCGATGCGCCCCAGCCCGGTGAGGTTGCCCTGCATGGCCTTGCCGTCCATCAGCACCATCGTCGGGGTCTGCAGCGGATCGCTGAGGATCGTGAGCGACTTCGGCTGCTGCCAGAGCAGCGCCCCCCTGCCCGCGTCGACCACACCATAGGCGAACAGGTCGAGCGGCGTGGTCTGGTCGCACCCGATCCGCGTGATGGTGTAGAGCAGGCCGTCCGCGATCGACAAGTGCGGTAGCGCCGCGCTGCGAACCTTGTTCTCCCACACCGTATGACAGCCGGGGTTGTCGACGTCGACCCGGGTCATGCCGCCGGCAAACGGCGCCGTCGGCGGAACGGCCGGGGGCGCTCCCGCAGGGACCGCCGGGTAGGGGTAGCCGTAGGTGCTCGACACGAACACCGAATTGCCGACCCCGATCGGCGCGTTCTCGCTGCCCGGGCCGCCCAGCGTCAAAACCGGTTGCTGGCAGATCAATTGGCCGGTGCCGGACTGGTAGACCAGCGCGTGCACCTGGGGGCTGGCGTTGTCGACGATGGTCAGGTAGTCGGCTCCGCTGGTGGGGCCGAAGTACACCGGGGTGGAGCCCGTCCCCCAGCTCAGCTGGCCGGGCTTGCGGGCCGGGCCGCGGTCATACGCTGCGCGCCAAAGGATTTGCGGGTTTCCCGCTATGTCGAGGTTTAGTTCGTAGACCGCGAAGGTGGTGGCCACCGCGACGCGCCCGCTGGGCGCCGACGAGATGCTGTTCGCCACCTGCTCGCCGGCGGGCAGCTGCACGGTGGCGACGCCGCCGCCCGGCTTCGATACGCCCACAACGCCGTTGCCGGTGGCGAACCAGACGTTGCCCGCATAGTCGGGGACCAGGCCCACCGAGTTGTCGCCGGCGGGTATCGCGCCGGACAGGTCGGTGGACTCGGTGACGACCAGCTTCCAGCAGCCCAGCGCCGCGTCCTTGACGTGGGCGATGCGCAACAGGTGGTTGGTGCCGTCGATCATCACCACCTGGTTGTTGTTGTCGAGGTATGCGTAGACGCCGCCGAGCAGGCCCCCCTTGGCGACGTGCAGCTTGGCCAACGGGACGAAGACAGGGACCCAGCCACCCGGATCGATCAGGACGACCATCGGGGTCTGGCCGATGTCGGTGGTGCACAGCGCCAACACCAGCCCGTCGGTGCCCTGCATGATCGTCGGGCACGCCGCCAGCAGCGGGTAGCCGAAGATAGGGACAAGGTGGGCGCCCGGGCCGGGAATCGGTCCGGCGTCGGATGATTCGGAGTCGTTGTGCAGCGACGCGAGCCCCAGCGGAGCCATGAACGGGTTGGGCGGCGCCAACGGCCCGAACGCGGCGGCCGCCCGCACGGACGGCGCCACGCCGAAGGCGAGGGCCGGGGCCATGGCGACGGCGCAAGCGGCCAGCAATGCCACGGGAAACCGCACAGAGGTCTCCTCCCGTGAATTGCGTACAGTGATTTTCCCGACGCTGCGGAACGAAATAGCAACGGTGCGCTAACGATTCGGCTTCGAGACGGCGTGGCAGACGCGGTTGCCTAGCGCCGGGTAAAGCTCAGATGCGTGACCCCGCTGGGGCCGGTCACCGCCTCCACCGCGAACCGTTGCTCGAGGCCCTCCAGTCCCTGCCACAACGGCTCTCCGCGCCCCAGGATGATGGGCACCACCGCGACGTGCAGCTGGTCGACGAGGTCCGCGGCAAGGAATTGGCGGATTGTCGACGGCCCCCCACCGAGGCGAATGTCGAGTCCACCGGCGGCTTTTCGGGCGATCTCGAGGGATTCCGCAGGGCCCGCGTCGATGAAGTGGAAGGTGGTGCCTCCGTCCATCTCGATCGGCGGCCGGGGGTGGTGGGTAAGCACGAAGACCGGTGTGTGAAACGGCGGTTCGGCGCCCCACCAGCCCTGCCATCCGTCGCCGGCGTCCCATGGCTCGAACTTGTTGCGCCCCATGATTTCGGCGCCGATCCCGGGCGCCCAAGCGCGCGCCATGGCGTCGTCGATGCCCGTCGTCCCGCCCGGCTCGCCGTGCATCGCGCGGAAGGTGTGGGTGGCGAAGAACCACTCGTGCAGCCGGCCGCCGGCGTGCCCGAACGGCGCGTCCGCGCGTTGTCCGATCCCAGTGCCGAAACCGTCGAGGGACACCGAGAAATTGTGCACGCGCACCTGTGACATGGCGGGACTCCTTTGGGGTCGTGGGTCGTCGCAGGGTTGACCGTCCGCACCCGCGAAACTCATCGGTCGATCGGCGTACCTATGCTGGGGGCCATGGCGTCGATCTTCACCAAGATCATCAACCGTGAACTCCCCGGCCGTTTCGTCTACGAGGACGACGACATCGTCGCGTTCCTGACGATCGAGCCCATGACGCAGGGCCACACCCTGGTGGTGCCCCGGGCCGAGATCGATCAGTGGCAGGACGTCGACGGTGCGGTGTTCTCCCGTGTCATGGCGGTGAGCCAGCTGATCGGCAGGGCCCTGTGCAAGGCGTTCAGGGTCGAGCGTGCCGGGATGATCATCGCCGGGCTGGAGGTCCCCCATTTGCACGTCCACGTCTTCCCCACCCGCAGCCTGAGCGACTTCGGTTTCGCCAACGTGGACCGCAACCCGTCAGCGGAATCCCTCGATGCGGCCCAAGCCAAGATCAAGGCGGCGCTGGCTCAGCTGGCGTGAGCCGGCTCCGGCGCCGATACGTCGCTGACGCGGGGCAGCGTGACGCGGAAGCAACACCCCTCGCCGGGTGAGGTCGTCACCGTGACGTCGCCGCCGTGCGCGCGCACCAACGAGTCGACGATCGACAACCCAAGGCCCGTGCCACCGCTGGCCCGCGCCCGCGACGAGTCGGTGCGGTAGAACCGCTCGAAAACCCGCGACGCGTCCTGCTGATTCATGCCCGGACCCTCGTCGGCCACTTCGAGCACCGCGTTGTGGCCCGCGGTGCCGACGCGAACGGTGACGTCGGCGCTGGGCGGGGTGTGCTGCAGGGCGTTGGCCACGAGGTTGCTCAGCACCTGGCGAATGCGGGGCTCATCTCCGAGCACCTCCGGGGTGCCGGGCCCGTCCAGGACCTCCATGGTGATGGCGCGCTTGGGATCGATCGCCTGCGCGTCGTGCACGGCGTCGCTGGCCAGCGCCAGCAGATCGACGCGGTTGTGCTCCAGCGGTCGCTGCACGTCCAGGCGGGCCAGCAGCAGCAGGTCGTCGACCAGCAGGCCCATCCGGCTGGCCTCGCTTTCGATGCGCGACAACAGCATGGACACATCACGCGCGGCGCCCTGGCGATACAGTTCCGCGAAGCCGCGGATGGTGGTCAGCGGCGTGCGCAGCTCGTGGCTGGCGTCGGTGATGAAACGCCGCATCCGTTCCTCGGAACCGCGGGCCTTCTCGGCCGACGACTCCGATGAGGCCATCGCTTGCTGGATCTGGGTGAGCATTCCGTTGAGCGCCAACGAAAGTCGCCCCACCTCGGTTCGGGGATCGCGTTCCGGGACGCGGCGATCCAGCTGGCCCGCGGCGATGTCGGCGGCGGTGTGCTCGACCTCGGTCAGTGGCCGCAGGCTGCGGTGCACCACCGCGAAGCTGGCGATCCCGACGACGGCCAGCACCGCCACCCCGATGCCGATCTGCAGCCAGACCAGAGAGCTCAGCGTGTGCTGCACGTCGGACAGGTCGACCGCGACCGTCGTCAGGCCGTGCGGCCCGCGCACCGACACCGCACGCCATTGGATGTCCGAGCCGTTGACCGAGGGCAGCGTCGTCGGATTGGGGCCCACGTCGTTGTCGGGCGGCAGCGCCGGTTCGGCGTTGCGGTCGTTGATGGCGGTGAACGGGGTCCCGTCGGTGCCGATGCCGCGCACGTAGAACTTCGACGGCGGCCGCCCGGGGTCGGGACCTTCGTAGGGTGGTGGCGACTGCCGCCGGGGGGCCTGCGCCCAGCTGCGGGACGCGTCGAGCAGGTTCTGGTCGATCCGGCTGATGAGGCTGTGCCGCAGGATCGAGGTGACGGCCAGACCGGAGACGGCCAGACCGCAGGCCACCAGGAGCAGGGTGGCGGCCACCAGCCCCACCCGCAGAGGCAATCCGCGTCGAATCTTGTCGGGCATGCCCATCTTCCTCGCTACCGCTCGCCGCTCAGCGCGGCTCCCGCAGCACGTAGCCCACGCCGCGCAGGGTGTGCAGCAGCCGCTTCTCCCCCGTGTCGATCTTGCGGCGCAGGTACGACACGTAGGACTCGACGACGTTCACGTCGCCGCCGAAGTCGTAGCGCCAGACGTGGTCGAGGATCTTCGGCTTGCTCAGCACGGTGCCCGCGTTGATGACGAAGTAGCGCAGCAGGGTGAACTCGGTGGGCGACAGCGACACCGGTTCGCCGGCTTTCCACACCTCGTGGGTCTCCTCGTCGAGTTCGATATCGGCGAAACTCAGGCGGGCGTTGCGCGGTTCGGCCCCGCCCTTGCCGGCGCGCCGCAGGATGACCCGCAGCCGGGCGACAACCTCCTCGAGGCTGAACGGCTTCGTCACGTAGTCGTCGCCGCCCAGGGTCAGGCCCGCGATCTTGTCCTGCAGGGAGTCGCGGGCGGTCAAGAACAGCGCCGGGGCGTCGATGCCGTCCGCGCGCAGCCGCCGCAGCACCCCGAAGCCGTCCATGCCCGGCATCATCACGTCGAGGATCACCGCGTCGGGTCGCGCGTCACGCGCGCGATCCAGGGCCTGCGCGCCGTTGGTCGCGGTGTATACCTCGAACCCCTGGAACTTGAGGCTGACGGAGAGCAGTTCGACGATGTTGGCCTCGTCGTCGATCACGAGGACGCGAGCTTCCGGTTTGGATCCGCTTGGGCTGGGCGCTGTCATGAGGTCACGTCTGTCCTTTGTTTGAACGTTGCCTTTCCGATTATTGTGTGATTCCTGAAAGCTCGATGCCAGTCGTCTGCTAACAGGCTGCAAAGAATCATCGTATGAGCTTGGAACGGCTGGGGGCGCGCAGGGGTCTCACGAATAGACTCTGGAGGCATGAACTTCGCCAAGGGAATCGTGTCGCTTGCGACGGCCCCCGCGCGGGTTGGGCTGGCCGCGGCCGATGCGGGCTTGAACGTCGCCACCGCGGCGGTGGGGGTGGCGAAGCGCGCGCTGGGCGACGTCGGGGACTCCGGGACCAACGCGATGGCTTCGATGCTCGGAATCGACGAGGCGATCGTGCGCGCCAACCGACTGGCCCGACTACTGGACGAGGATGCGCCGCTGGGACGCGCCGTGGCGACGGACGGGCCGCTGGACCGCCTGCTGCGACCCGGTGGGGTGGTCGACATGCTGACGTCGGAGGGCGGCGTGCTGGACCGGCTGACCGCCGAGGGCGGGGCGCTGCAGCGCGCGCTGCAGCCCGGCGGGCTGGCCGATCAGTTGCTCGACGAAGATGGGTTGGTCGAGCGGGTGCTGTCCGAGGACGGCCTCGCGGACCGGCTGCTCGCCGAGGGTGGGCTGATCGACAAGCTGACCGCCAGGAACGGTCCGCTGGAACAGCTCGCCGACGTCGCCGACACCCTGGCCCGGCTGACCCCGGGGATGGAGGCGCTGGAGCCGGCGATCGCCACCCTGCAGGACGCCGTCATCGGGCTCACCATGGTGGTCAACCCACTCAGCAACATCGCCGACCGGATTCCGCTGCCCGGCCGGCGGCGTCCGTCGTCGCGGCCGGTGCGCTCAACGCGCATCATCGAGAGCGACGAGTAACCCTTAGGCTGGCACCCTGGTTTACCCGGCCTCCCAGTGTCGAGCCAGGACTCCAAGAGCAAGCGTCGACGGTGCGACTGTTGGCATGCATTGGTGCAGAACACCTTTAGTCGACGGCCTTCGAGAACGACTCCGCACCCGAGACGACTCATTGACATAAGACGACGCTATCGGTCAGTGCCGACACAAGAATGGAGCCGCGTGAGAGACTCGAACTCTCGACATCCGCTTTACAAGAGCGACGCTCTACCAACTGAGCTAACGCGGCCGGGGCCGGCTCGATGAGCCATGCCGATTCTACGACGAGGTGATGCCGTCGGAACTCCGCACCGACTCAAGCCGGCCGAGGTGCGAGCCAGCACGGTCGTGTCGTTCGGTTGCGCCGAGGTGGCGGCCCGGCGAATCGTCAACCTCAACGACAGCGCGCGCCGACCAGAGGCGGTTGGGGCATTGGCAGAGTCACTGGCATTTATGGTTGAGCGTGCCCCTTAGGCGTGTCGACGAATTGAAGCCCGGAGACAGGATCCGCATGAAGATCGGGCACGCCACCGTCGTCGCGACCGAACCCCTCGAAGACGACCGGACTCTGCTCACCTTCCTCTACGGGACGCAGGGCACTGCGGACAACTCACTCACCGTAGATGTGTTGGACGAGGACGAGTGGGGTTGGTAGACCGAAGCATTTCGTGACGCGGTGATCAAGACTTCTTCGACGGAATGACGATCACGACGATCAGCGTCAGGATCGAGAAGAACAGTCCGAGAATGCCCCAGACGATCGCGCTGCGACCCTTCATGCCGGCGATCACGGCGCACACGATGGCGGCGATGATGCTTCCGATCGCGACGAAGATGCCTTTGATCCCCCTGAGGATGATGCCCGCGGCCTCGGGCTATTGTGCCGCCGCAAGGACGATGCTGTGCAACATGATGCCTCCTTCGTGAACGACACAGTCCGGGCGTGCGCCGATCTCATCGCATACATACCCAAACCGCCCAGCAACCAAGCCGGCCGTCAGCGATCCGAGATCGTCTCCTGCGAGCGGCGCTTCCCGGCAGCAAGCTGATGCCGGCGAGCCCGGCCAGCAACGGCTGAACGACGCGGTCGCGCATGTCCACCGGCACCGCACCCAGAAGGTCGGTGCCGTGCAATGCCTCGAGCCCGGTGGCCGTCACGTAGATCAGACCGACCACCCCCGCGACCGCACTCGCGGCCCGATACGGATATGCGGGCGCTCGTCGACACGCTGGCGACGATCTGGGAACGGGTGCTCAATCCTTAGGCCGGCGTGAAAACCCACCGGAGTAGTCCGGCCGGCAGCGGGTAGCCAATGGCAAGGGGTTTGTTCGGCCTGGAGGTTGCGCGATGCCGGTTACCGCGGGGCACGTTCCCGGGTTGACGTCGGGTTGGCGCCGGGTGCCGATGGATCCGGGGCGCTTCCACAGCGGGCGTTGGTTCCTGCTGGCCGAGGGCGCTGCGGTGAGCGCGTTCGGCATTGCCGCTCTGGTATCGGCCGCCCTGCATCCGCACGCCGGGCCCACCGGTGCCCCGGTTCTCGGCCTGACGTCGACCCCGGCGCACAGCGGCCTGCTGCTCGCCTTCGGGATCGTGGCCATCGCCGCCGTCGGCAATCGCCGCGCGGCGGTGACCGTCACCGCGCTGAGCGCGCTGGGCTACACGATGTTGTTGTTCTTCAGCAGCGTCGCCACGGCGCGCAGGATCCCCACGCCGATGGGATTCCACGCCGCCGACATCTTGTGGCACGGGGTACTGGCGGTGCTCAACCTCGCGCTGCTGATGTGGCTGATTCCCGACGAGTTGGGCGACGAGGTCTGGGCGCCGCGACGGCGGGGGCGCGACCGCGATCGGCGCCCACCGCCGCCCCCCGACGCGGTCACCGGAATACCCCCCGCCGCGGCGGCACGTACGCACGAGTCGAGCTCTCAAACGAACCCACCTCAACCCGCCGACTTCGGGCAGTCGAGCAACCAAGAAACCAATGATCTCTCTGCCCCCGATGCTGAGAAGTCAACGCCGGTAAAGCATTCCGCCGCTCGGGCGACCGGCAGCGCGCAACCACGCCGGGTTCTGATGGCCGTTGCGGTCCTGGCGGCTGTCGTCGGCATCGCCGTCTGGATAAGCCGCCGCGGTAACTAGAGCAAGCCGCTCAGCTCGGTCGTCAGCCCGCTGACACTGGTGTTGGTGACGGCGTGGATCAGGTCGCGGGTCACCGCCACTGGGAAGTGGACCGTCGCCGCCGCGACCTCGTCGACGCCGTTTTGCACCGCGCCGACGATCGCCGTCGGGTCACCGGTGCCAAGCGACGCCAAACTGTTCCAGGCGGCGAATTGCGGCGCCGTGATCAGGCCGCGCACGTCGACGAACAGCTTGGTCGGCAGGGTCGGCGGGCCGACGGGTATGCCGTCCCAACTGGTCATCGTCCAGCCACCCTGCGGACTGCCCTGCACCACGACGACGCCGGTGTTGGGCAGCGGGTGGGTGAGCATCAGCAACGGATCGGGATTGTTGACGTTCATCAGCGTGCCGACCTCGATCGCAAACTCGCTCGAGAACCCGACGTCGGTGATCTGGCCGTTCGCGGGGTTCACGACGGGGTTCGTGATGGCGGTGCCATACATGGTCTGCACCGCGTTGTTGAAGCCCTGGTCGAAAACGATCCCGTTGATGTGGGCCGAGCCGGGGGCAAGCATCGGCACTATAGGGAATCCGAGCGTCCACGCGAGCGGGGCGACCAGATACAGCAGGCCCTGCGGGCTGATGTCCGGCGCGCCGTCGAAGACGCCGGCACTGATCTCGTTGAGCCCGGCCAATACCGGCACGTTGGTCATGCCGGCGTAGAAGGCGGTCTGCTGCACCCGGGTCAGCTGCGACTCGAAAACCCCGGCGAAGTTGCTTTGCGGCCCGAGCGCGGTGCCGATGACCGTCGCCTGCTGCACGCCCAGCGGCGTGAGGGGCAATCCGGGTACGGCCGTGTCAATCAGGTTGGCCGCGTTGCCAACTGACTGCCCGTGCCGCACGAAGTCGATGACTATCGACTGCTGGTTGCCGCCCGTGCCGAACAGCGCCTGGTCGATCGCGCTCCCGAACGGGCTGGTGGCCCAGGCCCCGGTGATCGTGTTGAGCGGAGCGTCGAGGAACGTCTGCAGCTCGCCGGGAAGGCTCGCGGCGGACGCCGCCTCGGTGGCCGTATACGACGCGGCCGCTGCGCTCAACGTGCGCACGAACTGCTCGTAGTAATTCGTCGCCTGCGCCGCCGCGGCCTGATACTGCTGGGCGTGCGCGCCGAACAGCGCCACGATGCCCGCCGACACCTCGTCGGCGCCCGCCGCCGCCAGCTCGGTCGTCGGGATAGCCGCCGCCAGGTTGCCGGCCGTCACGGCCGAACCGATGCGCTCCACATCGGCCGCGGCCGTCTCCAAGATTTCCGGCACCACGAACACAGATGACATTCGCCTAACCCCCCCGGTTTGGTGATGAGTACTAGCCATCATGGAGCGCGACGCGCGAAGATGTGGCCGGTTTCGACCAATCAGCGTCACGCGAAAGTGCAACTAGCGACGCGTTTCCCGAGTGGACGTGTCGGCAGTTGCACGCTCGCGGTAACGCAAACGCGTGATTACGACTTCTTCTTGCGCGCGAGGAACGCCCGCATGTGATGTTCCGGCTCCCCGGTCAGGAACGCCAGGCCGAACTGCTCGATGCTGTCCTCGATGGCGCCGTGAACGGTCGTGTCGAGCCAGGAGTTGAGGAGGCGCTTTTGTTGCCGGACCGCCTGTGGGCCGAAGCCGCCGAGCCTGGCGCTGAGCTCGGCGATGCGGGCGTCGAGCGCGTCGGCCGCGACGACCTCGTGCACCAGGCCCCAGGCGGCGGCCGTGGCGGCGTCGATCGTCTCACCCGTGAGCAGCAGCCAGGCCGCGTGCGAGGCTCCGATCAGCCTCGGGATCAACGCGGCGTGGATGACCGACGGGATGCCGACCGCCACCTCCGGCATTCCGAACTTGGCGCCCGGTTCCGCGATTCGCAGATCGCAGGCCGCCGCGACCTCCAGGCCACCGCCGAGGCAGAATCCTGCGAGCCGCGCGATGACGGGGACAGGGCAGTCGCGAATCGTCTCGCACAGCCCCGCGAGCCGCCGGATGAACACCTCCGCGCTGGACCGGTCGAGCGCGACCATCTCGTTGATGTCGGCGCCCCCGATGAACGCCTTCTCCCCGGCTCCGCGCAACACGACGACCCGCACGTCGCCGTCGTGGCCGACGGTGTCGAACGCCCGCGTCAGTTCCTCCATGGCGCCGGTGCCGACGATGTTCAGCGTCTTGGAGTTGATCAACTCGATGGTGAGCGCGCCGCCGTCGCGACCGAGCCTGACGAACCCTGTTTCCGTCGCGTCCATGCCTCTACGCCTACACGAGTCGCGGGGAAAGGTCAGCAACGAAAAAAGCCGCCCCGGCGCGGGCCGGGGCGGCTTCTCAGCTGTCCCTGCGGGCTGCGAGGGCGTCAGTACAGCGGGACCCAGACGCCGAAGAACCAGTAACCCCAGCCGCCGTAATACCAGTTGAATACGGGGAAGACGGTGAAGGTGTTGTACTCGAACGGGCCGAAGTCGGACCGGGCGTAGGCCACGTCGCGCGGCGGGCCGGCCCAGGGGCGGTTCCATCCACCCGGAGGCGGCGGGCCGTCCCAGCCGCCGGGAGGCGGGGGGCCATACCAGCCGGGCGGGGCGTGGTGCGGGGCCGGGCCGTCGTTCCAGCCCCACCCGCGCGCCGGCGGCGGCGGCGGCGCGCCGCGACCCACGACACTGAATTGGGCATCACCCGCGGGGCCGCCGATTTCCGCGCTGGCCGTGACCAGGTCGCGGCGCGGGACGTAGGCCGGGTGGGGAGGCTGGGTGCTCGGCGGGTTGAGCGCCGGGCGCGCCGCCGGGCTGGACGGCGCAGTGGTCTGTCCGTTCGCCGGTGCAGTGGTTTGTGCGCTCGGCGACGTCGTTTGCCCGCCCGGCTGGGTGGTCTGCGAGCTCGGCGGCTCGCTGCCGCGTGTCAACGACGGCTGCGTGCTTGGGGCGGTCGGCGGCTGGGTGGTCTCCGTCGCCGGCGGCTGAGTGGATTGGGTGGCCGGCGGCTGCGTGGTCTGGCTGGCCGGCGGCTGCGTGGTCTGGCTGGCCGGCGGCTGGGTGGCTTGGGTGCTCGGTGCGTGCGTCTGCGGCGGGTTCTGCGGGGCCTGCGTCGCTCCGCCGCCGCCACCACCGCCGTGGCAATTCGGGCACGGTGGCGGAGGGTCCAGCGGCGCGGAGCTGGCGAACCCGGGGTTCAGGGCGGAGATGCTGAGCCCCGCCACGACCGCCGCCGCGCTGACGATACGTTTTATAGACATAAGGTGCGTCCCCTTTGGGTGTCGATCGCCTGCGCTACGGGCAGGTCACGTCGAGTTCGAATGGCTTGGTCACCTGCTGCGGCTGCTGCGGATTGCTCATATCGGTGCCGGTCGCGGTGCCCTTGATGGCGTAGGACTTGCCGTTTACCGCGGCCCCTGCATTGCTGGCCTGGTTGGGGGCGGCGTCGGAAAAACCGAGCGCAATGCCGTTGACGCTGCCCAGCCCGACCGAATGCACGATCGGCGGATTGTCGTTGCTGACCACCGCACCGACCCCGGCCGTCGGGTCGCCGATGCCTATGGTGGTGACACCGTTGGCCGAGTTGCAGGTGACCTGGCCGCTGACGTTCTGGTTCTGGCCGTCGACGATGACCTGGGGGCCGGCCGCCGCCGGCGCGGAACTCGATGATGCTCCCGTGCTGGACTTGTTGCTCGAACAGCCGGCGCACGCCGCGACCGCCACGGCCACGCCCGCTACCCCGACCACGATCCCACGCTTCACTACTGATCTCCTTGGTGTCGCTGGTTCGCTACCTTTTCGTTGACAGGCTCCGATGAACGAGCGCCGCCGAGCGAGATACCCGTGCCCAACCGATTGCAAACGTCGATTCTCAGGCGGGTCAGGGCAGTACGCGCAAGCCCCACCTGCCCAGCAGCGGATCCACGAGCGCGAAGTAGGTCGTGTAATCGTCGCCGTCGGGTGACGACATCAAAAGGCCGACGGCGCTGGCGGTGCCGTCCGGGTTCGTCACGAAGCCGGGACTGCCGCTGTCGCCGTTGAGGCTGTAAACGCTGGCTTCGACGACGTCGCCCTCGACGTCTTTGACCGCGCCACACGTCTCGCCGGTTACCGCGCCGATCTTGCAGAATGGCATGCCGACCTGAATCTGGTTGGCGCTCAACACGTCCCGGACCACATACTTGCCGCCGACGTGACCCGTGGGCGCACCGACGCTCGGATTGAGCCGGATGATCGCGGCGTCCTTCGTGTCGGCTTCGTGCTCGCTGGCCGTGATCCGGCCGAGCGGCACGTTGTCCCCATAGGTCCACGCCGAGCCGTCGTGCGCGTCGCAGTGCCCACTGGTCATCAGGTAATAGCTACCGTCGGCGCCCTGAGCAGCGAAACCTGCTGTGCACGCGCTGTTTTCGTCCTCGACCTTGATGCCCGGCTCGACGCCCGGATTTGCCCACACCGGGTTCGCCAATGCCGTCGCGACAATGACGACTGCACCGAACAGGCCCGACCCCCGCAACCAACGCACGGCCACGCCGCCTCTCTTCTCGTGTAGGGCAGCATGCTAACAGCAGCCGCTGAGTCTCGCCGCGCGTCTGCCGTAGGCTCTATCCGTTCGGAGCGGAGGATGCGTGTTCGGTATCGGTAGCCGGCGGCTGGAGCGAAAGCTACGCCAGCGCGGAAAGGCGGCAATGGCGACGGTGCTGGCCACGCGCCGGGCTATGTCTGGGCTCTACAAGAGCAACGATCCGTTCTATCAGACCCCACCCACCCAAGCGACTCCGGATCTTTGGACAATGACGGTCAGGGTGCAGCCCGACGGGGCGCCCGCGTTCGACGCCGAAATCGAGGCCTGGCTGTGGCAAAGCCAGCGGCCCTGGCTCAATGCGGTCGTGCCGGTGCTCTACGACCCCTCGGATCAGCGCAAGGTCGTCCTGGACCTGTCCGCCGAGGCCCAAAACGCCGCGCAGCAGGCGACTTTCGCGATGCGCGAGCAGTGGCTGGCGGAGCAGGCCCGCAGTCCGGTGGACCGGCTCACCGGACTCATGGATCTGCGCGATCGCGGCGTCCTCAGCGCCGCCGAGTACGAGGCCCAGAAGCGAAGATTGCTCGGACAGTAGGGAATTCGGGATCTATCAGCCGCCGACGTGGCGGGTGAGGAAATCCATCACGGCCTCGGCGAAGATGTCGTTGCGGTCGCCGGCGACCATGTGCCCCGCGCCGCGCACATCGGTGAACTCGACCTGCGGGAAGCGCGCGAGGAACTCGTCGGCGCGCTCCTGGCTGACCAGGTCGCTCACCTGGCCCCGCACCAGCAGCATCGGCACGCCGTTGCGCAATATCGCCTCGACTGCCGTGTGCATTCGGTCGGCGTCGGTGACCTCGAACGGGGGGTTCGGCGCCGTGCCGCTGATGAATTGCGGATCCCAATGCCAGTACCAGCGATCGCCGCGGCGGCGCAGGTTGGTGGTCAGGCCGTCCAGATCGGTGGGCCTGGGGCGGTGCGGGTTGTATTCGGCGATCGCGTCCGCGACCTCGTCGAGCGAGGCGAATCCCGATTCGACCCGGTCGGCCATGAAGTTGTGGATGCGGGTCGCGCCGGATTGCTCCATGTTGGGCACGATGTCGACGAGGACGACGGCGCTGGCGGTGCCCGGCGAGAGTTCCCCCTCCAGCAGCATCGTGGTGAACCCACCCAGCGACGCCCCCACCAGCACCGGTTGCGGCGGCAAGGTGCGCAACACCTCTTGGACGTCGGCCGCGAAGCTGACCACCCGGTAGTCGCCCTCGCTGGACCAGTCGGATTCGCCGTGGCCGCGCAGGTCGATGGTGACGGCCTGAAAGCCGCGCTGGGCGACGGCCGCGGCCGCCTTGGCCCAGGAACGACGGGTCTGCCCGCCGCCGTGCAGGAACACCACGGCCCGCGCCTCAGGGTCGCCCAGGCGGTCGGCGACGATGCGGACACCGCCGGGACCCTGGGTCGAAAACGTTTCAGGCGCGGTGGTCACCAGAGGATAGTAAGACCATCTCGGAATCTCCGGGCCTTTCCGGCGCCGAAGAGTTGCTGAGTCAGCCGGCGCGCCTGCCGCCGCTGGAAGCCCGGTTCACCCCGACGAACTTGGTTATCCGCAGGAAAAGACGCCCGAGGGGGCTCCCCGCGCGTTGCGAGTCCTTGATCCGGCCGAGGGTTTGCTCGCCCTCGACGGCGTAGTCCTTCATCGTTTCGTCGCCCTCTTCGGCGCGCATGCCTCATCTCCATCCGTGCTCGGGTCTGTCATGCCGGCGTCTCACGCACGGGCGGGTCCGCGGGCGTCAGGCGCTCCGGCGGGTCCGTCGGCGTGAGCCGTTCGGGTGGTTCCGCCGGCGTCAGCCGCTCCGGCGTCTCTCCCGGCGTACCGGGTTCGGTGTCGATCATCCCCAGTGCGTACCCACCGGGCACGCGCATCGAAACGGGCCGGAACCCAAAAGTGGCCTAGCCGAGCGTTTCCCAGAAGCTGGCCAGGGCCGCGGCACCGCGGGCCGGATCCTGCACCATCCACCAGTGCCCGAGCCCGTCGAGCACCTCGGTGCGGGCGCCCGCCCGGTCGGCGGCCCGGCGCCGGTTGTCGGTGACGCCGATGAAGGGGTCCTCGGTGGCCAGCAGCGAAAGCCCCGGCCGGGCTGCGGCCCGCTCCAGCTCCCGACCGGCCTCGGCCAGGGCGGGCTGGCGCGCCGAGCGGTACAACGCCAGGATTGCCCGGCCCATCTCCGGTCCCTGCTCCGGGGCCATCAAGTTTGCGATCTCGATAGGGATGCCGAGCGAGGCCATCCGTTCCGCGCGGTCCTGGTCCGTGCCGCCGAGCAACGTATCCACCAGCTCTTCGCCCTCACCCGGCGTCTGCCAAGTCTGGGCGAAGTCGTGCCAGACGTAGTCGGGGTCGAACAGCCCGACCACGTCGCTGGCCCAGCTGCGCAGGAGTTCCGGCCGGTGCATCACGGCGTTCACCACGTGGCCGCCGCCCCAGTCGTGCCCGACGAGGTCGATCGGTGGCTCGATGCGCTCCAACTCGGCTTCGAGCCAGTCGCGGTAGGCCAGGTAGGTGGCCGGGAAGTCCTCGGGCAACGGCGCCCCGAACCCCGGTGGCGACAGCAGCACCGCATCCTGGCGCCCGAGGGCTTCGACCAGTGGCCCCCAGATGGCGGCGGTCTCGGGATTGCCATGCACCAGAACCACGGTCATGGCGAACATCGTGGCACGACACGACAGTCCGGCGGGAGGGCCGGTCACCCAGACGGCGCTTACACTCCTTTGATGCATCCTGTGCCGACCAGGCACACAGCGATCAGCGTCCCGCTCGCGGTCGGGCTACTCGTTGCGCTGGTGATCGCCATCCTCGCGATCCCGGTCAAGCAAAGGTGCGGTGCGCCGGGGCTGTTTTGCGCGACGGCGGTCGATCCGCAGGGCAATACTCACTACTACTACGAGGTCGAACCGGTCGGCGTGTACCTCGCCGAAATCATCGCGGGCTCAAACATTCGCCTCTACTACACCTCGGGCGAAGATTTGGTCAAGGAGGGCTAGGGGCCATATGTGGCGACATGCCGGCACCGCGGCGGCGGGGCTGCTCGTGACGGTGGTGCTGATGCCGAGCACGGCCACCAGCGCGATGGCGCTCGTCGGTGCGCGCCAAAGCATGTGCGGCGCAAGCGGTTTCTGCCCGGCCAACCCCGCACCCGACGCCGGTGACCAAGCCACGGCCGAGCAGAAGATCAAAGACGGCTACATCCAGAAGCAAATCAATTGCACGCCAAACCTGCCGCCCAATCCCCAGTCGATCACGTGGGATCCGCCGGGCTTCGCGCCGAACGTCGGCGGTTCCGGTGTCATCCGGGACTCCAATCCGCAACTGGGCGGCCAATACCGCGCCGACTATGTGAACGGCAGATGGCATATCGAATACCCGTATTGCTGAATGGGCTCGAGCGGCCAACATTTGATGCCAGGGGCATAACAAGTCGGACTCGATCGTGACACCAGCGCGGTAACAGGTTCGCCGTCGGTGACTAAAACCGCTGGTGAGCGCCCGATTGGCGGCATAAAATCGGGGTATTCCCGGCGCGTGAGCCTGCTTACATCGGGCCGCTTGATTGGAGGGTTCATAGCAAGCTACCGCATACTTGACGGCATGCTGCAAGCGACATCACCGCAAACCCCTATTGCGGTGGCGGGTGGTGCGCTGGTAACAGAACGAGGAATTTGATGGCTCAGTCTGGCGGCGCACATCGTCGCCATCGCGCCGTTCGGCGACCGTCGCGCCTTCGCAAGGCCCTGACGCGCAGCTTGATGACGCTGGTGTCGGTGGGGGCCGTGCTGATGACGGGCGCGGGATACTACGTCGCCCACGGCGCGCTGGGCGGCATCACCGTTTCGGACGCCCTGTCGTCGGAGGACCCGCGATCCAGCGGCGACAACATGAATATCTTGCTCATCGGGCTGGACTCGCGCAAAGACCAGGACGGCAATGACCTGCCCTGGTCGATCCTAAAGCATTTGCACGCAGGCGATTCCGACAACGGCGGGTACAACACCAACACCCTGATACTCATACATGTCGGCGCGGACAACAAAGCCGTCGCCTTTTCCATCCCTCGCGACGACTGGGTGCCGTTCAACGGCGTCCCGGGATACAACCACATTAAAATCAAAGAGGCATACGGGCTTACGAAGCAGTACGTCGCGAACAAGCTCGCCAACCAAGGCAGCATCACCCAGAAGGAACTCGAGACTCGGGGCCGCGAAGCGGGCCGGGCGGCGACGCTGCGCGCGGTGCGCAGCCTGACCGGTGTTCCGATCGACTACTTCGCCGAGGTCAATTTGGCCGGCTTCTACGACTTGGCCCAAACCCTGGGCGGCGTGGAGGTCTGCCTGAATCATGCTGTCGAGGACTCGTATTCGGGTGCGGACTTTCCGGCGGGCCGGCAGCGGCTGGACGCGTCCCAGGCGCTGTCGTTCGTCCGGCAGCGCCACGGCCTGGAAAACGGGGACCTGGACCGCACGCATCGGCAGCAGGCGTTCCTTTCGTCGGTCATGCAGGAACTGCAGGCGTCGGGCACCTTCACCGACCTGGACAAGCTCAAGAGCCTGATGGCCGTGGCGCGCAAAGACGTTGTGCTGTCGGCTGGTTGGGACGAGGACCTGATCCAGCGGCTGGGCTCGCTGGCCTCCGGTGGCAACCTCGAATTCCGGACGCTGCCCGTCGTGCGTTACGACAACATCGACGGGCAGGACGTCAACATCATCGACCCGGCGGCGATCAAGGCCGAGGTGGCCGAGGCGATCGGGGCGCCGCCGCCGACGACCACGCCCGCCAGCACCGCCGCCAAACCCAGTCCGTCCACCGTCGTCGACGTGATCAATGCGGGCAGCATGAGCGGGATGGCCAGCGAGGTGTCCCGCGCCCTGAAGAAGCGCGGTTACACCCCCGGCCAAGTGCGCGACCGCAATTCGGGCGAGCCGACCGCCACCACCATCGAGTACGGCGCCGGGGCCGAGGCCGACGCGCGCAACGTGGCCACCCTGCTCGGGCTCGATGCTCCCAAGCAACCGAGCGCCGACCTCCAGCCCGGGCACATCCGGGTGACCGTGGATACCAACTTCTCGATGCCGTCGCAGGACGAGACCGCGATGGACGACACCACGACCACGACGACGACCAGCAAGTCGAACACGTACTACTACAACGGAACCACCACCACGTATCCGACGCCCGATCAAGGAAAGCCGATGGCGGCCGGCGGCGTGCCGTGCGTTAACTAGCGCGGCGATCGCAAGCGCGGCGAAGCCGGGTGCAGCCTGTCGCCGCCATCGGGCGGCCTACGCGTGTGTTCCGCCGTCGATGCGGATCTCGGTGCCGGTTATCCAGGCGCCGTCGTCGGACACCAGCATGGCGATGACGCCGGCGATCGCGCTGGGCTCGGCCATTCCGGCGCCGCTTGATTCGACGGTCGTCGGCAGGATCGGCATGAGCCGTGGAAACAGCGACCAGTCGGCGTCTTTGGGAATGTATCCGCCCGTGGCGTCGGTGATTCCGGATTTGATGCTGCCCGGCGCCACGCAGGCCGCACGCAGGCCCTCCTTGGCGTATTCGAGTGCCAACGAATGGGTGAAGGCCTGGATGCCGCCCTTGCTCGCGGCGTAGGCCGCCATGTAGGGGTGGGCGAACGAGGCCGACGTGGAGCTGAAGTTCACGATGGCGCTGCGCGAATTGCCCAGCAGCGCCGGAAGCGCCTCGCGGACCACCAGAAACGTTCCGGTCAGGTTGATCCCGACGATCCGGTTCCACAGTTCGAGGCTGGTCTCGTGGGTGTGTGCGGCGCGCAGGATGCCGGCCGCATTCACGAGCGAATCCAGGCCGCCGAGCGTCTGCACCGCGAGGCGGACGCCGTCGATCACCGAGCCCTCGTCGCCGACGTCCATCGGCATCGTGGTGAGCCGGTCGGCGGTTCCGGCCTCGTCCGCGAGGGCCCGCGAGACGGCCAGGCCGTCCTCCGCGACGTCGGAGGCCACCACGGAGGCGCCCTCGTCGAGCAATCGCAGCGCGCTGGCCTGGCCGATGCCGGACGCCGCGCCCGTCACCAGGATCCTCTTGCCCTCGAGTCGCTTCATCGCTCAGACCACCCCGCGTAGGCCTTCGGCGCCGAAGGCGGGTTCCAGCATCGCCGAGAAGTCCGGCCCGCGCCGCAAGATGTGGCCGCCGTCGACGTTGATGCACTGCCCGGTGATCCAGCTGGCCGCGTCGCTGAGCAGGAACATCGCCAGGTTGGCGACGTCCTCGACCTCACCCACCCGTGGCAGCGGAGTGCATTGGCGGTAGTCCGCGCTCAGCTCCGGTGATTCCGTAATGGGCACAACGAGATCCGTGCGGATCAGGCCGGGGCGGATGCTGTTGACCCGCACCCACGACGGGCCCAGCTCGTCGGCGGCCAACTGCATCATGTGGTCGACAGCCGACTTGGTGACGCCGTAGGCGCCGAACCACCGATGGGTGTTGCTGGCCGCGATCGACGAGATCCCGACGAACGAACCGCCGCCGCCACGCACGAGTTCGCGTGCGGCGTGCTTGAGCACGTACATGGTTCCGTTCACGTTGAGGTCGACCGTGCGCCGCCACGCCTCCGAGTCGATCTGGGTGATCGGACCGATGGTCTCCGATCCGCCCGCGCAATGCACCACCCCGTGCAGCCGCCCGTGCCAGGCCGTCGCGGCGTCCACCGCGCGGGCGGTCTCCTCCTCGTCGGTGATGTCGGCCGGCTCGTAACGGATCGCGCCGTTCGCCTTGAGCACTTCGATTTCTTGGACCGCGGTCGCCAGCCGGTCGGCGCTGCGGCCCACGATCATGACGGACGCCCCGGACGCGACCAGCCCGGCGGCGACGCCCTTGCCGATCCCGCTGCCACCGCCGGTCACCAGGTACGTCCGGTTGTCGAAAGAAAGCTGCACGCCGCGTCCCTTCACGCCGAAACTGAAACGGGTTCTAGCATAGGCGAGCGGTCACAGCCGCCACACGGGTCACGCTATGGCGTATCGCGGCGGGCGATCTGCGTGGGCTTGGCGTCGCGCCAGTCCTCGACGTCGGGCGGCAGGCCGACCGCGTACCTGTTCTCGTTGTGGGCGGCCCAGTGCGCGTGACCCAGCTCGTGAATGTGGAACGCGTGCCGCAGCGCCTCGGTGAATCCCATCGCGTCGGAGGCCGCGTTCACCGAGTCCTTGACGAGCAGCGCCGCCATCGTCGGCCGGTCGGCGATGCGCCTCGCGAATTCCAGCGTCTTGTCCGCCAGCTCGTCGACCGGGAACACCTTCGACACCATGCCCAATTGGTAGGCCTCGTCGGCGTCCAGCGCATCGCCGGTCAACAGCAGCTCCTTGGCCTTACGCGGGCCGAATTCCCAAGGGTGGGCGTAATATTCGACGCCCGGCATCCCCAGACGCACGGCAACGACGTCGCTGAACTTCGCGTTGTCGGCCGCCACGATCAGGTCGCAGGCCCAGATCAACATCAGGCCCGCCGAAATCGCGTTGCCCTGCACCTGGGCGATGGTGATCTTGCGCAAATCCCGCCAGCGGCACGTGTTCTGGAAGAAGTAGTGCCACTCCTGCAGGTAGATCTTTTCCGCGATGGGATCGCGGGTGCCGCCGTTGATGCGGAAGCTCGGCAGCTGGCTGCGCTCGGCGATCGCCAATTCCGAGCCCAGGTCGTGACCGGCGGAGAAGTTCTTGCCGCGCGCCGCCAGGATCACCACCCGGACGGTGTCGTCGGCCTCGGCACGCAGGAACGCCTCGTCGAGCTGGACCAGCAGCCCGCGGCTCTGCGCGTTGTGCGCCTCGGGCCGGTTGAGCCAGATCCGGGCGATGCGGCCGTCGTCGAGGGTTTCATAGGCCACCAGCTGATCGGCGTCGGTCGCTTGAGTGCCGGCCTGGTCGGAGAGTGTCATTCCGCCCACCTACCTTGTTATCGGGCTCGTTACAAGTTGGGGCCGATCCGTAAATGCCGGACCGACTCTCTGCAGATTACGGCCACCGCCGAAGACGCTGATCGCTGGGTGGATCGAGCGCGGGTCCGCCGCCGCCCAGTGCACTGGTGGCAGCGCGACGAGATGCTGCTGACCAGCAAGTTCAGCGACCGCGCGCCGGCCGTCGGTGAGAGACGCCTGCGGGCGAATATCGATGTCGCCTACAGTTGTCGTATGCCTACGAAATCTGATCCTGGCGAACTCGGCGATGTGGAGCCCCTGGCCGACAGCACCGCGAGCCAGGCCAGGCGGGTGGTCGCCGCGTACGCGAACGACGCCGACGAGTGCCGCGTCTTCCTGTCCATGCTCGGTATCGGACCGGCAAAACACGACACATAAATGACTCCCAGCGGGGGCCAGCAATTCGGCAATTCCGATTTCGTAGTCGTTGCCAATCGACTGCCGGTCGACCTCGAGCGCCTTCCCGACGGAACCACCACCTGGAAACGCAGCCCCGGAGGGTTGGTCACCGCCCTCGAGCCGCTGCTGCGTCGCCGGCGCGGCGCGTGGGTCGGGTGGCCCGGCGTCGCCGATGACGACGACGAGCTCGATTACCAGCCGATCGTCCAGGATGACCTGCAGCTGCACCCCGTGCGGCTGACCTCCGACGACGTCGCCGAATACTACGAGGGATTCTCCAACGCCACGCTGTGGCCGCTGTACCACGACGTCATCGTCAAACCGATTTACCACCGCGACTGGTGGGACCGCTACGTCGACGTCAACCGCCGTTTCGCCGAGGCCACATCGCGCGCCGCGGCCCGCGGGGCAACCGTGTGGGTGCAGGACTACCAACTGCAGCTGGTTCCCAAGATGCTGCGCGGACTGCGGCCCGACCTGACCATCGGTTTCTTCCTGCACATCCCGTTCCCGCCGGTGGAGCTGTTCATGCAGCTGCCGTGGCGCACCGAGATCGTCGAGGGCCTGCTCGGTGCCGACCTGGTGGGCTTCCACTTGCCCGGCGGCGCGCAGAATTTCCTCTTCCTGTCCCGGCAGCTGATCGGGGTCAACACCTCCCGCGGCGCCGTCGGGGTGCGGTCGCGTTTCGGCGAGGTGGAGCTCGCGTCCCGCACCGTGCGGGTTGGCGCCTTTCCGATCTCGATCGACTCCACCGCGCTCGACCACGCGGCCCGCGACCGCGACGTGCGACGCCGCGCGCGGGAGATCCGCGCCGAGCTCGGCAACCCGCGCAAGATCCTGCTCGGCGTCGACCGGCTCGACTACACCAAGGGCATCGACGTTCGGCTGAAAGCCTTTTCGGAGCTGCTCGCCGAGGGCCGCGCGAAACGCAACGACACCGTGCTGGTTCAGCTCGCGACACCCAGCCGCGAACGCGTGGAGAGCTACCAGATCCTGCGCAACGACATCGAGCGCGAGGTCGGCCACATCAACGGCGAATACGCCGAGGTCGGTCATCCGGTGGTGCACTACCTCCATCGGCCCGTCCCCCGCAACGAGCTGATCGCCTTCTTCGTCGCCAGCGACGTCATGCTGGTCACCCCGCTGCGCGACGGGATGAACCTGGTGGCCAAGGAGTACGTAGCCTGCCGCAGCGACCTCGGCGGCGCGCTCGTCCTGTCCGAATTCACCGGCGCCGCAGCCGAACTCCGGCAGGCATATCTGGTCAACCCGCACGACACCGATGGCGTCAAGGACGTGATCGAAGCGGCGCTCAATCAGTCCCCCGAGGAGGGGCGGCGCCGCATGCGCGCGCTGCGCCGGCAGGTGCTCGCCCACGACGTGGACCGCTGGGCGCGGTCATTCCTCGAGGCGCTCGCCGAGTCGCATCCGCGCGGCTCGAACTAGGCATGGTGCTCCCGCCGAAACGCTGTGATACTCGATGCAGCGTAGAGGGAGGAACGTCATGAAGCTCCGTCGTGGCCTGGCCGCCGGTGCCGGCATCTGCTCGGTCGTCGCGCTCGGAATCGCGTTGGAATCGGGCGAGCCGGCGGGTGCCGTCGCGCCGCCGCCGGATGGCAATTACTCGTTCAACCAGGCGGGGGTGTCCGGGGTGACGTGGACGATCACGGCGCTGTGCGATCAGGTGAACGGAAGCCGGTACTACAAGGACTATTCCAACCCGGACATCATGGCGGACTTTTGCGCGCTCAACATCGTGAGCTCGACCGACGAAAGGATCAGCCGGCAGGACAAACTGCAGAACTTCAGCGGCAGGGCCCGGTTGGTGAGCCAACGGTGGACCTTCAAGGTCGACATCGCCGACGGCGTTTCGTGCCCGGGCGGTGGGACCGCCGCTTCCACCGAGACTTTTGCGTTTGACGACGAGACGCTCACCGGCACGCACACCAGTTTGCACGGGCCCGAGTGCGGCCTGGAGTCGGCGATGAGCAAGCAACCCTTTTCGTTGGCGCTCGCTGGGCCCCCGCCCAGCCCGATCGAGCGTTATCCGTTGCGGTGCAACGACCTTGCGATGTGCTTCTGAGACTGGTCTAGATCGGCGTGATGTAGGCGATCAGCCACTGCTTGCCGACTTTGGTGAAGTCGACCCGCAATCGGCTGCCGTCGTAGAGCGGCTGCCGTGATTTGTCGGTCACGGTGCGGTTGAGGTAGACCATCACCGACGCCGAATCGCGCTTGGCGGACATGACGCCGACGCCAACGACATTCGCCTGGACGACGACCTCACGCTTTTTCGCCTCCGGAATGATCTGCGCGTTCGCGCTCTTCTGGAACTCCTGGCGATAGGCGGGTGTCAGCAACGGGTATGCGGCCGAAAGGCTGCGTTCGACGGTCTGGTAGTCGTACGCGAAGACCTCGGGTATCTCCTTGGCTGCCAACCCTGGCAATACGGCTCGCGCAGCCGCCTCGCCGCGCGTCTGCACCCGCTCCCAGTAGAACCAACCGGCCGCCGCGGACAGGCCGACGAAGGCCGTCACCAGCAGGGAGCCCGCGACGGCTATCAGCCACCGCATCAGTTACCCCCGTCCGGATACTTCAGGTCGTAGCCGGTCATCCGGCCCTGCTCGTCCTCGTGCACGATCACGCGCAGCCGATACGGCATGGACGGCTTGTTCGTCCCGTCGATGTCGGCGACCGTCACCCGCACCGACACCAGCACCGACGCGTTGTCGGTGACCGAATCGATGCCCTCCAGCGCGGCGCCGTTGACCACGGCTTCCGACGTCGCGTTGGTGGAGCGGAACAGGCCCTTGAGGTTCTCAATGTTGTTGTTGGCGCCCAGCATTCCGCGCAGCGGGCCGCTGGTGCCGTTGTAGAACCGGTTCACGCTCTCGTCGATGTTGTCCTGCTTGTAGCTGAACATGTTGACCACCGTCTGCGTGGCGGTGTCGACGAAGCGCTGATCGCGAGCCTGTGCCGCGTCGGCGTGCCGCTGCTGGACGAGCAGCACGACCAGGCAGCCGGCCAGCGCGCCGACGGCCACCAGGGCGGCGGCGAACGACGTCCATAGCACCAGGGCGCGGTTCGGCCGGCGCCGCGGCGGCGGCTTCACCGGCTTCAGGGTGGCGACGGGCTTCGCGGGCGGCTTCGGCTTCGCCTTCGGCGCGGCCGCAACCTCGACCTCGATCGGAGCGGTCTCGCGCGCCTCCCCCTTGGCCGGCCCCGCCGCGCGCGATGCGCGGCGACGCACACGCCGCGTCGCCGTTTCCGGCACTTCTGGGGCCACTACATCGGCCTCGGATCAAGCATCAGGTCCACCCAATTCTCGGCGCTGGATGCGCCACTGGCGCCGGCCGCGAAAGTACCAGTGCCGCCGGCCGGGTCCACAAACGCCCCGGTGCGCTGGTCATAGGTGGTGTAGGCCGGCCCGCTGGCCTGCGGGGGCGGACCCTGCGGCGGCCCCCAGGGCTTCTCCGGGCCCGGGCCCGCCGGCGGAGGATTGATGCCCTCGGGAGGTGCCGGCGGTGGGAGCCATTTGGGATAGGGAAGTATCGGCGGCACCGGTGGGACGCCCGGCGGCATCCACGACGGGTTGCCAGGCGGCGGCGGCCTGTCGTTGGGCGGCGGCGGATCGTAGGCCGGCTGGTGCGGCGCCGGCCCCGGACCCGGCACGACGCCGGGTGGGGGCGGCCCCACAATGGGAACGCCTGGATCGGGATCGGCGCCCGGCGGGACGTAGGGGAACTTGTTGGGCGGCAACACGTTCAGCCCGTTCGTCATCGGGGTGTCGTAGGGCACCGGAGGGCCGCGCCACGGGTTGCGACCGACCGGAACGTAGCCCTTCGGGTCACGGCAGAGCTGGATCGTCGGTGCCCGTTTGCCGGGGAACTCCTGGCACGGATAGTTGCGCGCGCCGCGCACGGTGCTGGGGTCGTTCTGCGCCGTCTTGCAGTACATGTCTCTCGGGAGCTCGCGCAACGTCTCGTCCGCCGGCGTGCGCATCAGCGGCGGGGGCAGGAAGCCGACCGCGCACGGGGGCGGGTCGTTGAGGTCGAGTTTGAAGTCCAGCTTGGCGCCCTCGTCCTGTGGGGCGCCGCCGGCCGCCGTGGTGATCGCCGCGAACAGCGGCGGCAACACCACCAACAGCTGCTCGATCGACTTGTGGTAGATGACCCCGACCCGGCCCAGGTTCGCCAGGCTGGCCGCCAGCGCCGGGAAGGACGGGCGGATGCCGGAGAACGCGGTGCTGGCCTCGTCGGTCGCACCCGGCGCGGTGGCCAGCGTCTCGCGCAGCTGCGGGTCGGCCTGGCGCACCTCGGAAGTGAACCGCGCCAACCCATCCGACAGCGACTTGACGTCGGCGCCGGCACGAATCTGGGCCTGCAGGAACGGGCCGGCCTGATCGATCAGCTGCGACACCTGCGGGTAGTTGGCGTTGGCCTCGTCCACCAGCAGCCGGGCGGACTCGATCAGACGGGCCAACTCGGGGCCCGACCCGTTGGCCGCAATGAACGTCTCGTGCAGGAGTTCGCGCAACCGGGTGTCGCCGAGGCTGTTGACCAGTGCCTCCGCCCGCTTCAACAGGTCGGCGACCTCCTGACCGATCCGCGTATTCTGCCGGTCGATCCGGGATCCGTTGTGCAGCTTGGTCGATGCGGGATTGCCCGGCGGCACCAGGTCGATGTACTGCTCACCGACGGCCGAGACGCTCTTCACGGTGGCGGTGACGTTCGACGGGATGGGCGTGCCGCTGTTGAGGCGCATCTCGGCAATGACGCCATTGGGGCTCAGGCCCACCGACTCCACCCGACCGACCGCGACCCCGCGGTAGGTGACGTTGGCGTTTTTGTACAAGCCGCCCCCGGCGACGAAATCGGCGCTGACGCCGTACGTCCCGAGCCCGAGGGTGGCGGGCAGCCGCAGGTAGAAGACGGCCATCACAGTCAGCGTGACCACGGTGATCACCGCGAAGATGCCGAGTTGGACCCTGGTGAGTTTGTCGATCATCGGCCCTACCGCCCCTCAGTGCCCGAAGGCGTGGCGGGCGGGATCTTGAACGGGTCGGCCGCCTGCCCGGACAGGTTGGCCATCTCACCGGTCAGGAAGTCGGGCGGGTTGAGAACCTCGCTCATGTGCATCATGTTCGGGTCGAGCGCATAGGAGGTGGTGAAGAACGTCTCACCGATCCGGCGCAGGGTCAGGTCGAAGGTGGTGAACACGTTGAGGTAGTCGCCGCGCACCGACTGCTTGATGCCGAAGTTGGGGAAGGGGAACGTCAGCAGGATCTGCAGCGAGGTGACGAAGTTCTTGCGGTTGTCGCTGAGGGCCTTGACGACCGAGTACAGGCCCTTGAGGTCTTCGGCGAAGTCCACCTTGGTTTTCGCCAGGATGTGCGAGGTCACCGTCGCCAGCTTCTTGAGCGCGGCGAACGCTTCGACGATGTGGTCCCGGTTCTTGTTCAGCACCCGGAGGGCCTCGGGCAGCGTGTCCAGCGCCCGGCCCAAGTTGTCCTTGTCGCGCGCCAGGGTCGCGGAGAATCGGTTCAGCCCGTCGACCGCGTCGATGATGTCGTTGGTCTGCCGGTTGAGCCCCGCCGTCAATTCGGCGAGCCGGGGGATCAGGTCGGCGAACTGATCCTGCCTGCCGGCGAAGGCCTGATAGGTCTCGTCGGTAATGTCTTCCAGCGCACCGAGATTGCCCTTGTTGACGACGACACCCAACGCCGAGAGGACCTCTTCGGTGGTCGGATAGCGGCCCGTGTTGGCCTCGGTGATCCTGGAGCCATCCTTGAGCCGGCCGGTCGGCGGCTTGTCCTTGGGGCGCGCCAGGTCGATGTGCATCGAACCCAGCAACGACGTCTGGGCCACCGTCGCGGTCGCGTTGGCCGGCAACACCACGTTCTTGTTCAGCGCCAGCTTCACCGCAGCATAGAAGGATCCGTCGGAACGCTGCTCGGCCGAAATGCCCGCGACGCTGCCGACGGTGACGTCGTCGACCATCACCGGCGAGTTTTGCGGCAGCGTCGCCACGTCGGGCATCTCGACGGTGATCGAATACGCGCCACTGCCGTGGCCTGCCGTGCCCGGCATCGACAGGGAGTTCAGGCCGTTGAATTGGCAACCGGCCAGCAGCGCGCTGCCCGCCGCTAACACGGTGCCGCGCAACCAGATTCGTCTCATCCGCCACCGCCCTGATCGGCCGGTGGCGCGCTCGGCGCCTGGCCCGGCGGGGGGCCGGGCAGCGGACCGTAGGCATTGCCGGGGCCGGGACCCGGCGCCGGACCCGAGCTGAGGCCGGCCGGTGGCGGGGCGCCCGCGGCGGTCTGCGGCGCCGTCGGGACCAGCAGGGCCTGCAGGTCGGTGGGGTTCTGGGCGGGCGGCGGCAGGTGCGAGCCCTGGGCCGGTATCCAGGTCAGCTGCGGAACCGGGGTGGCCGCCTTGGCCTGGGTCTCCGGGGTGTCGTAGATGATCTGGCCCTTGTACGCGGTGATCGTGTTCAGCGGGTGGAACATGACCGGTGGGTAGTTCACCGCGAGCCGGCGCAGCACCGGGCCGAGCCGCTCGCGGCAGATCTCGGCGCGCCGGAAGTAGTCCGGCGCTCTGGGCCCGGCGGCGGTCTCGAAGGAGCCACCGCAGATGAACTGCACGGGGTTGGCGAATTCGGGTATCGACAACAGACCGTTCAGCGTGCCCTGCGCCGGGTCGTAGATGTTGTAGAAGTTGGCGATACCGGGGCCCGCGACGTGCAACACCTGCTCGATGTTGTCGCTCTGGTCGCTCAACGTCTGCGCGAAGTCGTTGAGGTTGTTGACCGTATCGATGATCGTCGAGTTGTTCTCGTGCAGGAATCCCCGGATGTCGGAGAGCGCCTGATTCAGCGTGCCCAGGGTGTTGTCCAGATGCCGCGAGCTGTCGGCGAGCACCTGCGACACCGACGCGACGTTGCCGGCGAACTGCACGATCTGCTCGTTGCTCGCCGACAGCGCGTCGACCAGCACCTGCAGGTTCTTGACCGTGCCGAACAGGTCGCTACGCGAATCCCCCAGCCGCCCGGCGACTTGCGAGAGCTCGCGCAGCGCGTTGTGGAACGACTCGCCCTTGCCGTCGAGGGTGTCGGCGGCCTGGTTGATCGCCCTGCCCAGGGGCCCCTGCATCGATCCCGTCGTCGGGCCCAGCTGAACGGCCAGTTGCGTCAGGGACTCCTTCACCTCGTCCCATTCCACCGGCACCCCGGTGCGGTTCAGCTCGATGCTGCCGCCGTCGGGCAGCACCGCCCCGCCGGTGTAGGCCGGGGTGAGCTGAATGAACCGCGCCGACACCAGGTTCGGCGAAATGATGACGGCCCGGGCATCTTTGGGGATCTTCACGTCCTTGGTCACCGACATGACGATCTTCACGTCGGACGGCCGCGGCTCGATCGTGTCGATCGAACCGACCGGCACGCCCAGGACGCGGACCTGGTCGCCGGGATAGAGACCGACGGCGGAGGTGAAGTAGCCGATGACGGTCCGGCTATTGCCTTGCGACGACAGCACATACACGCCACCCACCACCATCGCGACCAGCGCGATGATGATGCCGTAGCGCAGCCCCTTGCTGCCGGCGATCCGGTTCGTCATGGCGACTTCGGCCTGATGATCCAGCGTTCCTGAATCAGCCCGCGCAGGTAGTCGGCGAGGCTGGCCGGCAGCTTGCCAGGCTGGTAGAAGAAGTCGAACACCATCGCGATCATCGGCGCGGGCAACACGCTGAACACGTTCACGTTGAACCCGGGACCGGAGCCGACGACCTCACCCAGCTCGGTGGCGTAGGTGGGCAGCCGCTTGAGCGCCTCGGTGATGTAGTCGCGGCGCTCGTTGAGGTTGGCCAGCACCAGGTTGAGCTTGCTCAGCGCGGGGCCGAACTCCTTGCGGTTGTCGGCGACGAAGCCGGAAATCTGCTGTGACAGACCGCCGATGCCCGAGATCAACTCACCGATCGCGGCGCGCCGCTCGTCGAGCGCGGCGAACAACTGGTTGCCGTCGTCCACGAGCGTGTTGACCTGGTTGGCGCGCTGCGACAGCACCCCCGTCACCGACTTCGCATGTGCCAGCAGGCCTTGCAGCGCCTCGTCGCGGCGATTCAGCGTGCGGGACAGCGATGTCACGCCGTCCAGTGCGCCGCGCAGTTCCGGCGTGGCGTCGTGCAGCGTATCGGTGAGCACGTTCAAGGCCTGCTCGAACTGCGGCTTGTTCAGATTGTTGGCGTTGTTACCCAGGTCCTCGAGGGCGCCGGCGAGCGTGTACGGCGTCGTCGTGCGGCTCAGCGGGATGGTGGTCGCCTTGCCGTTGCCGGCCGGGGTCACCGAGATGGAACGCTCACCGAGGATGCTGTCGGTGCGGATCGCGGCCATCGACTGGTCACCGACGGTGATGTGCCGGTCAACGGAGAACGTCACCTTGGCGCTGTCGCCGGCCAGGCCGACGGAGGCCACCTTGCCCACCTTGAAGCCGGACACGTAAACGGCGTTGCCCGGGTTGATTCCGCCCGCGTCGGTGAAGAAGGCGTCGTACATCTTGCCCTGCGGAAAGAACGGCAGGTTCGAGTACCCGAAGGCGATGAGCACCACGCAAACCACCAGCACCACACCGAAGATGCCGGTGCGCAGCGGGTCGCGTTCGCGCCTTGCGTTACTTGACAAAAGCGCACCTCCCCTTGCTGGGATCGACCGGGCCGCCGAACGGTATCAGGATGTCGCCGCCGGCCGGGCCGTTGATCTTGATCGTCACCGAGCAGAAATAGATGTTGAAGAACGACCCGTAAGCACCGAGCGCCGCCAGCCGCAGGTAGTCCTCGCCGAGTTGCTCGACATCGTTGTTCACCTCGGCCTTGCGGTTGTCCAACTCGGTGGCCAGGGGACGGGTGTTCTCGATGATGCCCTGCAGCGGCCGACGCGAATTCTTCAGCAGCTCAGTCAAGTCCGTAGTTGTCGACGCCAGCGGCGGGATGGCCCCCGCGACTGCGTCCTTGTTCTTGGCCAGCCCGGTGATCAACTGCTGCAGCTGGTCGACGCTGGCCGAGAATTGCGCGCTCTTCTGGTCGACGGTGCCCAACACGGTGTTGAGGTTGGTGATCGCGTCGCCGATCAGCTGGTCGCGCTGACCCAGCGCCGACGAGAACGCGCTCGTGTCGGCCAGCACGTTGGACAACGCCCCGCCCTGGCCCTGCAACAACTGGATGACCGCGCTGCTGATGGTGTTGACCTTGTCAGCGTCCAGGCCCTTGACCAGCGGCCGCAGCCCGCCCAGCAGCGCGTCGAGGTCCAGTGCGGGCTGGGTGTGTTGAGAGTTGATCGTGCCGCCCGGCGGCAGCTTACGCAGCTCCCCCGGGCCCGACGTGATCTCCAAATAGCGGTCACCGACCAGATTTTCGTACCGGATCACCGCGCGCGTCGACGAATACAACGTGTAGCGGCTGTCCACTCCGAACTTCACGTCGATCGTGTTGTCGTGGTTGAGCTTCACGCCCGACACCGCGCCGACCGGCACGCCGGCGATGCGAACCTTCTGGCCGGCCTTCAGCTTCGACACGTCGGTGAACGTTGCGTGGTAGGTACTTTCGGGCCCGAACCGGAAGTCGCCGAACACGACCACCAGCGACGCGCTCACCAACATCATGGCCACCGCGAAGATGCCGACCTTGATCAGCATCGACCGGTGCGACGGCATTCCCTTGGCCACCATCAGGAGTCGTCCCGTTCCGCGAAGGCGCCGTGGAACAGGAACTGCAGGGTGGAGGGCGCGTCGAACTGCAGCTCGGTGAACGGCTCGTACGGGATGTTGGCGTTATCGGTGACCAGGAACGGCGCCCGGTAGAACGAGCCGCCGGTCTGCTTGGTCGGGATGTCGGGCAGTCCGCGGCAGTTCGGACCCCCGGAGGCGTTGACGATGGGCAGGGATTCCGGATACGTGTACGAGGGCGCGCCCAGGACGAAGCTGGACGACGTGAACAGGCCCGCCTTGCGCACACCCAGCAGAGGGGCAAATTCCTTGATGCCGCGCTCGACACCGGCGAAGAAGCAGCCGAATTCGGGCGAGTAGTCGTGGGCCACCTTGATCGGGGCGCGCAGCCTGTTGATGGCGTCGATGAAGTTCTGCTCGGCGGGTTCCAGCGTCTCGTAGGCGTTGTTGGCCAGACCGATCGCCGCGAGCAGCGTGTCGTTGAGGTCCTTCTGTTTGTCGACGACCGTCCGGTTGATCGTCGGCAGGTTGTCGAAGACGGTGTTCAGGTCGGGGGCGGCGTCGGCGTAAGTGTTGGTCACGATCCCGGCCTTGCGGAAGTCCTCCTGCAGGGCGGGCAGCTTCGGATTCGCCTGGCGCGCCAGCGTGTTCAGCCCTGAGAGCAGCGATCCGAAGTCGTCGCCGTGGCTGCGCAGCCCTTCGGACAGGGCGCTCAGCGTCCCGTTCAGCTCCACCGGGTCGATCTTGTGCAGCAGGTCGATGAGCGACTGGAACAGGGTGTTGACCTCGAGCGCCACCGCCGAGGCCTCCACGTGCGCGTCCGGGCGCAGCGACGTCGGCGAAGGGGCTTGGGGCGGAACGAATTCGACCGACTTGGCACCGAAGATGGTGTTGCCCGCGATGTGCACCGTCGCGTTGGAGGGGACGAAGTGCATCTGGTCGCTGCTGATGGCCAGCGTCAGCCGCGCCTGGTCACCGGAGTAGTCGATGCTGGTGACCTTGCCGATCTGGATGCCGCGGTACTTGACCTTGGCGCCCTTGTCCATCACCAGGCCCGCCCGCGGCGCCGAGACCGTGACGGCGTCGGTCGAGGCGAAGGCCGCCGTGTACGAGAGGTAAGTCAGGGCCGCGAAGGCAACGATCACGCCGGCCAGCAGCGCCGCTGCCAGCCGAACCGATGAGCGTCGTGATACGCCTTCCGCCATGTCTTTTCGAGAACTCCCTTCACCCGGAGAGGTTGAAGTTACCGGACGCGCCGTACACGGCGAGCGAGATGAACAAAGTGATGACGACCACGACGATCAGCGAGGTACGCACGGCCTGGCCGACCGCGACGCCGACGCCGACGGGGCCGCCGCTGGCGTTGTAGCCGTAGTAGGTGTGCACCAGCATGACCGCAATGGCCATCACAATGGCCTGCAGGAACGACCACAGCAGGTCGGACGGTATGAGGAAGGTGTTGAAGTAGTGGTCGTACAGGCCCTTGGACTGCCCGTTGATGTACACGGTGGTGAAGCGGGCGGCGAAGAACGCGGCGAGCACCGACAGCGAATAGAGCGGAATGATCGCGATCAGGCCGGCGATCAGCCGGGTCGACACGAGGTAGGACACCGACTGCACGGCCATGCATTCGACGGCATCGATCTCCTCGGACACCCGCATGGCGCCCAATTGCGCGGTGGCGCCGGCTCCGATGGTGGCCGCCAGCGCGATGCCCGCGATCACCGGGGCGACCACGCGGACGTTGAGGAACGCCGACAGGAAGCCCGTCAGTGCCTCGATGCCGATGTTGCCCAGCGACGAATACCCCTGCACGGCGATGACGCCGCCGGAGGCCAGGGTCAGGAAGGCCGCGACGCCGACCGTGCCGCCGATCATGACCAGAGCCCCTGCGCCCAGCGTCATTTCGGCGACGTTCCGGATCGTCTCCTTCCGGTATTGGGTGAGCGCTTGCGGCACGTAACGCACCGTCTTGCCGTAAAACAACGCCTGCTCGCCGAAGTCGTCGATGGGCCCCTGCAACCGCGACATGAAACGGCGAAACCGGAGGGTGGCGTCGTAGCTCATCGGGTGTTCCCTCGCCTCACTTGGCCGAAATCCGCACGCCGATGGCGGTCATGACCACGTTGATGACGAACAGGCAGATGAACGCGTAGACGACGGTTTCGTTGACCGCGTTCCCGACGCCCTTGGGACCGCCCTTGACGGTCAGGCCCCGGTAGCACCCGACCAGGCCGGCCATCACGCCGAACAGCAGCGCCTTGACTTCGGCGAGCACCAGCTCGCGCAGCCCGGTCAGCACAGTCAGGCCGTTGATGAACGCGCCGGGGTTGACGCCCTGGAGAAAGACGGAAAACACGTAACCGCCGGATAGGCCGATGGCACACACCAGGCCATTGAGGAGCAGCGCGACCACCGTCGACGCCAAAACCCTTGGCACCACCAGCCGGTGGACCGGGTCGATGCCCAGCACCCGCATCGCGTCGATCTCTTCGCGGATGGTGCGGGCACCCAGGTCGGCGCAGATCGCGGTGGCGCCCGCGCCGGCGACGACGAGCACCGTCACCACCGGGCCCAGCTGGGTGACGGTGCCGAAAGCGGTTCCGGCGCCGGACAAGTCGGCCGCGCCGATCTCGCGCAACAGGATGTTGAGGGTGAACGCGACCAGCACCGTGAACGGGATCGACACCAGCAGCGTCGGTACCAGCGACACCCGGGCAATCATCCAGGTCTGTTCGAGGAACTCGCCAAATTGAAACGGCCGTCTGAAAGTCTCACGGCCGGTGTCGATCATCATCTCGAAGAACCCGCCGATCGCGCGGGCGGGGACAGCAAGTTGTTCTCTCAACTTGGCCACCCCCCTCTGCTGCTCGCGGCGAAGCCTGTGTATCGCCTTAACGTTGTCTTCGGTCGCATGCGGCTCGGTGTAAGCCGGATCATATTAACTCAGAGAAAGTGGACCATGTCAATGAACAGCATTTCCGTATCCGAACCGTTAATTTGTCCAGGTCAGAGGTATTGCCGCCGGTTCAATCTGACACGTGTTCTACTCGCCGATTTCCCCCCATAAAGTGCGTTCACCACGGTCATTGCTCCATGAGGTTGACCGCGGAAAAGTTCCGCTCCGGATCGCGTCCAGCAAAGTATTCCTCGAGCGCGCCACTGAGCTGGCCGGGCTCCCAGGCCGCCCCGTCGGCCTTGAATCTGTGCTCCGCCGTCGGTGCGGCGACCAGCGTCACCTGCGGCCCGTAGACAATGAACACCTGCCCGTTGACCTCCGCGGCAGCGGGCGATGACAGGAACTTGACCAGGCTCACCACGTGCTCGGGCGAGAGCGGGTCGATGCCGCCCTGCTCCACCTCGGGTGCCTCGCCGAAGACATCGGCCGTCATCGCCGTGCGCGCCCGCGGGCAGATCGCGTTCGCGCACACCCCGTAGCGTCCCAGCGCCCGCGCGGCCGTCAGGGTGAGCGAGATGATGCCCGCCTTGGCCGCGCCGTAGTTGGCCTGGCCCACCGGCCCCACCAGCCCGGCTTCCGACGCGGTGTTGACGATCCTGCCGAAAATCTGCCCGCCCGCGTCCTTGGCCTTGGCGCGCCAGTAGGTGGCGGCGTTGCGGGTCAGCAGGAAGTGGCCGCGCAGGTGAACCGCGATGACGAGGTCCCATTCCTCGTCGGACATGTTGAACAGCATCCGGTCGCGGGTGATCCCGGCGTTGTTCACGACGATGTCCAGGCCACCCAGCCCGTCGGCCGTGGCAACCAGCTCGTCGGCGGTCGCGCGCTGGCTGATGTCGCCGGCCACCGCGACGGCCTTGGCGCCCGACGAGTTGATCTCGTCGATGACGTCGGAGGCGTCCAGCGCGGCGGCGATGTCGTTGACGACGACGGTGGCGCCGAGCCCGGCCAAGCCGAGCGCCTCGGCGCGTCCCAGGCCCGCGGCCGCGCCGGTTACCACCGCGACCTTCCCGGATAGATCGGTCGCGTTTGTGCTGCTAGTCAATTTATGAATACCTCTAGTCTGTGGTCAGTCTTCGCGCAGGAGCGCGGCGCGGGGGCATTCGGCGATCGCCTGTTCGGCCAGCTGCTCCCGGTCGGCCGGGATCGGATCGAGCTTCACGACGGCATAGTCTTCATCGTCCAGATCGAAGAGGTCGGGTGCGATTCCCAAGCACACCGCGTTCCCTTCACACCGGTCACGATCCACGATCACCCGCACGGCACCCTCCTTGAGATTGGCCTTCGACCCGAGCACACGCCCTATCGGTTGGTAGGTCCACCATAGGGCCCCGGTGCGCCAGGCGAAACGGTCGCTGGATTCCCAGACTAGAACGTGTTACAACCGGGGAGGCGAACGGGTAGCCGTTGGTCGAGCTACGCGTGTCACGTTAACCAAAGGACGGCTGGAATGCGCATCAGTTACACCCCTGAACAGGAGGAGCTGCGTCGCGAGCTGCGGTCGTACTTCACCACGCTGATGACCCCGGAGCGCCGCGCGGCGCTGACGTCGACCGAGGGCGAGGTCGGGACCGGAAATGCATATCGCGACACCGTCGCGCAGATGGGCAAGGACGGGTGGCTCACCCTGAACTGGCCCAAGGAGTACGGCGGCCAGGACCGCTCGCCGATGGACTCGCTGATCTTCACCGACGAGGCCGCCATCGCCGGCGTGCCGGTGCCGTTCCTGACGATCAACAGCGTGGCGCCGACGATCATGGCCTTCGGCACCGAGGAGCAGAAGAAGTTCTTCCTGCCCAAGATCGCGGCCGGCGAGCTGCACTTCTCGATCGGCTACTCCGAGCCCGGCGCCGGCACCGACCTGGCGAACCTGCGCACCACCGCCGTCCGCGACGGCGACGACTACGTGATCAACGGCCAGAAGATGTGGACCAGCCTGATCGCCTACGCGGACTGGGTCTGGCTGGCGGTGCGCACCAACCCGGAGGCCAAGAAGCACCGCGGCATTTCGATGCTGACCGTGCCGACCACCGCCGAGGGCTTCTCCTGGACCCCGGTGCACACCATGGCCGGTGTGGACACCAGCGCCACGTATTACTCCGACGTGCGGGTGCCCGTGACCAACCTGATCGGCGAGGAGAACGGCGGCTGGAAGCTGGTGACCAACCAGCTCAACCACGAACGGGTCGCGCTGGTGTCGCCGCAACCGATCTTCCTGGCGCTGCGCGAGGTTCGCGAGTGGGCGCAAAACACCAAGGACGCGGGCGGGGCCCGGCTCATCGACTCCGAGTGGGTGCAGCTCAATCTGGCCCGGGTGCACGCCAAGGCCGAGGTGCTCAAACTGATCAACTGGGAGCTGGCCTCGGCGTCCAGCGAAGCGTTGAACCCCGCGGACGCGTCGGCGGCCAAGGTCTACGGGACCGAGCTGGCCACCGAGGCGTACCGGCTGCTGATGGAGGTGCTCGGCACCGCGGCGACGGTCCGCCAGGATTCGCCGGGCTCGTTGCTGCGCAGCCGGGTCGAGCGGATGCACCGCGCGTGCCTGATCCTGACTTTCGGCGGCGGCACCAACGAAGTGCAGCGCGACATCATCGGGATGGTCGCGCTGGGCCTGCCCCGGGCCAACCGCTAGGGCTGCTTCTACCTCTATATTTGGGCCTACTTAAGGACGAGAATTCATGGACTTCACGACGACCGAAGCGGCACAGGACCTCGGCGGGTTGGTCGACACCATCGTGGACGCGGTGTGCACGCCCCAGCACCAACGCGAGCTGGACGGCCTCGAGCAACGATTCGACCGCACGCTGTGGGGCAAGCTGGTCGAGTCCGACATCCTGACCAGCGCGGCGCCCGCCGCACTGGGCGGCGACGGCTTCGGCGTGCTCGAGCAGGTCGCCATCTTGGTGGCGCTGGGCCACCAGCTGGCCGCGGTGCCCTACCTGGAGTCGGTGGTGCTGGGCGCCGGGGCGCTGGCCCGGTTCGGCTCCGAGGACCTACAGCAGGCCTGGGGCGCGCCGGCGGTGCGGGGCGAAAAGATCCTCACCGTCGCGCTCGACGGCGAGATGGGTGAGGGGCCGGTGCAAGCGGTCAGCGCCGGTGCGGGCTACCGGCTGACCGGTACGCGCACCCAGATCGCCTTTGGGCCGGTCGCCGACGCCTTCCTGGTTCCGGCCGAAACCGATTCCGGGGCGGCCGTTTTCCTGGTCGCGGCCGACGACCCCGGGGTCACGGTGACAGCGCTGCAGACCACCGGGCGGGGCAGCGTCGGGCACCTGGCCCTGGACGGGACGCAGGTGGACGCCGGGCGGATCGTCGGCGACGGGGTCGTCACCGCGTGGCTCGACACGCTGATGACCTTGGGGCGCAGCGCCTTTCAGCTCGGGGTGCTCGAGCAGGGACTGCAAATGACGGCCGAATACGCCCGCACCCGCGAGCAGTTCGACCGGCCGATCGGCAGCTTCCAGGCCGTCGGCCAGCGGCTGGCCGACGGCTACATCGACGTCAAGGGTTTGCGGCTGACGCTCACCCAGGCGGCGTGGCGCGTGGCGGAGGACATGCCCGCCGAGATCGACGTGGCCAGCGCGGCGTTCTGGGCCGCCGATGCGGGACACCGGGTGGCGCACAGCATCGTGCACATCCACGGTGGTGTCGGCGTTGACACCGATCACCCGGTGCACCGTTACTTCCTGGCCGCCAAGGAAATCGAGTTCGCGCTGCACGGTGCCACCGGGCAGTTGCGCCGGATCGGCCGCGAACTGGCGGAAACGCCGGCCTGAGAGCGGCGGCGGTGGAGCAGGCGGGGTCTTGAATGGGCTTCGTGATTCCTGCCGACCCGACCGTCACCAAACTCCTGGTCCCGCTGGCCGAAATCGAGGACCGGGGCGTCTATTTCGAGGATTCGTTCGTCAGCTGGCGTGACCACCTCCGGCACGGCGCCGCGATCGCGGCCGCGTTACGCGAGCGCCTCAACCCGGCCAAGCCGCCGCACGTCGGCGTGTTGCTGGAGAACACCCCGTTCTTCTCGGCGATGCTGGTGGCGGCGGGGATGTCCGGCATCGTGCCGGTCGGGCTCAACCCGGTGCGCCGCGGTGAGGCGCTGGCCCGCGATATCGCCCACGCCGACTGCCAAGTGGTACTGGCCGATTCGAGATCGGCCGCGCCGCTGGGCGATATCGACCATGTTGACGTCGATTCCGCCGCGTGGGCGTCCGAGCTGGACGCGCATCGCGACGCGGAACCCCGTTTTCAGTCGGCGTCCGCGGCGGACCTGTTCATGCTGATCTTCACCTCGGGCACCAGCGGGGAGCCCAAGGCGGTGAAGTGCAGCCACGGCAAGGTCGCCATCGCCGGCGTGACGATGACGCAGCGCTTCGATCTCGGGCGCGACGACGTCTGCTACGTGTCGATGCCGTTGTTTCACTCGAATGCCGTGCTGGTCGGCTGGGCGGTGGCCGCGGCGTGCCAGGGCTCGATGGCGTTGCGGCGCAAGTTCTCCGCGTCCGGGTTCCTGCCGGACGTGCGCCGCTACGGCGCCACCTACGCCAACTACGTCGGCAAACCGCTGTCGTACGTGCTCGCCACGCCCGAGCGGCCCGACGACGCGGACAACCCCCTGCGCGCCGTCTACGGCAACGAGGGCGTGCCCGGCGACATCGAACGCTTCGCCCGCAGGTTCGGGTGCGTCGTGCAGGACGGGTTCGGCTCGACCGAGGGCGGGGTGGCGATCGCCCGCACCCCCGACACCCCGGCGGGCGCGCTGGGCCCACTGCCCGACGGCGTCGACATCGTCGACCCCGACACCGGCCAACCGTGCCCCGTCGGGGTGGTCGGCGAGATCGTCAACACCACGGGGCCGGGCCGTTTCGAGGGCTACTACAACGACGAGGCCGCCGAGGCGCAGCGGATGGCCGACGGCATCTACCACAGCGGCGATCTGGGTTACCGCGACGAGGCTGGCTACGCGTATTTCGCTGGGCGGCTTGGCGATTGGATGCGGGTGGACGGCGAGAACCTGGGCGCCGCCCCGATCGAGCGAGTGCTGCTGCGCTACCCCGACGCCACCGAGGTCGCGGTGTACGCGGTGCCCGATCCGGTCGTCGGTGATCAGGTGATGGCGGCGGTGGTCATGGCGGCCGGCGTCGAGTTCGATCCCGAAAAGTTCCGGGCTTTCCTCGCCGGGCAGCCCGACCTTGGCCCCAAGCAATGGCCGTCGTACGTGCGGGTGAGCGAGGAGCTGCCGCGGACGGTCACGTTCAAAGTGCTCAAGCGGCAGTTGTCGGCGCAGGGTGTGGACTGCGGTGATCCGGTGTGGCCGATTCGCCGGTAACGCCCGCGATTGAAGCGAGCTTCGAGAAGCTGGCCGCCACGGTGCCGGCGACCATCGGCATCGCGATCGCTCGCCCGGCCGTTGCCGAGGTGTATTCGCTGGGCCGATGGTCGTCGGGCGTCGCGTGGTCAACCATCAAGGTACCGTTGGCGATTGCGGCCTTGCGCGACGATCCGGGGCGCGCCCGGGATCTGGTCGTCAAGGCCATCACGGAATCCGATAACCACGCGTCGGAGCTGTTGTGGTCCCAGCTGGGCGAGCCGGCGCGAGCCGCGCAACAGGTGCGGGCCATAGTCAACGAATGCGGCGACGCGGATACCGTGGTCGAATCGCGACGACTTCGCCGCGGCTACACCGCATTTGGGCAGACCCAGTGGACGCTGCGCCGGCAGGCGCGCTTTGCCGCCCAGCTTCCGAATATCCCCGACGCGGCCACCGTGACCGGCCTGATGCGCCGCCTCACCCCCTCTCAGCGGTGGGGGCTGGCCGCTAAAGGCGTTGCCGCCAAGGGGGGCTGGGGGCCAGGCGTGCGCGGCGACTACCTGGTCCGGCAATTCGGCCTTCTGCCAACGGATTCAGGAGAGGTCGGTGTGGCGCTCGCGGCCCAGGCCCACGCGTTCGAGGCCGGGGTGGACGCCCTGAACGCGATGACCGACTGGCTCGTCGGCCAGCTTCCCGCGCTAACGGGGCGGTAACGCGAATTAACTCGTGATCGAGCGCCCTTGGTGAAATCACGACATTTCCGAGAAAATGCTCCATAGCTTCCCGGCTAACCCGTCAGCGAGGGCACCACGGCGTCGATGAGGTGCGGCCCGGGTTCGGCGAAGGCCGCGCGCAGGGCGTCGGCGAGTTCCTCGGCGGTGCTGACGCGACGCGCGGGAACCCCAAGGCCCTCGGAGATCTTGACGAAATCCATTGTGGGACGCGACAAGTCGAGCAGATCCAAGGCCTTGGGACCGGGCGCCGAGCCGGCGCCGACGCGTTGCAGCTCGATCCGCAGGATGTCGTAGGCGCTGTTGTCGTAGACCACGGTCGTCACGTTCAGGTTCTCGCGAGCCTGGGTCCACAGGCCCGAAATCGTGTACAGCGCAGAACCATCGGATTCCAGGCACAGCACGGGACGATCGGGGGCGGCCACCGCGGCGCCCACCGCGGCGGGAATTCCGTAGCCGATCGCCCCGCCGGTCAGGGTCAGCCAATCGTGCGCCGGCGCACCGGCGGTGGCCGCCGGCAGCAACAGACCGGACGTGTTCGACTCGTCGACGACGATCGCGCGCTCGGGCAGCAGCGCCCCGATCACGTCCGCTGCCGACGCGGACGTCAGGGCGCCCGTCGGCAGCTGCGGGCGCGAGGCCGGGGCCAGCGGCGCGACGGTGCCCGGGGCAAGATGGTCGGCCAAAGCCGCCAGAGCGGTTGCGGCGCCGCTGTATTCGGCGAGCACGTGCACCTGGCAGCCAGCCGGCACCAGGTCGCTCGGCATGCCCGGATACGCGAAGAACGACACCGGCGACTTGGCGCCCGCCAGCACCAGATGCTTCGCGCCGTCGAGCTGGGCGCTGGCCGCCTCGGCGAAATACGCCAGCCGCTCGACGGCGGGGACGCCCGCGCCGCGCTCCAGCCGGGTCGGGAAGGTCTCGCACAACAACCGGGCTCCGGTCGCCTGGGCGATGCGCGCCGCGGCGGCCAGCCCGGGCCCCCGGGTGGCGTCGCCGCCGATCATGAGCACCGCGGGCTCCCCCGACCGCAGAACCTCGAGCACCTCCGACGCCAGGGCGGGATCGGCTCGCGGCGGCTCGACGGACGGTGTCCGCGCGGGCTGCGCGCCGTCGGACCAGGACACGTCGGCGGGCAAGATCAAAGTCGAGATCTGCGAGCCGGACCGGCTGGCGGCGATCGCCTCGGCGGCATCCGACGCGACGTCGGCGCTCCGCTCGGTGCGGCGAAGCCACCCCGAAACGCTGCCCGCCAGCGCGTCGATGTCGGATTCCAGTGGGGCGTCGTACTTCTTGTGATAGGTGGCGTGGTCGCCGACGACCACGACCATGGGCACCCGGGCGCGGCGCGCGTTGTGCAGGTTGGCAAGTCCGTTACCCAGGCCGGGACCCAAATGCAGCAGCACCGCGGCCGGCCGATCGGCCATGCGCGCATAGCCGTCCGCCGCGCCCGTGGCCACGCCCTCGAAAAGGGCCAGCACGCCCCGCATTTCGGGGACGATGTCGAGCGCGGCCACGAAGTGCATCTCCGAGGTGCCCGGGTTGGCGAAGCATACGTCGACGCCACCGTCGACCAGCGTGTTGATCAGGGCCTGCGCGCCGTTCACCTGCTTGCCTCCAATCTGAAAACGCGTTCCGCGTTGCCGCGCAAGAAGTCTCGGCGGGCGTCATCGCCGAGCCCGAGCTCATCCAGTCCGGCCAGAGCGTGCGTGGGATTGATCATCGGGTAGTTGGTGCCGAACAGGACTTTGCGTTGCCCGGTACCGGTTTTCATGAATCTGATTAGCTCCTCGGGCAGCCGTTTGATTGTGTAGGCCGAGGTATCGATGTAGACGTTCTCGTGCTTACGGGCGACGGCGACCATCTCCTCGGTCCACGGATAGCCGACGTGGCCGCAGACGATGACCAGCTCCGGAAAGTCGAGGGCCACCTGGTCGATGTAAGGAATCGGTCGCCCGGTCTCCGAAGGCCGCAGCGGGCCGGTATGCCCGACCTGGGTGCAGAACGGCACGCCGGACTCCACGCATTCGGCGAACAGCGGGTAGTAGCGACGGTCGGTGGGCGGCGCGTTCCAGAGCCACGGCACCACCCGCAGGCCCACGAATCCCTCCTGCACGCGCCGCCGCAACTCGCGGACCGCCTCCATCGGCCGATCGAGGTCCACCGCCGCCAGTCCGGCGAAACGGTTGGGATGCGAGCCCACCCATCCCGCGACCTCCTCGTTGGAAACCAGGTCCTGGCCATTCGGACCGCGCCAGGCACTCAGCAGGGCGAAGCCGACGTCGGCGGCATCCATCGCCGCCAGGGTCGCCTCGATCGGGATGTCGGTGTCGGGGATCGCTCCCCCGGTCCAGCGCCGCAGCGAGGCCAGCATGTCGCTGCGCAGAAACCGTTGCGTCGGATGCTGCATCCAGACATCGATCGTCATCGCGCTCCAACATAGACCGCCGGTCAAACGGCCAGCGCGGCGCGGGCGGCGGCTCCCGTCCGCGCCGCGTGCCCGCCGCCGAACAGCACCACGTGCGCCAGCAGCGGGTAGAGCTGGCGCAGCCCGATGCGGCCGCGCCAGCCGGGCCGCAGCGGGTGGACCCGCTGGTAACCGGCCAGGATGACGTCGTAGTGGGGGCAGCCGAACAGCGCCAGCATCGCCAGGTCCGTCTCGTGATGGCCGGCGTGTGCGGCCGGGTCGATCAGCACCACCCCGTCGGGTGTCCACATCACGTTGCCGCCCCACAGATCTCCGTGCAGCCGGGCCGGCCGGTCGTCGTCGTCGTAGTCGCCGGCACGGCAGCGCTCGGCGACCGCGTCGATCGTGGCACGGGTCGAAGCATCCAGCCGCGGCGCGGCCAATTCGGCCATCGGGGCCAGCCGCTCGTCGGCGTAGAAATCGCCCCACCGTCGATGCTGTCGCAGCGACATCGGCAGCGGCTGCGACAGCGGCCCGAAGAACCCGGTCCCGTCCCAGCCGTCGGGACCCGCGCCGAATGCGGGGGCGCCCGCGTCGTGAGTGATGGCCAATTGGGCGCCGAACGCGTCCGCAGCCTGGGCGGTCGGGCGCACGGATTCAAGCCGCCGCAGGGTCAGGCTCGTCGCGTCGACGGACAACACCTGCGCGCAGGGCACGCCGCCGCCGACGCCGCCAAGCCACCGCAAACCCGCTGCCTCCCAGGCGAAGTAGCCGGCGGGCGCGTCCGGGTGCTGCTTGACGAAGTCGGCCACGCGCTAGGTGCGCATCACGTCGTCACGTGGCTCGCATGCACGTCGTCGGCGGGGCGGGCCTCGGTCTGCTCCTTGGCCCAGCGGTAGTCGGGCTTGCCCGCGGGCGAACGCTTGACCTCGTCGACCAGCCAAAGGCTGCGCGGTACTTTGTATCCCGCGATCTCGGAGCGCACGAAGCTGTCCAGCTCCGCCAGCGACGGCCGGCACCCGGGCCGGGCCTGCACGACGGCGGCCACGTGCTGGCCGTAACGCGGGTCCGGCACGCCGACCACGAGGGCGTCGAAAACATCGGGGTGACCCTTCAGGGCCGCCTCGACCTCCTCGGGGTAGATCTTCTCGCCGCCGCTGTTGATCGACACCGAGCCGCGGCCAAGCATGGTGACCGAGCCGTCCTCCTCGACCAGGGCCCAGTCCCCCGGGATCGCGTAGCGAACACCGTTGATGGTCCTGAAGGTTTCGGCCGTCTTCTTCTCGTCCTTGTAGTAGCCGACGGGGATGTTGCCCTTCTTGGCGATGAAGCCGCGCACGCCGGACCCCGGCTTCACCTCGTTGCCGTCCTCGTCGAGCACCACGGTGCGGTGGTCGATGGTCACGCGCGGGCCGCCGCTGTGCGGCGCTCCCTTGGCGACAATACTGGTGCCGCCGAACCCGGTCTCGGAGGAACCGATCGAGTCGGTGATGATCCGGTTCGGCAGCAGCTCCAGCAGCTTCTCCTTGATGCTCGGCGAGAACAACGCCGCGGTGCTGCCCAGCATGAACAGCGACGACAGGTCGTAGTCGTTGTTCTTGTGGAGCGCATCGAGCAACGGCCGGGCCATCGCGTCGCCGGTGAAGAACAGCATGTTCACCTTGTGATCGTGGATCGTGCGCCAGACCTCGTCGGCGTTGAATTCCGGTGCCAGCACGGTGGTTTGGCCCGAGAAGATCGACCTCCAGGTGGCCGACTGGGTGGCGCCGTGGATCATCGGCGGAACCGGATAGTTGATCATCGGCGGGTTGGCGACCGCGCCCTTGGCCAGATCGTATTCGTCCTTGACGAATTCGCCTGTGGCGAAGTCGGTTCCACCCAGAAGCACCCGGTAGACATCCTCGTGACGCCACATCACGCCTTTGGGAAAGCCCGTCGTGCCGCCCGTATACAGCAGGTAGATGTCGTCGGCGCTGCGCTCACCGAAGTCGCGCTCCGGCGAGCCCTGCGCGATCGCCGAGTAGAACTCGACGCCGCCGTAGCGCTTGTAGTCGTTGTCGCTGCCGTCCTCGACGACGAGGATCGTCTTGACGTTCGGGGTGTCCGGCAGCACGTTGGCGACCCGGTCGGAGTACTGGCGCTCGTGCACCAGCGCGACCATGTCGGAGTTGTCGAACAGGTAGCGCAGCTCGCCCTCGACGTAGCGGTAGTTGACGTTGACGATGATGGCGCCGGCCTTGACGATGCCGAGCATCGCGATGACGATCTCGATGCGGTTGCGGCAGTACAGTCCGACCTTGTCGTCCTTCTTGACGCCCTGGTCGATCAGGTAGTGGGCGAAGCGGTTGGCCTTCTCTTCCAGCTGGGCGTAGGTCAGCTTCTCGTCGCCGGAGATGAGGGCAACACGGTCAGGCACAGCGTCGATGGCGTGCTCGGCAAGGTCGGCAATATTCAGGGCCACGGCCACCAAATTAGAACGTGTTACATTTCTTGACAAGCTCACCCCCAACGTCGACGGAAAGGCACCAGCCGTGGCCGAGGCTCCAGCAAACGAACAAACGGGTCCCGACGCGCTCGTCGAACAGCGCGGTCACACCCTGATCGTCACGTTGAACCGGCCGCACGCCCGCAACGCGCTGAGCACCGAAATGATGGAAATCATGGTGCAGGCCTGGGACCGCGTCGACAACGACGACGACATCCGGTGCTGCATCCTGACGGGGGCCGGTGGCTACTTCTGCGCGGGCATGGATCTGAAGACGGCGACCAAGAAACCGCCGGGCGACTCGTTCAAGGACGGCAGCTACGACCCGTCACGGATTGACGCCTTGCTCAAGGGCCGCCGGCTGACCAAGCCGCTGATCGCGGCCGTCGAGGGACCCGCGATCGCGGGCGGCACCGAGATCCTGCAGGGCACCGACATCCGGGTCGCCGGTGAGAGCGCCAAGTTCGGCATCTCCGAGGCCAAGTGGAGCCTCTATCCGATGGGCGGCTCGGCGGTGCGGCTGGTGCGCCAGATCCCCTACACCGTCGCCTGCGACCTGCTGCTGACCGGACGGCACATCACCGCCGCCGAGGCCAAGGAGATGGGCCTGATCGGCCACGTCGTCCCGGACGGGCAGGCGCTGACCAAGGCGCTGGAGATCGCGGAGATCATCGAGAACAACGGCCCGCTCGCCGTGCAGGCGATCCTGCGGGCGATCCGCGAGACCGAGGGATTGCACGAGAACGACGCGTTCAAGATCGACACCCAGATCGGCATCAAGGTGTTCCTGTCCGACGACGCCAAGGAAGGGCCGCGGGCGTTCGCCGAAAAGCGCAAGCCCAACTTCCAGAACCGCTAGCGCCTCCCCGCGAGCAGACGCAGAATCGCACTTTTCCGCGCCAAATCGTGCGAGTTTGCGTCTGCTCGCGGGAGTGAAGACCCCTAGCCCAGCGGCGCGCTGGGCGTGAACGCCACCGGCATCTTCTCGAGGCCGGACACGAAATTCGCCGGCCGCAACGGCAACGCGGCGTCTGGAGAAGCCAGCCGCAGGTCCGGAAGGCGCTGCAGCAGCCGCGCCTGCATGATCGACAGCTCGAGGCGCGCGAGCTGGTTGCCGAGGCAGAAGTGCGTCCCGAAGCCGAACGCCAGGTGGTTGTTCGGGTAGCGCTCGATGTTGAAGCTCTCCGGGTCCTCGAAGACCTTCTCGTCGAAGTTCGCCGACTCGAACAGCAGGATCATCTTTTCGCCCTGGCGCAGCGCCGTGCCGTGGAATTCGGTGTCGGCGGTGATGGTGCGGGCCATGTTCTTCACGGGGGCGGTCCAGCGCAGCATCTCTTCGATCGCGTTGGGCAGCAGCCCCAGATCGCCGACCAACCGCCGGTGCTGATCGGGGTGCAACAGCAGCTGCCGGGTGCCGCCGGACAGCGTGTGCCGGGTGGTCTCGTCGCCGCCGATGAGGAGCAGCAGCACCTCGGTGACGATCTGGTGGTCCTCCAGGCGCGATCCCTCGACCTCCGCGTGCACCAGGACGCTGACCAGATCGTCCGTCGGCTCTGACTTGCGCGCCGCGATCATCCCCATCATGTATTCGCTGTAGGCGGCGAAGGCATCCATCGTGACCTGGATATCCGCTTCGGCCGCGGTGCTGCTCAAGGCGCCGACCAGGTCGTCGGACCACTTGAGGAACATCTCGCGTTCCTCCGGAAGCACACCGAGCATGTCGCCGATGACCGCCATCGGCAGCGGTGCGGCCAGGTCCCAGACGAAGTCGCACTCGCCGCGTTGGCAAACCGCGTCGATCAGCGTGTCGCACAGCGAAAGGATCTTGGACTCCTGGTCTTTCACGCGCTTGCGGGTGAAGCCGGAGTTGACGAGCTTGCGGCGCAACAGATGTTGCGGATCGTCCATCTCGATCATCATCTCGACGCCGTCTTGGTCGGGCCGGATGCCTCCGGCATTCGAGAACAATTCGGGGTTGCGCTCGGCATCGATGACGGCCTGGTAGGTCGACGCGGCGGCCAGCCCGTTGCGGTCCCGAAAGACCGGTTCGTTCTCCCGCATCCAGCGGTAGACGGAGTGGGATTCGCCGGCATAGAAAGTGCCGTCGGTCAGATCCACATCGGGTCTGGTCACTGAAGTCACTGTCATGAGATCTCCTGAGCATCGCCGAAGGTCATCTGCACGTTGTCGACCGAGCTGGACAGCATCGCGCGCTTCGGAAGGCCCAGCGACGCCAGCTCTTTCGCGTAGGGGTGATCGCCCAGCCGGACGCGCACCCCGCCGAATCGGGTGCGCACGCCGTCCAGTGTGTGTTCGAAGGAGGTCTCGCGCGTGACGCCGTCGCGGTGCGAGTAGGTGCGCTGCGCCTGCTGGCGCGGGGTCAGCGAAAACGGCAGGCCCCGGCGGAATTCCATGTCGATGACCAGTTGCCCGTCGACGGTGCAGTCGAATCCGAAATCGCGGCCGTCGCGAACGGTGAAGTCCGCCATGACCTTCGGGTAACCCCAGATCTTGGTCCCAGCCTCCAGCGTGAACGGCTGGTCGACGGGCAGGTGGTGGATGAAGGCGCCGGCGTCCCCCAAAGCGCGCGGCCCACGCGCGTCCGACCCCGGCGGGTTGACCATCACGCTGGTGCCGAATTCGTAGTACTGGCCCAGGTCGCCGTCGATGTAGTGCATCAGCATCAGGACGACAACCGTGCGCCCGGGCAGGTACCGGCACACCTTCAGGCCGCTGTAGTCGATCATGCGCTGGGCGGCGTCGGCGTCCACCGAGAACATCGCCATGTGCTGATTTGCCAGGCGGATCCGCACCGGCATGGTGAGTACGGTGCCGGCGATCGTGTGTTGCGAGGCTGTCATCGGGCCAATCTAGAACGCGTTCTATTCGTCCGGCAATACCCGCTCAAATCAGCGTCGCCAGCTCGCGGATCTGCTCGGCATTGCGGCCGTTCACGACCATCATCGTCACGCCAGCGGCCTCCCAGACCTTGACCTGCTTACGCACGTAGTCCAGATCGCCGACAATCGCGGCGTCGTCGACGAGTTCATCGGGGATGATCTCGGCGGCCTTGTCCTTCTGGTTGCTGCGGAAGAGCTTGGTGACGTCGTCGACGACGTCGGAGTAGCCCATCCGGCGGTAGACGTCGGCGTGGAAATTGGTGTCCTCCGCGCCCATGCCGCCCATGTACAGGGACAGATACGGCTTCATGGCCGCAAAGGCGGCGCTGCGGTCATCGGTGATGACGATCGTGGCGGTCGCGCAGATTTCGAAGTCCTCGCGGGAGCGGCGCGCGCCTGGCCGGGCGAAGCCCTCGTCGAGCCATTCGTTGTAGGTGTCGGCCATCCGCGGCGTGTAGAAGATCGGCAGCCAGCCGTCGCAGATTTCGCCCGCCAGCGCGACGTTCTTGGGCCCCTCGGCGCCCAGCATGATCGGGATGTCGGCGCGCAGCGGATGGGTGATGGGCTTGAGCGGCTTGCCCAGCCCAGTCGTATCGGTCCCCGTCAACGGCAGCGGGTAGTGCGGGCCGTCGCTGGTCACCGGCTTCTCCCGGGCCCACACCTGCCGCAGGATGTCGATGTACTCGCGGGTGCGCGCCAGCGGCTTGGGGAATCGCTGGCCGTACCAGCCCTCAACCACCTGTGGGCCGGACACGCCCAGCCCGAGAATGTGCCGCCCCCCGGACAGGTGGTCGAGCGTCAGCGCGGCCATCGCGCAGGCCGTCGGCGTCCGCGCGGACAGCTGCACCACCGACGTGCCCAGCCGCACCCGCGACGTCGCTGATCCGTACCAGGCCAGCGGCGTGTAGGCGTCGGATCCCCACGCCTCGGCGGTGAACACCGCGTCGAATCCGGCCTCCTCGGCCGCGACGACGAGTTCCGCGTGGTTCTCCGGCGGCTGAGCGCCCCAATACCCCAGCTGCAACCCCAGCTTCATGGCCTCCGCCTTTCCAGCCGACCCAGTGTTGAAACGATTCTTAGAACCTGTTCTACTCGATGGCGTGACAGCCAGTTCGAGCAGCCCGACCCTGATGGATCATCCCGAGCCACCGCTCTCCGCGCCACTGACGTTGTCATTCGACTACACCCGTTCGGTGGGCGCCACGCTGAGCAAGTTCTTCACCGCGTTGCGTGACCGCCGCATTCTCGGGGTGCGCGGATCGGATGGCCGGGTGCATGTCCCGCCGGCGGAATATGACCCGGTTACCTATGAGCCGCTGGGCGAGATGGTACCGGTGTCGAGCGTCGGCACCGTCGCCTCCTGGACGTGGCAACCCGAGCCGCTGGAGGGCCAGCCGCTGGACCGGCCCTTCGCCTGGGCGCTGATCAAGCTCGACGGCGCGGACACACCGCTGATCCACGCCGTCGATGCGGGCGAACCCGGCGCCATCCAGACCGGGACCCGGGTGCACGCGCACTGGGCCGACGAGACGGTGGGCGCCATCACCGACATCGCCTACTTCGCGTTGGGTGAGGACGCCGAGCCCGAAGGGCCCGCCAGCGACCAGGACCCGGTCACCATGATCGTCACGCCGATCTCGCTGACGATTCAGCACACCGCCTCGCACGAGGAGAGCGCCTACCTGCGCGCCATCGCGGAAGGCAAGCTGCTGGGGGCGAAAACCGGCGAGAAGGGCAAGGTCTATTTCCCGCCGCACGGCGCGGACCCGGCCACCGGCCTGCCGACCACCGATTTCGTCGAGCTGCCCGACAAGGGCACCGTGACGACGTTCGCGATCATCAACATCCCGTTCCAGGGCCAGCGCATCAAGCCGCCCTACGTGGCGGCCTACGTGCTGCTCGACGGCGCCGACATCCCCTTCCTGCATCTGGTCGCCGACATCGACGCGCACGAGGTGCGGATGGGCATGCGCGTCGAAGCGGTGTGGAAACCCCGCGACGAGTGGGGATTTGGCATCGACAACATCGAGTACTTCCGGCCGACCGGGGAGCCCGACGCCGAGTACGACACCTACAAGCACCACCTGTAAAGGACCCAGCTGCACATGAGCGCTCGCAACGTTGCGGTCGTCGGCTTCGCGCATGCCCCGCACGTCCGCCGCACCGACGGCACCACCAACGGCGTCGAGATGTTGATGCCGTGCTTCGCCCAGCTCTACGAGGAGCTCGGCATCAGCCAGACCGACATCGGATTCTGGTGCTCGGGATCGTCCGATTACCTTGCCGGACGGGCATTCTCGTTCATCTCGGCGATCGACTCCATCGGCGCCGTCCCCCCGATCAACGAGTCGCACGTCGAGATGGACGCGGCCTGGGCGCTGTACGAGGCCTACATCAAGATCCTCACCGGTGAGGTCGACACCGCCCTGGTGTACGGCTTCGGCAAGTCGTCGGCGGGGATACTGCGGCAGATCCTGTCGCGGCAGACCGACCCCTACACGGTGGCGCCGCTGTGGCCGGATTCGGTGTCGATGGCGGGATTACAGGCCCGTCTCGGGCTCGACTCCGGCAAATGGACGCCCGAACAGATGGCCCAGGTCGCGCTCGACTCGTTTGCCTACTCCGAACGCAATGACTCGGAAAAACCGGCGAAGAGCATCGACGAACTGCTTGCCCGGCCGTTCTTCAACGACCCGCTGCGCCGGCACGACATCGCGCCCATCACCGACGGCGCCGCGGCCATCGTGCTCGCCGCCGACGGGCGGGCGCGCGAACTTCGCGAAAACCCGGCCTGGATAACGGGAATCGAGCATCGCATCGAAACCCCCATCCTGGGTGCTCGCGACCTGACGCAGTCGCCGTCGACGGCGGTTTCGGCCAAGGCGGCCGGCGGCGGCAACTCCTCGGTCGACGTCGCCGAGATTCATGCGCCGTTCACCCACCAGCATCTGATTCTGGCCGAAGCCATCGGGCTTGCCGGGACGACGAAGGTCAATCCGTCCGGTGGGGCGCTGGCGGCCAACCCCATGTTCGTCGCCGGGCTGGAACGAATCGGCTTTGCCGCACAACACATCTGGAACGGTTCGGCCGGGCGGGTGCTGGCGCACGCCACCAGCGGACCCGCCCTGCAACAGAACCTGGTCGCGGTCATGGAAGGAAAGAACTGATGGCCGGTGCAGGGGCACACCTCGCCGCGGTACTCGGTACCGGGCAGACGAAGTATGTCGCCAAGCGCAAAGACGTCTCGATGAACGGCTTGGTGCGCGAGGCGATCGACCGCGCGCTGGAAGACTCCGGTTCGACCTTCGACGACATCGACGCGGTCGTGGTCGGCAAGGCGCCGGACTTCTTCGAGGGCGTCATGATGCCCGAGCTGTTCATGGCCGACGCCATGGGGGCCACCGGCAAGCCGATGATCCGGGTGCACACCGCGGGGTCGGTCGGCGGATCCACCGCCATCGTCGCCGCCAGCCTCGTGCAGTCCGGAAAGTACCGCCGCGTGCTGGCGATGGCCTGGGAAAAGCAGTCGGAATCAAATGCCATGTGGGCGTTGTCTATTCCGATCCCCTTCATCAAGCCGGTCGGTGCCGGCGCGGGTGGTTACTTCGCCCCGCACGTTCGCTCCTACATCCGCCGTTCGGGTGCCCCGCTGAACATCGGTGCCATGGTCGCGGTCAAGGACCGGTTAAACGGCGCCCGCAACCCGCTGGCCCATCTGCACCAGCCCGACATCACCGTAGAGAAGGTGATGGAGTCCCCGATGCTGTGGGACCCGATCCGCTACGACGAGACCTGTCCGTCCTCCGACGGCGCCGCGGCGATGGTGATCGGCAACGAGGAGATCGCCGAAGCCCGGCTGGCACAAGGACAACCGGTGGCCTGGATCCACGCCACCGCGTTGCGCACCGAGCCGCTGCAGTTCTCCGGGCGCGACCAGGTCAGCCCGCAGGCCGGGCGTGACGCGGCCGCCGCGCTGTGGAAGGCGGCCGGCATCACCAGCCCGATCGACGAGATCGACGCCGCCGAGATCTACGTGCCCTTTTCGTGGTTCGAGCCGATGTGGTTGGAAAATCTCGGGTTTGCCCCCGAGGGCGAGGGCTGGAAGCTCACCGCGGCCGGCGAGACCAAGATCGGCGGCCGGCTTCCGGTAAACCCGTCGGGCGGGGTGCTGTCGTCGAACCCGATCGGCGCGTCGGGCCTGATTCGCTTCGCGGAGTCCGCGATTCAGGTGATGGGCAAGGGCGGCGACCACCAGGTTCCCGGCGCGCGAAAGGCATTGGGCCACGCCTACGGTGGCGGTTCGCAATACTACTCAATGTGGGTGGTGGCCGCCGACAAGCCCGAAAAGGCATCGGCGTGACCGAGCACCCGGCCCACGAGGCCGGTCGCCGCTCGCGGGAGGCGGTCATCGCCAGGGACAAGGAGGCGTGGCTGGCGGTGTTCGCCGACGACGCGATCGTCGAGGACCCGATCGGGCCGTCGCCGCTGGATCCCGAAGGCAAAGGGCACCGCGGGCGCGACGCGATCTCGGCCTTCTGGGACAACACCATCGCCCCGACCACCAAGATCGAGTTCTTCTTCCGCGACACCTACCAATGCGGCAACGAGGAAGCCAACGTCGGGCACATCCTCATCACCACGGGCGAGTACCAGACCACCGCGGAGGGCGTCTTCACCTATAGGGCCAACGACGAGGGCCAGATGGTCGCGCTGCGCGCGTACTGGGAGATGGACCGCGCCATCGCGAATACCAAGAAGGTCTAGATCGGCTCCAGCCCAGCCAGGTGCCGTTGCGCGAGGTCGCGATAGGCCTGCGGGTTGACGTTGATCCACATCTCCGCGCCCGTCCCGGCAACGGGGCCCTTCACCTGCGCCGGCGCGCCGACGGCCAGCATCCCGGCCGGTATCTGGGTGCCCGCCAACACCAACGACCCGGCGGCGATCAGGCTGCGCGCGCCGATCACCGCGCCGTCCAAGACGGTGGCGTGGTTGGCGATCAGCGCCTCTTTCCCGACGTGAACGCCGTGGATCACGCACATGTGCGCCACCGTCGCGCCCGGACCGACGTCCACCGGGATGCCGGGCGGCGCGTGCAACACCGATCCGTCCTGGACGTTGGCGCCTTCCCGCACGACGATCGGCCCGTAGTCACCGCGCAGCACGGCGTTGAACCAGATCGACGCCCCCGCCTCGACGGTGACGTCACCGATCAGGGTGGCGGTCGGGGCCACGAACGCTGTCGGATCGATCCGCGGCGACCGGCCCTCGAAAGCAAACAGCGGCATCGTCTAGATATACCGTGCGCCGACGCGCCCGCGGTAACCCGGCTAGACCAGCGGTCATTGCGCCATCGAGCCCAAAAACTGTAACGTGTTCTAGTTAGAGAGCACTGGAGGTGACTGGTGAGTACCGACACCAAGGCGGCCGGCATCCGGGAAATCGATCCCGGCGACCTGCCGACGAGATATGCCCGCGGCTGGCACTGCCTGGGCGTCGCGAAGGACTTCCAGGACGGCAAGCCGCACTCCGTGGACGCTTTCGGCACCAAGCTGGTGGTTTTCGCGGACTCCCACGGGGACCTCAAGGTGCTCGACGGCTACTGCCGGCACATGGGCGGCGACCTGTCCGAGGGCACCATCAAGGGCGACGAGGTCGCCTGCCCGTTCCACGACTGGCGCTGGGGCGGCGACGGGCGCTGCAAGCTGGTGCCGTACGCCAAGCGCACGCCCAAGACCGCGCGCACCCGGTCGTGGGCCACCGACGTGCGCGGCGGCCTGCTGTTCGTCTGGCACGACCACGAGGGCAACCCGCCGGACCCCGCGGTCCGGATCCCCGACATCGCCGAAGCCCACAGCGGGGAGTGGACCGAATGGCGGTGGAACCGCATCCTCATCGAGGGATCCAACTGCCGCGACATCATCGACAACGTCACCGACATGGCGCACTTCTTCTACATCCATTTCGGGTTGCCGACGTACTTCAAGAACGTCTTCGAGGGCCACATCGCCTCGCAGTACCTGCACAACGTGGGCCGGCCCGACGTGGACGACCTGGGCACGTCTTACGGTGAGGCGCACCTGGATTCGGAGGCGTCCTACTTCGGGCCGTCGTTCATGATCAACTGGCTGCACAACAGCTACGGCGGCTATAAGGCCGAGTCGATCCTGATCAACTGCCACTACCCGGTCACGCAGAACTCGTTCGTGCTGCAGTGGGGCGTCATCGTCGAGAAGCCAAAGGGCATGGACGAAAAGATGACCGACAAGCTCTCTCGTGTCTTCACCGAAGGTGTCAGCAAGGGATTCCTGCAGGACGTCGAAATCTGGAAACACAAGACCCGGATCGACAACCCGCTGCTGGTCGAGGAGGACGGCGCCGTCTACCAGCTGCGCCGCTGGTATCAGCAGTTCTACGTCGACGTCGCCGACATCACGCCGGAAATGGTGGAGCGCTTCGAGATTGAAATCGACACCACCCGTGCCATCGAACATTGGAATGTCGAGGTCGAGGAGAACCTGAAGGCAAGGGAATCCGAATCCGCCGAGGTTCCCGCCGAGCAACACTAGGACCATGCCCGACGATCAGCCGGCAGTACCGGACGTCGATCGGCTCGCCCGATCGATGCTGATGCTGCACGGCGATCACCACGATCACAAGGAATCGCCCGCGCGAGACGGCGGGTCCGGATCCTGGTCCAAGTCAAGGGATTTCGCCAACGACCCGCAACGCGCCGCCGCGGTCGCGGAGGCCAGCCGCGCCGATCGCGAGCGCTACCTGACGTCGGGGCTGCTGCCGGTGGACTGCCGGTTCTGCCACGTCACGGTCACGGTGCGCAGGCTGGGCCCGGGTCACACCGCGGTGCAGTGGAACACCCAGGCGGCGCAGCGCTGCGCGTATTTCAGCGAGATTCGCGAATCCGGCGGCGACACGGCCCGGGCGCGCGCCTGTCCGAAGCTGGGGGACAGCATCGAGCACGCCGCCGCCGAGGGCTACCTGGACCACCCGGACGATCCGGACTAACCTCCCCGCGCAGTCACATTCGCCACATGTGCCCGTGTCCGGGCCGGCGCAGAGGTGGTGCGGCAGCCGTGACCAGCTTGAGCAACTCGCGGATTACAGCCCCGCGAACTGCTCCTTGACGACCTCGGCGGTCAGGCCGTAGTCGGCCAGGGAGTACTTGTGCTTGGGAGCCCGGGCGCCGGTCTGACTCTCGGCGTGACTGTCCTCCATGGCCTTTCGCGCCTCATCGGTCAGCGGGATAGCGAAGTGCCGGTATACGTTGGCGACCGTCCCGAGCGGGTCGGCGATCAAGTCGTGGTAGTCGACGTCGTAGAACTGGGCCGGATCGTATTTGGCGCGTGCGGTGTTGAACAGCCGCAGACCGCGCGACCAGGTTTCCATGTTGTCAGCACCGATCTGGGCGCCGGAGAAGGTCGTCGACCAGCCCTCGGCGGTGTGCTGCGCCAACGAGCACATCGACGCCAGGATCGTTTCCACCGGCCGGTGAGTCTGTATCACCAGGGCATCGGGATAGGTCGCCATCAGCGCATCGAGCGCAAACAGATGGCTGGGATTCTTGAGCACCCAACGCTTTTCGATGTCATTGAGGCCGATCAGCTGAAGGTTGCGGCGGTGCCGCTGGTATGACGGCGTCCAGTCCTGCTCCGACAGCCAGCGCGAATAGGTGGGCAGGTGCGACAGCGTTTCGTATGAAACCGAATGCAGCGACTGCCGCAGCAGCTGCCAGCACTCCTCCAGCTCGTAGGCGGCCATGAAGTGCAGGCCGGTGTACTCCGGGTTCTCCGAGTGAGCCTTTTCGAACTGGGCATTCAGCGCGCTGTACCAGGGGTTTTCGTCCCAGGTGTCGCGGGGCGGCCGCGGCTGGGGAAACTCGGCCAGCCACAGGTGCAGGCCCTGGTGTACCGGGTCGGCGCCCAGCAGGCGGTGCAAGATCGTGGTTCCGGTGCGCGGCAGGCCGGTGACGAAGATCGGCCGCTCGATGGCCACGTCGACGTACTGCGGGTACTGCTTCCATGCCGACTCGGAGAACAACCGGGCCACCAGCGCGCCGCGCAAGAAGAACCGATTCATCTTGCTGCCCAACTCAGTGAGGCCCGCGTCACGCTGATAGGAGTCCAACAGCACGCCCAACGCCTCGCGGTAGTTGTCGTCGTCGACGCCGAAGTCGTCGAGCCCGCACAGCTTGGTCGCCGACGCTTGCAGGTCCTCGACGGTGCCGACGTTGGTCCGTTGGGTCATCAGGTGTGATACTCCCCGCAGTTGACATCCAAGCACTGCCCGGTGATGCCGCTGGACAGGTCGCTGGCCATGAACAGAATCGCCGAGGCCACCTCGTCCTCGGTCGGCAGTCGCTTGAGGTCGGAGTTGGCCGCGGTGGCCTCGTAGATCTGCTCGGCCGTGGTGCCGTACTTGCCGGCCTGATGGTTGAAGTAGGCCTGCAGCGTCTCACCCCAGATATAGCCGGGGGCAACGGAATTGACGCGGATCCCTTTCTCGCCCAGTTCGGTCGCCAACGACTGCGACATGGATAGCAACGCGGACTTGGCCATCTTGTAGGCGCCGTATTTGGCCTGCGAGTGCCGCAGCACCATGGAATTGACGTTGACGATCGATCCATGCGCCTGTTCCAGCGCCGGGGTGAAGGCCTGGATCAGCCGCAACGCGCCGAGGGCGCTGAGTTCGATGGCATCCCGGATGTGCTGAAAGCTGGTCGCCGCCAACGGCTTCATCGAGGGCACCCGGAACGCGTTGTTGATCAACACGTCAACCTTGCCGTAGGCCTCGAGCGTGGCATCGACCAGGTTGCTCACCTGGTCGTCCTCGGTGATGTCGGTGGGCACCGTCGTCGCGCGCCCACCGGCGTCGGCTATCTGCTTGGCGACGTCGTCCAGGCGTTCCGGCGTGCGGGCCGCCAGCACCAGATCGGCGCCCTCCCGCGTGCATCGGTGCGCCAGCGTGGTGCCCAAGCCCGGGCCCACGCCGCTGATCAGCACGACCTTGCCTTCCAACAACTTCGTCATCCCAGCATCCTCGCCTGAATTTGTTGCTGCCGCAGCGTAATTCGCGCGCGCCAGTCGTCCTCGGAGATCTTGTTGTGGTCGAAATACGGCAACTTGCTAGGTACCCCGTCGAGGTCGACCAGCTCGACCGTCGGACCGTCGGCGTCGGTGAGCTCGCGCGACACCCGCTGCCAGCGGAACTGCAGATAGCCGCGTTTGTGGCCGAGCGTCTCGACCCAATTGGTCACGCCCGGATTCTGGTCGGCAACCACGATGCGCACCTTGCCGTCCGGATCCGCTTGCGCCTGAGTGTTGTTCAGCGAGGTCTGGTGGTTGATGTAATCCAGCGAGATGTACCACAGGCTGCCAAGCTGGAAGCCGAGGTAGGGCGCATCGCTGACCGGAATGGTGATCACCAGGGCCTGGTCTGGCCGCAGATCCCAGTGCCCGACCGACGAGTACTGCGTGGCCAGTCCGCCCGGTGTCAGCCGAGGTGCCACCATGGTGTTGACCGGGAGCTTGTCATAGAACCACTGGGGAAATTGCAGCCAGGTCTTCACGCGCTGAACCAGCTGCTTTCCCGCTGTCGCGTAACGCCTTTCGATCATTTCGCGAGTTAGCGGCGGCGGGGCGGTGCCAGCAGTATCGGTTCGGGCGATCGCCAGGGTGCCGCGCTGCGCCGACCAGTCGCCGTAGACCTCGCGCATCACCAATTGACCCGCGCTGGTGGGACGCACCCGCCACTCGAAGCTGCCGTCTTCGGCGATGTCGAGCTCTCGGTCGTCGAACGCGGCCTGGCTGGCGGGAACGTTGTCATCGGTGTACTCGCCGCCGAGCAGTTGGAAGCTCAGGTCGGTGGTCGTGCCGCGCCTGCCGGTGACCACGTACTCATGGCCCGCATGCACCCGGGTGCCGAAGTAGAGGGTGTCGGGGTTGTCGAGGCCCATCTTGGTGAACGGCCCGGTACCCGACTGCAGGAACGGATGGTCGCGGTCGTAGTCGAAGGCGAGATGCTCGCACGCGGCGATGCAGCCACCCAGATATTGCAGTCCTTCGAGCAGGTCGGCTTCGGTCTCGATAAACGGTGCGGCCGCGACGAGTTTTTCGGCTTCGGCGATGGCTTCGTTGAGGGGATCAGAGAACACGCCTAAACCTAGAACGTGTTCTACTTTTTAGTCAATGGCGAACGTTCCCGCGCGTCGTCCACGGCATTTAAAGACGACACCCGCTCACTAGGGCACGCACTGCTGGGACAGGTCGATCAGGTGCTGCCGCACGTCAGGATGGCGACTCAGGTAGTCCATGACGTTGCCGCCGCCGCCCTCGGCCTGAGATTTGGCCTGCAACTGCTGCTTCACGTCCGGATGCCGGGTCAGGTACGAGTCGATGGATTGCCCTACGGTCTGATCGCATTGGGGATCCGCGTTGGCCAGCGGCAACGCGACCATTACCGGGGCGACGCTCAGTGCCCCGGCGGCAACCAGGCCGCACAGTCCGCGCCGAAGAGGGCTGAGATTTTTTACGGTCACCGGATCCCTCCTTTGCCAGAGACGTCGCGATCAACACTACCCGCGGCTTCCATGCGCGGACTGCGCTCAGCGCCTGGTACCCGGCGTGCCGTGGCGAAGGCTAGTTGGCCCGGGCTTCGGCTTCCGGCGCGTCGTCGAGCGCCAGCGCCACTCGCTCGCGCTCCCCCGCCTCCGCCGGTGTCTCCGCGGCCTTGGGCTCGGCCGCCGAAATCTCCGCGGCCGGCCCCGCCGCGGCCTGTGTCGCCCCGAGAGGTGTGGCGGCCACCGGAATGGCTTCCTCCACTTCCGCGGCCACCGTTTCCTCCACCGGAGGCGCTGCGGGCGCGGTCTCCTCCGCGGCCTTGGCCGGCGGAATCGGCGGCGCGGACGGCCCGGTCGACGAGCTCGACGCCCCCATCGCGGCGGACGCCATCATCATCGCCCCCATGCCGCCGGCGCCGAGCATGCCCATGCCGGGGGCAGAGCCGCCGCCACCGCCACTCACGGCACCGGCGTTCGCCGCGCCAACGTCTCCGGTGCCGGCGTAGCTGCCGCCGGTGGCTGCGACGCCCGCGTTGGGATCGGCGGTGCCGACGCCACTCGCGTAACCGCTGTCCGCGCCCCCGGCAGCGACCGCACTACCGGCCGTGTCACCTCCTCCGCCGCCGCCGGCAGCGCCGCTACCGGCGGCCACGCCGCCCCCACCGGTCCCGCCGTTCGCGGCCGCCCCGCCCGCGCCGGCGGTGGCGGTGCCACCCGCCGGGCTCGAGCCGCCGGCGCCGGCGCCGGCGCCGATGCCACCGAGGCCGGGCAGGCTCGGAATCGCCGGCAGGCTCGCCTGACCCGACAGCAGTTGCCCGGCCGCCGCCGACGCCCCGCCGTGATAGCCCACCATCGCCGTCACGTCCTGGGCCCACATCTCGAGGTAGTTGAACTCGGTCTCAGCGATCGCGGGCCAGTTCTGCCCGAACAGATTGCTCATCACCAGGTTGACCAGGCCGTTGCGGTTGGCTTCCACCTGCAAGGGATGCACCGTCGCCGAGAGCGCGGACTCGAACGCGCTGACGACCGCCTGGGCTTGGGCCGCAGCCCCGGCCGCCTGCGCAGCCGCCGCATTCAACCACCCGGCGTACGGAGCGGCCGCAGCCGCCATCGCCTGCGCGGCCGCACCCTGCCAGGCCTGGCCGGCCAGCGTCGACGTCACCGACGCGAACGACTGGGCGGCAGACGACAGCTCAGACGCCAGCCCGTTCCACGCCGCCGCGGCTTCCAGCATCGGAGCCGAACCGGCGCCCGAGTACATCAGGAGCGAGTTGATCTCCGGCGGCAACGTGAAAAAACTCATCCGAACCCCTCGAGCATGCAGTCGATGGAACAACGCTAGGCCAAGGCCGACGAAGGATCAGTATCTTCGCCGTTTTCAAACAATTCTAAGCCAAGCGCCCGTGCCGGGGAGAGGCGTTAATGCGTGACGACCGCGCCGCTCTCTTGCTCGCGTTTGATCTCCAGCGCGATGTCGATGAGCTGGTCTTCCTGGCCCCCGATGAGCTTGCGCTGGCCAGCCCGGTGCAGCAGCGCGTGGGCGGGCACGCCGTAGCGCTCGGCCTGCCGGACGGCGTGCTTGAGGAAGCTGGAGTAGACGCCCGAGTAGCCCATGATCAGGGCGTTGCGGTCCAGCACGCATTCGGCCGGCATGGCGGGGCGCACGACGTCCTCGGCGGCGTCGGCGATGTCGAAGAAGTCGATGCCGGTCTTCACGCCGATCTTGTCGAACACCCCGATCAGGGCCTCGACGGGTGCGTTGCCCGCACCGGCCCCGAACCGCCGGCAGGAGCCGTCGATCTGCTTGGCCCCGGCGCGGACGGCCTCCACCGAGTTGGCCACGCCCAGGCCGAGGTTTTCGTGGCCGTGAAAACCGACCTGGGCGTCGTCGCCCAGCTCGGCGACCAGCGCGCCCACCCGGTCGCGCACCCCTTCGAGGACCAGCGCCCCGGCCGAGTCGACCACATAGACGCACTGGCATCCGGCGTCGGCCATGATGCGCGCCTGGGCCGCGAGCTTCTCCGGCGGAATGGTGTGGGACATCATCAGAAAGCCGACGGTTTCCAGGCCCAGCTCGCGGGCCAGCCCGAAGTGCTGGATCGATACGTCGGCCTCGGTGCAGTGGGTGGCGATCCGGCAGATCGAGCCGCCGTTGTCCTGGGCTTCCTTGATGTCCTCTTTGGTGCCCACCCCGGGCAGCATCAAAAACGCGATCTTGGCCTCTTTGGCGGTCTCGGCCGCGAGCTTGATCAGTTCCTGCTCTGGTGTCTTGGAGAACCCGTAGTTGAAGCTCGAGCCGCCCAGCCCGTCGCCGTGGGTCACCTCGATGACGGGGACGCCGGCCGCGTCCAGGGCGGCCACGATGGCGCCCACCTCGTCCTTGGTGAACTGGTGGCGTTTGTGGTGCGACCCGTCCCGCAGCGACGTGTCGGTCATCCGCACGTCCCAGATCGGGTTGAAGAAAATGTCGGTAGTCATGCTTGTGCTCCTCCCGCCGTCGCCGACAGGGATTCCTTCGCGATCTCCTCGCCGACCTTGGTGGCCGCCGCGGTCATGATGTCGAGGTTTCCCGCATACGGCGGCAGGTAGTCCCCGGCACCCTCGACCTCGACGAAGGTGGTGACCAGGGCCTGGCCGCCGGAGTTGAGCGACGGGTCGTCGAACTGCGGCTCGTTGAGCAGCCGGTAGCCGGGCACGTAGGTCTGCACCTCGGCGACGACGTCGTGGATGGACTTGGCGATGGCGTCGCGGTCGGCGTCCTCGGGGATGGCGCAGAAGATGGTGTCGCGCATGATCATCGGCGGGTCGGCGGGGTTCAGGATGATGATCGCCTTGCCGCGCTTGGCGCCGCCGATGGTCTCCACACCTTTGCTGGTGGTCTTGGTGAACTCGTCGATGTTCGCGCGGGTCCCCGGACCGGCGGACACCGAGGCCACCGACGCGACGATTTCGGCGTACGGCACCTCGACGACCCGGGAGACGGCGTAGACGATCGGGATGGTCGCCTGCCCGCCGCAGGTGATCATGTTGACGTTGGGCGCGTCCAGATGCTCACGCAGGTTCGCCGGCGGGATCACCGCCGGGCCCACCGCGGCCGGCGTCAGGTCGATCGCCCGGATGCCCGCGGCCGCGTATTTCGGCGCCGCGTCCCGGTGCACGTAGGCGCTGGTCGCCTCGAACACCAGGTCGGGTTTCTCCGGCTGCGCCAACAACCAGTCGACCCCCTCGTGGGTGGTCTCAAGACCCAGCTTTCGGGCCCGCGCCAGGCCCTCGCTTTCCGGGTCGATGCCCACCATCCAGCGCGGTTCCAGCCAGTCCGATCGCAGCAGCTTGTAGAGCAGGTCGGTGCTGATGTTTCCCGACCCGACAATGGCCACACTCGCCTTGGACGGCATGATGCTCCTTTTCGAAGCTTTAAATCGACTGATTCAAAACTAATCCGTGCTTATTCAAACGACAAACGCACCGAACCGAGGCCCGTAAAGTCGGCGACGAACTCGTCACCGGCGCGCGCATCGATCGCCCGCGTGCACGATCCCGGTAACACGATGTCACCTTTTCGCAGCCGCACCCCGAAGCTTTCCACCTTGCGGGACAACCACGCGACCGCCGTGACGGGGTTGCCCAGCACGGCGTCGCTGCGGCCCTCGGCGATCACCTCGCCGTTGCGGGTCAGCACCGCGTCGATCGCCTTGACGTCGATGTCGCCCGGCGACACCCTCGCCTGCCCGAGCACGAAGCCCGCCGACGAGGCGTTGTCGGCGATGGTGTCGCACAGCGCGATCTTCCAGTCGGTGATGCGGGTGTCGATCAGCTCGATCGACGGCACCAGCGCCTCGGTGGCCGCCAACACGTCGTCTTCGGTGCACTCGGCGCCGGGCAGGTCGTCGGACAGGATGAAACCGACCTCGACCTCCACCCGTGGATACAGGTAGCGGCCCGCCTTGACCGGGATTTCCTCGAACACCTGCATCTCGTCGAGCAGGTGGCCGTAGTCCGGCTCGTCGACCCCCATCATCTGCTGCATCGCCAGCGACGACAGGCCCACCTTGTGGCCCAGCACCCGGGCGCCCTCGGCGACGCGCTGACGGATGTTGATCAGCTGAATCTCGTACGCGTCGACGACGTCGATGTCCGGGTAAGCGGCGGTCAACGGTCTGATGGGCTCCCGGCTGCGCTCGGCTTGCGCCAGGTCGGCGGCCAGCTCGTCGCGGATCGCAACACTGAGCATTTCCCGGAAGTCCCCTTAGTTCGTTTGACCGGGCCGGTAGCGCCCAACCCGGGCAATTCTATAACGTGTTCTACATGACAGGGCAGGAGTACGACGTCGTCGTGGTCGGGAGCGGCGGAGCCGGCATGGTTGCCGCCCTTGCCGCCGCGCACCGTGGCCTTTCGACAGTAGTCATCGAGAAGGCCGCGCATTTCGGCGGCTCCACCGCGCGGTCCGGGGGCGGGGTCTGGATTCCGAACAACGAGGTGCTCAAGCGCGACGGTGTGCGGGACACGCCGGAGGCCGCCCGGACCTACCTGCACGGAATCATCGGCGACATCGTGGAGCCGGAGCGCATCGACACCTACCTCGAGCGCGGACCCGAGATGCTCTCCTTCGTGCTGAAGCACACACCCCTGAAGATGTGCTGGGTGCCGCGCTATTCCGACTACTACCCCGAGGCGCCGGGCGGCCGCGCGGACGGGCGGTCGATCGAGCCCAAGCCGTTCAACGCCCGCAAGCTCGGCGCCGACGAGGCCGGGCTGGAGCCCGCTTACGGCAAGGTGCCGCTGAACGTCGTTGTGATGCAACAGGACTACGTGCGCCTGAACCAGCTCAAGCGGCACCCGCGGGGCGTCGCGCGCAGCCTGAAAGTGGGCGCGCGCACCATGTGGGCCAAGGCGACCGGCAAGAACCTGGTCGGCATGGGCCGGGCGCTGATCGGGCCGCTGCGCATCGGGTTGCAGCGCGCCGGCGTTCCGGTGCAGCTGAACACCGCGCTCACCGACCTCTATGTGGAGGACGGCGTGGTGCGCGGGGTGTACGTTCGGGACTCGGCCGCATCGGAATCGACCGAGCCACAGCTGATCCGGGCGCGGCGCGGCGTGATCCTGGCCAGCGGCGGGTTCGAGCACAACGAACAGATGCGGGTGAAGTATCAGCGCGCCCCTATCACCACCGAATGGACCGTCGGGGCCAAGGCCAACACCGGCGACGGCATCGTCGCGGGCGAAAAGCTGGGCGCCGCACTGGATCTGATGGAGGACGCCTGGTGGGGCCCGACGGTGCCGCTGGCGGGCGCGCCGTGGTTCGCCTTGTCCGAGCGCAACTCACCGGGGTCGATCATCGTCAACATGTCGGGCAAGCGCTTCATGAACGAGTCGATGCCCTACGTCGAGGCCTGCCACCACATGTACGGCGGGGAATTCGGCCAGGGCCCCGGTCCGGGCGAGAACATCCCCGCGTGGCTGGTGTTCGACCAGCAGTACCGCGACCGCTACATCTTCGCGGGACTCCAACCGGGGCAACGCATCCCACGCAAATGGCGGGAATCCGGCGTGATCATCCAGGCCGACACCCTCGAGCAGCTGGCCGAGAAGGCCGGCCTCCCGGTGGCCGACCTGGTGGCGACCGTCGAGCGTTTCAACGGCTTCGCGCGCTCGGGCGTCGACGAGGACTACCACCGCGGCGAGAGCGCCTACGACCGCTACTACGGCGACCCCACCAACAAGCCGAACGCCAACCTCGGCGAGATCAGCCACGCGCCCTTCTACGCCGCCAAGATGGTGCCCGGCGACCTGGGCACCAAGGGCGGCATCCGCACCGATGTGCACGGCCGGGCGCTGCGCGACGACGGCAGCATCATCGAAGGCCTTTATGCGGCGGGCAATGTCAGCGCCCCGGTGATGGGCCACACCTACCCGGGACCGGGCGGCACCATCGGGCCGGCGATGACTTTCGGTTATCTGGCGGCGCTGCACTTAGCCGGCGGAGCCGGGGAGGGATAACGAGATGCCGATCGACGTCGACGTCGCGCTGAGCGCCGAGCTGGACCCCATCGAATTCTCCTGGGAGAGCAGCGATATCCAGCTCTATCACCTGGGGCTGGGCGCCGGCTCGGACCCGATGGACCCGCGCGAGCTGCGCTACCTGGTGGACGACACCCCGCAGGTGCTGCCGACGTTCGCCAACGTCGCCGCCACCTTCCATGCGACCAAGCCGCCGACAGTGCAGTTCCCCGGCATCGACATCGAGCTGGCCAAGGTGCTGCACGCCAGCGAGCGGGTCGAGGTGCCCGGGCCGCTGCCGCCGTCGGGATCCGCGAAGGCCGTCACCCGGTTCACCGACATCTGGGACAAGGGCAAGGCCGCGGTGATCTGGAGCGAGACGACGGTCAGCGCGCCGGACGGGACGCTGCTGTGGACGCAGCGGCGGTCGATCTTCGCCCGCGGCGAGGGCGGATTCGGCGGTGAGCGCGGGCCGTCCTCGTCGGACGGCGCGCCGGACCGGGCCCCCGACCTGGAGGTCGACGTGCCGATCCTGCCGCAGCAGGCGCTGCTGTACCGGCTCTGCGGGGACCGCAACCCGCTGCACTCCGACCCCGAATTCGCCGCCGCCGCAGGGTTTCCCAGGCCGATCCTGCACGGCCTGTGCACCTACGGCATGACCTGCAAGGCGATCACCGACGCGGTGCTCGACGGCGACGCCGGCGCGGTGGGCGCCTACGGCGCGCGGTTCGCCGGCGTGGCCTTCCCCGGTGAGACCCTCAAGGTCGGCATCTGGAAGGAGAACGGCCGCTTCGTGGCCAGCGTTGTCGCGCCGTCGCGCGACAACGCCGTCGTGCTCAGCGGCGTCGAGCTGGTCCCCGCGTAGCGCCTTTGCGCCGTGCGGACTACCGCTAAACGGCGCAATATGCTTTCGTCCTTTCATGGTCGCTGAAGGGCAGTCGCCCGAACCGCGTGCGGCCGATGAGCGAACCGCACTGCGGAGCATTCCGATATTCGCCGAGATCGACGACGAACAACTCGACCTGCTCACGAAGACCGTAGGTCGCCAGCACGTCCCCGCCAACGAGTGGCTCTTTCACATGGGAGACCCGTCGGACGCCTTCTATGTAATCGCCTCGGGACGATTCGCGGCCATCGGCCGCGACGGACAGGTGCTTCGTGAGATGGCGTCCGGGGACTCGATCGGAGACCTGGGCGTGATCACCGGCGCCGCTCGCTCGGCCGGGGTACGAGCCCTTCGGGACGGCGTCGTCTGGAGGATCGCCGCCGACACGTTCAGCGAGGTGCTCGCCAAGGCGCCGCAATTGCAATCGGCGATGTTCCGAGCGATGGCGGTGATGCTTCGCGAGTCACGAGCCGCCAACGTCTCTCGCGGTCGCCGGGTCGTCGGCGTGGTGTCGACCGGGGATGCGGTCGCGGCCCCGATCGTCGATGCGATCGCGACCCGGCTGAGATCGCACGGCCAGGCGGCCGTCGTCGCGCCGCCGGTCGAGACGACGGCCGCGGCCAATCATTACGGTCAGCTCGTCGACGCGTTCAGCGAGACCCTCGACCGCGTCGAGCGAAGCAACGATTGGGTCTTGCTGGTGGCCGATCGGGGCTCGGGTGACAGCTGGCGACGCTACGTCACCGCGCAAAGCGACCGAGTCGTGGTCCTTGCCGATCAAACCCATCCGCCGGAAGCGCTTGAACCACCCGTGACGCAAGGGCCGGTCCACCTGGTCACTTGCGGCGTCGTGCCGGACCCGAGCTGGTGGGACCTGCTGCAGCCGGTCTCGCATCACCCCACCGACGACGACGGCATCGGTGCCCTGGCCCGCCGAATCGCCGGCCGATCTCTCGGCCTCGTGCTGGGGGGTGGTGGCGCTCGGGGCCTCGCGCATTACGGGGTCTACGAAGAGCTCACCCGGGCGGGCGTCGTCATCGACCGGTTTGGCGGGACCAGTTCCGGTGCCCTCGCTGCCGCTACCTTCGCGCTGGGTCTGGACGCGCGGGAGTGCACCGCGGCGGCACGGAAGTACGTCGCAGAGACCAGGCCGGTCAGCGACTACACGATCCCCGCGATAGCCCTCACGCGAGGTCGCCGTGTCGACCGTCTGATAGAAGGATTCTTCGGCAGTAGGACCTTGATCGAGCATCTGCCGAGGGAGTTCTTTTCCGTCTCCACCGACATCATCACGGGCGATCAGATCGTCCATCGGCGTGGGCTGCTGTGGATCGCCGTGCGCGCATCGATCTCGATACCCGGCCTCCTGCCGCCAGTGCAGCAGGGGGAACGGCTGCTCGTCGACGGGGGATTGATGAACATCCTGCCGGCCGACGTGATGTGCGCCGACCCGGACGGTGAGGTGGTATGCGTCGATCTGCGCACGACTTGGGTGCCATCGAAGGGCTTTGGCCCGCTGCCGGCGAAGCTTCAGCCTCCCGCGTTCGTCCGGCGGCTCGTGACCGGGACGGATGTAGCCCTGCCACCGCTGCAAGACACGTTGCTTCGCAGCGTCGAACTCGCGGCCCCCAAGTGGAACCTGCGCGAGCTCCCCCGAGTCACGGCGATCATCGAGCCGGACGTCTCAGCGATCGGTCCGTTGGACTTCAAGAACATCGATGCCGCCCTCGAAGCCGGGCGGATCGCAGCCCGCAGAACCCTGGAAGCGCAGCCGTCGCTCGTTCGCTGAGGCTGTACTATTACGCTGCAGCCAACGGCTCAGCATCTTCAGATGGCAGACGCTTAGTGTGTGCACAGGGTGGTCAGGGCGGGCGGGGCAGACAACGACGAGTCTCGCTCGCGCACGCGGCCGTTCGAGTGCGGCGAGGCCATTAACCCATGGGCTCCGATTGGTGGGACAAGCCGCTTGCCAATCTCGTCATGCACTTGAATGGCGGCGAGAAGATCGTGCCGATCTTCGATCAACTATTCGTCGGCCGTCAGTGCGCGGGCATCGACGAACAGCGCCGGCTGGTCATTCCCGATCCGAACATCTCCCGCAACCACCTCGAGATCCGCTTGGACGTCACCACCGACCGGGCCTACCTCATCGACACCAGCACCAACGGAACGTTGCTCAACGGCATGCCGCTGGAGCGCGCCGTGCAGGTCCCCCTCAAGCCCGACGACCGGATCTCGGTGGGCGACGTGGTGCTCATCTTCCGGTCGGACCGGTTCAACGCCGCCGGGGTGACCAACACCAGCCCGACCCTGACCCGGATCGTCGAGGAGACCATGGTGATGGTGGTCGGCGATATCACCAACTACTCGACGATCTCAGAGGTCACCGATAACCAGGTGATCGCCCAGAGCCTGAACCATCTTTGGCACGAGCTCAACCGCGCCCTGCGCGCCCATCTCGGAACGCTCAATCACTACGCCGGCGATGCGCTGTATGCCGTCTGGGAGCTGCGGACGATTCCGAAGGCAAATGAGCTCGCGATCGACTTCGCGCTCGCCGCGAACCAGATGGTCGAGGAACTCGCGCCCACGCTGCCGCTGCGTTCGCCCGACGGTTCGCCGATCCGCATGGGCTGGGGCGTGGTGCAGGGCCGGGCCGCGATCGCCGCGATGACGAGGACGGTCACGGCCGTCATTGGCGACGCGACCAACGTGGCGTTCCGGTTGGCCGGCATCGCCGGACGGGCCGGGCGCCCGGCCGTGATGGTGAGCACCGGCGTTCACGCCGCCGTCGAGGCGCAATACGACTGGGGGCAATCCGAGCAGGTAGAGATCAAGGGCCGGCGCGGAATGGAGACGGTGTTTCCGGTCGTCGCGCGTTCCGTAGGTGGCGGACACGCGGTGAAGTGACGTTCGCCGTGACACGTGGAACGCTGCCGTCATGGCGGAGCCGTTCATCGGCAGCGAGGCGGTAGCGCATGGGCACATCGTCAAAAGTGCGCTGCGGACTCGATATACGAAGTTGTTCCGCGACGTCTATGTCACTCCTGGTACCGAGCTGACTCCACTCGTTCGCGCCCGCGCGGGATGGCTCTGGTCGCGACGCCGCGGCATCGTTGCCGGACTGTCGGCAGCCGCACTGCACGGCTCCGAATGGGTAAACGTCAATGCGCCGCTTGAGATCCTTCACAACAACCGGAGTGCGATGCCAAACCTGATCGTCCGGGGTGACCACATCGACGACGGTGAGGTCGCGCTTATTCACGGCATCCCGGTGACAACGCCGGCTCGGACGGCACTTGATTTGGGCTGCTGGTACTCGGTCACCGAGTCGGTCGCGGCGATCGACGACCTGCTTCGGGCGACAGATTTGAAGACGGCCGAGGTCGAGACCCTGATGGACCGCTACCACGGCCGGCGAGGGGTCCACATGGCCAGGACCGCGATCCGTCTTGCAGACCCCGGAGCCCAGTCGCCCAAGGAGACGTGGCTTCGGCTGGTCTTAATACGCGCCGGCCTGCCCAGGCCGCAAACCCAGATCGCGGTCCAAGACGACTTCGGCGAGATACTCGCCTACCTCGACATGGGTTGGGAGGACCTCAAAGTCGCAGTTGAGTATGACGGCGAGCAACATCGCAATGATCGGCGGCAGTACACCTGGGATATCCGGCGGTTGGAAATGCTCGAACGTCGTGGGTGGATTGTCGTGCGGGTGGTCGCTGGCGACCGGCCTGCGGACGTCGTACGCAGAGTTCGAGCCGCGTTGGCCCGTCGAGCGTCGCGCTAGCGTGGCTCTCGACGCCGACAGCTGCGCTAGCGCGACGCTCGGCGTGAACGCGGCAAAGCTAGCCGAGGATCAGGCCCGACGTGGGCACACCCGTCCCCGCGGTGACGAGCACGTGCTCGACGTCGGGCACCGGGTTCACCGAGGTGCCGCGCAATTGCCGCACACCTTCGGCGATGCCGTTCATGCCGTGGATGTAGGCCTCGCCGAGCTGGCCACCGTGCGTGTTGATGGGCAGCCGCCCGCCCAGCTCGACCGCGCCGTTGGCGATGAAGTCCTTCGCCTCGCCGCGACCGCAGAAACCCAACTCCTCCAACTGAATCAGGGTGAAGGGCGTGAAGTGGTCGTACAGGATGGCGGTCTGAATGTCGGTCGGCTTGAGACCGGATTGCTGCCACATCTGCTGACCGACCAGCCCCATCTCGGGCAGGCCTATCTCGTCGCGGTAGTAGCTGACCATCGTGTACTGGTCGGGGCTGGAACCCTGCGCCGCCGCCTCGATGATCGCCGGCCGCTGCTTGAGATCCTTTGCCCGCTCCGGGGAGGTCACCACGATCGCGACCGCGCCGTCGGTCTCCTGGCAGCAGTCCAGCAGCCGCAGCGGCTCGGCGATCCACCGCGAATTCTGGTGGTCCTCAATGGTTATCGGCTTCTCGTAGAAGTACGCCTTCGGGTTCTTGGCCGCGTGCTTGCGGTCGGCCACCGAGATGGCGCCGAAGTCCCGGCTGGTCGCGCCGGACCAGTGCATGTAGCGCTGCGCGATCATGGCGACCTGCGCCGCCGGCGTCGACAGCCCGTGCGGATACGAAAAAGCGTTGTCGGCCGCGGTCGAATCGGCCTGCACGCCGGCATTTCCCACCAACCGGGTCTGGACCTGACCGAACCGCATACCCGAGCGTTCGTTGAACGCGCGGTACGCGACCACGACGTCGGCCACCCCGGTCGCAACGGCCATCGCCGCATGCAGGATGGTGCCGCAGGCGGCGCCGCCGCCGTAGCCCGTCTGGGCGAAGAACTTCAGGTCACCGATGCCGGTGGCGCGTGCCACCGCGGTCTCGTTGTTGGTGTCCATCGTGAACGTGGTCAGCCCGTCGACGTCCGACGGTGAAAGGCCGGCGTCGTCCAACGCATCCAGGACAGCCTCGGCGGCCAGACGCAGCTCGCTGCGACCGGAGTCCTTGGAAAAGTCGGTGGCGCCGATGCCGACGATGGCGGCCTTACCCGACAACATCAGGCACCCCCGATCGTCAGCGTCACGTTCGCGATGACGTGATCGCCAAGGCTGTTGCGGCCGAACACCTTCAGCGTGATCAGGCCGTCGTCGATGGCGGTCACCTCGCCGGAGAAGGTGACGGTGTCGTAGGCATACCACGGCACCCCGAGCCGCAGCCCGATCGACTTGATCAGCGCCGACGGCCCGGCCCAGTCGGTGACGTAACGCTGCACCAGCCCGGTGTCGGTCAGGATGTTGACGAAGATGTCCTTGGAGCCCTTGGCCTGCGCCAGGTCCCGGTCGTGGTGCACGTCCTGGAAATCCCTGGTGGCCAGGGCCGTCGAGATGATGAAGGTGGGGTCGCCGTACAGCTTGAGCTCGGGCAACTTGGTGCCCACTTCAACAACAGGCGCGCTCATGCTTGATCTCCCAAGGACTCCCACGCGTAGAGGCTCCACTCCGGGCCGGAGTCACCGGCCGGGAAGTCGATATAGGTTGCGCGAACCGGCATTCCGATCTTTATCTCGGCATGGTCGACGCCGCGCAGCTCGCCGAGCATACGAACGCCCTCTTCCAGCTCGACAAGCGCGATCACGAAAGGCAGCGTACGTCCCGGCACCTTCGGCGCATGGTGCACGACGTAGCTGTACAACGTGCCACGGCCGCTGGCCACGACGTAGTCGATGGGTTGGGCCTTGTCCTGCCACACCGCCGGCACCGGCGGATGCTGCAGGCTGCCGTCGGGCCGGCGCTGAAGCCGCAACTCGTGCGCTTTGACGCCCTCCCAGAAGAAGGCGGTATCCCGCGACGACGCCGGACGCATCATGGTATCGGGATCGAGGTCCTCGGGCACCGAGGACGGCGCGGATTCGCGGGGCTTGAACTTCAAGATTCGCCAAGCCATCTCGGCCACGTCTTCGTCACCGACCCGCCAGGTGATGTGCTGGTTGATGAAGTAACCCTCACCGAGGCCGGTCTGCTTGGGGCCGACCACGTCGCGCATTTCGGAATGGATGGTGACCTGCTCACCGGGACGCAGATAACGGTGATAGGTCTGCTCACAGTTGGTGGCGACCACCCCGATATAGCCCGCGTCGTCGAACAGCTTCATCATCGGGCCCATCGGATCGTCGGTGGGGCGTTCACCGCCCTGCCCGAACATCGTCCACACCTGGATCATGGCCGGCGGGGCCACAATCCCGGGATGACCCGCGGCCTTGGCGGCATCCTCGTCCACATAGATCGGGTTGCGGTCACCGAGGGCCTCGACCCAGTTGTTGATGATCGGCTGATTCACCGGATCCCGGCCCGCGCGCGGCGCGGCGACGACGGTGGCGGTGATCTCCGCGACCGCTTCAGCGATATCCGTCATCGAGGCACCCTCGGCACCTTGAGGCCCGCCGCCGCGATCATCTCTCGCATCACTTCGTTCACGCCTCCACCGAAGGTGATCACCAGGTTGCGCTTGGTCTGCGAATCCAGCCAGCGCAGCAGCTCGGCGGTGTCCGGTTCCGCCGGGTTGCCGTACTTTCCGACGATCTCCTCGGCAAGCCGGCCGATGTACTGAATGCGCTCGGTGCCAAACACTTTCGTCGACGCGGCGTCGGCCACGTTGATGTCCTCGCCCGCGGCCGCGACCTGCCAGTTCAGCAGCTCGTTGATCCGCCACATTGCGTAGATCTCGCCGAGCGCCCGCTTGACGTCCTCGTGATCGATCGGAGTGACGCCGTCGCCGCCCGGCTTGGACGCCCAGGCGTGCAGCCGGTCGTAGATGCCGGCGGTGCGGCCCGCCGGGCCGAGCATGACCCGTTCGTTGTTGAGCTGGGTGGTGATCAGCCGCCAGCCGCCGTTCTCCTCGCCCACCAGCATGTCGGTGGGCACCCGCACGTCGTTGTAGTAGGTGGCGTTGGTGTGATGGGCGCCGTCGGACAGGATGATCGGCGTCCAGGAGTAGCCGGGATCCTTGGTGTCGACGATCAGGATCGAGATGCCTTTGTGCTTCATGGCTTCCGGGTCCGTGCGGCAGGCCAGCCAGATGTAGTCGGCGTCGTGCGCCCCGGTGGTGAAGATCTTCTGGCCGTTGACGATGTACTCGTCGCCGTGGCGCACCGCGGTGGTCCGCAACGACGCCAGGTCGGTACCCGCCTCGGGTTCGGTGTAGCCGATCGCGAAGTGCACCTCGCCGGCCAGGATGGCGGGCAGGAACTTCTTCTTCTGCGCCTCACTGCCGAACTGCTGCAACACCGGACCGACCGTCTGCAACGTCACCGCGGGCAGTGGCACGTCGGCCCGATGCGCCTCGTTGACGAAGATCGACTGCTCGATCGGGCCGAAACCCAAGCCGCCGAACTCCTTTGGCCAACCGACGCCGAGCTTGCGGTCCTGGCCCATCCTCCGGATCACCGCACGGTAGGCCTCGTTGTGGCGGTCCTGCTCCATCGCCTTCATCTCGTCGGACGAGATCAGGTTCGAAAAGTATTCCCGTAGTTCCGCTTGCAGCTGACGCTGCTCCGGAGTCAGGTCTATGAACATTGCGCTCCCACCAGGTCGAGACGATGAGAAGAACCGCCCAGCAGCCGGGCCAAGTCTTTGATCGTGGAGTAGTACCGGTGCATCGGATAGGTGATGTCCATGCCCATCCCGCCGTGCAGGTGATGGCAGGTCTGCATCACCGGCGGCGCCTGCGACGTAACCCAGTATCCGAGGACGTCGAGGTCGCTGTCGGCGTCCCGGCCCTCGGACAGCCGCCACACCACCGACTTGGCGGCCAGATCGATGGTGCGCGAAGCGATGTAGACCTCCGCGAGCTGCGCGGCGACGGTCTGGAAGGTGGACAGCGGCTTGCCGAACTGCTTGCGGTTGGCCACGTAGTCGGCGGTCAATCGCAGCGCCCCGGCGACCAGCCCGTCGGCGTACGCGCCCGTCGCCGCCAATGCCAGCTGGTTGACCCGGTGCGCCGAAGCGCCCGCCAACACGTCCGAATCACCAACCGCCACACCGTCGAACGTGACCGTGTACTCGTCCGAACCGTTCGAGGTCGGCGTGCGCTCCAGCCGCACACCGTCGGCCTTGGGCGACACGACCACGACGGCGCTGTCGGTGGTCACGATCATCCAATCCGCTTGCTCGGCGTAGGCCACACCGATCTTGACGCCCGACACCCGGCCGTTCGCGAACGTGACGCCCGGCCGGTCGGGCAGCGCCGTGCCCGGCTCGTTGAGCGCCGCGGTCAGCACCCCGCCCTTGGCGACCCCGGCCAGGAAACGGTCCTGTTGTTCCTCGGACGCCAGGTCCAGCAGCGACACCACCCCGAAGCCGAGCGTGGCCAACGCCGGCGTAATCGCGCCGTGGCGGCCGACTTCCGTCAGCACCGTGGCGACCTCGGGCAGGCCCACCCCGTCGCCGCCGAGGCGTTCGGGAACCGGCAGCGCCGTCAGGCCGCCGCTGACGAGCGCCTCCCACGACAGATCCCGGTCCAGCACCGACGTCGCCACGTCGGCGACGGCTTGCTGCTCGGCGGTGAGGTCGAAGTCCATCAGTGGTTCACCGGGCACTTACCGGTGTAGTCCACCTGCCAACGCTTGATGCCGTTGAGCCAACCCGAGCGCAGCCGCTCCGGCTCCGAGATCGGCTTGAGGTCGGGCATGTGATCGGCCACGGCGTTGAAGATCAGGTTGATCGTCAGTTTGGCCAGGTTCGCGCCAATGCAGTAGTGCGCGCCGGTGCCGCCGAAACCGACGTGCGGGTTGGGATCCCGAAGGACGTTGAAGGTGTACGGGTCGTCGAAGATTTCCTCGTCGAAGTTGGCCGACCGATAGAACAGCACGACCCGTTGACCCTTCTTGATCTGCACGCCGGAGAGTTCGTAATCCTCCAGAGCGGTCCGCTGGAAACACGTGACGGGGGTGGCCCAGCGGACGATCTCGTCGGCGGCGGTCTCCGGGCGCTCCTTCTTGAACAGCTCCCACTGGTCGGGGAATTCGGCGAACGCCATCATCCCCTGCGTGATGGAGTTGCGGGTGGTCTCGTTGCCGGCCACGGCGAGCATCATCACGAAGAAGCCGAACTCGTCGTCGGAGAGCTTTTCCCCGTCAATGTCGGCGTTGATCAGCGTGGTGACGATGTCCTCGCCGGGCTTTTCGGCCTTGATGGCGGCCATCTGCATCGCGTAGTTGAGCACCTCGAACGACGACGTCTTGGGATCGATGTCGGCATACTCGGGATCGTCGTTTCCGGTCATCTCGTTCGACCAGCGGAACAGCTTTTCGCGGTCCTCCTGCGGCACCCCGAGCAAGCCCGCGATCGCCTGCAGCGGGAGTTCGCAGGACACCTGCTCGACGAAGTCGCCGGAGCCGGCGGCCGCCGCGTCCCGGGCGATCTTCTGGGCGCGCTCGCGCAGCTCGTCCTCCAGGCGCCCGACGGCCCGCGGGGTGAAACCGCGGGAAATGATCTTGCGCAGCCGGGTGTGGTGCGGCGCGTCCATGTTGAGCATGACGAACCGCTGCAGCTCGATGTCCTCACGCGCGATGTCGTCGTTGAACCGGGGGATCACGCAGTTCTCGTAGCTGGAGAACACGTCGCTGCGCCGGGAGATCTCCTTGACGTCGTTGAGCTTGGTGATCGCCCAGAAGCCGCCGTCGTTGAAGCCGCCGCCGTGGCCCGGCGCTTGCTCGTTCCACCAGATCGGCGCAGTCGCGCGGACCTCGGCAAACTCTTCGACCGGAATCCGCTCCGCGTAGATGTCGGGGTCGGTGAAATCGAACCCGGGCGGAAGGTTGGGGCTGGGCACGCTACTTCTCCTTTAACTGCTGGTCCCTATGCTGGTCTGGCGACTGGCCAGTGACTGGCGATCCCAGGACACTAGCTTCCCTAGTGGAGCTCTGTTGCCAGTAAAACATGCCTCCACCGTAGAAAAAAGGCGCCGACGCATCGTCGCTTGTCATACTAATGAAACGTGTTCTAGCCTGGCCCCATGGGTAACCCGGTAATCGTTGAAGCCACTCGCAGCCCGATCGGCAAGCGCAATGGATGGCTTTCAGGACTGCACGCCACCGAGCTGCTGGGCGCGGTGCAAAAGGCGCTGGTGGAGAAGGCCGGCATCGACGCCGGTGATGTGGAACAGGTCATCGGCGGCTGCGTGACGCAGTTCGGCGAGCAGTCCAACAACATCACCCGCGTGAGCTGGCTCGTCGCCGGCCTGCCGGAGCACGTCGGGGCCGCGACCGTGGACTGCCAGTGCGGCAGCAGCCAGCAGGCCAACGGCCTGGTCGCCGGCCTGATCGCGGCGGGCGCCATCGACATCGGCATCGCGTGCGGCATCGAGGCCATGAGCCGCGTCGGGCTCGGCGCCAACGCCGGCCCCGACCGCAGCATCCTGCGGCCGGCCTCGTGGGACATCGACCTGCCCGACCAGTTCACCGCCGCCGAGCGGATCGCCAAGCGCCGCGGCATCACCCGCGAGGACATCGACGCCTGGGGCTTCCAGTCCCAGCTGCGCGCCAAGCGGGCGTGGGACGAGGGCCGGTTCGACCGGGAAATCTCGCCGATCGAGGCGCCGGTGCTCGACGAGCAGAAGCAGCCCACCAGCGAGCGCCACATGGTGGGCCGCGACCAGGGCCTGCGTGACACCACTCTGGAGGGCCTGAGCCAGCTCAAGCCGGTCATCGAGGGTGCTATCCACACGGCGGGCACGTCGTCGCAGATCTCCGACGGCGCCGCGGCGGTGTTGTGGATGGACGAGGACAAGGCCAAGGCGCTCGGGCTGCGGCCGCGGGCCCGGATCGTCAGCCAGGCCCTCGTCGGCGCCGAGCCCTACTACCACCTCGACGGCCCGGTGCAGTCGACGGCGAAGGTGCTGGAGAAGGCCGGGATGAAGATGGGCGACATCGACATCACCGAGATCAACGAGGCCTTCGCGTCGGTGGTGCTGTCCTGGGCGCGCGTCCACGAGCCCGACATGGCCAAGGTCAACGTCAACGGCGGGGCGATCGCGCTCGGCCACCCGGTGGGCAGCACCGGCAGCCGGCTGATCACCACCGCGCTGCACGAGCTCGAGCGCACCGACCAGACGACCGCGCTCATCACCATGTGCGCGGGCGGCGCCCTGTCAACCGGAACCATCATCGAGCGCATCTAGTGGGTGTCTCCGAGGCCGACCGCGTCGCGGCGGCCCAGGCGTACATCGACGCCCTGGTCACCCACGACGCCGAGGCCGTCCCCTTCGCGGATGGCTGCACCCGCATCGAGGTAGGCCTCAAGTCGGGTTTTTCCGGAAATCACCTGCGGCGCAGCCTAAATCGCGGACCGCAGTACCGCATCATCGCGGCGACGACCCAGCCGGAGTACACCGTGTCCGGCGACGAAGTGCGCGCGATGTACGACGTGCTGACCAAGGTCTCGTTGGCCGGGCGGCGGGTCGGGTCGCGGGTCGACGAAACGTTCGTGATACCGGAACAGGACGGGCTGATCCATCACATCAGGGCCAAGTTGCGTCCGTTCATTCAGCGCTGAAGCAGCTCTAGGATCACTGGTATGCCGAAATCACCGCCACGGTTTCACGACACGCCCTACGCCGACTTCTTCATCAAGTGGATGTCACGCCTCAACACGTTCTTCTACCGCCGCAACGGCGGCGAAGGCTTCGGCGGCAAGTTCCAGAACATTCCCGTCGCCCTGCTGACGACCACCGGCCGCAAGACCGGCGAGCCCCGCATCAGCCCGCTGTACTTCCTTCGCGACGGCGACCGGGTGATCGTCGCGGCGTCCAAGGGTGGTGCCGCGAAGAACCCGATGTGGTACCTGAACCTCAAGGCCAATCCCAAGGTGCAGGTGCAAATCAAGAAAGAGGTGCTCGACCTGACCGCGCGGGACGCCACCGACGAGGAGCGCGCCCACTACTGGCCGCAGTTGGTGGACATGTACCCGTCCTACGACGACTACCAGTCCTGGACCGACCGGACCATCCCGATCGTCATCTGCGACCCGTAAGCCGCGCGGCGCCCCGCTTCGCCGAGCGTGAAGCCAGGGCGACAAAACCACCGCGAAAATCTCGCCATGGCTTCACGTTCGGCGCGGGCGAACCGCGCTAGGCCCCGTAGACCGGGACCGGCGGGCGCGCCTTGGCGAGCAGGTCGGCGACGACAGGCCCGAGCTCGGCCGGATCCCATCGGGCGCCCTTGTCGATCTGCGGGCCGTGCGCCCAGCCCTCGGCGACGCGGATCTTGCCGCCCTCGACCTCGAACACCTTGCCGGTGACGTCGCGGGATTCGGCGCTGCCCAGCCAGACGACCAGCGGGGAGACGTTCTCCGGCGCCATGGCGTCGAAATCCTGGTCCTGCGTGGACATCATCTCGGCGAAGACGGTCTCGGTCATGCGGGTGCGCGCCGACGGGGCGATGGCATTGACGGTCACGCCGTACCGCCCCATTTCGGCGGCGCCGACGAGCGTCATCGCCGCGATGCCCGCCTTGGCCGCGCTGTAGTTGCCCTGCCCGACGCTGCCCTGCAGGCCCGCACCGGAACTGGTGTTGATGATCCGCGCGTCGACGCTCTTGCCCTCCTTGGACAGCCCCCGCCAATACGACGCGGCGTGCCGCATGGTGGCGAAGTGCCCCTTGAGGTGCACGGCGATGACGGCGTCGAACTCTTCCTCGCTGGTGTTGGCCATCATCCTGTCGCGCACGATGCCGGCGTTGTTCACCAAAACGTCCAAACCGCCGAAGGTTTCGACGGCTTTCTGGATCAGGCCCGCCGCCTGATTCCAGTCGGCGATGTTGGCCCCGTCGGCGACCGCTTCTCCGCCAGCCGCGATGATCTCGTCGACCACGCCCTGCGCGGCGCTGCCGCCGCCCGCGGGCGATCCGTCCAGGCCCACCCCGATGTCGTTGACCACCACACGAGCGCCCTCGGCCGCGAAGGCGAGCGCATGCGCGCGGCCGATACCCCCGCCCGCCCCGGTGACGATGACGACACGTCCGTCAACCAGTCCCATATCCGTTTGTCTCCTCTACTTGACTGCGCTCGCGTTGGTAGTGGCCAGATAGTGCGGCGGTTCGCCGCCGCCATGCACCTCCAACGAGGCGCCGCTGATGTAGGACGCCGCGTCGGAGGCCAAAAACGCTGCGGCCCAACCGACATCGTCCGGCTTGGCCAGCCGGCCCAGCGGGACGTTCTTGGAAATGGCGGCGATGGACTCGGCATCGCCGTAGAACAGGTCGGCCTGCTCGGTCTCGACCATCCCGACCACGCAGGCGTTCACCCGCACCTTGGGTCCCCATTCCACCGCCAGCGTCTGCGTGAGGCTCTCCAGACCGGCCTTGGCCGCGCCGTACGCGCCGGTGCCGGGCGACGGCCGTCGGCCGGACAGGCTGCAGATGTTGACGATCGACCCGCCGCCCGGCTGGGCCTGCATCTTGTCGTTGGAGTACTGCGAAACCAACAGCGCACCAATGAGATTGAGCTCGATGATCTTCCGGTTGAACTTCGCGCTGGACTCCGCGGTCAGCACGTAGGGCGACCCGCCGGCGTTGTTGACGACGACGTCGAGCCTGCCGTGTTGGTCGACGATGGAGTCGATCAGCGACCGGACGGCCTCCTCGTCGCGCACGTCGCACGAGTGGAACTCGTAGGGCAGGCCCTCCACGGGCCGGCGCGCGCAGGTGATCACGGTCGCGCCCTGCTTGGCGAAAACGGAGCTGATGCCGGCGCCGACGCCGCGCACGCCGCCGGTGACCAGAACCACCCGCCCGGCCAACCCCAGGTTGATGCCTTCCGAAAGGGGCGAGCCTGCTTCGGCGGGAGTCACTGTGCTAGCGTACCAAGCAAGTGCTTGCTTAGGTAACTGACCCCAGCAGGAAGTGCCATGACGATCACATCCAAAGAAATCGAACCGGGCATCGTCGCGGTCACCGTCGATTACCCGCCCGTCAACGCCATCCCGTCGCGCGGGTGGTTCGAACTGGCCGACGCCATCACGGCCGCCGGCGCCAATCCCGAGACCCACGCGGTGATCCTGCGGGCCGAGGGCCGCGGCTTCAACGCGGGTGTGGACATCAAGGAGATGCAGCGCACCGAGGGATTCACCGCGCTGATCGACGCCAACCGCGGCTGCTTCGCCGCCTTCCGCGCGGTCTACGAATGCGCCGTGCCGGTGATCGCGGCAGTGAACGGATTCTGCGTGGGCGGCGGGATCGGTCTGGTGGGTAACTCCGACGTCATCGTGGCCTCCGACGACGCCACGTTCGGGCTGCCGGAGGTCGAACGCGGTGCGCTCGGCGCGGCGACGCACCTGTCGCGACTGGTGCCACAGCACCTGATGCGGCGACTGTTCTTCACCGCCGCCACCGTCGACGCCGCCACCCTGCATCACTTCGGCTCGGTGCACGAGGTGGTGCCGCGGGATCAGTTGGACGAGGCCGCGTTGCGGGTCGCCCGCGACATCGCCGCCAAGGACACGCGCGTCATTCGTGCGGCCAAGGAGGCGCTCAACCTCATCGACGTGCAACGGGTCAACTCGAGTTACCGCATGGAACAAGGGTTTACGTTCGAGCTCAACCTCGCCGGGGTGGCCGACGAGCACCGCGATGCGTTTGCCGGTACGAAGAAGGGCAAGAACGCGTGAGCGACAAACGAACAACACTGGACGAGGCCGTTTCCGAACTGCGCAGCGGCATGACGATCGGCATCGGCGGCTGGGGCTCGCGGCGCAAACCGATGGCCTTCGTGCGGGCGATGCTGCGGACCGACGTCACGGACCTGACCGTGGTCACCTACGGCGGACCCGACCTCGGCCTGTTGTGTTCGGCGGGCAAGGTCAAGCGCGTCTACTACGGGTTTGTGTCGCTGGACTCCGCGCCGTTCTACGACCCGTGGTTCGCCAAGGCCCGCACCAGCGGCGCCATCGAAGCGCGCGAGATGGACGAGGGCATGCTGCGCTGCGGGTTGCAGGCGGCGGCTCAGCGCCTGCCGTTCCTGCCGATCCGCGCGGGGCTGGGCAGTTCGGTTCCCGACTTCTGGGAGGGCGAGATGCAAACGGTCACCAGCCCCTATCCGGCGCCCGGCGGCGGGCACGAGACGTTGCTCGCGATGCCGGCGCTGCGCCTGGACGCCGCCTTCGCACACCTGAATCTCGGTGACTGCCAAGGCAATGCGGCGTACAGCGGCATCGACCCCTACTTCGACGACCTCTTCCTGATGGCGGCCGAAAACCGCTACCTGTCGGTGGAGCGCGTCGTGTCGACCGACGAGCTGGTCAAGGCCGTCCCGCCGCAGGCGCTGCTGGTGAACCGGATGATGGTCGACGCGGTCGTCGAGGCGCCGGGCGGAGCCCACTTCACCACCGCCGCGCCGGATTACGGGCGCGACGAGAAGTTCCAACGCCACTACGCCGAGGCGGCCTCCACCGACGAGGGCTGGCAGAAGTTCGTCCAGACCTATCTGTCGGGTAGCGAGGACGACTACCAGGCCGCCGTGCGCGCATTCGGAGAGGAGGCCGCGAAATGAGCAGCCGAGCGGAGGTTTGCGCGGTCGCCTGCGCCGAGTTGTTCAGGGACGCGGGCGAAATCATGATCAGCCCGATGACGAACATGGCTTCCGTCGGCGCGCGCCTGGCCCGGCTCACGTTCTCCCCGGACATCCTGCTGACCGACGGCGAGGCACAACTGCTGGCCGACACCCCGGCGCTGGGCAAGATGGGCGCCGTCGAGGGCTGGATGCCGTTCGGCCGGGTGTTCGAGACGCTGGCCTGGGGCCGCCGGCACGTGGTGATGGGCGCCAATCAGGTGGATCGCTTTGGCAATCAGAACATCTCGGCCTTCGGACCGCTGCAGCACCCGACCCGGCAGATGTTCGGCCTGCGAGGCGCGCCCGGCAACGCCATCAACCACGCGACCAGCTACTGGGTCGGCAATCACTCGAAGCGAGTGTTCTGCGAGGCGGTCGACGTGGTCTGCGGCATCGGCTGGGACAAGATCGACGCCGACAACCCGGCTTTCCGGTTCGCCAACCCGTATCGGGTGGTGTCCAACCTCGGGGTGTTCGACTTCAACGGGCCGGGCCACACCATGCGGGCGGTGTCCCTGCATCCCGGTGTAACGCCCCACGACGTCCGGGAGAACACCTCGTTCGAGGTGGACGGCCTCGACGAGGCTGAAGAGTCCCGGCTACCGACCGACGACGAGCTGCGGTTGATCCGCGAGGTCATCGATCCTAAGGCACTGCGCGACAAAGAGATACGGTGATGAGGCTGCGCACCCCGCTGACCGAGCTGGTCGGCGTCGAGCACCCGGTGGTGCAAACCGGGATGGGCTGGGTGGCCGGCGCCCGGCTGGTTTCCGCCACGGCCAACGCGGGCGGACTGGGCATCCTGGCTTCGGCGACCATGACCCTCGACGAGTTGGCGACCGCCATCGGCAAGGTCAAGGCCGCGACCGACAAACCGTTCGGCGTTAATATCCGCGCCGACGCGGCCGACGCCGGCGACCGCGTCGAGCTGATGATCCGCGAGGGCGTCAAGGTGGCGTCCTTCGCGTTGGCGCCCAAGCAGGAGCTGATCGCCCGGCTCAAAGACGCTGGGGCGGTGGTCATCCCGTCGATCGGCGCGGCCAAACACGCGCGCAAGGTCGCGGGGTGGGGCGCCGACGCGATGATCGTGCAGGGTGGCGAGGGTGGCGGGCACACCGGGCCCGTCGCGACCACGCTGCTGCTGCCGTCCGTGCTGGACGCCGTGCAGGGCACCGGGATCCCGGTGATCGCGGCGGGCGGATTCTTCGACGGGCGCGGGCTCGCGGCGGCGTTGTCCTACGGCGCCGCCGGCGTGGCGATGGGCACCAGGTTCTTGCTCACCTCGGATTCCACCGTGCCCGAGGCGGTCAAACGGCGCTACCTCGAGGCGGCGCTGGACGGCACGGTCGTCACCACGCGAGTCGACGGCATGCCGCATCGGGTGCTGCGGACCGGGCTGGTCGAGAAGCTGGAAAGCGGCTCGCCGGTAAGGGGTTTGACGGCGGCGGTGCGTAACGCCGCGAAGTTCAAGAACATGTCGCAGATGACCTGGGCCTCGATGATCCGCGACGGCCTCGCGATGCGCCACGGCAAGGAGCTGACCTGGTCGCAGGTCGTGATGGCGGCGAACACCCCGATGCTGCTCAAGGCCGGGCTGGTCGAGGGCAACACCGAGGCCGGCGTGCTGGCGTCCGGCCAGGTGGCCGGCATCCTGGACGACTTGCCGTCGTGCGCCGAGCTGATCGATTCGATCGTGCGCGACGCGATCGCCCACTTGAAGGCCGCGACGGCGCTGGTCGAAGAACCGTCAGCCGTGGACTAAGGACCCTGGCCGCCGAGCGGGACGGGGCGTCATCCTGGACGGATGATGACGCTGGCACCGGGATCCTGGCCCACTCCGCTCTTGAACGCCGTTCGTACTTCGAACAAATACCTGCTCAATCCGCTGATGGTGCAGCTGGCCGGCCACAAGCACTGGTACGCGGCCGCGATCAAGCACACCGGGCGGCGCTCCGGCAAGCAGTACACCACGCCGGTGGTAGCCGAGCGCATCGCCGACGGCTTCGTGATACCGCTGCCCTACGGCACCGAGGTGGATTGGTTGCAGAACATCCGCGCGGCGGGGCGGGCGACCATCTTGTCGCAGGGCGAAGACTACGAGGTGGCACAGCCCGAGATCATCGATGCGGCGACGGCGCTGCCCATGCTGTCGGCCCAACGCCGACGCACGTTCAAGCGAGTCGGCATCGACGGGTACCTCAGACTCAAGGACCAATCGACGAGCTGAGCGGCGTTATCGCCACCACCCGATGAAGTTAATTCCTAAATATACCAGGAATGAAGCTATAGTCTTCATATGACTCTGGTGAAGTCAACACCTTCACTGCGCGCGACCCTGATCGGCGACGTCGTCGGGTCGCGGCGCGCCCGCGACCGGCCGGCGCTGCATCGGCGCGTCGCCACCGCTCTGCGGCAGGTCGCCGACGGCGCCCTCGACCCACCCGCCTTCACCGTCGGCGATGAGTTTCAGGGCAGCTACCCCAGCCTCGGTGCCGCCATCGACGCCGCGTTGACGGTGCGCCTGCTGCTTGCCCCCGAGACCGACGTCCGGTTCGGCATCGGCTGGGGGACGGTCGCCATCCTCGACGCCGACGCCGGGATCCAGGATGGGCCGGGCTGGTGGACCGCGCGGGCCGCCATCCAGCAGACGGCGGAGGCCCAGCGGCAGCCCGGGTTCACGCTGGTGCGCACCACCTTCCGGGCGGACGACGACACGCGCGCCGACGTCGCGGCCGTCAACGCGGCGCTGATTTGTCGGGACCATCTGCTTGGATCGCTCGATGAAAGATCGTTACGGATTGTGAGGGGCTTGATGACGGGCCGGACCAAGAAGGAGCTCGCCGCGGCCGAGGGCATCAGCCCTTCCGCGGTGTCCCAGCGGGCGGCTCGTGACGGTCTGGACCTGATTGTCCGCGCGTCCCAATATCTTCGGAGCTTGCCATGAGTGCGGTCGCGGTCCTGCTGATCGCTGTCGGGATTGCCGACCTGTGCCGACGAGCAGTCGGCGCGGCCTGGCTCCCCCTGATGGTCGCGCCGATCGTGGTGGCGGGCTGCGCCGCGCTGGGTGCGCTGTGGCATCGCGGCGATATCCCGCTGCTCGTGCTGGCGGCCGCCGCGGCCGTCGCTTGGGAGTGGCTCTGCCTGCGCGCCGAGCGCAGCGGCAAGCGACAAGCGGCGCCGTTGGCCGTGTTCGCCGTCGCGCTGGTACTCGCGATCGCGTTGTCCGGATGGTCCTCGCCGGTGAACGGACTGATCGCGCGGTGGTCGAGCTGGGTGCAGCTGCCGCTGAGCCACGTGACACCCACCCGCCTGCTGATGATCGTCGCCGTGGTGCTGGTGCAGTTCGCCACCGGAAATCAGTTGGTGCGCCTGGTGCTTGGCTCGGTGGGCGCGGTGCGTCCCGCCGGGGAGCCGCAGCCATCGGACCGGCTCAAGGGCGGCCGGCTGCTGGGCCCGATGGAGCGCTTGCTGATCCTGAGCCTCGGCGTCGGTGGGCAGGTGGCCGCGGCGAGCGCCGTCGTCGCGGCCAAGGGCATCATCCGCTTTCCTGAGCTGAGCGCCCAAAAGAACCGCAACGGTGATGTCGGCATCGACGAGGTGACCGAATATTTTTTGGTGGGCAGCTTCACGAGCTGGCTGCTGGCCCTGGGCGGAATCGCGCTGGTGCTGGGAGCCCGTTAAGTTCAACGGCCAGTGTGCAATTCACGACGCGACACGCCGTGCGGACGTCGTGGACTGCACACTCGGCGGCGAGGCCGGCCAGCCCGCGGTCCGCATCGCGGCAACCACCCGGGCAACGAGCGTCCCTTGGCGATAGCGGAGCAGGTCGTTGCTCACCCTGACGATGGTCCAGCCCAGGTCGGCCAATGCGACTTGCCGGTCGATGTCGCGTTGACGCTGCACCGGGTCCGTCCAGTGTTGGGGTCCGTCGTACTCGATGCCGACGAGGAGTTCGCGGTATCCCATGACGATTCGCGCAACGAAGTCGCCGTATTCGTCACACACCCTGATCTGAGTCTGCGGCGCGGGCAGCCCGGCGTCGATCAATACCAACCGGGTGCGTGTCTCCTGGGGCGATTCGGCACCGGCGTCGACGAGCGGCAACACGCCTCGCAGCCGTACCAACCCGCGGGCCCCGCGATGCGCGCCCGTTACGGCTTCGATGTCGTCGATCGTGACGCCGGTCGCATTCGTCAGTGCATCGAGCCGCTGGACGGCTTTTAATCGTGCGGACGTCCACCGCCCGATATCGAAAGCCGTTCGCGCTGGGCTTGTCACGGGCATGCCGTCGACGTCGACGACCTCGTCGGGAAGCAACGTCTCGATGTGCACCGTGACGCCGGCCGGCGGCCGCCGATTAGCGTGAATGAGTTCGGCGTCGAGAGCCGGGCGCACCCAGTTGGCGCCCAGCAGTGCCGCCGCCGAATTGCCCGCGATGACTGCCTTACGTCGCGACCATAGCCATGCCGCTTGCGCTCGCTGCCGCGCGCTCAGCTCGATGCCGGCGGGCACGTACACACCCGGGTACACCGCTTCGTAGAGCGAGCGCATCGCGCGCTCCGGCATCGTCTTGGCGGCCAGGGCCTCACGTACCAAGAAGACTTCAGCCATGCGGGCATCCTGCCGACCCACACCGACAAGGGCACGAATGTGCAATTCACGACGCGACACGCCGTAGACGCGTCGTGGATCGCACGCTTGGCGGGGAAGGGCTAGAGCCGCTCGATGATCGTGACGTTGGCCGTGCCGCCACCCTCGCACATCGTCTGCAGACCATAGCGGCCGCCGATGCGCTCAAGCTCGTTGAGCATGGTGGTGAACAGCTTGGCCCCAGTGGCGCCGAGCGGGTGACCGAGGGCGATCGCGCCGCCGTTGGGGTTGACCTTCTCGGGGTCGGCCTTGATCTCCTTGAGCCACGCGAGAACCACCGGCGCGAACGCCTCGTTGATCTCGACGGTATCGATGTCTTCGATTGAGAGCCCGGTCCTTTCCAGCGCGTAGCGGGTGGCCGGGATCGGCCCGGTCAGCATGAACACCGGGTCGGCGGCGCGGGCGCTGATGTGGTGGATGCGGGCCCGGGGTGTCAATCCGTGGTCCTTGACGGCCCGCTCGGAGGCCAGCAACACCGCGCTGGCACCGTCGGAGATCTGGCTGGCCATCGCCGCCGTCAGCCGGCCGCCCTCGACGAGCGTCTTCAGGCCGGCCATCTTCTCCAACGACGACTCGCGGGGACCCTCGTCGACCCGGAACGGGCCGGATTCGGTTTCGACGGTGATGATCTCGTTCTCGAAGTGCCCGCCCCGGATCGCCGCGAACGCGCGCTCGTGGCTGGTCAGCGCGAACCGTTCCATCTCCTCGCGCGACAGGTTCCACTTCTCGGCGATCATCTCCGAGCCGCGGAACTGCGAGATCTCTTGGTCACCGTAGCGGTGCAGCCACTGCTTGGATTCGCTTGTGGGCGAGGTGAACCCGAACTGCTCACCGACGGTCATCGCCGACGAGATCGGGATCTGGCTCATGTTCTGCATGCCGCCGGCCACGATGAGGTCCGCCGTTCCCGACATGATCGCTTGCGCACCAAAGGAAATCGCCTGCTGGCTGGAACCGCACTGCCGGTCCACGGTGACACCCGGCACCTCTTCGGGATAGCCCGCGGCGAGCCAGGAGAGCCGGGCGATGTTGCCCGCCTGCCCGCCGATGGCGTCGACGCAGCCGGCGATCACGTCTTCAACGGCGGCGGGGTCAACGTCGACGCGGTCGAGCAGTCCGCGCCACCCCAAGGCGCCCAGGTCGACGGGATGCACCCCGGCCAGTGCACCGTTCCGCTTGCCGACCGCGGTGCGCACTGCGTCGATGACGTACGCCTCAGCCATTGTGTCGCTCCTCCTCATCGCTTCGCTCTGCATCGTCGCCGACACGGGCCATGTTTCAGACTCCTTCTTTGGTTATGCCGCCAAGCACGATGGCGAGATATTGCTGACCCACCTGTTGCGCGGTGAGCGGTCCGCCGGGTTGATACCAGCGCACCGACACCCAGGTGGTGTCACGGATGAAACGGTAGACGAGGTCGACATCGAGGTCGGGCCGGAAGCAGCCCTCGTCGATGCCCTGATTGAGCACCTCGACCCACATCTTGCGTTGTTGGCGGTTCATGTCCTCGATGTAGGAGAACCTGGTTTGCGACAGGAGGCGTTTGGCCTCGTCTTGGTAGATGACGACCTGCGCATGGCGATTCTCGATCGCCTCGAACGACGCCATGAACAGCCCCTTGAGCCGCTCCAGCGGGTTGGGCTCGCTATCGATGATTTCCCGGTAGCGGGCGAACAGCCAATCCAGAAAATCGCGGAGGAGTTCGTCGACCATCTCCTCTTTGGAGGAGAAGTGGTGGTACAGGCTGCCGGACAGGATGCCCGCACCGTCGGCGATGTCGCGCACGGTGGTGGCGCGCAAGCCGCGCTCGGCGAACATGGTCGCGGCGAGCGCAAGCAACTCGTCTCGCCGGCTGTTAGCCTGACCGGTCACTCGGTCCACCGGATCAGGGTATCAACCAAGCGCTTGCTCGGCCAGCTAGGGCGCGGATGGGCCCCAATTACCGACGCGGCCTCGGTAGCTCACGTTCCGCGCCACGGTAACGGAGGATTCCCGGGTTTCGAACTGGGAGGAATTTCAGCAAAACCGGGAGAAACCCCCCGGCAGCGTCGTAATCTCCCGACGTTGGGGCCGGCCCGATGCCGACAAATGGGCCAAAACGTGGAGGTCGACGGTCATGAGCTTCGTGGTGTTACCCCCGGAAATCAATTCCCTGCGGATATTTAGCGGTGCCGGATCTGCGCCGATGCTGGAGGCCGCTGCGGCATGGAACGGTCTGGCCGATGAGCTGGGGACGGCAGCGGAGTCGTTTTCGTCGGTGATCTCGGGGTTGGCGGGTCAGGCATGGCAGGGGCCGGCATCGCAGGCAATGACGGCTGCAGCGGGTCCATATGCGAGTTGGCTCAGCTCGGCCTCCGCCCAGGCCGCGGGCGCAGCCGGACAGGCGCAGGCGGTGGCCAGTGCGTTCGAGGCGGCGCAGGCGGCAACGATCCATCCGCTGGCGGTGGCGGCCAACCGGAATTCCTTTGTACAGGCGGTGATGTCGAACTGGTTTGGGCTCAACGCGCCGGCGATCGCCGAACTTGAGAGCGCCTACGAGACGATGTGGGCCCAGGATGTGTCGGCGATGGTGGGCTATCACGGTGGGGTGTCGGCGGCGGCCGCACAATTGGTGCCCGCGCAGACGTTGCAGGACATCCTCGCCACGCTGCCCAACCTGGGCATCGGCAACCTCGGCAACTTCAACCTGGGCAGCGGCAACAAAGGCAGCGGCAACCTCGGCAGCGGAAACACCGGCAATTCCAACCTGGGCGGCGGAAACGTCGGCAACGCCAACATCGGCTTTGGGAATTTCGGCGAGGCCAGCATGATGACCGGAAATCCGGGCGGTTATAACGTCGGCATCGGTAACCAGGGCAACGGCAACTTCGGCTTGGGCAACCTCGGCAGCGCGAACATCGGCGGCGGGAACACCGGCAGCGGCAACGTCGGCTTCGGCCTTACGGGTAACAATCTGATCGGTATCGGGAATGCTTATTACAACTCGGCGACCGGTCAATTCGCTTTCGCCGGGCTGAACTCGGGCACCGGCAACATCGGCTTCGGGAACTCCGGCACGAACAACATCGGCTTTTTCAACTCGGGCAGCGGCAACATCGGCATCTTCAACTCGGGTGTCAATACCCTGGTGCCGGGTGGGGCTGGAGTTGTGGGCAGCATCAACAACATTGGCATCGGAAACTCCGGCGTCTTGAACTTCGGGTTCGGCAACTCGAATACTCTCGGCACGGGCTTCGGGAACGCGGGCCAGTTCGACAGCGGCTTCGGGAATTCGGGCAACACCGCCACAGGCTTCGGAAATTCGGGCGATGCAAACACGGGCTTCTGGAATGCGGGCGACGTCAATACGGGCTTTGGGAATTCGGGCAGTACAAACACGGGTTTCTTGAATTCTGGCAACGTGAACACGGGCGTCGGGTTCACTACTGACAGCGGCCTGGTGAACTCGGGATTCAACAACACCGGTAAGGGTGAATCGGGCTTTGGGAACACGGGCCAGTTTGTGTCGGGCTTCTTCAACTCGGCCAGCGGCGGCAGCGCCTTCAACGGAGACGTCTCGGGCCTCTTCAACAGAGTCAGCGGCGGTTCGGTTAGCAACAGCGATGTCTCGGGCTTCTTCAACACCGGCGTCAAGGGCCCCATTATCGGCGCCGGAAGCGGCCCCTTCAGCGGCGATCTCTCCGGCTTGGGCAACATCGGCACCGGTATCGCGGGTCTGTTTAACCTCGCCCGCCAGTAAGCCGATCTGCTTACGGATGCTGGCTGGAGACCGAAATCACCTCTCCAGTCAGGTAACTGGAGTAGTCGCTGGCCAGAAACGCGATGGTGGACGCGATTTCCCAAGGCTCGGCGGCGCGGCCGAACGCCTCGCCGGCGGACAGCCGGTCCAGCAAATCGGCCGACGTCGTCTTGTCCAGAAACTTGTGCCGCGCGATGCTAGGCGAGACGGCGTTGATCCGGACGCCGTACTCCACGGCTTCGATTGCGCTGCAACGGGTTAACGCCATCACCCCCGCCTTCGCCGCGGCGTAGTGCGACTGCGAGTGCTGCGCGCGCCACCCCAGCACGCTGGCGTTGTTGACGATCACCCCGCCGTGCGACGCGTCGCGGAAATACCGCAGCGCCGCGCGGGTGGCGCGGAACACCGACGTAAGCGTGACGTCCAGCACGCGATCCCACTCGTCATCGGTCATGTCGACCACCGGGGTCTGCCCGCCCAGCCCGGCGTTGTTCACCAACACGTCGAGGCGACCCATGCGCGCGGTGGTGGAGTCGATCAGGGCGTCGACCTGGGCGGTGGACGTCACGTCGCACACCACCTTCTCGACGCGGCCAAGGCCGAGCGACGCGAGTTCGTCGGCGGTCTCCCCCAGCCGCCGCTCGTGGTGATCGGAAACCACCACGTCGGCACCCTCCGCCAGGGCTCGCCGGGCGGTGGCCGAACCGATCCCGGTTCCGGCCGCGGCGGTCACGACGACGACCTTGCCGTCGAGAAGGCCGTGCCCGGCAACTTCTTTCGGAGTTTCGGACAGACTCATGCTTCCTCCTGCGTCTTCGCGCAAGCGCTCATCCCTTGACTTCTCGCGGTAGGCCGAGCACCCGCTCGGCGATGATGTTGCGCTGGATCTCGTTGGACCCGCCGTAGATGGTGTCCGCGCGGGTGAACAAAAACAACCGCTGCCACTCGTCGAATTCGCCGTCGGGCAGCGCCATCCCGGCCCTGCCGACCACGTCCATCGCCAGCTCGCCCAGGGCGCGATGCCAGTTGGCCCACAACAACTTCGACACGTTGTCCTGGCCGGGTTGCTCGACATCCATGGTGGCGAGCGCGTACGAACGCATGGCCCGCAGCCCGGTCCACGCCCGCGTCAGCCGCTCGCGAGTGAACGGGTCGTCGGCGGCGCCGTTGCGCCGCGCGAGCTCGGCCAGGTTGGAAAGCTCACGGGCGTAGCGGATTTGCTGCCCAAGCGTCGAGACGCCGCGCTCGAAGGTCAGCGTGCCCATCGCGACCCGCCAGCCGTCGCCGGGCTCGCCGACCACCAACGACGCGTCGGTGCGGGCGTCGTCGAAGAACACCTCGTTGAATTCCGAGTCGCCCGTCAGCTGGATGATTGGGCGCACTTCCACCCCGGGCTGCTCCAGCGGCACCAACAGATACGACAGCCCGGCATGCCGCTTGGACCCCTTCTCGGTGCGGGCGACCACGAAGCACCACTGCGCCCAGTGCGCCAGCGAAGTCCACACCTTCTGACCGTTGATCACCCATTCGTCGCCGTCGAGTTCGGCGGTCGTCGAGACGTTGGCCAGGTCGCTGCCTGCGCCGGGTTCGGAGTAGCCCTGGCACCACAGCTCGGTGACGTCGAGGATGCGGGGCAGGAAGCGCTGCTGTTGCTCAGGCGTCCCGAATGCGATCAGCGTCGGACCGAGCAGCTCCTCACCGAAGTGGTTGACCTTGTCCGGCGCGTCCGCCTTCGCATACTCCTCGTAGAACGCCACCCGGTGCGCGGTCGACAACCCTCGGCCGCCGTGCTCGACCGGCCAGCCCAGGCAGGTCAGTCCGGCCTTGGCGAGGTGCTGGTTCCACGCCCGGCGTTCCTCAAACGCCTCGTGCTCGCGCCCGGGGCCGCCGAGGCCTTTGAGGGCCGCGAATTCGCCGACCAGATTGTCGGCGAGCCACTGCCGGACCTCGGCCCGGAACTCCTCGACGTCCTGCATGCCCTGTAGGCTAACCTACCAAGCACTTGCTTTGGTGGCCCGGGCGACGATGCGCGCCGCGCAGCGGCGTGTGGAGGAGCCGGGCGATCAGGCCCCGAGCGGTCCTAGAGGAGCACCCGATGACGAACGATCCCCGCACCGTGCCCGCGGCGCTGGATCGTTTGGCGCACCAGCTGCCCGACCACGACGCGCTGATCACAGATGAGCGAACCTTCACCTCCGCCGAACTGCGTGGCGAGGTGCATCGCGCGGCGGCCGCACTCATCGCGCTGGGCGTCGAGGCCGGCGACCGCGTCGCGATCTGGTCGCCGAACACCTGGCATTGGGTGGTGGCCTGCCTCGCGATTCACCACGCCGGGGCCGCGATGGTGCCGCTGAACACGCGCTACACCGCCGAGGAGGCCGCCGACATCCTGGCCCGCACCGGTGCGCCGGTGTTGTTCGGGATGGGCCGGTTCCTCGGCCACGATCGCATCGCCGACCTGGACCGTGCGGCGCTGCCCGCGCTGCGGCACATCGTCCGGATCCCGATCGAGGCGGACGACGGGACGTGGGACGAGTTCATGGCCCGCGGCGCCGAGCTCGAGGCGGTCGCCGCTCGCGCCGCTGCGGTCACCCCCGACGACGTCAGCGACATCCTGTTCACCTCCGGCACCACGGGCCGCAGCAAAGGCGTGATGTGCGCGCACCGGCAGTCGCTGTCGGCCTCGGCGTCGTGGGCCGCCAACGGCAAGATCACCGCGGACGACCGTTATCTCTGCATCAACCCGTTCTTCCACAACTTCGGCTACAAGGCCGGCATCCTGGCGTGCCTGCAGACCGGCGCGACGCTGATCCCGCACCTGACGTTCGACCCGCTGCGCGCGCTGCAGGCGATCGAGCAGCACCGCATCACCGTGCTGCCGGGGCCGCCCACCATCTACCAGACCCTGCTGGACCATCCCGCGCGCAAGGACTACGACCTGAGCTCGCTGCGGTTCGCGGTGACCGGTGCGGCCACCGTGCCGGTCGTGCTGGTGGAGCGGATGCAGTCCGAGCTCGACATCGACATCGTGCTGACGGCCTACGGCCTGACGGAGGGCAACGGCATGGGGACCATGTGCCGCGCCGACGACGACGCGGTCACCGTCGCCACCACCTGCGGGCGGCCGTTCGCGGACTTCGAATTGCGCATCGAATCAAGCACTCCCGGCGAATCGGGAGAGGTGTTGCTGCGCGGTCCGAACGTGATGCTCGGCTACCTCGACGACCCGGCCGCCACGGCCGCCGCGATCGACGCCGACGGCTGGCTGCACACCGGGGACATCGGCGCCATCGACGAGGCCGGCAACCTGCGCATCACCGACCGGCTCAAGGACATGAACATCTGCGGCGGGTTCAACGTCTACCCCGCCGAGGTCGAGCAGGTCCTGGCCCGGATGGACGGGGTGGCCGACGCCGCGGTGATCGGGGTACCCGACGAGCGGCTGGGCGAGGTGGGGCGCGCGTTCGTGGTGCCCCGGCCCGGTTCCGACCTGGACGAGCAATTGGTGATCGCTTACACCCGTGAGCATTTGGCGAACTTCAAGGCACCGCGGTCGGTGCGGTTCGTCGACGAATTGCCGCGCAACGCCGGCGGCAAGGTGGTCAAAGCACAACTGCGAGAGTTGGCCTGAATTGGATCTGCAACTAGACGACGAGACGCTTACCTTCCAAGCCGAAGTCCGGGACTTCCTGGCGGCCAACGCCGATTCGATCCCGACGAAGTCCTACGACAACGCGGAAGGCTTCGCACAACACCGGCATTGGGACCGGGTGTTGTTCGACGCCGGCCTGTCGGTGATCACCTGGCCGGAGAAGTACGGCGGCCGCGACGCGCCGCTGCTGCATTGGGTGGTGTTCGAGGAGGAGTACTTTCGCGCCGGGGCGCCGGGGCGGGCCAGCGCCAACGGCACCTCGATGCTGGCCCCGACGCTGTTCGCACACGGCACCGACGAGCAGCTCGACCGGATCCTGCCGAAAATGGCCAGCGGCGAACAGATCTGGGCGCAGGCCTGGTCGGAGCCCGAGTCCGGCAGTGACCTGGCGTCGCTGCGGTCCACCGCCACCAAGACCGACGGCGGCTGGCTGCTCAACGGCCAGAAGATCTGGAGCTCGCGGGCGCCGTTCGCGGAGATGGGTTTCGGCCTTTTCCGCTCCGACCCCGCGGCCGAGCGGCACAACGGCCTCACCTACCTCATGTTCGACCTGAAGGCCCAGGGCGTCACCGTCCGGCCGATCGTCCAGCTCGGCGGCGACACCGGCTTCGGGGAGATCTTCCTGGACGACGTCTTCGTTCCCGACCAGGACGTGATCGGCACCCCGAACGACGGCTGGCGGGCGGCCATGAGCACGTCGAGCAACGAGCGCGGCATGTCGCTGCGCAGCCCGGCCCGCTTCCTGGCGGCGGCCGAGCGATTGGTGCGGCTGTGGAAGGACCGCGGCAGCCCGGCGGGATTCGCCGACCGGGTCGCCGACGCATGGATCAACGCGCAGGCCTACCGCCTGCAGACCTTCGGCACGGTGACCAGGCTGGCCGCCGGCGGTGAACTCGGCGCCGAGTCGTCGGTGACCAAGGTGTTCTGGTCGGACCTCGATGTGGCGATACACCAGACCGCGCTCGACATGCTGGGCGCCGACGGCGAGCTCGCCGGTTCGTGGACCGAGGGGCTGCTGTTCGCGCTGGGCGGACCGATCTACGCCGGCACCAACGAAATTCAGCGCAACATCATCTCCGAACGGTTGTTGGGCCTGCCCCGGGAGAAGCGATAGTGGACTTCGCACTAGACGAACAACAACGCGACTTCGCCGCCAGCATCGACGCGGCGCTGGGCGCCGCGGACCTGCCGGGCGCGATCCGCGCCTGGTCGGCCGGCGACACCGCGCCCGGCCGCAAGGTGTGGGAGCAGCTGGCCAACCTCGGCGTCACGGCGCTGGCCGTGCCGGAGAAATTCGACGGCATCGAGGCCCATCCCGTCGATCTGGTGGTCGCGATCGAACGCCTCGGGCGCTGGTGCGTCCCGGGCCCGGTGGCCGAATCCATTGCCGTGGCACCGGTTTTGCTGGCGGACGACGAGCGCTGCGCGGGCCTGGCTGCCGGCGAGCTCATCGCCAGCGTCGCAATGCCGCCGCACACCCCGCGCGCCGTCGACGCCGACACGGCCGGGCTGCTGCTGCTGGCCACCGACGCTGGTGTCACCGAAGCTGCGCTAGTTGGGGGGCCGGCGGCCCCCTACGAGTCCGTCGACCCCAGCCGCCGCCTCTACGAGGTCACCGCGTCCGGTGAGCCCTGGCAAGCGGACGTCATGCGCGCCTACGAGTTCGGGGCGCTCGCCACCGCGGCGCAGCTGGTCGGCGCCGCCGAGGCCCTGCTGAGCGGCGCGGTCGACTACGCCAAGCAACGCAGCCAGTTCGGCCGGGTGATCGGGTCCTATCAGGCGATCAAGCACAAGCTGGCCGATGTGCACATCGCGATCGAGCTGGCCCGCCCCCTCGTGTACGGCGCGGCGCTGTCGCTGGAGCCGCGCGACGTGAGCGCGGCGAAGGCGGCGGCATCCGAGGCGGCCCTGCTCGCGGCGCGCGCGTCGCTGCAAACGCACGGCGCGATCGGCTTCACCCAGGAACACGACCTGTCGTTGTGGCTGCTGCGGGTGCAGGCACTACGCTCGGCCTGGGGTACGCCCGAGGCGCATCGCCGTCGAGTGCTGGAGGCGCTATGACTCGCGCCGACGACGATGCAGAACGCAGCGATGCTGAGGAGCGGCGCTATGACTGAAGAACGGCAGCTGCTGCGGGAGACCGTCGCCGCCCTGGTCGCCAAGCACGCGGACCCGGCGGCGGTGCGGGCGGCGATAGAAGCCGACCGCGGCTACGACGAAGGGCTGTGGCGCCTGCTGTGCGAGCAGGTCGGCGCCGCCGCGCTGGTGATCCCCGACGAGCTGGGCGGCGCGGGCGGCGAATTGGCCGATGCCGCAGCCGTTCTGCAAGAGCTGGGCCGGGCCCTGGTGCCCTCCCCGCTGCTGGGCACCACGCTCGCGGAGTTGGCGTTGCTGGCGGCGCCCGAGCCGGACGCCGAGACGCTCGCAGAGCTCGCCGAGGGCGGATCGATCGGCGCTCTGGTGCTCGATGCCGACTACGTCGTCAACGGCGATATCGCCGACGTCGTCGTCGCGGTCACCGACGGCCAGCTGAGCAGGTGGACACGCTTCAACGCGCAACCGTTCGCGACCATGGACCCCACCCGCCGGCTGGCCCGCCTGCGGCCCGAAGAGACCGAACCCATCGGAGCGGACCCGGGCCTCGCGCACACCGCGGCCATCCTGCTGGCGGCCGAGCAGATCGGCGCCGCCGAGCGCTGCCTGGAGCTGACCGTCGAATACACCAAGAGCCGGGTGCAATTCGGGCGGCCGATCGGCAGCTTCCAGGCGCTCAAGCACCGGATGGCCGACCTCTACGTCACCGTCGCCGCGGCCAAGGCCGTGGTGTCCGACGCGTGCGACGACCCCATCCCCACCAACGCGGCCACGGCGCGCCTCGCCGCCACCGAAGCCCTGAAAGCTGTTGCGGCCGAAGGAATCCAACTGCACGGCGGCATCGCGATCACCTGGGAACACGACATGCACCTGTATTTCAAGCGCGCCCACGACAGCGAGCAACTGCTCGACCCGCCGCGAGAGCTGCTGCGCCAACTGGAATCTGAAGTATTGCCGACGTGACCGAGCACGTCGCGCTGCGCGCCGGCATCCCTCCGTTCTACGTGATGGATGTCTGGCTGGCCGCCGCGGAGCGCCAGCGCAGCCACGGCGACTTGGTCAACCTGTCGGCGGGCCAGCCCAGCGTCGGCGCGCCCGAACCGGTGCGCGCGGCCGCGGTCGCCGCGCTGAACGCGAACCAGCTGGGTTACACCGTCGCGCTGGGCATCCCGGAGCTGCGGGCCGCGATCGCGGCGGATTACCACCGCAAACACGGCATCGACGTGGAGCCCGACGCCGTCGTCGTCACCACCGGTTCCTCGGGCGGATTCCTGCTCGCCTTCCTGGCCTGCTTCGACGTCGGCGACCGGGTTGCGCTGGCGAGCCCGGGCTATCCGTGCTACCGAAACATCTTGTCGGCGTTGGGTTGTGAGGTGGTGGACATCGCGTGCGGGCCGGAGACCCGCTTCCAGCCCACCGCGCAGATGCTCGCCGAACTGGACCCACCGATCCAGGGCGTCATTGTCGCCAGCCCCGCCAATCCCACCGGGACGGTCATCCCGCCGGCCGAGCTCGCCGCCATCGCGTCGTGGTGCGCGAACTCCGGGGTGCGGCTGATCAGCGACGAGGTCTACCACGGCCTGGTCTACGACGGCGCGCCACAGACCAGCTGCGCCTGGCAGACCTCGCGAGACGCGGTGGTGGTCAACAGCTTTTCGAAGTACTACGCGATGACCGGGTGGCGGCTCGGGTGGCTGCTGGTGCCGGGCGAGCTGCGCCGGGCGGTGGACTGCCTGACCGGCAACTTCACCATCTGCCCGCCGGTGCTGTCACAGCGTGCCGCGGTCGCGGCGTTCACCCCGGAGGCCACCGCCGAAGCCGACGGCAACTTGGCGCACTACAGCGTCAACCGCAAGCTGCTGCTCGACGGGCTGCGCGCAATCGGCGTCGGCCGGCTGGCGCCCACCGACGGCGCGTTCTACGTGTACGCCGACGTCTCGGACTTCACCGACGACTCCCTCGGATTTTGCTCAAAGCTGTTGGCTGACACCGGCGTTGCGATCGCGCCGGGCATCGACTTCGACACCGCGCGCGGCCACTCGTTCGTCCGGCTCTCGTTCGCGGGACCCACCGGCGACATCGAGGAGGCCCTGCGGCGCATCGGGCCCTGGCTGCCGGTCAGCGGTTGAAACGCCCTTCGAGGTACTCGGCGCGGCACGCGTTGCGGGCGAGTTTGCCGCTCGTCGTGCGGGGGATGGCGCCGGCGGCCACGAGCCGCACGTCGGCGACGCGGATCTGGTGATGCCGCGAGATCGCGGCGCGCACGGTGTCGGCGATCGGCCCCAGGTCGCGGCCCGCCCCGGCGGCGCGCTCGGCGACGACGACCACCTGCTCGCCGGAGCCGCCGCTGCCGGTAAGGGATGAAACCGCTTCGGCGGGAACGGAAAACGCGGCGACATAGCCGGTGCGGATGGCCGGCGAGGCCTCGCTCACCGTCGTTTCGATGTCGTGCGGGTAGTGGTTGCGGCCATCGATGATGATGAGGTCCTTGATCCGGCCCGTCAGGTACAGCTCGCCGTCGACGTAGACGCCGAGATCGCCGGTGGCCAGCCAGGACCCGTTGTCCGGGGCGCCCTCGGCGTGGCTACCGACCTCGAGACGGGACTGCAGCTTGTTGCCGAACACCCGGCGCGTCTCGTCCTCGCGGCCGAAGTACCCGCGGCCGATGTTGTTGCCGTGCAACCAGATTTCCCCCACGGTGCCGTCGGGCACCTCCGCGCCGTCCGGGTCGGCGATCACGGCCCACTGCCCGAGGATCGGCTGGCCGCACGAGACAAGCGAGAGCGCACCGGGCGCCGTCGGGTCGACGGCCACCGCGCGGCCGGCACCGAGCTGCTCCCGGTCGAGGAAGATCGCGCTCGCCGCGGCGTCCGAGGCGATGCTGGCGACCGACAGCGTCGCTTCCGCCATGCCGTAGGACGGCTTGACCACCGACTCCGGCAGGCCATAGGGAGCGAACGCCTTGGTGAACTGCTCGATGGCCGCCATGCTCACCGGCTCCGACCCGTTGAGTAGGCACACCACGTTGCTGAGGTCGAGATCCTCCCCCTTGGGCGGCAGCCCGCGCTGGGCGGTCAGCTCGAAGGCGAAGTTCGGCGCGGCCGCCATCGTGCGGCCCCGGGTCGCCGCAATGCCCAGTTGCTTGATCCATCGGTAGGGCCGGCGCAGGAACGCCATGGGATCCATCAGCGCGACGTGCGCGCCGAAGTAGGCCGTGAACACGATCATCATCAGCCCCATGTCGTGATACAGCGGCAGCCAGCTCACGCATTGGACGTCGGTGTTGAGCCCGCCGTGGATGATCATCTGCATCGCGTTGGTATAGACGGCGCGATGCGTGATCTCGACCCCGGCCGGCGTGCGGGTCGAGCCCGACGTGTACTGCAGATAGGCGAGGTCGTCGGTGTCCCGGACGGGGTCGGTGAAGGTCGCGCCGAGCGTCGCGGGTACCGCGTCCACCGCGATCATCCGCGGCCGCTCGTTCGGGGGCAACGTGCGGATGAACGTCCGCACCGACTCGGCCGCCGAGGTCGTGGTCAAGATCGCCGCGGGCCGGCCGTCGGCCAGCACCGCCGCCAGGCGCTCGCCGTGCCCCGCCAAAGTCGGCGCGAAGAGCGGGATCGCGACGTTGCCCGCGTGGATGGCGCCGAAGAAACCCGCCACGTAGTCGAGGCCCTGGGGCGCCAGGATCGCCACCCGGTCACCGGGCTTGGTGACCTGCTGCAGCCGGGCCCCGATGGCGCATACGCGCGACCACAGCTCGTTCCAGCTGAGTTCGAGAATCCGCCCGTCCTGGTCCTGCGAGTAGTCGATGAAGCGGTACGCGGGACTGTCGCCCAAGAGGGCCCGGTTTTGGTCGAAATTCGACGTCAACGTGACGCCCTCGGGCACTACGATCCCGCCACCGGGGGCAGCGCTGGCGTCTACACTGCCCGAGGCGGCCCCGACAGCATTGCCTGACCCGTGATCCCGACCCACGGTGGGACAGGTTAATAGACGCTCTTATTATTCGCCGAATTTGACAGGCTATTGCGGTGATCACTATTCGGCATCGGCCCGCGGCCGATCACATCGGAACTGGTCTTAGGCACCGAGAACCTTGTCGAGGCGGGCCTCGAGCGCATTGCGGTCGCCCAGGTCGGCCACGTTGATGGCGAACCGTTCGATGAGGGTGTCGACGACGGCGGCGGCGTCGTCCAGCCGGATTTTCTCGCTGCCGTCGGCGCCGTGGACGGTCAGGTAGCGCCCGGCCAGGTTCAACCGCGCGTCGTCGGTGACCCGCGCGGCCATCAGGCCGGTGACGAAGTGCGACGACGGGTGGGTCGACACGAACCAGCTGCCGACCTTCAGGTCGATCGCCGGTGCGGTCCTCGTCGTGAACTCGTAGAGCGGCGTCCACTCGCCGCGGATCTCGGCCGCCAGCACCAGCCCGTCGCGGCGGTCCTCGAGCCGGTACGGCTCGAGCGTGGTCTGTTGCACGCTGCCGGTCTCGATCCGGATCGGAGAGGTCGGTGTCTGCCCGCCGAAGCCGACGTCGACGAGGTAAGACCCCTGGGAGCCGGGGAACGTCACCGCCAGAACGGTGTGCGTCTGCGCGGACGGCGCGTCGGGCGGAAGCATCCAGATCACCCGGCCCGCCAATCGCCGGACCCGAAAACCCAGTTCCGACAGCACATAACCCAGTAGCCCGTTCTGCTCGTAGCAGTAGCCGCCCCGGCGCCGGTGAACCAGCTTGTCGGTCAAAGCATCTGGGCCGAGGTCATCGACCGGCGTTCCCGTCAGCGGGTCGAGGTTCTCGAACGGGATCGCGCGGGTGTGGGCGCTCACCAGAGCCTGCAGCGCGTCGAGCGTCGGCTCGGCGACGCCGCGAAAGTCGATGCGGTCGAGATACCCGTTCAGATCCAACGTCATATCGCCATTCTGACCCGAGGTGCGCCCCGTTGGCTCGCGCCAAACCCGTTGCATCTTCGCTTGATGACGATGGTCGCCGAAAGATACTCCCGGGCGGTAACGGGAGATACTCTTGAGCTCTCTGAGCCGTATGTACGGGAGGTTAAGCGCCCAGGAATGGCCGAAGAACCCAGGTCCGACGGCGTGGCGTCGGTATCCGGCGGGATCGCCGCGGAGCTGGCGGCCGCCGGATTCGAGGATGCGCATCAGGTGGCCCGCGGCGGGGCCGGGGTGATTTATCGGTGCTACGAGACGGCGCTGGGCCGAAACGTGGCGGTGAAGCTGCTGCCGTCGCACATGGACGAGGAGAGCCGGGAACGCTTCCTGCGCGAGGGCTACGCGATGGGCGGGCTGTCCGGGCACCCGAACATCGTCAACATCCTGCGGGTTGGGGTGACCACCAGCAACCGGCCCTACATCGTGATGCCCTACCACGCCGCGGATTCCCTGGCGGTGCGGCTGCGCCGCGAGGGGCCGGTGCCCTGGCCCGAAGCCCTGGGAATCGGTGTAAAGCTATGCGGCGCACTGGAAACCGCGCACCGGGGTGGAACGCTGCACCGCGATATCAAGCCGGCGAACATACTGATCAACGACTACGGCGAACCGCAACTGAGCGACTTCGGCATCGCCCACATCGAAGGCGGCTACGAGACCGCGACCGGGTTCTTCTCCGGCACCATTGACTACACCGCGCCAGAGGTGATGACCGGCAACCCGGCGACGGTCGCCGCCGACATGTACTCGCTCGGAGCGACCATTTTCGCGCTCATCGCCGGCAACGCCCCGCACGAACGCAGAAAGGGCGAGGACCTGATCGCGCAGTACCTGCGGATCAGCACGACCGGTGTGCCCGACATGCGCCCCGACGGAATACCGGACGCGGTGTGCTCGGCGATCGAGCGGGCGATGTCGCTCGATCCGGCCGACCGGCCCGCCTCGGCCGAGGAATTCGGCCGCGAGTTGCAGGCCGCGCAGCGCCTCAACGGCCTCAAACCCGATGCGATGGCGATCGGCGGCGTCGGTCGGGCGACCGCGGACGCCGCGCCCTCCACGAACGGCGGGGAAACGCGGCCGCCGGGATCCCTTACCGCGAGCATCCCGCCTACCGCGGGCATGACACCCCACGAAGGCCCGACCTCAGCGATCGGTGCGCCGGTCGCCCACGACAACGCGGTGCGGGCCACGCCCTCGACGCCGTCGGGACCCTCCGGTCAGGATGAGTTTTCGCAGGCGGCCAGCGTGCTGCGCAGCGGGCACGGCGCCGAAACGCAGCCACAGACGCCGGCCGGCGGCCCGCCGGGCCCGCCGGGCGCTCCCGAACAGGCCCCGCCCCCTTGGCGCAAACCCCTGGCGCTGCGGATCCAGGAGTGGTTCGCGCAGCCGGGCAAGAGGCGCGGCCGCGTGGCCCTCGTCGCCGTCGTGGTCGTGCTGTTGGTGGTGGGCGCCGTGTTCCTGTGGCTGCGGCCCGACAACGGCACTCGCAAGACGGCCGCGGGCCCGCCGGCCCAGGCGCCGGTCGCGTGGAAGCCGATCACCAACGCCCGCGTCGCGCGCGATGCGGTCGCGACCACCCAGGCCGACGGCACCATCTGGGTCTTCGGCGGCATCCGAAGCGACGGCGCGGCGACCACCAAGCACGAGGGCTACGACCCCGCCATCGACGAATGGAAGGGCGGCGACGATCTGCCGGTGGCGTTGCAACACGCGATGGCCGTGACGTGGATGGGAAACCCGGTGGTGCTCGGCGGCTGGAAGACCGTCAACGGCAAAAAGGTTGCCAGCGACCAGGTTTGGCGGGTGGTCAACAGCCGGTGGGTGGAGCTGCCGCACCTGTTGGCGCCCAGGGCGGCGGCGGCAGCGACGGTGGTGGGAGACCGCCTCGTCGTCACCGGCGGAGTCGACGCCGGCGGTGCCTTGCTGAACACCACCGAGGTCTTCGACGGCACCGCCTGGAGCCTGGGCGCGCCCATCCCCACCCCGCGCCAGATGCTGGCCGCGGCGTCGGACGGAAAGCTGGTGTACGTGGTGGGGGGAACCACCGGCGACTCGGACCTGACGATGGTCGAGGCGTATGACCCGGCCGCGAAAACCTGGACGACGATGCCCACGCTTCCGCAGTCACGCAGCGACCTCGGCGTGGCCATCGCCGACGGGCGGCTGGTCGCCGTCGGCGGCGTTTCCGGGGGACAGGTGCTGAAGAGCGTCTCGGTGTTCGACCTCATGACGCGGCACTGGGACGGCCTGCCGGACATGGCGATGGCGCGGCACGGCATGGCCGTCGCCGCGGTGGAGAAGTCGGTATACGCGATCGGCGGGTCGACTGCCGTCGGGGACGGCCAGGTGATTTCGGAGGCCGAAGCGCTGAAGCTGCCGGCCCGCCAGATCCAGCCCGCGTCGCAATGGCGTTCACTGCCCGACGCGCCGACGCCGCGGCTGATGATGGCCTGGACCGTGCTGAACGACAAGATCTGGATCATGGGCGGCCTGCGGGACGGCATGGCTCTCACGACGGTCGAGAGCTACGACCCGCGCACCGGCGCCTGGGAGACCGGACCCCCGTTGCCCATCCCGCTGCACCACGCGACCGCGGCGACCTACCGCGGCGAGGTCGTCGTACTCGGGGGCGCCAGCGACAACATCGCGGACGGGTCCAACCGGGTCTTCGCGCTGCGCGGCGGCAACTGGGTGGACCTGCCCAGCCTCACGCACGCCCGGGCGGCGCCGGCGGCCGCGGTGGCCGGCGACAAACTCGTCGTCGTCGGTGGCCAGAACGCCAAGCAACTCGTTCCGCAGACCGAAGTGTTCGACGGAAGTTCGTGGACCGACGCCGCCGACATGCCCACCGCCCGCGAACACCTGGCCGCGGTGTCCGACGGCACCTACGTGTATGCGATCGGCGGCAGGTTCCTTTCCTCGGACAAGAATTCCGCGGCGCTGGAACGCTTCGATCCGGCATCGGGGTCGTGGACCCGGCTGGTGGGCATGCCGACGCCGCGCGGAAGCTATGGCGCCACGTACATCGACGGCCGGATCGTGGTGGTCGGCGGCGAGGAGCCCACGATGGTGCTGAACGTGGTCGAGATGTACGAGATCGCGGACGGCAAATGGAGCACGTTGGCCCCGATGCCGACGCCGCGTCACGCCGAGGTGGTGGCGACGGTCGGCAACACCGTCTACTGCATCGGCGGCGCGAATCGGCCGACCCACGAAGGCCCCATCGCGACGGTCGAGGCGCTCGACTTCAAGTAGTCGCCGCCCCTGCCTGGGGAAACGCGCCCTTGTTTTATTCCTGTCAAATATGGGGAACCAGTACGAACGGGCAGCTGCAATACCCACACGAACCGACGGAGCCCCCATGAGTACGACTACCTGGATTGTGATCGCCGCGGTGGTGGCGGTCCTCGTGATCGCCGCGGTGATCGTGGCGGCCAACGCGGCGACGCGTCGGCGCCGCCGGCGGCAGGCCGAGGAGATTCGCGAACAGGCCAAGGTCGCGACGACCCGGGTCGAACGGCGAGAAGCGCTTGCCGAGGAGACGGCCGCCAAGGCGCGTGCGGCTCAGGCCGAGGCCGAAGTCAAGGCCGCCGAAGCCGCCCGGCTGCAGGAACACGCGGCCGCCCATCAGAGCCAAGCGGCGACATCGCGCGAGCACCTCGACGGCCAGTTGAAGCGTGCCGACAAGCTCGACCCGACGGCCAACGACGAATCGCCTGAGGCGCCCGCCGACGGCCATCAGGAATCCGTCGAACCGGTTCATCACCACCGCGCATCGGACTAACCGGGGCCGGCCGGCCAGGGCCCGGTGGCCCGCCCCCTCAGCGGGCCACCGGGCGCGTCGCCTACACGAGTTGCAACGCGTCTTCCCGGCATTGCCGGGCGACCTGCTGCTCGCGCGCGTACAGCATGCCGTAGCTGAAGCCGTTCTCCCCCGGCGCCGTTCCGGCGGCCAACGCCATCTGCCGAAGCGTCCCTGTGGCGACGACGGTGTCTTGGTGGTCACCGAGCAGGCTTTGAATCCGCTTGTAATGCTTGACGGTCCGCTTGGCCCGCTTGTCCAGAGGCTTGCGCAGTTCGGCGGCGTAGCGGGCGCGCTTGGCGGCCTTGCGGGCCCGATGCAGCGTGGCGTCTTGACCAGAGTGAGGGCCGGCTTCGAGCGCGGCGGCCAGCCGCCGATCCGCCTTGCGCTCCGCGCGGCCGGACCGCTTGCGCAGCGACTTGGCCGCAATCCGTTGCGCGACGGGCGGTTCGGCGCGCCAACCGCGCAAGACGGCCAGCAGCGCCCGGTAGCGGTCGGAGTCCATGGCCTCGCCCAGCCGGGTGCGGGCGGGAAGCTCGACCGCCCGCAGGTCGTTACGGATCCGCGAGCGGACCGGACCCAAAATCAGCTCGTCGGGCATGCCGTCCAGCGCCTCGGTGAAGCGGCGCTCTTGGACCTCGCAATCGCGGACATCGCCGAGCAGTGCGGCGAACCACTTCAGTTCGCCGTCGGCATCGCCGACCTTCGGCCCGTCCAGCAGTTTGGCGAATACACGCAGGGTGCTCCGCAGCCGCCGGATCGCCACTCGGGTGTCGTGCACGGGGTCTTCACCCCCGCCATGGCGCAGTTCCGCGTCGCCGGTATCTATTTCGTCGATTTGAGCGCTGAGATAGTCGGTCAGCGCTCGCCTGGCTGATGAGCGCATACCGCACGCATTCCCGGCGGCCCCCGGCCGCCAAACATGGGTTGTCGGTTCGCGAGCCTAACCACACTGCGAAAACGCGACCGAAATATCGCAGTGTGGTTAGGGTCGCGGCGAAAGAACTAGAGCCAGGTGTCCTGGGTCGTCGTGGTGAGGAACGCTTCCAGGTCGTCGCGCCACTGGGCGGGCGTCGTCTTGTCCGGTTCGATGCCGGTGTAGTCACCGCGATAGAAAAGCAGCGGCCGCGGCTTGATCTTGGGGGCTTCCGACAGCGATTGCACCGCACCGAACACCACGAAGTGGTCCCCGCCGTCGTGCACCGACGCCACCGTGCAATCGATGTAGGCCAGCGACCGGTCGATGATCGGTGAACCCAATTCGGAAGGGTGCCAGCCGATTCCGGCGAACTTGTCGGGCTCCTTCGAGCCGAACCGGGCCGACACGTCCTTTTGCTTTTCGGTCAGCACGTTGACGCAGAACCGGCCGGTGGCCTCGATGGCCTTCCAGGACCGCGACACCTTGGTCGGGCAGAACAGCACCAGCGGCGGCTCCAGCGACAGCGCCGCGAAGGATTGGCAGGCGAACCCGATCGGCACGTCGTCGTGCACGGTGGTGATGATGGTGATCCCGGTGCAGAACTGACCCAGCACCTGCCGGAAGGCCCGCGGATCGATCTGTGCCGACATGGTTGCCTCGGGCTAGGCTCGGAAGCCAACCGTGAAGTCGTGACCCCACAGGCTCACCGCGGTGCTCTCCCGGGCGATCCAGTCGTCGTCGGCCACTTGCCGCCCCTCGCAACCGAATTCGACGTCGAAGCCACCCGGCGTCTTCATGTAGAACGACAACATCAGGTCGTTGACGTGGCGGCCCAGCGTGGCCGACATCGGCACCTTGCGGCGCAGCGCCCGGTCCAGGCACAGGCCCACGTCGTCGGCGTTTTCGACCTCGACCATCAGGTGCACGATGCCGCTGGGCGTCTGCCCGGGCATGAAAGCGAGGCTGTGATGACGCGGGTTGCAGCCCAAGAACCGCAGCCAGACCGGCGCCCCGTCGGCGGGCCGGCCCACCACCTGCGGCGGCAGGCGCATGGAATCGCGCAGCTTGAAACCCAGCACGTCCCGGTAGAAGTGCAGGGTCTCGTCGTCGTCGCGGGTGGTCAAAACCACATGCCCCAGGCCCTGCTCGGCCGTGACGAACTTGTGCCCGTACGGGCTGACGACGCGGCGGTGTTCCAGGGCGGCGCCGTGGAACACCTCGAGGCAGTTGCCCGACGGGTCGGAGAACCGGATCATCTCGTCCACCCGGCGATCGGCCAGCTCGGCCGCGGTGGCCTCCTTGTACGGGGTGCCCTCCACGTCGAGCCGATTCCGGATCTCTTGCAGCCCTTCGGCGTTGGCGCATTCCCAGCCGGCCTCGCTCAGCCGGTCGTGCTCACCGGGCACGATGACCAGCCGGGCCGGGAAGTCGTCCATGCGCAGGTAGAGCGCGCCCTCGGTGGTGCCCTTGCCCTCGACCATGCCGAGCACCTTCAGGCCGTATTCGCGCCACGCCGCCATGTCGGTGGCCTCGATGCGCAGATAGCCCAGCGACCGGATACTCATCGCACGCCTCCCAGGAAATCAACGGTCAGCCTGTTGAACTCGTCGAACTTCTCCACCTGCGCCCAGTGCCCACATTGCCCGAAAACGTGCAGCTGCGCACGCGGAATCGTCTTCAGCGCCACCAAGGCGCCGTCCAGCGGGTTGACCCGGTCCTCGCGCCCCCAGATCAGCAGCACCGGCTGGCGCAGCTGGTACACCTCGCGCCACATCATGCCGAGCTCAAAGTCGGCCCCGGCGAACGACATTCCCATCGCGCGCGTCGCGGTCAGCGATTCCGGCGTGCTGGCCAGCGCGAAGCGCTGATCGATCAGCTCCGGGGTGATCAGTTTCTGGTCGTAGACCATCACCCGCAGGAAGGCCTCGAGGTTCTCCCGGGTCGGTTCGACGGAGAACTTGCCCAGCCGCTTGACGCCCTCGGTGGGGTCCGGCGCGAACAGGTTCACGCTCAGCCCGCCGGGGCCCATCAACACCAGGCGCCCGGCCCGGTCGGGGTAGTCGAGGGCGAACCGCACCGCGGTGCCGCCACCCAGCGAATTACCCACCAGCGGAACGCGTCCCAGCTCCAGCTGGTCGAAGAGCCCCTTGAGCGCCCGGGCGGCATAGCGGTTGAACTGGCCGTGCTCGGCGCGTTTGTCAGAGTGCCCGTAGCCAGGCTGATCGACCGCGAGCACGTGGAATCGCTCGGCCAGCACCGCGATGTTGCGCGAGAAGTTCGTCCAACTCGACGCGCCCGGCCCGCCGCCGTGCAGTAGCACCACCGTCTGGTCGTTGCCGACGCCGGCCTCGTGGTAGTGCAGCTTCAGCGGCCCGTCCACGTCCACGTCGGCGAAGCGCGACGTGGACTCGAACGTCAACTCCCCCGTCGTTGTGGTCATCAGACCATCGTGTCGCCGGGCGGCAGCCCGAACTCGTTGTTCCCGAAGATCACGTAGGCGCGCTCGGGGTCGTTGGCGGCGTGCACCCGACCGGCATGCGCGTCGCGCCAAAACCGTTGCACCGGCTGGTCAATGCCCAACGCGGTGGCGCCGGACGCCTCGAACAGCCGGTCGATCGCGGCGATCGAGCGCCCGGTGGCGCGCACCTGGTCGCGGCGCGCGCGGGCCCGCAGCTCGAACGGGATCTCCTTGCCCGCGGCCAGCAGCGCGTACTCATCGGCAACGTTGCCGGACAGCTGGCGCCACGCCGCGTCGATGTCGCTGGCCGCCTCGGCGATGCGGACCTTGGCGAACGGATCGTCCTTGGCCTTCTCGCCGGCGAACGCCGCCCGCACCCGCTTGCCCTGGTGCTCGACGTGCGCATCGTACGCGCCGTAGGCCATGCCGACGATCGGCGCCGAGATGGTAGTGGGATGCATTGTGCCCCAAGGCATCTTGTAGACCGGGGCGGTGTTCGTCTGGTATCCGCCGGCGGTGCCGTCGTTCATCGCCTTGTAGGACAGGAACCGGTGCCGGGGCACGAAGACGTCCTTGACCACCAGCGTGTTGCTGCCGGTGCCCTTCAGGCCGACGACGTGCCACACGTCGTCGATGCGGTACTCGCTGCGCGGGATGAGGAAGCTGCCGAAGTCCACCGGACGGCCGTCCTTGATCACCGGGCCGCCGACGAACGTCCACGTGGCGTGGTCGCAGCCCGACGACCAGTTCCACGAGCCGTTCACCAGGTAGCCGCCGTCGGTGACCACTCCGGCGCCCATCGGGGCGTACGACGACGAGATCCGCGTCTTGGTGTCGTCGCCCCAGACCTCCTCCTGGGCCTGCTGGTCGAACAGCGCCAGGTGCCAGTTGTGCACGCCGATGATCGAGCTCACCCAGCCGGTCGACCCGCACGCGCTCGCCAGCCGGCGGACGGCCTCGTAGAAGACCGTCGGGTCGCACTGCAGCCCACCCCACTGCTGCGGCTGCAACAGGGTGAAGAAACCGATGTCCTCGAGCTCCTGGACCGTCTCGTCGGGCAGCCGCCGCAGGTCCTCCGTCGCCTGAGCGCGCTCCCGGATCTTCGGAAGCAGATCATCGATGGCGGTTAACACCGACTGCGCGTCACGCTGTTGAATGGACGTCACTTACGTTGCCTCCCGGGAGTTCGGACTTACCCAGAAGACTAGAACACGTTCCGATTTGTGTCGAGCAGGGTATTCCTGCGGCTGGTAGCGGTATATATCGGGTTTTCTGTAACATGTTCTAGTTGTGTCGAAAGGAAGGGACGGGTCTTGACGGAAGCGATTCCCGACGAGCCGCTGGGTGACCACGTCCTGGAACTGCAGATCGCCGAGGTGATCGCCGAGACCGACGAGGCGCGGTCCCTGGTGTTCGCCGTGCCGGACGCGCCCGGCGATCCGGGCATCCCGGCGGAGCGGCTGCGGTACGCGCCGGGCCAGTTCCTGACGCTGCGCGTGCCCAGCGACCGCACCGGGTCGGTGGCGCGCTGCTACTCGCTGTGCAGCTCGCCGTTCACGGATGAGGCGCTCACGGTAACGGTCAAGCGCACCGCGGACGGGTACGCGTCCAACTGGCTTTGCGAGCATGCGCAGGCAGGCATGCGCATCCACGTGCTGGCCCCGTCGGGCAACTTCGTGCCGAAGACCCTCGACGACGACTTCCTGCTGATGGCCGCCGGCAGCGGAATCACCCCGATCATGTCGATCTGCAAGTCCGCCCTCGCCGAGGGCGGCGGCCAGGTGACGCTGCTCTACGCCAACCGCGACGACCGCTCGGTGATCTTCGCCGAGGCGCTGCGCGAGCTGTCTGCCAAGTACCCCGACCGGCTCACGGTGCTGCACTGGCTGGAATCGCTGCAGGGGCTGCCCGGCGCGGCCTCGCTCGCGAAGCTGGCCGCCCCCTACACCGACCGACCCGTATTCATTTGCGGGCCAGGCCCTTTCATGGACGCGGCCCGCACCGCGCTGGAGGGGCTGAAAGTGCCTGCGGCGCAGGTGCATATCGAGGTGTTCAAGTCGCTGGAGTCCGACCCGTTCGCGGCGGTCAAGATCGAGGACACCGCCGAGGGAGACCTTCCGCCTGCCACCGTGGTGGTGGAGCTGGACGGCGAGACGCACACGGTGTCCTGGCCGCGCCACGCCAAGCTGCTCGACGTCCTGCTCGCCAAGGGTCTCGACGCCCCCTTCTCCTGCCGCGAAGGGCACTGCGGCGCATGCGCCTGCACCCTGCGCAGCGGCAACGTCAACATGGAGGTCAACGACGTCCTCGAACAGCAGGACCTCGACGAGGGCCTGATTTTGGCCTGTCAATCTCGCCCCGAATCTGATTCGGTAGAAGTCACCTACGACGAGTAGGCGCGTAGCGAACCGGAAGGGGACGCCGATGAACCGGCTGTTACCGGGATTTGCGGTCGCCGGAGCCGTGCTGGCGTTCCTGCCGGGTCCCGTGGCTTCGGCCGCGAGCAACGAGGCGACCACCCTGTTCCCGCTGGACGGGCCCAATCAGCTGGAGACGCACGCCTTCCTCAACTGCTTCAAGGCCGACGGCCACTGCGATTTCATCGTCGGGGCCGATACGCGCACGCCGGACGGCGTGACCGGGTTCCCGCCCGGTCTCTGGGCGCGCCAGACCACCGAGGTTCGGTCGCCGAACCGGTTGGCGTACCTGGACACGCACGCCAACGGCCAGTTCGAACGGGTCCACAAGGCGATGGGGTCGGACGAGATCACCACCGTCTACTTCGGTGACGGACCGCCCGACAAGTACCAGACGACCGGCCGCATCGACTCGGCCGACTGGCAGACCGGTCAGTCGAAGACTGACATCAGCGTCATCCTGTGCACCCACATCCAGGTGGTCTACGGCGGGGTCAACATCACCTCGCCCAGCACCTGCGCGCAGACGACGTTTTCTTAATCGCCGAGCCTGTATTTCTGCAGGGAAAGTGCGAGTGAGGGCCTGCGAATCTACAGGCTCGGCGAAAAGCTAGCGGGGCAGGCCGAGCAGCCGCTCCGCGGCGACGGTGAGCAGGATCTGCTCGGTGCCACCGGCGATAGTGAGGCAGCGGGTGTTGAGGAAGTCGAAGACCGCTTGGTTGCGGATGAGGCCGCCGCCCTCGGCGACGTCCATCGCGTATTCGGCCAACGCCTGCCGATAGCGGACGCCGATGAGCTTGCGCACGCTGGACTGCGCGCCGGGGTCCTGGCCGCCCACCGCGAGCTGGGCGATGCGCTGGTCCAGCAGCGCGCCCGTCTGGGCGGTGACGATCAACCGGCCCAGCCGATCCTGCTGCGAAACGTCGAGGTCCAGCTCCGCCAGCGCCTCGAGCAGCTCTTCCATCGGGTTGCCCAGCGCGGTCCCCGAGGCCATCGCGATCCGCTCATTGGCCAGCGTGGTGCGGGCCAGCCGCCAGCCGTCGTTGACCGTGCCGACGACCATCTCGTCGGGCACGAACACGTTGTCCAGGAAGACCTCGTTGAACAACGCGTTGCCGGTGATCTCGCGCAGCGGCCGAATCTCGATGCCCGGCGATTTCATGTCCACCAGGAAGTAGGTGATGCCCTTGTGTTTCGGGGCGTCGGGATCGGTACGCGCCAGGCATACACCCCACCGCGCCTTGTGCGCGGCGGACGTCCACACCTTCTGCCCGGTGAGCAGCCAGCCGCCCTCGCCCCGCACCGCTTTGGTGCGCAGCGACGCCAGGTCCGAGCCGGCCCCCGGCTCGGAAAACAGTTGGCACCAAAGGAATTCTCCGCGCAGCGTGGCCGGCACGAACTGTGCGATCTGTTCGGGCGTGCCGTGCTCGACGATGGTCGGCGCCGCCCACCAGCCGATCACCAGGTCGGGGCGCACCACCCCGGCCGCCGCCATCTCCTGGTCGATCAAGAGCTGCTCGGCCGGTGAGGCGCCGCGCCCGTAGGGCGGCGGCCAGTGCGGCGCCTGCAGTCCGGCCTCGGCCAAGGCGACCTGGCGCTGTTCTTCCGGTAGCGCGGCGACCTCGGCGACGGCGGCGGCGATCTCGGCCCGCTGGTCCTCGACGTCGCTGAGGTCGATACCCAGCCGGCGCCGGACGCCGTCCTGGGTCAGCTCGGTGATGCGCCGCTGCCAGCGCTCGGCCCCGCTGAGGAACCGCCCGATGGCGTGCGCCCGGCGCAGATACAGGTGTGCGTCGTGCTCCCAGGTGCAGCCGATGCCGCCGAGCACCTGGATGCAGTCCTTGACGTTGGCCTTCGCGGCGGCGATGCACGTGCTCGCGGCCAGCGCCGCCGCGATCGAGAACTGGTCCGCATCGGACTCCGCCGCGGCCCGGGCCGCGTCGACGGCCGCGACCTCGGCCTGCTCGGCGCGGCACAGCATCTCGGCGCAGAGATGCTTGACGGCCTGGAAGCTGCCGATCGGCTTGCCGAACTGCTCGCGCACCTTCGCGTAGGCGACCGCGGTGTCCAGCGACCATCGGGTGACGCCGGCGGCCTCGGCGGCCAGAACGGTCGCGGCCAGTTCCTCGACCCGCCGACCCGCATCCGCGATGACCGTGGCCGGCGCCGACGTCAGCACCACCCGGGCCAGCGGGACGGAGAAGTCGGTGGCCGGCAGCGGTTCGAGCTGCACGCCCTCGCCGCCGGTGTCGACGAGCAGCCACGTCCCGTCGGCGGGCAGGACAATGACGGCGCCTTCCGCGGCGCCCAGCGCCCACGGCAGGATGCCCGAGGCCCGCGACGTCACGCCGTCGAACCGCACGTCACCGTGCAGCGCGACCGCGGCGAAGCGTTCCCCTGCGGCCAGCGCGTCCAGCACTTGTTGGTCCTCGACGACGAGGGTGGCCAGGGCCGTGGTCGCGACCGGGCCGGCGACCAGCGCCTTGGCCGCTTCCTCGACCATCGCGCACAGGTCCTCGATGCTGCCGCCCGCGCCGCCGCGCTCCTCCGGAATCGCGACCCCGAAGAGCCCCAGGTCGGCCAGGCCGGCGAAGACCGGCCGCCACGCGTCGGGGTTGCCCTGTTCGACGTCGCGTACGGCCTCACTCGAACACGAGCTTCGCGCCCAGTCGCGCACCAGCGCACGTGCGGCGAACTGTTCGTCGGTGACGGTCGCTACCACCCTTTGGTCCTCCGCGCGCTTGGTTCGGGATGAAGGGGCACTCTGTCTACTTGAAAGCCCACTAGAACGTGTTCTAATAGTGCCAGCGATCGAGCGTCAAGTCGAACGCCATTACAGCAGTACACGTGGTTGTCCTTGCTGCGGGGAGGTGGGAAATTTACGCCCAGCATGCGTATCGTTTGCGGACGAGCCACCCGAATAAGGAGCGCGCCCTCAAATGTCGTCAGCGAACCCAGACTCGGCCGACGTTCCTGACTCGCAGCCGCGCGAGGTCATGAACGTGGCGGTCCTGGCGGAGTCCGAGCTCGGGTCGGAGGCGCAGCGCGAACGCCGCAAGCGCATCCTGGACGCCACCATGGCCATCGCGTCCAAGGGCGGCTACGAGGCGGTCCAGATGCGCGCCGTGGCCGACCGGGCCGACGTGGCCGTCGGAACGCTGTACCGGTATTTCCCGTCGAAGGTGCATTTGCTGGTGTCGGCCCTGGGCCGGGAGTTCGGCCGGATCGACGCAAAAACCGACCGCTCCGCGGTCGCCGGCGGCACCCCTTTTCAACGGCTGAACTTCATGGTCGGCAAGCTCAACCGCGCGATGCAACGCAACCCGCTGCTCACCGAGGCCATGACGCGCGCCTACGTCTTCGCCGACGCCTCGGCGGCCAGCGAGGTCGACCAGGTCGAGAAGCTCATCGACAGCATGTTCGCGCGCGCGATGAGCGACGGCGAACCGACCGAGGACCAGTACCACATCGCCCGGGTGATCTCGGACGTGTGGCTGTCGAACCTGCTCGCCTGGCTCACCCGCCGCGCCTCGGCAACCGACGTCAGCAAACGGCTGGACCTGGCCGTGCGGTTATTGCTCGGCGAACACCAGCCCGGCTAAGCCGGCGGTCCGGCGGTGCGGCCCCGGATCAGCTCGGTGTCCAGCAGTTCGACGACGGGCAGGCCCGTCCTGGGCGGCTTCAGCAGCAGTTCGCCCGCCCGATGTCCCTTCTGCAGGCTGGGCTGCGCCACCGTGGTCAATCCGCGGCCGATCGCGTCGGGCACGCCGTCGAACCCGGTGACGGTCATCTGTCCCGGCACGTAAATGCCATGCGCGCGAAGGTAATCCATTGCCGACAGGGCCAGGATGTCCGCGGTGCACATCAGCGCGGTAATCCGCGGATTGGCTTCCAGCGCGGCCCTGGCGGCGGCGCCACCCGATTCGGGTAGGTGCTCGTAACTTTCCACGACGATCAGCGAATCCGGGTCGACGCCGGCGGCCGTCATCGCCTCCCACACGCCGACAATGCGTTCGCGTTGCACGTCGAAGGCGGGCGACCGCAACCGGTCGGCGTCTACCAGGCCCTGCCGCCGGTCCCGGCCCAGCCGCATGGTGAGCAAACCGATCTCGCGGTGCCCGAGCCCGAGCACATAGTCGGCAAGCTCGCGCATCGCCGCCCGGTCGTCGATACCTACCCGGGACACTCCCGCCAGGCCCTTGGGCTGGTCGACCACCACGACGGGCAGGCGCCGTTGCAGCACCACCTCCAGGTAGGGGTCGTCGTTGCAGGCCGAATACACCACGAAGCCGTCGACCCCGGCCCCGAGCACCGCGGCCGTTCCGTCCTCGAGGCTGCGGCTCGCGCCGACGGCGACCAGCAGCAACCCTTGCCCGAGCTCCTCGCACGACCGCGCCACCCCGGCAACGAAATCCCGCGCCGCCGCGTCGGAAAAGAAATAAGTCAGCGGTTCGGCCATCACCAAACCCACCGCGCCGGCCTTGCGGGTCCGCAGCGATCGCGCCACCGGGTCGGGTCCCGCATACCCCAGCCGCTTCGCCGTCGCGAGCACCCGTTCGCGTAGGTCGGCGGAAAGCTGATCGGGCCGGTTGAAGGCATTCGAGATCGTGGTGCGCGAAACCTTCAGTTCGTCCGCCAACGACGCCAGAGTCGCACGCCGGCGCGGTGCGGGACTCCTCACGTTCGGTGACGCTACAGCGGGTCGCCGGTGGGGCGCCCGAGGAGCCGCTGCGCCACTTTCTAATGGAAACGATTTTCATTAGTATTATGGGTCGGCCGCGGGCGGAAGAGGACGGAAATGGCAGGCAGCATGGCGCGTCGGCGTTCGGCCGTCCTGATCGCCGTGGCCGGCTTGATCGCGCTCACCGGCTGCGCCGGTCCGGCGCGCCCGCAGGCGGCAACCGTGGTCGCGTCCACCGACGTGTGGGGCAGCGTGGCCAGCGCCGTCACTGGCCGCCACGTCGCCGTCAAGTCCATCCTGACCGGCTCCGATACCGACCCGCACTCGTATGCGGCCAGCCCCTCGGACGCCGCCGCGATCACCGACGCCGCCCTGGTCGTCTACAACGGCGGCGGCTACGACCCCTGGGTGGACCAGGTCCTCACCGGGCATCCGCGCATCAAGTCGGTAGACGCCTATTCGTTCGTCCCGGCCGGCAGCGGGGAGCCGCCGAACGAGCACGTCTTTTACGACCTGGGCGTCGCCAAGTCGGTGGCCTCCTCGATCGCCGACCGGATGGCGGCCATCGACCCGGCCAACGCCGCCGACTATCGAGCCAACGCCGCCGCGTTCCGCCGCGCCGCCGACGCGATCGAGGTCTCCGAGCACGCCATCGCCGGCGCATATCCCGACGCCGGAGTCATCGCGACCGAGCCCGACGTGGACTACCTGCTGGCCGCGTCGGGCCTGGTGAATCGCGCCCCGGCCACGTTCGCCGCCGCCGGCGAGAACGAGACCGATCCGTCGCCGGCCGACATGGCGAAGGTGCTCGACATGATCAAGCGCCGGCAGGTCTCCGCGCTGCTGATCAACCCGCAGACGTCCAGCTCCGCGGTGAGCGGCCTGGAGGATGCCGCCCGGCGCGCGGGGGTGCCGGTCACCGAGGTGCGCGAGACGCTGCCCGACGGCATCGACTACCTGACCTGGCAGCGCAACACCGTCAACCAGCTGCTGGCCGCCCTGCGGTCGAGCCGATAGGCGCGGCCGTGACAGTCGAAGCGGTCCGCGCCGTCGATGGCCATGCCCACAGCGTCTCGCTTTCCGGCGCGCGGCTGGCGTTCGGCGACCGCGTCCTGTGGGACCACCTCGACCTGTCGGTGCGGCCCGGCGAGTTCATCGCCGTGCTGGGCCCGAACGGCAGCGGCAAGACGTCGTTGCTCAAGGTCCTGCTCGGGCAGCTGCCCCTGAGCGGTGGCGTCGCGTTGGTCGACGGCCGGCCGATCACCTCCGGCAGCGGCAGCATCGGCTACGTCCCGCAACATCGCCCGATCGACCGCGAGGTGATGCTGCGCGGCCGCGACCTGGTTCGGCTGGGCATCGACGGACGACGCTGGGGCGCCGCGCCGCTGCGATCATCCGGACGGGCCCGCCTCCGCGCCGCCGTGTCCGAGGCGCTACGCCAGGTCAATGCCGAACACCTGGCCGACGTCCGGGTCGGCATCATGTCGGGCGGCGAGTTGCAGCGGATGCGCATCGCCCAGTCACTGGTCAGTGACCCGATGCTGCTGTTGTGCGACGAGCCGCTGCTGACCCTGGACCCGGCGAACGCCAAGCTGGTGTCGGCGCTGATGGACCGGCGGCGCCGCGACGCCGGAACCACCGTCATCGTCGTCACGCACGAGATCAACACGATCCTGCCGTACGTGGACCGGGTGCTTTATCTCGTCGACGGCCGCTTCGAGATCGGGACCGTCGAGCAGGTGATGTCCAGCCAGACGCTCTCGGCGCTGTACCGCGCCGACATACAGGTGGTGAAGGTGCGCGACGGCTACGTGGTCGTCGGCGAGCCGGACGACGGGTGCGGTGGATGAACCGCCGGCTCGCCGACATGCTGCACCACCTGTTGTCCTTTGACCTCACCACCGACCTGCTCCGCCACGACTTCGTCCAGCAGGCGCTGGCGGCGGGCGCGCTGCTGGGGCTGGTGGCCGGCCTGATCGGGCCGTTCATCGTGATGCGCCAGATGTCGTTCGCCGTGCACGGGTCCAGCGAATTGTCTTTGACGGGAGCGGCTTTCGCGTTGTTGGTGGGGTTCGAGGTGGGCGCGGGGGCGTTGATCGGCAGCGCCCTGGCGGCGGCGCTCTTCGGCGTCCTCGGCCAGCGGGCCCGGGAGCGCGACTCGGTGATCGGCGTGGTCCTGGCTTTCGGGATGGGGTTGGCGGTGCTGTTCATTCACCTCTACCCAGGACGGACGGGGACCGCGTTCGCGTTGCTGACGGGTCAGATCGTCGGTGTCGGCTATACCGGCCTGACGATGCTGGCGCTGGTTTGCCTGCTGGTGATCGCAGTCCTGGTCACGTGCTATCGCCCGCTGTTGTTCGCCACCGTCGACCCCGAGGTCGCGGCCGCGCGCGGTGTCCCGGTCCGCGTCCTGGGCATCGTGTTCGCCGCGCTGGTGGGCGTGGTGGCCGCCCAGGCCGTGCAGATCGTCGGGGCGCTGCTGGTGATGTCGTTGCTGATCACGCCGGCGGCCGCGGCGGCCCGGGTGATCTCGTCGCCCGCGGCGGCGATCGTGGCCTCGGTGGCCTTCGCCGAAGTCGCCGCGGTGGGGGGCATCGTGCTGTCGCTGGCACCCGGTGTTCCGGTGTCGGTGTTCGTCGCGACGATTTCCTTTGTCATTTACCTGGTTTGTTGGTTCCTCGGGCGACGTCGCGAGGTCGCCGCCTAGCGTCGGAATAAGCTGGGCGGGTGGCCGCTATCGACCTCAATGCCGACCTGGGCGTTGGCGTCTGGCGCCTGGCGCCTGGCGCCTGGGCGACGACGCCATGCTGGGATCATCAGCGGCGCCAACGTGGCATGCGGATTCCACGCCGCCGACCCCGCCGGCCTGCTGCGGTCTGCCGGTCGGCCGCCGAGCGCGGCGTGCGCATCGGCGCGCAGGTGAGCTACCGCGACCTGGCGAGGTTCGGCAGGCGTGTCATCGACGTCGCGCCCGAGGACCTGGTCGCCGACGCGGTGTATCAGATCGGCGCGTTGCAGGCGATCGAGCGGGCGTCCGGCTCGGCGGTGTCCTATGTCAAACCCCATGGGGCGCTGTACAACACGATCGTGACCCACCGGGAACAGGCGGATGCGGTCGTGGCGGCGGTGCACCTGGTGGACCCGGCGCTGCCGGTGCTGGCGATGGCGGGTTCGGCGTTTTCCGAGGAGGCCGTCCGGGTCGGCTCGCGCACGGTGGCCGAGGCGTTCGCCGACCGCGCCTACCGGCCCGATGGCCAGCTGGTCTCCCGACGCGAACCCGGCGCGTGCTGCGCGACCCGGCGGCGATCGCCGAGCGCGTGCGGACCATGGTGACCTCGGGGCGGGTCACCGCGACCGACGGCACGCAAATCGCCGTCGTCGTGGAATCGGTTTGCGTGCAAGGTGATTCGCCGGATGCGGTAAGTATCGCGACTGCGGTGCGCGATCGACTGACGGCCGACGGTATCGAGCTGCGGGCGTTCTGCTGATGCGGGCGAAACTCGGCCGGCCCGACCTCGCGCAGTACGCGGACCGGTTCGACGTGCCCACCGGGGGACCCGACGCGCCGCTGTCGGCGACCTGGCTGGGGGTGGCGACGTTGCTGCTCGACGACGGGTCGTCCGCGCTGATGACCGACGGCTACTTCTCGCGCCCAAGCCTGGCGCGGGTGGCCGCCGGCAAGGTGTCGCCGTCGCCGGCCCGCGTGGACGGCTGCCTGGCCCGCGCCAAGGTGTCCCGGCTGGAGGCGGTGATCCCGGTGCACACCCACATCGACCACGTGCTGGACTCCGCGCTGGTCGCCGAGCGCACCGGCGCGCGGCTGATCGGCGGCGAGTCGGCCGCCAACGTCGGGCGCGGATACGGACTGCCCGACGACCGCATCATCGTCGCGACATCGGGTGAGCCAATTCGCCTGGGCGCCTTCGACGTAACGCTGGTGGAATCGCACCACTGCCCGCCGGACCGGTTCCCCGGGACGATCGACGAGCCGCTGACCCCGCCGGTGCGGGCGTCGGCCTACCGCTGCGGTGAGGCGTGGTCGGCGCTGGTGCACCATCGGCCGTCGGACCGGCGGCTGCTGATCCAGGGCAGCGCGGGTTTCGTCAAGGGCGCGCTCGACGGCAGGCGTGCGGACGCGGTGTACCTGTCCGTCGGACAGCTCGGCCTGCGGCCGCGGTCCTACATCCTCGAATACTGGGCCGAGACCGTGCGCGCCGTGGGCGCGCGGCGGGTGATCCTGATCCATTGGGACGACTTCTTCAGCCCGTTGTCAAAGCCCTTGCGGGCCTTGCCGTATGCGGGCGACGACCTGGACGTGTCGATCCATGTGCTGGACGAGCTCGCCGCGCACGACGGCGTCGAGCTACACATGCCGACGGTGTGGCGGCGCGAAAACCCCTGGGGATAAAGGAGTTACACCGCTCGGGCCGTCGAAGCCATTTCCGGCATCGCGGTCAGGTAGAGCACAAAGCCAATCGCGGCGATCGCGCCGAGCGACATGAACGCGACCCCGTAACCCGCCGCGACGACGATCCCGCCGGCGGCGAAGTTGGACAACGACGCGCCCACGCCCCACGCGGTGGTGATCGCGCCCAGGCTGACGTTGAAGCGACCCGTTCCGTGCGTGAGATCCTGCACGACGAGCGGGAACAACGCCCCGAATATGCCGGCCCCGACGCCGTCTAACAGCTGAACACCGACGAGCCAGTACGAGTTGTCCCACAGCGGGTAGAGAAAAGCGCGGACGGTCAGTACGGCGAAGCCGACGAGGAAGATCGGCTTTCGGCCCCAGCTGTCCGCCTTGGCGCCGACGACGTATGCCACGGGCACCATGACGACCTGCGCCGCGACAATGCATGCCGACATCAGCGCCGTCCCGACCGCTTTGTTGTGCAGGGCCAGCTCCTGACCGACAAGCGGCAGCATCGCGGCGTTCGCAAAGTGGAAGGCGAAGACCACGACCGCGAAGATCAGCAGTGGCCGATTGTGCAGCAGCACCGCGAATCCGGACGGTTGCCCGTGCCGTTCACCCACCGCCTTGTCCATGCCACGGGCCATGTCGTCGTCGATGGCGTCGCGCGGGACGCGCAGCGTTGCGACGACGCTGATCGCGGCCATGACCGCCAGCAGCCAGAAGACCACCACCGGGCCGAAGAAGTAGGCGAGTCCGCCGGCGGCGCCGGCGGCCGACGCCGTGCCGGCGTGCCGGAACGATTCGTTGCGCCCGATCCGCCGGGAGAACAGCCGCGGCCCGACGATCCCCAGGGTGATCGCGGCCAACGCCGGATTGAAGATCGAGCCCGCGATCCCGGTGACGGCTTGCAGGAATGAGATCGTGTAGAAGCCGGGCAACAGCGGCATCGCCAGCGCGGCGTCGGCGACCCCCACCGCGCCGATGATCACCAGCGCACGCTTCGCGGTCGTCTTGTCGACCAGTGCCCCGACGGGTGTCTGCGCCACGACCCCGGCGATACCGCCGACGGCCATGACGAACCCGATCGACGCCTGATCCCAGTGATGCGTCAGCAGCAGGTACACCGACAGATACGGGCCCAGTCCATCGCGAACATCGGCCAGCGAGAAGGCCATCAGGTCGAGCGCGTGCGCCGTTTGTCGCGGAAGCGCCTCCACGGCAATTGGTTCCGTCATCGATGCGAAGGCTAATCGAAACATCGCCGCCGGGCGAAGTCGATGCTGCCGCATCACAATTCCGCCATGGTGGGTAATATTCGCCGGGATTGCTTCGTGGGTGGCTGGGTCGTGACGTGGGTCACGCAGCTCCGTCGGCTGATCCGCGATCGTGTCTTGTTCCTCACCCCACTCGCCGTTAGGAGCTACGCCGCCGATGGCCTTGACCTGTCGACGCGCCTCTCCGATCGGAGCGACCTGAGCCATGACCCTGGCCCTGGTCCTCCTGCTGCTCGCTGCCGTGCTCGTGTTCGCGGTTGCTCGCCCGAGGGGTTTGCCGGAGGCGGTGGCGGCGGTTCCGGCGGCGCTCATCGTGATCGCGGTCGGCGCGATCTCGGTGCGTAAGGCGGCCCAGGAGGTGGCCGGGCTGTCGGGAGTGGTCGCCTTCCTGGGCGCGGTCCTGGTGCTGGCCAAGCTGTGCGACGACGAGGGGCTGTTCGAGGCGGCGGGGGCCGCGATTTCGCGGGGGCGCGTCTCGTCGGGCGGCCTGCTGCGGCGGGTGTTCGTCGTCGCCTCGCTGATCACCGCCGTGCTGAGCCTGGACGCCGCGGTGGTGCTGCTGACCCCGGTGGTCCTGGCCGCTGTCCGCCGGCTGCGCACCCCGCCGCGGCCCTACGCCTACGCCACCGCTCACCTCGCCAATGGCGCCTCACTGCTGCTGCCGGTGTCGAACCTGACCAACCTGCTGGCGTTTCACACCGCCAACGTGTCGTTCACCAGGTTCACTGCGCTCATGGCGCTGCCCTGGCTGGGCGCGGTGGCGGTGATCTACGCGGTGTTTCGCTGGTTTTTCGCCGGCGACCTGCGCGTCCAGCCCGCCGCCGAGGAAGTCGGCCCGGCGCCGCGGCCACCGGTGTTCGTGTTGGTGGTCGTGGGGCTGACCCTCGCCGGTTTCGCGGTCGGCCAGTCCGTCGGGGTCGCCCCGGCGTGGGTGGCGCTAGCCGGCGCCGCGGTGCTGGGCGTGCGCAGCCTGAGCCGTCGGCACACCTCCGTGGCCGAGATCGCGCACTCGGCGCACGTCTCGTTCCTGGTGTTCGTGCTGGCGCTGGGCGTCGTGGTGCGGGCGGTCATGCTCAACGGCATGGACAGGGCCATGACGGCTGTGCTGCCATCCGGTTCGGGACTGCTCGCTCTGCTCGCGATCGCCGCGATAGCCGCCGTGCTGGCCAACGTCGTCAACAACCTGCCCGCGACGCTGGTGCTGCTGCCGCTCGTGGCGAACGGCGGTCCGGTGGCGATTCTGGCGGTGCTGATCGGGGTGAACGTCGGCCCCAACCTGACGTACGTGGGGTCGCTGTCAAACCTGTTGTGGCGCCGCGTGCTTCGCCGGCACGACGTCGACGCCGGCGTCGGCGAGTACACCCTCCTCGGGCTGTGCACGGTGCCGGCGGCCCTGGTGGTCGCGGTGGTCGCGCTGTGGGCCTCGGTGCGGCTGGTGGGTGCATAGTTGGCGCGAGCTGGGGGCACCTCCCGCTTGCGGTTCTAACCGCCAGCCGGTCCCGATCGCACGATCGAGGCGAGCTCCTCGCGTGATTGCGCCCCCACCCGCTGGCAGGCCCGGTAGATGTGGCCCTCCACGGTGCGCACCGACATGACCAGCTTCTCGGCGATCTGGCGGTTGGACAGACCGGCGACGACGAGTTCGACGACATCGCGCTGGCGCCCCGACAACTTGAGCCCCTCCGGGGTGCGCAGGGCCGGTGTGCAGAGGCCGCCGCATTCATCGGCCAGTTCCCTCGCCACCGCCGCGGCATAGAGCGCGCGCTTGTGCTGCTGGCCTGCGGCGAACGCGACGGAGGCCTGCGCCGCCGCGTCAGCGGCCGCGGCCTTGTCACCGATCCCGCGGTAGGCCGCCGACGCCGCCAGCAAGCCCTCGCCGTCCCCGCCGAGCAGGGCCTTGGCGTGCAACGCAACCCCGTCGGCCAGCGGCAGCGACAGCGCCTCGGCCAACTCCCCGGCGCGGGCCGCCCCGGACGCGTCGCCCCACTGCGCCGCGGCCTGTATGCACGCCAACTCGTGGGTGGGCTGGCCGCGCTGGCGGGCGAGTTGTGCCGCTTCCTGCGCGCCGGCGACGGCCTCGCTCAGGCGGCCGCTTGCCGCCAACGCCCACCCGCCGGCCAGCGACAGGCCGGTGTGCATGAACAGGTAGTCGGCCGGCACCGCCGAGCGCGCCCCGGCCGCCGCGTCGTTCGCTTCACCGGCCTGGCCGAGCTTGGCGTGCGCCTCGGCCAGCGCGAAGTAGCTCGCCGCGCGCAAACCCGTTGTGACGGCGTGTATTTGGACTCCCGCAACCGCTTCGTGTAACAGCCGGACCGCGTCGGTGACGGCGCCGCGGGCCAGGTCGGCGTTGCCGATCAGGAGGGCCAGGTTCGCGTAGGCCAGGCCGGGAACGTCGCGGGCCGAGTCGGCCAATTGCCGGGCCGTGCCGACGAATTCGTCGATGCGTCCGGTCAGCCGGCAGGCCCGTCCGTACACGGCGCCGAACCAGAATCGCAACGGCGACGCCTGAAACGACGTGGTCGCGCGTCGCAGCGCCTGCTCGGCGACGGCGGCGAGGTCGTCGACCTCACCCCGTGCTCCCATCGCCATGATCAACGCGAGCGAGGCCAGCAGGGCGTGCAGATCCGGCAGAGCGCCGAAAGCCAGGGCAACCCGCGCCTCTTCGGCCGCCGACTCGCAGCGCGCCAATATCGCGTCCAGGCAGGCCTGCGCCGCCACGCGCTCGGCCACCTGGGCCTTGGTCTCCGGGCGGCCGGCGAGGTCATCGAGAATCGCCGACGCGGCTGCGGGCTCGGCGAGGATCCACATCAGGTTGATCGCCCGTATGGTCGCCCAGCGATGACCGTCGGGGCCGTCGACCAAGTCACGCAGCGCGGCCTCGGCCTGATCGCCGCGTCCCAGCAGGACCAGGTTCATCGCCCGCACCCCGGCCGCCCCCGGTGCCCCCGCCCGCGCGGCGGCGGTCGCGAACCGGTCGGCCAGGTCCAGATCGAGCAGCGTCATGGCGTGGCGCGCCGATTCCAGATAGAGCTCGGGTTCGGGGTCCAGATCCGACTCGAGGCGCAGCAGCGCCCGGCGAACGGTGGCCTGCATGTCGGTGTCGGCATTTTTAGCCAACCGGCGGGCCAGCTTGCCCCGGATCGACGACAAATACATCTCACCGGCGCTCGCGCGGCGAAGCTCACCGAACAGCGGGTGCGCCAGCCGGGCCATCAACCCGCCAGCGGTGCGTTCGACGCTTACCAGGCCCATGCTTTCGGCGACCGCCAGGTCGCGGCGGGGCACCAGGTCACACAGCACGTCGACGGCGAGTGGCTCGCACTGCGACAGCATGTCGATCACCAGCGCCAGCTTCGGGCCGAGCCGGCCCAGCTGGCGGCCCACCGTGTCGGACAGGCTCGGCGACACCGCGACGTCGCCGTCCCACATCCACACCCCCGCGACTTCCCGCATCTGCCCCGCCGCCACCTGATCGGCAAGCAACTGGCGCAGGAACAGCGTGTTTCCGCCGGTCAGCTTTCGGAACCGGGCCGCGCAACGCGCATCGATGGGACCGCCCAGCGTGCTCTCGATCACCTCGCGCGTGGCCGCGGCCGAAAGCGGTTCGAGATCAAGGCGAGCCAGTAACCCCTCCTTCCACAAGGCCGTCACCGCGTCGGGTTCCTCACTGCCGGTGCGGATGGTCATCACCAGCCGCACCCCACCCGACCGGGCCAGCTCGTGAACGACGAGCGCGGACAGGCCGTCCAGCAGGTGCGCGTCGTCAACCCCGACCACCACGCGGCCGCGCCGCTGTTGTGCGACAAACGAATTGATCACGCGCCGCACGTTGGCCAGCGGATCCGACATCGCCTCGCCCAGCAAGCCGATGAACGCTCCCAGTGGAAGCGCACGCGCGGATTCGGTGCCGACGATCCATTGCGTGCGCTCACCCGCCGCCTCGGCGCGCCGCAGCGCCTCGCGGGCCAGCCAGGTTTTGCCCACACCGGCCGCTCCGGCGATCACCACGCCGGAGTGGTTGCCAGCGCCGCCCAGGGCGCGACGGACGACAGCAAGTTCGCCGTCCCGCCCGGTCAGCGGCTTGCCGCTGATCACTCGGCGACTATAACCGGTTGTATGCGCGCCTAACAGGCCATTTCACCCGCGTTTCGGTGCTGGCCGCGCAATGCCGGCCCCGAAGTCGGGTAGCCGACTACGCTATCGGCGCCCAAAGTTTGCTGTGAGCATCACTTTCGTCAGTTGGCGGCTCGGCGAAGGCGGTGGATTGTGGCGAACCTCAAGACCAAAATCGGAGAGCACGCGGTGGTGCTGGGAGCGAGCATGGCCGGTCTGTTGACGGCACGGTCGCTCGCCGATTTCTTCCACACGGTGACGGTCGTGGAACGCGACCCGCTGCCCGACACCGACGATGTCCGCCGGGGCGTCCCGCAGGGCCGGCACCTGCACGCCCTGCTGCCCCGCGGCGCCCAGGTGATCGAGGAATTCTTCCCCGGCGTGCTCGACGAGTTGGTGCTCGACGGCGCGCAGTACTTCGACGGGCACGACCTGTCGCGGCTTCACTACAGCGTGGGCGGGCACCTGTTGGCGCAGAACGGCACCGCCCCCTCGTTCACGGCCTACTGCGCGACGCGGCCCTTCGTGGAGGGTCACGTCCGCCGGCGGGTCCGCGACATCCCCAACGTCACCCTGCGCGACGAACACAATATCGTCGGACTGACCGCGACGCCCGATCACCGGCGCGTCACGGGCGCACGCGTTGTCAGCCGCCGAACCGGCGAATGCGCCGTGCTGAAGGCCGATTTGGTGGTCGACGCCACCGGGCGCGCCGCCCACACCCCGGGGTGGCTGGAGGGCCTGGGATACGACCGCCCGCCCGAGGATCGGGTGGTGGTGTATTTGACCTACGCGAGCCAGCTGCTGCGCATGGCGGCGGACGCGCCGCGCGAACTGGGCTTCCTCGTCGGGATCGTGCCGGGCAGGCCGAGGGGGGTTGGCTTGCTGCACTGTGAGAAAGACACGTGGGTGTTCACCGTGATCGGCATCGCCGGCCAGGAGCCAGACGGCGACTTGCGGGCCATGTGCGACTTCGTGGACGACTGCGCGCCCGCCCACCTGCTCGATGCGGTAAGACGCGCCGAACCGATCGGCGAGCCGGCGCGGCACAAGATGCCGTGCAGTCAGTGGCGTCGTTACGACAAATTGCGCCGCTTCCCCGAGGGCCTGCTGGTCACCGGCGACGCGATCTGCAGCTTCAACCCGGTCTACGGCCAGGGCATGACCGTGGCCGCGCTCGAGGCGCTGGCGCTGCGTGACTGCTTGTCAAGCGGCACAGAGGGTTTGGCGTGGCGTTTCTTCCGCGCGGCGGCGGTGCCGATCCGCCAGGCCTGGCAACTGTCGACCAACCCGGACCTTGCGCTGCCCGAGATCGAGGGCACCCCGCCGCTGTCCGCGCGGCTGCTGAACGGATACCTGGATCGCGTTCTCACCGCGGCGGAATTCGACCCCGCCGTGCTGGATCAGTTCGTCAGGGTGACCTCGCTGGTCGACCCCGCGACGCGGCTGCTGCGCCCGGGGATGATCTGGCGCACCGCCCGCGCGCGGCGCGGCACCGAACCGCTCGACGCCGCGGACGGGGTCCTGGCCGACAGTCTGCCGCGCTAACCGCGGCGGTAGGCCGGCGGCAGCGGCATGCCCAGCCCGGCCATCACGCCGCGCGCCAGCGTCGGGAAGTCGGTGATGATGCCGTCGACGCCGTCCTCGATCTGCTGACGCATTGCGTCGGCGTCGTTGACCGTCCACGGAATAACCTTGAGGCCCAACGAATGCACGTGGTCGACATAGGGTTTGCCGGTGACCAATGTGTACCTGGGCGAGACGGCGTTGGCACCCACCATCAGCGCCCCGATCGCCGGGTCACCGACGACGGCGGCGTCGATCCCGTTCAGCCACGGTGAACCCGGCGTCCAGGTCTCCTCGTCGTACAAGGCCACCAACGGGATTGACGGCTCGGCGCGGTGCACCATGGGCAGGGTTCGCCAGTCGAAGCTCTGAATCTCGACGCGGTCCAGCTTGCCGGCCGCCCTGACCGCTGCCAGTATCACGTCGACGAATTCCTGCGGTTCGGCCGATGCGCCCGGGTGGTCGGCCTCGACCTTGGTTTCGACGTTGTATCGCACGGCCGCCCCATACGAGTCGGCGAGCGCGAAGACCTCCGGCAGCGTGGCGATCTTGTTGCCCCGCACCACCTCCGCGTCGGGGAACTCCGCGAGGCGCTCGCCGCAATCGAGCGTGCGGACCTGCGCCAGGGTGAGCGCGTGCACCAGCTTCCCGACGTAGGGGTAGGCCGGGTCGCCGGCGAACGCCGGCCCGGTGTCGGCGCATTTGTCCGCCTGGATCGTCGGGTCGTGCCACACCAGCGGCTGGCTGTCCTTGGACAGGACGATGTCGAGTTCCAGTGTGCTGACACCGAGTTCGAGCGCCTTGGCGAAAGCCCGCAGCGATTCCTCGGTGGTCTCGCCGCGCCCGCCGCGGTGGGCCTGCAGATCGAAGCCGGGCGGTTGTGCGGCGGCGGGCGGCGCGAGGAGCACCGCAAGCACGGCCAGCGAGCAGAACCAAAAGCCCCGAAATCGTCGGCCTGTCGGGGGCTTTTGCGTTCCTCCGCAAGCGGGAGGTGCCCCCGGCTCGGCCAGAGAACTCAACCCCTGCGCTGGCGCGCTATTTCGGCGAGCACCACCCCGGCGGCCACCGAGGCGTTCAGCGATTCGGTCCGGCCCGCCATCGGGATCGAGACCACCTCGTCGCAGGTCTGCCGCACCAACCGCGACAGGCCCTTGCCCTCCGAGCCGACGACCACCACCAGCGGGTCGGTGCCGTCCAGGTCGTCGAGCGCGGTGTCGCCGTCGGCGTCCAGCCCGATGACGCGCAAACCGCCGTCGGCCCAGTTTGTAAGCGCCCGAGTGAGGTTCGGGGCCCGCGCCACCCGCAGGCGGGCCGCGGCCCCGGCGCTGGTGCGCCAGGCCACCGCCGTCACCGAGGCGGATCGCCGCTGCGGGATCAGCACGCCGTGGCCGCCGAACGCGGCGACCGATCGGACGATAGCGCCGAGGTTGCGCGGATCGGAGATGTTGTCCAGCGCGACCAGCAACGCGGGCGGGGTCTCACGAGCGGCCGCGAGCAGGTCGTCGGGATGGGCGTAGTTGTACGGCGGCACCTGCAGCGCGATGCCCTGGTGCAGGTGGTTGGTGGTCATCCGGTCCAGGTCGGTGCGCGGCACCTCGAGGATCGCGATGCCCAGATCCGCCGCGCGGGAGACGGATTCGGTGAGGCGTTCGTCGGCCTCGGTGCCCAGCGCGACGTAGAGCGCGGTCGCGGGCACGCCGGCGCGCAGGCACTCCAGCACCGGGTTGCGGCCCAGCACCGTTTCGGTCTCGTCGGTGCGCTTGGCGGGCCGGCGCGGCTGGGACTGGGTGCGCCGGGCGGCGGGATGGTTGGGACGCAGGTGCGCGGGCGGGGTGGGACCGCGGCCCTCGAGGCCGCGGCGGCGCTGACCGCCCGAGCCGACGATGGGGCCCTTCTTGGTGCCGGATTTGCGTACCGCCCCGCGGCGCCGCGAGTTACCGGCCATCTACTTGACGTCACCGCCCAACGTCCATTGCGGGCCGTCGGCGGTGTCGGTGACCTCGATGCCGGCGTTCTTGAGCCGGTCCCGGATCTCGTCGGCCAGCGCCCAATTGCGTTGCTGGCGAGCCTTTTCCCGGTTTTCGATTTCGGCCTGCACCAGCACGTCGACGGCGGCCAGGGCGGCCGACGTCTCGTCGCGGGTCTCCCAGCGTTCGTCGAGGGGGTCGCAGCCCAGGATGCCCATCATCGCGCGGATCGCGCCGGCGTGCTGCAGCGCGCCCTCGTGGTCACCGGACTCCAGCGCCCGGTTCCCCTCGGCGCGAGCGTGGTGGATCTCGGCCAGCGCGACCGGGACCGCCAGGTCGTCGTCGAGCGCCTCGGCGAACTTCGGCGTCCACTCGCCCGGCTCGAAGGCACCGACCCGGCTGCGGACCCGGTGCAGAAACTCCTCCACTCCCACATAGGCTTTCACCGCGTCCTGCAGCGCGGTTTCGGAGAATTCCAGCATCGACCGGTAGTGGGCGCTGCCCAGGTAGTAGCGCAGTTCGGCCGGGCGCACGCGCTGCAACATCGCCGGTATGGCCAGCACATTCCCCAGCGATTTGCTCATCTTCTCGCCGCCCATGGTCACCCAGCCGTTGTGCAGCCAGTAGCGGGCGAAGCCGTCCCCGGCGGCGCGGCTCTGCGCGATCTCGTTCTCGTGGTGCGGGAAGATGAGGTCCATCCCGCCGCAGTGAATGTCGAATTCCGGCCCGAGGTAGGTGCGGGCCATCGCCGAGCATTCCAGGTGCCAGCCGGGACGGCCGCGGCCCCACGGCGAAGGCCACGACGGCTCGCCGGGCTTTTCGCCCTTCCACAGGGTGAAGTCGCGCTGGTCGCGCTTGCCGGTCGCAACGCCCTCGCCCTGGTGCACGTCGCCGACCCGGTGCCCGGACAGCGCGCCGTATTCCGGGTAGCTGAGCACGTCGAAGTACACGTCACCGTCCGCCGCGTACGCGTGGCCGGTTTCGATCAGGCGCTCCATTAATTCGACCATCTGGGTGATGTGCCCGGTGGCGCGCGGCTCCGCCGAGGGCGGCAAGACGTCCAGGGCGTCGTAGGCGGCGGAAAAGGCCCGCTCGTAGGTGGCCGCCCACTCCCACCACGGCCGGCCCGCCGCGGCGGCCTTGGCCAGGATCTTGTCCTCGATGTCGGTCACGTTGCGGATGAACGCGACGTCGTAGCCCCGCGCGATCAGCCAGCGGCGCAGGATGTCGAAGGCCACCCCGCTGCGCACATGCCCGATGTGGGGCAGGCCCTGAACGGTGGCGCCACAGAGGTAGATGGATACGTGCCCCTTGCGCAGCGGAACGAACTCACGCACGGCACCGGCCGCCGTGTCGTGTAGCCGCAAGTGGGCGCGATCGGTCACGACGTGCCAGCTTACCTGCCCAATTGGCCCGACCGGCCTACAGGACACCCACGCGGTTGCGCACCACGAGCGCGGTCGCGATGGCGGCCAACCCCTCGCCGCGCCCGGTCAGGCCCAGCCCGTCGGTCGTCGTCGCCGACACCGACACCGGCGCGCCCACCAACCCGGACAGCACCTGCTGCGCCTCGGCGCGGCGCGGGCCGACCCTCGGCCGGTTGCCGATCACCTGCACGGCGGCGTTGCCGACCCGATAGCCCTGCCGCGATATCAGGGCGACGACGTGGCGGAGCATGTCGGCGCCGCTAACGCCTTGCCACCGCGGATCGTCGACCCCGAAGACCGCCCCGACGTCGCCGAGCCCCGTCGCCGACAACAGCGCATCGCACAACGCGTGCGCCCCCACGTCGCCGTCGGAGTGCCCGGCGCAACCGTCGTCGCCCGGGAACAGCAACCCCAGCAGCCAGCATGGCCGCCCGGGTTCGATCGGATGCACGTCGGTGCCCAGGCCGACCCGCGGCAGCTCGCTCACCGCCGCACGACCGTTTCGGCCAGCAACAGATCGAGCCGGGTGGTGATCTTGAAGGCGAGCGGGTCGCCGTCGACCACCTGCACCTGGCCGCCGACGTGTTCGACGAGCGACGCGTCGTCGGTGAAAGCGGCGGTCCCCGCGCGCTCGTAGGCCCGCAGCAGTAGATCGGTGGCGAAGCCCTGCGGCGTCTGCACGGCCCGCAGCCCGGCCCGCTCCGGCGTGCCCAGTACCACCCCGTTGGCATCCACGGCCTTGATGGTGTCAGACAGCGGCAGCGCGGGCACGACCGCTACGTGGCCGGACCGCAACGCCTCGACCACCCGCACGATCAGCCCCGGCGGCGTCAGCGCCCGGGCGGCGTCGTGCACGAGCACGAACTCTGGTGACGCGGGCAGGGCCGCCAGCGCCAGGCGCACCGATTCGGTGCGGTCGGCGCCGCCGGCGACGACGGCGGCTTGGTCACCCAGGAGCTGCCGGGCCTGGTCGATACGGTCGGCCGGCACGGCCACCACGACGTGGTCGACGGCGCCGGAATCCAGCAGCCCGGCGACGGCGCATTCGAGCATGGTGCGACCGCCGAGTTCACAGAACGCTTTCGGGATGCCTGCGGCCAGCCGCTCGCCCGACCCCGCGGCCGGGACAATCGCAACTACTTTGCCCGGGACGCCGGTCTTGTCGGCCACCAGAGCGTCAGGGCCTTCAGGAAGCGGCGGCCAGAACCTCGTCGAGGATGGTTTCCGCCTTGGCGTCGTCGGTGCTCTCGGCTAGCGCCAGCTCACCGACCAGAATCTGACGGGCCTTGGCCAGCATGCGCTTCTCGCCGGCGGACAGGCCGCGCTCCTGGTCACGGCGCCACAGGTCGCGCACCACCTCGGCCACCTTGTTGACATCGCCGGAGGCGAGCTTCTCCAGGTTGGCCTTGTAGCGGCGGGACCAGTTCGTGGGCTCTTCGGTGTGGGGAGCGCGCAGAACCTGGAAAACCTTGTCGAGGCCCTCCTGGCCAACCACGTCCCGAACGCCGACGTACTCGGCGTTGTCGGCGGGTACTCGAACGGTCAGGTCACCCTGCGCGACTTTCAAGACGAGATACTCTTTTTGCTCCCCTTTGATGGTCCGGGTTTCGATCGCCTCGACTAACGCAGCACCGTGATGTGGATAGACAACGGTGTCGCCGACCTTGAAGATCATCTGATTCGAGCCCCTTTCGTTACTTCATTCTAGCACGGCGGCCCTAGGCGTGCGGAACAACGGTGCAGGTCAGGGGCACAACGCGGGCGGATTAGGGGTTGACAGGGGAAGCTGGACGTGCAAGGGGTCACACTACGCCCGTCCCGAGCGGGTCCGAGCAGCCACCCCTTCAGTGCCCTGCCGCGCTGGTCCGGTGCCCTGCGCTACCGCTGCGAAGACCTTCCTACTACTGTGCATAGTTGCATCGTCAGCCGAGCAGGAGGCATTGAGTGAACCGCTTCGCCGTCGTCGGACTGGTCGCCCTGGTCGCCGCCTTGCTCAGCGGTTGCGGAGCCGGTCAGATCTCCCAGATGGCCACCCAGGAACCGGCGGTCAACGGCAACAAGGTCACGGTCAACAACGTGGCGCTGCGCGACGTCCGCATGCAGGCCGTCCAGACCGGCGACTTCCTGCAGCCGGGCAAGACGGTGAACCTGGTGGCGGTGGCCGTCAACCAGTCGCCCGACGTCGCGGACCGGCTGATCAGCATCACCAGCGACGTCGGCGCGGTGACGATCGGCGGCGACGGCCGACTGCCCGCCGGCGGCATGCTGTTTATCGGCACGCCCGACGGCGCGAAGGTGGCGCCGGGCCCGATCGAGGCCAACAACGCGGTCAAGGCGACGGTGGCCCTGGCCAAGCCCATCAGCAACGGCCTGACGTACAACTTCACCTTCAATTTCGAGAAGGCCGGGCAGGTCACCTTGCTGGTCCCGATTTCGGCCGGGCTGGGCGCGCAACCCGCCTGACCCACGCGGCCTGTCGTTACGGGGCTTGTCGTACCGGCCCGATACCGTCATGACGTGGCACATGCACGCTCGCAATACCGCTGCTCGGAATGCCAACACGTCACCGCTAAATGGGTTGGGCGCTGCCTGGAATGCGGCACCTGGGGCACGGTCGACGAGGTGCCCGCGCTCGCCGCGGTGGGTGGGCGCGCCCGGCGTCCCGCGGGGGCGGCGTCGCGGGCCGTTCCGATCAGTTCCATCGAGCCGACCGCCAGCCAACACCGCTCGACGGGCGTAGGAGAACTCGACCGCGTGCTCGGGGGCGGCGTGGTGCCCGGCTCGGTCACGCTGCTGGCCGGCGATCCCGGCGTGGGCAAGTCGACGCTGTTGCTCAAGGTCGCGCACCGCTGGGCCCAGTCGGGCCGGCGGGCGCTGTACATCTCCGGCGAGGAGTCCGCCGGCCAGATCCGGCTGCGCGCCGACCGGATCGGCTGCGGCGGCGACGAGGTGTACCTGGCCGCCGATTCCGACGTGCACACCGTGCTCGAACACATCGCCACGGTCCGGCCCGCGCTGGTGATCGTGGACTCGGTGCAGACCATGTCCACCACCGAGGCCGACGGTGTCCCCGGCGGGGTCACGCAGGTGCGCGCGGTGACCGCGGCGCTCACCGCGGCCGCCAAGGCCAACGGCGTCGCGATGATCCTGGTCGGCCACGTCACCAAGGACGGGGCCATCGCCGGGCCGCGCTCCCTCGAACACCTCGTCGACGTGGTGCTGCACTTCGAGGGCGACCGCAGCGGCGCGCTGCGGATGGTCCGCGGCGTCAAGAACCGGTTCGGCGCGGCCGACGAGGTCGGGTGCTTCACGCTGCACGACAACGGAATCGAGGGCGTCGCCGACCCGTCGCACCTTTTCCTGGATCAGCGGCCGGCGCCGGTCGCCGGCACCGCGATCACGGTGACCCTGGACGGCAAGCGACCGCTGATCGGCGAGGTCCAGGCGCTGCTGGCGACGCCGGGCGGCGGCTCGCCGCGCCGAGCCGTCAGCGGGATCGACCACTCCCGGGCCGCGATGATCACCGCGGTGCTGGAGAAGCACGGCAGGCTGGCCGTCGCCATGAACGACATCTACCTGTCCACCGTGGGCGGCATGCGGTTGACCGACCCGTCCTCGGATCTCGCCGTCGCGATGGCGCTGGCCTCGGCGTACTCCGATCTGCCGTTGCCGACGACGGCGGTGATGATCGGCGAGGTGGGGCTGGCCGGCGACCTGCGGCGGGTCAGCGGCATGGAGCGACGGCTGGGTGAAGCCGTGCGTCAGGGATTCAGCATCGCGCTCATCCCCGACGGCGACGATCCTCGCCGCGAGATGGTGCCGGACGGGATGCGAGCCCTGCGGGCACCGACCATCGACGCGGCGCTGCGACACATGAAAGCCATCGCCGGGCGCGGTAATGGCTGGACGCACCACGCAGTGGGGCCGCAGAATGACACGCTGTGACCCGTCCGACACTGCGTGAGACCGTCGCCCGCCTGGCGCCGGGCACCGGGCTGCGCGACGGCCTGGAGCGCATCCTGCGCGGCCGCACCGGGGCGTTGATCGTGCTGGGGAACGACGAGAACGTCGAGGCCATCTGCGACGGCGGCTTCGCCCTCGACGTCCGGTACGCGCCGACGCGGCTGCGCGAGCTTTCCAAGATGGACGGGGCCGTCGTGCTGTCCACCGACGGCAGCCGCATCGTGCGGGCCAACGTGCAGCTCGTTCCGGACCCGTCGATACCGACCGACGAATCGGGCACCCGGCACCGCTCGGCGGAGCGGGCCGCGATCCAGACCGGCTACCCGGTGATCTCGGTCAGCCACTCGATGAACATCGTCACCGTCTACGTCGACGGCGAGCGCCACGTGGTGGCCGATTCCGCCACCATCCTGTCGCGGGCCAACCAGGCCATCGCGACGCTGGAGCGGTACAAGACCCGGCTCGACGAGGTCAGCAGGCAGCTGTCCCGGATGGAGATCGAGGACTTCGTCACCCTGCGCGACGTGATGACGGTGGTGCAGCGGCTCGAGTTGGTCCGGCGCATCGGCCTGGTGATCGACTACGACTGCGTCGAGCTCGGCACCGACGGTCGCCAGCTGCGGCTGCAGCTCGAGGAGCTGTTGGGCGGCAACGATCTCGCCCGCGAACTGATCGTGCGCGACTACCACGCCAGCCCCGAGCCGCTGTCCGAGGCGCAGATGATCGCGACCCTGGACGAGCTGGACGCCCTGTCGGATACCGAACTGCTCGACTTCACTTCGCTGGCAAAGGTTTTCGGATACCCGACGACAACCGAGGCGCAGGACTCGGCGCTGAGCCCGCGCGGCTACCGCGCGATGGCCGGCATCCCGCGGCTGCAGTTCGCCCACGCGGACCTGTTGGTCCGGACCTTCGGAACGCTGCAGGGCCTGCTGGCGGCCAGCGCCAACGACCTGCAATCGGTCGACGGCATCGGCACGATGTGGGCCCGCCACGTGCGGGAGGGGCTGTCGCAACTGGCGGAGTCGACGATCGCCGACCCGCTCACCTGAGCTCGGTCAGCCGGCGGGCGACGCGCCCGGGACGACCCCCGGCGGTGCCTCCGGCGGCGGCGCGAGCGCCGGCGGACCCGGCTGCCCCGGCACCGGCCCCGGCGGCGGTGGCGGCTGATTCAGGATGAACGGGACCGGCATCGAGCGCAGGTTGCCCAGCTGCACGACGAGGTTGTAGGTACCCGCCCCGATCGCCGGCCGCGGCAGCGGGCAGTGCGGCGCCGACCCCATTCCGGTCCACGTCACCGCCGTCGTCACCTGCTCGCCCGGCGTGAACGTCTTCACCAGCGTCTCGTTGGACGGCGCGCAGTCGAGGTTGGACCACAGCCGCTTGTTGTCCAGCGAGTAGACGTAGGCGGCGAGCACCGCGGCCCCGACGTCGCGCTTGCAGGACACCAAGCCGATGTTGGTGACGACCATGGTGAACTTCGGCTGGTCGCCGATGAAGTACTGGGGCGCGTTGGTCAGGCCCTTGACGGCCAGCGTCGAATCGGGGCAGTCATCGCCCTCCTTCAGCACCGGCGGCGGCTGCACCGCGGCGGTGGGCGTCGGCGACTCCGGGTTCTGTCCGGGCGGCGCCACCGGGGTGACGCCCTCCTGCCCGGCCTGGGGAGGCGCCTGGGCCGGGGGCGCGGCCGGCTTGCTCTCGGCGGCGGTGGGCTTGCCCGCGGTAGCGGGTTTTGCGCCGGTGCTGTGGCTCATGAAGGCGATGATCGTGGCGACCACGACCCCGATCACGACGACCGCGATGCCCAGGGCCAGGCCCCTGCGCCGCCAATAGATCTCGGTAGGTAGCGGGCCACGCGGTTCCAGATCCAGCACGATCACACCGTAGGCCCAGGTCACGCCAAGTTGTTATATCCGACCCGGCGTGTCGCGATGTTTGCTGGCCGACCGCCGTGTTAGTGGGGCCCGAAATGCAGCGGTTACTCGCCGATATCGCCGACGTGGTCGACCAGCGCCGCCTTGCCGTCGGCCAGGTGATAGGTGACGCCCGCGATGCCCACGGTGCCCGCGGCCACCCGCTCGGCGATGGCCGAGGAACGCGCCACGAGTTGTGCGAGCGTCTCTTTCACGTGGCGTTCCTCGAACTCGTCGACGCGGGTCAGGCCGTCGCGTCGGCCCATCAAGATCGACGGCGCGACCCGCTCCACGACGTCGCGCACGAAACCTGGGGGTATTGCGCCGTCCTCGATCGCCGCCAACGCCGCCTTGACGGCGCCGCAACTGTTGTGACCGAGGATGACGATGAGCGGCACGTCGAGCACCGTGATCGCGAACTCGATGGAGCCCAGCACGGCCGAGTCGATGACCTGCCCGGCCGTGCGGACCACGAACATGTCGCCCAAACCCTGATCAAAGATCAGCTCGGCGGCCACCCGGCTGTCCGAACAGCCGAACACGACCGCGGTGGGCTTTTGACCGCCGGCCAGGCTGGCCCGGTGATCGACGCTCTGGCTGGGATGCTGCGGCTTGCCGGCAACGAATCGCTCGTTACCCTCTTTGAGTGCTTTCCACGCGGTTATCGGGCTGGTGTTCGGCATGGCCCATATCATGCCGCACACGCACATGAACGTCAGCCCGAGCGAACTCATAGTTTGGTATGAACGGTCCCGCCGTGACTTGCCTTGGCGGGAGCCGGATGTCACCGCGTGGCAGATCCTGGTCAGCGAGTTCATGCTGCAGCAGACGCCCGTGACGCGGGTCCTGTCGATCTGGCCGGATTGGGTGCGGCGGTGGCCGACCCCGTCGGCCACCGCCGCGGCCAGCGCGGCCGACGTGCTGCGGGCGTGGGGCAAGCTCGGCTACCCCAGGCGCGCCAAGCACCTGCACGAGTGCGCCACCGTCATCGCGCGCGAACACGGCGACGTGGTCCCCGATGACGTCGAGGTCCTGCTGACGTTGCCCGGCGTCGGCAGCTACACCGCGCGCGCCGTCGCGTGCTTCGCCTACCACCGGCCCGTGCCGGTGGTGGACACCAACGTGCGGCGAGTGGTGGCGCGCGCCGTGCACGGCCTGGCCGACTCCGGGGCGCCGTCGGCGACGCGCGACCACGCCGACGTGTCCGCACTGCTGCCCGACGACGAACGGGCGCCGACGTTTTCGGTGGCGCTGATGGAGTTGGGCGCGATCGTGTGCACCGCCCGCTCCCCGCGCTGCGGGCTGTGTCCGCTTCGCGAGTGCGCGTGGCGGCAGGCCGGTTATCCCCCCGCCCAAGGGCCGGCCCGCCGCGTCCAGACCTACGCGGGAACCGATCGCCAGGTACGCGGGCGGCTGCTGGACGTGTTGCGCGGCAAGGATTCCCCCGTCACCCGCGCGGAACTCGACGTGGCCTGGTTGACCGATTCGCAGCAGCGCGACCGGGCGCTGGATTCGCTGCTCGCCGACGGCCTGGTGACGCGGACGGTCGACGGCCGGTTCGCGTTGCTGGGCGAAGGGTAGGCCTCAGAGGTCTCAAAGGTCATTGCCGGCGTAGGACTGATTGAAGCTTTTGTTGACCAGCGGGAAGTCGGGAACGATGGTGTCGGCCATCGCGACGGGCAACGCTGGCCAGTTGAACCAGGACGGGTCGACGATTTTTGCGCGGGTGATCCGATCGGCGGCGCCGGTTTCGACGCGGTGCACGATGGTGCCGCGCCAGCCCTCGACGATGCCGACGCCGCTGCGGGCCCCGAGCGACGCGGCTGGCGTCTCAGCGTATTCGATTGGGCCGCTGTGTGACTCGATCAGGTGACAGGCCAGCTCGGTGGAGGCCGCGAATTCGTCGCGCCGCACCGTGTAGCGGGCCAGCACGTCACCCGTGGCGGCGCCGATCTCGGTAACGGGCAGTGCGGTGCTGGGGTGTTCGATTCGCGCGTCGGTGCGCATGCCGCTGGCCCGCGCCACATAGCCCAGGCACCCGAGGGCTTCGGCGTCTTCCTTGTCCATGACCGCCGTCCCGGCGAACCGGTCATACACCCCGGAGTTGCGCAGGGTCAGCTCCGCGATCTCGGCGACGTCGGCGGCAATCCGGCGCAGCGCGGCGACATCCGGCAGCGCCCGCAGCGCGACCGTGCCGGGGCGGACGGCGCCGCGCAGCAGCCGATGTCCGGTGACCGTCGCGTTGAGTCGCAACAGTTCTTCGCGGACGCGTTGCGCGTGCGCGTGGGCGAGGCCGAACCCGACGTCGTTGGCCAGCGCGCCGAGGTCGGTGACGTGGTTGTAGAGCCGTTCGAGCTCGACCAGCAGCGCCCGCAGCCGGTGCGCCTCGTCGGGAAGCTCCATCCCGAGCGCGTCCTCGACGGCGAGGCAGTGGGCGAGCGCGTGCGCGACGGAGGTGTCGCCGCTGACCCGCTCGGCCAGCTCGACCGCGCCGCCGGTCGGTCGGCCCTCGAACAGCTTTTCCAGGCCCCGGTGGACAAACCACAGTCGCGCCTTGAGCCGCAACACGGTCTCGCCGGCGACCGAGAAGCGGAAGTGGCCGGGTTCGATCAACCCCGCGTGCACCGGACCCACCGGGATCTCGTACACCCCCGGCCCCTCGACGGTTACGAACGGGAAATGGCCGCTGCCATCGAAGTCGGCCGCGGCCGACGCGCCGCTGCGCATCGGATACCACTCCTCGGGCCAGTGGGCGTGCCGCACCAGCCGGCGCGGCTTGGGATGCCCGACGGGCCGGATTCCGTACAGGTCCGCAATTTCGCGCTCGAAGCGGCCGGCCACAAACGACAGGTACGCCAAGGACCGGATCTCCGGATTATCCCTCGACACAACGCATTCCAATTCGACGCGGCGATCGGGCCAGCCGGCCAGGAAGAGGTAAACCACACGGAAGGCGCCGCCGTCGTCGTGGGCGGCCATCAGGCCCAAGCGAAAGCCCTTGTCCAGCAGTAATTCCGCCGTTTCCGCCAGGCTGTCCTGCGATAGCCTGTGGCGCACCCAGTCGCGTCTCATCGCGGCGCCCCGACGTCGCCGGCGGCGGTGGTGAACAGGCCGGTGAGCGGACCCGCGGTGACACCGAGCACCACCGATGCGGCCACGCCGATCAGCAGGGCCGCCGCCACGGTTCTCGGCACCGCGATCTCCGGGGTGTCAGCTGGGCTGTCCCCCAGCAGGATTCGGCCGAAGTTGCGCGCCAGCGCCCCGAAGGCGATCGCGACCAGCAGCAGGCCCGCCCCGATGGCCCACGTGAGCCTGGCATCGGCGAGCGAGCGGACGATGGCCAGCTCGCTGGCGAACATCGCGAACGGCGGCAGCCCGAGCAGCACGATCACACCGACGGCCAGCGACACACCGAGGAGGCGGGAGCGCCGCATCACCGCGCTGATGTCGGCGATCTTGGTGGAGCTGTGCGCGGCCTGCAGCTGACCGCTCGCCAGGAACAGAACCGTCTTGCCGATTCCATGGGCGAGGACGTGCAGCAGCAGCGCGGCGATGGCCAGCGTGGTTCCCGCGGCCGCGGCGATCGCGATCAGGCCCATGTTCTCCATCGAGGAGTAGGCGAGCATGCGCTTGAGGTCGGGGGTCACCGTCAGCATCAGGGCCGCCACCACCAGCGTGGCCAGCCCGATCACCAACAGCCAGGACCGCATGAAGGTGGGACCCGTGGCCGCGTCGATGACCGGCTTGAGTCGGATCAGCACCGAGAAGGCCACCGACAGCAGCACCCCGCTCATCAGCGCGGAGACCGGTGCCGGTGCCTGGCTGTGCGCGTCGGCCAACCAGGTGTGGAACGGAAACAGCCCGACCTTGGCGCCGTAGCCGATGAGCAGCAACCCGCCCGCCAGCCGGGCGATGTCGGGATTCAGCCCGCCGGCGTGTGCCGCCAGCACGTCGAGGTTCAGCGCGGCGGCGGCCGGCGCGCCGGCGTGCTCGGCCGCGTAGTACAGCAACACCGTGCCCAGGAAGGCGATCGCGATGCCGACCGAGCAGATCACCACGTACTTCCACGTCGCCTCAAGCGCGCCGCGGGTACGGCGGTGCCCGACCAGAAAGGCGGTGATCACGGTGGTGGCTTCGACGGCGATCCAGATGACCCCGATGTTGTTGGCGCACACCGCGACAACCATCGCGGCCAGGAAGGCCGCCGTCAGCGCGCCGTAGATTCGGGCGCCGCGCGGGTCGGTATGGCCGTGCGCGAGCTCGGTGTCGATGTAACCGACGCTGGCCCAGGTGGCCAGTGCCGCAACGACTCCGATGACGATCAGCATGGTGACGGTGAGCGCGTCGACGCGCAGCAGGCCGCCCAGCGCGAGCCGCGTCCCCGATCCGACCCGAAACCCGAGCGCCGCGCCACACCCGAGCACCGCCACCGCCGACAAGACGATCAGCGTTGCCGTCGACCGGCGCCATCCGGCGAAAAGTGTGGCGAGCGACGCGACGACCGGGGCGAGGATCGCGGTGAGCAGCAGGGCGGTCATCAGTCGTGCAGCTCCTGCAGCCGGTCCAGGTCGGCGCCGCCGAAGGTGCGAGACAGCCGACCGGTCAGGACGCCGATCACGATGACCGCGAACAGCACGTCCAGCGAGGCGCCGAGCTCGACGATCATCGGCACCCCGGCCGTGAGCAGGAACGCGGTCGCGGCGATTCCGTTGTCCAGCATGAGGAATCCGGCCGCCTGCGACACCGCGTGGCGCCGGGTGACCATGACCAGCAGCGCGATGAGGACGACGGCGGTGGCGGCCGGGACGGCGGTGGTGGTGGCCGCCGGCTGCAAGTTCACCAGTGGCCGGGTGGCGGCGAACGCGGCCAGCGTCAGCGCGGCGGTTATCAGCAGTGACGTGGCGGTGTTGACCAGCGGGGTGGCTTCGCGGTGCGCCTGCGGTCCGGACCCCACCGCGCGCGCCAGCAGCCGCGGCAGGACAACGGCCCGCAGCACCAGCACGGCGACGCCGACCCCGATGAGCGCGCGGTCACCGTCGTACATCCCGCGCAGCACGGGAATGGCGGCCAGCGCGACGCCCTGGATCGCCAGCAGCCGGACGATGGCGACCAGGTCGCGGCGCCACACGATCAGCACCGCGCCCAGCAGCAGCCCGCCGGCGGCGAGATCGACGAGAACCGTAAAGGTGTGGTACGTCATGCCGGCACCGCGAAAAAGTTGGCGGCGACCACCGCGAGCAACGCCAGCAGGAAGGATCCGGAAAGCAGCTCGGGGACCCGGAACAGCCGCAGCTTCGCGACGAAGACCTCGACGGTGGCCAGCAGTCCAGCCAGCACCGCGACCTTGGCGGCGATCGCCACCAGACCGGCGAGTACGCCAAGCGCGCTTGGCTGGGCGCCGGCGATACCCCAGGGCCCGAACAGGTTTGCCAGCAGCGCCAACAGCACGGTGAGCCGCATCCCGGCCGCCCACTCGACGAGCGCGAGCCGCGGGCCGGCGTATTCGAGGACCATCGCCTCGTGGACCATCGTCAGCTCCAGGTGGGTGGCCGGGTTGTCCACCGGCAGCCGCCCGGTCTCGGCGACGATGACGATCACCAGCGCGGCGAACGCCAGCACCGCGGCCAGCGACACCACCTGCCCGGGGTGGGCGATCGTATGTTCCACCAGCGCACCGAGATTCGCTGATCCCGTCGGCATGGACAGCGCGAAGACCGCCAGCAGGATGGTGGGTTCGACCAGCGCGGCGATGGTGATCTCGCGACTTGCGCCCATGCCGCCGAACGAAGTCCCGGTGTCGATGCCGGCCAGGGTCAGCGCCACGGTGCCCACGAAGAGCAGGCCGACGACGGCGAACAGGTCGGCGCTGGCGTCCAGCGGCGACCCGGTGGCGACCAGCGGCGCGATCGCGGCGATCAGCAGGGTCGATCCGGCGACGATCGCGGGCGCGGCCGCGAACACCGCCGTCGTCCCGCGCGGCGTGATCTGTTGCTTGCCAAGCTGTTTGACGATGTCGCGCCAGGGCTGCAGGAGGCCGCCACCGACGCGGCCCTCCCAGCGCGCGCGCACCTGACGGGTGAGGCCGACCACCAGCGGCGCTCCCAACATCACGCCGCCGATCTGCACGGCACCCGCGACGTAGGACCAGGCGTTCATCGGGCAACCACCAGCACCGTCAGGACGCCGATCGCGCCGTAAGCCAAATACAGGTGCACGCTGCCGGTGTGGGCGCGCCGCACCGCCCCGGCCGCCACCGAAATCACCTGGACCACCGGAGTATAGAAGCGTTCCTCGATCGCGTCGCCGATGCTGCTGCGGTAGGTGATCTTGTCGGCCAAGTACCGCGACCCCGCGTTGGGCACGACCTCGATGTTGGTGTCGGGCCGCAATATGTCGTCGAAGACGCGCTGCAGCGGCTCGGCGAACGAGGTGGCGGTGTACTGCATGCGTGCCGTGAGATCCTCGGCGCCGCAGGCCCATAGCGGCAAAGTGGCGGGCGCGGGGCGGCGCGTCCGGCGCCACTGCGCCAGCACGGCGGCGGCCAGCGCGGCCACCACGACGCCGGCCGCGATCACGCCGGGCGCGATCGACCCCTGCAGGCCCGGCAGTCGCACGAAGGCGCCGAAGTCGGTGAATTGCACCACCCGGGCCGCGGGCAGCGTGGCGACCGTCCGACGCAGCGCGGGTGCGACGACCGAGGGCGCCACGGCCAGCACCACGCAGGCGACCGCCGCGATCGCCATGCCGGCCAGCATGCTGCCCGGCGCCTCGCGCGCGTCGGTGGCCGCTGCGGAGCGCGGCCGGGCCAGGAATCCGATCCCGAAGGCCTTGACCATCGCCGCCACGCCCAGGCCCGTGGTGAGCGCGACGGCGCCCACCGCCAGCGGCGTGGTCAGCGCCAGCACCGCGACGTGTTGGGAAGCCGTGTGGATCAGCGACTGCACCAGCAGCCACTCGCTGACGAAGCCGGCGCCCAGCGGCAGCCCGCACGCGCCCAGCGCCGCCACCCCGAACAGGGCGGTGGTCGCCGGCATCCGCCGGGCCAGGCCGCCGAGCCGGTCGAGGTCGCGCAGCCCCGTCGCGGCCAGCACCGAACCGGCGGCCAGGAACCCGAGGCTCTTGAAGGCCGCATGCGCGATCAGGTGCAGCATGCCCGCGACCGCGGCGATCGTCGCCGGCCCGTGCGCCCCGGCGGCCGCGAACAGAGTCGCCGCCCCCAGCGCCAGCGCGATCAACCCGAGGTTCTCGGTGGTCGAATAGGCAAGCAGCCGCTTGAGATCCGTGGCCACCGAGGCCTGCACCACGCCGTAGAGCGCCGACACGCCGCCGACGACCATCAGGGTGAGGCCCCACCAGCGTGGGCCGGGGCCGAGCAGCTGCATGTCGATGCGGCAGATGCCGTAGACGCCGAGGTTCACCATCGCCGCGCTCATCAGCGCCGACACCGGGCTGGGCGCCTCGGGGTGGGCCCGCGGCAACCAGGCGTGCAGCGGCACCAGCCCCGCCTTCGACCCGAACCCCGCCACCGTCAGCAGGAACACCGCGGTGCGCGCGCCCTGCGGGATTCCGTGCAGGTCGGCGAACCGGTCGGCGCCGCCGGCCGCCGACAACACCATCAGGCCGACCAGGATCGCGACGAACCCCAACTGGGTCATCACCGCGTACACCAATGCCGCGGAACGGACCTGGGGGCGCGTGTGTTCTGCGAGCACCAACACCAACGACGCGAGCGCCATCAGCTCCCACGCCAACAGGAAGGTGGTGACCGACGCCGCCGCGGGCACCAGCAGCATCGCCGCGACGAACAATGGCAGCACCGCCAGCGCGGCCCCGCCGAGGTGCTCGCGCCGCGCGTAGCCGACGGCGTACGGCCCGACGACGACGGCGACCGCGCCCACGAGCGCCATGAAGAAGCCGCCGAGCGAGTCCAGGCCCAGCTGCACCCCCGACAGCGGCAGCAACCAGCCGATGCGCACGTCGCGCACCGGATCGAACATCCCGACGATGCCCGCCCATACCCCAGCCGCGCCGAGCAGCGACGTCAGCGCGCCCGCGACCGCGGGTCCGAGGTCCTTGCGGGCCAACAGGTTTGGCGCGGGCGCCGCACGCGCCACCAATTCCGTCGTCACCTGCCGGTCACCGACCTGAGCGCCTCGATGATCTGGCTCGGCGTCGGCGGGCACCCCGGGATCTCGACGTCGACGGGCACCACCTCACCCACAGCGCCGAGCACCCCGTACGCGTCGGCGAAAACCCCGCCGTTCAGGGCGCAGTCGCCGCAGGCGATCACCCGCCGCGGCAACGGGGTGGCTTCGACCGTCGCAGCCAACGGGCCGGCCATGTTATGTGTCACGACGCCGGTCACCAGCAGCGCGTCCGCGTGCCGCGGGGAGGCCACCAGCCGGGCGCCGAAGCGCTCGGCGTCGTAAACCGGTCCGAACGCCCCCGCGATCTCCACCTCGCACCCGTTGCAGGAACCGGCGTCGACGTGGCGGATCTGAAGCGAACCACGCACCCCGGCAACCGGTTTCCCCGCCGGCGGCGGTGGTGCGGATGTAGCGGGTTCGGCGATCCGGCCGACCCGGAACGCTTTGCGGATCCAGCCCATGCGCTACCCCACGCCGCCGGCGCGCAGGTCCTCCAGCACCGCCACGCGGTCGCTGAGGACCCCGGTGAGAACCTTGCGCGCAACCAACAGCAGTTCGGCGATGTCGGGCGAGGCGATCGAATAGATCATCGTGTTGCCGTCCCGGTGCGCGTCAACCACGCCCGCGCGCCGCAAAACACCCAGCTGCTGAGACAGGTTCGACGATTCGACCCCGACCTCGGGCAGCAGTTCGGCGACCGACTTGTCCCCGGTGACGAGGAGCTCGAGGACCCGGATCCGCGCCGGGTGCCCCAACGTCTTGAAGAACTCGGCCTTGACCTTGTACAGCGGCACCGACACGGGCAGGTCTCCTGAAGACTCCACGTTTCCTACATTCGAACAATTGAAGAATTTATCAAATAGTGTTGCGTTCCGCGCGCCGGGGTCCGGCCTTCGGCTTCGCGGCCGCCGCCGGTATCGCAAAAGGCGGTTGCCGCGCAACCCGACACGCCGCCCGCTCCGCGTTCCACGTGAGACTCATATCCGCGTCATACCCTGCCGATGTGCCCAGCGAGGAGGCCGGCCAGGGATCCCGCTTGCCGCCGGTGTCCCGGCGCGCGGTACTCGGCGGCCTCGGCCTGCTGCCGCTGGCCGCCGCGACGCGGGGCGCCCTGCCCGCCGCGTCGGCCGACCCGGGCTACCGATTCCTGACGCAGCACCAGGCCGCGGTGCTCGACGCCGCCACCCGCCGCCTGATCCCCGGCCCGCAAGACTGCCCGACCGAGTTCGGTCCGGGGGCGCACGAGGCGAACGTGGTCAACTACCTCGACCGGATGCTGTCGGTGTTCGACGTCACGCCCGCCGACGTCCACGCCGGCGGCCCGTGGAGCAACCGCGCCGGCGGCTCGCAGGACTACATGGCCACTTTCGTCCCGCTCAACCGCGCCCAGGCGTACGCGTGGCAACAGCGCCTGACGCAGCTACGCAACCAATACACCAGTGGCATCGCTCTGCTCGACCAGCAGGCCGGCGGCGACTTCACCGCGATCCCGGGGGTGAAGCAGGACCTCATCCTGGCGCACGGTCCGGCGGCGACCTTCGCCGGCGTGCTGTTCGGCCACACCATCGAGGCGATGTACAGCGTCCCCGAGTACGGCGGCAACGCGAACCTGGTCGGCTGGAAGGACATCAAGTACCCCGGGGACTCCCAGCCGCGCGGATACACCCCCGCCGAGGTGGAAGCGATCCAGTGGGACGTGGTGGTCCTCAGCGACATCATCAACCGGCTCCGCCGCGGGGGCTGGGAACAGGTCATCTCCAAATTGGGCGGAAGGGGCGGCGTGAGTGCCTAAGGCGGTCATCGTCGGCTCCGGCGCCGGCGGGTCGACGGTGGCGATGGAGCTTGCCGAAAACGGCTGGGACGTCGTTATCTTCGAGAAGGGATCGAACTACTTCACCAACCTCGAGGGCACCGGCTCGCTCGGCACGACATTCGCCAACGACGAACTCAAGTCGCTGTACCGCTACTTCGAGCAGCCCGACCCGCTTGCCTACCCGCGCACTTATCGGCACAACGCCGCCCAGGCCGCCGGTTACGTCGGCCCGGTCAACGAACTCCCGGTGACCGTCGGCGGCGGAACCGTGCACTGGGACGCGAAGGTCCCACGGTTCTGGGACATCGACTTCAAGGGGCTGTCGATGCTCGGCCCGCAGCCCGGCGCGGACGTGCAGGACTGGCCGTTCGAATACAGCGAGATCGCACCGTATTACGACATGATCGAGGTGCTGCTCGGGACGCAGGGCGACGTCGCGACGATTCCCGCCCTCTCACGCAAGCATGCGCCGCGCTCGCGGCAGTACCCGATGCCGCCCGGGCCGCAGCAGCGCTCGTCGACGCTGATTGCCAAGGGGGCCAAGCGAATCGGGCTACATCCGTATCCGTTTCCGACCGCGATCAATTCGGTCGAATACGACGGCCGTCCGGCGTGCAACAACTGCGGGTTCTGCAGCAACTACGGTTGCCCGATCTCGGCCCGGGTGGGTGCGCTTGCGCCGCTGCGCCTGGCGCTGCGGACCGGCCGGGCGCAGTTGCGTCCCGAAACCACCGTCACCAAGGTCAATTTCGCCGGCCGGAGGGCCACCGGGGTCTCCTATCTCGACCCGGTGGGCAATCCCGGCGGGGAGAGCGCCGACCTGGTGGTGCTGGCCGCCTCGGCGATCGAGACCGCGCGCCTGGCGCTGCTGTCCGGCCTGCCCGACGCCAGCGGACGGATCGGCGCGCGGCTGATGTTTCACAACTTCGTCGACGGGTTCGGCATCTACCTCGACCAGCGGGTGCACGCCTACCGCGGCCGCTCGATCACGCAGTGCATGGAGGATTTCTGCGACCCCAATTTCCCGGGCGCTCGGCTCGCGGCAAAGCTGGCGGGACTGCCCTACATCCGTGGCGGCCTGTGCGAGCTGGGCGGCAGCCAGGACCCGATCACGGAGGGCAAGTTCTACCAGGAGATCCTCGGATTCCTGCCCGGGGTGCAGCTGTTCGGCAGCCCGTTCAAGGACCTGATGCGAGCCTCGCTGCTGCGCGATCGGCTCGCCGGCGTGAACTTCATCGGCACCGACCTGCCATACCTGACCAACAATGTCACGCTCGACCCGACGGTTACGGACCTCAACGGCCAGCCGGTGGCCCGGGTGACCTGGGCGCCCGGCCGGCACGAGGCCGTCGCGCAGACGTTCTACCTGGTGCCCATCACCGCGATGATGGCGGCGGCCGGCGCGCAGCTGTTCGCCGCCGTCCCGGACGGCCTGGAGCGAAAGCTGGGCGGCGGCACCCCGCCGAACACCAAGCACGTGATGGGCGGGATGCAGATGGGCGTGTCCCCGGCGACGAGCGTCGTCGACCCGAACGGGCGAATGCATCAGCTGGACAACGTTTTTGTCGCCGACGGCAGCGTGTTCGTCACCTCGGGCTGCCAGAACCCGACCAACACGCTCATGGCGGTGGCGCTGCGCACCGCGCGCGGGATCACCGGCCGGCGGTGACCGCCAGGAAGGCCTCCACGGCGTCGCGGAACACCTGCGGCGCTTCGTCGTGGACCAGGTGACCGGCCTGAGGTACGTGCAAATACGTTGTTGGGGACGATGTTTCGGCCATCGCTCGCATCTGGCCCGGCGGAGTCACCGAGTTGCCGGCCTCGATCAGCAGCGCCGGCGCCCGCACGGCCGCCCACTGCGCCCAGTAGTCCCGGGTGCCCCATTCGGCCGCGATCTCGATCCAGCGCGGGGTGTGCCCGTGCAGCCGCCAGCCGCGTTCGGTGCGGTCGAACGCGTCCAGGAAATACTGCCCGGCGACTGGCCCGAACTCATCGAACACTTGCTCGGCAGAGTCGAATTCGACCGGAAGGGCATGCAGCCAGGGCTCCCACGGCCCGGTGGTGCGGCCCCGGAAGTCCGGCGCCATGTCCTCGATCACCAGCGCCGAAACCAGATCCGGGCGCTCGGCGGCGAGGCACCATGCGTGCAGGCCCCCCATCGAGTGCCCCACCAGCCGGGCCGCCGTCCCCAGGGCGCCGACCGCGTCGGCCAAATCGGCGACGAAGCGTTCGGTGCTGATCGGGTGTGGGTCGTCGACGTCCCGGCCCCGGTGCCACGGGGCGTCGTAGGTGTAGATGGTGCCCAACCGGGCCAGCCACGGCAGCTGGCGCGACCAGGTGGTGCCCCGGCCCATCAGGCCGTGCACCAGCACCAATGGCTCGCCCTGGCCGCCGCGGCAGGTCAACAGGTCGGTGGACATATCACCATCTTGCGTGGCCTGCCCGGGAGCCGGGCAGGAAGGGCGGCGCGGTAGCCTAGCGGGATGCCGCAAGTGGTGAAGATCAATGCAATCGAGGTCCCCGCAGATGCCGGTCCCGAGCTGGAGAAGCGGTTCGCCCACCGCGCACACGCGGTGGATAACCAGCCCGGTTTCCTCGGCTTCCAGTTGCTGCGCCCGATCAAGGGCGAAAACCGCTACTTCGTGGTGACGCATTGGGAGTCCGAAGACGCCTTCCAGGCCTGGGCGAAGGGACCCGCCATCGAAGCCCATGCGGGCGAGCGGGCCAACCCGGTGGCGACCGGGGCGTCGTTGCTGGAATTCGAGGTCGTGATGGACGTTGCCGGCAGCAAGCAGGGTAGTTAGCGAGCGCTCGGCTCGGCGCCGCGTTGCGGCGTTGGGCGCCGCGGCGGCGCTGGTGGTGACCCTTGCGCCGGGTTGCGCCCCCGCTCCCTCCCCGCAGGCGAACGCGGCGAACCCGGGCCGGCAGATCGACACCCGCACGCCGCCCGGCGTCCGCGCGCAGCAGACCTTGGACATGCTGAACTCGGACTGGCCGATCGGCCCGGTCGGGGTCGGCACCCTGGCCGCGCCCGACAAGGTCGAGTCGGTCGAAACCACCATGGAGGGGCTCTGGTGGGATCGCCCGTTCACCCTCGACCGTGTCGACCTCAGCGCCAGCGTGGCCACGCTACATCTGGTCACGTCGTATGGCGCGCGACAAGACATCCGGCTGCACACCGACGACGAGGGCCGGGTCGACCGGTTCGACGTCGACACGCAACCGCCGAAGATCCGGTCTTGGCGCGACGTCGACGCCGTGCTGAGCAAGACCGGCGCCCGCTACTCCTACCAGGCCGCCAAGGTCGACGACGGCCATTGCGACCCGGTGGCGGGCACCAACACCGGCGAATCACTGCCGCTGGCATCGATTTTCAAGCTGTACGTGCTGCACGCGGTCGCCGGCGCCGTCCGGGACGGCACGGTGTCCTGGGATGATCAGCTCACCGTCACCGACAAGGGCCGGGCGGTCGGCTCGTCGGGCCTGGAACTGCCTGTGGGAGCGCATGTTTCGGTTCGTACGGCCGCCGAGAAGATGATCGCCACCAGCGACAACATGGCCACCGACCTGCTGATCGGAAGGCTCGGAACGCACGCGATCGAGGAGGCCCTCGCCACGGCGGGCCATCACGATCCGGCCAGCATGACGCCGTTCCCGACGATGTATGAGCTGTTCTCCGTCGGCTGGGGCAAACCGGACCTGCGCGATCAGTGGAAGCAAGGGTCCCGGCAGGTCCGCGCCCAGTTGCTGGCGCAGGCGGATTCGACTCCCTACCAACCGGATCCGGCCCACGCCCACACCCCCGCCTCGGCCTACGGCGCGGAGTGGTACGGCAGCGCCGAGGATATCTGCCGGGTGCACGCGGCGCTGCAGGCCGACGCGGTAGGTCCGGCCGCGCCGGTCAGGCAGATTCTTTCGACGGTGGCCGGCATCCAGCTGGACCGCAATGTGTGGCCGTACATCGGCGCGAAAGCCGGTGGGCTGCCGGGTGATTTGACGTTCAGCTGGTACGCCGTCGACAAGAACCAACAGCCGTGGGTGGTCAGCTTTCAGCTCAACTGGCCCCGCGATCACGGCCCCAGGGTGACCGGCTGGATGCTGCAGGTCGCCCGGCAGGCCTTCGCTCTGATCGGCCCCAAGTAGCCGGGTGAGCGCCCGCGAATCGCTGCTGGATACCTTTCCGGGGCGCCTGTTCGTCGAGGACATGCGGCGCTTCGGCGGCCTCGCCGTACCCGAGAGGCTGATCCGGGCCGCGGCCCGGGCCATCTCCGGTTATCTCTACTCCGATCGTTGGCACGACGTGGCGGACTTCGATGTGGATGATCCGGAGCTGCGCAAGTACGACAGCTGGGGCCGCGCAGCGCTGTCGGCGCTACCCTCGTTCGGGTCGCCGCACATCCACCAGGGGGATTTGGACGAGTTGCGCGCGCCGAGCGTCCACAATCGGAACCCGTTCAGCGCGTTGCCCGCCGGCGCGTTCTGGACCTCGACGCCGATCACCGAGGACGAGGATTCGTGGACCCTCTGCGGCGAGAACTTGAGACGCGAAATGCCGCGCTGGGAGGTGCATTTCGACGTCGCCCGGGTTCGCGTGGCGCAGATCGATTCGGCCCGCGACTGGGCCGACCTGATCAACGCGAACGCCGCCACGGCGGAGGGCTGTAGGTACCCGGACTGGCCGGCGATCGCGCAGCGCTGGGATGCGGTGCACCTGTCGCCGGCGGGATTGCTGCTGGCGCATCCCAAGATCTCGACGACTCGATTTAGCTCCTACGCCGGCGTCGGGGAGTGGTCCACGGTCTCCACGGCGTGGCTGCGCGCGCCGCCGGGCGCGGAGATCAGGCCGGCGCCAGGCCCCGATCCGGAGAGCCGCTAGGGACTCACAAACGCAGCGTCCAGCGGCCGGCGCGAAAGTGCATGACGACGCGACTGACCGGTGCGATGTCGATGCGCCAGAACGATTTCGGCGGCATGTCGAGGGCCTCCAGGATGGCCGCCCGGATCACCGCCGGATGCGTCACCGCCACCGCCGGCGTCGCTTCGCCGGTCAGCCCGTCGAGCCAGCCTGCGACACGCCCCATCAGGTCGACGATCGACTCGCCGCCGTGCGGTGCCCGCGCCGGATCGGTGAGCCACGTCTCGAGGTCCGCGGGGCCGACGGCCCGCAGGGTCTGCCCGCACCACCCGTCGCAATCGAGATCGGCCAGCCGCGGCTCGACTGTGGCGTGCAGGCCGAGCAGCTGCGCGGTTTGGCGGGCGCGCCGCTCGGGTCCCGTGAGCTGGCGCGTGGTCCCATCTACCTCAAGGCGCCCAGCCTTTTTCGCCTGCCGAAGGCCGATGCCATTGAGCGGCTCGTCCGCGGGGAAGCGTCCATCCGCCATGGCGTCGGTCATCGCGTGCGACACCAGGGTCAGGCGAACGACATCGGTCACGCGGGTACTCGCTCCTCCAGTAACCGGCCCGCCAGTATCGCGAAGACCACACCGATCGCCGCCCACAACACCAGCTGCGCGCCAAGTGAGAGCAGTCTGAATTCGTAGAGCACGTCGGCCGGAAAGCCGGGATAGATGATCGCGCCCGAGGCGTCGCGCAACGGCGGCGGAGTCTCGTCGACGACAGGTAGCGGCACGGCCACCACGGCGATCGCGAGCACGTAGGCCGCCGCCGCGGACAAACCGGCGCTCCACGCCCCGAGCCGGGCCGCGAGCCGTCGGTAAAGCCACACGGCGGCGATCGCCAGCGCCACCGATGCCAGCACCATCACCAGGTACCAGCCGGTGCGGGCCCCGATCGTGTCCGCCTGGCCCACCGCGGGCGGATTCGGCGGGTACTTGAGGAACGGCACCAGGTAAACCGCGACGAACGCGCCCGCCGCGAGAAGCGCCGAAAGTGGCCGCACCCCAATGGTTCTCGCCCGCGCCGAGACCACGCAGAACAGTACGGAAAACAGCGCACCCATCGCGACGCCGAAAATCAGCACGCCGAAACCCAATCCGGCGTTGGACTGCACGCCGCGACTGAACAACTCGGCGCCGTGCTCGTGCACGCCATGAGCGTCAAGGGCGTCGCTTCGCCCGTCCTCAAAAGCGATCGCGCGCGCAATAACCGGCTCCGCCCACACGCGGGCGAACAGGAACGCGAGCACCGCGCCGACGGCCCCCGTTAGGAGACCGCGTGCGATCAGCCGCTTCTCCACGCTGCGGGGTCAGTGGCAGGGGAAGCCGAGCAGATGGCGTGCGTCGTGGACGAACTCGTGCACGTGGGAGTCGCTGCCGAACAGCGACAGTGCGCCCTGATCGACCCCGACGAAGTACAGGGCCAACAGCGCCAGGAACGCGGTGGCCGCCAACCAGAGCGCGGCGCTGGCCGCCGACAGATCGACCGACCGGGTACGGGCGCCGGCCTTCTCGAGATTTGCCACGGGTACTCCTTCCGGGGATTACGCGTCCCCGCTGCGGATGACGGGCTACGGGTCTGACTTTCGACAGTGGCGCGACCGTTCTGGAATTTCACCGGATTCCGTGTCCCGTCAGGACAGCTGTCAGTCTAGACCGCGCGTCAATGTTGGGGCGCCGCGGCGCCGTAGCCGAGCTGGCCGGCGGTGTACTTGGCGCCCTCGGTGACCGGCACCGCCTGGACCGCCGTGCCGTAGGCGCAGATCTCGGTCCACACGTCGCCGATTTCGGTGGTGTCGAAGCGCATCGCGACGATCGCGTTGCCGCCGCGGTTGCGCGCCTCGGCGATCAGCCGTCCCATGGCCTCGTTGCGGCTGTCGGAGAGGTTCTTGGTCATCCCCTGCAGCTCGCCGCCGAACATCGCCTTGAAGCCGGCACCCATCTGGGAGAACGCATTTCGCGACCGAACGGTCAGCCCGAACACTTCGCCGCACACGCGCTGGATCTCCCAGCCCGGGAGGTCATTAGTTGTCACGATCAGCACAGGCGGGCCCCTTACATGCGAGACAGGCGGTTAATCCCGTCAGAGATTAACCGCCCGTTCGCTGCAATCGCTACTGCGTTTCGGGTGCGCTGTGCGCTCCGGCCTTGGCCAGATCAGGCTCGACCGGCGGCTTGCGAGTTCCGGTGAACGTGAACACCGCCTCCTCGCCGGCGCCTTCCCCGTCCCAGTTGTCCACGTCGACGGTGACGAGCTGCCCGGGGCCGACCTCCTCGAAAAGGATCTTCTCGGAGAGCTGGTCCTCGATCTCGCGCTGGATGGTGCGCCGCAACGGACGGGCGCCCAGCACCGGGTCGAAGCCACGCTTGGCCAGCAGAGCCTTGGCCTTGTCGGTCAGCTCCATCGACATGTCTTTGGCCTTGAGCTGCTTGCCGACCCGTTCGATCATCAGGTCGACCATCTGGATGATCTCGTCGCGCGTCAGCTGGTGGAAGACGATGATGTCGTCGATGCGGTTGAGGAACTCAGGGCGGAAGTGCTTCTTCAGCTCGTCGTTGACCTTCTGCTTCATCCGCTCGTAGTTGTTGTCGCCGCCGCCCTGGGTGAAGCCCAGGCCCACCGGCTTGGAGATGTCGGAGGTGCCGAGGTTGGACGTGAAGATCAGCACGGTGTTCTTGAAGTCCACCGTGCGCCCCTGGCCGTCGGTGAGCCGGCCGTCCTCGAGGACCTGCAACAGGCTGTTGTAGATCTCCTGGTGCGCCTTTTCGATCTCGTCGAACAGCACCACGGAAAACGGCTTGCGGCGCACCTTCTCGGTGAGCTGGCCGCCCTCCTCGTAGCCGACGTATCCCGGCGGGGCACCGAACAGCCGCGACGCGGTGAAGCGGTCGTGGAACTCGCCCATGTCGATCTGGATGAGCGCGTCGTCGTCGCCGAACAGGAAGTTGGCCAGCGCCTTGGACAGCTCGGTCTTACCGACACCGGATGGGCCGGCGAAGATGAACGAGCCCGAGGGCCGCTTGGGGTCCTTCAGCCCGGCGCGGGTGCGGCGGATCGCCTTGGAGACGGCCTTGACGGCATCGACCTGGCCGATGATCCGCTTGTGCAGCTCGTCCTCCATGCGCAGCAGCCGGGTGGTTTCGGCCTCGGTGAGCTTGAACACCGGGATGCCGGTCCAGTTTCCCAGCACCTCGGCGATCTCGTTGTCGTCCACCTCGGCGACAACGTCCATGTCGCCTGAGCGCCACTGCTTTTCGCGCTCGGCCCGCTGGGCGACCAGTTGCTTCTCCCGGTCCCGCAGGCTCGCGGCCTTCTCGAAGTCCTGGGCGTCGATCGCCGATTCCTTCTCGCGGCGGGCGTCGGCAATTTTCTCGTCGAACTCGCGCAGGTCTGGCGGCGCGGTCATCCGGCGGATCCGCATCCGGGCGCCGGCCTCGTCGATCAGGTCGATGGCCTTGTCCGGCAGGAACCGATCGTTGATGTAGCGGTCGGCCAGGGTGGCCGCGGCCACGATCGCGCTGTCGCTGATCGACACCCGGTGGTGGGCCTCGTACCGGTCCCGCAATCCCTTGAGGATCTCGATGGTGTGGGCCACCGTCGGCTCACCCACCTGCACGGGCTGGAAGCGGCGCTCCAGGGCGGCGTCCTTCTCGATGTACTTGCGGTACTCGTCGAGCGTGGTAGCGCCGATGGTCTGCAGCTCGCCGCGGGCCAGCTTGGGCTTGAGGATGCTCGCCGCGTCGATCGCGCCCTCGGCGGCGCCGGCACCCACCAGAGTGTGCAGCTCGTCGATGAACAGGATGATGTCGCCGCGGGTGTTGATCTCCTTGAGCACCTTCTTCAGCCGCTCCTCGAAGTCACCGCGGTACCTCGAGCCCGCCACCAGCGAACCCAGGTCGAGCGTGTAGAGCTGCTTGTCCTTCAGCGTCTCTGGCACCTGCCCGTGCACGATGGCCTGCGCCAGGCCCTCGACGACGGCCGTCTTGCCAACGCCGGGCTCGCCGATCAGCACCGGGTTGTTCTTGGTGCGCCGGCTCAGCACCTGCATCACCCGCTCGATTTCCTTCTCGCGGCCGATGACCGGGTCCAGCTTGCCTTCCATCGCGGCGGCCGTCAGGTTGCGGCCGAATTGGTCGAGCACCAGCGACGTGGACGGGCTGCCGGACTCGCCGCCGCGGCCGCCGGTGCCGGCCTCCGCGGCTTCCTTGCCCTGGTAACCGCTCAGCAGCTGGATCACCTGCTGGCGCACCCGGGTCAGCTCCGCGCCCAGCTTGACCAGCACCTGGGCGGCCACGCCCTCACCCTCGCGGATGAGGCCGAGCAGGATGTGCTCGGTGCCGATGTAGTTGTGGCCCAGCTGCAGCGCCTCGCGCAGGCTCAGCTCGAGAACCTTCTTGGCCCGCGGGGTGAACGGGATGTGCCCCGACGGCGCCTGCTGGCCCTGGCCGATGATCTCCTCGACCTGGCTGCGAACGCCCTCGAGCGAGATGCCCAGCGACTCCAGCGACTTCGCCGCGACGCCCTCGCCCTCGTGAATCAAACCCAACAAGATGTGCTCGGTGCCGATGTAGTTGTGGTTGAGCATCCGGGCCTCTTCTTGCGCCAGGACGACGACCCTGCGGGCACGGTCGGTAAATCTTTCGAACATCGGTGCTTACCTGCTCTCCCTTGCCATCGGTACAGACCTCTTGATGGCCAATTGCCGGCCCCTAGGGGCCGGAACCGCGTACCTGCTCTCCACTGTAATGGTCGGCCCGCCGCGGTTCCTAACGTTGCGGTTGCTGGCCGTCCCGGCCGCATACCGCCGTTGGCGCGCAGCCGTAACAGGTAAACGAGGAAAAACGCGAAAGCGTTTCCCGCGCGGGGCGGCGAGCGTTCCGCCGCCAGCGAAATCGAAAACGACCGGCGCCCGGGCCGTACGGACCCGGGCGCCGGTAAGCGCTTCGCTTAGGTGGCTGCGTGGAATGCGTCGATGACGTCCGCCGGGATGCGGCCGCGCGTCGACACGTTGTGCCCGTTGCGGCGGGCCCATTCCCGGATGGCGGCGCTTTGCTCGCGGTCGATGGCGCCGCGGCCACGTCCGGAGCCGGAACGCCCGCGCCGCCGACCGCCGACGCGGCGGCCCGCCGCGACCCACTGCTTCAAATCGTTGCGCAGTTTCGCAGCATTCTTGGACGAAAGGTCAATCTCGTACGTCACCCCGTCAAGCCCGAATTCAACCGTTTCGTCGGCCGCGCCCGCACCGTCGAAATCATCGACCAAGGTGACGGTCACTTTTTTCGCCATTAGCTTACCCTCGCGTTTCGTCCTGAGCAGTTGCTGAGCAGTTTGGATTCACTCCCCAAGTCACCAATCTGCCATAACAACGCAGAATACTCAATCCAGGGGCAACGGGTAAGTCAACTGGAGTGCGGCCGAACAATCGGAAACAAAACTGTCTCTCTAATTGACAGGCCGGTCAAAGACATCAACAACCGATCGATACCCATTCCGGTTCCGGTGCACGGCGGCATCCCATACTCGAGCGCGGCGAGAAAATCTTCGTCGAGCGCCATGGCCTCGTCGTCGCCGGCGGCCGCGGCGCGGACCTGCGCGGCGAACCGTTCGCGCTGAACGACGGGGTCGTTCAATTCGGAGTACCCGGTGGCCAGTTCGACCCCGCGAACGTAGAGGTCCCACTTCTCGGTCACGCCGGGAATGCTGCGGTGCTGCCGCGTCAAAGGTGTTGTATCCACGGGGAAATCCTTGACGAAGGTGGGTGCGGTCAGGGAATTGCCCACCGTGTGCTCCCACAGTTCCTCGACGAGTTTCCCGTGTCCGTAGCCGCGGTTGTCGGGGATCTCTGGCATTTTGGAGCCGAGCTGCCGGATGATGGCCCGCAGGCGATCGACCGTCGTGTCGGGTGTGATCTCCTCACCGAGCGCCGCCGACAGGGACGGGTACATTTGTATTGACGCCCATTCTCCGTCTATGTCGTACACGCTGCCGTCCGGGAACGGGAGTTCTCGGGTTCCGATCGCCTCGTCGGCCACCTCTTGAATAAGCTCACGCGTGACGATCGCTGAATCGTCATAGGTGCCGTAGGTCTGGTAGGTCTCCAACATCGAAAATTCTGGAGAATGCGTCGAATCGGCCCCTTCGTTTCGGAACACGCGATTTAACTCGAAGACCTTGTCGAATCCGCCGACGATGCAGCGCTTGAGGAACAGTTCCGGCGCGATCCGCAGGTAGAGATCGATGTCGAGCGCATTGGAATGTGTGATGAACGGCCGGGCCGCGGCGCCCCCGGCCAGCGTCTGCAAGATAGGGGTTTCGACTTCGAGAAAGCCGCGCCGTTCCAGCGCGTTGCGGATCGCCCGGATCACGGTAATTCGCTGCCGGGCCACCGTGCGGGCCTGGGGACGAACGATCAGGTCGACGTAGCGCTGCCGGACCCGCGACTCCTCGCTCATCTCCTTGTGCGCGACCGGCAGCGGCCGCAGCGACTTGGCCGCCATCCGCCACGAGTCGGCCAGCACGGACAATTCGCCGCGCCGTGAGCTGATCACGTTGCCGTGCACGTAGACGATGTCGCCGAGGTCGACGTCGGCCTTCCACGCGTCGAGCGACTCCCGCCCGACCTTGTCGAGGCTGACCATCACCTGCAGGGTGGTGCCGTCGCCGTCCTGGAGTGTCGCAAAGCACAGTTTTCCGGAGTTGCGCGCGAAGATGACCCGGCCCGCGACGCCGACGATGTCGTCGGTGGCGGTGTCGGTGGGCAGGTCGGGGTGGGCGGCGCGGACCTCGGCCAGGGTGTGGGTGCGCTCGATGGCGACGGGGTAGGGGTCGGATCCCTCGGCCAGCAGGCGAGCGCGCTTGTCCCGGCGGATCCGGAACTGCTCGGGAAGGTCGGGGGCGGCGTCACTCACGACGTGCCAGCTTAAAGGACGGGGCGTCGGGCCGCGCCGACGGCGACTTAGCGGGCCGTCTTCAGCCGGCCGCGTTCGGCGTCGCGGTTGCGTTCGAAGACCAGCTGCAGGCCGTGCAACGTCAGGTGCTGGTCGTAGTGGTTGACGGTGTGCAGTTCGGGCAGCAGCAACGGCGCGGTATGGCCGGTCGCTACGACGGCGACGTCATCGCCGGCGAACCCGTCCACGTTCTCGCGGATGCGTTGCACCAAACCGTCGACCAGACCGGCGAATCCGAACACCGCGCCGGCCTGCATGCATTCGACGGTGTTCTTGCCGACCACCGATCGGGGCCGGGTCAGCTCGACGCGGCGCAGCGCCGCGGAGCGGGCGGCGGCGGCATCGGAGGAAACCTGCACACCCGGGGCGATGGCACCGCCGAGGAACTCGCCCTTGGCCGACACCACGTCCACGCAGATCGAGGAGCCGAAATCGACGACGACGGCCGCCTTGCGGTATTTATGGAAGGCCGCCAGGCAGTTGACGATCCGGTCGGCGCCCACCTCTTTCGGATTGTCGACCAGCAGCGGTATCCCGGTGCGCACCCCGGGCTCGATGAGCACGCTGGGCACCGACGGCCAGTACTGGTCGAGCATGACCCGCACCTCGTGCAGCACCGACGGGACGGTCGACAGCGCGGCGGCGCCGGTGAGGCGCTCGGAGTCGTCACCGATCAGGCCGTCGATGGTCAGGGCGAGTTCGTCCGCGGTTACCTCGGATTCGGTGCGAATCCGCCACTGCTGCACGACCTTTGCGTGCTCCTTGGATCCGGATAGCAGTCCGACGACGGTGTGCGTGTTGCGGACGTCGATGGCCAGCAGCACGGCTACCTCGCGCCGATCCGGGGATCGAGCAATTCGTCGACGCCGTCGGGCACGAACGCCGGGTCGTGGCCGAGGTCGATCGGCTTGTTGTCGGCGTCGACGAACACGATCCGCGGCCGGTAGGCGCGCGCCTCCGCGTCTTCCATCGTCCCGTACGCGATCAGGATCACCAGGTCGCCGGGGTGAATCAAATGCGCTGCGGCGCCGTTGATTCCGATCACACCGCTGCCGCGTTCGCCGGTGATGGCGTAGGTGACCAAACGGGCGCCGTTGTCGATGTCCACGATGGTCACCTGCTCGCCCTCGAGCAGGTCCGCGGCGTCCATCAGGTCGGCGTCAATGGTCACCGAGCCGACGTAATGCAGGTCGGCCTGCGTCACGGTGGCGCGGTGGATCTTCGACTTCAGCATCGTCCGTAACATCAATTCCTCCAATGTGATTCGAGGGCGTCCCGATGAGCGTCCGGCCCCGTGGGTGCCGGCGGTGGTGTTCCTACTTCGATGGCGATGTTGTCCAGCAGCCGGGTAGTGCCCAGCCGGGCCGCGATCAGCAGCCGGCCAGGCGCCCCGGCCCGCAGCGGGTCCAGGTCCGCGTTGCGCAGCTCGAGGTAGTCGACGCTGATCGCGGGCACGGCGTCCAGCACGGCGTTGGCGGCGTCCAATGCGGCCTGCGCGCCGGCGGGCGCGGCGTGCGCCGCCGCGGTCAGTGCCGCCGAAAGCGTGCCGGCCAGTTCGCGTTGCGCCGCGTCCAGGTAGCGGTTGCGCGACGACATCGCCAGGCCGTCGAATTCGCGCACGGTGGGGACGCCGACGACGGCCACGTCGATATTGAGGTCGGTGACCATCTGACGGATCAGGACCAATTGCTGGTAGTCCTTCTCGCCGAAGAAGATCCGATCGGGGCGCACGATCTGCAGGAGCTTGCACACCACGGTCAGCACGCCGGAGAAATGGGTCGGCCGCGCGCCGCCCTCGAGCTCGCCGGCCAGCGCGCCGGGGTGCACGGTGGTGCGCAGGCCGTCGGGATACATCGCCGCGGCGGTGGGCGCGAACACGATCTCGACGTCCTCGCCGCGCAGCAGCGCCAGGTCCTCGTCGAGGGTCCGGGGGTAGGCGTCGAGGTCTTCCCCGGCCCCGAATTGCAGCGGGTTGACGAAGATCGAGACAACGACCACCGAGCCGGGGACCCGCTTGGCGGCCCGCACCAGGGCGAGGTGCCCGTCGTGCAGGGCACCCATGGTGGGCACCAGCATCACGCGCCGGCCGGTGTGGCGCAGCGCGCGGCTGACGTCGGTGACGTCGCGCGGCGCCGAGTAGACGTTGAGTTCGCCGGGTTTGAAGGTGGGAGTCATCGCGCGAGCACCTCCAGGACGTCGGCGGGGGCGTGCGCGCGCTGGGCGGTCCGCAAGGCGTTGACCCGGTACGCCTGGGCCAGGTCCGGGTCGAACTCGGCCAGCGCGGCCAGGTGCTCGGCGACGGCGGCGGCGTCGCCGCGGGCGACCGGCCCGGTGAGGGCGGCCTGCCCGCGCCGCAGGGTGTTCTCCAGCGCCGCGCGGGCCAGCGGCCCGACGATGCGTTCGGCGAGGCCGCCCGGCTGGTCGTCGACCGTCTGTTGCCCGAGCAGTTCGTTGCCGCGCAGCGCGGCCCGCAACGCCTCGACCGCGTCGGCGAGCACCGTCACGAGGTGGTTGCTCGCGTGCGCCAGCGCGGCGTGGTAGAGGACGCGGGCGTCCTCGGGGACGCAGAACGGCTCGCCGCCCATCTCGAGCACCAGCGACTGCGCGATGGCGTACCCGACCTCGTCGACCGCGGTGATCCCGAAACAGGTGTCAGGCAGCCGGCTGATGTCCTCGTCGGAGCCGGTGAACGTCATCGCGGGGTGGATCGCCAGCGGGATGCAGCCGTCGTGGCTCAGCGGCGCGAGGATGCCGACCCCGTTGGCGCCGGAGGTGTGCGCGACGATCGTGCCGGGGCGCACGGCGGAGGTGGCGGCCAGCCCGGACACCAGGCCGGCCAGTTCGCTGTCGGGAACGGCCAACAGCAGCAGCTCGGCGTTGGCGGCCACGTCGGGCGGCGACGCCACCGGCGTATCGGGCAACCGGTGGTGCGCCCGCTCGCGCGACGCGTGCGAGACGGCGCTGCAGGCCACGACGACGTGGTCGGCGCGCTCCAGCGCGACACCGAGCGCGGAGCCCACCCGGCCGGCGGAGACGATGCCCACCTTGAGCCGCGCCGGGCGCAGTCCGTCGAACTGCTCCATCGCAGACGACCTCATAGCTTTCTTGGTTCGTTCCAGTCCCATGCGCGGGTACCGGACGGTCCCTAAGACTTTAATCGATCCATCGGGCCGAGCCCAACGAAAGCCGGTGTGAGGAAGCTCCCAGCTCAGCCGTCGCGCCGGCGGCGGCGACCGCCGCCGGAGGGCTCGACCTGCAGCCGCGCCAGCAGTTCGGCCACCGACTGGCCCCCGCTGGGCGGGCTGTCGTCGGAACCATCGGCGCCCCGCGGCAGGGGGTCGGTGCCACGATGCCGGGGCGCGACCTCGGCGTGCGGCGGCGGAGCCATCTGCGGTGGCGGCGGCGCCGCGCCGGGGGGCGGCGGGCCCGGTTGCGGGGGTGGCGGCGGCGCGGCGGCCGGGGCGGGCGGGGGCGTGGGCTCGTTCGTCGGCGTGGGGGTACCGCCCGCTTGCGGGGGATAGTTGCGCACGCCGTAGTCGCGATATTCCGCCGAGTGGCGCGACCGCGCCCGACGGCCGGGTTCGCCGTATGGCGGTGGCTGCGGGTGCTCGAAGGGCGAGCCGTCCAGGGGTTCCTCGGCGCCGTAGTGACGGGCGCGCCGCCCGCCCGGCGACTCTCCGCCCGGGGCGCCGGCCGCGTCGCCGCCGGCCCAGTTGCTGCCGGGCGCGCCCGGGGGCAACCACTGCCCTTCCGCGGCGGCGGGCCGCCAGTCCTGCATCTGCGGCTGCGGTTCCGGTTGCGACGGTGGCGGCGGCGGCTGACGCTGCTCGTAGCGCGCCTCCGGCGCGGGCGGGGGCGTCATGTACGGCGGCTCTTGGGAGACCACGTATCGCGCCTCTTGGCGCGCGTCGTACTGGAACCGCTCGCGCGGGGGCGGCGGCTGCCGGGGCGGCAGCAACGGTTCCTCGGGCACGTCGATGATCGCGGCTTCGTCGGCGCGGCCGTCCGCCTGGCCGGGCGGGTTGTCCCGGGCGACCGACGCGACGCGATCGCTGGACACCCAGTCCGGGTTGCTCTCGCCGTTGCGTTCCCACTCGCTGTACGCCCGCCCGCGTGGCGCCTCGGTCTCGTGCGTCTCGAGCGCCGGGCGCTGCTGCAGGTCGGTGTCGAACAGGATCTCGAGGCTGGTCCGCAACGCGCTCAGTTCCGCGCGCAGCGCGGCCAGGTCGTCCTCGGCCTGGGCGCGCAGCTCGGATGCCAGCTCGCGCCGCAGCTGCGACTCCACCGTCAGCTCGTATTCGCGACGGGCCGAGATCTCCCGGTCCAGCTGCAGGTCGTAGACCAGCTTCAGGTCGCGGACGCGGGACTGGTCCGCGTCGCTTTGGCGGCGGTAGAGCACCGAAACGAAGGCGCCGGCGACTGCGGCCCACAGCGCCAGGATTACAGCGAGCTTGAGGAGTTCCACCCGGTTGGTGAAAACCAGTGCGGAACTGGCCCCCATCGCGAGGACCAGCAACGCCGTCAAGAGCACCCACCCCGGCCTGCGGCCGCCGCGCCGAACCCGGGCGCCGCGGGACAGAACGGTCATGGCCTGAGAGTACCTGCGCGAGGTCACTCCGCGTGTCGCGCGGCTCCGGCGATTCCCACCCGGGTTGACCGCCGGGTCGCCGGGTGCGCTAAGTTTCCGCGCCCTCGCCGTGCTCGGTCGGATCCTGCGGGGACTTGCAGCAATGCTGCAGCCACAGCGCGGCGACGACCAACGCGAGCGCGCTGATGGCGGCCACCAACGCGCCGGTGGTGTCCTCCTCGGCCGCGCGCAGCCAGGACCGCCGCGGCAGCAAGTAGACCAGCACCCCGACCCACCAGCCCAGGACCAGCGCGCCCACCCACGCCGACGCCTTGGCCACCATCACGCTGCGCGCCACCGCCAGCGGATGCAGCCAGCCCGGCCCGTCACCGATCTCGCCGTCGCCGATCTTGACCCGCACGTAGCGCGCCCACAGCGCCTCGGCGACGGCGACCACCAGCAGCGAGACGCCGGTCCACATCGTGATGGGCGGAAACCAGCGATACAGCGAGACCACCAGCAGATAGCCCAACACCGCAGCGCCGACCACCGCGGCCGTCAGGTCACGCTTGCGGGTCGGGCCCATCAGGTTTCCGATTTCTTGGCGAGCGTGAGCGTCAGGTTGGACAGCCGAACGCCGGCCCGGTCGGCCGGGTCCAGTTCGGCCAGCAGCTGGGCGACGGGACGCCGCCCTTCGGCGACCGTCAGCCGGGCGTCCGGCTCGATGGCCAGCCACGGCACCATCACGAACGCCCGCAGGTGGGCCAGCGGGTGCGGCAGCGTCAGGTTGGGCTCGCGGGTGATCACTTCCATTTCGCCTTCGCCGTAACAGGCGACCAGGTCGACGTCGAGGGAGCGCGGGCCCCAGCGCTCGCCGCGGACCCGACCCGCCGCCCGCTCGAACTCCTGCGCCCGGCTCAGCCACGCCTGCCCGTCGCACGCCGGGTCGTCGGCGATCAGCACCGCGTTGAGAAACGGGGCCTGATCCACCCGGCCCCAGGGGTCCGTCTCGTAGACGGGAGACACCGCGACCACTTCTTCCCCGAGCGCGTCGACGACCGACTGCAGCCGGGCCAACCGGTCCCCCAGGTTGGAGCCGACGGACAGCACGACGCGACTCATACCGCCCCGCCGGCCGGGATCACCGAACCGCGGCCGCCGCGCCGCGACCGCCGCACCACGACGGCCACGTCGGCGAACTGCTGCGGGATGGGGGCCTGCGGCTTGTGCACCACCACCTCGACGGCGTGCACGCGCCCGTCGTGCATCACCCGGTCGGCGATCTCGGCGCCGACCGTTTCGATCAGCTTGCGCGCCGGCCCCGAGACCACGTCGGCGGCCAGCTGGGCCAGCGCGCCGTAGTCGTACGTGTCGGCCAGGTCGTCGCTCGCGGCGGCGTCGGCCAGGTCGATCCACACGGTAATGTCGACGACGAAATCCTGCCCGGACGCGCGCTCGTGTTCGAAGACCCCGTGACGGCCGCGAACGGCCAAGCCGCGCAACTCGATTCGATCAGCCATTCTGGGCCCATGCCTCGACGACCTTGAGGGCATCGACGGAGGCGCGCACGTCGTGCACCCGAACGCCCCAGGCCCCGTGCAGGGCGGCCAGCGCTGAAATCACCGCCGTCGCCGTCTCGCGCCCGTCGGGCGGTCGCGGCGACCCGTCGGGCCCGGCGAGCAACGTGCCGAGGAACCGCTTGCGCGAGGCGCCCAATAGCACCGGGATTCCGGTGGCGACGAGCTGCGGCAGCGCGTGCAGCAACGCCCAATTGTGTTGTCCCGTCTTGGCGAATCCCAGCCCCGGGTCGATCACCAGCTTGTCGGGATCCACCCCCGCGGCCACCGCGTCGTCGACGTTGGCAAGCAGCTCGGCGCGCACCTCGGCCACCACGTCGCGATACCGCGGGGCCTCATGCGGCCGCTCGGGCGACACGGGCCGCCAGTGCATCAACACCCACGGCACACCGGCCTCGGCGAGCAGCGGGGCCATCGCGCGGTCGGCTCGACCACCCGACACGTCGTTGACGATCCGCGCCCCGCTCTGCAGCGCCGCCCGCGCGACGTCGGCGTGCATGGTGTCGATGCTGACGGTAATGCCTTGCGCGGCGAGTTCTTTGACGACGGGAACCACGCGCGATGCCTCGACCCGGGGATCGACGCGAACGGCGCCCGGACGGGTCGACTCCCCTCCGACGTCGACGATGCCCGCGCCCTCGGCGGCCATCGCCAGGCCATGGGCGACGGCGTCGTCGGCATCGAGATAGCGCCCGCCGTCAGAGAACGAATCGTCGGTGACGTTGAGGACTCCCATCACCTGCACGGGCGCCGGACTCACTTGCGCAGGATGAGATCGAGCGCTTCGGCCCGGGAGGCGGGACTGGTCTTGAACATGCCACGCACCGCCGAGGTCGTGGTGACGGCGCCGGGCTTGCGGACCCCGCGCATCGCCATGCACAGGTGCTCGGCCTCGACGACGACGATCACCCCGCGCGGATCGAGCTTGTTCACGAGGGCGTCGGCGATCTGGCTGGTGAGCCGCTCCTGAACCTGGGGCCGCTTGGCGTACAGGTCGACCAGACGGGCGATCTTGGACAGGCCGGTCACCCTGCCGTCCTTGCCCGGGATGTAGCCGACGTGGGCCACCCCGTGGAACGAGACGAGGTGATGCTCGCAGGTCGAGTACAGCGGGATTTCCTTGACGATCACCATCTCGTCGTGGTCCTCGTCGAACATGGTGTTCAGCACCGAGTCGGGATCGGTGTAGAGCCCCGCGAACATCTCCCGATATGCGCGCGCGACGCGGGCCGGGGTGTCCTGCAAGCCGTTTCGGTCGGGGTCTTCCCCGATCGCATACAGCAGCTCGCGGACCGCGGCCTCGGCGCGTTGCTGGTCGAACGCCCTGATGCGCGGAGAAGCCTGGCGGGTGTCCGGCCCCAAATCGGGCCCCAGATCCGCGAGAGCCATCGAGTCCTCCGTTTCGTCAGCCGTGTGCCGGCGGGTTGGACCGGCTCACGTCGTCATCCTCTTTCTCGGGTGACTTTCCGGCATCCGGGTGGGCCTGGCCGGGCGGCGGATAGGGCGGATACGGCGGATAGGGCGGGTACGCGGGCGGCCCCGACTGGCCCGGATAGCTCGGCACCGGCTGCGGCCAATACGGCTGCTGCGGGGGCTGCGCGGGCGGATACCAGTAGTTCGGCTGGTGTTGCTGCTGTTGGGGCGGCGGCCACCCCGGCGCATGCCAGCCGGCCGGGGCGCCGTAGTCCGGCTGGGTCGGGCCGTGGGGAGCGGGCTCCCGATCGCCGCCGGGCCGGCCGCCATGAAAACCGTTGGGGCCGTTCGCGTTTCTGTCGGCCTCCGCGCGGGCCGCCTCGGCGGCCTGGCTGGCCGCGGCGATCGCCGCCTTGAAGGCCGGCTCCTCGACCGGTGGCGGCCACGGCTCACCGCGCTCGATGGCCAGCTCGCCGGGCGTCTTGATCGGCGGCTTGTCCGACGGGATGCGGCCGCCGAAGTCGTCGAACATGGTGAGCCGCGGCCGCTTTTCGACGCCGGAGAAGATTCCCTCCAGCTCGGGCCGGTGCAGGGTTTCCTTCTCCAGCAGCTCGCCGGCCAGCGTGTCGAGCACGTCACGGTATTCGGTGAGGATCTCCCAGGCCTCGGTGTGCGCGGCCTCGATCAGCTTGCGCACCTCGTCGTCGATGTCGCGCGCGACCTCGTGCGAGTAGTCCGCCTGCGTGCCCATGGTGCGGCCCAGGAACGGGTCGCCGTGCTCGGTGCCGTACTTGACCGCGCCCAGCTTGGAGCTCATCCCGAATTCGGTGACCATCGAGCGCGCGATCTTGGTGGCCTGCTCGATGTCGGACACCGCGCCCGTGGTGGGCTCGCGGAACACCAGTTCCTCGGCGGCACGCCCGCCCATCGCGAACACCAGCTGGGCGATCATCTCCGAGCGCGTCCGCAGGCCCTTGTCCTCCTCGGGCACCGCCACCGCGTGCCCGCCGGTGCGCCCGCGGGCCAGGATCGTGACTTTGTAGACCGGGTCGATGTCCGGCATCGCCCAGGCCGCCAGCGTGTGCCCGCCCTCGTGGTAGGCGGTGATCTTCTTCTCCTGCTCGCTGATGATCCGGCCCTTACGGCGCGGGCCGCCAATCACCCGATCCACCGCCTCTTCCAGCGCGGGGCCGGTGATGACGGTGCCGTTTTCGCGGGCGGTCAGCAGCGCGGCCTCGTTGACGACGTTGGCCAGGTCGGCGCCCGTCATCCCGACGGTCCGCTTGGCCAGCCCGTCCAGGTCCGCGTCCGGCGCGATCGGCTTGCCCTTGGAGTGCACCCTCAAGACGGCGCGGCGACCCGCCAGGTCCGGGTTGGAGACCGGGATCTGGCGGTCGAATCGCCCGGGCCGCAACAGCGCCGGGTCGAGGATGTCGGGGCGGTTGGTGGCCGCGATCAGGATGACGCCGGCGCGATCACCGAAGCCGTCCATCTCGACCAGCAACTGGTTGAGCGTCTGCTCACGCTCGTCGTGGCCGCCGCCCAGCCCGGCGCCCCGCTGGCGGCCCACCGCGTCGATCTCGTCGACGAAGATGATGCACGGGCTGTTCTGCTTGGCCTGCTCGAACAGGTCGCGCACCCGCGAGGCGCCGACACCGACGAACATCTCCACGAAGTCGGAACCCGAGATCGTGAAGAACGGCACCCCGGCCTCGCCGGCGACGGCGCGCGCCAGCAGCGTCTTGCCGGTACCCGGAGGGCCGTAAAGCAGCACGCCCTTGGGGATCTTGGCGCCCAGCGCCTGATACCTGCTGGGGTTCTGCAGGAAGTCCTTGATCTCGTAGAGCTCCTCGACCGCCTCGTCGACGCCCGCCACGTCGGCGAATGTGGTCTTGGGCATGTCCTTGTTGAGCATCTTCGCCCGGGACTTGCCGAACCCGAAGCCCATCCGGGCGCCCCCCTGCATGCGGGAGAACATCACGAACAGGCCCACCAGCAACAGCAGCGGCAGCACGTAGACGAGCAACTCGCCCAGGATGCTGCCCTCGTTCACGACGGTGCTGACCTTCGCGTTCTTCGTGTTGAGCGCGTTGAACAGGTCGACCGCGTATCCGCTGGGGTACTTGGTGATGACCTTGTCGGAGTTGTCGGTGTCCTTGTTGCCCTTCTTCAGGGTCAGCCGCAGCTGCTGCTCGCGGTCGTCGATCTGCGCGCTCTTGACGTTGTCGCCGCTAATCTGGGACATCGCCACCGAGGTGTCGACGGGCTTGTAACCGCGGGTGTCGTCACTGAAGTAAAAAAACGACCAACCCAGCAGCACCACAACGGCGACCGCCGTGAGGGTGCGAATCACGTTTTTCCGGTTCATCAATCATCGGCCTCGTCGGCCAGGTCCTTCCCCGATACACGAAGCTGCAAAAGTCCAGGCTACCGCTAGTGTCGATCGCCAGCCCCGGCGAGCCGGGGCGCAGCGGGTCGGCACCATATGGCTAGTGTCGATCGCAAGCCCCGGCAGAGCCGGGGCCGCACCATCCTCACGGGATAACGAGCGGCGGTTCCCGGTCTGGTTCCCGACGTGGCAAACCACACAATCGCCGAGCGATGCGCCCCTCACTCGTAGTAGCGGGCCTCGACCACATTGCCGTCGGGGTCGGCGAAGTAGTACGTCTGCGGTGACCACCCTCGGGCCCCGAAGCTGTGGGTCAGCCGCGCGCTGGTGTCCACGCCTTCTTCATGCAGGCGCGCATCCAGCGCGTCGTACTCGGCCTTCGACAGCGCGAGGCAGACGTGGTTGACGGGTCGGCCGGCGCTTCCCTCGGCCACCGCGGACGACGCCGCGGCCGAAGCCATCTCAAGCGGCATCAGATCGATGATGGAGTCGTCGCACACCCGCACGCTCGGGAACGGCGCCTCGCCGGCCTCGAACTCCGCGAAGCGCACCGGCGCCAGCCCGACCACTCTCGTGTAGAAATCCATCGCCGCCCGTGCGTCGCTCGTCCAGAGAACCACGTGGTCCAATCGCATGCCCAAATTATGGGGCGGGGCGACGCGGGCGATAAAGACGCCCTTCTCAGCCCGGGGTCCTTGTGATTTGGTGAAACGGTGCTTTCGTCAACCCAGCGGTTAGTAGACACAAACGGCGTGCAATTGCGGGTGACCGAGGCGGGAGATCGCGGCGCGCCCGTGGTGATCCTGGCCCACGGCTTTCCCGAGCTGGCCTATTCGTGGCGACACCAGATACCGGTCCTCGCCGAGGCCGGCTATCACGTGCTGGCGCCCGACCAGCGCGGCTACGGCGGCTCATCCCGCCCGGATGCGATCGAGGCGTACAACATTCACGAGTTGACCGCCGACCTGGTCGGGTTGCTCGACGACGTCGGCGCAGAGCGCGCCGTGTGGATCGGGCACGACTGGGGTGCGCCCGTCGCGTGGCACGCGCCGCTGCTGCACCCGGACCGGGTCGCGGCGGTCGCCGCGCTCAGCGTGCCGGCGCTGCCCCGCTCGCACGTGGCGCCGACGCGGGCGTGGCGCAAGCTGTTCGGCGAGAACTTCTTCTACATCCTCTATTTCCAGGAGCCCGGCGTCGCCGACGCCGAACTCGGCGGCGATCCTGCCCGAACCATGCGACGGATGATGGGCGGCCTGAACGGTTCCGGCGGCGCGGACGCGCTGCTGCGGATGGCCGCCCCCGGGCCCGAGGGCTTCATCGATCGGCTTCCCGAACCGGACGGGCTGCCGGACTGGATCAGTCAGGAAGAACTCGACCACTACATCGCCGAGTTCTCCCGTACGGGATTCACCGGCGGCCTGAACTGGTACCGCAATTTCGACCGCAACTGGGAGACCACCGCCGAACTCGACGGCGCGAAGATCGACGTGCCGTGCATCTTTATCGCCGGAACCGGCGATCCGGTGCTGTCCTTCACCAGCCGCGACCGCGTTTCGGAGGTGATCTCCGGCCCCTACCGCGAGGCGATGATCGACGGGGCCGGACACTGGCTGCAGCAGGAACGGCCCGACGAGGTCAATGCGGCACTGCTCGAATTCCTCAAAGGAGTGAAATGGTAATGGGTGTCCCGCTGCGGTTCGGCGTCTTCATCACGCCTTTTCATCCCGTCGGCCAATCCCCCACGGTCGCACTGGAATACGACATGGAGCGCGTCGTCGCGCTGGACCGCCTCGGGTTCGACGAAGCCTGGTTCGGCGAGCACCACTCCGGTGGCTACGAGCTGATCGCCTGCCCGGAGGTGTTCATCGCGGCCGCGGCGGAGCGGACCAAGCACATCCGGCTCGGCACCGGGGTGGTTTCGCTGCCCTATCACCATCCGCTGATGGTGGCCGACCGCTGGGTGCTGCTGGACCACCTGACCCGCGGCAGGGTGATGTTCGGCACCGGACCCGGCGCGTTGCCGTCGGACGCGTACATGATGGGCATCGACCCGGTCGACCAGCGACACATGATGCAGGAATCCCTCGAGGCGATCCTGGCGCTGTTCCGCGCGGGCCCGTCCGAACGGGTCGACCGTCACGCCGACTGGTTCACGCTGCGCGACGCGCAGTTGCACATCCGCCCCTACACGTGGCCCTACCCGGAGATCTCCACGGCGGCAATGATTTCGCCGTCCGGCCCGCGGCTGGCCGGTGCGCTGGGCACGTCGCTGCTGTCGCTGTCGATGTCGGTGCCGGGCGGCTACGCGGCGCTGGAGAACACCTGGGAGGTGGTGCGCGAGCAAGCCGCGAAGGTCGGCCGCGACGAGCCGGACCGGGCTTCCTGGCGCGTCTTGAGCATCATGCACATCGCCGACAGCCGCGAGCAGGCCATCGAGGATTGCACGTACGGGCTGCAGGATTTCGCCAACTACTTCGGCGCGGCGGGCTTCGTGCCGCTGTCCAACGAGGTCGACGGCGAGGCCCAGACGCCGTACGAGTTCGTCGCGGACTATGCGGCCAAGGGCAATTGCTGCATCGGCACGCCGGACGACGCGATCGCGCATATCGAAGACCTGCTCGAACGGTCGGGCGGTTTCGGGACGTTGCTGATGCTCGGCCACGACTGGGCCTCCCCGGAAGCGACGTACCACTGCTATGACCTGATGGCGCGCAAGGTGATTCCCCATTTCAAGGGGCAACTCGAAGCGTCGCGGTCGTCGCACGACTGGGCCAGGGGCATGCGCGACCAATTGATCGGGCGCGCCGGTGATGCCATCGTCAAGGCCATCACCGAGCATGTCGACGAGCAGAAAGGCGTGGAAAGCTGATGCGCGCTGCGGTGTTACGAGACGGACGGATGGTTTACCGCGACGACGTGCCCGAGCCGGTGCCCGGGCCGGGTCAGGTGCTGGTCGGCGTGCGCGCGTGCGGAATCTGCGGCTCCGACTTGCATTTCGCCGCCCACGGGGACCAGGTCATGGAGATGACGGCGCAGGTGGCCGCCGGCGCCGGGGGCATGGGCGTCGACCTGAACAGCGACGTCTACATGGGTCACGAGTTCAGCGCCGAGGTGCTCGAGGCCGGGCCCGACACGGACACCCATCCGCCGGGGACCATGGTCACCTCGCTCCCGGTCCTGTTGTCCTCCAAGGGGGTCGAGCCGATCGTCTACAGCAACAGCACGATTGGCGGCTACGCCGAACGGATGCTGCTCTCGGCCCCACTGCTGTTGACCATCCCCAACGGCCTCGACTTCAAGCATGCCGCGTTGACCGAACCCATGGCGGTGGGGTTGCACGCCGTCAACAAATCCAACATCGCGCCGGGCGAGACCGCCCTGGTTCTCGGTTGCGGCCCGATCGGCATCGCCATCATCGCGGCCCTTCGGGCGCGCGGGGTCGAAACGATTGCGGCAGCGGATTTCTCGCCGAAGCGACGCGAGCTGGCCACCGCGATGGGCGCCCACCAGACGCTCGACGCGGCCCAGGGATCACCGTTCGACTCCGCCAAGCCCGCGGTCGTGTTCGAGGCGATCGGGGTGCCGGGCATCATCGACGATGTGCTGCGCCGCGCCCGGCCTGGCACCCGCCTGGTCGTCGCGGGGGTGTGCATGCAGCCCGACACCGTGCATCCCTTCTTCGCGATCGCCAAGGAGATCAGCGTGCAGTTCGTCCTCGCCTACACCCCGGAGGAGTTCGGCGACTCGCTGCGCGCGCTGGCCGAGGGCGACATCGACGTCTCTCCGGTGATCACCGGGGAGGTCGGGCTGGACGGCGTCGGCCAGGCCTTCGACGACCTGGCCGACCCCGAGCGGCACTGCAAGATTCTCGTGACGCCTTAGGCCGACGCGGCCTCGACGATTAACTGCGCGTGGTTCTCGGTGCCGGTGCTCGTCGCGAGAGTCGTTGTACGCGTCACGAAAGCGTCCTTCGGCGCACTGCACTGCGGGCGCTGAAAAGTTCGCCAGAATTCACCCGGGCGGGGTCCGGCTCGCATATGCTTTGCAACCTTCGGGTCAGCAATCGAAAGGGGTAGCGATGTCATATGTGGTGGCGGTCCCCGAGGTTGTCGCCTTCGCCGCGTCGGATCTGGCGGGCATCGGCTCGGCGTTGGGCGCCGCGCACGCGGCGGCTGCCGGCCCGACAACCGCGCTGGCGGCCGCCGCCGAAGATGAGGTGTCGGCGGCCATCGCGTCCCTGTTTTCCGGGCACGGGCAGACCTTTCAGGCCCTCGGCGCTCGGGCGGCGGCATTTCAAGACCAGTTGGTGCAGGCATTGAACGCCGCCGGGGGCGCGTATGCGGCCACCGAGGCCGCCAACGCCTCGCCCTTGCAGGCGCTCTGGCCCCTCTGGCAAGACGTGCGGGCGGTAATCAATTTGCCCACCGAGCTCTTGCTAGGGACTCCATTGATCGGCAAGGGCACCAACGGAGCGCCGGGGACGGGGCAACCCGGCGGCCCGGGCGGGCTCTTGTTCGGCCCCGGCGGCGACGGCGGGTCAGGCGCGCCCGGGCAGCCCGGCGGGAAAGGCGGCAACGCCTGGTTCTTCGGCAACGGCGGGCAGGGCGGGGCCGGCGGGACCGGCATTACCGGTCCCGCGGGTTCGACGTCCGGCGGCGGCACCAACGGCGGGTCGGGCGGCGCCGGCGGGGCCGGCGGAGCGGGCGGCAACGGCGGCCTGTTTTACGGCAACGGCGGTGGCGGCGGCAACGGCGGGGCAGGCGGGATGGGCGGAGCCGGTGTCACGCCCACCAGCTCCGCCAACGGCACCGGCGGCGGCCCCGGCGGCCACGGCGGCGCCGGCGGTGCCGGCGGTTCCGGCTCGCCCTTGTTCGGCCATGCCGGCAGTGGTGGCGCGGGCGGCGACGGCGGCCAGGGCGGCCAGGGCGGCACCGGCCACGCCGACACCGGCTCCGGTGGCGGCAACGGCGGCTCGGGCGGCGGCGGTGGGGACGCCGGCGCGGGCGGCACCGGCGCGACCGCGGGCGCGGCAGGCAACGGCGGCACCGGCGGCACCGGCGGCAAGGGCGGCGGCGCGGGTGCCGTGCCTTTCGGTGACCCTGGCGGTGGGGGCGTCGGCGGCCACGGCGGGAACAGCGTCGGCGGCACCGGCGGCCAAGGCGGCCTCGGCGGCGACGGCGGCGACAGCAACTTCAACGGCAGCGGCAGTTCGGTGTTCGGCGGCGGCCTCGGCGGCAACGGCGGCGCCGGCGGCACCGGCGTCACGGGTGGTAACGGCGGGAACGGCGGCAACGGCGGCAACGCCACCGTCGTCGCGACGGTTGCCGCCTCCGCAGCCGGCGGCGGCGGTGGCGGCGGTGGGGCCGGCGGCCTCAGCACCGCCGGCGGCAGCGCCGGCCGGGGCGGCAACGGCGGCAACGGCGGTTTCGGCACGGCCGCCGTAGGCGCGCAACACGCCACCGGCAACGGCGGTTTCGGCGGCGGCGGCGCCCAAGCCATTTCGGGAGGCCCTGGCGGTGGGGGCGGCGGAGGCGGCGCGGCCGGCATCGGCATCGCACTGGCCCCGGGCCAATCCGGCTCCGACGGCGCCATCGCCGCAGGCAACTTCTTTACCGCCGGGGATGGGGGTACCGGCGGCTTCGTCAACAACAACTCCGCCTCCGGAGTCGCCAGTGCCGGTGGTGGGGGCGGGGGCGGCGCCGCGATCCCCGGTAGCCCCGGCGCCGGAGGCGGCCAAGGCGGCAGCGCCGTCGTCAACTTCGGTACCGCGGCCGGGGGCCCGGGCGGGGCCGGCGGCACCGGCCAGACGATCGGCGGCGCCGGGAACGACGGCGTGTCCGGTGACGGCTCCGTCGCCGCCGCCACCGCCAACCCGGGAACCGGCGGCCAGGCCAGCATTGGAGGCGGGGGTGGCGGCGGCGGCGCTAATGCCGCAGGCGGTGCCGTTGCCGATGGCGGCGCAGGCGGTGGGGGCGGCGGCCTCTAACACCTAGGCCCAGCTCGATCCGACCGTGCTGTCGGTGCTGGCCATGTTGCTGCCGGCCGTCTGCACCCTCTGCCCGTGGGCGTTCGCATGCTCGTAGATCACCTGGAAATTGCGGCCCAGCTCGGTGACGAACTGCTGGCAGGCCGTCGAACCGGCGCCGCCCCAAAAGTCCCCGGCGGCAAGCACATCGCGAACGATGGCCTGGTGTTCGGCTTCCAGCGAGGCGGCCTGCGCGCGGATGGTGGCGCCGTGGGCGTCGACATCGCCGAATTGATAATTGATGGTCATGTGAATGGTCTCCTGTTCTGATCGGTTGGCTAGCTGCTCAGGACCTGCTGGGAGGCCCGCTCGTGCTGCTCGTAGTTGTTGGCGTCGCGGACCAGGCCGTCGCGCACCCCGTGCAGCAGGGTGACGATGTTGCGGAAGGCCTGATTCATCTGGCCCATGGTGTCGAGCGAGGTCGCCTGGGCCTGGCCGCTCCAGCCCGCGCCGGCGATGTTCTGCGAGGACGCCCACATCTTGCGGGCCTCGTCCTCGACGGTCTGGGCGTGGACCGCGAAGCGGCCCGCCATGTCCCGCATCGCGGGCGGGTCGGTCATGAATCGTGCGGTCATTCGTTTCTCCTTCGAAAGAAGTTGTGGTAGTTGCTGATTGGTCATCGATGGATCACCGAAGCTGCTTCCTCCCTCCCGTCATCCGACCACGCGCGGCAGCACGCTCACTCGCGGCAACTCGGCGGCGCCGGACGCACGCATCTCCATGCCCGCGACCGTGGTCGCGGGGATGCTCCGGGCCATCATCGGCGACGCCGCGGGGGCGCCCGATATCGGTGCGACGGCGGTTGCCTCAGCGGCCGGGACCGATGCCGGCGTCCAACCCGAGGGCACCGACACACCCCCGACCGACGCGGCCTGACCGAACGCCGCCGACGGCGCCAGCCGGGCGGGCATGCCCATCTCCGGCGTCACGCGCATCGGCGGCACGGTGGGCGTCGCGGGCATGAACGCCGGCCGCACGGCCGGGTCGGGTGCGACCATCGGCGCGATCACGCCCGGGTTCGCCGTCGACGTCGCGCCCGTCGCGCCCGTGCCCTGGCCGAGGGGCGCGCCGATCAGTTGCGCGAATTCGCCTATGCCGGACTGGAAGCCACTGATCAACGAGGGCCCGGCCGCGTTGAGCTCCGCCGGGATCGCCGACAGTCCCATAACCGCCTGGGTGCCCAGGCCCTGCTCCGCGCCTTCCAGATTGGTGACGGCGGTTCCGATGGCGGCGCCGGCCAAGCCCACCAGGTTCGTGGTGACCGGTGCCGTCGCCAGCGGGGTCAGCGCGGACGCCGTCGTCGAGGATGTGGCGTAGGCGTACATCGCGGCGGCGTCTTGGGCCCACATCTCGGCGTACTGCACCTCGGTAGCCGCGATCGCCGGGGTGTTGATGCCCAGGAAGTTGGTCGCGACCAGGGTCATCAGCAGGGCGCGGTTGGCGGCGACGAGCGGGGGTGGCACCGTGGCGGCAAACGCGGCTTCGTGCGCGGCGGCCGCGGCGGCCGCCTGCAGACCGGCCTGCTCGGCCCGCGCGGCGGTACTGTGCATCCACGCGACGTACGGCGCGGCGGCGCTTGCCATTGCTACCGATGACGGGCCCTGCCAACCGGCGTCGGCGAGCTCCAAGATCACCGACCCGTAACTGGTTGCGGCCGAACGCAACTCGGCGGCCAAGCCGTCCCAGGCCGCCGACGCGGCAAGCATGGGCGCCGAGCCGGGGCCCGCATACATCAGCGCGGAGTTGATCTCCGGAGGCAACGCGGCGAAGTCCATTGGTAGATCCCTTCTTTGAGTGGTTGTCGCTAGGCGCGCGCCGGCAAGGCCTGGGTGGGGCCGGCGGGTGACGGGTAGGCGGGAACGTAGTGCTCGGTCTGAATGGTCCCCGGGTAATTGGGTGCGGGCTGAACAGTCACCGGCTGAGCGGGCATCGCCGGCGCGGTCGCCGGGCCGACGGGCGTGACGGGCGCGGCCGGAGCGTGCTGGGTGGGCGCCGGGTGGGCCGGCGCGGCTGGCGCGGGGTGGGCGGGCGCCGGGTGGGCGGGTGCGGCGGGCGCAGCGTGGGCGCCGTAGCCGCCCGCGTACGGCGCCGCGTGACCGCCGTAGCTGAATCGCGCGTAGGGATCCACGCGACCGCCGCCATAGTTGCCGCCGGCGTAACCCCCGCCATGCGTCACCGGCCGAGCGCCGCCGTAGCCGCCGCCGTACGACGCCCGACCGGCGGGCGCAGCGCCGAAGGCGGGGGTGGCAGGCGGCGTGGGGGCGGGCCGAGGGGGCGCGACGTGCGTCATGCGGGCGGGCGCGGTCGGTGCCATGCGGGGCGGCGCGACATGTGCCACGCGGACACCCCCGGCCTGCGCCGCGTTCGCCGCCTCGGTGGCGGCATACGAGTTGGCGCCGATCCCGAGGGCCCGGACGAACTCGTCGTGGATCAGGGCCGCCTCGGCGCTGATCGCCTGGTAGACCTGGCCGTAGCCGGAGAACGCTGCCGCCGTCGCCGCCGAGACCTCGTCGGCCGCGGCCGGGATGACTCCGGTGATCGGAAACGCGGCGGTCACGTTGGCCGCGCTGACGGCGGAGCCGATAACGTGCAGCCGGCCGGCCGCCGCTTCCAGCAGCTCCGGCACGGTGACGACAAACGACATGTGGTGTTCCTCCTGATGCGAAACGCGGTGCCGAACTCCGGCACTGCCTGACGTTGTGAGGAGACTATGTCATAAATTATGAATCAATGTCTAGTTATTTATCAACGTTTCTTTGAATGTGGACATAGATCGCTGTTCAGGATGCTTTGACCGTGTTTTGGCATCCGGTTACTCTGGGAGGCATGCCACGAACCAACGCAGCCGGCTGGGGGCTGAAGCGCCTGCTCGAGGCGACGCTGAACCGCGATATCACCATTGAGCAGCTGCGTGACGCCTGCGGCGTCACCAAGGGCCGGTGGTACGGCGGCGTCGGGCGGGCAAACGCAGACGACTTTCCGGATGCAGAGGAAGCCCGGCGCGCGGCTCACGCCTTCGGGCTCAGCGCCACGTGGCTGCAGGTCGAACTCGGCCTCATCACGCTCGATGACGTGCGCGAGGCCTTGGACGGCCCGCCGGCCCTGGACCCCTTCAAGGTCACCACCCGCCAGCGAGTGCTGCAGATCCCGAATCCGCCGCCGGAGCAGCCACGCGACTAGGTCGCACTCGGGCACCGGCAAAACGCCGCCTAAGCGGTAGCGTCACTCTTACTGGCCGGGCCTCGACGCGCCGCGATGTGACGGGAGAAACCATGAAGCACTGCATCGTCGCCGCGCTGACCGTAGTGCTGATGGCCGCGGGGCTGATCGCCTCGGCGCCGCCGGCCAGCGCCGGCTGTTTGTACGGAGGGCCTTTCCTCAGCAAGTGTGACGACCCCATCCAGCCGGACGGCACCTGGCAACGTTGTGTCACGTTCACCCACCTGATCCCCAGCGGAGCCAGTTCCTTCCTGGTGCCCGAAAGGCGCTGCGATTTGATGGGTCCTGGCCAGAATCCCGGGGGTTTCGGCTTCGCCGACCCACCGACGCACCTCGACGGCTGATATTCCGGTCGGCTCCCGCGCTTAGCCGTCATCCCCCGACGGACGGCTGAGGCACCACTGTCGGCTTGAATCCGTATCGGGGAGCGGCGAAGTGCGCGACGCCGCGGCCGCCCCCACTACCCATCAGAGGCAGGCCGCCAAGGGCATTGGTGGCGGGTTCGGCGGCGGCCGCGCCGGCCCCGAGGCCGTTGAGCGTCACGACGGCGGGACTGGCCGGTGGGGCAACACCCGCCCAGGACGCCGGAACAGACAGTCCCCCAACCGATGTCGCCCGGCCGATGGTCCCGGCGGCGCCCCCCGCGGCGCCCGAGATGGCGTGGGGCACCGACTCGACGGCCTTGGCCGCCCCCTCGGCGGCCTTGGCGGCCTGCGGCATCACCGCCTGCGCCAAGCCCTGGATGTCCTTGAACGCGGTCGTGAAAAGCCTTGTGGGAGAGATCAGTCGGATGAAGGCGTCGAAACCCGAGCTGGCGTCGACCGTCGCCGAACCGGTCAGGCCCTCCACCAGGTCCCCGAGCGCTCCGGCCACGATGATGCCGTCGCCGTTGCTGTTCCAGGCGTGCCCGGTCAGGCCGAGCGCGGCGGCGGGGTTGACGAGCCAGGGAGGCGAATTCGTCAGACCGGCCAGACCGAACAGCACGTTGGGAATCCCGTAGAGGCCCTGCGCACCGGTACCCGCCCCGGCCGCCTGTGCCACCGCGGCGGCCTGTGCACCCAGGCCGGCCGGATCGGTGGCCGGCGCCGCCGGGCCGAACGGCGTCAGCGCCGAGGCGGCAGCCGACGAACCCGCATATCCGTACATCGCGGCCGCGTCCTGCGCCCACATTTCGCCGTATTGCGCCTCGGTGGCCGCGATCGCCGCGGTGTTCTGGCCCAGAAAATTGGTCGCCAACAGGGTCATCAACAGCGCCCGGTTGGCCGCGATCACCGGCGGTGGCACCGTAGCGGCGAACGCCGCCTCGTAGGCACCCGCCGCCGCCGCGGCCTGGGTCGCGGCCTCCCCGGCTTGCCCGGCGGTGGCGCTCAGCCACCCGACCTGGGATCCGGCCGCGGCCGCCATCGCCGCCGCGGCCGGGCCCTGCCATGGCCCGTCGGTCAGGCCGGCGATCAGCGACCGATAGGACGATGCCGTGTCCTGCAGCTCGGTGGCCAGCGCTTCCCAGGCGGCCGCGGCATTCAGCATGGGCGCCGAGCCGGGACCGGAATACATCAGCGCGGAGTTGATCTCCGGCGGCAACTGCGCGAAATCCAGCATGGCTAACCGACCGCGTTGGTGTTGGCGGCTTCGGTGGCCTCATACGAGCCGGCGCTGACGCCGAGCGTCGTCGCCAGCAGATCGCGCAGAGCCGCTGCTTGGGCGCTGACCTCTTGGTAAAGCCTTGCGTGCGAGGCGAAGTGCGCCGCAGTCAACATCGAGACCAGGTCCGCGGCCGCGGGGACGACCCCGGTCGTCGGAGCGACCGCGGCGGCATTTCCCGCCGCCACCAACGCATTCAGGGCCTGCATTTCCGCGGCGGCCCCAGCCAGGATCTCGGGTTGTGTGATCACGATCGACATATGTCCTCCCAAAAGTATGCGCGATCAATGGATTTCGGCACGACGACGTCACCGAAGCAGCTCAGAGGTTAGGCCTGCCACCTGCGGGCATCGCAACCCTTCACCCGCCGTGTTCATTGGCGGGCCGAAAACTGTTCATGTAGCTGCGCCAATGTGCTGCACCTTTTGCGAATGACATGAAAGATGTTGCAAACCAATATGATTAGAGTTCGAAATGAATTTCGGAATGATTGCCGCGACACGCACTAGGCTTTGCCGACGGCAAAAGCGCGCCCGGAAGCGTTATGGTCCACGCATGGTCCGCAAATCGCTTGCATTGGCCGCCGCCGGATTGACCGTCGCCGCGCTGTCGGCGTGCGACAAGCACAACGCCGCGCCGTCGCCGGGGGCGAATCCGCGCCAAGTGACCGTCGTCGGCTCGGGGCAGGTCCAGGGTGTCCCGGACACCTTGACCGCCGATGCCGGCATCGAATCCACCGCACCCGACGTCACCGCCGCGATGAACCAGACCAACGATCGGCAGCAGGCGGTGATCAACGCACTCGTCGGCGCGGGCCTGGACCGCAAGGACATCGGCACCACCACGGTCACCCTGGAGCCGGAGTACGGCAGCGGCACCGCGACGATCAGCGGCTACCGCGCGACCAACGCGATCCGGGTCAAGATCCACCCGACCGACGCCGCGTCACGGATGCTGGCCCTGATCGTCACCACCGGCGGCGACGCCACCCGGATCAACTCGGTCAGCTACTCGATTGCCGACGACTCGCAGCTGGTCAAGGACGCCCGCGCGCGGGCATTCGACGACGCCAAGGCCCGCGCCGACCAGTACGCCCAGCTGTCCGGCCTGCGGCTGGGCCGGGTGCTGTCCATCTCGGAGGCGTCCGGCGGCGCGCCCGCGCCCGGCGGCCCGCCGGCGCCGCCGCGCAGCACGGCCGCGGTCCCGCTGGAACCCGGCCGGCAGACGGTGGGTTTCTCGGTGACCGCGGTGTGGGAACTGGACTAGCTACTGCTCATAGACCCTGGGATCCAGGGTGCCGATGTACGACAGGTCGCGGTAGCGCTCGTCGTAATCCAGGCCGTAGCCCACCACGAAATCGTTCGGAATGTCGAAGCCCACGTAGGCGATCTCGACTTTGGCGCGCATCGCGTCGGGCTTGCGCAGCAACGTGCACACCCGCAACGACCGCGGATGCCGGCTCTTGAGATTGCGCAACAACCACGACAGGGTCAGACCGGAGTCGACGACGTCCTCGACGATCAGCACGTCGCGGTCGTGGATGTCGCGGTCCAGGTCCTTCATGATCCGCACCACGCCCGACGAGGACGTCGACGAACCGTAGGAGCTCACAGCCATGAATTCGAACTGGGTGGGCACCGGGATCGCGCGAGCCAGGTCGGTGACGAAGATCACCGCGCCCTTGAGCACGGTGATCAGCAACAGATCCTCGCCGGACTGGGCGGCAAGGTCGCGGTACTGGTTGCCGATTTCCTCGCCGAGTTCGGCGATGCGGGCCTGAATCTGCTCGGCGGTGAGCAGCACCGACTTGATATCCCCCGGATACAGCTCCACGGGCTGCGCGGGGGTGACAGCCGGGGAGATCTGGGCCACGCCCACAGAGTGCCACGCCGACGGCCGAATAACCAATGACCGCCCCCGTTTACACAGGCTCCCGCCACATCGTCAGCACGCCGTCGCGCCGCCCGGCGATCAAACGCTCGCCGCGCAGCGCGGAGCCCACCGCGACCCCGCCCTGCCCGCGCCACGCCGTGACAAGCGTGTCGACACCGCGAATCTGCTTGTCGGTCAACCCCGTCGCGCCCCCGGCCAGCAACCAGGCGCGGATCACCCGTCGTCGAACCGGGTCCGGCAACGCGGCCAGCGCCCCGGGCTCGAGCCCGGTCTTCGTCCGCACCCCGGGCAGCGCCTGCGCGGCGAGTGCGTCGATCATGTCGGTGTCCTCGCGCAGCGCGGTCGCGGTGCGCGCCAACGCCTCGGCCACGCCGCCGCCCAGCACGTCCTCCAGCAGGGGCAGCACCTCGAGGCGCAGCCGGGTGCGGGTGAAGCGGCGGTCGCTGTTGTGCGGGTCCTGCCAGGCGGTCAGCCCCAGTTCCGCGCACGCGGCGTGCGTCGCGGACCGCCGCACCCCCAACAGCGGGCGGCACCACGGGGGATCGTGCGGCCGCATCCCGGCGATCGAGCGCCCCCCGGACCCGCGGCCCAGCCCCAGCAGCACCGTCTCCGCCTGATCGTCGAGCGTGTGCGCCAACAGCACCGGGTCGTCGCCGCAGGCGCTCAGCGCCGCATAGCGGGCCGCGCGGGCCGCCGCCTCCGGGCCGCCGTCCTTGCCTACCTCCACGCAAAGCACTTGCGCGTCAACACATCCCAGGGCGAGCGCCTGCTCGCGGGCGGTTTCGGCGACGGCGGCCGAGCCGGGCTGCAGGCCGTGGTCGACGATCATGGCGGTGGTGGGTCGAAAAGGGGCCGCGACCGCGGTGAGCGCCAGGGAGTCAGGGCCGCCGGATAGCGCCACGCGCCACCGCTTTCCGGTGGCGAGATAGGTGTTGGCGAAAGCCTCGACAGCCGTGCGCAGCTGCCCTACAGCACCCTGTCGATCCATCGCTGGGGGTCTTCGATTTCAGCGGGCAGCGGCAGCGTTTCGGGGCCCGACCAGATGGTGTTGAACCGCTGCATCCCGACCTTGCCCACGACGTGGTCGACGAACGCCTTGCCGCGGGTGTACTGGCTGAGCTTGGCGTCGAGGCCGAGGAGCGCGCGCAGCACCCGCTGCAGCGGCGGCTGTTTGCGATGCCGGCGCTCGTCGAATCGGCGGCGGATGGTGGCGACCGACGGCACCACGACCGGCCCGACGGCATCCATCACGTGATCGGCGTGGCCCTCCAGCAGCGTGCCGAGCACGAGCAGGTGGTCGAGGGCCTCGCGTTGCGGCTCGGACTGCACGGCGCGCACCAGACCGAGAATCCCCGAGGAGGTGCCGTCCGATGCAGCCTCGCCGGTGCCGCGACTGCGGACGAATTCGGCGAGCCGGGTCGCCACCTCCCGGATGTCCTCCCCCGCGTCCTGCGTCAGCAGCCCCAGCGCCTGGGACATGTAGTCGGACAGCCAGGGGTTGGCGGTGAACTGGACCCGATGGGTCACCTCGTGCAGGCACACCCACAGCCGGAAATCGGTGGGGTTGACCCGGAGCTGGCGCTCGACGGCGATGACGTTCGGATACACCAGCAGCAGGCTTCCCTCGTTGGTCGCCTCCAGGCCCCTGGCGAACGGGTCGTACTGGCCGAGGATCCCCGACGACACGAACGCCAGCACGGCGCCCGTCTGCGCGCCGGTGATGCGGCCGGTGAAAAACCCCCGGGGCTTGTCGGTTCCGTTGGTCATCACCCGCATCGACTCGGCCGCCGCGCCGATCCACTGCAGGCGGTCGACGATGCGGGCCGTCGGAACCACACCGTCGGTGATCAGGCCGGTGACGTCGCGCACCGGCGGTTCGGCCTTCGCGGCGGCGCTCGTCAGCTCCTCGACCACCTGGCGGCGCGTGTAGTCGCTGGCCGCCGGGCCGGGCCGGGCCAGGCGCTGCCCGACGGTCGCCGCGAACCGCCAGTCGACGGCGGTCCCGAGGGTCAGGCTGGACGAGGCGGTCATGCGCACCCGCAAAACCACAGCTTGGTGGCCAGGGCGTCCATCGCGTTGCGGCCGTTCGGGCCCGCGTCGTTGGACAGGAACGCGAACGTCAGCACCCGCCCGCTGCGGTCGGTGAGCACACCGACCAACGAGTTGACGGCGGTCAACGAACCCGTCTTGGCGCGCAGCCAGCCGGCGGGGCCGCGGTCGGTGGCCGCGTCGAGGAACCGGTCGCCAAGGGTGCCGCTGCCGCCGGCGATCGGCAACAGATCCAGCAGCGCCCGCAACGCCGGCTGGTCGGGCCCGGCGGCGGCCTGCACCACGCCGTCCAGCGTCTTGGCCGTCAACCGGTCGTCGACGGAAAGCCCGCTGGAATCCACCAACCTGGCGCCGGCGGTGTCCACGTGCGCGGTGCTCAACCGGTTGGTCACCGCATCGACCGCCCCGGCGAAGCTCTGCGGCCGGTTGATCGCGGCGGCGACCTCCCGGGCGATGCACTCGGCCAGCACGTTGTCGGAGTGGTCCATCATCTCGGACAGCCGCTGGACCAGCGGCGCGGACTGCACGACGGCCAGCTGCCGTGCTCCGGACGGCGCCGTGGCGACCGTGACGGCGCCGGGGTCCAGGCCGAGCGCCTTGGCCAGCTCCCGCCCGGCGTCCAACGCCGGCGTCTTGGACCGCCGCGAGTTGACCGTGGTCGGCTGGATGCGGCCGGCGTCGATCATCACCGACTCGATCGGCGCGATGTCACCGTTGTCGACGTCGGCCGGGTCCCAGCCCGGCGCCATCGTCGGTCCGCTGAACGCCGAGATGTCCACCTGCACCGCGGTCGGGGTCACCCCGCTGCGCCGCACCTGCTCGGCGAGGTCGCTGATGCGCGCCGCGCCGCGGTACCAGGGCTCCACTCCCGGCGGCGCCGCCGACAGCACCGGATCCCCGGCGCCCACCAGCACGACGGGCCCTTGGGCGTTCTGGCTGCCCGCGACCACCCGGGTGCTGATCCGGGCCTGACGGTCCAGCGTCAGCAACGCCGCCGCCGCGGTCAGGACCTTGTTGGTCGATGCCGGCACCAGCGGCAGGTCGTCGGCGACCCGCCAGAGTTCCTTGCCGGTAATGGCGTCGGTGATCCGGCCACCCAGCCGGCCCAGATTGGGATCGGCGGCCGCCGGTGCCAGCCCGGCGGCCACCCCGGCCGGGCTCGGCGTCTCGGCGGTGTCGGCGACCGGGACCACGCCCGGCTTGACCGTCGGCGGTCGCGGCGGCGGCACCGGCACGTGCGACGCGCCGACGCCGTGACCTCCGGTGGTGAAAAACGTTGCCGCAGCCACCACCGCGGCGACGAACGCCAGCACGGCCAACCCGATGAACACCTGGGTGGATTTCCGCCAGCGAGTAGGACCCATCACTCTCCTGACTGTTTGAACCCATTCTGCCGAATCGGCCGCAATGCGCTCGACTAGGGTGATGCCCGACCCAACCGACCGACCCCGGTCCACCCCTCGTGAAGGAGCCCGCGCGGTGCAATTCGACGTCACCATCGAAATTCCGAAAGGTCAACGCAACAAGTACGAGGTCGATCACGAGACGGGCCGGGTGCGGCTGGACCGCTACCTCTACACCTCGATGGCCTACCCCACCGACTACGGCTTCATCGACGACACCCTAGGTGAGGACGGCGACCCGCTCGACGCGCTGGTGCTGCTGCCGCAGTCGGTGTTCCCGGGCGTGATCGTGGAGGCGCGCCCGGTGGGAATGTTCCGGATGGTCGACGAGGCCGGCGGCGACGACAAGGTGCTGTGCGTGCCGGCCGGCGATAACCGGTGGAAGCACATCCAGGACATCGGGGACGTTCCGCCCTTCGAACTGGATGTCATCAAGCACTTCTTCTCGCAATACAAAGCCCTGGAACCGGGCAAGTACGTCAAGACCGCCGACTGGGTCGACCGCGCCGAAGCCGAGGCCGAGGTGCAGCGTTCGGTCGAGCGGTTCAAAGCGTCCGGGCACAGACGCGGCTAACGCTCTGAGCGAAACCGCTCGCCGCCGCTCGGTGGCATCCTGGCGATGTGACCCCGTTGTGGCATTTCGCCTCCAACTTCTGGTGGCTGATCTTCCCGCTGGGCGGCTCGGTCGGCGCGGGTGTGCGGGCGGTCGTCGCCGCCAACGAGCGTCGGGCCGACCGACGGCTGGAGCGCTACCGGCTGAAGCAGCAGGCCAAGATTGCCGCGGCGGAGGCGGCGGCGCGCAACCGTGACACCAGGGACGGCTCGCGCCGAGAACTCACCAAAATCATTGCGTCGCATGACCGTACCGATGCGCGGTGGTTCGACTACGAACTCGACCTCGCCAAATTGCTGGACTTCCCGATGATGACGGACATGCGCGACCCGCTGACCATCGCGTTTCACAGGGCGAAGCGGCGTGCGGACCTGCTGCGCCCGGAACGGCCCTCGGACGTCGAGACCCTCGCCGGCGATCGGGCCGCGCAGGTGGAGTACCGCGACGCGGTCCACGAGTACATCAGCGCCTTCGAGATCGCCGAAGCCGAGGCGATTCGCCGTCGTCGCAGCGACTTCTCGGAGGACGACCAGCAACGGATGGCGCGCGCGCAGCACCTGCTGCACCTGGCCCAGGACGAGGGGGCCACGCGTGAGGAACGACAGACCGCCTACCTGCGGGCCACCAAGGAACTCGACGGGCTGATCGTGCTGCCCGCGCCGGCGCGGGCGGCCATCGAGCGGCGGATCGCCGGCCAGATCGAGGCCTAACGCGCCGCCGCGGCGGCGTGGCGCCTGTTGCGCAGCACGCTCCAGCCCAGGGCGGCCCCGATGAAGACGACGCCCACCGAGGCGGTGACGGCCTCGGGCACCTGGAATCGCGGCTCGATGGACATCAGCATGATCACCGATAGCGCGCCGATCGCCCAGTGCGCGCCGTGCTCCAGGTACACGTAGCGGTCCAGCGCGTCCTGCTGGACGAGGTAGATGGTGATGGACCGTACGAACATCGAGCCCACCAGCCCCAGGCCCAGCGCGATCACGATCGGGTCGGAGGTGATCGCGAAGGCGCCGGTGACGCCGTCGAACGAGAACGCGGCGTCGAGCACCTCGAGGTAGACAAACAGCGTCAGCCCGGCCTTGCCGACCGCGCTGCCGGCCGGCTTGCCGTCCGTCACCGCCTCGATGTCCTGGGGCCGAAACGCCCGGCTCAAACCGTTGACGACCAGATAGGAGACCAGACCCAGCACCCCGGCGATCAGCACCGTCGCACGCTCGTCGACGGAGTGCGTCAGCTGCGTCGCCACGACGATCAGCGCGACGCCAGCCACCACCACCGACACCTGACCGAGCCGCCCGATGCGGGCGAATGGGACCTCAATCCACTTGAGCCACTTGATGTCCCGGTCGTAAAACACGAAATCCAAGAACAGCATCAGCAGGAAGATCCCGCCGAACGCCGCGATCTGGGGGTGGGCGGCGGCGATCAGTTTTTCGTAGCTGGGCGAGCCGTCCGGGAATTCCATGGCGCCGTTCGGCGGCGGATTGAGCGCCAACTCGAACGCGCGAACCGGTCCGAGGCCGGCGGTGGCCCAGACGATGAGCAGCGGGAAGAACAGCCGCATGCCGAAGACGGCGATCAGGATCCCCACCGTCAGGAACATCTGCCGCCAAAACGGGCTCATCCGCTTCAGGATCGCCGCGTTGATGATGGCGTTGTCGAACGACAGTGACACCTCGAGGACGGCCAGCACCAGCAGCAAGAAGAGGGCGTTCAGGCCGCCGTGCAGATATCCGATCGCGAGGGCCGCGACCGTGACAATCAGTGAGATCCCGAAGATGCGGAACGCGGCCATGGATCCTTCCCCAACAGCCGCCCACAATAGCGACAGCTTTGCCGGCACGGGCCGCCGGCGTCGGCGCACTTACTATTTTCAAATTGTGGCGATGCCCGAAGCCGGTGGTACCCCGGCCTCCACCGGGGCCGGCCCGGTCGCGCGCGGCAGCGTGGCCCGGGTCGCCGCCGCCACCGCGCTGACCGCCGTGTGCGGGTATGCGGTGATCTACCTGGCCGCGCGCGACCTGGCGCCGCGCGGCTTTTCGGTATTCGGGGTGTTCTGGGGGGCGTTCGGTCTGGTCACCGGGGCCGCCTTCGGCCTGCTGCAGGAAACCACCCGCGAGGTCCGCTCGGAGAGCTACCTGACCGACATCGGGGCGGCGCCGGTCAGCCGCACCCACCCCCTGCGGGTCGCCGCGATGATCGGCGTGGCCGCGGCCGTCGTGATCGCGGGTAGCTCGCCGCTGTGGAGCGCACGGGTGTTCGTCGAGGACCGCTGGTTGTCGGTGGGGCTGCTCTCCGTCGGGCTGGCCGGCTTCTGCCTGCACGCCACCCTGCTGGGCATGCTGGCCGGGACGAATCACTGGACTTCGTACGGCGCGTTGATGGTGACCGACGCGGTCATCCGGGTGACGGTCGCCGCCGCCACGTTCGTGCTCGGCTGGAGCCTGACCGGATTCCTGTGGGCGACGGTGGCGGGCGCGGCGGCCTGGCTTATCGTCCTGGCGGCCTCGCCCACGGCCCGCGCGGCGGCCCGGCTGCTGACGCCGGGCAGCACGTCGACGTTCCTGCGCGGCGCCGCGCACTCGATCACCGCGGCCGGTGCCAGCGCGATCCTGGTGATGGGGTTTCCGGTGCTGCTGAAGCTGACCAGCACCGAGCTGGGCGCCCAAGGCGGCGTCATCATCCTGGCCGTGACGCTGACGCGGGCGCCGTTGCTGGTGCCGCTGACCGCCATGCAGGGCAACCTCATCGCGCACTTCGTCGACGAGCGCAGCGACCGGCTTCGGGCGCTGATCACGCCGGCGGCGATCATCGGGGGCATAGGCGCGGTCGGGGTGCTGGCGGCGAGCGTGATCGGCCCCTGGCTGCTCCGGGTCGCCTTCGGGCCGCAATACGAGGCCAGCGGCGCGCTGCTGGCGTGGCTGACGGCCGCCGCCGTGGCGATCGCGATCCTGACGCTGACCGGTGCCGCCACGGTCGCCGCGGCACTGCATCGCGCCTACGCCCTCGGGTGGGTCGGCGCGACGGTGGCCTCGGGGCTGCTGCTCTTGCTGCCGCTGCCGCTGCAGACGCGCACCGTGGTCGGCCTGCTGTGCGGACCGATGGTGGGAATCGGCGTGCATCTGGTCGCGCTCGCGCGCGCCGGACGCTTAACCGGCTGATCCTGGCTAACCTGATGGGCATAAATGGGCACTGAACCGCGCTACCCGGACGTCTGGATCGTCATTCCCGCCTTCAACGAAGCCGAGGTCATCGGCGACGTGATAGCCGACGTGCGCTCGAGGTTCGACCACGTCGTCTGCGTGGACGACGGCAGCACCGACGGCACCGGCGAGATCGCCAGGCGGGCCGGGGCGCACCTGGTGCGCCATCCGGTCAACCTGGGCCAGGGGGCGGCCATCCAGACCGGCGTCGAGTACGCCCGCCGGCAGCCCGGGGCTCAGGTCTTCGTCACGTTCGACGCCGACGGCCAGCACCGCGTCAAAGACGTGACCGCGATGATCGACCGGCTGGCGGTGGGTGACGTCGACGTCGTCATCGGGACCCGGTTCGGCTCGCGCGAGGGCAGCCGGCCACCGCTGTTCAAGCGGATCGTGCTGCAGACCGCGGCGCGGCTGAGCCGGCGCGGTCGCCGACTTGGCTTGACCGACACCAACAATGGGCTGCGGGTGTTCAACAAGAAGGTCGCCGACGGGCTGGACATCACCATGAGCGGCATGAGCCACGCCAACGAGTTCGTCATGCTGATCGCCGAAAACCATTGGCGCGTGGCCGAACAACCGGTCGAGGTGCTTTACACCGAATACTCGAAGTCGAAGGGGCAGCCGCTGCTCAACGGCGTCAACATCATCTTCGACGGGTTTCTGCGAGGGAGGATTCCGAGATGAACTGGATCCAGGTGCTTTTGATCGGGGCGATCGTCGCCCTGCTGGTCTATCTGTTGCGGTCCCGCAGGAGTTCGCGGTCCAAGGCGTGGGTCAAGGTCGGATACGTCCTGTTCGTGTTCGGCGGCATCTACGCCGTGCTGCGGCCCGACGACACGACGGTGGTCGCGCACTGGTTCGGGGTGCGCCGCGGCACCGACCTGATGCTCTACGCGCTGATCATCGCGTTCAGCTTCACCACCCTGAGCACCTACATGCGGTTCAAGGACTTGGAGTTGCGCTACGCGCGGCTGGCCCGCGCGGTGGCGTTGGAGGGCGCGCAGGCACCCGAACCGTCGTCGAGCGGCCGCGGTTGAGTGTGAGCTGACGGCTTTGTGTGGTGAAGCCACGGCGGGATTTCGACGAATTCCTCGCCCTGGACTCACACGGAAAGCCCTGACTGCACAACCAAGCCCCAAACGTCCGCCCGGCGGCTAACAGCCCGTCCACCAAGCCGCCGAGCGTGAAGCCACGGCGAAGAACTCCGGCTTGGATTTTCGCCGTCAGTGCACGCTCGGCGCAGGGGTCAACCGGTGTGCGTCTTGCGGAAGTACTCGACCGTGCGGCGTACGCCCTCGTCGAGCTGAACCTTCGGACGCCAGCCCAAAACCCGTTCGGCCAAACCGATGTCGAGGCACGATCGCTTCAGGTCGCCCAGGCGATCGGGGTGGAACTCCGGGTCGTCGGGCCCGCCGACGGCCGCGGCCACCGCCGAATGCAGTTGGCGGTCCGAGGTTTCGATGCCGGTGCCGACGTTGAACCGCTGCCCGCCGCCCGCGTCCCCGGCGGCCTTGACGAACGCGTCGACCACGTCGTCGACGTAGACGTAGTCGCGGGTCTTGCCCCCGTCCCCGAACACCTTGGTGGGCTTGCCAGCCAGCAACGCCTGGGCGAAGATCGCCACCACGCCCGCCTCGCCGTGCGGGTCCTGGCGGGGGCCGTACACGTTGGCGGGCGCGATGTGCGAGCAATCCAGGCCGTGCAGGTTGCGGAAGGTGTTCAGGTAGATTTCGCCGGCCACCTTGCCCGCGGCATAGGGCGACGACGGGTCGGTGAGCACCGTCTCGGGAGTCGGGTACACCGGCGGGGTCCCGTAGATGGATCCCCCCGACGAGGTGTGCACGACCTTGCGAACCCCGGTCTGGCGCGCCGCCTCGGCCAGGCGGATGGTGCCGATGACGTTGACCGACGCGTCGAACTGGGGATTGGCCACCGAATGCCGCACGTCGATCTGCGCGGCCAGGTGAAACACCACCTCCGGGCGGTGCTCGTCGAGGATCGCGTGCAGGTCGGCCGTCACGATGTCCGCCTCGACGAAGACGTGCGCCGGGTTGTCGGCCAGGTGCTCGACGTTGGTCGCGCGCCCGGTGGCGAAATTGTCCAGGCCCACCACCGTGTGACCGTCGGCCAGTAGACGGTCGACTAGCGTCGACCCGATGAATCCGGCTCCCCCGGTGACCAGTGCGCGCACCGGCCCACCATACAAGCGGGGGGTCATCGCGGTAGCCGCCGCGCTCGTCGTCGCGCAGCTGGGGGTCCGGGCGGTGCTGGCCTTCGGGGGCTACTTCTACTGGGACGACCTGATCCTCGTCGGCAAGGCCGGCACGCAGGGCCTGCTGTCGCCGTCCTACCTTTTCGACGACCACGACGGTCACCTGATGCCGGCCGCGTTCCTGCTCGCCGGCGCGATCACCCGGCTGGCGCCGCTGAACTGGACCGGCCCCGCGATCAGCCTGGTGGTGCTGCAGCTGCTGGCCTCGCTGGCGCTGTTGCGGGCGCTGTACGTCATCCTCGGCTGGCGATGGGTGCTGCTGTTGCCGTTGACGTTCGCGCTGTTCACGCCGCTGGCCGTGCCGGGGTTCGCCTGGTGGGCGGCGGCGCTGAACTCGCTGCCGATGCTGGCGGCGCTGGCCTGGGTGTGTGCCGACGCGATCCTGCTGGTCCGCACCGGGAACCAGCGCTACGCGGTGACCGGCGTGCTGGTCTACCTCGGCGGGCTGCTGTTCTTCGAGAAGGCCGCCGTGATTCCGTTCGTCGCCTTCGCGGTGGCCGCGCTGCGCTGCCACGAGCGGGGTGACGGGTCCGCGCTGCGGACGGTGTGGCGGGCCGGGCGGCGGCTGTGGGTCGCGTCGCTGGCGCTGACCGCCGCATGGGTGGCGCTGTACCTGGCCGTGGTCAACCAGAAACGGTGGAGCACCGACCTCGCGATGACGGGGGACCTGCTGTGGCGATCGATCACCCACGGCATCGTGCCGGGGCTGGTCGGCGGGCCATGGCACTGGGATCGCTGGGCACCGGCCTCGCCGTGGGCGACTCCCCCGCCGTCGGCGATGGCGCTGGGCTGGCTGGTGTTGGCCGGCCTGGTCGCGCTGTCGCTGTTGCGCAAGCAACGCATCGGGCCGGTGTGGCTGACCGCGGCCGGCTACACCGTCGCGTGCCAGGTGCCGATCTATTTGATGCGGTCGTCACGGTTCACCGCGCTGGAATTGGCCCAGACCATGCGGTATTTCCCGGATCTTGTCGTGGTGCTGGCGCTGCTGGCCGCCGTCGCGCTGTGCGCGCCCAACCGGCCGGCCGCGGCCCGCTGGCTGGACGCCTCGCGCCAACGCACCGTGGTCACAGCGGTTGTGGCGGCGGCGTTCGTGGCCAGCAGCCTGTATTCGACGTGGACATTCCTCGCCAGCTGGCGCGACAACCCCGCGCAGCCCTACCTGCAGAACGCGCGCGCCAGTTTGGCTGCGGCGCATGCTGTTTCGGATGCACCGCTGCTGGATCAGGAGGTCGATCCGCTGGTGCTGCAACGGGTGGCCGTGCCCGAGAATCTGGCCAGCCACATGTTCGCCCTGCTGCGTGACCGGCCCGAATTCGATTCGGCGACAACCCAATTGCGCATGCTCGACAGCTCGGGCCGGCTGATCAAGGCGCGGGTCACCTGGGTCCGCACCATCGCGCCGGGGCCGATGCCGCAGTGCGGCTACTTCGCCCAGCCAGACAAGCCGGCGCGGCTGGTGCTCGACGGCCCGCTACTGCCCGCCGATTGGACCGTCGAGCTCAATTACCTGGCCAACAGCGAGGGCTCCATGACGCTGTCGCTGTCCGAGGGGCCCGACGTCAAAGTGCCGGTGCATCCGGGTTTGAATCGGGTCTTTGTTCGGCTGCCCGGCGCCGGGAACGCGATCACCGTGCGGGCCAACACCACCGCGCTGTCGCTATGCCTGGCGTCGGGACCGGTCGGATTCGTCGCGCCGGCCTAGCGGCCCGCCGAACGTGCGGCAAGAAGGTGGAGCCACTGTCTAGAGTCGGTTGATGGTTGACGTTTCTGTTTCGGTTGATCCTTGACACTCTGGGTTAGTGGTTAGGCCTGTTCGCGGGTGCGGAAGGCCCGCTTGTTTCTTACCTCGCCGCGGCTGGTTCGCGCGGCGGTCTTGACCAGATCGTCGCCGATGAAAAAGCGCAGCAGCTCACCGTCGACGTGCACATCGCAGCGAGCCCCGGCATGGTGGGCGCCGACGCAGACCTGTTGCCAGGCCACGCTGACCACCCCGTTGGTCGTCACACGGCGGCTGACCCAGTCGTCGCCGGTGCGATCCTCGCGCGGGGCCATCGCCGCCGAAGCGGGTCTAAGCGGCGCGCTCACGGTGAATCGTTCGGCGGGCGTTGCCATGTCCAGCGATTGGTGCGGACGGGTGTTGTTGTAGTAGTCGACCCATTCATCCAATGCCCGCTGGGCAGTCGCGAGGCTGGTGAAAGGCTTACCAGCGCTGAGGAATTCAGCGCGCAGGCTGCGGTGAAACCGCTCGATCTTGCCGGTTGTGGTCGGGCTTCTGGGTTGGGTCAGCAGATGCTCGATACCGTGCTCGCGACAAATCGCATCAAAGAGCACCTCGACCGGTGGGTGAGAAAATCGGCCGGTGAACACTTTGCCGTTGTCGGTGAGCAGCTGCTCAGGGCTCCCATAGGCCGCCGACGCCCCGCGCAGCCCGTCGCAGACCGCGCGCGTGCGTTCGCGCGCCATCAACTTCGCCGACACACAGAACCGGGAATGGTCATCAATCCCGGTTAACGCCTTCGCGCTCGTTCCATCGGCCAGCGCAAACCCGCCCACGACATCCATCTGCCACAACTCCATCGGCGCCCCGCGCTCCCAGCGTTTCCACTTGCGCGCGCGCCGATCTCGCACACTCGGGTCGATCATGCCCGCCCGCACCAAGGCCCGATAGGCCGGCGACTCCGAGGGCACCGGCACCACTCCGCGCTTATCCAGCTCGAATACCAGCCGCCGCGGCCCCCAATACGGCCGCGACCGGCGCAGCTCCAACAGCTCGGCCTCCACCGCCGCCGGCATCTGATGCGGACACGACACCGGCCGATGCGACCGATCCGCCAACCCCTCGAGGCCCTCGGCCTCATACCGGGCCAACCACGAGTGCAGCGTTTGACGCGACACTCCCACCTTCTCGGCGACCAGCGAAATCGACAACCCGTCACTGATCACCGCCAACACGGCCTGATACCTCTGCTCGGCCACCGTTAACTCCCTCATCGAAGGAGTGTCAAGGATCAACCGAAGTAACTGTCAAGCATCAGCCGAAACACTGTCAGGCATCACCCGAAGGCAAAATGTCAAGCATCAGCCGAGGTCATACAAGAAGGTGGAGCCACCTAGGAGAATCGAACTCCTGACCTGCTCATTACGAGTGAGCCGCTCTACCGACTGAGCTAAGGTGGCGTGCCCCGACGGGCGGCACGAGTCTACGGCAGGCCGCCCGACCCGCCCAAGTCGCCGGAGGTCAATCCCGCAGTTCCTGGCCGAAGGTGGCGACCATCGCGTCCACCGCGAACTTGGGTTTGACGTTGATCGCCAGCGCCTCGCGGCACTCGAGTACCGCCTCGATGCAGCGCAGCAGCTTCTCGGGCGAGGCGTGGGCGGCCAGGGCCGCCACCCGGTCGGCCATGTCCGGGTGATTGGCCTGGACGCCACCGGCGTTCGCCGATACCACCAGCGCATCGCGGAAGTACGTCGCGAGGTCGATCAGGGCCCGGTCCAGGGCATCGCGCGACGCCCGCGTCTGACGCGACTTCTGCCGTCGTTCAAGGTCTTTGATCGCGCCGGTGGCACCCCGCATCGCGCCCGCGGTGCCCTTGCCCGTGCCGCCGGCACCGAGCGCCGTCCGCAGCTCCTCGGTCTCGGCCTCCGCCCGGTCCGCGGTCAGCACCACGGCCTCGGCCTCGGCGGCGGCCACCAGTTCCTCTGCGGCGGCGTAGGCGCGCGACGGGGTCGCGGCGTCGCGCACCAGGCCGAGCGCCCGCTCCCGTCGCTGCCGCGCCTCGGAATCGGTGGCCAGCCGGCGCGCCCGCCCCACGTGCCCGCCGCTGACCGAGGCGGCCCAGTTGGCGGTGTCGGCGTCCAGGCCGTCGCTGTCGATCAGGACGCGCGCGATCGCCTCGGTCGGCGGGGTCACCAGCGCGACGTGGCGGCACCGGGAGCGCAGCGTTACCGCGATGTCCTCGGGATCCACCGACGGCGCGCACAGCAGGAACACGGTCGACGGCGGGGGTTCCTCGACCACCTTCAGCAACGCGTTCGCGGCGCCCTCGGTCAGCCGGTCGGCGTCCTCGATGACCACGATCTGCCGGTGCCCGGTCGTCGGGCGCCGCGACGCGATCTGCACGATGGCGCGCATCTCGTCGACGCCGATGGACAGGCCCTCGGGGATCACCCGCCGCACGTCGGCGTGGGTGCCGGCCATGGTCGTCGTGCAGGCCCGGCACTGCCCGCAGCCCGGGTCGCCGTCGGACGTGCATTGCAGGGCGGCCGCGAAGCACAGCGCGGCCACCGACCGGCCGGAACCCGGCGGGCCGGTGATCAGCCACGCATGTGTCATAGTCCCGTCCGCCGGATCGCTGTGAGCCGGATCACCGCGGGCCGCGCGGGCCGCGGAGAGCAGCGTGGTCACCACGGCCTCTTGGCCTACCAGCCGCGTAAACACCCCGGACATCACCGGCAACAGTAGTGACAGCGGCGGACAGATACCGATCGGCCACCGTATCGCGACGAATCCGTAACATTTCGGGCCGTTTCGGCAGGTATCGGCGACTTGCCGAGATCCTTATTGTTTTCCGCCAAGTCCGCCCTGCCCGATACGGTGGATTGGTGGCAACCGAGGCAGCACTGCCCGGGCGGATCAGCGCGTTCGCCCGGTGGGTGGTGCGCACGCCGTGGCCACTGTTCGCGCTGAGCATGCTGCAGGCCGACATCATCGGCGGGCTGTTCGTGCTGGGCTTCCTGCGCTACGGCCTGCCACCCCAGGACCGGATCCAGCTGCAGGACCTGCCCCCGGTCAACCTCGCGGCCTTCGTCAGCGTCGTGATCTTCCTTTTCCTCGCCGGGATCGTGTTCAACCTGCGGCTGATGTTGCCGGTATTCCGTTGGCAACGCCGCGACAACCTACTGGCCGATGCCGACCCGGCCGCCACCGAGCTGGCCCGCAGCCGCGCGCTGCGCATGCCGTTCTACCGCACGATCACCAGCATGGTCGCCTGGTGCATCGGCGGCGTGGTGTTCATCATCGCCAGCTGGTCGGTGGCCAAGTACACCGCGCCCGTCGTCGCGGTCGCCACGGCGCTGGGCGCCGCCGCGACGGCGATCATCGGCTACCTGCAGTCCGAGCGGGTGCTGCGGCCGGTGGCGGTCGCGGCCCTGCGCAGCGGCGTGCCGGAGAACGTCAAGGCGCCCGGCGTGATCCTGCGCCAGATGCTGAGCTGGATGCTGTCCACCGCGGTGCCGCTGCTGGCGATCGTGCTGGCCGTGGTGGCCGACAAGACCTCGCTGCTGCACGCGACGCCCGAGAAGTTGTTCAACCCGATCCTGTTGCTGGCGTTGGCGGCGTTGGGCATCGGTCTGGTCAGCACGCTGCTGGTGGCGATGTCGATCGCGGACCCGCTGCGCCAGCTGCGCTGGGCGCTGTCGGAGGTGCAGCGCGGAAACTACAACGCCCACATGCAGATCTACGACGCCAGCGAGCTGGGCCTGCTGCAGGCCGGGTTCAACGATATGGTGCGGGACCTGTCCGAGCGGCAGCGCCTGCGCGACCTGTTCGGCCGCTACGTCGGCGAGGACGTGGCCCGCCGCGCCCTGGAGCGCGGCACCGAATTGGGCGGCCAGGAGCGCGACGTCGCGGTGTTGTTCGTGGACCTGGTCGGCTCCACCCAGCTGGCCGCCACCCGGCCGCCCGCCGAGGTCGTTCACCTGCTCAACGAGTTCTTCCGCGTGGTGGTCGACACCGTCGGCAGGCACGGCGGGTTCGTCAACAAGTTCCAGGGCGACGCGGCGCTGGCCATCTTCGGGGCGCCGATCGAACACCCCGACTCCTCCGGCGGCGCGCTCGCGGCCGCCCGCGAGCTACACGACGAACTCCTCCCGGTGATCGGTTATGCGGAGTTCGGGATCGGGGTGTCGGCCGGCCGCGCGATCGCCGGCCACATCGGCGCGCAGGCCCGTTTCGAGTACACGGTGATCGGCGACCCGGTCAACGAGGCCGCGCGGCTCACCGAGCTGGCCAAGCTGGAGGCCGGGCACGTGCTCGCGTCGGCGATCGCGGTCAGCGGCGCGCTCGACGCCGAGGCGCTGTGCTGGGACGTCGGCGAGGTCGTCGAGTTGCGCGGGCGCGCGGCGCCGACGCAGCTGGCCCGGCCCGTCAAGCTGGCCACGCCGGAAGACGTTGTGGAAGAAGAGATCCCGAGCGACGTCCGCGGCTAGCGCTTGGTCGCCCGCCGCGCCGGCGCCTTGCGGGTGGATTTCTTCGCGGGCCGCTTGACCGGGCCCCGCGCCCGCCGGTCGGCCAGCAACTCGGCGGCGCGCTCGTCGGTGATCGACAGCACGTCGTCGCCCTTGCGCAGGCTGGCGTTGGTCTCGCCGTCGGTGACGTACGGCCCGAACCGGCCGTCCTTGATGACCATCGGCTTACCCGACGCCGGGTCGGTACCCAGCTCGCGCAGCGGCGGCGCCGAAGCGCTCTGCCGGCCACGGCGTTTGGGCTCGGCGTAGATCTTCAGCGCCTCTTCGAGCGTGATGTCGAAGATCTGGTCCTCGGTCGCCAGCGATCGAGAATCGGTGCCGCGCTTGAGGTATGGGCCGTAGCGCCCGTTCTGCGCGGTGATCGGCTCACCGGATTCGGGGTCGGTGCCGACCACCCGCGGCAGCGACAGCAGCTTCAGTGCGTCCTCGAGGGTGACCGTCTGCAGGTCCATGCTGCGCAGCAGCGAGCCGGTGCGGGGCTTGGGGCCGGTCGGCTTCTTGCCCTTCTTGGCCGTGGCCGCGTCACCGTCCTCCGGCGGCGGCTCGGGCAGCACCTCGGTCACGTACGGCCCGTAACGGCCGTCCTTGGCCAGGATTTCGTGGCCGGTCTCGGGGTCTACACCGAGCGAACGGCCCTCCTGCGGCGTGGCGAAAAGCTCCTCGGCCACCTCCAGCGTCAGCTCGTCGGGGGTCAGCGAGTCGTTGAGGTTGGCCCGCTGCGGCGCGGGCTCGCCCTCCTCGTTGGTCACGATGCGTTCGAGGTACGGCCCGTTCTTGCCCACCCGGACATAGACGGGCCGGCCCTCCGCGTCGTCAAACACCTTGATGGAGTTGACCTCTCGCGCGTCGATGCCCTCGAGGTTGACACCGACGAGCTTCTTCAGGCCGCCGGAGCGGGCGATCGACTCCGGCACGCCGTGGTCACCGCCGAAGTAGAAGTTGTTGAGCCAGGTGGTGCGCTGCTCGTTGCCCGACGCGATCGCGTCGAGCTCGTCTTCCATCGCCGCGGTGAACCCGTAGTCCACCAGCCGGCCGAAATGCTGTTCCAGCAGACCGGTGACCGCGAACGCGACCCAGGACGGCACCAGGGCACTGCCCTTCTTGTACACGTAGCCGCGGTCCTGAATGGTCTTGATGATCGACGAATACGTCGACGGCCGGCCGATGCCCAGCTCCTCGAGCGCCTTGACCAGCGAGGCCTCGGTGTAGCGCGCCGGCGGGTTGGTGGCGTGGCCGTCGGGGGTCAGCTCGAGCGCCTCCAGCCGCTGCCCCTCGGTCAGGTGGGGCAGCCGGCGCTCGGCGTCGTCGGCCTCGCCGCCGGCCAGCTCGTCCACCGTTTCCACGTAGGCCTTGAGGAAGCCGGCGAACGTGATGGTGCGCCCGGTGGCGGAGAACGTCACTTGCCTTTCTCCGGCGGGACCACCCGCCGTGCCGCCGATCCGCAGGCTCAGCGTGGTGCCGCGCGCGTCGGACATCTGCGAGGCGACCGTGCGCTGCCAGATCAGCTCGTAGAGGCGGAACTCGTCGCCGTCGAGCTCGCGGCGCACCGCGTCGGGGGTCGCGAAGGTCTCCCCGGCGGGCCGGATCGCCTCGTGCGCCTCCTGGGCGTTCTTCACCTTGCGGGTGTACTGGCGCGGTGACGGCGAGACGTACTCCTCGCCGTAGAGCTGACGCGCCTGGTTGCGCGCCGCGCCGATCGCCGACTCCGACAGCGTCGTCGAGTCGGTGCGCATATAAGTGATGTAGCCGTTCTCGTAGAGGCGCTGCGCGATGCTCATCGTGCGCTCGGACGAGAACCGCAGCTTGCGGCCGGCCTCCTGCTGCAGCGTCGACGTCATGAACGGCGCGTACGGGCGACGGGTGTAGGGCTTCTCCTCCACCGACGTCACCGACAGCTGCGCGCCCCGCAGCCCGGTGGCCAGCTCCGTCGCGGCGGCCTCGTCCAGGATGACGACCTCGTTCGCCTTGCGCAGCTGGCCCAGCGAGTCGAAATCGCGGCCGGTCGCGACGCGCAAGCCGTCCACGTTGGCCAACCGCGCGGTGAAGGTCGGCGGCTGGGCCTGCGGGTCGGAGATGCTGGCGTCCAGCTGGGCGACGATGTCCCAGTACGACGCGCTGCGGAACGCCATCCGGTCGCGCTCCCGCTGCACGATGATGCGGGTGGCCACCGACTGCACGCGGCCCGCCGACAGCTTGGGCGCGACCTTCTTCCACAGCACCGGGCTGACCTCGTAGCCGTACAGCCGGTCCAGGATGCGGCGCGTCTCCTGGGCGTCGACCAGATCGATGTCCAGGTCGCGAGGATTTTCGGCGGCCTCCAGGATCGCCGGCTCCGTGATCTCGTGAAACACCATCCGCTTGACCGGGATGTTCGGCTTCAGGGTTTCCAGCAAGTGCCACGCGATGGCTTCGCCCTCGCGGTCACCATCCGTGGCCAGGTAGAGCTCGTCGACGTCCTTGAGCAGGCCCTTCAGCTCGCTGACGGTGTGCTTCTTCTCCGGGCTGATGATGTAGAGCGGCTCGAAGTCGGCGTCGACGTTGACGCCGAGCCGGGCCCACGGCTCGGACTTGAACTTGGCGGGCACGTCGGCCGCCGCGCGGGGCAGGTCGCGGATGTGGCCTCGGGAGGACTCGACGATATAGCTGGAACCCAGGTAACCGGCCAGTTTGCGCGCCTTGGTGGGCGACTCGACGATGACGAGTCGCCTACGGATCCCATTTCCACCGCTGACGCGGTCCTTTAGCTTCGGGTCAGCCAACTGCGCTTACGCTCCATCCCTTATCTCGGCCCCTTGCGAGACCGCCCTGCAGGAAGGATGACAGGCCAGCGTCCGAAATTCCGGTGAAATCAGGTACGCGAGCGTTCCTTCGCTTCAGGGCATCTGACAATTTCGCACCCTCGGGCGGGCCTGCGCAAACCGGCTTCCCCAAAAACGGGTCCTAAACCCCCGCTAGACGCGGGGCCACAGCGACAACGCGTCCGCGGCGTCCGGCGGTTCCCCCACGTTCTCTACCAGGCGCGACAGCCTGCGCCGGCCGCTGATTCGAAGCGCCGGACGGCCGCCGCGCGTCCCGATCAGGGTCGGCGCGATCCCGACGCGCATCAGCGCCGACGCCAGCGGGGAATGGGTGTCGGGCGCGTGCGGGTCCAGGCCCAGTAGATAGTGGTCGCCCTCCGGGCTGCCGGCCGCCAGCGTCCACGCCCGCAACTCTCGTGGCCCGGGCAGCCAGCGCGGGGGCACCGTCTTGACCGCGCCCCGGGTCCATTCGGCGGCGAGCGTGATCAAAGCGGGGGTCACGGCCGTCCTCACCAAGGGGGTGTCCTCGTCGGTGCGGCCAATCTCGGGCGTCAGACCCGCCTCGCGAATCATCTCGGCCAGCGCGCTGGCCCGCCACGGCTGGTCCACGACCACCGAAAGGCGGGCACCCTGGCTTTCAGACGAAGCCCCGACCACGACGATCTGGCCGGAGGACGCCAGCACCCCCGAGAGATCGGCGACCGCAGGCGGCACCGACTCCGCTGTGAAGAAGGAAAGCTGGCTCACGCCAACGACAGTAGGCCAGGTCGACCGTCCTCGCCTTCAGGCGCTCTAAACGGAAAGCGAAAACCCCCCGGCGAGTTCCGCTGAGCGGAGTTGCGCGGGGGGTTTCGTGGAGAAGCTGCTCGTCTCAGACGGAGCGGACTCCGGTGGCCTGGGGGCCCTTAGGGCTGTGGCCGATCTCGAACTCGACCTTCTGGTTTTCTTCGAGGGTGCGGAAGCCCGAACCCTGGATCTCCGTGTAGTGGACAAAAACATCTGCGGAACCGTCTTCGGGCGCAATGAACCCGAATCCCTTCTCCGCGTTGAACCACTTCACAGTTCCCTGTGGCATCTCTCGATCTTTCCTTTTCTTATGGGTGCGGGGCACCGCCTTTCGATGCCCCGGGCCAGCTGCGACCGCCATACCTCGCGTAGTCGCCGGAACTTCACCCGACCGATAACCTCGCAGGAACCGCGGCCGCAACGTTGTTCCTGCGAAAGTTTTACACGAACACAGAAGCTGCGACCGCAATCAGTCAACCATGTTCATCGCGTCCGCGACAGACTTGCGTCTTAACGGATCCTTAGTCGGATGCTTGGAGGGTGCCACGTGGCGAGTTTCGGCGCCGACCTGCTGGCCGTCGCGCTCGCCGGAACCGCGGCGAACGAGCGCCCGCTGCGCCACGTCGCCGAGCTGCCCGCGCGCACCGGCCAACCCCACGGCTGGCCCCAGTGGGCCGAGCCCGAGGTGGTTCGCGCGTTCGCCGAGCGGGGCGTCGAAGCGCCGTGGTCACACCAGTTCCAGGCCGCGGAACTGGCCCACGCCGGCCGCCACGTGGTGATCAGCACCGGCACCGCGTCGGGCAAGTCGTTGGCCTATCAGCTTCCCGTCCTCAACGCGCTGGCGACGGACCCGCGGGCCCGGGTGCTCTACCTGTCGCCGACCAAGGCGCTGGGCCACGACCAGTTGCGCACGGCGCATGCGCTGACCGCCGCCGTTCCCCGGCTGCGCGAGCCGGGTTTCGGGGTCGCGCCCACCGCCTACGACGGCGACAGCCCGGCCGAGGTGCGACGCTTCGCGCGCGAACGCTCGCGATGGCTTTTTTCCAACCCCGACATGATCCATCTGTCGATCCTGCGCAACCACGCCCGCTGGGCCGTCCTGTTGCGGGGCCTTCGCTTCGTGATCGTTGACGAATGCCATTACTACCGTGGGGTTTTCGGTTCGAACGTGGCGATGGTCCTGCGCCGGCTGTTGCGGCTGTGCGAGCGCTACTCGTCGGCGCCCACCGTCGTCTTCGCCAGTGCCACGACCGATTCGCCGGGCGCGACGGCCGCCGAGCTCATCGGCCGTCCGGTCGCGGAGGTCACCGAGGACGGCTCGCCGCAGGGGGCGCGGACCGTGGCATTGTGGGAACCCGCGTTGCGGACCGATCTGACCGGTGAGAATGGTGCGCCGGTGAGGCGGTCCGCCGGCGCCGAGGCGGCGCGGGTGATGGCCGACCTGATAGCCGAGGGCGCGCAAACGCTGACGTTCGTCCGCTCGCGCCGCGCCGCCGAGCTGACCGCGCTGGGTGCGCGGGCGCGGCTCGAGGATGTCGCCCCGGACCTGTCAGAGAAAGTGGCGTCGTACCGGGCCGGTTATCTCGCCGAGGACCGCACCGCGCTGGAGCGCGCCCTGGCCGAGGGCCGGCTGCGCGGCCTGGCCACCACCAACGCGCTGGAGCTCGGCGTGGACATCGCCGGACTGGACGCGGTGGTGCTCGCCGGTTTCCCTGGGACGGTCGCGTCGTTCTGGCAGCAGGCCGGCCGGTCGGGCCGACGGGGCCAGGGTGCGCTGGTCGTCCTGATCGCCCGCGACGATCCCCTGGACACCTACCTGGTCCACCACCCGGCGGCGCTGCTGGACAAGCCGGTCGAGCGGGTCGTCATCGACCCCGCCAACCCCTACATTCTCGGACCCCAACTACTTTGCGCGGCAACCGAAATGCCGCTGGATGAAACCGAGATCCGGGATTTCGGCGCCATCGAGGTGGCCCAGGGCCTGGTCGACGACGGGTTGCTGCGGCGGCGCAACGACAAGTACTTTCCCGCGGCCGGGATACAACCGCACGGGGCGGTGGACATCCGCGGGTCGGCGGGCGGCCAGATCGTCATCGTCGAGGCGGACACCGGGCGGCTGCTGGGCAGCGCCGGGGTCGATCGGGCCCCGGCCACGGTGCATCCCGGCGCGGTGTACCTACACCAGGGCGATACCTACGTCGTCGACTCCCTGGACACCGAGGACGGGATCGCGTTCGTGCATGCAGAGGATCCCGGGTATGCGACTTTCGCGCGCGAGCTCACCGACATCGTGGTCACCGGCAGCGGCGAGCGGTTGACCTTCGGGCCCGTCACCCTGGGCCTGGTGCCCGTCCGGGTCACCCATCGGGTGGTGGGCTACCTGCGTCGCCGGATGTCCGGGGAGGTGATCGACTTCATCGAGCTGGACATGCCCGAGCACGTGCTGCCCACCACCGCCGCCATGTACACCATTTCGCCGGATGCGTTGCTGCGCAACGGTATCGAGGCGCCGCGCGTTCCGGGGTCGCTGCACGCCGCCGAGCACGCGGCCATCGGCCTGCTGCCCCTGGTGGCCAGCTGCGACCGCGGCGACATCGGCGGCCTGTCCACCGCGATCGGTCCCGACGGGCTGCCCACCGTCTTCGTCTACGACGGCTACCCGGGCGGGGCGGGATTCGCCGAACGCGGATTCCGCCGGGCCCGCACCTGGTTGGGCGCGACGGCCGCCGCGATCGAGGCGTGCGAATGCCCGAGCGGATGCCCCTCGTGCGTGCAGTCCCCCAAATGCGGCAACGGCAACGATCCACTCGACAAGGCCGGGGCCGTACTTGTGCTGCGGCTGGTGCTCGCGGAATTGGGTGGCGAATCACCCTAAGAAGATCCGGTAGACGGCCGTCGGGTGGTTGGGGTCGGCGCCGCGCTAACCGGTCGGACGGCTTGGCATCGGGACTGGCCGCAGAGTTCCATCAGGCCAGCCATACGACCAGGCCAGCGGGTACGCTCCTACACAACCCGTCGCCGTCGGGCCCCGCACGTTAGGCAACCATTCGGGAGGTGCCCGATGTCGTTCGTCGCAGCAACGCCGGAGGCGGTGGCCGCGGCAGCCGCAGACCTGGCCAGTATCGGTTCGAACTTTCGCGAGGCCACCGCAAGCGCGGCGGCGCCCACGACAACGGTGCTGGCAGCCGCCGAGGACGAGGTGTCACTCGCTGTTGCGGCGCTGTTCGGCGCTAGTGGTGAGCAGTATCAGGCGTTGAGCGCCCGCTTCGCGGCGTTTCACGACCAATTCGTAGGGGGGTTGAGCGGCGGCGCCGCGGCATACTCGAGCGCTGAGGCCACCAACGAGGGGCTGTTAAACGTCCTCGCGGACGACTTTCTCTCCGTGATCAACGCCCCAACCGAAGCGTTGCTGGGGCGTCCGCTGATCGGCAACGGCGCCGACGGGGCGGCCGGCACCGGACAAAACGGCGGGGCCGGGGGAATCCTGTTCGGCAATGGCGGCAAAGGGGGATCGGGTACTGATGGCCTGGCCGGCGGCAACGGTGGACCCGCGGGTTTGTGGGGCAACGGCGGGACCGGCGGCCGGGGCGGCCCGACAATAGCCGCAGGGGCCAACGGCGGGGCTGGGGGCACCGGCGGGACCGGCGGGTGGCTGTTCGGCGCCGGGGGTGCCGGCGGTGCCGGCGGTGTTTCACTGCTTGCCAACGGCGGGTCCGGTGGCGCGGGTGGGGCCGCCCTATTGTTCGGCCACGGTGGAGCCGGCGGTGCCGGAGGAGCCGGTTCAGTCCAGGTAGTCGGCCCGATCGGCGGGGCAGGCGGAGCCGGCGGCAACGCCGGCCTGCTGATCGGTGACGGGGGTAACGGCGGTAACGGTGGGGCCGTCGGTGGCAGCGGTGGCCCTGGCGGCAAGCATGGGCTGCTGATCGGCCATGACGGGGCCAATGGGTAGTAAAGGGGTCGCCCCGGCGTGACAGGGCCTGGGCCCGCCACGCCGGGAGGGTTCCTGGACCCGGTGGGCTGCCGCTGGGGCTGAACGGGATTGACGTGTTGCCGTAGCGAATACACCGCGCGCTGGCAGGCGCATACTTAGTTGGGCGCGAATCACGCCAAGCAATACCGGGACGGCGACCGACCCCTCAACGGTCGACCTCCACGAACGTGCGTCGTGACGGGCGCCATTCCTCACTGCTGAGGAAACTTCAACGTACCACCGCGCCGCGCCGCAAATGGGCGGAAAATGCGATCTGTTCGCAATCCCGTCGGCGCCGGTCGAGCATCGCCATAACCGGCCGTCGCACCGCCGTAAAATGCGCACATGGCCCACGACTGGTTGCTCGTGGAGACGTTGGGGGGCGAGCCCGCCGTCGTGGCGCAGGGTCGCCAACTCAAAAACCTCATCCCGATCACGACATTCCTGCGCCGCAGCCCGCATCTCGCCGCCGTGCGGACCGCGATCGCCGAGTCGGTGCAGACCGGCCAGAGCCTGACCAGCATCACCACCAAGCGCGACCGCGTCATCCGCACCGAGCCGGTGATGATGTCCGACGGCCAGATCCACGGCGTGCACGTGTGGACCGGGCCGGCCGACGCCGACCCGTCCGAGCGGCCGATCCCCGGCCCGCTGAAGTGGGACCTCACCCTCGGGGTGGCCACCGATACCCGGGAGTCGCTGACCAATAGCGGCAAGAATCCCGACGTCGAAGTGACCTTCGGCAGGGCCTTCGCCGAAGACCTCCCCTCGCGCGAGCTCAACCCGAACGAAACGAAAGTGCTCGCCATGGCGGTCCGGGCCAAACCCGACCAAACCATCTGCAGCACATGGGATCTCACCGATTGGCAGGGCAATCCGATTCGGATCGGCTTTGTCGCGCGCACCATGGTGGAACCCGGGCCGGACGGCCGCGACCACCTGGTCGCCCGGGCGATGAACTGGCGATCGGAACTCAAGGGCCCGGTGGTATCCACCGACGATCTCGCACAACGGATCCTCAACGGACTGGCCCAGGCCGGAGTCCACCGGGCCCTCGTCGACCTGCAGAACTGGGCCCTGCTGAAATGGCTCGACGAGCCTTGCCCGTTCTACGACTGGCGGGGCCTCAGCACGGACAGGCCGAAGGTCCATCCGGACGACGAGCACCTAAAGTCCGCCATGACAAAGGAATTCGTTGACGGCCCCACGAGTCGGGTGCTGCGCATGCGGGGCCACGACGACGAGTGGGTGCCCGTGCACGTCACGGTCAACAGGGTGGAACTCGAACCGGACACCTTCGCCGGACTGGTCTCGCTGCGACTTCCGACCGAGGCAGAAGTAGCCGCCGCGCGACTACCAAACGCCGGGAATACCACCACCGCCTGATCATCCCGGCATGTCCGGCGGCCGTCCCGGGGAACACCGACCGACAAACTCCCGTGGAAGTCGCCGAAAATACCTTTGCGAACCACGGAATAATGCTTCGCGGACCGCCATAGAATGCGATCGTGCCGACCGTATGAGTCGGCGACGCCGACAGGTCGGCATGGCTTATGAGTCATGACGTACCTAGAGGTGTGACATGTCGTTCGTAATCGCGGCGCCCGAGGCGCTCGCGGCAGCGGCCGCGGATTTGACGAGTATCGGTTCGACGATCGGTGCGGCCAGTGCGGCTGCGACCGGACCCACGACAGCATTGGTGCCCGCCGCCGCCGACGAGGTGTCCACGGCCATCGCGGCGGCTTTCGGGGCCTACAGCCAGGGCTATCAGGCCCTCAATGCGCAGGCGGAGGCGTTTCATCAGCAGTTCGTCCAGGCCCTGACCGCGGGGGCCGCCGCGTACGCGGCCACCGAAGCCGCCAATACGTCGCCCATCCAGCAGCTGCTCAACCTGGTGAACGAGCCTTTCCAGGCCGTGCTCGGGCGCCCACTGATCGGCAACGGCGCGAACGGGGCACCCGGGACCGGGGCGCCCGGCGGGGCCGGCGGGATCTTGCTCGGCAACGGTGGAGCCGGGGGGTCCGGAGCGTCCGGCCTGCCCGGCGGGAATGGTGGGCCGGCCGGGCTGTTCGGGATCGGCGGGGCCGGCGGGACCGGCGGAGGCTCGACTACGGCAACCGGCGGGAGCGGTGGGGCGGGCGGGACCGGCGGCCTGTTGTTCGGCGCCGGCGGCGCAGGTGGGACAGGTGGGTTCGGCATCAACGGCGGCGCCGGTGGCACTGGCGGCGCGGGCGGGCTGTTCGCCGTCGGCGGGGCCGGCGGGCTCGGCGGGTTGGGCGGCGGCACGGGCGGCGCCGGCGGCGCTGGCGGGCTCGGCGGGTTCGGCGCCCGCGGCGGGGTCGGCGGAGCCGGCGGAACGGGCTTTGCCGGCGGGGCCGGCGGGACCGGCGGGGCCGGCGGACTATTGGCCGCCGGTGGGGCCGGCGGCGCCGGCGGGGTCGGTAACCCCTCCATTGGGCTCGGCGGGGACGGCGGAGCCGGTGGGGTCGGCGGGGTGTTCGGCGCCGGTGGCGTCGGCGGAGCCGGTGGGTCCGGCGGCATCGGCGGGGGCGCCGGCGGGTCCGGCGGAGCCGGCGGGTTCGGCGCCGCAGGCGGGGTGGGCGGTGCCGGCGGGGCCGGCGCGGTTGGCGGCGCGTTCGGGGGGCTTGGCGGGGCCGGCGGGGCCGGTGGACTGTTCGGCGCGGGCGGCGCCGGCGGCACCGGCGGCGGCGCCGACGTCGTCGGCGGGATTGGCGGCCGTGGTGGGTTTGGCGGGGCCGGCGGGCTCCTTGCCGCGGGCGGTGCGGGCGGGGCCGGCGGGTTCGGCGGATTCAACGGGGGACTCGGCGGCGCGGGTGGAAACGCCGGCATGCTCGGCGGTAGCGGCGGGGCCGGCGGTACGGGCGGCACCTGCTTGTCCGGCACGGCCGGGGCCGGCGGCGCAGGCGGCAACGCGGGCATGCTCTACGGCAACGGCGGCGCCGGGGGCGCCGGCGGCACCAACCGATCCGGCAGCCCCGGCGGCACCGGAGGTGCGGGCGGCAACGCCGGGTTGATCGGCAACGGCGGCGACGGCGGCGTCGGCGGTGACAGCGGGTCGGCCACCGGCACCGGCGGTCCGGGAGGGGCGGGCGGCAACGCCGGGTTGATCGGCAACGGCGGTAACGGCGGCAACGGCGGGATCAGCCTCAACCCCGGTGCCGGCGGAACCGGCGGCATCGGCGGCCTGCTGCTCGGGCTCGACGGGTTGAACGGGTTGCCTTAGGCGACCGGTCCCGCCCGCGCGGCGGCCCGCGCCGCCCCGGCGAAAGCGACACGCACGTCGACGGTTACCACGACGTCGAGATCGTCCACCGCGCAACGCGCGTCGTCGACTCGCATCTCGCGGGCCACGACCGTCGCGCGGGCGCACGCCGCCGCGGCGCCTTGGGGTAGCCCGGCCGCCGCGGCCAGTGCGGCCAAGTCCGCCGCGGCCTGCGCGCGATGGCGTGCCACCACGACCGAGCCGAGGTAGGCGCCCGCCCCGGCGACCGACAGCAGCACCGCCACCATCGCGGCGGCCAGTACCGTCGCCGATCCCCGCTCATCGGCCGGGTTCGGCCGCCGAGACCGCCCTGGCCCCAATGTCCAGCGAAGGCAACATTTTCGAGTGCGCGACGACGGTGGCGACGAGGAAATCGCCGTCGCGACGCACCTGGACCCGCGACCCGAGGGGCGCGATCCGGCGCGCGGTGTCGAGCGCCGAACGTTCGTCTCCGCGCGCGGCCAGCCGGGCCGCCTCGCGGGCGGCGTCGACGCAGCGCACCTGCATCGACACCGCGGTGACCCCCGCCAGGCACAGCGCCAGCACGACGACCAGCGTGGCGATCGCCAGCGCCGCCTCGACGGTGCTCGCGCCGGCACAGCCCGCTAGACCTTGGTGTTGAGCGCGCGACCGATGATGTTGGTCAACGCCGAGACGATCGAGTCGCCCGTGACCACGGTGTAGAGGATCGCGCCGAAAGCGGCCGCGGCAATCGTGCCAATGGCGTATTCGACCGTGGACATGCCCGACTCGTCGGTCGCCAGCACGGCCAGCCGCGCCAACAACGCACGAAACCTCTTGATCATCAATGTGTTTCCTTCCTTTCACAGCAGACCCGATTGCAAGACGTCGCCGGCCAGCCCCGCGACCACCGGGACGATGCCCAGGCACACAAACGCCGGCAAGAAACACAGACCGAGCGGCCCGGCGATCAGCACCCCGGCCCGCTCGGCGGCCGCGGTCGCCGCGTGCGCGGCCTCGTGGCGGGATTGGTCGGCCAATTCGGCGACGCCGCGGGCCAGCGCCGCGCCCGAGGACGCCGAACGGCGCGCCAGCCGCAGCAGCGCGTCGATGTGCGCATCGAGCGGGCCCGCCCGCGGATCCGGCGAAACCGACCACGCCACAGCGGGATCCGCGCCCAGCGCCAACAGGTCGGCGGCGCGGCGCAACACCGCGGCCAGCCTCGGCGGTGCGGACGGGGCGGTCGCCGCGGCGGCCGTCGACACCGCCATGCCCGCTTCCAGGCACACGGCCAAAACGTCGAGGCTGGAGGCGACCGCCAGCGGGTCCGCGCCGTGCCGCGGCCGCGGCACCTTCCGCCGACAAGCGGCCGCCCGGAGTCCGGCACGCGCCCGGACCACCGACGGGCCGGGGCCGATCCACAGCGCCACGGCCAGCAGCACCGCCGAGATGATCATGCGCCGAGCCGATCGGTGATCCGGTCCGACCACAGCAGCCCACCGCAGGCCAACACCGAGCCGACCAGCAGCAGCCAGCCCCCGGCGTGCCCGCCCAGCAGGAAGCTCAGCGGTCGCGCCCCGATCAGTTGACCCAGCAGCACACCCAGCACCGGAACGCCCGCCAGAATCGTCGCCGTGGCGCGCGCCCCGGCCATGCCGGAAGCCACTCGGGCCGAAAAGCGTTGCCGCTCGGCGATATCGCGCTGCGCGGCGCGCATCAGGGTGGCGATCGCCAGCCCCTGGTCACTGGCCAGCTGCCAGCACACCGCGAGCCGCTCCCACTGCGCCGGCAGCGCCGACGATCCCGCCGCGGCGCGCAGGCCCGCAGTGACGTCGGCGCCCAATCTGGCCCGCGCCGAAACCGCCCGCAACGCGGAACGCGCGCACCGGGTGCGAGCCCACCCGCAACTCGCCGACCAGTACGTCGAGGGCGGTTTCCAGGGTTCGGCCTTCGTCCACGGCCCGCCGGATCCGGCGGCGACGACGGTAACGCAGGCTCGCGGTCGCGCCCACCACCCCCGCGGCGAGGACCGCCGTCCAGGGCAGCAGGACCGCGGCCGCGATGAGCCCGCAGGCGACACAAGCCACCGCGCCCCGGGCAGCCAGGGGCCGGCGAACCCGCACCGGCGCGCGCAACCTGCGCCGCGGCGACGACGGAAACACCAGCAGCGCAAGCGATAACAGCAGCGCCGAAACCGCGAGGCCGTTCATCCCGGCATCCGGCCGCGCAGCAGACGGTGCAGATCGCCCGCATCGTCGCTCATGCCCCGATCCGCGTGCCACACGGTGACCGCCCGCACCTGCCCGTCGACCTGGCGCAGCACGGCTATCTCGCCGAGCCGGCGGCGACCGGTCCGGTCCCGCGCGACGTGGAGCAGCACCTGCACCGCCGCGGCGAGCTGACTGTGCAGTGCGGCCCGGCCCAGGCCGCCGAGGGCGCCCAGCGCCTCCAGCCGGGCGGGAACCTCGCCCGGATTGTTGGCGTGCACGGTGCCCGCGCCGCCGTCGTGCCCGGTGTTCAGCGCCGCCAGCAAATCGACCACTTCGGCGCCCCTGACCTCACCGACCACGATGCGGTCGGGCCGCATCCGCAACGCCTGCCGGACGAGTTCACGCACTGGGACCTCGCCGACGCCTTCGACGTTGGGGCAGCGCGCGACGAGCTTGACCAAATGCGGATGCCGGGGCGCCAACTCGGCGGCATCCTCGACGCACACGATCCGCTCGGTGGCGGGCACGGCGCCCAGCATCGCGGCGAGCAGGGTCGTCTTCCCCGCGCCGGTGCCGCCGCTCACCAGGAACGCCAACCGGGCGGCGATGATGTCGCCGATCAGCGCGGCGGCCCGGGGTTCGATCGCGCCGGCCGCGGTCAGGGCGGCCATATCCTGGGTGGCCGGACGCAACACGCGCAGCGACAAGCAGGTGCCGCCGGCCGCCACGGGCGGCAGCACGGCATGCAACCGCACCGCGAACCCTCCGGCGCCGATGCCGGTCAGCTGCCCGTCCACCCAGGGCTGCGCGTCGTCGAGGCGCCGACCGGCGGCCAACGCCAGACGTTGGGCCAGACGCCGCACCGCCGACTCGTCGGCGAAACGAATGCCACTGCGCCGCAGACCGTTTCCGTCGTCGACCCAGACCGCGTCGGGGGCGGTGACCAGGACGTCGGTGGTGCCGTCCGCGCACAACAGCGGTTCGAGGATGCCGGCACCGGTCAGCTCGGTTTCCAGCACCCGCAGGTTGGCGAGGACCTCGGTGTCGCCGAGCATCCCGCCGGACTCGGCCCGGATCGCGGCGGCCACCACGCTGGGTCGCAGCGGGACGGACTCGGCGGCCAGCCGTTCGCGCACCCGCTCGATCAGCGACCCGCTCATGCCACCCGGCCCGTCCGCCCCACCGGCAGGACGGCCAGCACCCGGCGGGCGGCCGCGGTGAGCGGTCCGCGCCGGCCCAGCCGCAGGCCCCCGCGCTCCAGCTGCCGGACCAGTTGCGGCTCGGCTTTGATCGACGCGAGCAGCGGCAGGCCGGTGACATCGGCGACCTCGGCCGCCCGTAACCCGCCTGGCGACGGGCCCCGCACGACCAACCCGAGATTGGGATTGGTCGCGGCGAGCGCCGGTCCCATGGCCGCGGTCGCCGCGCACGCCCGCACGTCGCACCGGGTGACCACGACGACGAGGTCGGCGGCGTCCAGCGCGGCGTGCGTCGCATCGGTGAGGCGGCGGGGAAGATCGCAGACCACGGTGACGCCACCGCGGCGCCCGGCATCGACAACGGCGTCCACCGCCGCTCCGCCCAACTCGTATCCGCGGCGAGTGCCGGAAAGCACGCTGATTCCGCCATGCCGCGGCAGCGCCTCGCGCACGGCCGGCCAGTTGAGCCGCCCGCCCTGCAGCGCCAGATCGGGCCAGCGCACACCGGGTGCGCTCTCGCCGCCCACCAGCAAATCGATGCCGCCGCCCCACGGGTCGAGGTCTACCAGCAGGGCGTCGCCGGCGGCCTGCGTCATGGCGACCGCGAGCACCGACGCGCCGGCCCCGCCGCAGCCCCCGATGACGGCGACGACGTCACCGCGCTGGCCGTCATCGCGGGCGGCTTCGCCGGCCTCGGCGAGCTCGTGGATCAACTCACGTTCGTTGTCGGGCAGTTTTAGAACGTGTTCGGCGCCGACCGCGACGGCCGCCGCCCAGGTCGACGTCGCGGGTGCGGCGATCGTCAGCACGCTCACGTGGGTGCGCCTCGGCAGCGCCGCCCGCCCGCACCGCTCCGCCGCGGCCTCGTCCAGCACCACCGCCGCGGCCGCCGACCAAGCCTTGCGGCCCACCGCGGAGCCGCCGGCGTGAACCACCCGGATCCCGACCGCGGCGGCCACCCGATCCAGTTCGTCGCGCAACTCCGCATCCGCCAGCACCGCCAGCACGCCCGAAGAACCCGCCGCTTTCGGGCGGATGGTGCTCGTCACCAACCCACCTTGCGGGGCCGTGACCTTGGCACACCAGTCCCAAAGCCGGATTTGTGGATAGAGACGCCAGTGTGTACAAACGCGTCGCCCGGGAGCTCAGCCTCGGCGCTCGGGACTCCTTCCCGCAACGCCCGGCGACCGGTGGATCGACGCCCGATGGTGGCGGGAAAACTTACCCCAGAAAAGGGACGACCCCCGCCAGGGGGGGAGGAGGCGAGGGTCGTCGTGTATCAGCCCCGGGGGGTCGGGCTGATGCACCCTCGGCTCAGGCCGAGTAATGCTTACTATACACATGACAGTCGGGACTAACGCAAGTAGTTGTTCGATCGAAAGGTACGTTGAGCCGCAAAAATACCGACGGTATGTTCTTGGCCCCGTCATGAGCGCCGTTTTGGGCCCAACGCCGGGGCGCCGCCGGATCGCCGACCTATGCTGGATCGGTGACCGTCTCCGACTCGGCCGCGCGGCAGCAAACCTCACCGGAAACACCTGCAACCCCAGCTCCTCGCGCGCGCACTGCCGCCTTCTTCGACCTGGACAAAACCATCATCGCCAAGTCCAGCACGCTCGCTTTCAGCAAACCCTTCTTCAACCAGGGTCTGCTCAACCGCCGCGCCGTGCTCAAGTCCAGCTACGCCCAGTTCATCTACCTGCTCTCCGGCGCTGATCATGACCAGATGGACCGGATGCGCATCCACATGACGAACATGGTCGCCGGTTGGGACGTCGAACAGGTCAAGTCGATCGTCAGCGAGACGCTGCACGACATCGTCACCCCGCTGGTGTTCGCGGAAGCCGCGGACCTCATCGCGGCCCACAAACTGTGCGGCCGCGACGTGGTTGTGGTCTCGGCGTCCGGCGAAGAGATCGTGGCGCCCATCGCCCGTGCGCTCGGTGCCACGCATGCGATGGCGACCCGGATGGTCGTCGACGACGGCAAGTACTCCGGCGAGATCGCGTTCTACTGCTACGGCGAAGGCAAGGTGCAAGCGATCCGCGAGCTGGCCGCCCGCGAGGGCTACCCGCTGGAACACTGCTACGCCTACTCCGACTCGATCACCGACCTGCCGATGCTCGAGACCGTCGGCCACCCCAGCGTGGTCAATCCCGACCGCGCCTTGCGCAAAGAGGCCGGCGAGCGCGGCTGGCCCGTGTTGATGTTTTCCCGCCCGGTGTCGTTGCGCGACCGGATCCCGGCGCCGTCGGGCGCCGCGATCGCGACCACCGCCGCGGTGGGCGTCACGGCGCTCGCCGCCGGCGCGGTCACCTACTCTTTGCTGCGCCGCTTCGCCTTTTAGCCGCGCAGCAAACATGCAATTCGCGCAATAGATTTTTGCTTCGCAATTAGGCCTTGATGTGCTAGAGGTCTAGTAGTACAAAGGAACCACGGAAGCCCGATGAGGCCAAGGTCGATCCGGAAGAGAAGGATCGTTCTCCCGAACCGGGCGCCCAGCACGGAACCCGGCACCCACGCGGAGTCATAGCCGCGATAATGGCAGAAGTGTTGCGGGCCTGCGTAATTGCGAGAAGTGAAAAGCATCGACGGCCCTTTGGGTGGGGTTGCAGCCGGAAACATCGCAAGATCGCCGAGGCCAACCCACGCAGCCCAGAAATGCACGCTTGGTAACCGAGCTCCGTGCTAGCGGGCGGCGGACCGAATAATTCGGGACGTCGCCCGCTTTACATTTGTGAAACAAATTCCCGGACGCCGATTTTGGTGTCCGCCGGCTACCGATTCTGCAGCGATTCGGCGATCGACAAAGCCTCCTGCGCGCCGGCCTGCAGCGCCCGGCAACACAGCACCAGCCAGGCGCCGACACCGTCCGGGGTGCCGTCGGCGAACCCGCGCGCGGCGTCGCGGTAATCCGCCGGCTGCCGCATCCAGCTCACCTCGGGTACCCCCAACCCGTGCGGGTCCAGCCCGCTGGCGATCGTCACCAGCCGCGACACCGCCCGGGCCACCACGCCGTCGGCGCTGCCAAACGGCTTGAGCGTCAGCAACTCTCCATGCGCGACGGCGGCCACCACCGGCGCCGGGGCGGACGTGCGGCCGGTCACCAACCCCGCCAGCAACTCCAGCCGCGGCCCGACGTCGGCGTCGGCCCGCGGGCGCCCGAGCCGATCGTCGTCGACCTGGTCGGCTGCCGCGAGCATGTGCAGACGGGCCAGCGCCTGCAGCGGCGCCCGCTGCCAGATCCCGACCAGCGGCCCTCCCCCGCCCTCCAGCGCCTGGGCCACCCGCAGCGCTCCGCCGAACACCGGCTCGCTCACCTGCGCGGCGTCCGCCAAATCGTCCAGCCGCACGGGACCGCCGTCGAGGACCGAGGACGCGCGCGCCGCCCGCAACGCCGCTTCGGCCGCGGTCACCGTCCAGCGACGCAGATTGGCCGGGTGGCGATGCGCGCGGCCGAGCGCCTCGCGGGCCCGGTCGCTGGCCTCGGCGACGCCGGGCAGCTCCAGCAGCGGGGCCAGAGGGTCTGCCGTCACAGCTTGCCAACCTATCGGGGCGGCCCGAACGCGCTCACGCCGGACGGGGAATGGCCTCCAGCAACCGGCGGGTGTACTCGTGGCCGGGCCGCGTGAACAACTCCTCGGTGGGCGCCTGCTCCACCACTCGGCCGGCCCGCATCACCAGGACGTCGTCGGCGATCTGCCTAATCACCGCCAGGTCGTGGCTGATGAACAGGTAGGTCAGGCCCATTTCGGCCTGCAGCTGGGCCAGCAGGTCCAGTAGCTGCGCCTGCACGAGCACGTCGAGCGCCGACACCGCCTCGTCGCAGACCAGCACCTCGGGCCGCAGCGCCAGCGCCCGGGCGATCGCCACCCGCTGCCGTTGCCCGCCCGACAGTTCACGGGGCAGGCGGCGCAACACCGACGACGGCAGCGCGACGTGGTCGACGAGCTCGCGCACCGCCCGCTCGCGCTGCTTGCGGTCGCCGACCCGGTGAATGCGCAGCGGCTCCTCGATGGCGCGAAACACCGAATACATGGGATCGAGGCTGCTGTAAGGGTTTTGGAACACCGGTTGCACGCGCCGGCGAAACGCCAGCGCCTCGTCCCGGCCCAACCCGTCGTCGATCCGGGTGCCGTCGAAGACCACCGTGCCCGACGTGGGTCGCAGCAGACCCAACACCATCCGCGCCAGCGTCGACTTGCCCGAACCCGACTCGCCGGCGATCGCCAGGGTGCTCGCGCGGCGCAACCGAAACGACACCGCGTCGACGGCGCGAAACTCCGCGCGCCGCCAGGGCGCCCCGTGCGAGTCCCGGTAGACCTTGGTCAACTCCGACACGACGAGGATGTCCTCGGCGGGCTCCTTCGCGGCAGGCGTGCGGGCCCGGGACGGGCCGGGTCCCAATGACGGGGCGGCGGCTACCAGCCGTCGGGTGTACTCGTGGCGCGGCCGGGACAGGATCGCTTGCGCGGCACCGGATTCCACCACCACGCCGCGATGGACGACGATCACCGTCTCGGCCCGTTCGGCGGCGAGCGCCAGGTCGTGGGTGATCAGCAGCAGCGCGGTGCCGAGTTGGTCGGTGAGCCCCTGCAGATGGTCGAGCACCTGCCGCTGCACGGTGACGTCCAGCGCCGACGTCGGCTCGTCCGCGATCAGCAGCTTGGGGCGTCCGGCCAGCCCGATGGCGATCAGCGCGCGCTGGCACATGCCGCCGGACAGCTGGTGGGGATATCGGCCGGCCTGTTTGGCCGGATCCGGCATGCCCGCCTCGGCCAGCAGGTCGACGGCGCGGCGCCGCGCGTCGCGGGTATCTGTGTTCGCCCGCAACGCTTCTGAGATCTGGAACCCCACCTTCCAGACCGGGTTGAGGTTGGTCATCGGGTCCTGGGGCACGTAGCCGATTTCGCGGCCCCTGATCGACCGCAGCAGCCGGCGGTCGGCGCCGGTGATGTCGCGGCCGTCGAACACGATGCGGCCGGCCGAGATTCGGCCGCCGGGCGGCAGCAGCCCGAGGACCGCGGCGGCCGTGGTGGATTTCCCGGATCCCGACTCGCCGACCACCGCGACGGTCTGCCCGCGCAGCACGGTCAGGTCCACGCCGCACACCGCGGGGGCGTTCGCGCCGAACCTGACCTCCAGGCCCTCCACCGACAGCAGCGGCGCGCCGTGGGTGCTCATGCGCGGTACGCCCGCGACGCCGGATCCAGGGCGTCGCGCAGCGCGTCGCCCATCATCATGAACGCGAGCACCGTGATCGCCAGCGCGCCGGCCGGATAGAACAGGATCGGGGAGCCGGAGCGCAGCCGGCTCTGCGCCAGGTTGATGTCGCCGCCCCACGACACCACGGTCGTCGGCAGCCCGACCCCGAGGTAGGACAGCGTCGCCTCGGTGACGATGAAGATGCCCAGGGCGATGGTCCCCACCGCGATCACCGGGCCCAGGGCGTTGGGCACCGCATGGCGCAGCAAGATCTGAAACCTGCTCAACCCCAAGGCTTTCGCGGCCAGCACATAATCACTGGCGCGAACCTCGAGCACCGCACCGCGGGCGATCCTGGCCACCTGCGGCCAACCGAACAGGGCCAGGATGGCGATCACCGTCCACACCGTGCGGTGGTGCAGGACCTGCATCAGCACGATGGCGGCCAACAGCAGCGGCAATCCGAAGAACACGTCGGTGACCCGGGAGACCACCGCGTCGACCCAGCCGCCGTAGAAGCCGGCCAGCGCGCCCACCGCCCCCCCGACGACGAACACCACCAGCGTCGCGCCCAGCCCAACGGAGATCGAGGCCCGCGCCCCGTAGACGGTGCGCGCGTAGATGTCGTGGCCCTGCAGATCGGTGCCGAACCAGTGCGCCGACGACGGCCCGAGCAGGCTCTGGGCGGGATCGGCATAGCTGGGATCGACGCCGGTGAACCACGCCGGAAACGCCGCCACGACAACGACGAACAGGATCAGTGCACCGGCGGCGAAGAACTTTGGCCGCCGGCGCAGCTTGCGCCAGGTCTCACCCCAGAAACCCGAGTGCTCAGCCATAGCGGATCCGGGGGTCCAGGGCCGCGTACAGCAGGTCCACCAGCAGATTGGCAACCAGATAGATTCCCACCAGCACCGTCACGATCGACACCACCGTCGGCGCCTCCTGCCGGGTGACCGCCTGATACAGCACACCGCCGACGCCGTGGATGTTGAAGATGCCCTCGGTCACGATGGCCCCGCCCATCAACGCGCCCAGATCCGCGCCCAGAAAAGTCACCACCGGGATCAGCGAGTTTCGCAAGATGTGCACCGTCACCACCCGGGGCCGCGACAACCCCTTGGCGGTGGCGGTGCGGACGTAGTCCGCGTGTGCGTTTGCGGCCACCGAGGAACGGGTCAACCGCACCACGTAGGCGAATGACACGGCGCCCAACACGATCCCGGGCAATAGCAGTCGCCCGAATGTCGCCCGCTCGCCGACGGTTACCGGCGCGATCCCCAGCCACACGCCGAACACAAACTGCGCCAGAAAGCCCAGTACGAAAATTGGGATCGCGATGACGATCAGCCCGGCGATGAGCACCGTGGCGTCGAAAATGCCCCCCTGACGCAAGCCTGCGATCACACCGAACCCGATCCCCAGCACCGCCTCCACCGCCAGGGCGATCAGCGCCAGCCGGATGGTCACCGGAAAGGCGTGTGCCAGAACCGAACTGACCGGCAAACCGGAATAGGCGCGCCCCAGGTCGCCGCGAAAGATGCCGCCGAGGTAGCGCAGGTACTGGACCAGGAAGGGATCGTCGAGGTGGTAGCGGGCGCGCAGTGCGGCGGCCACCGCGGGAGTGAGCGGACGATCCCCGGCGATCGCGGCCACCGGGTCACCCGGCAGCAGGAAGACCATGCCGTAGATCAGCAGCGTGGCGCCGAGGAAAACCGGCACCATCACGGCGATTCGGCGCGCTATGTACCAACCCATGTCAGGCCTTGACGATGTTCTCGTAGTCGGGCAGCCCGTTCCATGTCACCGTGACGCCCCGTACCGCCGGCGACCATCCCACCACGGCGATGTAATACCAGAGCGGCACGGCAGGCATGTCGTGCAGCAGGATTCGCTGCGCGGCGTTGGCCAGCACGTCCGCCTCCTGCAGGCCGGGCGCGGCCTCGGCGGCGGCCAGCGAGGCATCGAACTCCCGGCTGGAGTATCCGACGTCGTTGGATCCCGCACCGGTCGCGTACAGTGGGGCGAGGAACTCGATCATCGACGGATAGTCCCCGATCCAGCCCGCACGGAACGCGGTGTCGATCTGGCGGTTGGTGATCAGGGTGCGGTATCCCGCGAAGGTGGGGTGCGGCGCGCCGGCCGCGTCGATGCCCAGCACGTTCTTGATGCTGTTGGCGACCGCGTCCACCCATTCCTGATGGCCGCTGTCGGCGTTGTAGGCGATCAGGTAGCGGCCGCTCCACGGCGAGATCGCATTGGCCTGCGCCCAGAGCTGCCGGGCCCGGTCGGGATTGAAGTCCAACGCGTCGTTGCCCGGGATGTTCGGATCAAACCCCGGCAGGGACCGGGCGGTGAAATCGCGCGCCGGGCTGCGGGTTCCGTTGAAGATCTGCTGACAGATCTGCGGACGGTTGATGGCCGCCGACAACGCCAACCGGCGCAGCCGGCCCTCCTCACCGCCGAAATGCGGCAGCCGCAGCGGCGTGTCGAGCGACTGGCTCACCGCGACGGGACCGCTGGCGAAGTTACCGCCCAGGTCACGCTTGTAGATCGTCAGCGCGCTCGACGGAATCGTGTCCAGGACATCGAGATTGCCGGACAACAGGTCTGCGTAGGCGGTGTCCAGGTTGCCGTAGAACTCGAACCTCAGGCCCTTGTTGTGCGGCTTGCGGTTGCCGTGGTAACCCGGGTTGGGCCTCAGGTCGATCTTCACGTTGTGTTCCCAGGCCGGCCCGTCGGGTCCATCGGAAAGCTGGTACGGGCCGTCTCCGACCGGGTTGCGACCGAACGCCGCCATATCCCGAAATGCCCCGTCCGGCAACGGATAAAACGCGCTGTGGCCCAGCCGCAGCGTGAAGTCGACGGTGGGCGCCTTGAGCCGCACGGTGAATTCGAGATCATTGACCACCCGCAGCCCGGACATGCTGGTGCGCTTTGGCTCACCACCGGAAACCTCGTCGAACCCGTCGATCGGGCTGAAAAAGTCCTGCTGCAGTTGGGCATTGGTGCTCAGCGCCCCGTAGTTCCACGCGTCGACGAACGAGCGGGCCGTCACCGGCGAGCCGTCGGTGAACTTCCAGCCCGGTTTGAGCAGGATCCGGTAGTTGACGTTGTCGGTCGTCTCGATCGACTGCGCCACCTCCGGCGAAGGCTTGCCGGCCGCATCGTAGGACACCAGGCCGGCGAACAATCGATCGAGGATCCGCCCGCCCAGGCTGTCGTTGGTGCCGGTCGGAATCAACGGGTTCGGTGGCTCCCCGCTGTTGACCACCACCAGATCGGGGCTGAGCATGCCGCCCCCGCAGCCGGCCAGCGTCCCGGCCGCCAGCATTCCGGCGGCCAGGACGGCCAGCGCGGCAAGCATCCGACGCATGCCAGCGACCATAAGGCCTGCGACGCCGCCGACCGAACGGGCGCGCCTGGTCGGCGATCGGGAAGTCCCGCAACGCGTCGCCGCTAGGATGGCCCTGTGACCTCGCACGAAGTCGGCGTTCAGGTCGGATATCTGGCGGCGATCTTCGGCGTTCCGATTATCGGGGTGGCCTGTCTCATCATCGGATTGCGCCTGCGCAACGCGCGGGCGGTCACCAGCGGCACACCCAGTTCGCCGCGGCCCCGACCCACCAGGTGGGCCACCACGCTGATCGTCGTCGGCGCCGTCCTGCTTACTCTGGGCGCGCTGGGCATCGCGGGAAATCTCGTGCGACTGAACAAGCGGAGCCTGTTCGACACCGACAAGTCCATGCCGGTGGGCCAGTGCATCGACCAAAATGCTTTTCTTGCACGGTCTTTCAGCTCGAGCCCGGCCAACGACTGCGCCAACCCGGCGAAGACCTACCAACTGGCCTTCAAAGGTGCCCCCTCGGCGAACTGCCCGGACGGCAAACGCGATAACTCCGTCTATAGCCGCTACACCGACGACTCCGCCATCCTGTGCTTCGCGCTCAACCTCCAGCAGGGCCGCTGCTACCAACTGACCAACGGATCCCAAAACCTGACGCTGCGGCCGGACGACTGCGGCGAGCCCCAGCCGTCGCTGGACAGGGTCGTCCAGCGCATCGACGGCAGCACGGACACCACCCGATGCGCGCCCGGCGACAAGGCCATCGCCTACCCGGCCCCACCGCGCGTGTACTGCCTGGCACGCGCCGACGCCTAAGCGCGATCAGCCCGCGGTGACGGGATGGACCTCCAGCCGGCACGCGTCGATGGTGGCCGGCACGGTGAACACCTGCGTGATGGCCGGCGGACTGACGGCCAGGTCCGTGTAGCCGGGGCACGGGCTGCCGTCGGCGTCGACGGCCATGCCCTCCACGACCGCCTGGCCCTGAGTCGACAGCGACAGCGTGACGGTCGGCGGGACGTCGACGCCGGCGGGCAGCCCGCCCAGATACCCCCGCGGCGTCTGCTGGGCGTGGATGAGCGGCCCGCCGCTGCCCGAATCGACACCGGGGTAGCCGGTGAGCGTGCACGGGTCCGCCCCGCCGGCCAGCGCGAACAGCAGTGTCACGCCGCGATGGCCGACCGCGGCCTGCGTCGGGGAGGCGCTGACGGCGACCTGTTCCGACCAGCACGGCGTCGGCTGGTCGATGGCGTCGGACGGCTCGGCCCACGCAGCTGGCATCAGCATCCCCGTCGCCGCGTAAGCCGTTGCGGCCGCGGCGAAGCTGAGCGCGAGTCGGCGCGCCTGCGGTCCCGGCACATCGGTGATTATCCGGCATGCGGCCGTGTTTGACCCCGGATCGGGCAGCGGCTTTTCACCTGGAAGGTCTAGGCTCACTGACGGTTGACGCGCCTCGACGCTAGGAGGAAACCAGTGACCGCCACCCACACCGAGGGCCCGACGTCGTATCCGCCGTCGGCGCAGTTCGCCGAGCAGGCCAACGCGGGTGAGGAGCTGTACCGCGAGGCTGAGCGGGACCGGCTGGCGTTTTGGGCCAAGCAGGCCGAGCGGCTGTCCTGGTCGACGCCGTTCACGCAGGTTTTGGACTGGTCGGAGGCGCCCTTCGCCAAATGGTTCGCCGACGGGAAGCTCAACGTCGCCTACAACTGCGTGGACCGCCATGTGGAGGCCGGCCTCGGGGATCGCGTCGCGATTCACTGGGAGGGCGAACCGGGCGACAGCCGCAGCCTGACCTACGCCGACCTGCAGGCCGAGGTGTGCAAGGCGGCCAACGCGCTGACCGACCTCGGTCTGGTCGCCGGCGACCGCGTCGCAATCTATATGCCCTTGATTCCCGAGGCCGTCGTCGCGATGCTCGCCTGTGCCCGGCTGGGCGTCATGCACAGCGTCGTGTTCGCCGGGTTCACCGCGAAGGCGTTGCGGGCCCGGATCGCCGACGCGCAGGCCAAGCTGGTGATCACCAGCGACGGGCAGTTCCGCCGCGGCAAGCCGGCCCCGCTCAAGGAGGCGGCCGACGAGGCCGTCTCGGACCCCGACAGCCCCGTCGAGCGCGTTCTGGTGGTGCGGCGCACCGGAATTGACGTGTCGTGGAACGACGAGCGCGACCTGTGGTGGCACGACGCGGTCGACTCGGCGTCACCCGAACACACCCCGCAGCCGTTCGACGCCGAGCAGCCGCTGTTCCTGCTGTACACCTCGGGAACCACCGGCAAGCCCAAGGGCATCGTGCACACCAGCGGCGGCTACCTGACCCAGTGCTCCTACACGCACCACTACGTGTTCGACATCAAGCCCGAAACCGATGTCTATTGGTGCACCGCCGACATCGGCTGGGTGACCGGGCACAGCTACGGCGTCTACGGTCCGCTGTCCAACGGGGTCACCGAGGTCCTCTACGAGGGCACGCCCGACTCGCCGACCCAGCACCGGCATTTCGAGATCATCGAAAAGCACGGCGTGACAATCTATTACACCGCCCCCACGCTCATCCGCACCTTTATGAAGTGGGGCCGCGAGATTCCCGACGCGCACGACCTGTCCAGCCTGCGACTGCTCGGCACGGTGGGCGAGCCGATCAACCCCGAGGCGTGGCGCTGGTACCGCACCGTGATCGGCGCCGACAGCCTCCCGATCGTGGACACCTGGTGGCAGACCGAAACGGGCGCCGCGATGATCTCCCCGCTGCCCGGAGTCACCGCGGCCAAACCGGGTTCGGCGATGAGGGCGTTGCCGGGCATCTCCGCGAGCATCGTCGATGACCACGGCGATCACCTGACACCCACCATCCATCACGGCGAACACGTCAGCGGCTACCTGATCCTGGACCAGCCGTGGCCCTCGATGCTGCGCGGCATCTGGGGCGATCCGGAGCGCTACGTCGAGACCTATTGGTCCCGGTTCGCCGAGCAGGGCTGGTATTTCGCCGGCGACAGCGCCTATTACGACCGTGACGGCGCCATCTGGGTGGTGGGCCGCATCGACGACGTGATGAACGTGTCGGGGCACCGGCTCTCGAGCGCCGAACTGGAGTCGGCGCTCGTCGGCCACCACGGGGTGGCCGAGGCCGCGGTGGTCGCGAAGGCCGACGAGACCACGGGCCAGGCAGTCTGCGCGTTCGTCGTCTTGTGCGCCGAGTACGAAGTGCATGACGGAATCGTCGACGAGCTGCGCGCCGAGGTGGCCAAGGAGATCTCCCCCATCGCCAAGCCGCGGGAGATCCACGTGGTGCCCGAGCTGCCCAAGACGCGCAGCGGCAAGATCATGCGCCGGCTGCTGCGCGACGTCGCCGAAAACCGCGAGTTGGGTGACACCTCGACGCTGCTGGATCCCGGTGTGTTCGACGCGATCCGGAGCGCGAAGTAGGTAGGCCCACTCAGCCCGGCAGTGGCACGAACCCCGCGCCGGCGCGGTGCTTGGCGTTGATGTCGGCGAGGTCGGCGTTGATCGACATCACCACCGCCGGGGTGTGCAGCGGGATGTATTTGATGATGCACGACGGCAGGTTGTCGCTGAACGCCCCGTGAATCATGCCGACCAGCAGGTTGTTGACGGTCACCGGCGCCCCGGAGTCTCCGGGTTGGCCGCACACCTGCATCACGATGGTGCCCGGGTCCTGGCCCGGCCCCCAGGTGACCCCGCAGGAATTGCCGGTCGTGCGGCCCTGCTTGCACGCGACCTGCCCGAACGTCGGGTCCGGGCCGATGCCGCTGATCACAAAGCCGTTGTAGTTGGCCACCGGGGCCACCTTCGCGGGATCGAACTTGATCACCGCGTAGTCCAAAACGTCGTTGCCCGCGACCATCACGCCCACCGGGCCCCGATCCTGGGCGGCTTCCGCCGCGACCTGCGCGCCGGGACCCCCGCAGTGCGCCGAAGTGAAGCCGATCAGCTCGCCGGCGGCGTCGGTGCCGATTGTCGTCAGGGTGCACATCGTGTCCCCGTTGATGACGATGCCGGCCCCGCCGCCCATCGGGATCCGGTCGTCGGCGCCCGCCTCGGCGGGGACGCTCATCAGGGCGACAAGCACGGCCACCATCGCCGCCCGGTAGCAACGGTAGGCCGTCTGCAATGCAATACCCCCATCGAGCGGTCGGACATCCTGAGTGGCCTGGTCAGTCTAGTCGGCCAGGGTGGCGGATTCGCCAGCGACGACGACGCGGCCGGGCCCCCTGCCGCGGCGCTTCAGCTGGCCTCGTCTGGCACCGCACCGCATGGCAACATGAACCGCGACGAGAGAACCGAGAGGACGGTCCGTGAGCAAAGACGATCGCAACAACGGTGTGCCCAGCACGCTGACCACGATTCCGTTGGCCGACCCGCACGCCAAGCCGGCCGAGCCGTCGATCGGTGACCTGATCAAAGACGCCACAACCCAGATGTCCACCCTGGTCCGCGCCGAGGTCGAACTCGCCCGTTCGGAGATCACCCGGGACGTCAAGAAGGGCCTGACCGGCAGCGTTTACTTCATTGCCGCGCTGGTGGTGCTGTTCTACTCCACGTTCTTCTTCTTTTTCTTCCTCGCCGAGCTGCTCGACGACTGGCTGTGGCGCTGGGTGGCGTTCCTGATCGTGTTCGGGATCATGGTGGTCGTCGGCGCCGTCCTGGGATTGCTGGGCTTCCTGAAGGTCCGGCGCATCCGCGGCCCGCGGCAGACCATCGAATCGGTCAAGGAGACGCGCACCGCGCTGACCCCCGGGCACGACAAGGCCGCCACCGGCGCGAAGGAACTCACCGAGTCCGGCGGCGGCAGGCACGAAAAACCCGCGGATCCCTCGGGTTGGTAGATGCCGGCACCAGATCCGTCGGTCACCCGCATCGACGGGCCGTGGCGCCACCTGGACGTGCACGCCAACGGCATCCGATTCCACGTCGTCGAAGCCCTGCCCGACGGGCAGGGTGACGGCGTTCCGCCCGCGCAGCCGGCCACCGCGCGGCCGCTGGTGATGCTGCTGCACGGTTTCGGGTCGTTCTGGTGGTCCTGGCGCCATCAGCTGCGCGGGCTGACCGGCGCGCGCGTGGTGGCGGTCGACCTGCGCGGCTACGGCGGCAGCGACAAGCCGCCCCGCGGCTACGACGGCTGGACGCTCGCCGGTGACACCGCCGGGCTGATTCGCGCGCTGGGGCACTCGTCGGCGACGCTGGTCGGCCACGCCGACGGCGGGCTGGCCTGCTGGGCCACCGCGCTGCTGCATTCGCGACTGGTGCGCGCCATCGCGCTGATCAGCTCGCCGCACCCGGCGGCGTTGCGGCGGTCCACGTTGACGCGGCGCGACCAGGGTTACGCGCTGCTGCCGACGTTGCTGGCCTACCAGCTGCCCATCTGGCCGGAGCGGCTGCTGACCCGGCACAACGCCGCGGAGATCGAGCGCCTGGTCCGGAGCCGAAGCTGCCCCAAATGGGTTGCCTCCGAGGATTTTTCACAGGCGATCCGGCACATGCGGACGGCCATTCGGATCCCGGCGGCCGCGCACTCCGCGCTGGAATACCAGCGCTGGGCGGTGCGCAGCCAGCTGCGCGGCGAAGGTCGGCGGTTCATGAAATCGATGTCACAGCAACTCGGCATGCCGCTGCTACACCTGCGCGGTGACGCCGATCCCTACGTACTTGCCGACCCGGTGGACCGCACCCGGCGTTACGCGGCCCACGGTCGCTACGTATCCATCACCGGCGCAGGCCATTTCAGTCACGAAGAGGCGCCGGAGGAAATCAACCGGCACCTGATGCGGTTCTTCGAGCAGGTGTACGGGAACCCCGTCAGCTGACGCAGGACCCGGTGGCGACCTGCTGGGTGTCGCCGATCTTGGAGAGCTGACTGGACACCTCGTCGGCGGTCAGCACGAAGCCGGTGTCGGGGTCGTCGACCGCGGCGCCGAACACGACACCAAGCACGTGACCGTTGAGGTCGATCAGCGGACCGCCGGAATTGCCTTGCTCCACACTGGCTCTGATGGTGTACACGTCGCGGGTGACCGGCGCCGGATCCCGGTAGATGTCGGGACCGCTGAGCCTGATCGCCTCGCGGATCCTGGCCGGGGTCGCGGTGAAGTTTCCGCCGCCCGGATAGCCCAGCACCACAACGCTTTCGCCGCTCTTGGCCTCGCCCTGGGCAAAGGCCAACGGCGCCGCCGGCAGGTTCGGGACGGCGAGGATCGCGATGTCGACCGACGGGTCGTAGGACACCACGGTGGCATCGAGGGGGTTGCCGCTGGCGTAGATCTGGACGCTGTTGGACCCGGCCACCACGTGCGCGTTGGTCATCACCCGGTCGGGCGCGATCACGAATCCGCTGCCCTCCAACACCTTTTGGCAGCTCGGCGCGAGGCTGCGCACCTTTACCACGCTCGGCGCGGCGGTCGTCACCACCGGGTTGGTGGCCAGGGCGGGGTCCGGCGACGCAACCGGAATCACCGGGGTGCGGCTGAACGGCTCGAGCACCGCGGGCAGCCCGGAGGTGTTCAACAGCGCCGAGAGACGCTTGGGCACCGTCTTGAGCCAGGGCGGCGCGACCTCGTTGACCTGCGCGAGCACCCGCGAACCCCGGACCGCGGCGGCCAGTTCGGGTTGATCCTTGGACTGGGTCAGCGGGGTGGCCAGCAGCCACGCCGCGGTCAGCACCACCACCAGCTGGACGCCCACGCCGATGACCGAGTCGATGGTTCGGATTGCGCGGCTGTGGATCGCGCCGCGGACGGCCCGCCCCAGCACCACCCCGGCGACCTCGCCGACGACCACCAGCGCGAGGATCAGGAACAGCGCGGTGAACAGTTTGGCGCGGGGCGCGGCGATGTGGCTGACGATGTGGGGCGCCAGCAGCACGCCCGCGATGGCCCCGAGCAACACGCCGACAAACGACAGCAGGGAGCCCAGCGCCCCCGAGCGCCAGCCGGAGATGGCCGCGATGAAAGCGACCGCCAGCACGGCGATGTCCAGCCACTGCGACGGGGTCATCGAGTTCATGTTCATCGGGCGCCGCCCTCGTCGCCGACCAGCACCATCGCCTCGTCCAGCTCGAGGATGTTGGTGGTGTCCCAGGGCCGGGCCCAGCCGGCCACGTCGAGCACCGCGGAAATGACCTGGCCGGTGAAGCCCCACACCAGCATCTGGTTCAACAGAAACGCCGGCCCGGCCCAGCGGCGGCCGAGGTTGCCTCGGTACACCATCAGCCGGTTGTCCGGATTGATGAAGGCGCGCACCGGAACCCGCGACACGATCGCGGTTTCGGTCTCGTCGACGACGGCCACCGGCCCCGGGTCCGGCGAGTACGCCAACACGGGCACGACGTGGAACCGGGACGGCGCGATGAACGTCCGTTCCATCGTGGCCAGTGGATGCAGCCGGCTGACGTCGATCCCGGTTTCCTCCTGCGCCTCCCGCAGCGCGGTGGCCACCGGACCGTCATCGGCGGGATCCGAGGCGCCGCCGGGAAAGGCCGCCTGGCCGGCGTGGTGGCGCAATGTCGAGGCCCGCACGGTCAGCAACAGATCGGCGTCGTCGGGCACACCACCGTCGGCCGGGCCGGACTCGGGACCGGAGAACAACACCAGAACGGCGGCCTCGCGGTCGTCCCCGAGCAACGACCCCATCGACGCCGCGGCCTTGGATGCGGTCACCATCGCCAGTACGCCGGCCGGCAGCCGATGCCGGTACGCCTCGGGGATCTGGCCCACGTTGTTCACCAGTGGGCGCAACCAGGGCGGCGACAAGTCGGGTATCAGCGGAATGGTCCCCCGCGAGCGGGGAAGGCCCCCAGAACCCACGGGCGCCTCCCTCGGTCCAGTCAATCTGCCTATCCCGCGTCGTTTCCGACCGCAGCTGCGATCTCGTCGGCACTGGCGAAAGGTCGCGGCAGCATCTGCGCAACGCTACCGTCCGGCCGGAGGACGACCGTCGCAGGCATCACATTTACCACACGCAGCGCGGCCGCGACCCGACGACGGCCGTCCTGCAGGGTGGGCAGCCGAACCCCTAACTCCGCCAACCGCAGTAGCGCGGCCGTCTCGTTCTCGTCCTGGTGGACGGTCACCACCATCACGTCCGACCCGACCCGACGCTGATACTCGGCCATCGCGGGAAGTTCGGCCGCGCACGGCGCGCACCAATACGCCCAGAGATTGAGGACCACCCGGTGCCCGGCCAGCGCGCGCGCGACGTCGACGGCCGAACCGTCGGCGGCGCATTCCACCGTCACGCCGCGCAGCGCCTCCGGGCCGGGACCCGCGCCGGAAGCCGGGCACGGCGGCAGATTGGCGCGCTCGCGGGGACCCGCGAGCGCGGCGGGTGTGTCGGCGTCGCGGTGCTCCCGGGGAGCGGGCGCCTGCGTCGTCGCGGTCGGTGTCGAGTTGTCGCGCAACTGGGCCACCAGCGCCGCGCCCAGCGCCGCCACCACTGCCAGGATCGCGATGGTCCACCGGGTTGTCCGGGTCAACGTCGCGCGCCCCGGTATTACAGCCCCGCCAGGGCCAGCAGGTGCTCGGTTTCCGGGCCCTGGACGAGGGGCGCGGCGAGCAGCGGTTCGGTGGGACCCAGCCCGAAGGACGGGCAGTCCTTGGCGAGGATGCAGGCTCCGCACGCCGGTTTGCGGGCGTGGCACACTCGGCGCCCATGGAAGATGACGCGGTGGCTCAGCATGGTCCACTCCCGGCGTTCGATCAGCTCGCCGACCGCGTGCTCGATCTTGACCGGATCCTTTTCAATGGTCCACCGCCACCTGTGCACCAACCGTGAGAAATGGGTGTCGACGGTGATTCCCGGGATGTCGAAGGCGTTGCCCAGGATGACGTTGGCGGTCTTGCGGCCCACGCCGGGCAGGGTGACCAGTTCGGCCATGGTTGACGGGACCTCCCCGTCGAACCGTTCGACCAGGGCCTGCCCCAGCCCGATCAGCGACGACGCCTTGTTCCGGAAGAAACCGGTGGGACGGATGAGGTTTTCCAGCTCGGCGCGGTCGGCTTGCGCATAATCCAGCGCGGAGCGGTATCGCTTGAACAACGCCGGCGTGGTGAGGTTGACCCGCTTGTCGGTGCTCTGCGCCGAGAGGATGGTGGCCACCGTCAGCTCCAGCGGCGTCGTGAAGTCCAGCTCGCAGTGGGCGTCCGGAAAGGCTTGCGCCAGTGCGCGATTCATCCGCCGCGCCCGTCGCACCAACCCGACTCGCGTTTCTTTCGACCAGCTATCGTCGACGACACCGTCTGAAGCGGAGGGCGTTGACTTCGAGCGCCCGGATGCCTTTGCCGCTGTCACCTACGACAGAGTACTGATTTCGTGATCTGGCTGAGACCTAAGCCATGTTTACTCTCCTTGTGTCATGGTTGCTGGTGGCGTGCGTTCCCGGGCTTTTGATGCTCGTGACGTTCGGTCTGGGGCGGCTGGAATCCGAGCTCGCCCACGACAACGTCTCAGTCACCGATGTCGACGAATTCCTTGAGTATGCGGAGGCCGTCGACGTGCATACGCTGGCCCGCGAGGGCATGCCCGAGGCGCTGGAATACCTGCATCGGCGCCAGGCCCTGCGGCCGGTGGATGCACCGCCGGTGCGCGCGGCGATCGGACCCCGGCACGCCAAGCCGGTGTTTGCCACCGCCCTCGGTGACCGCGACGAGGCCGGTCTGCCGACGCGGATGGGGGCCCATTCGCATGTCAATCCGCAATTTGGGGGGACTAGACACGTCAATCGTGTGTAGCGTGGCACGTTGGACACAATTGGCCTACCTCTAGACTTGCGTCACACGAGCAGGGTTGGCCTGCCCGTATCACAATTGGAAGCTGAAGAGGCAACGGTGGACGAGATCCTGGCAAGAGCAGGAATCTTCCAAGGGGTTGAGCCCGGCGCGGTCACCGCGCTGACCAAGCAATTGCAACCCGTCGACTTCCCGCGCGGGCACACGGTTTTCGCCGAGGGGGAACCGGGCGACCGGCTGTACATCATCGTTTCGGGGAAGGTCAAAATCGGCCGGCGGTCGCCGGACGGCCGTGAGAATCTGCTGACGATCATGGGCCCGTCGGACATGTTCGGCGAATTGTCAATCTTCGACCCGGGGCCGCGGACTTCCAGCGCGACCACCATCACCGAAGTTCGAGCGGTGTCTATGGACCGCGACGCGCTGCGGGCGTGGATCGCGGACCGCCCGGAAATCGCCGAACAATTGCTGCGGGTACTCGCCCGACGGCTGCGGCGGACCAATAACAACCTCGCCGACCTGATCTTCACCGACGTGCCCGGCCGGGTGGCCAAGCAGCTGCTGCAGCTGGCCCAGCGTTTCGGCACCCAGGAGGGCGGCGCGATGCGGGTCACCCACGACCTCACGCAAGAGGAGATCGCCCAACTGGTGGGCGCTTCGCGGGAAACCGTCAACAAGGCCCTGGCGGATTTCGCCCACCGCGGCTGGATCCGTCTGGAGGGCAAGAGCGTGCTGATCTCGGACTCCGAGAGGCTCGCCCGCCGCGCCCGCTAGTCCGCTAGCCGTGTTCGCCGGGCCCTGCCCGGCCACCAGACGCAGAATCGCACTGTTGCCGCCTTTGGCGTGCGAGTCTGTGTCTGCTCGCGGTTTCAGTCGCGACGCAGGTAGTCCAGTTGCGCCTGCACCGACCATTCGGCCACATCCCAGAGCTTCTCGTCGACGTCGACATAGACGTATTCGACGATCTCGCGCGTGGTGGCCTCGTTACCGAGATCCCACAGCGCGGCACGCACCTGCTCCAGACGTTCGTGCCGGTGCGTGAGGTAGCCGGACGCGACGGATTCCAGGTCGGCCAGCTGCGGTCCGTGTCCCGGCAGCACCGTGCGCCGGCCCAAACCGCGTAGCCGCCGCAGCGATTCCAGGTAGTCGGCCAGGCTGCCGTCCTCCTTGTCGATGACGGTGGTGCCGCGGCCCAGCACGGTGTCCGCGGTCAGCACGGCGTCATCGAGCAGGAATGACAGCGAGTCGGCGGTGTGGCCGGGTGTCGCCATGACTTTGATCTTGAGGCCGGCCGCGTCGATGACCTCGCCGTCGGTGAGGTGACCGCCGAGGCCGCGCAGGAATCCGCTGCCCGCGGACCGGACCGTCGCCCCGGTCAGCTCCACCAGCTTGTCGATGCCGTCGGTGTGGTCGGGGTGCCGGTGGCTGATCAGGACCAGCGCGACGCGGCCCAGCGCCGCGATCCGGGCGATGTGCCCGTCGTCGTCGGGGCCCGGATCCACGATCACCAGCTCGTCGCTGCGCGGACCGCGCAGCACCCAGGTGTTGGTGCCCTCCAGCGTCATCAGGCCGGGGTTGTCGGCCAAGAGGACCGAGGCAGTGTCGGTGACCGCCCGCAACATGCCGTACGCGGGATGGGTCAACGACTCAGCGGTCTCGGTCACGGCCGTCAGCCGACCTCCACGATCAGCTCCACTTCCACCGGCGCGTCCAGCGGCAGCTCGGAGACGCCGACCGCCGACCGCGCGTGCGCGCCTTGGTCACCGAACACCTCGCCGAGCAGGTCGGACGCCCCGTTGATGACGCTTGGCTGGCCGTTGAAACCCGAAGCCGATGCGACGAACCCGACGACCTTGACCACCCGCGCGACGGTGTCGATGCCCACCAGCGAATGCACCGCGGCCAGCGCGTTGAGCGCGCACATCCGGGCCAGCGACTTGGCGTCCTCGGGGCTGACATCGGCGCCGACCTTGCCGGTCCGCGGGAGCTTGCCGCCCTCCATCGGTAGCTGGCCCGACGTGTAGACCAGGTTGCCGACCCGCACCGCGGGAACGTACGAGGCCAGCGGCGCAACCACCTCCGGCAGCGTGAGGCCGAGCTGCCCGAGCCGGGCGGACGCGCTCATCTCTACTTGGGGCGCTTCAGGTACGCGACGTGCTGCTCGCCGGTGGGTCCGGGCAGTACGGACACCAACTCCCAGCCGTCGGCGCCCCACTGGTCGAGGATCTGTTTGGTGGCGTGCGTCAGCAGCGGGACAGTGACGTATTCCCATGCGGTGGGTTGGCTCATGACGCGAGCTTATCGGTCGGCCGTCAACGGCTCTGGCCAGCCCAAGTGCGGTGCGGCGGTCGGGCTAGCATGCGAAGGTGGCATCCACTGAAAGCGGCGGTAGTTCCGTCGGTTGGCCCGCGCGCCTGTCGAAGGCGCGCCTACATTTCGTAACCGGCAAAGGCGGGACGGGTAAGTCGACGGTCGCGGCCGCGCTCGCCCTGACGCTGGCGGCGGGCGGCCGTAAGGTCCTCCTCGTCGAAGTCGAAGGCCGCCAAGGGATTGCGCAACTTTTCGACGTCCCGCCGCTGCCCTACGAGGAGGTCAAGATCGCCACCGCCGAGCGCGGCGGGCAGGTCAACGCGCTGGCCATCGACATCGAGGCCGCGTTCCTGGAATACCTGGACATGTTCTACAACCTGGGCATCGCGGGCCGCGCGATGCGCCGTATCGGCGCCATCGAGTTCGCGACGACGATCGCGCCCGGTCTGCGCGACGTGCTGCTCACCGGCAAGATCAAGGAGTCGGTGGTGCGCCTCGACAAGGGGGCCAAGAACCCGGTCTACGACGCGGTGGTCGTCGACGCGCCGCCGACGGGCCGCATCGCGCGCTTCCTCGATGTCACCAAGGCGGTGTCCGACCTGGCCAAGGGCGGACCGGTGCACTCGCAATCCGAGGGTGTGGTGAGGCTGCTGCACTCCGATCAGACCGCCATCCATTTGGTCACGCTGCTGGAGGCGCTGCCGGTGCAGGAAACGCTCGAAGCCATCGAGGAGCTCGCCGAGATGGAACTGCCGATCGGGAGCGTGATCGTGAACCGCAACATCCCCTCGTTCCTCGAGCCGCGCGATCTGGCGAAGGCCGCCGAGGGGGACGTTGACGCGGACTCCGTGCGGGCCGGCCTTCAGATGGCCGGAATCAAGCTCAGCGACACCGACTTCGCGGGCCTGCTCACCGAAACCATTCAGCACGCGACCCGGATCGCCGCACGCGCCGAGACGGCGCAACAACTCGACGCGCTGAAGGTTCCGCGGCTGGAACTGCCGGCGATTTCCGACGGCATCGACCTCGGCAGCCTATATGAGCTGTCGGAAACGCTTGCGCAGCAGGGGGTCCGATGAGCGTCACAGCGAAAACCCTTGATATGGCCGCCATCCTGGCCGACCGGTCCAACCGGGTGGTCGTGTGCTGCGGCGCCGGCGGGGTCGGCAAAACGACCACCGCGGCCGCCATGGCGATGCGCGCCGCCGAATATGGCCGCACCGTATGTGTTTTGACGATCGACCCGGCCAAGCGCCTGGCACAGGCGCTCGGGGTCAACGACCTGGGCAACGCCCCGCAGCGGGTGCCCTTGGCGCCCGAGGTATCCGGCGAGCTGCACGCCATGATGCTCGACATGCGCCGCACCTTCGACGAGATGGTGATGCAGTACTCCGGCCCCGAGCGGGCAGAGGCGTTGCTGAACAACCAGTTCTACCAGACGGTCGCGACGTCGCTTGCCGGCACGCAGGAGTACATGGCGATGGAGAAGCTCGGCCAATTGCTGAGCCAGGACCGCTGGGACCTCATCGTGGTGGACACCCCGCCGTCGCGCAACGCGCTGGACTTCCTGGATGCGCCGAAACGGTTGGGCAGCTTCATGGATAGCCGGCTGTGGCGGCTGCTGCTCGCACCCGGCCGCGGCATCGGCCGATTAGTCACCGGCGCAATGGGTTTGGCGATGAAGGGCATGTCCACGATCATGGGCTCTCAATTGCTCAGCGACATCGGTTCATTCGTGCAGTCACTGGAATCGACCTTCGGCGGTTGGCGGGAAAAGGCCGACCGCACCTACTCACTGTTGAAGCGGCGCGGCACACAGTTCGTCGTGGTGTCGGCCGCCGAGCCCGACGCGCTGCGCGAGGCGGCCTTCTTCGTCGACCGGCTGTCGCAGGAGGGCATGCCGCTCGCGGGGCTGGTGCTGAACCGCACCCACCCGACGCTGTGCTCCCTGCCGGTCGAGCGGGCGATCGACGGCAGCGAGACGCTGGACGCGCTCGATTCCGAGGCCGCCGCGCTGGCTTCCTCCGTGCTGAAGATCCATGCCGACCGTGCGCAGACCGCCAAACGGGAAATCAGGCTGCTCTCGCGCTTCACCGGGGCCCACCCGCACGTGCCGGTCGTCGGGGTTCCGTCGCTGCCGTTCGACGTTTCGGACCTGGACGCGCTGCGGGCGCTCGCCGATCAGATCACCGCCGTCGGCGACGACGCGGCCCGCGCAGCGGGGCGCTGAGAAGCCGGCGCATCCGAACCCCCGTCGGCGACGAGGCGGCCCGCGCTGGCGGGCGCTGAGAACGCTCCGTGAGCGCCCGCCGAGCGAATCAATTTCTTGAGCACCCGCCAGTCAGGCGCTCGCAGACGCTATTCGACACGTGCCAGCGTTGGTCGAAACCGGCCGATGCGTCGCTGTCGAATTGCTATTGGGCACAAGCCAGCTCGCGGTCGACACGAGCCAGAGCTATATTGAACACACGTTGACCAAGAGGTCCGATTAGAGCGGTAACAGTTTCGTAATCATGAAAACAGTTACTTTCAGGACCGTTAGTTCGCTTGCGCCCGGAATTGCCTGACGCATTCGTATAATAATCCGGTCAGCCGACGCTGCGGCCGCGGCGCTTCTCGAAGAAGTCCTGCCAGGAGATGACCTCGGGATGCTGCTTGAGCAGGGCCCGGCGCTGGCGCTCGGTCATCCCGCCCCATACCCCGAACTCGACTTTGTTGTCCAACGCGTCCGCCCCGCACTCCTGCATCACCGGGCAGTGGCGGCAGATCACCGCCGCCTTGCGCTGGGCGGCACCCCGAACAAACAGTTCGTCGGGGTCAGTGGTCCGACATAGCGCCTTTGAAACCCATGCGATCCGTTCCTCGGCGTCAACACTGTGTAATACGCCCTGAGCAGCCGCGATGTTCGTTCGACGCGCGGCTGGCCGTGAACCTGACACGAGCTGTTCCCTTCCTTCCGACCGCCAGTCGCGGCCGCCCTCCTCGGGTGCAGACCCTGCTGCGATCTACGCCACACCATGCAAATCGGTGTTATCTGAATCTCACCGTGTGTCTAAGTTAGGTGGTCAGGTGGCAATTGCGCAACAGTCTCATAACGCTTTTTTTGGGACGGGCGTGCAGTCTTGCCGAAAAGCATAAACCCGAGCGCGGCACCGCGCACTTTACCCTGGTGCCTCACCAGTGACGGCGGCGATAATTTTTTACCATCCCTCATGGTAAGTTCGCTGGTCACGGTGTGGGAGGGCCTTTGGTCATCGCACGGCCTGGCCAGGTGACCCGGGGCGGCTACCCTAGTACGCATGTCAGACCGTCCCCCGGCCGTTCTCACGGTTCTCAAGCTCGCGGGGTGCTGTTTGTTGGCCAGCGTCGTCGCCACGGCCCTGATGTTTCCGCTCGCCGGTGGAATCGGGCTGATGTCCAATCGGGCCTCTGAGGTCGTCGCCAACGGGTCCGCCCAGCTGACGCAGGGCGAGGTTCCCGCGGTGTCGACGATGGTCGACAAGAAGGGCAACGTCATCGCGTGGCTGTACTCTCAGCGCCGCTTCGAGGTGCCCACCGACAAGATCGCCAACACCATGAAACTGGCGATCGTCTCGATCGAGGACAAGCGCTTCGCCGACCACAACGGGGTGGACTGGAAGGGCACGCTGACGGGGCTGGCCGGATACGCCTCCGGCGACGTGGACACCCGGGGCGGCTCGACCATCGAGCAGCAGTACATCAAGAACTACCAACTGCTGGTGACCGCCCAGACCGATGCCGAGAAGCGCGCGGCGGTGGAAACCACCCCGGCGCGCAAGCTGCGCGAGATCCGGATGGCGCTCACGCTGGACAAGACCTTCACCAAACCGGAGATCCTGACGCGCTACCTGAACCTGGTGTCGTTCGGTAACGGCTCGTTCGGCGTGCAGGACGCGGCCCAGACCTACTTCGGCATCAACGCGTCGGACCTGAACTGGCAGCAGGCGGCCCTGCTCGCGGGCATGGTGCAGTCGACCAGCGCGCTCAACCCGTACACCAACCCCGATGGCGCCCTGGCCCGACGGAACCTGGTCCTCGACACCATGATCGAGAACCTGCCCCAGGAGGCCGACGCCCTGCGCGCCGCCAAGGCCACACCGCTGGGCGTGCTGCCCCAACCCAACGAACTGCCCCGCGGCTGCATCGCGGCCGGCGACCGCGCCTTCTTCTGCGACTATGTCCAGGAGTACCTGTCCCGCGCCGGGATCAGTAAGGAACAGGTGGCCAAGGGCGGCTACCTGATCCGCACCACGTTGGACCCGGACGTGCAGATCCCGGTCAAGGCGGCCATCGACAAGTACGCCAGCCCGACCCTGCCGGGCATCTCGAGCGTGATGAGCGTGATCGAGCCGGGCAAGACGTCCCACCACGTGATGGCGATGGCCAGCAACCGCACCTATGGCCTGAACCTCGACGCCGGCGAGACGATGCGACCGCAACCGTTCTCCCTCGTCGGCGACGGCGCCGGGTCGGTCTTCAAGATCTTCACCACCGCCGCCGCGCTGGACATGGGCATGGGCATCAACGCCACGCTCGAGGTTCCGGGCCGGTTCCAGGCCAAGGGCATGGGAAGCGGTGGCGCCAAGGGCTGCCCGAAGGACACCTGGTGCGTGGTCAACGCAGGTAACTACCGGGGCTCCATGAACGTGACCGACGCGCTGGCCACCTCGCCCAACACCGCGTTCGCCAAGTTGATCCAGCAGGTGGGCGTCAGCCGCACGGTGGACATGGCGATCAAGCTGGGGCTGCGGTCCTACGCCGATCCGGGTACCGCGCGCGACTACAACCGCGACAGCAACGAGAGCCTGGCCGACTTCGTCAAACGGCAGAACATCGGCTCGTTCACCCTCGGCCCGATCGAGGTGAACGCGCTGGAGTTGTCCAACGTCGCGGCCACCCTGGCCTCCGGCGGCGTGTGGTGCCCCCCGAACCCGATCGACAAGTTGATCGACCGCAACGGCAACGAGGTCTCCGTGACGACCGAGACCTGCGATCAGGTGGTGCCCGAGGGGCTGGCCAACACGATGGCCAACGCGATGAGCAAGGACGCCGTGGGCAGCGGCACGGCGGCGGGCTCGGCCGGCGCGGCGGGCTGGGACCTGCCGGTGTCGGGCAAGACCGGCACCACCGAGGCCCACCGCTCGTCCGGCTTCGTGGGATTCACCAGCCACTACGCGGCCGCCAACTACATCTACGACGATTCACCCAATCCGACGGATTTGTGCTCCGCCCCGCTGCGTCACTGCGGCGAGGGGGACCTCTACGGCGGTAACGAGCCGGCGCGCACCTGGTTCACCGCGATGAAACCGATCGCGACCAGCTTCGGCGAGGTGAAGCTGCCGCCGACCGATCCGCGCTACGTCGAGGGTTCCCCCGCTTCGCGGGTGCCCGCCGTCACCGGCCTGGACGTCGACGCGGCCCGCCAGCGCATCAAGGAGGCCGGGTTCCCGGTCGCGGACCAGACCAACTCCGTGAACAGCACCGCGAAGCTGGGCGAGGTGGTCGGGACGTCGCCGTCCGGCCAGACGATTCCGGGGTCGATCATCACGATCCAGGTCAGCAACGGCATCCCGCCGGCGCCGCCCCCGCCGCCCGAGGGCGCGCCGCCGGTGGTGGGGTCGCAGGTGGTCGAGATTCCGGGCCTGCCGCCGATCACGATTCCGCTGCTGGCGCCACCGCCGCCGCCCGGGGCGCCCCCTCCATAGGGGCCCGCATAACCGTGTTGTGGCGCAAGCTATACGCGCCGAGACCGCAACCGGCAGTAGGCTTCCTGCATGGCTGACGTTCGCCCGACTGCCCCGCTTCTCCTCGGTCCGCTACGCGGACCGCATCGTCGCGGGGCGATGCCCGTCCTGATGCGCACCGGCGCCGTCGCGGTCGGCTCGACCCTGGCCGGCATCGGTTATGCCGCGCTCGTCGAGCGCAACGCGTTCGTCCTGCGCGAGATAACCATGCCCGTCCTGAGCCCGGGCTCCACGCCGCTGCGGGTGCTGCACATCAGCGATCTCCACATGCTGCCCAACCAGCACCGCAAACAGGCCTGGCTGCGCGAGCTGGCGGCCTGGGAGCCCGACCTGGTCGTCAACACCGGCGACAACCTGGCGCATCCCAAGGCGGTGCCCGCGGTGGTGCAGACCCTGGGCGACCTGCTGTCGCGGCCAGGCGTCTTCGTCTTCGGCAGCAACGACTACTTCGGGCCCCGCCTGAAGAACCCGCTGAACTACCTGACCAACCCGTCGCACCGGGTCCGCGGCGAGCCGCTGCCCTGGCAGGACCTGCGGGCGGCGTTCACCGAGCGCGGCTGGCTCGACCTGACGCACACCCGCCGCGAGTTCGAGGTGGCCGGGCTGCACATCGCCGCCGCGGGCGTGGACGACCCGCATATCGACCGCGACCGCTACGACGCGATCGCGGGGCCGGCCAGCCCGGCCGCGAACCTCCGGCTCGGTTTGACGCACTCGCCCGAACCCCGGGTGCTGGATCGCTTCGCCGCCGACGGCTACCAGCTGGTGATGGCCGGGCACACACACGGCGGCCAGCTGTGTCTGCCGTTCTACGGCGCCCTGGTGACCAACTGCGGCCTGGACCGCTCGCGGGCCAAGGGGCCATCGCGCTGGGGCGCGAACATGGCGCTGCACGTCTCCGCCGGGATCGGCACGTCGCCCTTTGCGCCCGTGCGGTTCTGCTGCCGGCCCGAGGCGACCCTGCTGACGCTGATCGCCAGCCCGATGGGCGACCGCGATTCCACCAGCGACCTGAGCCGTTCGCAGCCGACCGCTTCGGTGCGTTGAGTCACCGGACCCGGATCGCGGTCCGCACCCTGCCACGAAGCTGGACCGACGACGCGATCCGGCTGATCCAGGCCGACGCGCGCCGCAGCGCCGACACCCACCTGCTGCGCTACCCGCTGCCGTCGGCCTGGGGTGGTGACGCCGACGTCGCGCTGTACCTCAAGGACGAGAGCACGCACATCACCGGCAGCCTCAAGCACCGGCTGGCGCGCTCGCTGTTCCTGTACGCGCTGTGCAACGGGTGGATCGGCGAGGGCACCACGGTCGTTGAGGCCTCCTCGGGTTCGACGGCGGTGTCGGAGGCCTACTTCGCGGCCCTGCTGGGGCTGCCGTTCGTCGCCGTCATGCCCGCGTCGACCAGCGCCTCCAAGGTCGCGCTGATCGAATCACAAGGCGGCCGTTGCCATTTCGTGACGGACTCGAGCCAGGTGTACGCCGAGGCGGAGCGCGTCGCCCAGGACACGGGCGGGCACTACCTCGACCAGTTCACCAACGCCGAGCGCGCCACCGACTGGCGCGGCAACAACAACATCGCCGAATCGATCTACGAGCAGATGCGCGACGAGCGACACCCCGTCCCGCAGTGGATCGTGGTCGGTGCGGGCACCGGCGGCACCAGCGCGACCATCGGCCGCTACATCCGCTATCGGCGGCACGCGACCCGGCTGTGCGTCGTTGATCCAGAGAACTCCGCCTTCTTTCCCGCCTACGCCGAGGACCGCCACGACATCGTGATGTCCGTCTCCTCGCGGATCGAGGGCATCGGCCGCCCGCGGGTCGAGCCGTCGTTTCTGCCCGGCGTCGTCGACCGCATGGTCGCGGTGCCCGACGCGGCGTCGATCGCGGCCGCCCGCCACGTCAGCGCCGTCCTGGGACGGCGGGTGGGGCCGTCGACGGGCACCAACCTGTGGGGCGCCTTCGGCCTGCTCGCCGAGATGGTCTCTCAGGGCCGCAGCGGCTCGGTGGTCACCCTGCTGGCCGACAGCGGCGACCGCTACACCGACACCTATTTCAGCGACGAGTGGGTCAGCGCGCAGGGGCTCGATCCGGCCGGGGCGGCCGAGGCGCTGGGCGAATTCGAGCGCAGCTGCGCGTGGTCGAGCCCATAGCCTGCGGTTTGGCGAGTCGGCGGGGCGGTGCGATACGCTGTCGTGGCTTCAAGCGGGGTGTGGCGCAGCTTGGTAGCGCGCTTCGTTCGGGACGAAGAGGCCGTGGGTTCGAATCCCGCCACCCCGACTGTTACTGGCCATCCGGCGTCAGCCTGAGCCACCACTCGATTCGCGAACGCGATATCGGATGCGCTATCGCATTTGAAAGTGCAGAGCACCCACCGGCGCTCATTCCCGTGCATCCGAGTAGCCGGCTACTCTATCGGCCGCGCATTTTTGGGTGAAGTATTCGTGAGGTCGGCGCCAACGGCCTGACCGCATGGCGACCGTCGGCTGCCACCTGAGCGGAAGGGATGGCGTCATGGGTTTGGATGAGCATTGCCGGAACGCGAAGTCCATATGGAGCGTGATTGTCGCCGCTCCAGCCGACGCCGCATTTGCGGGTCTGCTGACCGGCTTTATGATTTCCGCCATTGCCTTCTTGCTGGGCAGAGAACGGCAAGAGGACAAAATCCTTCACGCCGTTGCGCTATTTGCGCCCGGGTTGCTGGTTTTGGCGCTTGCCTGCAATCAGTTTGTCGGCATCGCGGCGGTAGCCCCGAATATGGGAAAGGACGCTGACCCGCAAACCACGCCGGAAGTTGTGTGCAGCGTTGCGTGGACCCAAGGGATGACGGCGCAGGGAATGCTGGGCGTTGGCTTCGTTGTCGCGGTCGCCGGGCTGGTCTGGATGATGGCTCACGCCGTGGACGGAAACATTGGCCGCGACACCCCGGAACGCGGCGGCCACGACCGCAGAACCCTAATCCATCTCGGCAACTTCCTAGTGTTCGTCGCCATTGCCACCGTATCGCTGCTGTTGATGAACGGCTCGCTCGGTTACTACGACATGATGGGCACCGTCGGCGTCCATCCACCGCGGCACTTGACGGCCGTGATTTGGTGGACGTTCGGGTCAGCGATGGTTGTTGACGCCGCGGTAATCTCCGTCAGGACCGTGGCATATTACCGCGTTCGGCATAAAAGAATCCATGGAGAGTGGAGTGACCGCGGCGAGTCCAAACGGGCGCGAATCTTGCGGCGCGGTTCCGTTATTCTCGTCGTGGTGTTAACGGCCGGAATGGCTTTGGTGGCGCCTTTACACGCCGGACTGGTCGCTCAAGAACACTCCGCGCCCGGCGGCGTAGCGGCATTCTTTGCGGTGGCCCTCGGCATGTTCCTTCCGTTCGTGATTTTCCTGTTTATTTCCGCTTCGGTGCCGGGACCCGACTTCTGGTACTGGGACATAATCTTTGATACCAAGGGAAGACGCGCAGCCACCGCCTCGAAACGCCGCAGCCGCCAGCCGGTTTCGGCCGCCACGAGTCGCCACGCAGTTTGATCTGACGCTCGACTCAGGGGAGAGCCCGTTGCACTCGTGCACAGCCTGGTCTCGACCCCCGGCGGAGGCCAACGTGCTCGCCGCCGCATACATGACACCGGTGCCGAATGGCGCTCACGCCAAGCGGTTTCGCGTCAAACCCGGGCTGCTGCGGCACAACCTGCCGGCCGACCTGGCGGCGGCCACCCTCTACGATCCCGACCAGCAGCACAAAGATTCTCACCGCCGACGATCGGCCCGCGCCCAGATCTGGACCTGCTCGCGCCCGACGAGGCGGCACCGGTGGGTGGTCGCCAGCTGGCGGGCCGCCTTGGTGAACCCCTGATTGGTCACCACGACCGTTTGGTTGCACCGGTGCTGCCGCGCGCCGGCCACCACCTGTTGGACCGCGGCCACCCCGACGGCCTTCGCCTGCCGCTTGCACTGGACCGCCATGCACGCGCCGTCCCGCTTCGCGATCAGGTCCACACCGTAATCACCAGTCGTGGCGGTGTGCGCGACGCTCCAGCCCACGGTCCGAAGCTGCGCCGCAACGAATTCCTCGAATTCGACGCCCGACATTTCATCGATGGCCGCCAGGTCCGACGCCGCGTACCGCAGGTCGCGCCTGAGCTGCCGCCCGACGCTGTAGCGGTCGCGCCGAACGCCGAGCCACAACAGGCCGACGACGGTCAGCGCGAGGCCGACCAGACCGGCCGAAAATCCCGCGTGGACGCTGCCGGTGGCCCGCTGGGTGAAATACCAAGGGGCAGCGAACCCCAGCAGGAGCAAGGACCCGGCGATTAGCTGCATGACTCCTCACGGTGGCGATGCGGACTCGTGTGATGAAAACGTAGCGGAGGGCTACGACAATTCAGCGGAGGCGAAACCGAACCCTGGTGCCGTGGCGCGGTGCGAGCATGATGGAGCGCCGCACGATCCGCTCCGGTTCCTCGTCGACGGCGCTGAACTCCCCTTCGCGCAGTAGCGTGTGCAGCACCGTGATCAGCTCGCGCATCGAGAACGCAGCGCCCAGACAACGTTTCACGCCGCCGCCGAACGGGACCCACGCGTAGGTCTCGGGTCGGGTGCCGAGGAATCTCTCCGGGCGGAACTCGTTGGGGAACTCGTAGGTGTGGGGGTTGCGGTTGATCGCGATGATGTGGACGACGATCCGCGTGCCCGCCTCGACGAGGTAGCCGCCGATCGGAAACGGCTGCGCCGCAACGCGGGCCGTGAACGGGGCCGGCGGCCGGACCCGCAGCGTCTCGTGGATCACCGCGGTCGTGAAGGCTTCCTCCCCGCTCAGGGCTTCGTCACGCACTCGCTCTAATGCATCGGGGTGGTGCAGAAGCAGGTCGAAGATCCAGGCCAGCGTCGTCGCGGTGGTCTCGTGACCCGCCAGCGTCAGGGTAATCAGGTCGTCGCGAATCTCGCTGTCCGACAGCTGTTCTCCATCGTCGCCGCGCGCGCACATCAGCAACGAGAGGATGCCGGGTTGCTCGCCCAGGCTCGGGTCTGCTCGCCGCCGCTCGATGAGCGGCATGACGACATCGTCGATCTCGCGGTCGGCCCGCGTCCGCTGCGGCCAGACTCGCAACGCCCCCAGGTGGCGCAGCGCGTATCGGGCCGTCAATTGCTCAGAGACGCCGAGGTTCAGCAAGCGCTCGAAGGGCCGGCCAAGCCGGTGCACCTCGTCGGGATCGTCGACGCCGAAGGTGACCCTGACGATCACGTCCAGCGTCAGCGCCCGCGCCGCCCTGAGCATTTCGAAGGGGCGCTCAACGGGCCAGCTGTGCATCGCCGCGCGGGCGGAGTTCTGCATGATCGGCACGTAACCGCTCAGCGCCGCGCCGTGCAGCGGGGGCGTCAAGAGTTTGCGCCGCCGCAGATGCTCGGGTTCCTCCTGCACGAACATCGACCCGGAGCCATAGATGGCCGCCGCCGGTCCCACGCCCTCGCCGCCGAGCAGCACGTCCGGCGGCGCGGTGAAGACTTGCTTGACCAGCTCGGGGTCGGACACGATCGCCACGTCGCCGAGGCTGAGGACCGGCATCGTCATGATCGGTCCGTATCGGCGGATCAACCGCAGCATCCGCCGTTCGCCGCCCACGAGATAGGCGATCGCATACGCCGCGGCGAACGCCGGTCGAAGCATGCGCGGAGCCGGCAGGCCGGGCGGACGGCTCAAGGGCACGCTGACGACAGAAACACGGCGGGCCTAGTTGGTCAAGGCCGCCCGCGCCGCCGTTACGCGCAGTCGGCGCAGACCGGAAGACCGGAGCTCGAGGCGCGCAACCGGCTGCGGTGCTGCACTAAAAAGCAGCTCGAACAAGTGAACTCGTCGGAGCGCTGGGGTATCACCGTCACCGACAGTTCTTCGCCGGAGAGATCCGCGCCGGGCAGCTCGAAGAGGACCACATCGTTGGGGTCCTCGTCGACAACCGCGGTGGGTGCTCCGGCGGTCGCGAGTTCGCGTAGGGCGGATGCATCCGGGGTCTCGACGTCGGATGCGCGGCGTGCGTCGTAATCGCTTGCGGTCGTCATAGGTGTTCCTTCCTGCTGAACGACGGGCGCACGCACTTGCCTGTACTCACCCGTGGCTCAGTCGATACCCCGCTCGGATGCTGATCACACCTAATCCGCCCAAAAAGATGTCCATTGCGGGCCGGCTCAGCAGGCGATCGGCGCCTTGGCGTGCGCGGCGGAGCCGTCGGCCCTCGGGCCGTGCAGAAACAATGCGACGTTGAAGGCCCGGCGCTGACTCCGTGACACCCAAGCCAGGCCGAACCACGGCGCCGCGACGGCGAGAAGCAGCGCGACGACCGCCGGCCCCACATGCCCGGTCAACAGGGCGATTACGCCGACCGCCAGGCCGACCGCCCAGATGCCGGCGGCCACCAGTCCCGGGATGCTGGGACGTGCTTGACGGGACGTGTCGAGCATGGGCCACTTTTACCCGGTCAGGCCGAAAATTAAACATTTCGGTTTCGTCTCGCCCGGGCAACGGTCAGCTGCTGGGCGGGGGCGCGGGCTGGTCGGAATTCCTTGCCTGCCAGCGCACTTCGGCGGCGCGCACTCTGCGGTGGGTCTGCGACAGCCAGGCGACGCGCGCGGCATCCGACACGGCGGCCAGCGGCACCACGACCGACCCGATCAGGACGTGCCCGGCCGCGAGCGCGCACAAGCCGATGGCCAGGGCGACCACCGCCAGGGCCGCCCACGCGAGGCCGGGCGCATTGGCGCCGTGCGTGAGCGATTCACCGGCGTGCCGCCGAGAAGTACGGTGGTGGTCAACCGGGTCAGTTTTCGGGGTGTCCAACTTCCCTCCTCATGAAAAAGCTTGGACGGCAGGGCGGTTCGTAAGGTAGACCGCACCGAAGGCTCGCCTGCGTCTACCCGCCGCCCCGAGCGGCCAAACGACGCCGGAGTGTCAGCGGGTCCCCGCGCGGGTATGCGGCGCGAATGCACAGAGCGCCCGCCGTCCTGTTCGACGTGGACGGAACCCTGGTGGACTCCAACTATCTGCACGTCTATGCCTGGCAGCGCGCGTTCGACGCCGAAGGCGTGCCCGTCGCGGCGTGGCAGATCCACCGCTGCATCGGCATGGACGGCGACACGTTGGTGCGCACGTTGTCCAACGACGCGCCCGAGCACGTGCAGGACCGGCTCAGCGACGGGCACAGCCGCCACTATCGAGAGGTCACCCCGCTGCTGGCACCGTTGCCCGGGGCGCGCGAGCTGCTGCGCCGCGTCGCCGGCCTCGGGCTGCAAGTGGTGCTGGCCACCTCGGCGCCCGACGACGAACTCGAGGTCCTGCTCAAGACGCTCGACTGCGATGACGTCATCGCCTTGAAGACGTCGTCACGCGACGTCGACACCGCCAAGCCGGACCCCGGCATCGTGCAGGTGGCGCTGGACCGGGCCGGCGTGGACCCCGAGCACGCCGTGTTCGTCGGCGACGCCGTGTGGGACGCCCACGCCGCCGCGGCCGCGGGACTGCCGTGCATCGGACTGCTGAGCGGCGGCATCTCGCGCGCCGAATTGGAGTCGGCCGGCGCGTCACCGATTTTCACCGATCCCCAGGATCTCCTCGACCATCTCGAATCCACTCGAATCGGCGCACTACATACCGCGAGTGCGCAGCAACAGCGGTAAGACCCACCAAAAGAACGCAAACAACGCCAACGCACAAACTCCCGCAATGAGACTGGCGCTACGTCCGGCGACCGAGTCGAAAACGATGATCGTCACCCCGGTCAGGGCCGTGCCGAGCAGGGCCAGGCCGGCGTACGCGCATCGGTGCGCCGCCGACACCAGGACCTGGAGGCGATGCCGCCGGAACAGCAGCCGGTGAATGCCGACCGGGGCGACGAGTAGCACCGTCGCGCCCACCGAACAACCGACCGTCGCCAAGTACGCGACCCGCATCGGTTCGTCGAGGACGTCGAAGCGTTGCTGGAACGGCAGCGTCAGCAGGAAACCGGTCAGCAGCTGCACGCCGGTCTGCACCACGCGCAGCTCCTGCAGCAGGCTGTTCCAATTGCGGTCCAGCCGCTCGATTTCGGTCTCGCCGCGCTCACTGCGATCCCACTGCTGGTCATCTTCGGGATGATCGACGTCGTCACCCATAGCACCGATCATTCCACCGGACGCGTTATTTAAGTCCCGGCTACCTACCCGAAGGGCGCGCACTTCTGGCAAAACTTCGCGCTGATGGGATCGATCCCCTCGGCGGGCGCGTCAGCGGTTGACGTTGCCGTCCCGGACGGCGGTCAACGCGTCGTCCAGCGTCGGGTACAGCGGGAAGGTCTTGTCCAGGCCGGTGAGGTGGATCGGTCTCCTGGTCGCCGGCCCGCGCGCGACGACGCCGAACTCGGTGGATTTGCCGAGTTTTTCGTACGTCGCGGCCAGGATCTTCAGCCCGACCGAGCCCAGGAATTCCACCGCGGAAAGGTCTATGACCAGTGCCGTCGGACCGTCCGCGATGACGGCGCTGATGGCCTGCTCGAGCGCCGGAGCGGTGACCAGATCGATTTCGCCGCTGACGCTGACCACGGACACACCATCGTGGTCGGTAACCAGCGTGGTAATCGAATCAGGAGCTGACAATGGCCATCCTTTGTCCGGGCCTTGAGTGTGGTGCAAGCCTAGCCTGCCATGCGAACCGCGAGAAGAATATGCCCTCGACACCTGCGACGCGATTGCCCAGGCTAGTCTCCCCATAGACATACTGCGGGGCGCGACGCGGCACACGGGAGGCCAGATGTCAGATTCGCCGTTGGATCTCGGAACCACCAGCACCGCCGCGCAGACGGTCAGCGAGGGCCTGTTGCCCCAGCTGGTCCAGCACCTGCGGCAGAACCGCACCGTTTTGCGCGAGGAATGGGCCCGCAGGATCACCGAGGCCGAACTTCTCACCGCGATGACGCCCGAGGAACTCTTCTCCGAGGCGACCGCCGTCTACGACAACTACGTCGAGGTGCTCGAGACCGGTAGCGTCGAGGCGCTGCAGGCGTACGCCCGCGACCTGTCGGAGCGCATCATTCCCCGAGGCGTGGAAACAGACGAGGTGCTCGGCATCGTGCTGCTGCTGCGTGACGTGCTGGCCCGCTCCCTGTTCGAGAAGTACCAGGCCGAGTTCGAGATGCTGAACCGGGTGCTGGACGCCTACGAGCCGGCGGCCAACCGCATCGCCAACACCGTGGGCGTGTCCTTCGTCCAGGAACGCGAACGCATCATCCGCCAGCAGCAGGAGGCCATCCGCGAGCTCTCCACGCCGGTGCTGCAAGTGCGCGAGCAGCTGCTGATCCTGCCCATCATCGGTGTGCTCGACAGCCAGCGGGCCCGCCAGGTCACCGAACAGCTGCTGCGCGCGATCCGCGCGAACCGCGCGAAGGTGGTCGTCATCGACATCACCGGTGTGCCGACCATCGACTCCACCGTGGCCAACCACCTGGTGCAGACGGTCGACGCCTCAGGCCTGATGGGCGCCAGCGTCATCATCACCGGCCTGTCCTCCGAAATCGCGCTGACCCTGGTCACCATCGGGCTTGACCTGTCGAAGATGAACGCCGTCGGCGACCTGCAGGGCGGCATCGAAGAGGCCGAACGCCTGCTCGGTTACGAAGTCACACGCACCGGCGAACAGACCGGATAACCACCATTAGCACGAGCACCGCATGCCAGTACCGATTCTGAAACAGGGCGCGATTCTGATCGCTTCGGTGCAGTCGGCGCTCACCGACTCCGACGCCGAACGTCTCCGCTTCGATCTGATGGAACGGGTCAGCAGGTTCCGCGCCCAGGGAATCATCGTCGATGTCACCGCCATCGACGTGATGGACTCGTTCGCCGCCCGCTCGCTGCGGACCATCGCCCACATGACCCGGCTGCGCGGCGCGGACACCGTGATCGTGGGTCTGCAACCGGAGGTGGCCTTCGCGATGGTGCAACTGGGCCTGGCGTTCGACGATATGAACACCGCACTGGATCTCGAAGAGGGCCTCGCACTGCTGAATCGCCAAGGCGGAGTGGGGAAGTCGACGATCGGGCGCGATGGTGGCGGGTGACATCGTCGTCGACATTCACAGCTCCGACGACATCGTCGCCGCCCGCAAGGCCGGACATCAGCTCGCACTCGATCTCGGATTCTCGCTGACCGACGTCACCATGATCGCCACGGCGATCTCCGAAATCGCCCGAAACATCACCAGCTACGCGGGGCGCGGCGCCGTCCGGATCACGGTGGCCGACCGGGAGGGGCGCCGGGCCCTGGTGGTGCGCGCCGAGGACGACGGACCCGGCATCGCCGACATCGAGCGCGCGATGGAGGACGGGTACTCAACCGGACGCGGGCTGGGGATGGGCCTGCCCGGCGCCCGCCGCCTGATGGACCGGCTGGTCGTGGACTCGAAACTCGGTCGCGGGACGGTCATCGAGATGTGGAAGTGGGTTCCCGCCCGTGCATGAGAACGGCCGGCTGGGTCCGATCGAGTGGGCAAGGGCGGGGCGCCCTCTGCCCGGCGAGTACACGTCCGGCGACCAGGGCATCGCGATCGGCATCGACGATGCCGCCGCGCTGTTCGGCGTGGTGGACGGCCTCGGGCACGGCCCGGATGCCGCGGCCGCCGCGCTGCGCGCCGTCGACACGGTCAAGCGCTCCAGTGCCGAGCGGCTGGAAGTCTTGGTCCAGCTCTGCCATCGCATGTTGGACGGCACGAGGGGAGTCGCGATGACGCTGGCGCGGGTGGACTTTGCGGCCGGGACGCTGTCGTGGACGGGCGTCGGCAACGTCACCGCCGAGCTGGTGGCCAAGGCGCCGACCGGGCTACAAGTCCGATCCAGCGCGCGCCTCACCGGGGGCATCGTCGGCTACCGGATGCCGGAAATCAGGCCCGCCCAGGTGGTTCCGATCCGCCCCGGTGACCTGCTCGTGATGAGCACCGACGGCATCGCCGAGGATTACCTGGACCACATCGACTTCGCGGCCACCGCGGTGGTCATCGCCGAAGGACTCCTGGGCAAGCACGCCAAGGAGACCGATGACGCCATGGTGCTGGCCGCTCGTCACCGGGGAGCCTCGAAATGAGCGGCAACCACGACTTTCACGCCGAGTACACCGTCGCGCTGCACGGCTACCTGGACGCGCGCGATGAGGACACCCTGGCCGTCGGCCACGAGCTCGGACGGCGCGCGCTGCAGGAAGACATCAGCGTGCTCGAAATCATCGAGCACCACTTCCGATTGGTCCAGGCGCTCGCCGAGCATTCGTCGGTCCACCGGCCCACCGCGCTCGAATTCCTGCTGCAGACGCTAGCCCCCCTGGACGTCGCGACTCGCGGATTCCTCGATGGCACACGGCGTTTCGCGCAGGAGCGGGCGCGCGCCGAGGGGCTGGCCGATCGCGACAGGTTCCGCACCGCACTGGTGAATTCGCTGCAGGAGGGCTTCTTCGTCGCCGATCACGAGGGCGCGGTGATCGAGATGAACAGCGCCTTGATCGAGATCCTCGGCTATCCCGCCGACGGGCTGCCATATCGGTGGCCGCACCCCTGGCTGGTCGACAAGAAGACCGCGCGCGAGCAGCAAGCACTCGTCCGCTCCAACGGCAGCGCCCAGTACGAAACTCCGATCCGGCATCGCGACGGACACCTCGCGTGGGTGATGGTCAGCATCAGCGCGGTCAGCGAGGTCGGCAACGACCGGGACGTCTACGTGGGCACCATCCGCGACATCACCGCGGAGCGGGCCTTTGCGGCCCGGGAGAGTGCGGTACTGCGGCTCGCGACGGCGGTAGCGGTGGCCAAGAGCGTCGACGAGCTGCTGGCCATCACCCTGGACGAATGCCGGGCGGCGATCGATGTCCAGCGGGTGATCGCCGTCTCGTGGCCGGGGGCCGGGGGCGAACCGACCGTCCAGGTTGCCGGCGATCCTCCCGAATCCTCCTGGCGCGAACTGGATCCCTGGCTGCGTAATACCTTCCAGGATGCCCGCCATCAGCTGCCGCTGACGGCCAAGACGGTCGATCGGCCCGAAAATCCTGGCAAGGCAGAGGGATTGGTGGCGGTGCTGTCCAACACCGGAGACCTCGCGCTGTGGCTGGAGCTGCGCACGCCCCGGTGGGTCAGCGCCGAGGACAGGCTGCTGGTCACGGTGCTCATCGGCCACCTGAGCCTGGCGATGCAGCACGTGCGCCAGTTCGAGAGCGCCCGCGAAACCTCGCTGACCCTGCAGCGCGCCATGCTACCCACCGTCCAGCCGCCCGCCGGCTTCGCCGTCTGCTACGAGCCCGCCGTGCCGCCCTTGGAAATCGGCGGCGACTGGTATGACGTGCTGCCGATCGGCGGCAACCGCATCGGCATCGTCGTCGGCGACTGCGTCGGGCGCGGCTTGCCGGCGGCCGCGGTGATGGGCCAGCTGCGCAGCTCGGCGCGCGCGCTGTTGATCAACGGCGCCCAACCGGCGCTGGTGCTCGAACAACTCGACCTCGCGGCGTCGCTCATCCCGAATGCCTACTGCACCACGGTCTTTCTCGCGATCCTGGATACCGAAACCGGCGTGCTGGAATACAGCAATGCCGGCCACATGCCCGCGATGGTCGCCGGTCCGCGGCCCGCGACCACGACCGTGGTGACCGACGCCGCCTCGGTACCGCTCGCGGTGCGCCGGGAGGAGCCGCGGCCGCAAGCCTCGCGGGTGCTGCCGGCGGGCTCGACGCTGATGCTGTACACGGACGGCCTGGTCGAGCGGAAACACGAGTCGATCGACATCGGAATCGCCCGCGCCGCAGACATTTTGCTCGATACGACGAACCTGCCCCTGGAGGCCGTCGCGCAGACGGTAGTCCGCGCGCTGGCGCCCCCGTCGGGCTATGACGACGACGTCGCGATGGTGATATACCGGCACCGGCCGACGCGGTTCCGACTCGAAAACGAGGCAGTCGCCGGGCAATTGGTCGACGTCCGGCATCGGCTGGCCACCTGGCTGCGCGCCGCCGAGATCCCGGAGGCGCTGGCCGCCGACATCGTGCTGGTCGTCAACGAAGCGTGCACCAACTGCGTCGAGCACGCCTACCGCGGACACCAGGTCGGCACGATGTTGCTCGAGGCGGAAGTGACCGATGGCCACGTCGGGACGCGGATCACCGACGCGGGTTCGTGGAAGACGCCGGCCGCCGAGCCGGGCAACAGCGGTCGCGGCCTGGTGTTGATGCGGGCCCTCAGCGACACGATGGAAGTGCACAGCAGCCCGGAGGGCACGACCGTCGGCACCACGTTCCGAATTCCCGAGCGCACCAGCTGACGGGCCGCCGTTTGCCCGGCCCGATTCTCGGGTAGTCATCGGCGTGACTCGCGCATCAATCACGGTCGAGCCCGCCCTGCCCGCGGCGCATGGACCGCTGTCGACGGCAGTCCGCCGCGCGCTGTCAGGGCCACCCGCACACGACAGCCTGATGCGCATCGGCGCGTCCGTGCGGGACTCCGACCCGTTCGGCCTCGACCTGCAGCTAGCGCTGTGCATGTGCTACGAGCTGCACTACCGGGGTTTCGCGGGCGTCGATCCCGCCTGGGAGTGGAACCCCGCGCTGCTGCGGTTGCGCGCCGAGCTGGAACGCGGGTTCCTGGCAGGAGTGCGACGCGACGTCGGCCCCATCGACCCCGGGCAGACCGCGCAAGCCGAAATGGAGGCGATTTCCGTCGAGCCCGCCGATGGTGACGGGCCGTCGTATTTCCTGCGCGACAAGGGAAGCTGGCAGCAGATGCGCCAATATTTCGTGCACCGGTCGCTGTATCACCTCAAAGAGGGCGACCCGCACGCGTGGGCGATCCCGCGGCTGATGGGCACCGCCAAAGCCGCATTCGTGGCCGTCGAGTTCGACGAGTACGGCGCCGGCCAGGGCCCGCGCCTGCACCAGCAGCTCTTCGCGGACCTGTTGACGGCGGCCGGGCTGGACGCGACCTATCTCGGCTACCTCGACGCCGTCCCCGCCGAGGCGCTGGCCGTCGTGAATCTCATGTCGCTGTTCGGGCTGCACCGTCGCTTGCGGGGCGCCGCGATCGGGCATTTCGCCTCGACGGAGATCACCTCACCGCCCGGGTCGCGGCGAATGGTGCAAGCCTTGGAGAGGATGGTCGCGCCGCCGGCCTGCATCGGCTTCTACAGCGAGCACGTCGAAGCCGACGCCGTCCACGAACAGGTGGTGCGCATCGACGTCGTGGGCGACCTCGTGGACCGGGAACCGCACCTCGACCCGGACGTCGTCTTCGGGATCCGCGCGCACGCCGCGGTGGAAAACCGCTTGGCGGACAAGCTCATCGAGGCGTGGAAGCAGGGCCGCACGTCGCTGCGCAGGCCCGTGGACTAGGCCTGCTTCTGCTTCTTGACGCCCCGGCATCGGCGATGGCTGGTGTCGCACAACGGATAGTCGTCGCTGCGCCGGCAGGTGCAGATCGCCACCATGAAGCGGTCCGACTCGACGACGTCGCCGCCGGGGGTTTCCACCCGCACCGGCCCGGAAACCAGTACAGGCCCGCCGGCCACCACCTGCACCCGCGTGGTCATGGCTTGTCCGCCCGGATCACCACGAGTTCCTCTTCGCGGCGCCCAAACGGGATGCGCCCGGTGTCCTCCAGCCAGTTGGCCCGCGCCGACATGACGGGACCGAACGGAATCCATTTGGACGCTATGACTTCGGCCCTCAGGCCGGCCCATTTCAAGCGGTCCAGGGATTGCTGGACGCCGGCGATCGCCGAGTGCACGAGCAGCAGGGAACCGCCGTCGCACAGCAACTTTGGCGCCGATTCGCACAGCGGGTCCAGCACCAGCCGCCCGTCGGGACCCGCGTCCCAGGCCCACGAGGGTTCGGTGCTCACGCGGGCCGGCTCGCGGTCGGGCGGGGCCGGGACATAAGGCGGATTGGCCACCACCACGTCGAACGGCGCCCAGTCGACGGCCTCGGTCCAAGTCCCCTTGCGGACGTCCACCTCCACGCCGGCCAGAGCGGCGTTGCCGCGCGAACAACGCACCGCGTGGGGGCAGGTGTCGCAGGCGGTCACGCTGGCACAGCCCATCTCGGCCGCGGCGATCGCGACGAATCCACTGCCCGTGCAAAGGTCGAGAACCCGCCGTCCCGGAATGAGCGCCGTGTGGTGCATCGCGTCGACCAGCAACCGGGAATCCTCCTGGGGCTGATACACGTTATGCGCGACCGAGATCGCCGGTTCTGGATAGATCGTTGTCAACGTGGGCCTTTCGGTCATCCTGGCAGAGATCGCCGCGGCGAGCACGGCCTGACCTGTGTAATGCCCGCAACCTTGCGGGTTAAACGGTGCGGTCGCGGATCAGCGGCGGCTATCCGCCAGCGCCGTGGGCGAATTGCTTGACGATGGTGTCGCAGAACGCCGGCAGGTCCGACGGCGAGCGGCTGGTGATCAGGTTGCCGTCGACCACCACCTCTTCGTCCACCACGTGCGCGCCCGCGTTGCGCAAGTCGGTGCGGATGCTGGGATACGAGGTCAGCGTGCGCCCCACGGCCACGCCGGCCTCCACCAGCGTCCACGGCCCGTGACAGATCGCGGCGACCGGCTTGCCGGAGACGACGAAGTCGCGGACGAACTTGACCGCGGCGTCGTCGAGACGCAGTTTGTCCGGGTTCACCGTGCCGCCGGGGAGTACCAAGCCGACGAAATCGCCGACCGACGCCTCCGACACCGCGCGGTCGACGGCGAAAGTGCCTGCGGGCTCGAGATCGTGGTTGCGGGCCTGGATTTCGCCCGGCTTCAGCGACAGCACCTCGACCTGGGCGCCGGCCTGCTCCAGGGCGGCGCGAGGCTGTTCTAGCTCAACCTTCTCGACGCCGTCGGCCGCCAGGATGGCAATCTTTGTCCCTTGCAACTCATTTGACATCGCGCTACCTCCTTTACCGTCGACTTCCTTCCTGCCGAGCGCGCGCAGGCACAAAACGGCTGCTGCACAGCGTGTTTGCGGGCCCCCGTCCGCCCGTGTTGGTCCGATCAACTCCCGGTGGTTGCCCGAGGCCCACGTTGGCACTCGGATACCCCGCCAGGAACGGCCCAAACTTGTCGTCAACCGGACGCGTCGCGCAGCGCGTCGAGCAAAGGCTGGGCGGCTTCCTTGAGGAAGAGCTCCTGCGTCTCGCCGCCGATCTGGACGAGCGCGATGTCGGTGAACCCCGCTTCCCAGTAGGGCCGGACGGCCTCGACGATCGCGTCCAGGTCGGGCCCACACGGGATGGCGTCGGCGACATCTTCGGGTCGCACGAATTGGGTCGCGCCGGCGAAGCCGGCCGGGGTGGGCAGGTCGGCGTTGACCTTCCAGCCGCCGCCGAACCAGCGGAACTGGTCGTGCGCGCGCCGGATGGCGGCGTCGCGGTCCGGGTCCCAGGCCACCGGGATTTGGCCGACCACCCGCCCGCCCCCGGCGAGGTTGGCGGCCTGGCGGGCGGCGTGCCACTCGCGGACGAGTTCCCCGTCGGGTTCCACGGCGATCAGGTGTTCGGCCAGCTTGGCGAACTTGTCGACGCCCTTCGCGCCGGACATCGCCACCCCGATGGCGACCGGAACCTCGGGCAGGTCCCACAGCCGCGCCGAGTCCACCTGGAAGTGCTCGCCGCTGAAGTTCACCAGTTGGCCGCCGAAAAGCTCGCGAATGATCTTGATGGCTTCGCGCAGCATGTCCTGCCGGCGCTCGACGGTCGGCCAGCCCCTTCCGACGACGTGTTCGTTGAGGTTCTCGCCGCTGCCCAGGCCGAGGGTGAACCGGCCGTCGGACAGGATCTGCACGGTGGCGGCCTGCTGCGCGACGATCGCGGGGTGATACCGCATCGTCGGGCAGGTCACGTAGGTGTAGAGGTCCACCCGTTCCGTGCCGTGCGCCACCGCACCCAGCACCGCCCAGGCGTTCGGCGCGTGTCCCTGCGAGGTCAGCCAGGGCGAGAAATGGTCACTGCACACCTCGAAGTCGAACCCACGATCTTCGGCCGAAATTGCATGCCGCACAAGGTCTTTGGGTCCACTCTGCTCGGTCATCAAAGTGTAGCCAAAATTCGTCATAGCGAAGGGGGTACCCGGTCCGTCGGGGGCGTAACGCCAGGGCGAAAAATCGGACTGAAAATCGCCCTCTCGTTACGCCCGCGGACCGTGAACGGCTAGTCCGCGGTGGTGATGGAGTCCCCGGTGACTCCGGCCGCCCGGCGCACCGCCAGCCTGCGCTTCTGCGGCTCGATCGTGTAGCGGGGATCGCGGGTCGACTCCAGCCCCGCCTCGAAGAAACCGAACCGCAGCATGGCCGACGCCGTCAGCAGCGCCACCCCGGACAGGGCGGCGACGCCGCGGTTCCGCCCGCCGAGCAACGCGCCCAAACCGCCTGCGGCGGCGAGCCATTCGCTGCCCGCCAGCAACCGGCCGGGCCTGCCGTGGTGCAGCGGTTCCCTGGTCACCGGGTCCATCCGGTGTTCGGTGAACCTGGCGGAGACCAGATCGCTCACCGCGCCGATGACGGCCAGCCTGCGGGCGGGCCCGGCCTCGGCGACCGGGGTGGTGATCATCGCCAATCCCGATGCGGCCAGGCTCGCCGAACTGGCGAACACGAACGGCAGGTCCCGATAGGCGGCGTTCCACGTCGGGGTGGCGGTGTCGCTGAGCAGCACCGCGGTGTAGACGGCAAGCGGCGGCGCGAGGACCGCGGCTTCCAGCCCGGCCGGTCCCTCGACGGCGCGCAGGACGGGCCGCAACGGGCCCAGCGGGATTCGCGCGCCTGTCATCCGGTCGATCTCGGAGACCGCGGCGACGCCGATCCCGGCGCTGAAGAGGCTCAGAATCCACGACCCGACGCTCATCGGCGAAGTCAGCTTGATCGTGCGCAGCATGTTGACGAACCGCTCGGGCCGGCCGAGGTCCTTCACCAGCGCGACCGCGCCCAGCATCACCGCGATCAGGGCGGACAGCCTGGTATTGCGGCGCAACTTGGCCCGACCGGTGAGCTGGGCGCCGGCCGCCAGCAGGCCCGACCCACCGGCGACGCCGCCCAGGAACAGGTATGCCGCCACTTCGTGTCCCCAGGGCGCGGGCTTGACCACCGGACGCCCGTAGTAGGAGCCGAACTCCGCTTCGGGGACCATCGGCATCTCGCGCGAGCCGTCGGCACCGCCCTTGCGCCCCTTGCCTTTCCCGTTGCGACGCCGGCCGCCGGTTGGCTCGGGCGGGCGCACGCTGTCGAATTCCGAGGTGGTCACTTGGTCCTCCAGAACGCCAGCACCGCGGCGCCGAACATGCCGGCCGCGGCCAGGCCGGCCCGTTTGAACATCTGCGGCAGGTCGGCTGTGCACACCCGCGGGTCGGGCGGCAGGCCGTAGACCTCCGGCTCGTCGAGCAACAAGAAGATCGAACCGGTGCCGCCCACCCCGTCGTGCTCATTGGCGCCGTAGAGGCGGGCCTCCGTCAGCCCCTGTGCGTGCAGCGCGGCGACCCGCTCCCGCGCCTTGACCACCAGGTCGTCGTGGTCGCCGAACTTGATCGACGTCGTCGGGCAGGTCTGGGCGCACGCCGGTGTCTGGTCCTCGACGAGGCGGTCGTAGCACAGCGTGCACTTCTGGGCCACCCCGGTGACGGGCTGCTCGCCCGGGGAGCCCGGTCGCTGCGCCGGCGTCGTGTACGTGCCGTCGCTGCGACGCTCGACCACGCCGAACGGGCACCCGGCGACGCAGGTTCCGCAGCCGTTGCAGACGTCGTCCTGCACGACGACGGTGCCGAACTCGGTGCGGAACAACGCGCCCGTCGGGCAGACGTCCAGGCACCCGGCATGCGTGCAGTGCTTGCACACGTCCGACGACATCAGCCAGCGGAACTCCGGGGTGTCCGGCGGGGTGGTGTCCGGGGGCGCGGGGGCGGCGGGCATGCCCAAATCGATTAGGGCGCGGCCGGATTCGCGCGCCTCCTCGATGCGGTCGCGGCCCTGCTCGACGAACGCCACGTGCCGCCACGTGCTGGCGCCCAACGCGCCGGTGTTGTCGTAGGACGAGCCCAGCAACGCCAGCTCACCATCCTGCGGGTTGCGGTTCCATTCCTTGCACGCCACCTCGCAGGCCTTGCACCCGATGCAGATCGAGGTGTCGGTGAAAAATCCCTTGCGCGGCTTGCGATCCGCCCATCCCGCGTCGCTGGCCGGGTCAGTCGGTCCGCTCAGCTGGCCCATCGGCTCCCCCTTCCCAGACGCCGTCGCTGACGGCCACATTGCCGGTCTCGGCGGTGGCGCCCGAGCGAGACTGGTATTCGGCGATCAGGCGCAGCAGTTCCTCGCCCTGGGGCCGGCGGCCGGGTTGGATGTCGCACGACCCGGCCTTCGATTCCTGGATCTGCACGTTGGGATCCAGTGTCACGCCGAGCAGGTCGTTGGCCGCGTCCCCGCTGACCACGGCGTCGCTGCCGACGCCCCAGTGGTACGGCAACCCGATCTGGTGCACCGTGTGTCCGCCGATGACCAGCGGGGCCATCCGCTCGGTGACCAGCACCCGGGCCTCGATCGCCGCGCGCGGCGAGACGATCGTGGCCCACCCGTACGGCTCGAGGCCGCGCTCGGCCGCCAGCTCCGGGGACACCTCGCAGAACATCTCCGGCTGCAGCTCCGACAGGTAGGGCAGCCACCGGCTCATGCCGCCCGCGGTGTGGTGCTCGGTGAGCCGGTAGGTGGTGAACACGTACGGGTACACGTCGGCCCCGGGTTCCCCGGCGCTGGGCGCGCTCAGATTGTCCTTGCGCGGGAACGTGATTCGCGCCGGGTTTCGCTGCTGGGGGTACAGCGCGTTGGCGACCGGCGACTCCTGCGGTTCGTAGTGCGTGGGCAGCGGCCCGTCCAGCACGCCCTTCGGCGCGAACAGCCAGCCCTTGCCGTCGGCCTGCATGATGAACGGGTCGTCGCCGGCCAGCGCGTCGGGGCCGCCGACGTCGGGGTCGGGCCGGGCGCCCGGCGCCCGGTCGGCGACGAAGTCGGGCACGTCATATCCAACCCATCGACCCATCCGCTCGTCCCACCAGACGTATCGCTTGCGCTCGCTCCACGGCCTGCCGTCCGGGTCGGCGGACGCGCGGTTGTAGAGGATCCGCCGGTCCGCGGGCCACGCCCAGCCCCACTCCGATTGGCTGGGCGACTCACCGCCGTGCGGCACCCGGCGCGCGGCCTGGTTGGTGGCGTTCGCGTACACCCCGGTGTAGATCCAGCAGCCGGCCGCGGTCGACCCGTCGGCGCGCAACTCGGTGTACGACGACAGGGGATCACCTGAGCCGACGTGATATCCGTTGATTTCGGCCAGCACCGCCTCGCCGTCGGGGTCGCCGTGCTCGTCGGTCGGGTAGTCCCACGTCAGGTCCAGCAGCGGCCGGTCCCGCTCGTCGGTCGAGCCGGCCAGGCGCTGCCTGATGCGCTTGCCCAGCTCGTAGAAGAAGGCCAATTCGCTTTGGCAGTCGCCGGGCGGCTCGACCGCCTTGTGGCGCCACTGCAGCAGTCGCTGCGTCTGCGTGAAAGACCCCGCCTTCTCCACGTGCGTCGCCGCGGGCAGGAAGAACACCTCGGTCTCGATGTCCTCGGTTTTCAGCTCGCCGGAGGCGATTTCGGGGCCGTCCTTCCACCAGGTGGCCGACTCGATCAGGTTGAGGTCGCGGACCACCAGCCACTTGAGGTGGGACATGCCCATGCGCTGCATCCTGCCGTGCGCCGAACCGACGGCCGGATTCTGGCCCAGCAGGAAGTAGCCCTCCACCTCGTCGGCCAGCATCGCGGTGACGGTCTGGTAGGTGCCGTGCGGGCCGGTCAGGCGCGGCAGGTAGTCGTAGGCCCAGTCGTTGTCCGCGCGGGCCGCGTCGCCCCACCACGCCTTGAGCAGGCTGATCGCGTAGGTGTCGGCGTTGGCCCAAAAGCCTTTCTGCCGTTTGGATCCCACCACGTCGAGGTAGGCCCGGAAGGTGTCGTGCGTCCCCGCCTTGGGCATCGGCAGGTATCCCGGCAACAGGTTGAACAGCGTGGGAATGTCGGTGGAGCCCTGGATGCTGGCGTGACCCCGCAACGCCATGATGCCGCTGCCCGGCCGGCCCACGTTGCCCATCAGCAGCTGCAAAATGGTTGCGGTACGGATGAATTGGGCCCCGAGGGTGTGCTGTGTCCACCCGACGGCGTATGCGAAGCAGGTGGTGCGCTCGCGCCCGGAGTTCTCGACGATGGAGCGCGCGAGGTAGTCGAAATCCTCGGCGCCGATGCCGCAGACGTCCCTGACCATCTCCGGGGTGTAGCGCGCGTAGTGCCGCTTGAGAATCTGGAACACCGTCCGCGGATGCGCCAGGGTTTCGTCACGCTTCACCCGCGCGTGCGCGAGCGGTGGACCGCCGCTGCCGTGCTCGTCGCCCGCCGCGCTTTCCGAGGCGGTGGCGCCGTGCGGGTGGCCGCCGCCCGCGGACTCGACCTGACCATTACCTGGTTCGTCGTACGCCCACGTCGACGTGTCGTACTGCCCGGTCTCGGGATCGAAACCGGAGAACAGGCCGCCGAGATCCTCGGTGTCCCGGAAGTTTTCGTTGATCAGCGTGGCCGCGTTGGTGTACGCGAGGACGTAGTCCCTGAACCACAGGTCGTTGGCGAGCACGTGGTTGATCAGCGCGCCGAGCAGGACCACATCCGAGCCGGCCCGGATCGGGATGTGCCGGTCCGACACCGCCGAGGTGCGGGTGAAGCGCGGGTCGACGTGGATCACGCGGGCGCCCCGGGCCCTGGCCTCCTCCACCCACTGGAACCCGACCGGATGGCACTCGGCCATGTTCGATCCCTGGATGATGATGCAATCGGCGTTGGCCATGTCTTGCAGTGATTGGGTGGCGCCGCCGCGCCCGAAGGAGGTCCCCAGACCGGGAACCGTTGAGCTGTGTCAAATGCGAGCTTGGTTCTCGATCTGGATCGCGCCGGCGGCCGTGAAGAGCTTCTTGATGAGATAGTTCTCTTCGTTGTCCAGCGTTGCGCCACCCAACGAGGCGATGCCCATGGTGCGGCGCAGCAACTGCCCCTTCTTGTCGATGTCCTGCCAGGTGTGGCGGCGGGACTCCAGGAAGCGGTCGGCGATCATGTCGATCGCGGTGTTCAGTTCGAGCGGCTGCCATTCGGTGGCTCGCGGCGCGCGGTACAGCACCTTCAGTTGCCGGCCGGGCGAATTGACGAGCTGCTCGCTGGCGGAGCCCTTGGGGCACAGCCGCCCTCGCGAGATCGGCGAGTCGGGGTCGCCCTCGATCTGGACCACCCGCTCGTCCTTGACGTACACCCGCTGCCCGCAGCCGACGGCGCAGTACGGGCACACGCTCTGCACCACCCGGTCGGCGGTGGCGGTGCGCGGGGCGATGGCGCGGGTGTGCTTGGAGGTCACCGCCGACCCGCGACCGAGCTTGTCCCCCGAACGCAGCTGACGCACGACGGGCCACTCCAGGAAAAGCTTGCGCATCGTCTTTTTTGGGGCCATGCCCCTAAGCCTAGTGCGCGCGGCCGAAACCCCGCCCGCTCAGCGGACCACGATCGTGTGCTCGCCGCGGGGCACCAGCTCCCCGATGACCGGTGCGCCGGGAATCTCGCCGGCGATCAGCAAACCGCCCGAGGTTTGCGCGTCGGCGAGCAGCAGGGCCTCTTCCTCGCCGACCGCGGACAGGTCGACGTGCGGCGCCACCCAGTCGAGGTTTCGCCGCGTGCCGCCGCTGACGTACCCGGCCGCCAGCGCCTCCCGCGCGCCATCCAGGTAGGGCACCGCCGCCGCGTCGATCACCGCGGTGACGCCGCTGGCCCGCGCCATCTTGTGCAGATGCCCCAGTAGGCCGAAACCTGTTACGTCCGTTGCGCATTCGACGCCCGCCGCCAGCGCCGCGGCGGCCGCATCGGCGTTGAGCGTGGTCATCGCGTCGATCGCCTGCTCGAAGCGCTCGCCAGTGGCCTTGTGCCGGCTGTTCAGCACGCCGATGCCCAGCGGCTTGGTCAGCGACAGCGGCCTGCCGGGTTTGCCGGAGTCGTTGCGCAGCAACCGGTTCGGGTCCGCGATCCCGGTGACGGCCAGCCCGTATTTGGGTTCCGGGTCGTCGACACTGTGTCCGCCGGCGAGGTGGCAGCCGGCGAGGCCGCACACGTCCATGCCGCCGCGCAGCGTCTCGGCCGCCAGCTCGAACGGCAGCAGGTCGCGGGGCCAGCCCAGCAGGTTCACCGCGACCACCGGGCGCCCGCCCATCGCGTACACGTCGGACAGCGCGTTGGTGGCCGCGATGCGGCCCCAGTCGTAGGCGTCGTCGACCACCGGGGTGAAGAAGTCCGTCGTCGCGATCAGCGCCGTGCCGTTCTCGAGACGCACCGCGGCCGCGTCGTCGCCGTGCTCCAGCCCGACCAGCAATTCGCCGAGCGGGTCGCGCGGGGCGGCCGACCCGAGTCCCCGCACGACGTCCTCGAGTTCGCCGGGCGGGATCTTGCACGCGCAGCCGCCGCCGTGGGCGTACTGGGTCAGTCGATAGCTCATCAGTTTGGCGGCGGGGAACCCCCCGGCTTCAGCCGTGGCATCGAGACGCCGCGTCCCTCCTTTCGACAGGTTGTCGGTAGTGCTCCCTAGGTTATTGATGTGTGCAGGTTTCGGTTGCTTCCCAGCTCTGAGCAGGCGGCAGCGTTGGCCGAGCATTGTCGTCATGCCCGGTTTGTCTGGAATCTTGCTGTGGAGCAGCAGCAGCACTGGCAGCGAGGCCGCCGAGCACCCGACTATAACGAGCAGTGTGCCCAGTTGACAGCAGCGCGCGCCGAATACGAGTGGCTGGCCGCCGGATCGCAAACCGTGCAGCAGCAGGCGTTGCGCGACTTCGCCCAAGCGATGCGCAACTTCTTCGCCGGCACTCACCGGCGTCCCACGTGGCGTAAGGCCGGTACGCATGAAGGATTCCGGCAGGTCGGACTCAAATTGAGCCATATCGAGCGGTTGAGCCGCCGTTACGGGCAGGTGTGGGTACCGAAGATTGGGTGGGTGCGATTCCGGTGGACCCGCGCCATTCCCGCCTCGGTGAAGTCGTACCGGGTCACGCTGGATCGATCAGGGCGCTGGCACATCGCTTTTGCCGCCATCCCCGAACCTGTCCCGGGGCCGAACGACGGCAGCATCGTTGGTGTGGATCGCGGGGTGGCGGTATCGGTTGCGCTGTCGAGCGGAGAGCTGCTGCGCGTTCCCGACCTTCGTGTGGGCGAGGCCAAGCGGCTTCGGCGATTGCAACAACGTCTGGCCCGGGCGCAGCGCGGATCGAATCGCCGGGCGCGAACCAAGCGCGCGATTGCGCGGTTGCGGGCCCGCGACGCCGATCGCCGTCGTGACTGGGTGGAAAAGACCACCACCGAGTTGGCGCGCCGCTTTGACACCATCCGAGTCGAGGGTTTGAACGTGCGGGCGATGACCCGCTCGGCACGCGGCACCCGAGACTGTCCAGGCACCCATGTGGCGCAGAAACGGGGCCTCAACCACGAGATCAGCCGCCAAGGGTGGGGGCTACTGGTGGCCCGGCTCAAGCACAAGGCCTCGGGGCGCCTCGAATTCGTCCCGGCAGCGTATACGTCGCAACGATGCTCCCACTGCGGGCACGTCGCCCCGGAAAACCGCAAGAGCCAAGCGGTCTTCCAGTGCGTCGCCTGCGATGCGGGACCGTGCAACGCTGACGTCAACGCCGCACGCAACATCGCCGCCGGACGGGCGGTGACAGCACGGGGAGACCTCGGCACCAGCCAGTCTGCGAACCGTGAACCTCAACTCTGTTCTCCTGCCACCTAGGTGCAACCGGGTTGGAATCCACCGGCTCAAGCCCGGGGGAGGATGTCAAAATTGTCGGCATGGTCCGAGGAGGCGTGTCCGGTCTGGTGACCGGCGCGGTCTTCAAAACCGTCGAACGGCAGACGCTGCCGCTGGCGGGTTCGATTCCCGTCCGCCTCCGCCATACTCCTTCGGACCTGACATGAGCGACGCACGCCGGCGGGTGCCGGGCACCGACGTCCTGCTCGCCGATCCGCGCCTGGTCGAAGCGCAGCAGGTGCTGGGCCGCGCACTGGTGAAGTCGGTGATCGTCGAGGCCCAACGGCGGGCCCGCGCCGGGGAGATCGAGCCCGAGCGCGTCGCCGAGCACGCGGTCGCCGCGCTGCCCGCCACCGCGTCGAGCCTGCGGCCCGTCGTCAACGCCACCGGGGTCGTCGTGCACACCAACCTGGGCCGGGCGCCGCTGTCGCGGGCCGCGGTGGACGCGGTGGTCGCCGCGGCCGGCACGACGGACGTCGAGTTCGACCTGGCGACGGGCCGGCGCGCGCGCCGCGGCCGGGGGGCGCTGGCCGCGCTGGCCGCGGCGGTGCCCACCGCGGGCGGCGTGCACGTGGTCAACAACAACGCCGCCGCGCTGCTGCTCACCGCCCTGACGCTGGCCCCCGGCAAGGAAATCGTGCTCAGCCGCGGCGAGCTGGTCGAAATCGGCGACGGGTTCCGCATCCCCGAGCTGCTGGCGTCCACCGGTTCGCGGCTGCGCGAGGTCGGCACCACCAACCGCACCAGCCTGCGCGACTACGCCGACGCGATCGGGCCCGACACCGGTTTCGTGCTCAAGGTGCACCCGTCCAACTTCCACGTCACCGGGTTCACGTCGGCCGTCGACGTCGCGGAGCTGGCGAATCTCGGCGTGCCGCTGGTGGTCGACATCGGCTCCGGGCTGCTGGCGCCGCACCCGCTGCTGCCCGACGAGCCCGACGCCACGTCGATGCTGCGCGACGGCGCCAGCCTGGTAACCGCGAGCGGCGACAAACTGCTCGGCGGTCCGCAGGCCGGCCTGCTGTTCGGCGACGGCGAGCTCATCGAGCGGCTGCGCCGCCACCCCGCCGCGCGCGCCCTGCGCGTGGACAAGCTCACCCTCGCCGCGCTGGAGGCGACGCTGACCGGCCCGCCGCCGCCGGTGGCCCAGGCGCTGGGCGCCGACGTGGCGCGGCTGCGGGCCCGCGCGGCATCCCTCGCCGCCCAGCTGCCCGACCACATCGGAGCAATGGCGGTCGACTGCGTCGCCGCGGTCGGCGGCGGGGGTGCGCCGGGCGTCGAGTTGCCCAGCGCCGCGGTGAGCCTGCCCGAGTCCTACGCCGCCGCGCTGCGCGCCGGCAGCCCGCCGGTCGTCGGCCGCCTGGAATCCGGCCGCTGCCTGCTCGACCTGCGCACGGTGGCGCCCGAGGACGACGGGCTGCTGGCGGCGGCGGTGCGGGCGTGTTCGTCGTAGCCACCGCCGGCCATGTCGACCACGGCAAGTCGACCCTGCTGCACCGGCTCACCGGCATGTGGCCCGACCGGCTCGCCGAGGAGCGGCGCCGGGGCCTGACCATCGACCTCGGCTTCGCGTGGACCGAGATTGGCGGCCGTCAAGTCGCGTTCGTCGACGTGCCCGGCCACGAACGGTTCGTCGCGAACATGCTCGCGGGCGTCGGCCCGGTACCGGCCGTCTTGTTCGTCGTCGCCGCCACCGAGGGCTGGATGCCGCAGTCCGAGGAGCACCTGTCGGCGCTCGACGCCCTCGGGGTCCGGCACGGGCTGCTGGTCATCAGCAAGGCCGACCTCGCCGATCCCGGCCCGGCCATCGAGCGGGCGCGCGAACGCTTCGCCGCCACCTCGCTCGGCGACGTGCCCGTCGCGGTCGCCACCGACCTCGAGCGGGTGCGCGCGGGGCTGGCGGCGCTGATCGACCGGCTGCCGCCGCCGGACCTCGACGCCGACGTGCGGCTTTGGGTCGACCGGTCGTTCACCGTCCGCGGCGCCGGCACGGTGGTGACCGGAACGCTGGCGGCCGGCACCATCCGGGTAGGCGACGAGTTGGAACACGCCGGCCGGCGCGTCACGGTTCGCGGGCTGCAATCGCTGGGCCGCGAGGAGACCGCGGTCGGCGGGGTGGCGCGCGTCGCGCTGAACCTGCGCGGCGTGGACCGCCACGACATCGGCCGCGGGGACACCGTTCGCACGCCGGGCGTGTGGCTGGACACCGCGGAGATCGACGTCGGGCTGCGCTCGGCCGGCGCGCTGCACCGCCAGCTGGTGCTGCACGTCGGGTCGGCCGCCGTGCCGGTCCAGGTGCGCCAGCTGGGGACCGCCGCGGCGCGGCTGCGCCTGGCGGGGCCGCTGCCGCTGCGCGTCGGAGACGTCGGGCTGCTGCGCGATCCCGGTGAGCACCGGATCGCGGCGGGCATCGAGGTGCTCGACGTCCGGCCGCCCGGGCTGCGCCGTCGGGGCGCTGCGCGGGACCGCGCCGCCGAGCTGGCGACCGGCCGGGCCCGTCCCCCCGACTGCGCGCGGGCGGGCGAACTGCGCGCCATGGGCCTGCCGGCGCGAGGGCAGCGCGTGGGCGACTGGGTGGTGGACCCGCAGTGGTGGGCGGAGCGGCGCGACCGCGCGACCGCGGCGGTGCGGCAGTGGGCGGACGACCACGAAGTCGCGGCGGGCATGCCGCTCGAGACGCTGCGGCAACGCGCCGGGCTGCCCGCCGCGGAACTGCTGCCGCCGCTGCTCGCCGGGACCGGCCTCGAGGTGTCCGACGGGCTGGTCCGCCCGCCGGGAGCGGGCCTGCCGGCCCGCGTTGACAAGGCGGTGCGCGCGATCGAGGAATGGCTGGCCGCCGAGCCTTTCCGCGCGCCGGAGGCCGACGAACTGGCCGACCTCAAGCTCGGCCCCCGTGAACTGGCCGCCGCCGTGCGCGCCGGGCGCCTGACCCGGATCGCCGACGGCGTGGTGCTGGGTCCCGACGCGTTCGACCGGGCGGCCGGCGTCCTGGCCAAGCTGCCGCAGCCGTTCACCGTCAGCGAGGCCCGCCGCGCGCTGGGCACCACCCGCCGGGTCGCCGTGCCATTGCTCGAGCGGCTCGACGACCGGCGCGTCACCAGACGGGCAAGCGACGGCACCCGGACGATGGCCTGATCCGGCCGCGAATCACTTGACGGCGGAAGTCGTTGCGGAAGAGCTACTTTCGTATTCGATAGCCGAAACCAGCTCGAGTTGGGCGAGGTTGGCCGCCACCGTGACGAGCGGCTGCGCGGCGTCGGCCGCCTCGTCCTGCCCGCCCGCTTCCGCGCGCAGCGCCCGTACGAATTCCGCGGCCATCTGACGGCCCGTCGCGGTGTCGCGCCCGGAGATCTGGTTGGCGGCGAACTCCAGGTGGGCGTCCAGCAACGCCCGGGTGGACGGGTAGGCCCCGGCCGGCGGCAGCGTCCTGATGTCGGCGATGATGTCCGCCGTCAGCCGCACCCAGGTGGCCCGGTTCGCCGCCCTCACCACCGGGCTGCGCAGGTTGGCCCCGTTGCCGGTCTCCGAAAGGTAGTGGCGCACAGCGTCATCGACCTTCCGGCTACCCACCACCGCATCCTGGCTCAGGGCGGCGAGGTAGGCGTCGTCGGCCTCGTCGGGCCCCTCCGGGCGGGTGTGGGTGACGCGCAGCACGGCGGCCTGGAGATAGCGCACGTTCACGTCGCGCGCGGCGTCGATCAGGGCGGACACCGCGGCCGTCGCCCCCCTGGGCCACAGCAACAGCGACACTCCCATGCCCACCGCCGCGCCCACCGCGACGTCTTCGACGCGAACCAGCCCGATGCGCCAGCCGGTGGGGATCGTCAGGCCGAGGATGACCAGCAGGTTCAGCGCGCCCATCGCCTGCGCGGCGGTCAGGGAAACGAAACGCGGCAGGTAGGTCGCGCCGAACACCGTCGCCGGCATCAGCAGCCACAGCACCACCGGTTCGGCGCCGACGGCGGCGAGCAACAATCCGCCCACGATGATGCCCAAAGCCGTGCCCACCACGGCCTGCACGACCCTGGTTCGGGTGCACAGCGCGCTGCTGCTGAGCACCAACATCGTTCCCAGCACGACCCAGAAGCCACGGTCGAGCAGGTGCAGATGGGTGACGGCGACGGCCAGCGCCAACCCGACGCCCATGCGCAGTCCGTTGTGCGCCGCCACGGAACGGGTGGTCAGAAACGAGGTGACAATCGCCGTGCCGGCGACGGTTTCCGGCGACAGCCGGTCGGCGAAGCCGGTGGGCGGCAATTGCAGGCCGAGCGCCCGCGCCCACACCGGTCGGGCATCGGCCGTCGCGGCGGCGGCGATGACCCGGCCGGTCAGGCTGACGGTCGCCGCGACCACCCGGCAGGTCAGCAGCCGTTCGCCGATCCCGGCCGCCGCCGCGTCGTCCGGGGCGTCCAGAATCAGCACCACGTCGTCGCGATAGGCGCCCCGCGCGTGCGAGCGCAATTCGGGTAGCGCCCGGTCGAGCGCGGCACGAGTGGCGACGAGTTGGCCCGACTGCGAGACGTCGAGCAGGCGGGCGCAGCAGCGTAGGACGTCGACGGCCGTCGGCTGCACCGACCCCAGCGTCGACCCCGCGTCGTCGTTGACGAGGTGGACCGCCAGTTCGAGAAAGTCGACGAGGCGCACCAGCGCGCGGCTTCCCGCGCTCAGGCCGACCGGCCGGAAGTTGGCGGCCATGAAATTGGTCCGCAGCGCGTCCATCGCCTCGGACACCTCCGCGGCCGAGCCGACACCCTCGATCCGATCGGCCAGCGTCGCACACACTTTCGCGGCCCGGCGACGCAGTTCGCCGTATTGCCGCGGGGGAAGGAGAAACAGGGCCGCCGGCACACACAGCGCCAGCGCGATCACCCAGCCCAGCAGCCGCTCGTGGATCGGGCCGCCCGGCGTGCAGACCGGCCAGATGTAGAACAACAGGGTCGCGCGCTGGCCGGCCGACATCGTCGCGCTGAGCATGCCGGCCAGAACCACCGCCACACCGAGCAAAAACATCAGCGTCACCGCCAGCCAGGCCACGGGTGCCACCAGCGTGCCGACGGTGATCAGGAGGAAACCGTTGACGGCCAAACCGAGGTAGGCCACCGCGCGCTGCGGGCGGTTGCCCGGAAATTCGGTGACCACCAGCAGCCAGAAGGCACCGAGCAACGCATAGAGCGGCACCACCTTGCCGCCCACGACGACGAAGGCGAACCCGGCCGTGAACGGCACCATGATCGCCGCGCGCACGGCGCGGCGCAGCGCGTCGCGCTCCGGATCCTTGGTGCGCAGCACCTCAAAGGCGCGCCGGACCGGCGAGATCCGGGTCAGCATGACTGGATGATAGGGCCGTTGCCCGGCGGCGGTCGCGCCGAAACGGTGGGCGCCCCGCTCGGTCGCCCGATCCCCGAGTGGCACAGGCCGATTCGGCCTACAGGCGCTCCCTCACCGCGGTCGACAACCGCGCGCCGTCGGCCTTGCCGGCCGCGATCGCGGTGGCCGCCTTCATCACCATCCCCATCTGCTTGGGGCCCGGCCGCTCGCCGATCTCCTCGGCGACCTGGGCGATCGCGGTATCGGCGACGTCGGCCAGCTCGGCCTCGGTGAGCGGCGTGGGCAGGTACTCGTCGATGATCCGCGCCTCGGCGTGCTCGTTGGCGGCGAGTTCGCCGCGACCGTTCTGGGTGTAGATTTCGGCCGCCTCGGCGCGCTTGCGCGATTCGCGGGCCAGCACTTTGATGACGTCGTCGTCGGTGAGCTCGCGCGCCTGCTTGCCGGACACCTCCTCGGTCTGGATCGCGGCCAGCAGCATGCGCAGGGTCGCGGTTCGCAACTTGTCCTGGGCCTTCATCGCCTGGGTGAGGTCGGTCCGCAGCCGGGATTTCAGTTCCGCCATGGCCCAGACGCTACGCGCCGTGGCGCCGGTCAAGATTGAGAAATGCCCGGACCGCCGACAGGATGGAGCCCATGACGAATGACGGGCCCGGCCGCAAACCCGGTTATGCAGGCCTGAACGGCCTTGAAGGCCGTAACAAACGGTGAACGCGCCCCCGCCGCCCGGTTATCCGGCGTACCCCCCGCCCGGCCAATACGCGCCCGCCAGCTACCCGCCCGTCGCGTATGGCCCCCCACCGGGATACGGCGCGCCACCGCCCGGCTACGGCCCGCCGCCCGGATACGGCGCGCCACCGCCGGGATACGGCCCACCGCCCGGATACGGCCCACCGCCCGGATACGGCCCGCCGCCCGGATACGGCCCGCCGCCGGGATACGGCCCGCCGCAGTTGGTACCCGGGGCGCTCAAGCCGGGGATCATCCCGCTGCGGCCCCTGACCCTCAGCGACATCTTCAACGGCGCGGTCGGGTTCATCCGGGCCAACCCCAGGGCGACGCTGGGACTGACCGCGATAGTGGTCGTGGTCATGCAGCTCATCTCCATGCTCGCGGCGTTCGGCCCGCTGGCCGCCTACGGCAGGATCACCGTCGCGCGCTCCAGCGAGCTCAGCGGCGGCGTCGTCGGCGCGTGGCTGGGCTCGATGGCGGCGGGGATGGTGGTCACCTGGCTCGGCGGGATGCTGCTGTCCGGCATGCTCACCGTCATCGTCGGGCGCGCGGTGTTCGGATCCCCGATCACGATCGGTGAAACCTGGGTCAAGATTCGGGGGCGGCTGCTCTCGTTGCTCGGGCTGGCGCTGCTGGAAGGCGTAGCCGTGTCGGCCATTTTCGGGCTGGTGGCGGTGATCATCGCGCTGTTGGCGGTCGCCGGCGCCCCGGCGCTGGCGGTCCTCTTCGGCCTCCCACTGGTGCTCGCGGCGATCGTGGCGCTGGTCTACCTCTACACCATGGTGTTGTTCGCGCCGGTGCTGATCGTGCTGGAGCGGCTGCCCGTCATGGAGGCGATCACCCGATCGTTCCGGCTGGTCCGAAGCGGCTTCTGGCGAGTGCTGGGGATCCGGACGCTCACGTTCATCGTCGCGTCGTTCATCGGCAACGCCGTCGCGCTGCCGTTCAGCATCGTCGGCCAAATATTTCTCATCAGCGGCGGCGCCCCGTCCACCGGGGGGCTGCTGCTGAGCAGCGCGATCGCGTCGGTCGGGTCGGCCATCGGCCAGATCATCATCGCCCCGTTCAACGCCGGCGTCATCACGCTGCTCTACACCGACCGCCGCATGCGGGCCGAGGCGTTCGACCTGGTGCTGCAGACCGGCGCCGCCGGCGGAACCTACGCGGGCGCGTCCACCGACAACCTCTGGCTGACCCGGCCGGTTTAGGATCAGCGGACAGTGCCTTCCATCGACATCGACCGTGATGCCGCGCATCAGGCCGCACAGGTCGAGCTGGGCAAACCGATCTACTCGAAAGGTTCGGCCGCCCAACAATTCGCCGAGTGGGTCAACGAACTGATCTACCGGCTGCTGGAGAAGACCGCCTCGATACCGGGCGGCTGGTTCACCACCAGCGTGCTGCTCATCCTGCTCGCGGTTGCGGTCGTCGTCGCCGTCCGCATCGCACGACGCACCATGCGCACCAACCGCGGCGGCGACTACCAGCTGTTCGAGGCCGCCCAGCTCACTGCGGCGCAGCATCGTGCCACCGCGGAAAGCTACGCCGCGCAAGGGGATTGGGCGGCGGCGATCCGGCACCGGCTGCGCGCCGTCGCCCGCCAGCTCGAGGAGACCGGGGTGCTGGAACCGGCACCGGGCCGCACCGCCAACGAGCTGGCCTCCGACGCCGGCGCGGCGCTGCCGCACCTGGGCAGCGAACTATCCGAGGCCGCAACGGCATTCAACGATGTGACCTACGGCGAGCGACCCGGAACCGAGGCCGCCTATCGAATGATCGCCGCCCTCGACGACCACCTGCGCTCGCGCTCGGCCGCCGCGGCGCCGGCGGCGGGCCGGACCGAGGCCACCGACTCCTGGGCACAGGTCCGATGACGGCAACGCATCCGGCGGCGGCGCCGGCGCAGCGGTGGCGAACGTGGGCGTGGGCGGTCCTCACCATCGTCGCGCTCGCCGTCATCGCCGGGATCGGCGCCTACCTGACCGCACCGCGGCCCGGCGCCCGGATGGATCCGAAATCGACCGAGCCGGACGGGGCGCGCGCCCTGGTGACGCTGCTGCGCGACGGCGGAGTCGAGGTGGTGGTGGCCGACACCGTCGCCGACGTCGAGCGCGCGGCGCGGCCGGGCACGCAGATCCTGTTGGCGCAGAGCCAATACCTCACGGACACCGCGCTGCTGGACCGGCTGGGCAACGCCCCCGGCGATCTGCTGCTGGTAGAGCCGACGGTGCGCGCGCGGGAGGCGCTGATGCCGGGGGTGCGCATGTCGGCCGGCAGTACGTCATTCGACAAGAGCCCGAATTGCTCGCTGCGAGAGGCGAATCGCGCCGGAACGGTGCGGTTCGGGCCCAGCGAAACCTATCGTGCCACCGACCGCCGGGACATGACGAGCTGCTACGACGGGGTACTCGTCCGGTACCGGGAGGACGGGCGGACCGTCACGGCGGTCGGCAGCACCGACTTCATGACCAACGGGAGCCTGCTGCAGGCGGGGAACGCCGCGCTGGCGATGAACCTTGCGGGCGCGCGGCCCCGGCTCATCTGGTACGCGCCCCACCGCTTCGAGGGCGAAACATCCTCCCCCGCATCGATTTCGGATTTGATCCCGGAAAACGTGACCTGGATCGTCTGGCAGCTGTGTCTGGTCGTGCTCCTCGTCGCCCTGTGGAAGGGCCGCCGGCCGGGACCGCTGGTGGCCGAGGAACTGCCCGTCGTGGTGCGCGCGTCGGAGACCGTCGAGGGCCGCGGCCGGCTCTACCGGTCCCATCGGGCCCGCGACCGCGCCGCCGCGGCGTTGCGCACCGCCACGGTGCAGCGGCTGCTGCCCCGGCTCGGCCTCGGCCCGGGAGCGCCGGCGCCCGCGGTGGTCCAGACCGTGGCCCGACGCAGCGGCGCGGACCCGGGATTCGTTTCCTACCAGCTGTTCGGGCCACCGCCGGCCACCGACCACGACCTGCTACAACTTGCCCGTGCGCTCGACGACATCGAAAGGCAGGTCACACGAACGTGACGCAAACACAAATCCCCGGCGCTGAGTCGGCGCGCGAGTCGCTGCTGGCGTTGCGGACCGAGCTCGCCAAGGCAGTCGTCGGGCAGGAGGGAGTGGTCAGCGGCCTGGTGATCGCGCTGTTGTGCCGCGGTCACGTGCTGCTGGAAGGCGTTCCGGGAGTGGCGAAGACGCTGCTGGTGCGGGCGATGTCGGCCGCGCTGCAGCTGGAGTTCAAGCGGGTACAGTTCACCCCCGACCTGATGCCCGGCGACGTAACCGGCTCGCTGGTCTACGACGCGCGCACCGCCGCCTTCGTGTTCCGGCCGGGTCCGGTGTTCACCAACCTGCTGCTGGCCGACGAGATCAACCGCACCCCGCCGAAGACTCAGGCCGCGCTGCTCGAGGCGATGGAGGAGCGTCAGGTCAGCGTCGAAGGCGAGGCCAAACCGCTGCCCGACCCGTTCATCGTCGCCGCGACCCAGAACCCGGTCGAATACGAGGGCACCTACCAACTGCCCGAGGCCCAGCTGGATCGGTTCCTGCTCAAACTGAACGTGACGCTGCCGTCGCGCGACGCCGAGATCGCCATCCTCGGCCGGCACGCGCACGGCTTCGATCCCCGCGACCTGTCGGAGATCAACCCGGTGGCCGGGCCGGACGAGCTCGCGGCCGGGCGCAAGGCGGTGCAACAGGTCCTGGTCGCCGACGAGGTGCTGGGCTACATCGTCGACATCGTCGGGGCCACCCGCTCCTCGCCCGCCCTGCAGCTGGGTGTGTCGCCGCGCGGGGCCACCGCGCTGCTGGGCACCGCGCGGTCGTGGGCGTGGCTGTCGGGCCGCAACTACGTCACCCCCGACGACGTCAAGGCCATGGCCCGTCCGACGTTGCGACACCGGGTGATGCTGCGGCCCGAGGCCGAGCTGGAAGGGGCGACGCCCGACGGCGTGCTCGACGGAATCCTGGCGTCGGTGCCGGTGCCCCGCTAGTGATCGTGACCGGACGCACCGGGCTGCTGGCGCTGATCGGCGTCCTGCCCATCGCGGTATCACCTTGGCCCACAAGGGCTTTCGTGATACTGCTGGCGTTGCTGGTGGCCTTGGTGGTGGTCGACGCCGCGCTGGCGGCCAGCCCCCGCGCGTTGCGTTATACCCGGTCACCGGACTGCTCGGCCCGGCTCGCGCAGCCGGTGACGATCGGCCTACAGGTGCACAACGGCGGCCGCCGGCGGTTCCGCGGACAGGTCCGCGACGCGTGGCCACCCAGCGCGTGCGCCGAGCCGCGCATTCACGCCGTCAACATCCCGGCCGGGCAGGCGCATCCGCTCGAGACCCGGCTGCGCCCGGTTCGTCGCGGCGATCAGCGCGCGGCCGCGGTCACGGCGCGATCGATCGGGCCGCTGGGGCTGGCCGGACGGCAGGGTTCACGGCCGGTGCCGGGTCAGGTCCGCGTATTGCCGCCGTTCCTGTCGCGCAAGCACCTGCCGTCGCGGCTCGCCAAGCTGCGTGAGATCGACGGCCTCCTGCCGACGCTGATCCGCGGGCAGGGAACCGAATTCGATTCGCTGCGTGAGTATGTCGTCGGAGACGACGTGCGCTCGATCGACTGGCGCGCGTCCGCCCGGCGTGCCGACGTGGTGGTCCGCACCTGGCGACCCGAACGCGACCGGCGCGTGGTGATTGCGCTCGACACGGGCCGCACCGCAGCGGGTCGCGTCGGCGTCGACCCGACCGCCTCCGACCCGGCGGGGTGGCCCCGGCTGGACTGGGCGATGGACGCCGCGCTGCTGCTGGCCGCGCTCGCGTCGCGGGCAGGCGATCACGTCGACTTCCTCGCCCACGACCGGGTGAGCCGGGCCGGCGTGTTCGGCGCGTCGCGCACCGAGCTGCTCGCCCAGCTGGTCGACGCGATGGCCCCGCTGCAGCCGGCGCTCATCGAATCCGATTGGCGCGCAATGGTTGCCACCATCCTGCGGCGCACCCGGCGGCGGTCGCTGGTGGTGCTGCTGACCGACCTCAACGCGACCGCCCTGGACGAGGGCCTGCTGCCGGTGCTGCCGCAGCTGTCGGCCAAACACCACGTGATGATCGCCGCCGTCGGCGACCCGCGCGTCGACCAGATGGCCGCCGGGCGCTCGGACCCGGCCGCCGTCTACGACGCGGCGGCCGCCGAACGGTCCCGCAACGACCGCGGCGCGATCGCGACGCGGCTGCGGCGCGGCGGCGTGGAGGTCGTCGACGCCCCGCCGACCGAGATCGCGCCCGCGCTCGCCGACTGCTATCTGGCGATGAAAGCGACGGGGCGGCTGTAACTTTCGCGGCTCAGCCGGTGGGCACCACGTCGGGTGCGTCTTCGGTGTCGCCGGTCTCGCCGGCCTTCGCCGCGCGCCGGCCGAAATACACGATGTAGGACAGGAATGCGGCCTCGGCGATGATCCCGATGCCCACCCGGACGAAGGTCGGCAGCGGTGACGGCGTAACCAGCGCTTCGATCAGCCCCGAGACCAGCAACACACCCACCAGCCCGACGGCGACCGAGACGACGCCGCGGCCCTGTTCGGCGAGGACCTGTCCGCGGGGCCGGTCGCCCGGCGAAATCACCGACCAGCCCAGCCTCATCCCCGTTGCGCCCGCGAGGAATACCGCCGTCAGCTCCAGCAACCCGTGCGGGATCAGCAGGCCCAACAGGATGCCGCCCTTGCCGGCCTGAAACATCAGCCCGGCGATCAGCCCGAGGTTGGCGGCGTTGTTGAACAGGATGATCGGGATCGGCAGCCCCAACACGACGGACATGGCGATGCACTGCGCGGACACCCAGGAGTTGTTGACCCAGACCTGCAGGGCGAACGCGGCGGCGGGGTGCTCGCTGTAGTACGACGCGACATCGTGGTTGACCAATTCGTCGATGTCACTTGGCGTTCCGAGGGCGGACTGCACCTCCGGGTTGCCGGCCACCCACATCGCGATGATGACCACGACGGCGAAAAACGCGACCGCCGTGCCCAACCACCACCGCCAGGTGCGATACGCGACCACCGGGAACGACACGGTCCAGAAGCGGACGAACGTGCTGCTCAGCGGGGCATGCGCGCCGGTCACGACGGAGCGGGCGCGCGCGACCAGGCTCGACAGCCGGCCGATCAGCAGCGAATCCGAGGACGCCGACCGCAGCATCGATAGGTGGGTGGAGACCCGCTGGTAAAGCTCGACGAGTTCGTCGACCTCGCCGCCGGTCAGTGACCGGCGTCTCTTGACCAACTGGTCGAGGCGGTCCCACGTACCGCGATGGGTCAGCACGAATGCGTCGACGTCCACCCTGCGCAGCCTAATCGGCCTGTACCGTTCGGTGTTATGTCGGAGGTGGTGACCGGGGACGCCGTGGTGCTCGACGTGCAGATCGCCCAGTTGCCGGTGCGGGCGGCCAGCGCGCTCATCGACATAGCGGTGATCTTCATCTGCTACGTGCTCGGCCTGATGTTGTGGGCGGCCACCCTGACCCAGTTCGATACCGCGCTGAGCACGGCCGTCCTGCTGATCTTCACGGTGCTGGTGGTCGTCGGCTACCCGTTGGCGTTCGAAACCGCCACGCGGGGAAGGTCGGTGGGCAAGATCGCGATGGGCCTGCGGGTGGTGTCCGAGGACGGCGGCCCAGAACGCTTCCGGCAGGCGCTGTTTCGAGCGCTGGCGTCGGTGGTGGAGATTTGGATGCTCGCGGGTAGTCCCGCGGTCATCTGCAGCATCTTCTCCCCCAAGGGCAAGCGCATCGGCGACGTCTTCGCCGGCACCGTCGTGGTCAGCGAGCGCGGCCCCCGGCTGAGCCCGCCGCCGGTGATGCCACCGTCGCTGGCGTGGTGGGCGTCCTCGCTGCAGCTGTCGGGACTGGGCGCCGGGCAGGCCGAGGTCGCGCGGCAGTTCCTGTCCCGCGCACCGCAACTCGACGGTCAGCTGCGCCTACAGATGGCCTACCGGATCGCCGGCGACGTCGTGTCGCGCATCGCACCGCCGCCGCCGCCCGCCGCCCCGCCGGAGCTGGTGCTCGCGGCGGTACTCGCCGAGCGCCACCGCCGCGAACTGGCGCGGCTGCAACCCCAACCGCCCACCATGCCCCCCGCGGGCCCGTGGCCACCGCCGGCCCCGCCGCCCCCGCCGTGGCCGCAGCAACCCCAACAGCAACCGGCCCCGGAACCGGATCCCGGCGGCTTCGCGCCGCCGGGCTAGCCCGAAACGGCCGCCGCCATCAGCGCGACGTCGGCGACCAGCAGCGCCCAACCGACCAGCGGAACCGCGATGCCGCCGCGGCGCTTTGCGGTGAAGAACGAGATGACCAGGACGACGACCGCCACCACGGGCGCGCCGTAGAACGCGACACCGAAGTCGATGCCGCCGTGCCCCAGATTGGGGCAACTGCGGTCGCTGCACCCATCGGTGCTCATCACCGCACCGAGCGCGAAGAGCATCACGATGGCCGCGGCCGGCACCGTCGCCAGCGCCAACCCCCAGTTCACCCACGGCCATGCGCCGCGGCCCCGGGCGTCGTCGCCCCGGGTGGGCCCGGCCGCGCTCTGCGTTCCGCCGCCGACCGTCAGGTTGTTGTTAGCGTTCATCCCCCAGTTCCTACCCGCCGCCCGCGGGATGCAAACCGCTCGTCGCCAACGGCGTGAAATCGGCTTTCCCCAGTTCAACGCGATTTCGGTGCGCCTTGAAAGTGCCTAGACGGAATATCCCGTTGCATCACGTTAGTTTACGATATATCGTGATATTCCGTAGCGCGCGACCGGCGCGTTACCCACAAAACATTGAGAGGAACTACCAACCATGAGTAACCCATTCACTCCCCCCGAGGGACCCTTCGTGGGCCGGCCCGGCTTCGGCTTCGGCCCCGGCCCGGTGGACCGGCGCGCCCTGCACGACGCCAGGCGCCAGGCCCGGCGGGAATTCCGCGAACACCTCCGCGACCACGCCGGCGACCACTTCGGCCCCGGTTTCGGGCCGGGCTTCGGTCCCGGGTTCGGCCCGGGCTTCGGCTTCGGGTTCGGCCCGGGTGGGCGGCGCGGCGGACGGCGTCGTGGCGGCTCCGGCCGCGGACGCCGCGGCGACGTGCGCGCGGCCATCCTGGCCCTGCTGGCCGAGCGGCCGATGCACGGCTACGAGATGATCCAGCAGATCGCCGAGCGCAGCAACGGGATCTGGCGGCCCAGCCCCGGGTCGGTGTACCCGACGCTGCAGCTGTTGGACGATGAAGGCCTGATCAACGCGAGCGAAACCGACGGCAGCAAAAAGCTTTTCGAGCTGACCGACGAGGGACGCGCTGCGGCGGAGAAGATCGAGACCAAGCCCTGGGACGAGATCGCCGAGGGCGCCGACCCGGGTGCGGTCAACCTGCGCGCGGCCATCGGCCAGTTGTTCGGTGCGGTCGCGCAATCCGCGCACACCGCCACCGAGGAGCAGCAGCAGCGCATCGTCGAGATCATCAACAACGCCCGCCGCGAGGTCTACGGCATCCTCGGCGAGGACTGAGGTCCCTTTTTCCGCCGCGAGCGTGCGCAGAATGCCAGTCGAAGCGGCGTGCCGCCGTCCAGACACGCACGCTCGCGGTGGGAAAGCTAGTTCACATCGACCCAATCCAGGGTCCGCTGCACCGCCTTGCGCCAACCCGCGTATCCCGCTTCGCGCTGCTCGTCGTCCCACGTCGGCGTCCAGCGCTTGTCCTCCTGCCAGTTCGCCCGCAGATCCGACGGATCGGCCCAGAACCCGACGGCCAGGCCCGCCGCGTAGGCGGCCCCGAGCGCGGTCGTCTCGGCGACCACCGGCCGCACCACGTCCACACCCAGCACATCGGCCTGGATCTGCATGCACAGCTCGTTGCCGGTGATGCCACCGTCGACCTTCAGCACCTCAAGGCGCACACCGGAATCCGCCTTCATCGCGTCCACCACGTCGCGGCTCTGATAGCAGATCGCCTCCAGCGTGGCGCGCGCCAGGTGCGCGTTGGTGTTGAACCGTGACAGCCCAACGATCGCGCCACGGGCGTCGGATCGCCAGTAGGGGGCGAACAACCCGGAAAACGCCGGGACGAAGTAGACCCCGCCGTTGTCGGGAACCTGACGGGCCAGCGACTCGCTCTGCGCGGCACCGCTGATGATGCCGAGCTGGTCGCGCAGCCACTGCACCGCCGAGCCCGTGACCGCGATCGAACCCTCAAGCGCGTACACGGGTTTGGCGTCGCCGAACTGATAGCAGACCGTGGTCAGCAGGCCGTTCTTCGACCGCACGATCGCCTCGCCGGTGTTGAGCAGCAGGAAATTGCCGGTGCCGTAGGTGTTTTTTGCCTCGCCCTCGGCGAGGCACACCTGACCGACCATCGCCGCGTGCTGGTCACCGAGGACCCCCGTGATCGGCACCTCGCCGCCCAACGGCCCGGTTTCCAGCGTCACACCGAAGGGCTGCAGGGGCGAGGACGCCGCGATCGCCGGCAGCATCGCACGGGGGACGCCGAAGAACGACAACAGCTCGTCGTCCCAGTCGAGGGTTTCCAGGTTCATCAGCATGGTCCGGCTGGCGTTGGTCACGTCGGTGGCGTGCGCCCCGCCCCGCGGGCCCCCGGTGAGATTCCACAACACCCAGGTGTCGGCGGTGCCGAACAGGGCGTCACCGCGTTCGGCGGCCTCGCGGACCCCGTCGACGTTTTCCAGGATCCATCGCAGCTTGCCGCCGGAGAAATAGGTCGCCGGCGGCAGGCCGGCCTTGCGGCGAATCACGTCGCCGTGGCCGTCTCGCTCCAGCGCGGACGCGATCCGGTCGGTGCGGGTGTCCTGCCAGACGATCGCGTTGTAGTAGGGCCGGCCGGTCCGCTTGTCCCATACCAGCGTGGTTTCGCGCTGGTTCGTAATCCCCAGGGCCGCCAGGTGTTTCGGCGTCAGCTTGGCCCGGTTCAATACCGACATCAGCACCGACGACGTGCGCTCCCAGATCTCCACCGGGTCGTGCTCGACCCAGCCGGCGCGGGGCAGGATCTGCTCGTGTTCGAGCTGATGGCGGGCCACTTCGGCGCCGTCGTGATCGAAAATCATGCAGCGGGTGCTGGTGGTGCCCTGATCGATTGCGGCTACGAATTCAGCGGACTCGGCCAACTAGCTCTCCTCCACCCGTGATTGAGACTCCTACGTCCATGATGGTCTACCCACCCGGCCGCCGTCAGCACTGGTCAGCCTGTCGCCCTTGCGTTGCCGCCGGTAAACCTGTTGCATCGGCGTTGTGGGCGAAGAGGTCAAGCGCACCACGTATGACCGCGCGCAACGCTCGGAATACCGGCGCAAGTTGCGGTTGTGCCTGAACGTCTTCGAGACGATGCTCGCCCAGTCGCGCTTCGATTCCGACCGGCCGCTCACCGGCATGGAGATCGAGTGCAACCTCGTCGACGCGGACTACCAGCCGGCCATGTCCAACCGATCGGTGCTGGAGGCCATCGCCGATCCCGCTTTCCAGACCGAATTGGGTGCCTACAACATCGAATTCAACGTCCCACCGCGCCCGCTGCCGGGGCACACGGGGCTCGACCTCGAGGCCGAGGTGCGGGCCAGCCTGAATGACGCCGAGGCCAAGGCCGACTCGGGCGGCGCGCACATCGTGATGATCGGCATCCTGCCCACGCTGATGCCCGAACACCTCGCCGAGGGGTGGATGAGCGAGTCGACGCGCTATGCCGCCCTCAACGACTCGATCTTTTCCGCCCGCGGCGAGGACATCCCGATCGACATCTCCGGCCCGGAGCCGCTGAGCTGGAACGCCGCCACCATCGCGCCCGAATCCGCTTGCACCAGCATGCAATTGCACCTGCAGCTCGCCCCCGCGGAGTTCGCCGCCAACTGGAACGCGGCCCAGATCCTCGCGGGCCCGCAGCTGGCGCTGGGGGCCAACTCGCCGTACTTTTTCGGTCACCAGCTGTGGTCGGAGACCCGGATCGAAGTGTTCGCCCAGTCCACCGACACGCGTCCCGAGGAGCTCAAGGCCCAGGGCGTGCGGCCGCGGGTGTGGTTCGGCGAACGCTGGATCACCTCCGTGCTGGACCTGTTCGGAGAGAACATCCAATATTTCCCGTCGCTGCTGCCCGAGGTGTCCGACGAGGACCCGGTCGCCGAGCTGGCCGCGGGACGCACCCCGCACCTGCCCGAACTGCGCCTGCACAACGGCACCGTGTACCGGTGGAACCGGCCCGTGTACGACGTGGTCGACGGGCGCGCGCATCTGCGGTTGGAGAACCGGGTGCTGCCGGCCGGACCGACCGTCATCGACATGCTGGGGAACGCCGCCTTCTACTACGGCGCGCTGCGCGGCCTGTCGGAAGACGAGGACCCGCTCTGGAACAGGATGGGTTTTCTTGTGGCACGCGAGAATTTCCTCGAGGCGGCGCGCCACGGCATGGACGCCCGACTGCTCTGGCCCGGCATGGGCAAGGTGTCGGCGCGGGAGCTGGTGCTCGACACCTTGCTGCCGATCGCCGACGAGGGACTGCGCCGCTGGGGCGTCGACGCCGAGGTGCGCGACCGGTTCCTGGGTGTCATCGAGGGACGCGCCCGGGCCGGCCGCAACGGGGCCGGCTGGCAGGTGTCCACCGTGCGTACGCTGGAGGACGGCGGCATGAGCCGGCCCACGGCGCTCGCCGAAATGCTCCGGCGGTATTGCGAACACATGCATACCAACGAGCCGGTGCATACCTGGGATCGATAGGGGAACCATGTCATCCGACATCATGGACTGGGACGGTGCGTACCGCGAGGAGGGCGAATTCCAGGGGCCACCGCCGTGGAACATCGGTGAGCCGCAGCCGGAATTGGCCGCGCTGATCGCGGCCGGAAAGTTTCGCAGCGACGTGCTGGACGCCGGGTGCGGGGTCGCCGAGCTGTCGCTGGCGCTGGCCGCGCAGGGCTACACCGTGGTCGGCATCGACCTCACGCCGACCGCCGTCGCCGCCGCCACCAAGGCGGCCGCCGACCGGGGCCTGACCACCGCCACCTTCGTGCAGGCCGACATCACGTCCTTCACCGGCTACGACGGACGCTTCGCCACGATCGCGGACTCGACGCTGTTTCATTCGCTGCCGGTGGAGGGCCGAGACGGATACCTGCGCTCGGTCCATCGCGCGGCGGCCCCGGGCGCGAGCTATTTCGTGCTGGTGTTCGCCAAGGGCGCCTTCCCCGCCGAGATGGAGCCCAAGCCGAACGAGGTCGACGAGGACGAGTTGCGTGCCGCGGTGAGCAGGTACTGGGAGATCGACGAGATCCGGCCCGCCTTCATCCACGCGAACATCCCGGCACTGGCCGACGCGCCGTTCGAATTTCCGCCGCACGACCGCGACGAGAAGGGGCGGATGAAGTTGCCGGCCTTCCTGCTGTCGGCGCACAAGGCCGGCTGAGGTATCGGGTCAGGGGCCCGTGCCCAGCAGGCTGGCCGCGACGTCGTTCATGATCGAGATGAAGTTGCTCGCGTCGACGGTCAGTCCGTTCGGCCAGGTGGGGATCGGCGGGATCGTGAACTGGTACTGCTGGACGGGCGCCACGGTGATGTTGGGGACGTTGATGTCGGGCAGGCTGAAGCCGCCGACGCCGACCTGCGGGATGGTCAGCGGAGCGGTAGCGAACGCCGGCCAGCTGACCTGCGGCAGCGTGAAACCGCCGACACCGATCGGCGGGATGGTCAGCGGCGCGGTAGCGAACGCCGGCCAGCTGACCTGCGGCAGGGTGAAACCGCCGACGGCAATCGGTGGGACCGTGATCGACGGGATGCTGAAGCCCGAAAGCCCGATGGACGGGAACACGTAGTTGCCGCCGCTCGGGTTGCTGATGCTCAGGATCGGCAGGGTGAGTGGCCCGACCTGAATGCTGGGGATGCCGAATTGCGTGATGAAGCCCGGCGTGTTGAAGCCGAGTGATGGCGCTAAATCGAACGATTGGAGATTGATGTTGTAGTTCGGGAAAAGAATGTTCCCGGTTGTGAGGGTGACTACAGTCTGGCCGCCACCCGGAACGTTGATATCCGGAACCTGTATCTGGGGAAGATCGATTCTGGGAACGGTTACCGAAGGCAGGCTCCAGCCCGACACCTGGACCAGGGGCGTCTGGAACGGCGGTATCGTCACCGCGGGCAGGTTGATCGGCGGCACCGTAATGGCGGGTGTCGTGATCTGCGGCAGGTTGAACGCACCCACGGTGATGTTGGCGGGCGTCGTCCCGGCCGGGATGTTGATGGACGGTATCGACAGCTGGGGCAAGTTGAACGGACTCACCGTGAGATTCGCGAGCGTGGCGCCGGCCGGAATGTTCACCGGCGGGATCGTGATCTGGGGCAGATTGAAGGGGGCGACGCTTATCGGGGGTATGTGCGTGGCCGGCAGGATGGCCCCGGGTGTGCTGATGGTGAACTGGATGCCGGCGGTCCCGATGTTGATGTCAAGCAGGCCGTTGAACAGGTTGAAGGTTCGGTAGGTCGCGGCGGGTACGGCCGCCGCCACGGCTGCGGGGGCCGCCTGCCCTGCGTTAGCGGCCTCGGCACTGACATATGCCGCCGCACCCGCGGTCAGCAGGCTTTCGAACTCCGCGTGGAACGCCTGTGCTTGAGCGTTGAGAGCTTGAAATTGCTGGCCGGCGCTGCCGAAGAGCAACGCGATCGCGCTCGATACCTCGTCGCCGGCGGCGGTCGCGATCCCGGTGGTGGGGCCCGCGGTCGCGGCGGCCTGGGTCAGCGAGGCACGAATCCCCGCCAGGTCCCGGGCCGCGCCCTGCACCGCTTCCGGCACGGTGATCACAAACGCCATCTCCATCTCCTTTCACGCACGCCGCAAACGGGGCCACCGAGCCGAATGAGGTTGCGGCCGAAACAAATTCGCCGGGCAACATGGAGAAATTCATCCCGCACCTCTTCCCACCGGCTGCATCGTCGACGGCGAGCCCTTGCAGGTCCCGATCCCTGATTCGCCGCGCGCTACAGAAGCCAAAAGGTACTCCACACATGCCCAATAAGAACAGGCCTTCTCATACGTCCGGTCAAAATTGGAGTCGAAATTGACGAGTCCGGTATTTCAGCTGGTTGCCGCGGTGGCCGCGATCAGCGCCTCGGCGAAGGTCTCCAGGTCGTCGGCGGTGGTGTCCACGTGGGGCGAGATCCGCAGCACCGGGGCGGACAGTTCGCGCGGCGCGCGCGCCACCCCGGCGTAAGTCGTCACGATCCGTCGCTCGGCGAGCAGCCACGCCCGCACCGCTTCGGGGTCGACGCCGTCGACGGGGGCCAGCGTCGTGATGGCGCTGGGCTCCTCGGCCTCCTCGACCACCAACCAGCCGTCGACATCGCTCAGCAGGCTCCGGGCGGTCGCGCCCAGCTCGGCCAGCCGGGCACGCACAGATTCCGCCCCGGCTGCCAGGTGCTCCCCCACGGCAACCGAAAAGCCCACCCGCGCGGCGACATTGGCCTCGCCGAAGCCGAGTTGCTGCGCCACCGACAGCTGCGACGCCCACTGCGGCGCCGGCAGTCGCGGCACCAGCCGATCCATCAGCCCGGGCCGGGCGGCCAGGACACCGACGCCACGCGGTCCGGCGATCCACTTGCGCGACGACGAATACATGGCGTCGGCCCCCACCGCGCAGTCGATGTGGCCGAGCGCCTGTGCGGCGTCGACCACCAGCGGCAGGCTCAGCTGACGGCACAACTTGGCCACCATGGCAAGCGGTTGCACCACGCCCCGGTGGCTGGCCAGCGGGGTGAGATGCACCAAATCCGGTGGGTCGCTTTCGAGTTCGAAAGCCGCCTCGTCCAGCGCCAGCCTGCCGTCGTCCAGGGTCGGCAACGTGCGCACCTCGAACCCGTAGGCGGCCATCACGGCCAGGTTGGGGCCGTACTCGCCGGGCAGGCAGGCCAGCGTGCGCCGGTCGGCCGGCCAAGCGCCCAGCAGCAGATCGAGCGCGTGCAGGGAGCCGGTGGTGAACACCACCTCGGCGTCGGGCGTGCCGCACAGCGTCGCGACCGCGGCGCGTCCGGCCTCGAGCACCGGGGCGGCCGCCTCCGCCGCGACGTACCCGCCGACCTCGGCCTCGTGCAGCGCATGCTTGGCGGCCGCATCCAGGGCCGCGAAGCTCTGGCGCGAGCAGGCGGCGCTGTCCAGGTGCAGCCCGGCCACGGGCGGGCGGGCCGCCCGCCATCGGTCGGCCAGGCTCACTTAACCGCCAGCGACAGCCCGAAGTCGCCCGCGGCGTCGGTCCACCACCGAATGCGGCGCAGCCCTGCGGCGGCCAACTCGGCGCTCACGCCGCCCGGGCGGAACTTGCACGACACCTCCGTGAGCATTTCCTCGCCGTCCGCGAAATCGACGGTCAATTCGAGCGCGCCGACTTGCACCCGCTGGCGCCGGCCGGACCGCAGCCACATTTCGATGCGCTCCTCTTCGGTGTTCCACCGCGCCACATGCCGGTAGGCCTCGATGTCGAAGTCGGCGTCGAGTTGGCGGTTGATCACCGCGAGCACGTTTCGGTTGAACCGCGCCGTCACCCCGGCGGCGTCGTCGTAGGCACGGACCAGCCGGTCGGCGTCCTTGACCAGGTCGGTGCCCAGCAACAGGCTGTCCCCCGGCCGCATCACCCCGGACAGCGTGGCGAGGAACTGCGCGCGCGGCTCGGGCGTCAGGTTGCCGATGGTCGACCCCAGGAACACGAACAGTCGCCGCCCGCCGTCGGGTATCTCCGTCAGGTGCTCCTCGAAATCCCCGCAGACCGCGCTGATTTCGACGCCCGGGTACTCGCGCTGGATGGCGGTCGCGGTCGCCGACAGCACGCCGGCGTCGACGTCGAACGGCACGAACCCGCGCAGCGAGCCCCGGTCGCGCAGCGCGTCCAACAGCCGCCGGGTCTTCTCCGACGTCCCGGCGCCCAATTCGACCAGCGTGTCGGCCTCGCTGGCGGCCGCTACCTCGCCCGACCGGGCCCGCAGGATCTCGGCCTCCGCGCGGGTAGGGTAGTACTCCGGCAGCCGGGTGATCTGGTCGAACAGGTCGCTGCCCACCGAGTCGTAGAACCACTTGGGCGGCAACGCCTTCGGTGTCTGCTGCAGGCCATCGAGCACGTCGCGGCGCAGCGCGTGGTACGCCGAGTCGGCGGCGAGGTGGTTGGACAGCGACAGCGTCATGAAGAGCCTTTCGAATTGAGGGGCGTCAGCGTGACCCCCCGCTCGGTGACCTCAACCAGGTGCCGGTCCGGCACGTCCTGCCAGTCGGGCGCATCGTCGTACGGTTCGCTGGCCAGCACCACGCCGTCGTCGCGGCGCAGGAGGAACAGGGTGTCGCCCCAGGCGGTCGCCAGCAGCCGAGAGCCGTTGGCGGCCAACACGTTCAGCCGCGCCAAGGGGTCGGCCGCCCCGATTTCGGCGACGGTATCGGCCAGAGCGTCCAGCCCGCGCTCGAAAATGGTGGCCGCGAGGATGGCGCTGTCGCAAGCCGATTCGGCCGACGAGGCGAGCGGCAGCACCGTGCGGTCGACGATTCCGTTGTGCGACAACAACCAGCGGCCGTCGGTGAACGGCGCCGTCGCGCTGGCCTCGATCGGCATGCCCACGGTCGCCGAGCGCACCGCGGCCACCACGCAGTGGCTGTGCAGCGCCGGCGCCACCGAATCGAACGACGCGTCGCCCCACAGCGGCGCCGGGCTGCGCCAGCGCCGGGGCACGTCGCCGTCGAAAAACCCGATGCCCCAACCGTCGGCGTTCATCAGGCCGTGCTTCTGGCGGCGCGGGGCATACGACTGCACCCGCAGCCCGCACGGCGGGTCCAGCACCAGCGAGGACACGCTCACGTCGGCGCCGAGCCAGCCCAGGTGTCGGCACATCAGTCGGTCACGTCCCAGGCCAAGCGGACACCGGAGAAGATCTGACGCCGGATCGGGTGGTCCCAATTGCGGAAGCTCGGCCGCACGATCCCCGGCTCCACGGCCCACGAGCCGCCGCGCAGCACCCGGTAGTCGCCGTCGAAGAACGGCCGTGAGTAGCGCTCGTAGATCATCGGGACGAACCCCGGCCACGGCCGCAGCGGCGAGGCGGTCCACTCCCAGACGTCGCCGAGCATCTGCTCGGCCCCGTAGGCCGAAGCGCCGGCGGGATACGCGCCGACGGGCGCGGGCCGCAGCGCGGTGCCGCCCAGGTTGGCCAGGTCGTCGGACGGTTGCCGTTCCCCCCACGGGTAGCGGCGCCGGGCGTCGGCCGCCGGATCCCACGCGCAGGCCTTCTCCCACTCGATCTCGGTGGGCAGCCGGGCGCCGGCCCAGGCCGCATAGGCCTCGGCCTCGAAGTAGGTGACGTGCTGCACCGGCTCGTCGGCGGGGATGTCCTCGATGTAGCCGAACCGCGCGCGGGTTCGGCCGTCCGAACTCCAGAACTGCGGCCCGGTCAGACCCGCGGTCTGGCGGTGCTGCCAGCCGCGCTCGGACCACCACCGCGGCTGGTCGTAGCCGCCGTCGTCGATGAACGCTCGCCACTCGCCGTTGGTGACCGGGACCCGCCCGATCCGGAAGGCCCGCACGTCGACGACGTGGGCGGGGCGCTCGTTGTCGAGCGAGTACGGTTCGCTCGCGGCGTCCACACCCAGCACGAACGGGCCGCCGGGGACCAGCACCGACGTTCCCGCCAGCCCGGGCCGGCCGGCGGGCAGGGCCGGGACGTCGCGCAGCAGCGGCGCGCCGGTGCGCAGGTTGAGCGCCTGCAGCATGGTCTCGTCGTGCTGGTTTTCGTGGCTGACCACCATCCCGAAGGTGAACGCCGCTTCCGCGCCGGCGGGGTCGTCGGGCAGGGCGTCCAGGGCGTCCAGCGCGGCGGACCGCACGGTGCGGCAGTAGGACCGCGCGCGCTCGGGCGACAGCAGCGGCAACTCGACGCGACTGGCCCGGGAGTGTTCGAAAGCGTCGTAGAGGCCCTCGACGGCCGGCGGCAGGATCCCCGGCCGGGACGGATCACCGCCCCGCAGCAACCAGAACTCTTCCTGCTGACCGATGTGCGCGAGGTCCCACACCAGCGGGCTCATCAACGGGTCGAACTGCCGCCACAGTTCGGCGTCGTCGAACTCGACCAGCCGCAGCGTCCGCGTCCGCGCCCGCGCCAAATCGTCGGCCAGCTTTTCCCGAGAAGTCACGGGCCCCCTTGCGGCCAGCGCGCGGCCCTCGAGACCGTCGCCTCGATGCCGTGCTCGATCACCTCGTCGGAGAAGTCGTCGCCGGGACATCGGCCCCGCTCGACTCCGCTGACCAACAGTTGCATCGCGTCGGCCAGCTCCGCCGGCGCCCGCTCGACGGCGATGGCCACGCATTTGTTCGCCGCCGCGTAGAGCCGCCGGTCGCGCAGGCCCACCCGCGCCGCGGTGTCCCATGCGGTGGCGACCGGTTCGACGGCCTCGGCCGCGATGTCGGCGGCCACCGGGTCGTCGAGCAGCGCCACCAACGTGAACACCACGGCGGGCCACAGGGCGTCCGGCACGCTGTCGAGGTAGCGGATCTCCAGCCACTGTCTCGGCCGCACCGGCGGGAACAGCGTGGTCAGGTGGTATTCCAGGTCGGCGAGCGTCGGGCGCCGGTCACCGAGCAACGCCCGGCCGTCCACCCAGTCGGCGAAGGGCACCCACTGCGTGACGGCCGTCGCGTCCGGGTTGTGCACCAGCATCACCGGGGCCTTGAGCGCGTAGCGCGCCCAGTCGGTGCCAGGGTCGTCGCCGCTGGCCCCCAGGATGGGCCCGCAACGGGCCGAGTCCATGTCCCCCCACACCCGCTGCCGGGTGGAGACCCAACCGGTGAACTCGCCGCCCAGCATCGGGGAGTTGGCGGCGATCGCGATCATCGTGGGCCCCAGCGCGTGCGCCAGCCGGACCCGCGCCGCCCAGCCGTCCCGAGGCCCGGCGTCGACGTTGACCTGGATCGACGCGGTCGACGTCATCATCGCCGCGCCCGCCTCGCCTGAGCGGCTGGAGCGGAAGAACTGTTCCATCGCCTGGTAACGCGCACCGGGGTTGATGCGCTTCGGCGGCCGCAGCGGATCCGCCCCGAGGAAAACCAGGCCCAGCCCGGCGTCGGCGAAAGCCGACCGCAGCACGGCCTGGTCCCGGTTCATCGCATCGATCGAGGCCAGCACCCCGTCCGCCGGCGGCCCGGACAGTTCGACGGCTCCGCCGGGTTCCACCGTGACGGCGCTGCCGCCCGGCAGGGTGGGGAGTAGCCGGAGAACGGCCGCGATTTCGTCCCAGCGCGGCCTGCGGTGCGGGTCGGCCTGGTCGTGGCAGTGGCCCTCCAGCTCGAGACCGATGCTCCTCAGCGGGGCATCGACGAGGCAGCCGTCGGCGATGTATTCAGCGGCAGCCGCAGCGTCGGCCATCTCGGCTTGGGCGGTGCTGGCCGGGGCGAACGTCATATCACGATCCCTCCAGGCTGCGCCGCTTGTTGCGTAGTCAACGGAAAATTCAACGCCACTACTTCATCTTGCAGACCGCACCGACATATTCCCGTCTTGCCGGACTTTTCCACGACCGACCACCCGAAAATTCGGACCCACGCTACTGACCCAGCGCGTTCTGCATGGCCCCGGCCAGCACGTTGACCGCAGGTCCCGCGTTGCCAGATTGGCAGACCTTGGCCTGCAACAACACGTTTTCGCGCAGCCTGGTTTGATCGAAGCACCGACGGTCGGTGCCCGCCTCCTGCTTCGTCCAGTTCGCGTCCGCGCCCGTCGCCGGGCCGCCGTCGAACGACCAAACCTGCGTGCTCCCGTTGTCCAAGTGCATCGCGGTCGTCTGGCCCGAGCAGCCGACGGTCCGGTCCACCACGCGATGGAAGGCCCGCGCCGCGGCGTCGCTGCTGGCGAATACGCCGACGGCCTGCTTGACCAAGTGGGTCTGATCGCTGGCCGACGTCTGGGTGGTCGCCCCGTTGAACGACGCCAGATCCGGGTCGTCGAAGACCTCGGGCAGCCCGATGTCGGCCCAGTTGTTGCACACCGCAACGTCGACCGAATAGCCCTGGAACGGCTGCGTGAACACCGACTCCCAGCCCATCGGCCCGCCGACGATGTTGCCGACCGATCCCTTCGCAAGGACCGCGTAGTTCACCACCCCGGGCTCCGACGGGTGCGCGACCGCCGCGGGGACACCCAACGCTCCCCCGACCGCCACCCCGATGGTCATCACCGCCGCGCGGATGCGCATGGTCATGGGTTTCGATCATGCCAGGGCGGCCGCCGGCCTCCAACGTCGAGTTGTGGGGCGAAATTGCGCCAAAACCGCCCAACAACTCGACGTTGGGCCAGGCCATTCAGCTATCAGCGCAACAACTTTCGCTAGGCGGCTACGGGCGCGGATTGCCCGGCGTGTTCGGTGCCGGCGCCGGAGCGCTGGGCGTCGGTGTCTGGCTGGGGCCCCCGGGACCGCCCGGACCGAAGCCCGGCGGCGGACCCCACGGGCCGCCCATGCCCGGACCCCACGGCCCGCCGTACTGCCACGGTCCGCCACCCGGTCCGCCGGGGCCGCCGGGACCGTAGGGGCCGTACATCATGCCGTGATGGTGCTTGTAGTAGTGCCAGTGGTGGCCGATTCCCACGACCATGGCACCGGCGAAAAAGACGGTCGAAAGGATGAAGACGATCCCGGCGACGATCACCACCCACGCGGCGGCGACATATACCCGGGGAGGCTTGACCGGCGCGTACGCAGGCGGGGCCGCGGCGACGGGCGTCGGTTGCGTTGACGGTTCGGGTGTTTGGGTCATGCCTTGAATACTGCCCCCGTCGCCGACCGCGAGAACAGGTCCGAGACACAAATGTTGCTGTGAATCGAGCGGCCCGGCGCTCATGTGAGCGCCGGGCCAGCGGATGTGGGTTTAACGACCCGCGGGACTACGGGGTCCGCGAGGGTGCGACCGACGACGGAATCTGGCTGGGTCCCGGGGCGCCGGGGGTCGCCGAAGCGGGTCCGCCGCCCTGAATCGCCGCCGGTGGTCCGGCCGGTCCACCGGGTCCGCCCGGGCCGCCGGGGCCGAAGCGGTGTGGATGCATGAACGCCGCGTGGTGCTTGTGGTGGTGCATGCCGCCGTGGCCGTGTCCAAGCGCCATCCCGGTGAAGAAGATCACCGAGATGATGAACACGACTCCGGCGACGATGGCGACCCATGCCGCGGCGAGGAAGACCCGAGGGGTCCGGTAGAGCGCCGGCGCTGCCGCCGGCGCGGGTTCAGTTGCGGTAGCGGTCCGCACGGTTGGGGTGTCAGATGTTTCACTCATGAGACAAATGATGCGTGCGTTAAGAGTAGTTGTGGCTATGCGTTGGTTAAGTAGCAGCTATGAGCTGAAACCCCGCCTCACCTGGCAAAATCGCGGCGCCGCTACCCTAACCGACCTCGGCGCGGCGCCGATTCGGGTCGTTGAACGCCGGTACCGACTCGGGCAACATCATGGCGGCCGCGCTGCTGGCGTGGGCCGTTCTGGCTCCACCGGCCTTCCCGTGGCTGGGCGTCATGCTCGAACAACGCAAGCGGCGATGACGGGGCGCGAAACCGCCTCTGATTAGGGCTTGAACGGGTTGACCGCGAACTGGATCACCCGGTACGGGGCGCGCGCACGGGCGCGGGTGTCCCATTGGCTGACAAAGATGCGCAGCTCATCGAGTGTGGACCCGGGCGAGATGTACCCGCCGTACGGCTGCGCGAGCCGGTTGTCGTAGACGGGCGGCAGGCTTTCGGCCGGATCGGGCCACTCGTCGTGCTGCACCACCGTCGTCACGGGCGCGCCGCCCAGCGACGTCGGGTCGTCGGCCACCCGGACCTCCATGTTGCCGGTGCTGGCGTTGAAGTAGGACAGCACCGCCTTGCCGTCGATCTGCCTGATGGACATCTCGCCCACCTGATCGGGCCACAGGGGTGTCGGCGGCCTGCCCCAGCCGCCGTCGGGCCCGGACGCCCAGCCCTGCCACCGGGATCGGTCGATGAATGTCTGCGGCGTCGCCCGGTACAGCAGCACGGGATCTCGCCGCGTGAAGCTGTTCGCGACGATGTACACCCAGCCGCCCGGCGAGTCCGGGGTGGGGATCGGGTCGTAGTAGCCGCTGATCTGCGACTGTCGCCCACCCTGATAGGAGCCGTCGCGGCGGGTCCCGGCGACGGTCTGCCAGCTGCCGCGCGCGGGTTCGGCCATCACCAACCGGGAGCTTTGCGGCTCAAGGTTTTTCGTCGTCGTGACCATCAGGTAGTTGCGCCGGTTGACCTGCACCACGCCGGCCGGCAGCTGAGAATCCCCGGGCGGCGTGGGGTCGGCCAGCAGCGGCTTCCCGATTCCGGTGACCCCGGTGTAGCGCACCCCGGCGGGGTCGTCGACCGACGCGGCGTCGACGTGCAGCGCGATCGGCGAGTACCAGCCGCCGAACCCGACGCCCTGGCCGGCGAAGCTGTCGCCGCAGACCTGCAACAGCTCGGTGGGGAACTCGACGAACTCACACAGGTCCGTCGCACCGATGCCGTAGTCACCCGTCGGGGTTCCGGTGCCGGCCGTCGGTCCGATGCGCACCACTTGGCCCGGCGCCAGCGGCTGCAGGACGGGCTCCGGCGCCGGCGCCGGCGGGTCGGCGGACGCATGCCAAACAGGCTGGGGCGCAACCAAACACAAAATACTTAGCAGGGCGACCCGGGCCGAGCTCACCCGGGAACTATAGTTCCGCGGCCAGCAGCTCGGCGATCTGGATGGTGTTCAGCGCGGCCCCCTTGCGCAGGTTGTCCCCCGACACGAACAGCGCCAGGCCACGCCCGTCGGGGACGCCCGGGTCGGTGCGGATCCGGCCGACCAGCGATTCGTCGACACCGGCAGCGGCCAGCGGCGTCGGCACCTCGACCACCTTGACGCCCGGGGCACCGTCGAGCAGCTCGCGGGCGCGCTCGGGCGAGAGCGGCCGGGCGAATTCGGCGTTGATCGACAGCGAGTGCCCGGTGAACACCGGAACCCGCACGCAGGTGCCGCTGACCAACAGGTCGGGGATGCCGAGGATCTTGCGGCTCTCGAAGCGCAGCTTCGCGTCCTCGTCGGTCTCGCCGGAACCGTCGTCCAACAGCGATCCCGCGAGCGGCAGCACGTTGAACGCGATCGGCGCGACATACGTCTTTGGCGCCGGGAAGTCGAGTGCGCCGCCGTCGTACACCAGCTCCTCGGCGCCGTCGATGACGGCGCGCGCCTGGGTCGCCAATTCCTCGACGCCGGCCAAGCCGCTGCCCGAGACCGCCTGATAGGTCGAGGTCACCATGCGCACCAGTTGCGCCTCGTCGTGCAGCACCTTGAGCACCGGCATCGCGGCCATCGTGGTGCAGTTCGGGTTGGCGATGATGCCCTTCGGTCGGCGGTGCGCGTCGCGCGTGAAGTTGACCTCGGACACCACCAACGGCACGTCGGGATCCTTGCGCCAGGCCGACGAGTTGTCGATCACCGTGACCCCGGCCGCGGCGAACCGCGGCGCCTGCACCAGCGACATCGTCTTGCCGGCCGAGAAAAGCGCGATGTCCAGCCCGGACGGGTCCGCCGTCGCGGCGTCTTCGACCTCGATCTCCTGGCCGCGGAACTCCAACTTGCGGCCCTGCGAGCGCGCGGACGCGAAGAACCGCACGGTGCTCGCCGGGAAGTCGCGCTCGTCGAGCAGCCGGCGCATCACCTGGCCCACCTGACCGGTGGCCCCCACTACCCCGATGGCAACCATCTACCTACCCGTCCCCGCATATACCGTCGCCGACTCGTCGCCGCCGAGATCGAACGCCTCGTGCAACGCCACGACGGCCTTGTCTAGTTCGGTGTCGCGGCACAGCACCGAGATCCGGATCTCGGAGGTGGAGATCAACTCGATGTTGACGCCGACGGCGGCCAGCGCCTCGCAGAAGGTCGCGGTGACGCCCGGGTGGCTGCGCATCCCCGCCCCGATCAGCGACACCTTGCCGATGTGGTCGTCGTAGAGCAGCTGGGTGAAGCCGATCTCGTCTTGCAGCGCGGCCAGCTTCTCCACCGCGGTCGGTCCGCTGTCGCGCGAGCAGGTGAAGGTGATGTCGGTCTTGCCGTCTTCGACCTTGGACACGTTCTGCAGCACCATGTCGATGTTCACGTCGGCGTCGGCGACGGCGCGGAAAACCCGCGCGGCATAGCCGGGTATGTCGGGTAGCCCGACGATGGTCACCTTGGCCTCGCTGCGGTCGTGCGCGACGCCGGTCAGGATGGGGTCTTCCATGGCAATGTCCTTGATCGATCCGGTAACAACGGTGCCCGGCCTGTCCGAGTACGACGAGCGGACGTGCACCGGAATGTCGTAGCGGCGAGCGTATTCCACGCAGCGCAGCATCAGCACCTTGGCGCCGCAGGCCGCCATCTCGAGCATCTCCTCGAACGTCACACTGTCCAGCCTGCGGGCGTTGTGCACGATCCTCGGGTCCGCGCTGAAGATGCCGTCCACGTCGGTGTAGATCTCGCAGACGTCGGCGCCGAGGGCGGCGGCCAGGGCGATCGCGGTGGTGTCCGAACCCCCGCGGCCGAGCGTGGTGACGTCGCGGGTGTCCTGGCTGACCCCCTGGAAGCCGGCGACCAAGACGATGCGGCCTTCGTCGAGCGCGGTCCGCAGCCGCCCCGGGGTCACCTCGATGATCTTCGCGTTGCCGTGCGTGCCGGTGGTGATCACGCCGGCCTGCGAACCGGTGAACGAGCGGGCCTGCGCGCCGAGCGATTCGATCGCCATGGCCACCAACGCGTTGGAGATGCGTTCACCGGCGGTCAGCAGCATGTCGAGCTCCCGCGGCGGCGGGGCCGGGCAGACCTGCTGGGCCAGGTCCAGCAGGTCGTCGGTGGTGTCGCCCATCGCGGAAACCACCACCACGACGTCGTTGCCCTGCTTCTTGGTCGCGACGATGCGCTCCGCGACGCGGCGGATCCGGTCGGCGTCCGCCACCGACGATCCGCCGTATTTCTGCACGACGAGCGCCACTGTTGTTCTTTCGGTCCTCGGGGTATAGGTCCACAACAGAATACGTGTGACGCCGAATCGTTTTTTGTGGCCGCCGACCGCCCGCTCAGTTCATGTTGGCGATGACGGCCCACGTCGCGATGGCCGACCCGACCGAGGTCCAGTAGCCGTAGCGCTGGTAGATCTGATTGGCCCAGCGCGCCTGGGCGCGCAGGTCGCCGATGTCCGAGGAGACCTGCGGGTCGCTGGCGTTGCGGATCGAACACCACGCCGGCGGGTCCGCCAGGCCGGAAAGGGCCAGCGGCAACGTCGCGTCGTCCATCTCTTCGGTTCGCGCGTCCGGGTAGTTGCGGACGATGCCGTACGAGTCGTCGGTGTTGGCGAAGCCGAAGTAGTCGACGGTTTCCACACCGCCCACCGCCGCGCCGAAGGTCAGCGCCGGCGGGCGGGTGGCCTGCGGCTGCAGCCGCCCGGCGTTGGGCGCCACCAGCGTGTCGAAGGCGGCCGCGTGTCCGCCGCCCTGCACCGGCGAGCCCGTGAACAACTGCTGGGCCCACGGCTTGCTCTTGAAGTCCTTGGTGCAGTTGAACTTCGCGTTGGTGACGACGAAGACGTCGCCGAGCTGGGTGGCCGTCCCGATGCCGCCGGCGGTCCCGGTGGTGATGACCAGCTTGGGCTTGGCCTCGCTCACCATTCGCCGCCACAGCGCCACCAGCGGCGCCGAGACGCTGTCGGTGGCCAGGTGCAGCTCCGACTTCACCGCCAGCACCTCGACATGGCCGATCCCGACTCGGGCCACATAGGCCAGGCAGCCGGCATCGCGAGCCGGCGAGCGCCAGGTGAGCTGGGGCTCGAAGCTCGGCCACCCGTGGGCGTAGGGCTTCCAGCTGCGGCTGGGCATGCCCGGGGTGAGCACGTCGGCGAGGGCCTGGGCCTCCGCCACCGTCCAGGTCACCACCAGGACGTCGCAGGACGGCAGCGGCTGGTTCGCGGCCCGGTCGTACGGGGTCGCGATGGGCCCCAGCCCGTCCGGCCACGGGATCGGGTCGGGCGCCTCGTGGGGTGCCTCGTACGTGATGCGCTCGAGAAGCAGATCGTTGTTGAGCTGCGCGATCGACATGGCCATGGTTCCCTTCCAGGTGCCGTGGGGCGCTACGACGAGACCATCTGGATCGCCCAGAAATCGCTCGCCAGCTTCACGTGGCTGATCGGCGAAGCATCCGAGCTGACCTTCGACCCGGTCAGGTACTCGTACGGCATGTAGAAGTAGCCGTGGTCGCCCCACGAGGGGCCCCACGAGTTGCGAATAATCAAGCGGCTCTTGGGATCCGAGTAGCCGACCGCGAGAACGGCGTGGCCGCCGACGACCGGGTCACCTTGTTTGGGCATCGGCATCACGCCCGTCTCGGCGACGGCCTGCGATTCGAAACTCTGGTGCACGGTGAACCCGAACACGACCGCCAGATTCGAGGCGATCGCATCCTTGAGGTCCCCCAGCGTGTGGATCGCCTCGTACTGCACGGCCTTGTCCTTCTGCGCGGCGACATAGCAGCGCCGCGGCGGCTTGACCGTGAACACCCCGATGTCGTACGGCCACAGCGTCTCCGGGCAGACGCCCTCGCGGTTGACCACCTTGATGCCGTCCCTGATCACCGCGCCCGCGTCGCTGGCCACCGTGCCCTCGAGGGCGCGTTCGTTGTAGTAGATGAACAACCGCGAAGGGATGAAATCGGGCAAACCCTGCCGGTCCCGCTCGTACTCCATCGCGGCGGCGATGGCATTTCCGGTGCACGACCCGAGCTGGCCCTGGTCGTAGACCTGCGGCATCGACGGACGCAGGTCGTACTCGGGCGGCGGCGCGGCCTTGAGCCGGGCCGTGTAGAGCATGTCGCGGGCATCCGGGAGCTGTGGACGCCACCCGAATCCGCGAACATGGCTCCAGTCCTGTTCTCGCCCATTGCTTTTGACATGCCGTGGCTCTTGCAGAGTGGTCATCGGATCCTCCTGAGGTGGGGTGGTAGCTGAGACCGTAGGCGCGGGGATCCGGGGAAGGGATGCGTAGTGCGCTACCCCATTCCTGCCCGAGGGTCAGGTCGCCGGCGAAAACATAGGTCCTGGGGCAACGCACCCACGCCCATCACACCCCCGGCCGAGACCTGGGGCGAGCTGGCGTTGCGCAGGCTCGAGACCGGCACCTGGATCCTGGGCGGCTTCCTGTCATCCGGCTACGCGCTGGGGTACCGGACGATCGACCCCCCGACCGCCAACCTTTACGAGGCCGAGGTCCAAACGCCCGTGGTCGGGACGAGCTGGGATGCCCAGGACCTTCCGAACAATCGGGTCGCCCAGCTGTACGGCGGATACATCCTTCCGTTCTCGCGGCTGGACGTTCAGGGCGGTGTCGGGCTGGTGGTGTCCCAGTGGGACACCGCGACGGGCTGGCCGTACCGGACGATGCAGTTCCGGGTGACGCTCAAGGACACCAGCACTGGTTTTGGCGCCCGGCCTCGGCGCGGTAGAGTGCACAACGTGCAGCGGGTGCTCCTCCTCGGACGCCGCGACGGGGTCTGATCAAGACCGGCTTCCCGTCGCGGGAGTTCGCGATGCGCCGGTCTGAGGTTCCTTCTCATCCCCCGGAGCAATTATCGTGACCCATCCAGATTCGCCCGACGCCTACAAGTCGGCGCGCACCATCGTCAAACCCGCGGGCCCGCCCGGGCCCGAACAACCCGCGTGGAATCCCCAGCGCGGTTCGTCGATGCCGATCAACCGGTACCGTCCCTTCGCCGAGGAAGTCGAGCCCGTCCGCGTGGCCGACCGCACCTGGCCGGACCGGGTCACCACCCGGGCCCCGCTCTGGTGCGCCGTGGATCTGCGCGACGGCAACCAGGCGCTGATCGACCCGATGAGCCCGGCCCGCAAGCGCCGCATGTTCGACCTGCTGGTGCGGATGGGCTACAAGGAGATCGAGGTCGGATTCCCGTCGGCCAGCCAGACCGACTTCGACTTCGTCCGCGAGATCATCACCGACGGCGCCATCCCCGACGACGTCACGATCCAGGTGCTGACCCAGTGCCGCCCGGAGCTGATCGAGCGCACCTTCCAGGCGTGTGAGGGCGCGCCGCGGGCGATCGTGCACTTCTACAACTCGACGTCGATCCTGCAGCGCCGCGTGGTGTTTCGCGCCGACCGGGCCGCCGTGCAGGCCATCGCGACCGACGGCGCGCGCAAGTGCGTCGAGGAGGCCGCCAAGCACCCGGGCACGCAGTGGCGCTTCGAGTACTCACCGGAGTCCTACACCGGCACCGAGCTGGAGTACGCCAGGCAGGTGTGCGACGCCGTCGGCGAGATCATTGCTCCGACGCCGGACAACCCGATCATCTTCAACCTGCCCGCCACCGTGGAGATGGCCACGCCGAACGTCTACGCCGACTCGATCGAGTGGATGAGCCGCAACCTGGCCAACCGGGAGTCGGTGATCCTGAGCCTGCATCCGCACAACGACCGCGGAACCGCCGTCGCCGCAGCCGAATTGGGCTATCAGGCGGGCGCGGACCGGATCGAGGGCTGCCTGTTCGGCAACGGGGAGCGCACCGGCAACGTGTGCCTGGTGACGCTGGGGCTCAACCTCTTCTCCCGCGGCGTGGACCCGCAGATCGACTTCTCGAACATCGACGAGATCCGTCGCACCGTCGAGTACTGCAACCAGCTGCCCGTGCCCGAGCGTCACCCCTACGGCGGTGACCTCGTCTACACCGCGTTCTCCGGCAGCCACCAGGACGCCATCAACAAGGGCCTCGACCAGATGAAGATCGACGCGGACGAAGCGGATTCCGACGTCGAGGACATGCTCTGGCAGGTTCCGTATCTGCCGATCGACCCCAAGGACGTCGGACGCACCTACGAGGCGGTGATCCGGGTCAACTCGCAGTCCGGCAAGGGCGGGGTGGCCTACATCATGAAGGCCGACCACGGCCTGGCGCTGCCGCGCCGGCTGCAGATCGAGTTCTCGCAGGTGATCCAGAAGATCACCGACGGGGAGGGTGGCGAGGTCTCGCCGAAGGAGATGTGGGACGCGTTCTCCGAGGAGTACCTGGCCCCGATCTGGCCGCTGGAGCGGATCAAGCAGCGGGTCGACGCCTCGGAGGAAGACGGCGGCAGCACCACGATCACCACCACCGTCAAGGTCAACGGGGAGGAGACCGAGATCGTCGGCGTCGGCAACGGGCCGCTCGCGGCCTTCGTGCACGCGCTGGGAAGCGTCGGGTTCGACGTCGCCGTGCTGGACTACTCCGAGCACGCGATGAGCTCCGGGGACGACGCGCAGGCCGCCGCGTATGTGGAGGCTTCGGTGGACGGCAGGACCGTGTGGGGCGTAGGGATCGCGCCGTCGATCACGACCGCGTCGCTGCGGGCGGTGGTGTCGGCGGTGAACCGGGCGTCGCGGGCCTAGTGCCGATCGCAAGCGCGGCGCTGGCGCCGGGCGCCGCGGGTCGGCACCATTGGGCCTAGGCGTCGAAGAACGCGCGCAGCAGGCGGTCGACCAACCCCGCCGGGTTGTCGTCGCCCGGGATCGTGAGGTTGCTGAACACGTAGCCGTTGAGCAGCCGGCTCAGCTCCTCCATCTGCCACGGCTCCGGGGTGAAGCCCGCCGCCTCGAAGATGAGGGTCGCGGACTTCACCGCGGCGGCCTGCAGGTCCTTGAGGAACGGCCGCAGCTCCGGGCGGCGCGTGCCCTCCATGAACAGCTCGAACCGGGCCAGCGTGTAGCGGCGGACCTGCTCGTCGGGGTCGGACAGCATCCGCGTCAGCAGCGCCTTGATGCCGTCGCGGGTGAGCGAGCCGACTGCGGCCTGTAAGGCCTCGACGCGCTGCCAGTGCAGGTCCACGGTGCGCGCCGCGGTGGCTTCGAGCAGCGCCTGGCGCGTGCGGAAGTAATTCGACGTGGTGCCCGCGGGCAGGCCCGCGCGCTCGTCGACCTGGCGATGCGTCAGACCCCCCACGCCGGTGTCGGCGAGGATGCCGATGGCGGCGTCGAGGAGCTGCGCGCGGCGTTCGGGGTTGGGCGGCATCAGTCTTTGTAGCGCAGCCGCCAGAACATCGTCAGGAAGGCGGGGTAGACCACGATCAGCAACAGGTAGCTGAACCACATCCCAAACCACATGTAGAGCGAAAGATCCTCGGTCACGTACGAGCAATAGATATGCAGTGGCACGCTGCCGGCGATGTACACGAGCGACGCGATGAAGAACGCCCGATGCGGCTTGTTGGCGAACCGCACGCGACGCCACACCAGGATGCCGGTGACGGCCGCATACGTCATCGGGACGAGCAGGATCCGGTCGGTCGTCAGGGTCAGCGCGTATTTCAAGGTGAGGTCGTCGCCGAAGATCACCCGGTAGAGGTGGATGAGCACACCGAGCGAGATGGTCAGCATGGCCGCCGGGCGGAAGAAGTACCCGTGCCGGCGGTACGCCGCCCACCAGGACCTTCGCTGTACTACATCCGTAGTGGTTGCCATGCCGCATGACGGTACTACTACGGGTGTAGTGATGCAAGGGGTTCGCTCAGAACAGCGCAAGCTGCGGGTGCGCCGTGTTGACGTCGGTGAATTCCTCCATGCTGGTGCCGCCGGCGACCGCGCCTACACAATCCATGAACTGCGCGTCGGACACCACCGGCACCCCGAGCTGTCGGGCGTGATAGCCCTTGCCCTGCTCGGGCGCGGCGTCGTTGCAGACCACCAGCGAGGTCTCGCCGTCCACGACGTCGCTGTAGGCCAGCCCGGCGTGCAGGATCCGCTCGACCAGCTCCTCGTGAGTGCGGGCCACCTCGGCGGCCAGCGCCACCCGCATGCCCTGGACCAGCGGCCGGCCGCGGACGTACGGCCCCGGGTTGAGATAGGGGCACGGCATTCGGGAGGCCAGCACCTTGAGCGGGCGCAGCTCGTCGTGGGTGACCCGCCCGTTGGGCCATTGGCGCCGGGTCACCGGGCGCACCGGCAGCCAGACGTCACGTTCGCGCGCCCGCTCGAGCGCCGACTCCAGCACGCCGGTCAGCACCATTGCGTCGTCGAAGGCGTCGTGCGGCCGCTCCTGGATCACGCCCCAGTGCGCCGCGAGCGTCTCCAGCCGCAGATTGTCGACCCCGAGGTCCAGCCGGCGCGCCAGCTCGACCGTGCACATGACGTGGTCGATGGGCAGCTCCGCCTCGGCGAGCTCGGCCTCGGCCGCCAGGAACGAGTAGTCGAAGGCGACGTTGTGCGCCACCAGCGTGCGGCCCCGCAGCACCTCGACAAGGTCGCCGACGATGTCGCCGAACTGCGGCTGGTCCTCCAGCATTGCGGGGGTGAGGCCGTGGACGTGGGTGGGGCCGGGGTCCACCCCGGGATTGAGCAGGCTGACCACGGATTGCTCGACCCGGCCGTGCGCGTCGAGGCCGAGCGCGGCGATGCTGATGATCCGCGCCTGACCCGGCCGAAACCCCGAGGTCTCGACGTCGATAACTGCCCAACCCCCGACCGGCTCGCTGGCCGGCCGCCCCCAGGACACCCGGTTCATGAACGACAGGATGACACGGCGGACCGACATCACCTGGTTGCTCAGGCCCCGTGTCGCAAACGCCCTTAAACTCTGCCGGGTGATCACCACCCGTGCGCGCCTGGCCCTCGCCGCGGGAGCGAGCGCGCGGTGGGCATCGCGGGTCACCGGGCGTGGGGCCGGGGCCATGATCGGCGGCCTGGTCGCGATGACGCTGGACCGCTCGGTGCTGCGCCAGCTGGGTGCCGGGCGGCGCACCGTCATCGTCACCGGCACCAACGGCAAGTCGACCACCACACGGATGACGGCGGCCGCGCTCGCGACCCTGGGCCCGGTGGCCACCAACGCCGAGGGCGCCAACATGGACGCCGGCCTGGTGGCCGCGCTGGCCGCCGACCGCGAGGCCGGGCTGGCCGCCCTGGAGGTCGACGAGATGCACGTGCCGCACGTCGCCGATGCGGTGGAACCCAGCGTCATCGTGCTGCTCAACCTGTCGCGCGACCAGCTGGACCGGGTCGGCGAGATCAACGTGATCGAACGCACGCTGCGGGCCGGCCTGGCCCGGCACCCGAACGCGCTCGTGGTCGCCAACTGCGACGACGTGCTGATGACCTCCGCGGCCTACGACAGCCCCAACGTGGTGTGGGTGGCCGCGGGCGGGGCGTGGGCGAACGACTCCGTCAGCTGCCCGCGCAGCGGCGAGGTCATCGTCCGGGACAAGGGGCACTGGTACTCCACCGGCGCCGACTTCAAGCGGCCCAGCCCGCAATGGTGGTTCGACGACGACACGTTGCACGGTCCCGACGGCCTGGCCGTGCCCATGCGGTTGGCACTGCCGGGCGCGGTCAACCGCGGCAACGCCGCCCAGGCCGTCGCCGCCGCCGTCGCGCTGGGCGCCGACCCCGCGCGGGCGGTGGCGGCCGTCTCTCAGGTCGACGAGGTCGCGGGACGCTACCGCAGCGTCCGCGTCGGCGAGCACGAAGCGCGGATCCTGCTGGCCAAGAATCCCGCCGGCTGGCAGGAGGCGCTGTCGATGGTGGACAAACACGCGGCCGGGGTGGTGATCGCGGTCAACGGGCAGGTGCCCGACGGCGAGGACCTGTCCTGGCTGTGGGACGTGCGGTTCGAGCACTTCGAAAACACACCGGTCGTCGCGGCCGGCGAACGCGGCACCGACCTGGCGGTGCGCCTCGGGTACGCGGGCGTCAAGCACACGCTCGTGCACGACACCATGGCGGCCATCGCCTCGTGCCCGCCCGGGCGCGTCGAAGTCGTCGCCAACTACACCGCCTTCCTGCAGCTGCAACGAGCATTGGCGCGCCATGCCTGACTCGACCGTGCGGATCGGGCTGGTGCTGCCCGACGTGATGGGCACCTACGGCGACGGCGGCAACGCCCTGGTGCTGCGCCAACGCCTGCGGCTGCGGGGTATGGCCGCCGAGATCATCGAGATCACGCTGGCCGATCCGGTGCCCGAGTCGCTGGACCTGTACACGCTCGGCGGCGCCGAGGACTACGCGCAGAGGCTGGCGACCAAGCACCTGATCAAGCACCCGGGTCTGCAGCGCGCGGCGGACCGGGGCGCTCCGGTGCTGGCGATCTGCGCGGCCATCCAGGTGCTCGGGCACTGGTACGAGACGTCGGCCGGGGAACGGGTTGACGGCGTGGGCATGCTGGACCTGACCACCTCGCCGCAAGACAAGCGCACCATCGGCGAGCTGGTGAGCGAGCCGTTGCCGGCCGGGTTGACCCAACCGCTCACCGGCTTCGAAAACCACCGCGGCGGAACGGTTTTGGGGCCCGCGGCGTCACCGTTGGGCGCGGTGGTCAAGGGCGCGGGCAACCGGGCGGGCGACGGCGTTGACGGCGCGGTGCAGGGCAGCGTGGTCGCGACCTATATGCACGGGCCGTGCCTGGCCCGCAACCCGGAGCTGGCCGACCTGTTGCTGGGCAAGGTGGTGGGCGAGCTGCCGCCGCTGCAGCTGCCCGAGGTTGATCTGCTGCGCCGCGAGCGGCTGCGCGCCTGAGGCCCTTTGCTTCGCGGTTTATGTCTCGCGGGGCGCCGCCGCTTGCGCGCCAAGAATCCTTCAAGGATCCGTCTAGGGCCGCCACCCAGCCTTTTCTCGAAGCCCTACCGAGAAAAGGAACCCCATGCGCAACACGAGAGCCAGGGTCGCCGGCGCCGCGCGCATCGTCGGCCTCGCGGCCCTGCTGAGCGCGGCCGCCGGCTCGATGATCGCGTTCGCGGGGACGGCCGACGCGGCCCCCGCCCCGCGCCACGAGGGGATGCACGGCGACCCGGCCGCCGCCGCGCCGTACTGGCGCTACCAGCAGCAGGACCTCGATTGCGGCGAGATGGCGGTCGCCGACGTGGTCGGACAGATCACCGGCCGCGAGCCCTCCGAGGACGAGGTCACCGGCGCGGCCGGAAACATCCCGAGCGTGAGCCACCCCGGCCCCATCTACCAGCCCGGCGGCAAGACCAAGAACTCGGACCTGCCGGTGCTGCTGGCGCACTACGGCATCGCGGCCGACGCGGTGCACACCAACGTCGGCTCCCTCGAGCAGGATCTGGACCAGGGGCGCAGGGTGATCGTCGGGCTCAACGACAGGGTCATCTGGAACGACCCCGGCGACCGCAGCGTGGAAAACCACTTCGTCGTCGTCATCGGCATCGACACCCAGGCAAATCTGGTGCACCTCAACGACAGTGGCATCAGGGCCGGCCGCGACGAGCAGGTCTCCATCGCCACTTTCGAAGCCGCGTGGAACACCAGCGATAACTTCGCCGTCGTGACCAGGTGATCGTCAGACCATCGCCCGACGGCCGGTGAGCGCGCGGCCCAGGGTCAGCTCATCGGCGAACTCCAGGTCGCCGCCCATCGGCAGCCCCGACGCGATGCGCGTCACCGTCAGGCCGGGGATGTCGCGCAGCATCCGAACCAGGTAGGTGGCGGTCGCCTCGCCCTCGGTGTTGGGGTCAGTGGCGATGATCACCTCGGCGATGTCGACATCGTCGACGCGCTCACCGATGCGCGTCAGCAGCTCGCGGATGCGCAGCTGCTCCGGACCCACCCCGGACAACGGATCGAGCGCGCCGCCGAGCACGTGGTAGCGGCCGCGGAATTCACGAGTGCGCTCGACGGCCTGGATGTCCTTCGGTTCCTCGACGACGCACACCACAGACGCATCTCGACGGGTATCAGAACAAATTCTGCAGCGCTCGTCGTCGGAGACGTTGCCGCACACCGCGCAGAACCGCACGCCGTCGCGGACCTTCGCCAGCACCGCGGTCAGCCGGTCGATGTCGGGCGGCTCGACCGACAACAGGTAGAACGCGATGCGCTGCGCGCTCTTGGGCCCGATGCCCGGCAGCTTGCCCAGCTCGTCGATCAGGTCCTGGACGGGTCCCTCAAACATGTCGGTATGGCGTCACAGCCCCGGCAGCTGGGTGGGCGGCGCCGGCGGTTTGGCGGGGGCGACCATGCCGCCGGCCAGCGCGCCCAGCCGCTCCTGCGCCATCTTGGTGACCTGCGCCGAGGCGTGACCCATGGCGCCGACGATCAGGTCCTGCAGGGTCTCGATATCCGCGGGGTCGACGACCTTGGGGTCGATCTGCACGCCGACCACCTCGCCGCTGCCTTTGACGGTCACCTTGACCAGGCCGCCACCGGCCTCACCGTGCACCTCGGAGTTGGCGAGCTGTTGCTGGGCTTCCAATAGCTTTTGCTGCATCTGCTGCGCCTGGGCGAGCAGTTGCGACATGTCGCCTCCGGGTTGCATGACAATCCCCTCGCGTCTTGGTCTCGAGTTGGTTTCGCCTGCGGGTGTCGGGCGATTCGGAACACCCAGCGTAGACCGCGCGACGCTACCTTTGCGCGGTGGACCTACGACTGAGCAGGCGTGTCGGAATCAAATTGGCGGTCGGCGTGCTGGTTGCCGCCTCGACGGCGATCATGCCGACGGCGACCGCCGTACCGTCCAATATCGCCGGCATGGTCGTTTTCATCGACCCGGGCCACAACGGCTCGAACGACGCGTCGATCTCCCGCCAGGTGCCCACCGGACGCGGCGGCACGAAGGACTGCCAGGCCAGCGGGACGTCGACCAACAGCGGGTACGGGGAGCACACGTTCACCTGGGACACCGCGCTGCGAGTCCGCGCCGAGCTGAACGCCCTGGGCGTGCGCACCGCCCTGTCGCGCGGTGACGACACGGGGCTGGGTCCGTGCGTCGACGCGCGCGCAAACATGGCCAATTCGTTGCACCCCAACGCGATCCTGAGCATCCACGCCGACGGCGGCCCGCCATCCGGGCGGGGCTTTCACGTCAACTACTCGGCGCCGCCGCTGAACCCGGCGCAGGCCGGGCCGTCGGTGCAGTACGCCCGAATCATGCGCGACCAGTTGCAGGCCTCGGGCATTCCGCCGGCCAACTACATCGGCCAGGACGGTCTGTACGGGCGCTCGGACCTCGCCGGCCTGAACCTGGCGCAGTACCCGTCGATCCTCGTCGAATGCGGGAACATGAAGAACCCGGTGGATTCGGCGTTGATGGAGTCGGCCGACGGCCGGCAGAAATACGCCGACGCGCTGGTCCGCGGCGTCGCGGGCTTCCTGGCCACCCAGGGCCAGGCGCGCTAGCCTTCCAGTTCCTTCTTCAGGTTCGCCAACACCTCGGACTGAATCCTCTTCAGCCCCAACGGCGCAAAGGTTTTCTCGAAGAACCCCTTGACGCCGCCCGCGCCGTTCCAGGTGGTCTTCACCGTGACGCTGGACCCCGGTCCGGCCGGAGCCACCGTCCAGTTGATGACCATGGACGAGTTCGCATCCTTCTCGATGACGGTGTGGCCGGCGACGTCGACGTCGACCTGCACGTCGCGCACCCGCGACTTGGTGGCCTGCAGCTTCCACTTGGCGACGGTGCCGGCACCCTGGCCGCCCTGCACCACCTGGTACCCGCTGTACTGCGGGGACAGGATCTTTGGGCGCACCTTCTGGTAGTCCGCGACCGCGGCAAGGGTGGCCTCTGGCCCGACGTTGATCAAGATCGTACTGGCTGCGCTCACCTGGCCCATCAGGCCCGACTCCTCCGTTGATGCCGCCCGCGCGCGGGTGCACGGGCTGTTTTCGAAGACTAGGGTATATGTGGTGCCTGTCCCTGGATCTGCACTCTCGGCTCACGCAGCGGGCGTCGATCGGTTGATGGCGAGTTATCGATCCATCCCCGCAACGTCCGCCGTCCGGCTCGCCAAGCCCACCTCAAACTTGTTCCGCGCCCGCACCAAACGCGATAGCCGCGGCCTGGACACCTCCGGTTTGACCGGCGTTCTCTCGGTCGATCCCGAAACCCGGACGGCCGACGTCGCCGGCATGTGCACCTACGAGGATCTGGTGGCCGCGACCCTGCCGTATGGCCTTTCGCCACTGGTGGTTCCGCAATTGAAGACCATCACCCTCGGCGGCGCGGTCAGCGGCCTGGGCATCGAGTCGGCGTCGTTTCGCAACGGCCTGCCGCACGAATCGGTGCTGGAGATGGACATCCTCACCGGCGCCGGCGAATTGCTCACCGCGTCCCGCACCCAGCATCCCGACCTGTTCCGCGCCTTCCCGAATTCCTATGGCACACTGGGTTATTCGACTCGACTTCGGATCGAGCTGGAACCCGTCGCGCCGTTCGTGGCGCTACGGCACATCCGCTTCCGCTCGCTGCCCGACCTGGTCGCGGCGATGGAACGCATCGTCGATACCGGTGGGCAGGGCGGCACCCCGGTGGACTACCTGGACGGCGTGGTGTTCAGCGCCGACGAAAGTTACCTGTGCGTGGGCCGACGGACCGCCACGCCGGGTCCGGTCGGCGACTATACCGGGAAAAACATTTACTACCAATCGATTCGGCACGACGCGGCAGGGGTGGAAGCCACCAAGGACGATCGGCTGACGATCCACGACTACCTGTGGCGCTGGGACACCGACTGGTTCTGGTGCTCACGCGCGTTCGGCGCGCAGAACCCGCGGGTGCGGCGCTGGTGGCCGCGCCGGTACCGACGCAGCAGCTTCTACTGGAAGCTCGTCGCCCTGGACCAGCGTTTCGGCATCGCCGACCGGATCGAGCAACGCAACGGCCGTCCGCCGCGCGAACGCGTCGTGCAGGACGTCGAGGTTCCGGTCGAACGGACCTGCGGGTTCCTGGAGTGGTTCCTGGACAACGTGCCCATCACCCCGATCTGGCTGTGCCCGCTGCGGTTGCGCGACCACGAGGGCTGGCCGCTGTATCCGATGCGGCCGGACCACACATACGTCAACATAGGGTTCTGGTCCTCGGTGCCGGCCGGCCCCGGGGGAAGCTCGGCGGGGGTGACAAACCGTGCCATCGAGGCCAAGGTCAGCGAGCTCGACGGCCACAAGTCGCTGTACTCGGACTCCTTCTACACCCGCGAGGAGTTTGACGAACTCTACGGCGGGGAGACCTACAACACCGTGAAAAAGACCTACGATCCCGACTCGCGTCTTTTGGACCTGTACGCAAAGGCGGTGCAACGGCGATGACGACCACCAAAGAGCCCCACCACACCACGACCGGCAAGCTCAGCATGGCGGAGATCCTGGAGATCTTCGCCGCGACCGGGCGCCACCCACTGAAGTTCACCGCGTACGACGGCAGCACCGCCGGCAGCGAGGACGCCGAGCTGGGCCTGGACCTGTGTTCGCCGCGCGGCGCCACTTATCTGGCCACCGCCCCCGGCGAACTCGGCCTCGCCCGCGCCTACGTCTCGGGTGACCTGCAGACATACGGCGTGCATCCCGGCGATCCGTACCAGTTACTCAAGACGCTGACCGACCGCGTCGACTTCAAGCGGCCGTCCGCGCGGGTGCTCGCCAACGTCGTCCGCTCGCTGGGCTTCGAGCATTTGCTGCCCGTGGCCCCGCCGCCGGAGGAGGCGCCGCCGCGGTGGCGGCGGGTCGCCGCCGGCGTCATGCATAGCAAGACCCGGGACGCCGAGGCCATCCACCACCACTACGACGTCTCCAACACCTTCTACGAATGGGTGCTCGGCCCGTCGATGACCTACACATGTGCCGTCTATCCGCACGCCGACGCGACGCTGGAGGAGGCCCAGGACAACAAGTACCGCCTGATCTTCGAAAAGCTGCGGCTGCGGGAGGGCGACCGGCTACTCGACGTCGGTTGCGGCTGGGGCGGCATGGTGCGCTACGCGGCGCGCCGCGGTGTCCGTGCGATCGGCGCCACCCTGTCGGCCGAGCAGGCGAAGTGGGCGCGGCAGGCGATCGAGGACGAGGGCCTGGCGGACCTCGCCGAGGTGCGCCACTCCGACTACCGCGACGTCGGCGAGGACGCATTCGACGCCGTCTCATCCATCGGCCTGACCGAGCACATCGGTGTCAGGAACTACCCCGCGTACTTCGGCTTCTTGAAGTCCAAGCTGCGCACCGGTGGCCTGCTGCTCAATCACTGCATCACCCGACACGACAACAAGGCGACCTCCTTCGCCGGCGGGTTCACCGACCGTTACGTGTTCCCGGACGGCGAGCTGACCGGCTCGGGCCGCATCGTCACCGACATCCAGGACGCCGGTTTCGAGGTGTTGCACGAGGAGAACTTCCGGCATCACTACGCGATGACGCTGCGCGACTGGTGCCGCAACCTCGTCGACCACTGGGACGAAGGGGTTGCCGAGGTCGGGTTGGCGACGGCCAAGGTGTGGGGCCTGTACATGGCGGCCTCACGAGTTGCCTTCGAGCAGAACAACCTTCAGCTGCACCACGTGCTGGCGGCCAACGTCGACGCCCGCGGCGACGACGACCTGCCGCTGCGGCCGTGGTGGACGCCTTAGTTCCGGCCTAGGCGCCGTCGATCCGGCGCGCGCCGAGCTCGTTCTGCAGCAGCTCGAGCGCGGCCTCTTCCGGGTCGCGCCGCGGCCCCGCCTCGCTGCGGCCGGCCTCGGCGAGCATGTGCTCCTCTTCGTCTCGCTGGGCAGAATTCGCGTCGGCGGGCTCGTCCGGGGGCGCTTCCTGCCTGGGGGCGGGCGCGGTGGTCGGCCCGGGTTCGGCCGCACCGACCTCGCAGCGCACCCGCCAGCTCACCCCCAGCGCGTCCTTGAGCGCCTCGGCGATCACGTCGGCGTTGCGCTGTTCGGACAGTCGCTTGGCCAGCGGCGCAGACGCGTGGGTCAGCACCAGCGTGTTGTCCTCCAGCGCGCGGACGGTGGCGCCCGCCAGCATCACCTCGGTGGTGCGGGAACGCTGGCGCACCTTGTCGCGCACCGTCGGCCACATGGTCCGCACCGCCGACGCATTGAGTTCGCCCGGGGCAGCGGCGGATTCCGGCTCGGGCGCGGGCGGCGGAGCCGGCTCGGGAGTGGGCTCGGGTTTCGGCTCGGGTTTCGGCTCGGGTTTCGGCTCGGGTTTCGGCTGAGGCCTGGAAAAGGCCGCCCGCCGCGGCGGGGGGCTCGGCTCGGCGGTGGCCTCCGACGCCGGGATGGAGACGCTCAGCCGGGTCTCGATCCGCTCTACGCGCTGCAGCAGTGCCGACTCGGCGTCGCTGGCCGAGGGCAGCAGCAGCCGCGCGCAGATCACTTCGAGCAGCAGGCGCGGCGCCGTCGCCCCGCGCATCTCCCCCAGCCCGGCCTGCACGACCTCGGCGTAGCGGGTCAGCGTCGCGGGCCCTATTCGCACCGCCTGCTCGCGCATCCGGTCCAGCACGTCCTCGGGCGCATCCACCACGCCGCGGCTCACCGCATCCGGAACCGCTTGCAGCACAATGAGATCGCGGAAACGCTCCAACAGATCGGTGGCGAAGCGCCGCGGGTCATGCCCGGCGTCGATCACCGATTCGACCGCGCCGAACAACGCGGCGGCATCGGCGGCGGCCAGCGCGTCGACGGCGTCGTCGATCAGTGCGACGTCAGTGGCGCCCAGCAGGCCCAGCGCCCGTTGATAGGTCACGTGATTGCCCTCGGCCCCGGCCAGCAACTGATCCAACACCGAGAGCGTGTCGCGCGGCGAGCCGCCGCCGGCGCGGATCACCAGCGGATACACCGCGTCGTCGACGACGACGCCCTCCTGCTCGCAGATCCGCCCGACCAGCGCCCGCATGGTCTTCGGCGGCAGCAGCCGGAATGGGTAGTGGTGCGTGCGCGACCGGATCGTCGGCAGCACCTTCTCCGGCTCGGTGGTGGCGAAGATGAAGATGAGGTGCTCGGGCGGTTCCTCCACGATCTTGAGCAGCGCGTTGAACCCGGCGGTCGTCACCATGTGCGCCTCGTCGACGATGAACACCCGGTAGCGCGACTGGGCGGGGGCGTAGAACGCGCGGTCGCGCAGCTCACGGGTGTCGTCCACGCCACCGTGGCTGGCGGCGTCGAGCTCGACCACGTCGATGCTGCCCGGCGCGTTGGGCGCCAGCGCGACGCAGGACTCGCACACCCCGCACGGGGTGGCCGTCGGGCCCTGCGCGCAGTTCAACGACCGGGCCAGGATGCGCGCCGACGACGTCTTTCCGCAGCCGCGCGGCCCGGAGAACAAGTAGGCGTGGTTGATTCGGCCGGCTTCCAGGGCGATGGACAGCGGCTCGGTGACGTGCTCCTGCCCCACTACTTCGGCGAAGGTTGCCGGTCGGTATTTGCGGTAGAGGGCCACGGTCAGCAGGCTACCGGCGCGCGCCGACTAAAGCCCGGGCGGCGTCGAGTGTGCATCGGCGGCATCGCGTGTGCGGCCAGGGAGAGATTTCGTCGGAATTTCCGCCGTCACTACACAGCGAAAGCCGTCAGCTCACGCTCGACGGGGAGGAGACCAGCATCGACTCGGTGGCCGCCAGCAGCGCGCAGGTCGCCAGCCCGTCGACCGCATCACGCAGGTTCGGCAGCGACGGGAACGTCGGCGCGATGCGGATGTTCTTGTCGTCCGGATCCTTGCGGTACGGGAACGACGCGCCCGCCTCGGTCACCGCGATGCCCGCGTCCTTGGCCAGGGCGACGGTCCGTCGCGCCGTGCCGGGCAGCACGTCGAGGCTGATGAAGTAGCCGCCCTTGGGGTCGGTCCACGACGCGATCTTCGAGTCGCTCAGCCGCTGATCGAGGATCTCGAGCGTCAGCGCGAATTTGGGCGCCAGGATCTGCTGGTGGCGCAGCATCTGCAGGCGAACGCCGTCGGCGTCGCCGAAGAAGCGCAGGTGCCGCAGCTGGTTCACCTTGTCCGGGCCGATCGATTTCTTGCCTGCGTACTGCAGGTACCAGGCGATATTGCCCAGCGAGCCGCCCAGGAAGCTGACCCCGGCGCCGGCGAAGGTGATCTTCGAGGTGGACGCGAAGACGTACGGCCGGTTGGGGTTGCCGGCCGCGGCCGCCAGACCGAGCACGTCGACCTGCCGGATGAAATCGTGCGTCAGGGTGTGCACCGCGTACGCGTTGTCCCAGAACAGCCGGAAGTCGGGCGCCGCGGTCCGCATCTGCACCAGCCGGCGAACCGTCTCCCAGGAGTAGGTGACTCCGGTGGGGTTGCCGAACACGGGCACCGCCCACATCCCCTTGATCGCGGGGTCGACGGCGACCAGCTCCTCGATCAGGTCGACGTCCGGGCCCTCGGGCAGCATCGGGACCGGGATCATCTCGACGCCCATCGTCTCGGTGATGGCGAAGTGCCGGTCGTAGCCGGGCACCGGGCACAGGAACTTGACGCTCGCCTCGTCCTTCCAGGGCCGCGGCGAGTCCACGCCGCCGTACAACATCGAGAACGCGACGAGATCGTGCATCAGCTCGAGGCTGGAGTTGTTGCCGGCGATCAGGTTCTGCACGGGGATGCCGAGCAGCTCCCCGAAGATGGCCCGCAGTTCCGGCAGGCCGTGCAGGCCGCCGTAGTTGCGGGTATCGGTGCCCTCGGCGTCGCGGTAATCGTCGCCGGGCAGGCTCAGCAGCTGGTTGGACAGGTCGAGCTGTTCGGGCGAGGGCTTGCCACGGGTCAGATCCAAAGCCAGCTTCTTGCCCTGCAACTCCGCATAATCCTGCTGGTTGCGCGCGTGCACTGCGGTCAGTTCGTCAGGGCTCAGGGAATCGAACGACGCCATAGCTATGCGGGCCCTTTCGCGGTCCGACCGGGGGTGGGTCACGTGGCGATCGCAAACGCGGCAAAGCCGGTTGCAGCGGGTCGCCACCTATCTACATAGGGGACCCCGCGCACCCGACAGAGCCCATTGACCCTTGCTGCCTTCCGGCCCTGGGGGAGTTCACAGGATAGACGCCGCGCGGGGTCCTCCGCCGAGTCTAGTACCCGGCCGGAAGCAACCGGCGGCGGCCGCGCGCCACTCGGTTACCATGGCCCACGGAGGATTCGCCTAGTGGCCTATGGCGCTCGCCTGGAACGCGGGTTGGGTTAACAGCCCTCGCGGGTTCAAATCCCGCATCCTCCGCCACCGGTCGTCCTCGGTCGAGGCGCGACCACGCACGGGGTTGTTTGGAATCGCTTTGACCGGCCTTTAGGCTGGCTTGGGCTCACCCGCAGCATGAGGAGGCGTATGGGGCGCAAGGTCGCCATACCGTGGCACGCGTCGTTTTCGGTCGCTGCCGGCGTCCTCTACTTCTTTTTCGTGCTGCCCCGCTGGCCTGAGCTGATGGGCGACACCACGCATTCGGTGGGGACGACGCTTCGGATCGTGACGGGTGTGCTGATCGCCCTGGCCGCGCTGCCCGTGGTGTTCACCCAGTTGCGCACCCGCAAGCCGGAGCTGGGGACGCCGCAGTTGGCGCTGTCCATCAGGCTGTGGTCGATCGTGGCCCACGTGCTGTCCGGTGTGCTGATCATCGGGACGGCGATCAGCGAGATCTGGCTCAGCCTGGACCACGCGGGTCCGTGGTTGTTCGCGATTTACGGGGCCGCCGCCGCGATCGGCGTCATCGGCATCTTCGCCTTCTACCTGTCGTTCATCGCCGAGTTGCCGCCGCCGCCGCCAAAACCGATCAAGCCGAAGAAGGCCAAGGAGCCCAAGAAGCGGGGCCTGCGCCGCAAGAAGGCGGACGAGGCCGACGAAGTGGCTGACGAGGCCGAAGCCGACGAGACCGAAGAGGCCGAAGACACCGACGAAGCCGAAGAGCCGGAAGCGGCAGAAGAGCCCGTCGAGGCCATCGCCGAATCCGAATCGGCCGCCGAGGCCGGCGAGGACACCAAGGACACCGAGGAAGCGCCGGCGGAAGCCGAGGACGCTGAGGAGCCCCGGGGCGGCTTGCAAAACCGCCGCCCGACCGGCAAGGGCTCGCACCGGATGCGGCGCAGGCGCACCCGCGGCGGCGTCGCGCTCGACGAGTGATTCGCCTGCTAAGTCAGCTTCAGCGGCGCCGCAGGCTCTCGACGTAGGCGGCGAGGCGCCGCTGCGTCTCGGCGGCGCCCCACAACTGTCGGACCTCGCTGTCGACCAGGGCGCCCTCGCGCATCCGCGCCAGGGTGGGGGCCCGCAACTGGGCCTTCGTGTGGCGATACGCCTCGGCCGCGATGCCGGCGAGGTCGGACGCTTCCGCCACCGCCGCCCCGACGAGGTCGTCGGCGACGACGCGGTGGGCGAGCCCGTTGGCGATGGCCTCGTCGCCGCGGTAGACGCCGCCGCCGAGCAGCACGTCCTCGGCGCGATCGCCGCATGCGTAGCGCATCACCTCGAGCGCGGCGACCGGAAACGGCACCCCGACCCGGACCTCGGACGCCCCGATCTGCGCTTCGGGGCTGATCAGCCGGCGGTCGCAGGCGCAGGCCAGCACGCACCCGCCCGCGATGGCGGCCCCGTTGATCGCGGCCACCGTGGGGCCGGGGTAGCAGAACATCGCCTCGAACGCCTCGGACAGCGCCGGGATCAGCCGGTCGGTGTAGCCGGCGCCGCCCTCCACCACCCGGTTGAGGTCGACCCCGGCGCTGAACGCGCGGCCGGCGCCGGTGACCACGAGGGCGCCGCCGCCGGAATGCTGCAGCTGCCCGAGCGCCTCGGTCAGCTCCTTCAGCAGCTCGACGTCCTGGGCGTTGACGCGCCCCGACGAAAGGGTCAGTACCTGGACCGCGCCGGCGGCTTCGATCTCGATCACGGTGAAACGATAACGACGGGGATGTCGGTGTTCTCGTCGGTGTGATAGCTCGCGCACACCCGGTGGTAGCCGTCGGCGATCTGCAGCGGGATACCCGAAGTGAAGTCGCCACGCACCAGCAGAATCGGGGACAGCGCCTGCCCCTTCTTGATCTTGGACAGGTCGGCGGCGACGTGCGGGTTGTCGTCGGGCAGCAGACCCAGCCGCGCCGCCCGCAGGATGTCTTTGGCCTTCTTGTGGCTGACGACTCCGGCCTTGAGTTTCTCGGCCAACTGGTTGGCGGTGCCCGGCTCCGCGAGCAGGGCGAGGTAGTCGGCCGCCGCCGGGAAGTCGTGCGCCTCAGGCTGTTCCAGCCATTTCACGCTCGCCATTGCGCGTCTCCCTTCGTGGGCCGTGTCGAGGCAGCCTACCGGCTGAGCTTCGAAATTGGGATCGGTAGCAACGCGGCAGGTCTGTACTTGCGCCCATGACGACGCCACTGGGGCGGCGCATGAAGGAAGGAAATGCAGTGAAACGTCTTCTCGTGGGAGCGATTGGAACCCTCGGTGTCGCGTCTGCGCTGGTGGGCTGCTCGAGCGGCGGACACTCAGCCAGCCCGGCGTCCAGCACCGCGCCCAGTGCCTCCACCGGCACCGGCACCAACGCGCAGGTCAAGGTGGGTGGCACCGACCTGCCCGGCCTGAACCCGTCCGCGGTGACCTGCGTCCGGACCGGCGGCAAGATCGACATCGGCAGCGGCACCACCAGTGGGCCCCAGCAGGCGCTGGCCGTGGTGATGACCGACGCGAACCCCCCGTCGGTCGAGTCGTTGGCGCTCTTCGTCGACGGCAACGCCCTGTCGGTCAGCAACGGCATGGGCGCGAAGGTCGGCTCGGCCAACGTGGCGGTGGACGGCAAGACCTACACCATCACCGGCCAGGCGCAGGGCGCCGACATGAAGAACCCGATGGCCGGCATGATCACCAAGGACTTCAGCATCAAGGTGACTTGCGGTTGATCGATCGAACACCGCGGCGGCGGGCGTGCCTTCACTCACACGCCCGCCGCTACGGTTCCTCGCCACGTCCACGGCGGCGGACTTATGATGCAGCCGTGTCGATCCCCGGCGAATTGGAGAACGCCCGCCGGTTGGCGTTTGCCGCCGACGAAACCCGGGCGCGCGATCTGCTGCTGTCGCTGACACCGCAGATCGAGCGGGAAGACCGGGACGATCTGATGCTGGAAGCCCTTGCACAGCTCGGTGAGATCTACCTGGCGCGCGGAGCGAATGGCGGCGTGCGCGAGTCGATCCGGCGCATCCGCGACTGCCTGGCCGTCTACGAGGGAATCGCCGCGGGCACCATGCCGGAGGCCGCCGCACGGGTGCGGATGTCCGACGCCGAGGTGGCGCACATGATCGTGCGGTACTCGCGGCGGGCGCAGTTTCTGGACACGGGCCTGGCCGCGGCCCTCGGCGATCACGAGGGCGCCGCCGCGGCGCTGGATGCGCTGGCGGCCGCGGACCCCGCGAACGATTTCGCCGACCTCGCCGACGAGCACGGCTACCTCGTAACGCGCGCGCAAACGCTGTGCGCGAGCGCGCTCTGCGACGACGACCTGCACGTGCAGTCGGTTCCGTTGTGGGAGCAGATACTCGCCGTGCTAAAGGACCCCGACCGCCTGAGCGGTGACAGCCCGTTCGGCGACTATCTCCGGGTCGCGGCGGCCACCGAGTACGGCAGGTTCTGCGTCGAGACGGGGCGACTGGCCGAGGCGGAACCCTGGCTGCGCCGCGCGGGAGCCCGCGCGCAGGCGAACGGCTGGGAATTGGCAGCGGCCAGAACACAATTGGAACGCGCGGCGGCCTGCTGGGCATCGGCCGATCACGCCGGCACCGAGAAACTGGTCTCGGAGGCATACCCCGTGATCGCGCGCTACGACCGGGCGCACGACGTCGCCCGGTGCTGGCTGTACATGGGATTCACCCGGCTGGGATCCGGTGCCCTGCAGGCGGCCGACGAGTGCTGGGAGCAGGCCGAGCGGCACTGGCGCGAGCTCGGCAAGCCGCTGTATCTACACCGTATTCTGTTGCAACGCAGCTGGATCGCGATCTTCTGGAGTAAGTTCGCCGACGCGGTCGAACTGATCGCCGAGGCGCGCGAACTGCTCGACTCGTCGCCGCGCAGCAGTTGGCTGCAGTACGCCCAGCTCGACAACCACCTCGGCACGGTGTGGCGCGCGGATGCGTTGGCGGACCTCGGCTTCGACAGCTCGGGCGACCCCGACGAGACGCTGGAGGAAACCGAGGCGCGCCAGGCCGAGGGCCTCGGCATCCTCAAGGGCGAGATCGGCACCCCGGAATACTGGCGCGGGATGAGCAAGCTCGAACAGGCGGCGGAGCTCAAGGTGCCGGCCGCGCTCGCGGTCGACTCGGTGCGGTATTCGATCGCCGACGGCGACGCGAGATCGCGCTGGGCGACCAGCGTTTCGGCGCCCATCCTGGCCGGGGCCTTCGCCGTCGCGTGGGAATGGGAGAACACCGAGCTGATCAGCGAACTGGTCGAATATCACAGCGCCCGAGGAACTTTCGACATGGAGCCGGAGCGCGCCAAGATCGGTGAGTGGGCGTCCACCGCGGCCCCACCGGTGCTCATCGAGGACGGCCAGGCGCTGGCCGCGGCCGGCCCGCCGGCGGGCGGTGGCCGTTCGCTCACGCGGTTGGGCCCGTTGCCGCCGCTGCAGATGCAGCCGGACGCCGCTCCGATCATGAGCCACTATCGCGAACTGGCGCTGCAGCGCTACGGCCGCGAGGTCACCGCCGGCGAACCCGCCTGGTCCACTTGGCCATGAGCGATACGGGCCGGCCGACTCTGGTTCTGCGGTTCGCCGACGTCGGGATCGTCACGTACGCGAGTTTGCGGGTGGTCGGTCAGCCGTCCCGGACCGTCAACTGGGTGGTGGAGGAGCCGATCCTGCTGGCCGCCCTACAGGAGTTGGTCGGTGCCTTGCCCGAGCCGCGCGGCACCGAGAGCCGCCGCGACGCGATCGAGCGGGCGCTGACGACGGGGCCGTTCGCGGCCCCGGACACCGAGCTGACGATGGCCTACATCCTGGGTGTGCTGCTAATCGGCGCGTCCGGCTGGCAGCTGTTGACGGAGTGCGTGGCGACCCCGCGCGCGGTGTTGTTCGTCTCGCCGAGCTCCCGGCTGGCGCGCGTGCCGTGGGGCCTGCTGGCGGTGCCGAAATCGGGGCCGAGCAAGGAAGAACTCGTGCGGGCCCGCCAGGACGCCATCACCGCCAGCGGCCGGGTGGCCGCCCAGATCCCCTGGCAGCTCGACGATATCGACGCCCGCACCGATGGCCACCGGCTGATGGAACTGGTCGACGTGCTGATGGCGGTGCCGCCCAACATCGTGCACTCGCCGCGGGCGCCGGCCGGGTGGGAGGCCCGGCGGGACGGGCCGCCGGTGCTGGTCCTCGACCCCCGGGTGCCCGGGCAGCGCCCGGACTCCGCGCTCGGCTCGGTGCTGGGCAGGCCCTCGGCGGAAACCCCACTGGCGCAACACTTCGCCGGGCTGATGAAGCGCCGGCCGGTGCTGCCGGACGTCGACGACGCGGTCGAACTGTTCCGCCGCCAGGACGCCGACCGCGTCTGGCTGGCCAAGCAGCTGGCGCAATCCCCGAGCCGGCTCATGTACGTCGGACACGCCAGTTCGGCGCACGGCCAAGCCGACCGCGCGGCGTTGCACCTGGCCTGTACGGCCGAGATTCCCGGGGACGCCGAGGCAATCGGCGACCATCGCCCGCTGACCGCGTCGGACGTGATCTCCTTGCAACTGCCGCTTCCCCCGCGGGTCGCCCTGCTGGCCTGCGGATCCGGCGGGGACTATCAATTTGACGAGGCGACCGGCCTGGTGGCGGCGATGGTGCTGGGTGGCGCCCAGCTGGTCAGCGCCACGTTGTGGTCGCTGCCCACCTCCGCGGCCTATCGACTGTTCGCGGGCCACGAATCCGGCGACCCGATGGCCGACGCCGTTGTCGCCGTGGACGACGCGCACGACGGCGACGACGCGGGGTGCGCGGTCAACCGTTGGCAGCGCGCGCAGATGCGCCGCTGGCGTGACGGCGTCCTCACCGCCAGCCCGCTGTATTGGGGCGCCATGGTCAGTTTCGCGGTGGACGGCGCGCGATAGCGATCAAATCGACGCCAGCCAGGACGCATTGACGGCCATCACGTCGTCGGGCAGCGAAAGCTCCTCGCGGGCAGCGGGATCGAACGCCACCAACACGACCAGGCCGGGGCGAAGCATCGACACGTCGGCGTCGTCGCCGCAGTGTGCCAACTTTCCGATGAACGTCTCACCGGACACGGCCACCACCTCGATGAAAACCTGGCGCTCGTCGCCTACGGTGCGCACGGTGCCGACCCCGACGGTTGGTCCCGCCGCGTTCCGGCGCCGGGCGAACCGGAGCCCGAGGGCCCCCAACAGCAACATGATCAGCTTGTTCATGCCACCAGGCTCTAACGGCCAAGCGGCTACCGAACCCAACTTTTCGGCTGCCGATATTTTTCAAAAGCCCCTATCCTGTCCAGGTGAGCGCGGATTCGCAGGTCGTGACTGTCGCCGCCGTGGGCCACCCGCGCCGGTCGGTGATCGAGGCGGCGTGGCGCGCGATCGGCCCCGGCGTCGAGGTGCTCAGCAGCGACGACGGCGGACCCTTGAGCCGGACCGTCAAGCGCATCATCGACCCGCTGGTGCTCCGGCTGCGATCCAATCCCCAGTATTCGGCCCCCGTCGTCGCACCGGAGACCGCGGCGGCGATGCACGAGCTCATCGTCGGCAGCGCGCGCGAACTGCGTTCCGCCGCAGCGTGGTTCGATACCCTCAAGCTCGAGCGCCGCAGGCAGCGCATCCGCACCGGCAACGCCCAGGAACTATACTTCCCGGTCTGCTTCGAGCTGGCGGTGACGAAAGGCCCACCGGCGCCGCAGGATAGCGAGACGGCGGCCGCGGTGCTGCGCGACATTCACCAGGGCCGCGACCGCACCGCGATCGAGGTGCTGCACCAGTACGTGGCGAGCCCCGACGTGGTGGCCGGGCTGGCCGCTCAGCTCGACCGCAGCTGGCGCGACGTGCGTCCCGCGGAAACGGACCGGACCGGGGCGTTTTTCGCCGAGCTCGGCACGGTGCTGGGGCCGGCCAACAGCCACCGGGCCGCGGCGGCGCGGGAGCGGGTCTGGTCGGCCGTGATCGCCGACGCCACGCCGTACAACCTGGGCGCCCTGGCCCGCGTCGAGGCCGCCGAGCTGCCGTGGTCGATCGTCGGGTTGGGCCTGAGTTCGGTTCAGCCACAACGGCAACCACCGATCGCGGCCGGTCCCGACAGCGATCGCCCGCTGGATCGCACCGTGGTCGACCGGGTACGCGCGACGCTGCGGCGCGCGCTGGACCGCGACGCGCTGCCCGACATCCCGCTGCTGTGCGAGGAGGAGGTGGATCGGGCCGCGGCGCCCTGGGGGCTGCTGTCCGAGGACAAACAGGCGACCCTGGTGGCCGGCATCGAGGTCGCCGTCGAGCTGGCGCCGCTCGACCCCTCCGTCTCCAGCCGCTACGCGCTGGCGGCCCAGATCCAGGCGCGGCTGCGCAAGGAGGCCTACGTGCTGCACGCCCGGCGCTACCTCGCCGAGGGCGGCCCGATCCACCCGCGCCAGCGGCAGGTGGTCGATGACCTCGCCGCGTACGCCCAGCCGTACCTGAGCCGGCTGTGGGCGCGGCTGCACGGGCGCGACGTCTGGCAGGAGCCGTGCGACGACGTCGACGAGGTGCGCTCGCTGCTGGAGGGCGTCGCGCGGTCGGTGAGCCTGGACCATCGGCAACGCATCAAGGCGATGCTGGAATTGCAGGTGGCCGGATGAGATTGGTCGCCGATTCCGGACTGTGGAGCACCGGTCCCGCCACCGCCGATTCGCCGCTGGCCGCGGTGCTGGAGGTCAGCGGCGGCGTGCTGTCGTGGACGATCGACGAACCAACCGGCGACGCAGCGCCGTCGGAGGCTCGGATCACCTTCACCGACTTGTCACGCGCCGACTGGCTTTGGCGTGTGCTGGGCGAATCCGGGCACGTCGCCCTTGCGGCCGCACTCGACGGCGCGGACGACGACTCGCACGCCATCGAGCTCGCCGGGGTCGACATCGTGCCGGGCTCGGTCGATCCGCTGCGACGGCTCGCCATCGGGCATTGGCTGCGGCGGTGGTGGCCGGCCAGTCGCCTCGACGGCATCGCCGGCCTCGATCGTGCGCTGCTCGACGTCGAGGTCGCGCTGCTGACCTCGGGCGCGCAGGGTTTCTTCACCGACGACACGCTCGATTCCGACGTGGTGGGGCTGCTGGCACCGCACGGCCCCGCCCTGCTCGCACACCTGCGCGACGGCGACCCGCGGATCCGCGATTTGGTGCGGGCCGCCGCCGGGCTGGCCGAGGAGGTCGGTGTGGACGGCGACGGCTGGCCGGAACTGTATGCGGCGCTGGACGATCCGGGCACGGAGCTCAGCGTCGGTAGCGGGCGCCGCGACGACTACGCGCTGGCCGCCGGCGCCGACGCGGCTCCGCGCGGCGCGGTCCCGATCGCCCGCGGCGTCGCGTCCATCGGCTGGGGCGCGGTTCCGCCCGGAATCTTCGACGCGGGCGAGCAAACGGTCGACTGGACCGTCCAGATGGCCGACGCGGCGGTGGTCGCCGTCGTGCGGGCCGCCGTCATCGGCCCGGACCCGGCCACCGGCATCGCGGTGCGACTGCGGTCCGGGGACGTCAGCGACAGCGGCGCCCTGGACGCCCACGGCGGCGCGGTCCTGCCGCTCGTCGACGGCGACCAGCGCCCGGTGACGGAGGCGGCCGCCTGGGACCACGATTGGTCGGCCACGTCGGTGACCGTCGGCGCCCAGGTGTCGGAGGCCCGCGAGACCCGGGAGCGGGTTCGCCGGTGGGCCAGGGCCCGGCTGGACCGGCCGCCGCACGACGCGTTCCTGGCGGAGATCCTGGCCGGCGAATCCGACTACTGAGCTTCTCGGCGGCCCCGCCAGTCCCTATGCTGAGCGAGTGCCAAACAACTATCGGGTCGTCCAGTGGAACACCGGAAACGTCGGCAAGAGCTCGCTGCAGTCGATCGCCGACAATCCCATGCTCGAACTCGTGGGCTGCTACGCCTGGTCGCAAGACAAGGTCGGTCGCGACGCCGGTGAACTCGTCGGCATCGCGCCGCTGGGCGTGAGCGCCACCAACGACGTCGACGCGCTGCTCGCCCTGAAACCCGACTGCGTCGTCTACAACCCCATGTGGATCAACGTCGACGAACTGGTCCGCATCCTGTCCGCCGGCGTCAATGTGGTGACGACGGCGTCGTTCATCACCGGAGCCAACCTGGGCGAGGGCCGCGACCGGATCGTCGAGGCCTGCCAGAAGGGCGGCTCGACGATGTTCGGCTCCGGGGTCAGCCCGGGCTTCGCCGAGCTATTGGCCATCGTCTCGGCGATGGTGTGCAACCGGATCGACAAGGTCTCGGTCATCGAGGCGGCGGACACCACGTTCTACGACTCGCCCGACACCGAGAGGCCGGTCGGCTTCGGCCAGCCGATCGACCACCCGGAGTTGGCGGAGATGGCGGAGAAGGGGACAGCCATTTTCGGCGAGGCCGTGCGGCTGGTGGCCGACGCGCTCGGCGTCGAGCTCAACGAGGTGCGCTGCGTGGCCGAATTCGCCCAGACCACAGCCGATCTCGAGATGGCGTCCTGGACGATTCCGGCCGGATGCGTCGCGGGCGTCTACATCAGCTGGCGCGGCGTCGTCGGCGACAAGACGCTGATCGACCTCAACGTCCGGTGGCGCAAGGGACAGACACTCGAGCCCGACTGGAAGATCGACCAGGACGGCTGGGTCATCCAGATCGACGGGCAGCCAACGGTGACAACCAAAGTCGGCTTCCTACCGCCCCCGTACTTCCAGGCCGAGACGATCGCCGACTTCATGGCGCTCGGGCACATCATGACGGCGCTGCCCGTCATCAACGCGATCCCGGCGGTCGTCGCCGCCCCGCCGGGCATCGTCACCTACACCGATCTGCCGCTGACGCTTCCCAGGGGCTTCGCCAAGGTGTAATCGGGCGAAAGGCCCACGCAGGATTTGAGTTTGGATCGAATTGGCGAAAACCACCACATTCGAACGGTCTGCTCGTATAGTCTCCCTCGTTCCGCTGCGGGGGCGGGCGCTGTGAGGTGGGCATAGCGCGCACCTCGCGCAGCTCCCTGCCCTGAAAGGGACTGCGGCGATGAACTTTTCGATATTCCCCCCGGAGATCAATTCCTCGCTGATATTCAGCGGCGCTGGATCGGGTCCAATGTTGGCCGCGGCGACCGCGTGGGACGGGCTGGCCGCTGAGTTGGGGTCGGCGGCCGACTCTTTCTCGGCGGTGACCAACGGCCTGGCGGGCCAGGCGTGGCAGGGCCCGGCATCGGCGGCGATGGTGGCCGCCGCGGTTCCCTATTCGGGATGGTTGAACGCGGCGGCGACCCAGGCGCAGAATGCGTCCGCACAGGCCAAGGCGGTGGCAAGCGCGTTCGAATCCGCGCTGGCGTCCACGGTGCATCCCGTGCTCGTCGCCGCCAACCGCAACCAGCTGGTGCAGCTGATCCGCTCAAATCTGTTGGGCTTCAACGCCCCAGCGATCGCCGCGGTCGAGGGCCAATACGAACAGATGTGGGCCGCCGACGTGGCCGCGATGGTCGGCTATCACGGCGGGGCGTCGGCGGCGGCCGCGCAGTTGGCGTCGCTCCCGCAGCTCCTGCAGAGCCTGCCCGCCGCGGCCACCCAGGCGGCGGCGGTCGCCGTATCCGACAATCCCATGGTCGCCGCCGTCAGGTCGGCGTGTGACGGGTCGGTGCGCAACGTGCAGATCCTTCGCAACGCCGCGGCCAGCAAGGTCGACGGCAGCGTCCGCACGCTCACCAGCACCGTGGGCGCGGCTGGGGCCGCGGCCGCCCCGGGGTTCAACCTCGGCCTCGGCAACATCGGCAGCAACAACCTGGGCGGCGGCAACACCGGGAACACCAACCTCGGCAACGGCAACCTCGGCGACACCAACCTAGGCAGCGGCAACGTCGGCAACCTCAACCTGGGCGGTGGCAATTTCGGCAACCAAAACCTCGGCAGCGGAAACACCGGCAACCTCAACCTGGGCAGCGGCAACTTCGGCAACCAAAACTTCGGGAGCGGAAACACCGGGGCCGGCAACTTCGGCAGCGGCAACAACGGCAACGGCAACTACGGCAACGGCAACCTGGGGAACCAGAACTACGGCAGTGGGAACAACGGCAACGCCAACTATGGGTTCGGCAACTTCGGCAGCAACAACATCGGCTTCGGGAACTCGGGCCCCGGCGGCACCGCGGGCAACGGCAACATCGGCGCCGGGAACACGGGGAACAACAACGTCGGCTTCGGGCTCACCGGCAACAACGAGATCGGCGTCGGGAACACCTATTTCAACACCGCGACCAACCAGTTCAACTTCGGCGGCCTGAACTCCGGCAGCGGCAACATCGGCCTGTTCAACTCGGGCACCAACAACGTCGGCTTCTTCAACTCCGGCGACGGAAACTTCGGCATCGGCAACTCGGGTGTCACCGACACCGGCCTGTTCAACTCGGGTCACGTCGACACCGGCATCGGGAACGCGGGCGGTCTCGACATGGGGTTCGGCAACTCGGGCGCGAACACGTTCACCGGTAACAACCTGGGCATCGGCAACTCCGGCCAAAACAACTTCGGCGTTGGCAACGCGGGCGCCCTGAACGCCGGCATGGGGAACTCCGGCTCGGAGAACATGGGCATGTTCAACTCGGGCGTCGGTAACACCGGCAACTTCGATGCCGGGGTCGACAACACGGGCGACGGCAACGGGGGCGACTTCAACACCGGCTACGGGAATTCGGGTTTGGTCAATACGGGCATGTTCAATTCGGGAACGCTCACTACGGGTGTCGGCAGCGCAGCCAATCTGTCCGGGGTCGTTAGCAACTCGGGCTTCGGCAACACCGGCACGGACAACTCGGGCTTCTTCAACAGCACCTCCGGCGGCTTGAGCTCGGGTTTCTTCAATTCGGGTTCGGGCGGCTTCACTTCGGGCTTCATGAATTCGGGTAGCGCCAACGGCGACGTGGGCTTCCTCAACTCGGGAAGTAACCCCTCGATCGGTTTTATGAACTCGGGCGGTGGCTTTGACGTCGGCTTCTTCAACTCGGGTCCGGGCGACTTCAACGTGGGCATCGGGAACATGAATAATGCGTCCTTCGACACCGGCTTCTTCAACTCCGGCGCCACGTTCAGCACCGGCCTGGCGAACATGGTCGGCGCGTTCTTGAGCTCGGGCGCGTTCAACATGACGGCCAACCAGTCCGGCTTCTTCGGTTTCTGAGCGCCTAACCGCTGGACGCGATGACCCGACGCCTCGCGGCCTTGTACGCCGCGCCGAGCGCCGGCACCTCGAGCGGACCCTGATGGCGGGCGGCCTCGATGGCGTTGCGCAGCGGGCTGGCCAGTCCCGCAAAGGATCCCATGTCGAACAGCAACGGCGTCAAGAGCCGGTTGTGGACGAACCCGAAGGCGCTGCCGGATTCGGGGTCGGCCCAGCCGAGGGTTCCGCCCAGACCCACGTGGCCGAAACCCTTGAGCAGGCCGGGCACCGGAGACTCGTGGTAGCCCAGGTGAAAAGGCATGGGCACCACCATGTTTGCGTCCGGCCACTTGCGTCGCGCCTGCCCCGCCAGGCCACCCGCCAACTCCTCGGACAGATATTTCTTGCCGTCCATCCGGCCGCCATTGGCCAGCGCGGCGTACATCTTGGCCAACCCGCGGCCGGTCACCACGCCGTTGGCCGCCGGCACCTCGCCGTCCAGGAATCCGGTGTCCCCCTTGATGAGGGATATGACGCCGGGGAAATACATCGCGCCCAGGGCACCGGAGAACGGCAGGCCGGCCAGCTTCGGTGCGATGAAGTTGAACACCGGGGCGCGCAGCCTGCCCTGCGGTATCAGGATCTGGGCCGCCTTGGTCGGCGCCCCTTCGGGCGGGCGGCCCAGGTGCAGGCCGTCGGTGTTGAGCGGGCGCGCGACTTCCTGGCGGATCAGCTCTCGCATGCCCTTGCCGGTCACCGCCCGGGCCAGGCCGGAGAGCAGCCAGCCGTAGGTCAGCGCGTGGTAGGCCTGCACGCCGCGCAGATGATCGACGGGCGCGGCGGCCAGTCGTTCCTCCATGAGCGCGTGGTCCATCAGCTCCGTCTTGGTGACGCCGCGCAGGTGCGACAACCCCGATCGATGCCGCAGGACGTCGCGGACCGTGATGTCGGCCTTCCCGTTGGCCGCGAATTCGGGCCAGTATTCGGCGACCGGATCGTCGTAGGACAACAGGCCCCGATCGGCCAGTCGGTGGATCACGGTCGACGCGACGCCCTTGGTTGCCGAGAACACCATCGCGCCCGTGTCGGCGGTCCAGCGCTCGGTGCCGGCCCGGTCCGACCAGCCCGTCCAGACGTCGACGACGGGCACGCCGTCGATGTAGACGGCCAGCGCCCCGCCGCCGAAGCGGCGGCCGGGGAACAGCCGCGAGAACAGCCCGACCACGTTCGCGAAATGGGGGTCGGCGGCACCGGACACGCCGCGCGGCAAGCCGTCGTCGGTCACCAGCAGGGTCGATCCGCGGCGCGATGCCATCACGGCATCAAGCTATCAGCCGGCAAAAGCGCCGAAACAGCTCAATCCGGGGGGTGGTGGGGTTGTTCGCCTGGCGGTTGGTCCGGGTGTGGGGTGTTCAACCACTTCCTGAGCCGAAAAAGCTGATTGACCACCATGCCGATGCCCAACAACATGAGTGTGGCCACGATCGCCACCACCACTGCGGTCCCCACAACGTCCATGATGACAGGCGGGACGACCTGCGGTTTCGATATGGCCTGCCGCGGGGTAGCCACAATCCCATGAGCGCTACAGACAAGGCAAAGAACAAGATCGAGGACCTGGGCGGCCGGGCCAAGGAAGCCATTGGCCGGGCCACCGGGGACGACCAGACCCGCGACGAAGGCCGGGCCGATCGGGCGAAGTCGAGCCTGAAGGACGCCGGCGAGAAGGTGAAGGACGCCTTCAAGAGGTAATCGATCGCCGACCGGTCTGGCAATCCACGGCCTTCGTGGCGTCGAATGACAGGTAGAGGACACCGATGAGACGAAGGTCTACGAACATGCGCCGATTCACGACATCCCTGGGAGTGGCGGCGCTGTGTGCCGCCTTCGCGCTGCTGGGCTCCCCCGCGCCCGCGTCGTCGGCCGACCCGTGCCCCGACGTGGAGGTGGTGTTCGCCCGCGGTTCCGGCGAGCCGCCCGGTGTCGGCGGCATCGGCGGATCGTTCGTCGATGCGCTGCGCGGGCAGATCGGCGGCCGGTCACTCGGGGTCTATCCGGTCAATTACCCCGCCAGCACCGACTTTTCCAACAGCGATTTCCCGCTGACCGTCATCGACGGCATCCGTGACGCGGGGTCGCACATCGAGTCGATGGCGACGAACTGCCCCAAGACCCGCGAGGTTCTCGGCGGGTATTCCCAGGGGGCGGCGGTGGCCGGTTTCGTCACCTCAGCGGCCGTACCGCCGGGCGTACCGGCGTCGATGGTGCCCCAGCCCATGCCGAGGGAGGTCGCGAACCATGTCGCCGCCGTCACGCTGTTCGGGACGCCGTCGGGTCCGTGGCTGCAGAAGTACGGCGCACCGGTGATCGCCATCGGCCCGCTGTATCAGCCCAAAACCCTCGAATTGTGCGCGCCCGGCGACGGGATCTGCGGTAACGGCACCGACGCCTTCGCGCACGTGTCCTATTCGGTGAACGGGATGACGGACCAAGCGGCGACCTACGCCGCGAGCCATCTGTAGCCCCGTGCAGAATCGCAGCATGCATGTTCTGGTCACGGGCGGCACGGGATTCGTCGGCGGTTGGACCGCCAAGGTCATCGCGGACGCCGGGCACTCCATCCGGTTCCTGGTTCGCAATCCCGATCGGCTGAAGACGTCCGTCGCCAAGTTGGGCGTCGACGTCTCGGACTTCGCCGTCGGCGACATCACCGACCGCGTGTCGGTGCGCGAGGCGCTGCGCGGCTGCGACGCCGTCGTGCACAGCGCCGCCCTGGTGGCGACCGACCCGCGCCAGACCAAAGAGATGCTGACGACGAACATGCAGGGCGCGCAGAACGTCCTCGGCCAGTCCGTCGAGCTGGGTCTGGATCCGATCATTCATGTCTCGAGCTTCACGGCGCTGTTCCATCCCGGCCTGGAAACGCTCACCGCGGACCTGCCGGTGGTCGGCGGGGCCGACGGCTACGGAACGTCCAAGGCGCAGGTGGAAATCTATGCGCGCGGGCTGCAGGACGCCGGCGCACCCGTCAACATCACCTATCCCGGCATGGTCCTCGGCCCGCCGGTCGGCGATCAGTTCGGTGAGGCCGGCGAGGGCGTCAGGGCGGCGGTTCAGATGCACGCGATACCGGGGCGCAGCGCGGCATGGTTGGTCGTCGACGTTCGCGATCTGGCCGCGCTGCACGCCGCGCTCTTGGAGCCGGGGCGCGGGCCGCGCCGCTACACCGCGGGCGGGCATCGGGTTCCGGTGGCCGAGCTCGCGAGCATGCTCGGTGAGGTCGCCGGGACCACGATGGTGGCGGTTCCCATCCCGGACTCCGCGCTGCGCGTGGCCGGGGCGGTACTGGACCGGGCGGGCCGGTTTCTGCCGTTCGAGACGCCGTTCACGTCGGCGGGCATGCAGTACTACACGCAGATGCCGGCGTCGGACGACTCGCCCAGCGAGCGAGAACTCGGCATCACCTATCGGGACCCGCGCGACACCGTGGCCGACACCTTCGAGGCCCTGCGTAGCGCCGGCTCTTAGGGCCCCGCGAAAGTGCAACTACCGACGGGTCCACTCGGGAAACGCGTCGCCCATTGCACTTTCGCGATCGCCCGAGGACTATCCGAAGCATGAAGAGCGTCACGTGCACCAATGCAAAGCTCGAAGTCGTCGACGCCCCGACCCCGACCCCGGCGAAGGGCCAGTTGCTCATCGAGGTGCTGCGGTGTGGCATCTGCGGGTCCGACTTGCATGCGCGCCACCACTGCGACGAACTGGCCGACGTGATGGCCGAATCTGGGTACGACGCGTTCATGCGATCGAACCAGCACGTGGTGTTCGGTCACGAATTCTGTGGCGAGGTGCTCGATTACGGGCCCGGCACCCGCAAGGCTCCGCGGACCGGCACCCGCGTCGTCGCCTTGCCGCTGCTGCGCCGTGGCAAGGAGGTGCACGGGATCGGGCTGTCGACCATGGCCCCGGGCGCCTACGCCGAGCGGCTCCTCGTCGAGCAGTCGCTGACGTTGCCCGTCCCCAACGGGCTGGCGCCCGAGGTGGCCGCCTTGACCGAGCCGATGGCCGTCGGCTGGCACGCGGTGCGGCGCGGCGAGGTCGGCAAGGGTGACGTCGCTATCGTGATCGGCTGCGGGCCAATCGGTCTCGCGGTGATCTGCATGCTCAAGGCGCACGGTGTGCGCACCGTGATCGCCAGCGACTTCTCGCCCGGCCGGCGCGCGCTGGCGACAGCCTGCGGCGCCGACACCGTCGTCGATCCCGCGCAGGACTCCCCCTACACGACGGACGCGAGCGGCAAACACCTGCAAGGCATCCTCGAGGCGTTCGATCTGGCGGTCGGCACCATTGAGAAGCTGCAACGGCTGCGGCTGCCCTGGTGGCACGTGTGGCGCGCCGCCGAAGCCGCCGGCGCCACGACGCCGAAGCACCCCATCATCTTCGAATGTGTCGGCGTCCCAGGCATTATCGACGGCATCATCGCGGGAGCGCCGCTGTTTTCGCGCATCGTCGTGGTCGGCGTCTGCATGGGCTCGGACCACATCCGCCCGGCGATGGCGATCAACAAGGAGACCGACCTTCGGTTCGTGCTCGGCTACACCCCGCTGGAGTTCCGCGACACGCTGCACATGCTCGCCGACGGCAAGGTCAACGTCGCCCCGTTGATCACCGGGACGGTGGGGCTGCCCGGCGTCGCGGCCGCGTTCGACGCGCTCGGCGATCCCGAGGCGCACGCGAAGATCCTGATCGACCCCAAGAGCGACGCTAAGCAGCCGGGGTGATCTCCAGCCCGACGTGCACCTTGTCGACGCCGCCGCGCACGATCGAGTGCGCATAGAACCACCAGGCGTGGTACCAGTACCGCTTGAGCACGGCGTTGTAGACCCGCTGCGTTTCGGATTTCGGCAGCACCCGGGCAACCCCTTCGACCGGTTCGCCCTTGGGCTTGCCGAGTGCGGTGCTGCGAGCGATCGTCACCCGGGGCGTGTTGTTGATCCGCTTCACCTTCCACGACCCGTCGTCGGTGATGACCAGCAGCTTGTCGCCGTCCGGCACTCCCCAGATCGCCGTGGGTTTGGGGCGGCCGTCCTTGGTGAAGGTGGTCAGGAGCAGGTACTTGGACATGATCACGTCCTGAAAACTGGGAGCCACACCTCATGCTTATCAGGTGTTGCGACCGCCGTTGACCCCCAATATCTGACCGGTGATGTAGCCGGCCTCGTCGGACACGAAGAACGCGCACGCCGCCGCGATGTCCTCGGGCCTGCCCACCCGGCGCACCGGCGTGCGTGCGATGTGGTCCTCAACGGTGCCGCCGAGCAGCTGGCGCCGCTCGGCGCTGCGCAGCATCGGGGTGTCGACGAACCCCGGCGGCACCGCGTTGACGGTGATCCCGCTCGGACCGTATTCGAGGGCCAGCGATTTGGTCAGGCCGTTGACCGCGGACTTGGCCGCCACATAGTGGGCCATGAACGGCTGGCCGGAATGCGTGCTCGACGAGGAGATGTTGACGATGCGCCCCCATCCCGCCTCGACCATGTCCGGGAGCACGGCCTGAATGGTGTGGAACACACCATTCAGGTTGACGTCGATCACCTTCGACCACGCCTCGAAGGACATGTCCAGGAACTTCTTGAAGCCTTCCACGCCGGCCGCGTTGACCAGCACCAGGATTGGGCCGAGCGCGTCGCGGATGGCCGCCACCGCGGCGTCGACCTGCGCGCGGTCGGTGACGTCCGCGACGTAACCGAAGCCGTCGCCGGTGGGCGACAAGTCGATGACGGCCACCCGGAATCCGTCGCTGCGCAATCGCTCCGCGACCGCGCGGCCAATCCCGGAGGCGCCGCCGGTCACCACCGCCGTCTTCACCCGCGCCCACCCGCCTTCCTGAGCGATCGCCCAGCACGTGGGCTCGACACTGCCTATCACCCCTCCGCGAGGTCGGTCAAGTGGTCCCCCGGTCATCGCGGCGGCCGGTTGATTTTTGGCGATCGCCCAATTTAGGGTCGGGGATGGCCAGGGACTCCACAACTCGGGACATGCTGATCGACGCGACGAGTCGGATCATGGTCGACGAGGGTTACGCCGCCGCTACGTCGCGGCGGGTGGCGGCCGAAGCCGGCGTCAAACCGGCCCTGGTGCACTACTACTTCCCCACGATGGACGAGCTGTACCTCGACGTGTTCCGGCGCGGGGCCGCCGCCTACCTGGAACGGCAGAGCCAAGCGCTGGCCTCCGACCGGCCGCTGCACGCCTTCTGGCAGACGCTCATCGAACCCAAGGACGCCCGGCTGCTGCTGGAGTTCATGGGACTTGCCAACCACCGCAAGGAGATCCGGGCGGAGATCTCCGCGTGGCAGGAGCGGTGGCGCGAGCAGCAGATCACCGCGCTGAACTTCATCGTCCGCGAACACGGCTATGACACAAGCGAATTCCCGCCCGCCGGTATCGCGGTCGTCATCGCCGCGGTCGGGCGCACGCTGATCCTCGAGCAGACTCTCGGCACCAAAGGCGGTCACGAAGAGGCCATCGAGCTGGTCAACCGGTTCCTGGATCGGTTCGAGATGCCGACGCCGAAGAAGCCGCGCGGCTGACCTAGGGCAGTACGACCCGCAGGCGCTCCCAGCCGCGCACGGTCGACGTCGACGCCAATTGCGCCGTGTCGTAGTCGATGTCCCACTCGGGCCACCGGTTGAGGATCTCGTCCAGCGCGACGCGGCCCTCGAGGCGCGCGAGGTTCGCACCCAGGCAGTAGTGCACACCTTTGCCGAAGGTGATGTGCGAGATGTTGTCGCGGCGGATGTTGAACGTGTCCGGATCCTGGTAGCGGCGATGATCACGATTGGCGGCGCCGAACAGCAGGAGCATGGCGCTGCCGGCCGGGACGGTCCTGCCGTAGCATTCGAAATCCTTTGCCATCCAACGGGCGACGTGTGGGCCGGTGGGCTCGAACCGCAGCGTCTCGTCGACGGTCCGGGTCAGCAGCGACCGGTCTTGGTAAACCTCCCGGCGCTGGTCCGGGTGCTCGGCGAGCACCTTGGCCAGCCAGCCGATCAGCCGGCCCGTCGTCTCGTTGCCGGCGCCCGCGACCACCTGGGTGTAGTGCAGCACCTCCTTGCGCGTCAGCTTTCGGTGCACCCCGTGCTCGTCGTCGAACTCGACGTTGAGCAGCGTGGTCATCAGGTCGTCCGACGGGTTCTTGGAACGCCATTCGACGTAGTCCGCGTAGATCCGGCCGTCGGCGATCGAGTCGGCGTCGGCGACCTTCATCGGGGTCCCCGGTTTGGTGCGCAGGTTGGCGTCGTTGGCGTCGCGGACCGAAACCTGTTCGGACTCAGGGATTCCCAGCAGCATGCCGATTACCCGCATCGGCATCATCGACGCGAGTTCGGCGATGATGTCGAATCCCCCCGACCCGACCAGCGGGTCCAGGCACCGCACGCAGTACCGCCGGATCTGGTCCTCGAGCTCGGCCATCCGGCGCGGCGTGAACACCCGCGACATCAGGCCGCGCAGCCGCGTGTGTTCGGGCGGATCCTGGAACATCATGACGCCGCCGGGCATGTCGAATTTCGACTGGATCAGCTCCAGGATGTCGCTTCTCCTGTTGGAGAACGTCTCCCAGTTAGCCAGCGCCCGTTCGACGTCGGAATGCCGTGATATCGCCCAGAAGTCGTACCGCTCGTTGTAGTAGATCGGCGCCTCTTCGCGCAGCCGCGCGTAGGTCGGGTACGGATCGGCGATGATGCCGGTGTCGTAGGGGTCGTAGTAGACGTCGGTGTCGCTGGTGACGGTCATCGATGCTTCCTCACTTCAGGCAGCTGCCGGCATCCACCGGCAGCGCGACGCCGGTGATGTAGCGCGCTTCGTCGGAGGCCAAAAACAGCACGGCGTTGCTGATGTCTTCGGGGGTCACCCAGGGGATCGGCAAGTAGTGGAAGCTCTGACACACCGGCGCCAGGTCGTCGGGCCCCGGGTTCTCCAGCTCCGGCCGAAAGGCGCGGTAGGTCGCCTCGTTCATCAGCAGCGGCGAATTCACGTGCGTCGGAAGGACGGCGTTGACCCTGACCATGCGCTGGCCCAATTCGACCGCGAACGAGCGCATCAACCCGATCACACCGTGCTTGGCCGCGACGTAATGCCCGACGTGCGGATACGCCTTGTTGCCGGCCACCGACGACGTCAAAACGATCGAGCCGCCGCGGCCGCCATCGAGAACGTGCGGGACGCCGGCCTTCACCGTCTTCCACACTCCGCTGAGGTTGACGTCGATCATCTCCTGCCACAGCGCCTCGTCGGTCTTGTGCAGCTTGCCCGCCGTGGTGCCGATGCCGGCGTTGGCGACGATGGCGTCCAGGCGCCCCAGCTGTTCGACCCCGCTGTCGACGGCGGCGCGCAACGCGTCGAAATCGCGAACGTCGACTTCGGCGGTGACGACGCGGCCACCGGCGTCCTTCACCAATCCCGCCGTCTCGTCGAGGTCTTCGGGCGTCGCCCCGTCGGCCGGCGAGGCCTCGAACTTGCGGCAGATGTCGACGGCGATGATGTCGGCGCCCTCCCGCGCGAGCCGGACGGCGTGGCTCCGGCCCTGCCCGCGCGCGGCGCCGGTCACGAACGCGACCTTGCCCTCCATCCGGCCCATTGCCACCTCGATCCCGATATTTGGGCGATCGCCCAAATTTGGGCGCACGCCATGTGTAGCAGCCCCGGGAGGCGCTCGTCAAGGGCGTATCGCGGCATCGATCAGCGTGGCGGCGGCGGCCCGGGCGTGGACCACCGGCGCGGTGTCGTTCAGCGACGTCGCCATCGCCGCGGCGCCCTCGAACAGCACGGCCAGCTGCTGGCCGAGCAGGTGCGGATCGGCGGCACCCGCCTGCTGCGCCACGGCGATGAGGCGGCGGGTGAACTCCTGCTTGTGCACCCGCACGATCTCGTCCGCGCTCGGCAGCGACCCGGCGGATTCCACGGCCGCGTTGTGAAAGGGGCCGAGAAACCGCAACTTCCGCTGCGTATCCCTATCGGTGACGCCGCGCGGGCATTGCTGTCTTCCCGTCACGCGGCGCCCGACGACGTTCCCTTCATCCCGGCGGATTATTTCGCCTAGTCGGACCCCGGTCGCCGGCCCGCCGTGATGATTCCGTGAAGATTAATCACACGCGTGTGAAAGCTTCGTTAAGAAGGCGGCATAGCCCGCTTTGCGCCTGCACCGTGGAAGCATGACGCTGTCCGAGCTGCTTTCGTCGCAGCGGCGCGAGGTGCGACCGCACCTCGACCGCGCGATCTGGCCGCTGAGCAGCTCCGTCGACGAAACGGGCCGATTGTGCATCGGCGGGTTGGCGGTCAGCGAGCTCGCGGCCGAGTTCGGCACGCCGGCCTACGTGCTCGACGAGGAGGACTTCCGGGCCCGCATCCGGGGTTATCGCGCGGCGCTGCCCGGTGTCGAGCTGATCTACGCCGGCCGGGCCCTGCTCAGTGCGGCCGTCGCGGGGTGGGCCGCCGAGGAGGGCGCCGGCGTGGAGGTCTGCTCGGGCGGCGAACTGGCCACCGCCCTGACCGGCGAGGTGCCGCCGTCGAACATCCTCCTCAACGGCACCGCCAAGAGCGCCGCGGAACTCGACGACGCGGTCGCGGCCGGGGTGGGCCGAATCGTGATCGACACCCCGAACGAGATCGCGCTGCTCGCCGGGCGGGTGCGCCGTCGTCAACGCGTGCTGATCCGGGTGATCCCTGACATCGACGCCGGCGACCAGAGATTCGGCTTCGCCCTGGCGGGCGGCCAGGCGGCGGGTGCGGTCAAGCGCCTCCTGGGCGAGCCGTGGCTCGACCTGGTCGGGCTGCAGTGCCAACTGGGTTCGCAGCTGGCCGACGCCGCCCTGTACGGCGCGGCCATCCGGCAGGTTCTGGCGTTGATGGCGGAGGTCCGCGATCGCCATCACGTCGTGCTGACCGAACTCAGCCTCGGCGGCGGACATGCGGTTCCCTACCGGAGCGGCGAACCCGCCTTCAACCCGCGCGCATTCGGCACGGTCATCGACGCCGCGCTCCAATCCGCTTGCGCCCAATACGATTATCCGCGACCACGGATCATCATCGGGCCGGGCCGCGCGATCGCGGCGCGCGCGGGGATGACGCTGTTCCGGGTGGTCGCCGTCAAGCGCAGGCCCGACGGGCACACCCTCGTCGCGGTGGACGGCGGGATGAGCGACAACCCCCGGATGGCTCCCGCCGGCGCGAAATACACGGTGGCACTTGCCAACCGGCAGCCGTCGACGACCACCGCCCCGGTCACGGTGGTGGGCCGGTACTGCGAGGCCGGCGACGAGATCGCTCGCGACGTCGAGCTGCCCGTCGACATCCATCCCGGCGATCTGCTGGCGGTGGCCTGTACCGGCGCCTATCACTACTCGATGGGATCGAGTTGCAGCGTGGTGGGACGCCCGCCGCTGGTCGCGGTCACCGCGGGCCGGGCGCGCGAACTGGTGCGCCGCGAAACCACCGCAGACCTGCTCGGCCGGGACCGGGGCTGGTCGGGCCATTCGGATCGAGGCGAATAGCCGTGGCCACCATGACTATTCGCGACAGCACCGAGCGTTGGGCAGCGCGGACCCTGTCGGGCGCGGCGTCGGTGCGCATCACCGCGGCGTATGCCGTCGCCCTGGTCGCGGTGTCGCTCATGCTGACCGCGCTCGGTCCGCACGCCCGCGAGGTCGCCGTGAGCCGCATGAGCACCAACCTGCACAATTTGGCACACGGCCGCCTCAGCACGCTGATCGGCAGCGCGTTCGTCGACGACGGCGGCGAGATCTGCGCCTGCCTGCCCGGACTCGTCTGCCTGCTGGCTTTGGGCGAATTGATCTGGCGCGGCAGGGGTTTGATCATCGCGTTCGCCGTCGGTCATATCGGCGCCACCCTCCTCGTGGCGGCCGGGCTGGTCGTCGCGGTGGAGGTCGGCTGGCTGCCGTTCTCCATTGCGCACGCGAGCGACGTGGGAGTCAGCTACGGCGCGGTTTGTGTCCTCGGCGCTCTGACGGCCTCCATCCCGTCGCGCTGGCGACCCTCGTGGGTCGGGTGGTGGCTCGGGATCGCGCTGATGGCGGCCGCGGGAGCGGACTTCACCGCCGTCGGCCACGTCCTCGCGCTGCTGCTCGGCATCGGTCTGTCCTATCGGCTGCCTGCGACGGCCGCCTGGACCCCCACGCGCGTCGCCTTGCTGATCGGCGGCGCCGCGTTGGGGTACTTCATGCTGTCCGGGTCATCGCCGGTGACCACGGTCGCCGGTTTTGCCGGGATGCTGGCCGCGCTTCTCACCGCCCGGGTATCGCGGCCGAGCAACGAGGCCTCGCGGTCGGAATTCGTCCCGCAGCCTGTTTAGGCGCGGTACTGCTCGTGGCAACGGTGCGAATGCATCGCCAGGGATGGCGGTCGGGCGGGTCCGTCGATACGATCTGATTTGCCCGGGGGTCGCGACGGTAGGTGGATAGCGATGTCGTACCTGGTAGCAGCCCCCGACGTTTTCGCAACGGCAGCATCCGACTTGGCCAGTCTGGGTTCGGCCATGACCGCAGCGAGTGCCTCCGCGGCAGCCCCGACTACCGGGCTATTGGCCGCGGGCGCGGACGAGGTGTCGGCGGCGGTGGCATCGCTGCTTTCCGGGCACGGGCAGGAATTTCAACAGGTGAGCGCTGCGGCGGCCGCGTTTCACGCTCAGTTCGTCCAGGCGTTGACCGCAGCCGGAGGTGCCTACACGGCCGCCGAGGCCGCAAACGCCTCACCGCTGCAGACCGTTTGGCAAGACGTGCGCGGGGTCATCAACACGCCCACCGAGCTGCTGCTGGGAACCCCGTTGATCGGCAAGGGCACCGATGGCGCGCCGGGGACAGGGCAGAACGGCGGGCCGGGCGGGCTGTTGTTCGGGCCCGGCGGCGACGGCGGGTCCGGCGCGCCCGGGCAGCCCGGCGGGCGCGGCGGCAACGCCTGGTTCTTCGGTAACGGCGGTCACGGCGGGGCCGGCGGACAGGGCACCACCGGCGCCACCGGCATCGCCGGCAGCCCCGACCCCGCCAAAATCAACGGCGGCACCGGCGGCAATGGCGGAGCGGGCGGGTCCGGCGGCACCGGCGGCATGATCTTCGGCAACGGCGGCACCGGCGGGGCCGGCGGCATCGGCGGGACGGGCGGCACCGGCGGGCACGGTATCGACGGCAACGCGGGCTCTCTCAACGGCGGCACCGGCACCGATGGCGGCCAGGGCGGCAACGGCGGGGCCGGTGGGGCCGGCGGCCTAGCCGGGGCCCTCGGTCATGCCGGGGCCAACGGCAGCGGCGGCACCGGCGGCACCGGCGGCCAGGGCGGCCAAGGCGGCCTCGGCGCCGACATTTCCAGCACCGGTGTCGCCGGCAACGGCGGCGGCGGCGGCAACGGCGGCGCCGCCGGTCTGGGTGGCAACGGCGCCACCGCGGGCACCGGCGGCGCGGGCGGCGACGGCGGCCACGGCGGCAACGCCACCCTTACCACCGGCGTCGACGGCGGCGTCATCGGCGGCGACGGCGGCAACGGTGGCGGCGGCGGCGCCGGCGCCATCGGCGGCAACGGCGGCAACGGCGGAAGCGCGGGCGGCGCCGTCACCACCCTCACCAGCGCCGTCAATGCTTTCGCCATCGGCGGGGGCGGTGGCAGTGGGGGCGCCGGCGGCGGGGTTCTCACCTCATCCTCCGGCGTAGGCGGCACCGGGGGATCCGGCGGCGGCGCCCAGATCGTCGGCAGTGGTGGCCTGCAAGCCTTCGGCGGGAGCGGTGGCTCTGGCGGCGGCACCCCAGGCGGCATAGGCGGCTTCGGCGGAGCCGGTGGCGGTGGCGCCGCCAGTCAGATCGGTGGCGGTGTAGACGTCACCGGCGCTACCGGCGCCAGCGCCGGCGGCGGCGCCGGCGGGGGCGGCGGCGGCAACGCCAGCTACTTCGGCGCCTCGGGCACCATCGACGCCGCCGGCGGCGGCGGAGGCGGAGGGGGAGCCGGATTCACCGGCGGCACGGGCGGCCGCGGCGGCGACGGCGGCGACGTTGCCGGCTTCGGCCACGGCCTCGGCGGTGCCGGTGGCACCGCCGGCAACCCCGGTAGCCCCGGCGGCACCGGCAGTGGAGGCGGCGGCAACACCGGCACCGGCGGTACCGGCGGCACCGCTGGCAGCGGCGGTGGTGGCGGTGGCGGCGGCGTCACCGTCGCGGGCTCCGGCCTCGGCAATGCCACAGGCGGCCACGGCGGTTCGGGCGGCTAGCACCGGCCCGACATCACTTCGGCTTGAGGTCCGTATCCCGGCTCGGCTGAACGCGTTTCGGCTCGCCCGGCATCTTCGGGGTGCAATAGCGTTGAGCGTTGTCCTGGGCAGCAGAAACGCAGGCCGGTGAGTTGCGCTGCGCGCGATGTTATCGGGCGAATTTTCGCCGTTTACGAAACGGCCAGCCCTCACCACCACGACTAACCACCCCCACGTCCCGCTACGTCCGCGTCCCAGTGGTCGGCGAGAAAACCGCCGAGACCCGTAGTGGCATTCAACAATTCGACGGCCCTGTCGTCCGGCTACGACAGCCCGTTCATTCCGTTCAGGCCGAACAACAGCCCGCCGGCGCCACCGGAACCGAAGAGCAGACCGCCGCTGCCGCCGTTGCCGCCGACGCCGCCGTTCCCAGGGCTGAACGCGTTTCGGCTCGCGACCGGCTGCGGTTGTCCCGGGGGCGCTCACCGACGGCGCTTAGTACCGCACAACGGAGCTTTGTGATCAGGATCTCTAGTGAATGCCAGTTGGGCGGAGATCAATTCGAAAGCATAAACCGTTCCTTTCAACCAAGGACCGGAAAAGATCGGAGCCCTGAAATGAACATCCACGCCACGCCCGACCGGATCGACTATCAGCTGACCCGCGCGTTCGTCGCCATAGAGCTACAAAGCCAAGACAGGATCGACCAAGCCGTAGACCGGCTGGCGATCAGCCTGCTCGTGCAAGCCTGACCGTGAGCACGCAAACCGCCGTCATTACCCTGCAATGGCACATCTAACAGAGCAGATGCGCACTACGCGCTTTTCTGACGGTGCCTCAGTCGGTGGTGTGGACGATCAGCACGTCGGTCTTGGCCCTGCGGGAGACTTCGGATGGGACTGCTCCCAGCAGCCGCCCGGCGACCTTGCTGAGCCCGACGTTGCCGACGACCAGCAGGTCAGCATGGACCTCCTCGGCCAGATGCACGAGCGCGTCGACCGGATGGCCGACGATCGCCTCCTTCACAACGTTGTTGGCCCCGGCTTTGTACGCCCGCTCGCTCGCGTCCCGCAGGATCTCGCGGAAGGGGGTTTCGCGCTGCGTCCGGTAGTCCGCGCCGTGGTCGCTTCCCGGCGGGATTGCGTAGCGACCCTTTTCCTCGCGGACGGGGGCATGGGCCGTAGCGACAATCAATTTCGCGCCCTGATCCGCAGCGATCGCCGCTGCGCGGTCCACCGCAAACATCGACGTGTAAGAGCCATCGGTGCCGACCACGATGGTCTGATAGCCGGTCATTTCCACCAGTGTAGGGCCGACGAGATCAAGCGCAATGCGCCCGGCGGTTAAGTTGATAACCGGGTGTCGGGGAAGCCGCCAGCAGTCCGACTATTCACTTCGGCTTGTTTTTCCTAGTTAGATCCGTATCCCGGCTCGGCTGAACACGTTTCGGCTCGCCCGGCATCTTCGGGGTGCAATAGCGTTGAGCGTTGTCCTGGGCAGCAGAAAACCAGGCCGGTGAGTTGCGCCGCGCGCGGCGTTATCGGGCGAATTTTCGCCGTTTACGAAACGGCCAGCCCTCACCACCACGACTAACCACCCCCACGTCCCGCTACGTCCGCGTTCCAGTGGTCGGCGAGAAAACCGCCGAGACCCGTAGTGGCATTCAACAATTCGACGGCCCTGTCGTCCGGCTACGACAACCCGTTCATTCCGTTCAGGCCGAACAACAGCCCGCCGGTGCCGCCCTGGCCCCCGGCGCCCGTCGGCGCGCCGGACCCGCCGTTACCGCCGTTACCGCCGTCTCCTATCAAGACGGCGTTGCCGCCCTTGCCCCCGGTGCCGCCGGGATTCAAGGAATTGCCGCCGGTGCCGCCGACGCCACCGTCGCCGTAGAGGAGGCCACCATTGCCGCCAACACCGCCATTGCCCCCGGCCCCGAGGCCGAACCCGCCGAAGCCGCCGGCGCCACCGGAGCCGGCCAGCACGCCGCCGGCCCCGCCGAACCCGCCAGCGCCACCGAGTCCGCCGCCGGGCGTGAGGGGGCTGCCGCCGCCGACGCCGCCCGTCCCTCCCATACCGCCGGAACCGAAGAGCAGGCCGCCGTTGCCGCCGTTCCCGCCGTTGCCGCCGTCCCCCACCGAAGCGACGACCGCGGAGCCGGCGCCGCCGGTGCCCCCGAGCCCGCCGGAGCCGACGAGGAGGCCACCATTGCCGCCAACACCGCCGGCCCCGCCGGTGCCGGCAAGCGCGAACCCGCCGGTGCCCCCGGTGCCCCCGGTGCCGAACACACCGCCGGCGCCGCCGACCCCGCCGCTGCCGTTGACAAGCTGCGTGATGCCGCCGGTGCCCCCGGTACCGCCGTGGCCGAACAGACCGGCAGCCCCGCCCGCGCCGCCCATCCCGCCATTGCCCGCCCCTTCGTTCCCCCCGGTTCCCCCCGCACCGCCGTGGCCGAACAGCAGCCCGCCGGCCCCGCCGTTACCGCCAGCGGTCCCGGACACCGCGCCGCCGGCGCCGGCTCCGCCGGGGCCACCGTTGCCGATCAGCCCGGCCGCCCCGCCGCTACCGCCGTTCTGACCGAACGCGCCTGACCCGCCGGCCCCGCCGTCGCCGTACAAGATCCCTCCAGGCCCACCGGGCAGCCCGCTGCCCGGGGCGGCGTTGGCGCCGTTGCCGACCAGCGGGCGCCCCAACAACGCCAGGAAAGGCGCATTGACCACGTCGAGCAGATCCTGCTCTGCCGTCTGCGCCGGATTGGCGACAAACGCCGCGACATTGGCGGCCTCCGCGCTGGCGTAGGACCCCGCACCCGCGCTCAACGCCCGCACAAACTGGTCATGAAACGCCGCCGCCCGCGCACCGAGTGCCTGAAAGCCCTGACCGTGGGCGGAAAACACCGCCGCAATGGCCGCCGACACCTCATCCTCGGCCGCGACCAGAATCCCCGTCGTTGGGGCCGCCGCGGCGGATTTCGCCGCGTCGAGCATCGAACCGATATTCGCCAGATCCGTTGCCGCCGCCGTCACCCATTCCGGCGTCGCGATCACTAACGACATGGGACACCTCCCACGCGTCATGACCGATGCGTCATGGCGACCCGGCATCGTCTGGCCTGCATCGGGTCACGCGCAGAGTTAAAGCCTATCGCTGCAGAGGCAGCCGATACCGGGTTTTGCACCCATCACTTCGATTTGTTTTTCCTGGTCAGATCCGTATCCCGGCTCGGCTGAACCCTCTTCGGTTCGCCCGGCATCTTGGGATAGTTCGGCGGATACGGCATGTCGCCCAGCCCTCGCCCTTCGTCCGCCGTGGCCATCTCCAGCAAGGCCGCGATCGACTGAGGCACGTCGTCCATGCCCGCCCACGGGTCTTCCCGGCGCGCCACGAAATCCGGCACCGTAGCCATCGTGTAGTCGTCGGGATCGGCACCGGCGAGTTCGTCCCACGTCAGCGGCGTCGACACCGTCGCGATCGGCGTGCGCCGCACCGAATACGGCGACGCCATGGTGCGGTCGCGGGCGTTCTGGTTGAAGTCGATGAAGATCCGCTCGCCCCGTTCTTCCTTCCACCACGACGTGGTCACCGCGTCGGGGGCGCGCCGTTCCACTTCGCGGCCCAGTGCGATGCCGGCCCGGCGCACTTCGACGAAGTCCCAGTCGGTGGCGATGCGCAGGAAGACGTGCACCCCGCGTCCCCCGGACGTCTTCGGGTACCCGACCAGACCGAGTTCGTCGAGCAGCGGACGCAGCACGTCGACGGCAACCGACCGCGCCTGTGGAAAACCGGTGCCCGGCTGGGGATCCAGGTCGATCCGCAACTCGTCGGGATGGTCGGTGTCGGGGCAGCGCACCTGCCAGGGATGCAGCGTGACGGTGCCCATCTGTGCGGCCCACACGATCGCCGACGGATGGGTCACCTTCAGCGCGTCGGCGGTGCGCCCCGACGGGAACGTCACCCGGCAGGTCTCCAGGTAGTCGGGGTGGTGCTGCGGCACCCGCTTCTGGTAGATCTCCTCGCCGTCGATGCCGTCCGGGAAGCGCTGCAGATGGGTGGGCCGGTCGCGCAGCGCGGTCAGCATCGGTCCGCCGCCCACGGCCAGGTAGTACTCGACCAGCCGCCGCTTGGTCCCGTGCGACCCGAGCGCGGGGAAGTACACCTTGTCGGGGTTGGTCACCCGCACCGCGATGCCGTCGACGTCGATTTCCTCCGCTGCAGCCGCCACATCCTGATTCCAGCACAATGACCTCATGCAGTTGCCCGTCATGCCGCCGGTGTCGCCGATGCTGGCCAAGCCGGTGCGGTCGATGCCGCCGGACGCGTCGTATGAGCCCAAATGGGACGGCTTCAGGTCCATCTGTTTCCGTGACCGCGACGAGGTCGAACTCGGCAGCCGCAACGAGCGCCCGATGACGCGCTACTTCCCCGAGCTGGTCGCGGCCGCCAAGGCGGAGCTACCGGAGCGCTGCGTGATCGACGGCGAGATCGTCGTCGCCACCGGCCACGGCCTGGACTTCGAGGCGCTGCAACAACGGATCCACCCGGCCGACTCGCGGGTGCGGATGCTCGCCGAGAAGACACCGGCGTCCTTCATCGCGTTCGACCTGCTGGCCCTGGGAGACGACGACTACACCGCGCGCCCGTTCAGCGAGCGGCGCGCGGCCCTCGTCGACGCCCTGGCGGACTCCGGGCCGTCGATCCACGTCACGCCGGCGACCACGGACATGGCAATGGCGCAGCGCTGGTTCGAGGAGTTCGAGGGCGCCGGCCTCGACGGCGTCATCGCCAAGCCGCTGGGCATCACCTATCAGCCGGACAAGCGCGTCATGTTCAAGGTCAAACACGAGCGGACCGCCGACTGCGTGGTCGCCGGCTACCGGGTGCACAAGTCCGGCGGTGACGCGATCGGCTCGCTTTTGCTCGGGCTCTACACCGACGACGGCCAGCTCGCGTCGGTCGGCGTGATCGGCGCCTTCCCGATGGCCGAACGGCGACGGCTGTTCGCCGAATTGCAGCCGCTGGTCACCACCTTCGAGGACCACCCCTGGAACTGGGCCGCGCACGAGGCCGGCGAACGCACCCCACGCAAGAACGAATTCTCGCGCTGGAACGCCGGCAAGGACCTCTCGTTCGTGCCGCTACGGCCCGAGCGGGTGGTCGAGGTGCGCTACGACCACATGGAGGGCCCGCGGTTCCGCCACACCGCCCAGTTCAGCCGCTGGCGCCCCGACCGCGACCCGCGTTCGTGCACCTACTCGCAACTCGAACAGCCGGTCACCTTCAAACTGGGCGACATCGTGCCCGGCCTGGGGCCGGGCTCCGATCACGCGTGAGGGCAGAACATCCCGAGGATCTGCTGGCAGTTGTCCTTGTTTATCAGGCCCGGTGGCGCCGGCGGGGGCGGCGGCGGCGGATTTTCTCCGTCCCAGATGTTTTGGGCGACATTCCCCTGCCCGAAGTACACGTAGTAGTAGGTGTGGCAGATGTTGTTGTCCCAGATCACCGGGTTGGTGACGTGGTTGCCGGTCGGCGGCAGCGGTTGCCCCGGGCACCAGTGGCACGGCCCCTGCGGGTGGTCCTCCGGGCAACCCGGCCAGGCATTCAGCGGCGCGGGAGCGGGATGGGCCGACGCGGTTCCCACGGTCAGGCCCAAACCGGCAACGCTGAGGCCGCCGGCCACCAGCGCGGTGGTCGCCAGCCGAGCGATGCGCCCCGTCGTGGAACGAACGTTGTTCATCGTTGTCCTTTCCGGTGATTGCGGTCCTGGTGGGCCGCGTTGCTGTGCAAAGTCGACATCGCCCGCGTCGCTACCGGTCCCAATTTCGGCTACGGGCACATGAATGAGATCGGTGGACACCCTCGAGGTGTGATCGCTTCCGGCGGCGGGTTATCGCCGTCCCAAATCGAAATGGGCCGGCCCTGGCTGGTCACGTTGCCCATCCCGTAATTGGTGGGGTACCAGGTGTGGCAGACGTTCCAATCCCAGTCGATCAGGCCGTTGACCACATAGGGCATGTTCTTCGGATTCCCCGGGCACCAACGGTGTGGGCCGTCGGCGTGGGCGGTGCCCGCGCCCAGCCCGAGCCCGGCCGCCGCCAGCCCACCCGAAAGCAGCGCGCCGGCAAAAATCGCTTTCAGGGTGCGGGTGTTATCCATAGGGGGTTCCTTTCGCCGCTATGGGCCGTAAGGTATCGCCCCCTACTTGCGAAATTCTTGCGATTACGACCACTAAGCTGTCGTGATGCTGAATGTCGCCGCGCTGTTCGTGGCCGGTACCGCCGCCCTCGACGAGACCGGTGCGATCTATGCCACCCGCGTGCCTACGACGGGCTTTCAGGTCGCGCAAATCCCTTTGACGGCAAAGGTTCCGGTCGTCCTGGTGGTGCACGCGCGCTGCGGCGGTGACTACGACGCGGAACTGCATGTCGTGTGCAAAGACCCGACGGGGGTGCCGCGCGGCAGCCTCCAGGGATCTTGGCACTGGCCGGACGAAGCCGGTAAACCGTCGAAGTACCGTTGCTTTACCCAAGACCTCGTCATCTCCGTCGAAGCGGAAGGCGAGTACACAATCGGCGCCTATTACGACCCGCACGGCAAAATCGAGATGGCCACACCGATACCGATTTCGATTTCGTTGGTCGCGGCAAATCCGGGCGGCGATGGCGGGGGCGGCACCAACCCCGAAGGCTAGGCGGCGTTTATCCGGGCCCGGGAGCGGGCACGCGAAAAAGATGTCAGTAACAGCATTCAAGGATCTTCCGCTGGCCGATCGCGACCGCAAGTGGGACGGTGGCGCCGCCGAAAAGCGGGTGCGCAAGTGGGCCGGCGCGGAGGACAAGCCGAACCAGAAATACCGGGACGCCCACATCTGGTACGACAGCGACAAGAAGGACAACTTCACCGGCTACAAGCTGCTGTTCGCCGACGTGATCGACGGCAAACTCCAGGCGGTACCGCGGGGAGTGATGATCGCCGGCGCGATCATGGACGGTGCGCGCGGCGGCATCGACCTGCCGAAGGCCGACGTCGACCGCGTCAAGAGCCACCTGGCGAAGTACTACCGCAAAATGGACGAGAACGCGCCGTGGGAACGCGGCTGAACTCACCGGCCGCGGCGGTTGCCAGTGAGCAGGTTGTAGCAAGTCGATCATCGCGGGCAGCGTTGCCGCAACAGCGGTTTCGTACGGTGATGGCATGCTAGGACAAGAATCACCCCGATGACGTGGTACTGCTGGGCCACCCAGGCAATCATGGTCATAGCCCTTACCGCACGTCACCTGAAATCGCACGGGACGGAAAACAACCCGTCCGTCCCCGCCTGGCCCGTGGTGCGCAGCGGGATCAACGACGAGACGTACCGCCAGCGCATCATGTGACCGTTCGGCGAGAGGGCATTCAGGACTTTCGGTGTGCAATGGCGGTTTTCAGCGTGAGTTCAGGGCGGGATTTCGGCGGTCTGTCCGCCCAGAACTCACGCACGACGCCCACGACTCACACTCGACGTCCGAGCGCCGTGGACCAGGCGCGAACTAGACGGCAACCATCAGCTCCGAGAGGCCGCGCAACGTGACGTTCGCCTTGTATTGCGGCTCGCCGGCCAGTTGCGCGTTCGGGAAGCGCGCGGTCACCGCCGACAAGGCGACGCCGGCTTCCAGTCGCGCCAGCGGCGCACCCAGGCAGTAGTGGATGCCGCGGCCAAAACCCAAGTGCCGCAAGGTCCCTCGATCCGGATCGAAGGTGTCGGGCCGGTCGAATTCGGCGGGATCGCGCTGGGCCGCGCCCAGCAGGACCATCATGATGTCGCCCGCCGCCACGTCGAGGTCCCCGATCGTCATGTCCGCGAGGGCGACTCGCCCGGCCAGTTGCACCGGCGGGTCGTAACGCAGAGTCTCCTCGACGATCGCCGGCGCCCGGCCGGCGTCGGCACCCAGCGCGGACCAGTGAACGGGGTTGCGCAGCATGGCCAGGACGGCGTTCCCGATCAGGTTCACCGTGGTCTCGTGTCCCGCGATCAGCAGCAGATTGCAGGTCGAGACGATCTCCTCCTCGGTCAGCTGATCGCCGGACTCCTCCACCGCGATCAAGCCCGACAGCAGGTCGTCGCCGGGCTCGGATCGGCGCCGGTCGACCAGCTCGTGGAGGTATCCGCGCAGCCGCTTCACCGCCTCCATCCGCTCGTTCATCACGTCCGGCGGCACGCCGGTGAGCGTCGAGAACGGGTCCAGCGCCTGCGCCAGCACCGCCGACGCGCGGCTGAATAGCGGCTCGTCGTCCAGCGGCACTCCGAGCAGTCGGCAGATCACCGCCACCGGCAGCGGGTAGGCGAAATCGTCGACGACGTCGAACTCACCCTGCTCTGCGATCCGATCGAGCAGCCCGTCCACCAGCGCGGTGATCTCCGGATGCAGGCCGCTCACCACTTTCGGCGCGAACGCCTTGCTGACCAGCTTGCGCAGCCGGGTGTGGTCGGGCGGATCGAGGAACAAAAATCCCGGCGGGAACGTCCGGGGCTGCACCACACCCGCCTCGAGCTGGCGCTTGGTGACCGTCGAGTTCGCGTTGCTGCTGCTCGACGACGGGTGCCGCAAAACCTCGTCGCAGTCCCGGTACGCCGAGAAGACGGCGAGCGTCGTCTCCGGCAGCACGATCGGTCCGTGGTCGCGAAACTGCGCAAACAGCCGGTAGGGGTCGGCGCGGTTGGCCGGGTCGAGCAGCTGCAGCAGCAGCGCCTGCGATTCGGCCTGGGCGGCGGTCGTCATGCCCACATTCTGCCCGCGCCGCGCGGGGCGGCTCAGCGGCGCAGGAACTCGACGATGTGGTTGGCGAGTTCCTCGCCGGCGTCCTCCTGCAGAAAGTGGCCGGCCCCGGCGATCGTCGGGTGATCGATGCCCTGCGCGCCGCGCATCTCGCGCTGGAAGATCGCGGCCATCGGCCCGGTGATGGGATCGCTGTCGCTGAACGCGACAAGCATGGGCGTCGGGCTCACGGACAGCTTGGCCCACGCCGCCTTGTTGGCCGGCGCCGCGGGATCGTCCGGTGAGGTGGGCACCAGGCCGGGCATGGCGCGCGGCCCGGCGCAATACTGGTCGTCCGGGAACGGTGCGTCGTAGCCCGCGCGCACCTCGCCGCTCAGCTCCTGGCGGCACCCGCCCTGCACGAACCAGCCGATGTTCAGATTCGGTGCGGTGGTGATGGCCTCGCGGAAGCGCCACCACACGTCGGCCATCGGCTGCTCGCCGTTCGGCAGCCCGGTGTTGGCGACCACCAGCCGGGCGAACCGTTCGGGGTGCTCGGCCGCCAGCCGCAAGCCGATCAATCCGCCCCAGTCCTGGCCGACCAGGGTCACGTTGCGCAGGTCGAGGACGTCGAAGGCCACGGTGCGCATCCATTCGACATGGCGCGCGTAGCTGTGGTCCTCGCGGCGGGTCGGCTTGTCCGAACGGCCGAACCCGACCAGGTCGGGGCAGACGACGCGATGCCCGGCGGCAGCCAGGATCGGGATCATCTTGCGGTACAGGTAGGACCACGACGGCTCGCCGTGCAGCATCAAAACCGGGTCGGCGCCTTGCGGGCCGTCCTCCACCCAGGCGACGCGCAGCGTCCCGCCGTCGCCGTCGGCGATCTCGCAATAGCTTGGGGCATAAGGAAAGTCGGGCAGGTCGTCGAACCGCTCATCGGGTGTGCGCAGGGTTTGCATGTCAGTCCCCCTCGGTTAGGCCCGCCACTGCCGGATCTGCCATCAATCGATCGAGAAACGGGCGCTGCCCCTTGAGCAGCTTGGTGCGCGCCTGCGCCACCGGAAACCAGCCGACCCGGTCGACCTCGGGGAACTCCCGCATCCGGCCCGAGCCTTTCGGCCACTCGATCTGGAAGGTGTTGCTGTGCGCGTCGGCGACGTCGAGGTCTCCCCCGACCGCGAACGCCGTGACGACCTTGCCGCTGGGCTGTTTCAGCGCGCCGAAGTCGAGCCGCGGTCCGGCGGGCACCGAGAGCCCGAGCTCCTCGGAGAACTCACGCTGCGCGACCGCCCAGGGGTCCTCGCCGTCGGCGTACTCGCCCTTGGGTATCGACCAGGATCCCTCGTCTTTGCGGGCCCAGAACGGACCGCCGGGATGCGCGATCAGAACTTCGACGACGCCGTCACGCGCCCGGTACAAGAGCACACCCGCACTGAGCGTGGGCACGGGCGGTCAGACCCCGACGGCGCGTTCCAGGTCCTTCAGCGACGACTCCAGGTGCGTGAGGAGGTGCTGCAGGTGCGGGACGCTGCGACGGCATCCGACCAGACCGAAGTCGAGGTTTCCCGCGTTGTTCACCAGGGTGATGTTCAGCGCCTGCCCGTCCGGGATGGCCGACAGCGGGTAGCTGCCGTCGAGGCGCGCGCCGCCGTAGTACATCGGCTCCGCCAGCCCCGGGACGTTCGAAATGACGATGTTGAACGGCGGCGGGGTGGACGAGATGAAACCCGGGACGCCGGCCAACGTCAGCGGCGCCATGTACAGCGCCGACAGCGCGAGCACCTGCAGCCGCGGAAGTTCGGCGAAAACCTTCTTGTTGGCGCGCATCGATTGGCTGATCACTTCGATCCGCGTCGCCGGATCCTCGACGTCGGTGGCGAGGTTGCACAGGATGCTGCCGACCATGTTGCCGCCGGCGTCGGCCTCCTCCTTGGAGCGAAGGCTCACCGGCACCATCGCGATCAGCGGGGCCTCCGGCAGCGCGTTCTGCTCGAGCAGGTAATAGCGCAGCGCACCCGAGCACATCGCCAGGACGGCGTCGTTGAAGCTCACCCCGGCGGCCCTCTTGACGCTCAGGACCCGATCGGCCGGCCAGGACTGGGCGGCGCAGCGGCGCGCACCGCCGACCTTGACGTTGAACATGGTGTGCGGGGCCGCCATCGGCAGGGTCAACTGCTGCTCGATCAGGGCGGCACGGGCCAGCTTCACCGTCGACGGGGCAAGTGCCGCAACGGATCCCGCCGCCTTGACCAGCGAGCTCAACGGGGACGAAGCGGCCGGCTTGGGGCGCGGTCGCCGGGGCAGGCTCCACATCGCGCGCACCTCGCGGTCGTCCGGGTCGACCGACAGCGTGCGCTGCATCAGCTTCATCGCCGAAATGCCGTCGATCAGCGCGTGATGCATCTTGCTGTACAAGGCAAACCGGCCGTCGTCGAGCCCCTCCACCACATACAGCTCCCACAGCGGGCGGTGGCGATCGAGCAGGCTGGTGTGCAGCCTCGAGGCCAGCTCGAGCAATTCGCGGACGCGCCGGGGAGAGGCCAGCGCCGAGCGCCGGACGTGGTAGTCGACGTCGATCTCGTCGTCGACGGCCCACGCCATGGGGGTGATTCCGCCCATGACCGTCGCGGGGTGCTTGCGGAACGTGGGCTGGAATTCGTCGTTGGCGATCAGGGCGTCGGTGAACTCACGGACGAATTCCGGTCCGGCGCCCTCGGGTGGCTTGAACAACGACAGGCCCCCCACGTGCATGGGGTGCTCGCGCGTTTCCGCGAACAGAAATACGCCGTCGGCGGGGGCCATCATTTCCATCCACCCATTAGACCGCGAACAGCGCGGGACGCGAAGGGCTCTTAGAACATCGCCGCCGAGCCGACTTCGGGATGGGCGCGCATGTACTCGACCAGCCGATCGACGTAGCTTCCGAACGCGGGCGCCTCGATGCCGCTGCCCTCGAGGTCGGCGCGGCAATGCTCGGTCAGGTACGTGGTGGGGTGCGCGAAGTAGTCGACCGCCTCGGGCGGGATCCGCATCAAGCGGTAGAGCCCCGGAACGTGCGCCAGGGAGGCCTTGGCCAGGCTGCGCGGCAACGGGACCTTGACGAGTTCCTTGCCGGTTGCCTCGGCCAGGGTCCTCGTCATCTCGTCGACGGTGAGCGGTCGCGGATCCGCCAGCTGGTAGGTCCGGCCCTCGGAAACCGGGAGTCCGCTCAGATATCCCGCCGCGTCGATGACGAAGTCGCGAGGGACCACGTTCACTCGAGTTGCGGTCGGGTCGCCCACCATTGGCACGATCGCGCGCCGACCCTGTCGCAACAGCCACTGCATGATGAAGTACGGCCCGTCGAACTTCTGCGTCTCACCGGTGCGGCTGTCGCCGACGACGATCGCGGGGCGATAGATCGTCGCCGGCATGCCCGCGGACATGTGCCAGCGGACATCCGCCTCGGCGAGATTCTTCGTCTCCTCGTAGAAGTTGTTGAACGGCGCACCGACTTCGAGGTCGTCTTCGCCGAATGGCCCGGCATAGCGACCGCTGACGTAACACGTGCTGAAGTAGTGCAGGCGCGTCAACATGGGGCAGCGCTCAAGGGCCTCCAGGACGTTTCGGGTGCCGTCAACGTTGACCCGGACCGCCACGTCGCGGGGCACGGTCAGGTCGTACGCGGCGGCCAGGTGCCACGCCTCGGTGACCCCGGTAAGGGCGCCCGCGGCGAGGCCCAGCCCCGGCCGGGTGATGTCGCCCTCGACCACCTGGATCCGGCCCTCCAGGAACGGGTCGGCGGCGCTGAGCTCGCCCACCCGTCGCTCCGCGAGCGTGGCGAACTTGGGCTGCACCAGACAGATCGCCGAACTGTCAACGCGTTTGAGGATGCTCGGCAGCAGCGCGCTGCCGAGAAACCCGGGAAACCCCGTCATCAATACCGTCATCGCTGCACCTCGCCTGCCACGTTAGCGATGACCGGCGGCGTTCAAACGGGTCTTTAGTCCCCACCATGCGGGGATTGCGGCACTGCGCAGTCATCGCCGGCTGCGGGAGGATGACGGGACTGGAATAGGGCGCAATAGTCGGCGGGTGACGACATGACACATCCCGAAACCGCGAAGTGGGACCCCACCTTCACCGAGCTGCTGATCAACGCGGTGAATCCGGTCATCAAACGCTGGTTCCGCCCGGAAGTTCGGGGCCTGGAAAACTTCCCGTCGGCGGGCGGCGCTCTGCTGGTGTCCAACCATTCCGGCGGTGTGCTGACGCCCGATTGGAACGTGCTGGCGCCGGCCCTCTACGGCAGGTTCGGCTACGACCGCCCGCTGTACACCGTGGCCCACTATGGCGTGTTCTTCACGCCCTTCCGCGCGGCGCTGGGACGCCTCGGCGTTATCCATGCCACCCGGGAAAACGCAGGCGAAGCGTTACGTTCGGGCGCCGTCGTGCTGGCGTTTCCGGGCGGCGACTACGACGCGTTCCGTCCGACGCTGAGGCAGAACGTCATCGACTTCGGCGGCCGCACCGGATACGTGCGGACCGCCCTGGAAGCCGGCGTGCCGATCGTGCCGGCGGTGTCGATCGGCGGGCAGGAGACCCAGCTCTTCCTCACGCGCGGCAATTGGCTGGCGAAGAGGTTGGGGCTCAAGCGCTTTCGGATCGAGATCCTCCCGGTCACGATCGGCTTCCCCTTCGGCATGTCGTTGTTCTTCCCGGCCAACGTGCCGCTACCCGCCAAGATCGTCTATCAGTTGCTGGAGCCCATCGACATCGCCGAGCGGTTCGGCGAGGAGCCCGACGTCGACGAGGTCGACGCCTACGTGCGCTCGGTCATGCAGGCCGCGCTCGATCGACTGGGGCGCGAGCGCCGCATCCCCGTCCTGGGTTAGGCGACCGACCACGCGGAGGTGGCGATGAGGTCCCCGCGCTCCAACCCTGCCGCGCGATGCTCGTGCACTTTGGCGTACTCGGGCGTCGTGACCATGTCGATGAACGCCTGCGGCGTCGGGTACTCGACGATGAGAATCGCGTCCCACCAAGGTCGTTCGCCGTCACCGATGACGATCGCCGGTGCCGTGCCTGCGTAACGGACGGTGGCGCCGACGCGTTCGAGGTGCGGCGCCACTTCCCGCCCGTATTGCAGGTACGACTCCAGGCCGCCCGCGGTCTTGAACTTCAACAGGTTGACCATCAGCACGGGCGCGTCGGCGGGCCTGGCCGCGAGCGCCGCGAACTGCTCGGGGGTCGGCTCCAGCGAGCTGCTCATGTGAATCTCCTTGCATCGATTCGGCTGTGATGCTGGCACTCCCTGAACCATCCCTCACCGACGGACCCGTGTCTTGACATCTCGCGACAGCATTTTGACAATTCAAGACACATGTCTGTGGTACGCGGGACCGCGCTCTCGAACTATCGGGGCCTCGTCGCCGAATTGGGCGGCGACCCCGCGAGCCTGCTGCGCGCGGCGGGTGTCCGCGGCCAGGACGCGGGCAATTACGACTCGTTCATCTCCTACCGCGCCGCGATACAGGCGATCGAGTCGGCCGCCCAGGCGACGAACACGCCGGACTTCGGGCGACGGCTGGCGCAGCGGCAGGGCATCGAAATTCTGGGGCCGGTCGGCGTGGCGGCCCGCACCGCCGCCACAGTGGCGGACGCCCTGGAAATCTTCGGCACGTATATGGCGGCCTACAGCCCCGTGATCGCCATTCGCGTCGCGCCGCTCGCCGATCCCCAGCGGTCGTTCCTGACGCTCGAATTCCTGTTGGACAACCCGCCGCCGCACCCGCAGACCACGGAGCTGTCGCTGGGCGTCTCGCTGAGGGTGTTCCGCCTCCTCATGGGTGATGATTACGCCCCATTGAAGGTCCATGTGCCGCACGATCCGCTCACGCCCAAGGCCGACTACGTGCGGTATTTCGGCTGCACGCCCGAGTTCGCCACTCGGGCAGCGGGTTTCACGGTTCGCACCGCCGACCTGCACCGGCCCCTGCACCGCGATGACATCGCGCATCGGGCCGTCGTCGATTACCTCAACGACATCACCCCGCGAGACGCCGGGATTGTGGAATCGGTGCGCATCATCGTTCGTCAACTGCTGCCGACCGGGACGGCCACGCTCGAGCTGGTCGCCGGCCAGTTCAATATGCACCCAAAAACGCTGCAGCGCAGGCTCGCCGAGGAGGACACCACGTTCGCGGCGCTGGTGGACCAGGTCCGCAGGGACGCCGCCGATCGCTACCTACGCGGCACCGGCATCAGCCTCACACACCTGGCGCGCGAGCTGGGCTACGCCGAGCAGAGCGTGCTGACCCGCTCGTGCAAGCGCTGGTTCGGGATGGGGCCGGCCGCTTACCGCAAGGCGGACTGCGGTTATCCGGCGAGCGCCGGCTCAGGCGCGCCGACCGCCACCGGGTTGGCGAAGCACAGGTTGGCGTCGTCGACCGGACCCTCGCGCAGCGTCTTGTAGTCGCCGAGGTAATCCATGGAGGTTCGCCACGGGCCCTCGGCGCCCTGGCGGGGGAATTGGTCGACGGATCGCTTGACGTAGCCGGCGGTGACTTCCAGGAGCGGCTTGGTCGGCATGGACCCGGGAAGCCGCGGGTAGCAGACGGTGTGGCCGTGCGCGTCCATGTGGGCGAGCAGCCGGCAGAAGTGCTCGCATATCAGCCCGACCTTGAGCGTCCACGACGAGTTGGTGTAGCCGAACACGTAGGCGAAGTTGGGGACGTCGCTGAGCAGGAAGCCCTTGAACGCCACCTTGTGCGGCACGTCGACGGGGACACCGTCCACCGAGAAGCTGATCCCGCCGAAGGCCAGCAGGTTCAGCCCGGTGGCGGTGACGATGATGTCGGCTTCCAGTTCACGCCCGGACCGCAGCCGAATCCCCCGCTCGGTGAAGGTCTCGATCTGCTCGGTGACCACCGAGGCGCGGCCCTCGCGGATGGCCTTGAACATGTCGGCGTCGGGTACCGCGCACAGCCGCTGGTCCCACGGGTTGTAGGCAGGCCGGAAGTGCTCGTCGACCGGGTAGCCCGCCGGCAGTTGCCTGGCGTTGAGGTGGCGGATCAGCCGGCGTGCGGCACTCGGGTATTGCTGGCAGAACCGCCAGACGAGCCGTTGCTTGGCGACGTTCTTGCGCCGGGTGATCGCGTAGGCCCGGTCGCGGCCGACCAGCTTGGGCAGGGTGTTGGCGATGCGGTCCTCCGACGGCACCGGCACGATGTAGGTCGGCGAGCGCTGCAGCATGGTCACGTGCCCGGCGGTCTCGGCCATGGCGGGCACCAGCGTGACCGCGGTCGCGCCGCTGCCGATGATCACCACCCGCTTGCCGCGGTAGTCCAGGTCCTCGGGCCAGTGCTGCGGGTGCACGATCTGTCCCGTGAACCGCTCCCGCCCCCGGAATTCCGGGGTGAACCCCTGCTCGTAGCGGTAGTAGCCGCTGGCGCAGAAGAACCACCCACAGCTCATCGTGATGCGTGCGCCCGCGCGCTCGATCTCGACCACCCAGCGCGCGTCGTCGGTGGACCACGCGGCGCTGATCACCCTGTGACCGAAGCGGATCGACTCACGGATTCCGTTCTCGGCGACCGTCTCGCGAAGGTAGGCCATGATCGCGTCGGCGCTCGCGATCGCCTTTTCGTTCTCCCACGCCTTGAACTCGTAGCTGAACGTGTGCAGGTCGGAGTCGGAGCGAATTCCCGGGTACCGGAACAGGTCCCACGTCCCGCCGATCTCGTCGCGGGCCTCGAGAATCGTGAACGTCTTGCCCGGCTGCATCGTCCGCAGGTAGTAGGCGGCGCCGATGCCCGAGATGCCGGCGCCGATGATCAACACGTCGACGTGTTCGATGCTGGTGGAGTTCATGCACCTCAGAGTGCGACAGCACAGGCACCCGAGTATTGACACCGGAGGACAAGATTTTGACTTTTCAGGACAGCGTGTCGGGCCACGCGCTGTCAGACTGGCAAGATCCCGATGTCCGAAATGGTGAAACCGCGCCCCGAAATGACCTTGCACGTGACGCCGCTGGCTTCCGATCGGCAGCTAAAGGGGCCCATCCAAGCGGTTTGGCCATAGGGCAGGGTGGGCGTGCCCTCGCCCGCGTTGCCGAGGCAAGAGTCCCCCGCACACCTCTTGAACATGCCGTCAGTCGACATCCGCACGGACTGCGGCGGATCGTCGGACTGGCAGTAGGTTTCATCGGGAATGCCGTTGCCGCGTTGGTAGCTCAGCTCGCAACTGATGTTGCCTGACGGAGACAAGAACGCGCACCACGTCTGTGTGCAGACCGGATTGTCCGCAGCGGCCCGAGGCGCCCCGACGCACCCGACCACGGCGAATCCGAGCGCGGCGCCCATTGCGACGGCGACTGTCCGATGCACGATGCCTCCCCGGGGCTCTCCGAGCCGTTGGCGTGTCCGCAACGTAGCAGACCGACGCTGGTCGAGGTAGGCGATTTCTCCGGAATTCCGACTGTGCATTTTGCGACGCAACACGCCGACGAAGCGTCGTGTGATGCACAGTCGACGCGCCCGGCGCTACAGCAGATCGGTGATGGTCTTCAGGCCCGCGTCGTAGAGCACGCCCGGCAGCATGCCGCCGTCGCATTCGATGGTGGTGCCGTTGACGAAGTCCACGTCGCCGCCGGCCAGGAACACACAGACGCGGCCCACCTCCGCGGGCTCCCCGGCGCGGCGCAACGGCACCGCGGCGAAGTACTTTTCGCCGGTCGGATCGTCCTTGGGCAGCACGAACGACCGGAAGTTCTCCGTCATGGTCGGGCCCAGCGCGACGCAGTTGACCCGAACCTTCGGCCCCCACTCCTCGGCCAGCGACCGGGTGAGCTGGTTCAGCCCGCTCTTGGCCGCGCCATAGGAGACCAGCGTCGGAGATCCGGCCGGGTGTCCCGCGCCGCTGGAGATGTTGATGACGCAGCCCACGCCGTCCTGGGTGCGCATCTGCCGGTAGGCGCGGATCGCGAACCACAGCGGGCTGATGAGGTTCATCTGCACCGCGAACGCGTGAAACAGCGCCGTGCGCTCGTACTCGTCGTCGCTGCCCGGCGCGCCCTGAATGCGCGAGACCAGCGCGGGAATGCTTTCGGCGTGCGGCGCGGGCACCGTGCCGCCGGCGTTGTTCACCAGGATGTCGATGCGTCCGTGGGTGGCGACGACATCGGCGACGAACGAGTCGATCGCGCGGTAATCGCCTTGATCGCAGACTTTTTGGGAAGCACGGCCCGCCCAATCGTCGTCGATGTCCGGGATGTTGTCCAGCGGCGAGCGCGAGCAGCCGATGACCGTGGCGCCGGCGCGCAGCAGTTCGTGCGCGATGCCGACGCCCACGCCGCGGCTGGTCCCGGTGACGATGGCGATCTTGCCGTCGAGTACGCCCATCGCCCGCCTTCCCATGCTCATTGACAGTGACTGTCAGCGGGTCATACTGTGCCATTTCAGCCGTTGGCGTGTAAAGCACTCGGGAGGTCACAGGTGAGCATTCGTGTCATCCAATGGGCGACCGGGGGCGTCGGCAAGGCCGCCATCGCGTGCGTGGTGAACCATCCGCAGCTCGAACTCGTCGGGTGCTGGGTGCACAGCGCCGGCAAGGACGGCGTCGACGTCGGCGAGATCATCGGGTCCTCGCCCCTGGGGGTCACGGCGACCACCAAGGTCGACGACGTGCTGGCCCTCGACGCGGATTGCGTCGTCTACAGCCCCCTGATCCCAAACGACGACGAGGTCATCGCGATTCTGCGGTCCGGCAAGAACGTGGTGACCCCGGTCGGCTGGGTCTACCCCGACCCGGGCAACCCGCGCCACCAAGCCGTCGCCGACGCCGCGCTCGAAAGCGGTGTGACCCTGCACGGTTCGGGAATCCACCCCGGCGGCATCACCGAGCGATTCCCGCTGATGTTGTCCTCGCTGTCCTCGGCGGTCACCCACGTGCGCGCCGAGGAGTTCTCCGACATCCGCACCTACAACGCGCCGGACGTCGTGCGCCACATCATGGGATTCGGTGGCACCCCCGAGGAGGCCATGCAGGGGCCCATGGCCAGCCTGCTCGAGGCGGGTTTCAAGCAGTCGGTGCGAATGGTGGCCGAGCACATGGGATTTCGCATCGAGCCGAACATCAGGACGATCCAGGACGTCGCGGTGGCGACCGCCGACATCGACTACGCGCCGTTTCCCCTCACCCCGGGGACGGTGGCCGCACGCCGGTTCCGCTGGCAGGCCCTCGTCGACGGCGAGCCGGTCATCACCGCCGCGGTCAACTGGCTGATGGGCGAGGAAAACCTGGACCCGGCCTGGGATTTCGGTGGGCGCGGCGAGCGCTTCGAGGTCGAGATCACCGGCGACCCGAGCGTGAGCCTCACGTTCAAGGGACTGCAACCCGAGACGATCGCCGAAGGGCTGGTGAAGAATCCGGGCGTGGTGGCCACGGCCAACCACTGCGTCAACGCCATTCCCGACGTCTGCGCCGCGGGGCCGGGCATCAAAACCTACCTGGATCTGCCGCTGTTCGCGGGGCGCCCCGCTCCCAATCTCGCGGAAAAGCCGTGACCTCGCTCACCGACGTGTCGTTCTGTCACCTCGTCATCGGCGTGACCGACATGGACCGCTCGCTGGCGTTCTACCGCGACACGCTCGGCATGGACGTCGTCTTCGAAACCCTGATCTCGGGCGAGCCCTTCGATGCGGCCCTGCACGCCAAGCGGAAGCAGGAGGGCCGGGTGGTGGGCGGCCTGCTGGGCGGGCTGATGGTCGAGCTGCTCTCACTCGGGACCGAACCCGACGCCGAGAAGCAGCGGCGCGGCATCACCGGCATCCACAACGTGTCGCTGCGGGTGCCCAATCTCGACGACGCCCATCGCCAGATTGCCACCGCCGGCTACCCGCCCGACCAGGAGCCGTTCGAAATAGGCGGGGTGCGAATGTTTTTCGTCAAGGACCCGGACGGGACACCGGTCGAGTTCATCGAGCTGCCCGACGGCGCGCGCAGCACCTACGAAATGCATCGCGGCGTTGCGCTCCAGTTGGGGCCGGCGCGATGAGCTATTCGCACCCCGACTCGATGCGCGGCCACGTCGCGATCGTCACCGGCGCCGCGCAGGGCGTCGGCAAGGGCATCGCCGCCGCCCTGCTGGAACGCGGCGCGTCGGTGCTGCTGGTCGACATCCAGGACGAGGGCCTGAACGCGACGGCCACCGAGCTCAGGGAGCTGGGGCGCGTCGAACACCTCGTCGCCGACTTGCGCGACCCGGCAACCGCGCAGCGAACGGTGGCGGCCGCGGTCGAGGCGTTCGGCACCGTGCACGGCCTGGTGAACAACGCCATCGCCACCAACGAGCCCAAGCGATTCGTCGACATCACCACCGAGGACCTGGCGCTCGGGTACGACGTCGGGCCCCGCGCCACCTTCCTGCTGATGCAGGCCGTGTACCCGCTGATGGTCGAAGCGGGCGGCGGGTCGATCGTCAACCTCGGCTCGGGCACCGGCACCGGCGGCGAACCCAAGTGGGGCGGTTACGCCGCCGCCAAGGAGGGCATCCGCGGGCTGTCGAAGGTCGCCGCGCTGGAGTGGGGGCGGGACAACATTCGGGTCAACGTCATCTGCCCATTTGCCGAGTCCGACGGTGTCAAAGCGTGGAAGCAGTTCGCGCCCAACGACTACGCGAAGGCGGTGGGACGCGTCCCGATGAAGCGCATCGGCGACGTCCGCACCGACGTGGGCGCGCTGGTGGCGTTCCTGCTCGGCACCGACGCCACGTTCATCACCGGCCAGACGATCCAAGTCGACGGCGGGATCGGCTGCTTCCGTTGAGTCAGTCGTTGCGGGAACGGCAGCGCGCCCAGATCCGGGCCGACATCAGGCGCGCCGCGTTCCGGCTATTCATCGAGCGCGGCTACGACGCCGTGACGACGGAGGAAATCGCCTCGGCCGCAGGCGTTTCGCCGCGCACCTTCTTCCGGCACGTGCCGACCAAGGAGGAACTGCTACTGGCACCGCTGCGCCACGGTGGCGCCGCGATCGTCAGCCTCCTCGAGGAGCGGCCCGCCACCGAATCCCCCGACGTCGCGTTGGTCAACGCCATCGTCTTCCGGACTCGGTCGTTCGACCCGGCCGACTGCGAGGAGTGGCGCGAGGCGCTGCTGGTGGCGCCGGGTCTGCTCGACAAGGTCACGCTGCACACACCCGCCGACAAGGAGCGGGCGACGAAGCTGATCGCCGAACGGATGGGTACCAATCCCGACACCGACATCCGGCCCGCCCTGCTGGTCCAACTCGGCTTCGCCGCGGGGGATTTCGCGTTTCAACGGTGGGTGCGTCAGTCGACCAAGAGGCCGCGCCCGCTCGACCGCTACGTCACCGACGCCGTCGAGGCCATCAAGAGCCCGCACTGGAGAAGGAAGCCGAAATCGTGAACGACACGTACAAGGTCGCGGTCTGGGCCACCGGCGGGGTGGGAAGGTACGCGATCCGAACCATCACCGACCGCGCCAACCTCGAGCTCGTCGGGGTATGGGTGCACTCGGACAGCAAGAACGGCAAGGATGCCGGCGAGCTCGCCGGCATCGACCCGGTCGGCGTGGCCGCCACTCAGGACGAGTCGGTGATCCTGGGCGGCGACGCGGACTGCGTCGTCTACGCGGCGCCGGCGCCACCCCGGATGAAGGAGGCGATCGGTGACCTGTGCCGAATCCTGGCCGCCGGAAAGAACGTGGTGACGACCGCGATACCGGGATTGGTGTACCCGCGCGGCTCGCTGCCCGCCAAGGTGACCGACGCGATCCGCGGCGCGGCCGAATCCGGTGGCAGTTCGTTGTTCTCCAGCGGCATCGAGCCGGGGTTCGGCGCCGACCTGTTCCCCATCGCGCTGATGTCGATGTCGCACAAGGTGTATTCGGTGCGCGGCATCGAAATCACCAACTACTCCGAATACCCGGCCGAATACGACATGCGGGAGCTGTTCGGCTTCGGCCAGCCCCTCGATTACCAGGGCGGGTTGATGATGCCCGGCGTGCTGCGCTGGGGCTGGGGCGCCGCCGTCACCATGGTCGCCGATGCGCTCGGGGTGGAACTCGACGACGTCCGTGAGACGTGCGAGTTCCTGCCCACGCCTCGCGAAATCCCCACCGCGTTCGGGCTTGTCGAGGCGGGCACGGTCGGCGCCACCCGGGCCCGTTGCATCGGCGTCGTCGACGGCGTCGACGTCATCACCATCGAGCACGTCGACCGCATCGCCGACGACCTGGCCCCGGACTGGCCGAAGGGCCGAACCGGCGGAACCGACGGCATCTGGCGCGTCATCATCGACGGCGAACCGAGCTTCGACGCCGAGTTCGAGGTGGGGCATCGACCCGGCGACAGCCACAACGATCACGGCCTGCTGGCCACCGGGATGCGCGCGGTCAACGCCATCCCCTGGGTCTGCGCCGCCGAGCCCGGAATCGTTGACGCGCTCCACCTTCCGCTCACGTCCCCGGTGGGAGCGCTGCACCCGCACCGCGACGGGATCTCCGCCTTCTGAAAACCCCTCCGGGTTCCTCAGAAGCTGTCGTTGCCCCCGCCGGAGTCGAACCCACCGCCGAAATCCGATCCGCCGGAGTCGAACCCACCGCCGGAGTCCCAGCCGCCCGAATCGAACCCGCCGAATCCGACGTCGCCGCCGCCGGAGTACGAGTCGCCGCCGAAGCCGGTGTCGCCGCCACCGGAGTCCTGGTAGTTGCCGTCGAAGCCGACATCGCCCTGCTGGCTGTCGTAGCCGCTGTCGTAGCCGCCCTGGGTGCCGTCGTAGCCCGAATTGGCCAGGGCCGAATCCCGCCCGTCCTCAAACCCGCGGTCGTAGCTGCCGCCCCAGTGGTCGTCCAGCATGGCGTCGATCAGCAGGACATCGGCGATGGCCCAGCCCCAGCCCGGACCCCAGAACGCGTACGGGTAGTAGCCGGGGTAGAAGAACATCCCGTTGTAGTAGCCGCCGGGATAGTAGTTCGCGTAGCCGGGCTGCGGGGTGGTGCTGTAGTTGTTGTTGTTGATCGTCACGACCTGCCCGGTGTCCGGGTTCCTCGCCTGCACCGTGGCCTGCTTACGGTCCCCGGGCGGCACCGAGGTCACGGCGCTCACATTCGGGATTGCCGCCGGGTTCAGTTTGCGGTTGGCCTTACCGACGGTGGATTGCGCGGCCCGCAGGTGCGCCCGCGCCGAGGTGTAGTCACCCGCCTGGTAGGCCTTGCGGGCGTCGGACAGGCTGGAGTTCGCCTTCAACGATTCGGCGCTGACGTCTACGTCGGCATTGTTGATCACCGCGCTATCGAGGTCGGCGACCTCGGATTCGACGGCGATCAATTGTTCCTTGATCCACTCCCGCGCCTCGGCGTCCTTGCGGCGCTTGCGGTTTCGGCTCACCGCGAACCAGATCGCCAGCACCACGCCGACGAAGGTCAGCAACAGCCACAGCCAGGTCCAGCTGGTGTGCTTCGCGGTCCCGACGGGGGAGGTCGTCGCCGGCCCGCCCGACGCGACGCTCACACCGGCCAGCTTGCCGACGAACTCACGGGTCGCGCCGTCGGGGTCGTTGCGGTGGGCCCGGGCCGACTGGTCCAGGAAGGTGTTGACGCTGTCCGCGACCTCCCGCGGCACGTTGTAGGCCCGCACGTGGTAGCCCCTGGCGTCGATCACCAGGATGACGCCGCTGAACCCGGGATCGCGGCCCAGGATGACGTTGTGAATGGCGTCCGCCGTCGTCACACCGGTCTGGGCGGGGGCCACCGCGGCCACCCAGAGCCGGGGCGACGAGCTCCACGACCACATGGTGGTCAGGATCTGATCGTTCAGCTTGTCGGGGTCCTGCAGCGGCGGTCGGGCCGCCGGGTCGGCCACCACATGCGTCTGCGCATTGAAGCGTTCCACCACCCGATCGGTGTAGGCGTCGGCCCGCGCCGACGGCGCGAGCAGCATCGCCAGCGCCCAGATGAACGGGATCACAAGGATCCGGCCGATTCGTCGAGTCACTTTTCTCCTGACCTTGTCCTGTGCTGATCGAACCACACGACCGCACGCCGACGCCGCGCGATTCACGACGAGCTGAATCGGCACAGGAGTCGATCCCACCGGGGCCGGATACGCCTCCGTATTCGGGCCGGCAATCAGGTGAGCGCGGGCAGGACCTTGTCGGTGAGCAGCTGGACCGACTTCCATGCTTCGTCGACGGGCATGCCCCCCACCAGCGGGTGCATGACCAACGGCCCGAAGTCCTCGGCCTCGCGCACCTCGGCGATCAGCTGATCGGGCGTGAGGAAGCGGTACCGTCCCGACGCCCTGACCTCGTCGAGCGTCCGGACCCCGGGCAGGTGCATCAGCGAACGCTGATCCGCCGACCATCCGCCGTAAGTGACCGCTTCCCAAAGGATGTGGTCGCCGAGCTCCGCCCAGGCGCGATCCGGGTCCTCATGCAGGAAGATCATCCCGCGGTTGATCGCCCCGGGCATCACGACGAGTGGCTTGAGGCCGACCTCGGCGCACAGGTCGCGATAGTAGGCGGCGATGTCGGGCAGGTGGTCGGCGAGGCTGAGCGGGAGCCGAAACCGGGCCGCGCGCCGCGCCGTCACGCGCGAACCGCCGCCGACGAACAACGGCGGATGCGGCCTGGTCCAGGTGCCGCTGCAGACTTCCGCGTCCGCGCCGTCTCCGGACCACACGGACAGCATCCGCTCGACCAGGCCGTCCATCAGCTCGCCGCGGCGTCCGAAATCGACTCCGAGGGACTCATATTCGACCGTGCGATAGCCCAGGCCCACCGTGGTGAGCAGCCGGCCACGGCTCATGTTGTCGACGAGCGCGATGTCCTCGGCGAGCCGGACGGGATTCCACAGCGGTCCCAGCGCGCAGTCGACGCTGGCGATCAACGTGGTGGTTCGGGCGAGGAACATCGACGCGGCCATGATCGGGTTGCAGCTCCACCCGTGCCCGGTCGCGTGATGCTCGTCGACGCTGATCGAGGTGATGCCGTGGGACTCGCCCCACTGCGCCAACTCGAGCGCGGCGGACAGCAGACCGGCCTGGGTGCGCGGATCCCCCTGCGGCGAAGCGAAATTGAAGCGCAGCACGGTCAGCAGCACGTCATGCCTCCGCTGGTCCCGCCATCGACTGCAGGAATGCCGGGAAGTCGGGGAAAAGCGCGCGGTCGACGATCTCGATGCGGGTGCCGGAAGCGTCGGTGAAGTAGGCGAACAGCGCAAGATCGGACCCGGGCGTATCGGCGGTCATCTCGAGGGTGAAGCCGTTGGCCTCCAGAGCCCGGGCGCTCTCGGCCAAATCATCGCTGAAGTAGCCGAGGTGATGGACGGCGTTGCCCGGCGCCGCGGTCCACGGGCTGCCGGGAACCTCCTGCACGAGTTCGACGTGGGGGCTTTGCAGGGAGTAGACGATCGTCGAGGTCAATTCGCGGACGCCGGAGGCGGTGCGAAAGGGCAGCGTGTAGCTCATCGGGTTGATCCACCGGTAGCCGGCCAGCGCGCTCAGCCTGGCCATCGCCGCGTCGAGGTCGGGCACGACGATGCCGGTGTGGTAGAAGTCCTGCGGGTGCAAAGCGAATGTCATTGTCAGCCCCTTGCTTTCAGACGCAGTCCGACGCGCCGTCGACGACGAAGAGCGCGCCGCTGGTGTAGCTGCTTTGCTCGGTGCACAAGAAGGCCACCGTCGGGGCGATCTCCCCGACGGACCCGAAGCGGTGCAACGGGATGTGGGCCAGCTCGGATTCGACCAGCTCGGCCGCGCCGTGCATGGGCGCGGTCATCGGGGTGTCGATCGTACCCGGCGCCACCGCGTTCACCCGGATTCCCTTGCCCGCCCACTTCACCGCGAGATTTCGTGTGATGCAGACGACTCCGGCTTTCGCGGCGCCGTAGCCGGGGACCAGCGGGACGGCGCGCAGCGCGGACATCGACGCCACGTTCACCACGCTGGCGCCCCCGGCGGCGGCCGACGACTTCAGCGCCGGGTACAACGCCACCGTCAGCCGGTACGGGCCGATCAGGTTGAGAGCGACCGACGCGTCAAACCCGTCTGGCTTAGACTCGTCAAGGCCACCGGGGAAATTCGCGCCCGCGTTGTTCACCAGGACGTCGAGGCGCGCGAACGCCTGCGCCAGCGAGTCCACCGATTCGGGGTCGGTGATGCGCAACTGTCGATACGCCATGCCCGACAGGTCCGTGTCGTAGTCCGCTGCCGCGGGTTTGGTCCCGGTGATGGTGACCTCGGCTCCCGCGTCGCGGAACAGCGTCGCGGTGGCATGGCCGATTCCGCTGGTGCCGCCGGTGACCAAGACCTCGGTCCCGGTGAAGTCGAAGCTGACTCGCGCCGTCATGTGTTCCTCGCTAGTTGGTTTCGAAGCCAGGCACTTTCCCAGAAGTTGGTGCTGTTGGCCAGCAGCGTCTCATGAGCCCTGTTGAACACGTCGCGGGCCCCGGCATGCTCGTGGGTAACCAGCTCGGCGAGGTGGATGGCGTGCAGCGGCCTCCCCGCATCGAGGTGCTCGCGCGCCCTGTCCACCAGCGCGTCGGCGCCGGCCAGCTCCACCACGTCGGCGGCGACGGCGTCGAAACCGACCGGATAGAGCTCGGTGGTCGATCGGTGGTGGAACCAGCCCGAGTAGTTCTCCCACACGGCGCGCACATCCCAGTCGACCTTTCCGTAGCCTTGGCCGACTTCGCATTCCGGGGGCAGGGTGACCTCGCGCATCAGGGTGCGGACATCCTTGCCCGCGTTCATCCCGGCGACGGTCTGGTCGTGGATGTATTGGATCGCGTCACGCAGGCGGGTCAATTCGGCACTGATGAGCTGTCGCCCGGCGATCGGCTCGAAGTGACCGGTCACCAGGAGATCGGGCTCCAGATCGCGCACCCGCTCGACCGACGCGATGGCGGTCAGGGCGTCGCGGTACCGGTCGCCGCGCATGGTGACCAGGTTGGGAATGTGGCCAAATATCGGGCCAAAGGTGTTTCCGCACAGGCAGATCCGCTCGTCCGGCAGCCACACCACCAGCGAGTCGGTGGTCTCACCGCCGGGCACCGCGATCAACTCCAGGCGTCGCCCGCCGAGCTCCAGGGTCAGGGTGTCCTCGAAGTCGAGGTCGACGGCGGGGACGCTCTGGGCGGCCAGCCGCTTGGTGCCGAGACGACGCTGGATGTCTTGGATTCCCGACGCCAGCGTGTGCTGGAAGGCGAAGGCGCTGCGCGCCGCGCGGTACGGGATCAGCCGTTCGTTGTCGTCGCGCCACGCCGTCCAGTTCGCTTGTGCGACAACCGTTGTATCGGGGTCGCGCACGCTGTCCAGGCCGCCGACGTGGTCGACGTGGCCCTGCGTGAAGATGATGTAGCGCACCGGCGAAGGGTCGACGGCGTCGAAGTTGGCGCGGTGCACCGGCCCCTCGAAGCCCATGCCGGTGTTGACGATGACCCGCCCCTCGGCGGTGGTCAGCAGGTAGGCGTTCGACAGGCCCGGCGAGCACCACAGTCCCGGGGCTATCGGCATGGCCTCCGCCGCGGCGGCCGGGCGCAGGGCATCTGCGCCGGGCCTGCTGCGATAGACCGGTTCCATCGCAAATGTCTCCTTCATTCGGGGTGGACGTCGAACCTGTCGAAATAGAACCCGAAGCGCCCGCGGAGTTCGTCGGGCGAGATGCCGAAGTGCCGTTGCAGCGCATAGCGGACGCGGCCGTGCTTGCCGCGCGGATTGCCGTCCAGATAATTCTGCAGCCGACCGCGCACCTTGGGCGTCAGTTCGACTCCCCCGCGCTGGTAAAGCTGCTCCAGCAGCGGCATTTCGTTGCCGTTGAGGTGGTGGAAGCTGATGTCGATGCTGCGTTCGGCCGGAACGAGGTCGCGGTCGCGCACGCACGCGCCGAGCAGCCGCTGCACGCGGTCGCTCCAGTAGTCCAGCAGCCATTCGGGGTCGATGCTGGTCCGGCGCAGCCGGTCGGAGTAGGCCATCATCGTGATGGCCGACTGGACCACGGCGACGGGATCGCGATGGGTGAATGCCACCGTCGCGTCGGGGAAGGTCGCCATCAGCGGGCCCAGCTGCTCGCAGTGCTGCGGGCTCTTGAGCACCCAGGTCCGCGGACCGCGCAGGAACGTCAGCGCCTGCAGGACCTTCTTCAGGTAGGCGTAGTGCCGGGTCTGGTCGAGCTCGAGGTAGTAGTCGCGCCAATCCGGCACGCGCGCATGCCATTCCAGAACGTAGGCGGCCAGGTCGAGGTCGAGGAGTTCGACCTCCTCCTCGATCGCCTCGGGGAAGCGGTCGTGCATGGCGGCCACCACCGGGGCGCTGGCCATGAGCGCGTCGTGCTCGGCCTTGGCGCGCGCGTAGCGGGGGTCGACCCCGGAGATGTCGGGGCCCTGGCCGGGCGCGGGGATCGGTTCCTGGCTCTCCCAGTAGGGCAGCGCGCGCCGGCGCGGGTCGGCGGCGATGAGGTTGACCAGGTGCGTGGTTCCGGATCGCGGCATCCCGACCACGATGAAGGGCTGCTCGATCGGGATCGACTCGATTTCGGGGTAGCGCTTGATGAGGTCGGTCAGCGACAGCCGGTTGCGCACCAGGCGGACCACCCGTTGCCGCAGCGTGTTGCGAGTGAGCTGAGTCAGGCCCTCGTCGGCCTCGATCGCGGCCACGTGCGCGGTCAGCCGGTCGCCGAACCCGTCGGTGTCGCCCAGGTCGTCGGCACCCGCTTGCTCGACGGCTTCGCCCAGCATCCGGTCGACATCGAACTCGACGCGCTTGGCCTCGGTGAATTCCAGAATCTGGTGCTGGATGTCGGTCAGCCGGGGCGACGTCAGGTCGTCGAAGTCGAGATCGCCCACGTCGGTGATGCCGAGGTCCGCCGAACCCACGCGACCGCCTCCTCGACATCGACTGCGTCGAAGTTACCGCAGCACGCCGGGAGTTCTACAGGTTCGCCAGGTCGTCGGGAACGTCGACCTTGTGTTCCTGCAGCGCCTCCAGGGGCACCACCTCGAGCGTGCGCTCGTGGGTGGACGCCAGCACCACGGGCGCGGCGCACCCGTCGTTATGGGCGCGAAGCCAGTTCAGCGCGGTGACGCACCAGCGATCGCCGGGCAGCAGGCCGGGGAAGCGGTGCTCGGGAACCGGCGTCAGCAAGTCGTTACCGATGGAGCGCTGATGTTCCAGGAATTCAGCGGTCATCACCGCGCAGACCGTGTGCCGACCGATGTCTTCTGAGCCGGTCGAGCAACAGCCGTCGCGGTAGAAACCTGTAAGCGGGTCAGTGCCGCACGGTTCCAGCGGGCCGCCGAGCACGTTGCGATCAGGCACCGGTTAAGTATCGCGCCCCCGGACGCAAAATTTGTAGTCACTTTCGCCATCCGCGCCGGGCTTTTTTCCGGGCCGCCGGGAACCTGTGGACGGAGCGCCCGGGGACCCCTTCGGCGACCCGGCCTGGGGTTCGCGGCAGCAGCCGGGCTACGGGCCGCCGCCGGGCGGCCCGACTTATCCGCCCCATTCGGGCTATCCGGGCTATCCGGGGTACGGGGTCGATCCTCAAGCACCATTCGGGCGCGATCCCGTAACGGGGTACCGCTGTCGGACAAGTCCGCCACCACGGCCGGCTTCTGCAATTGTTCCTGGGCTTGTTCGGCATCGGCCGCTTCTATATCGACTCGACCCAGATTGCGATCGCGCAATTGTGTGGGCCTTTGTCGACGCGATCACGATGTTCACCGGCGGCGTCAAGGACAATGACGGCCGCAAGTTGCGTTAGTCATTCGGCCCGCGATCGGCCACGCTGCGCGGTAGGTTCTGCCTGTGAAACTTACCGGGGCTTTCCTGGCAGAAGCGGCCGCGACCATCGACAACAAGCTCAACGTGCAAGGCGGCGTGCTTTCCAAATTCACGGTCGGGCCTGACCGGTATGCCCGGTTCGTTCTCGTGGTGCTGACGCTGGCCGAAAGCGGGGATTCGGACCGGCGAGTCGACGTCGAGATCAAGCCCCCGACACTCGACGCAGCGCAATACAAATGGTTCGACGCGCCCGAAGCCGCCGTCGGGGAATTCCCGGGGTTCGCCTTCTTCGAAATCGAGGCACGGCTGCCCGTCGACGGCCGCTGGACGATCGAGGTCAGTTGCGGCGATTCGTCGGTCTCGTTACCGCTCGTCGTGGATGGGTGGGCGCCGCCGTCCCTTGACATTTGAGCAAGCTCGTTTTCACGTCCCGCGTAATGATGTTGCACGCCAAGGGATTCCGCCAGGCCGGGGCCGCCGGCCCACGGTGACCCCCGACCGAGCGCGCGAATGCCGGTAGGTCACAACAAGATAACAATTTCCGAAGCGCCGAGAAGCTGCCGCGACGCGCTGGCCAAATACCGGGTACCGGGCCCCCGGAAATTTATCGTCATTTTGTGCACCGTCGTACGGCCTTGAAGCTCCCATTGCTGCTGGCGGCGGGCACGGCCCTGGCGCATGCGCCTCGCGCGTCCGCGGACCCGGCGCCGCGCTCCTCCGGAGAGATAACCCGGTGGTCGCCCGACCGGGCCAACCGCTGGTATCAAGCGCAGGGATGGCTGGTCGGCGCCAACTACATCACTTCGAACGCCATCAATCAGCTGGAGATGTTCCAGCCCGGCACGTACGACCTTCGGCGCATCAACACCGAGCTGAGCTGGGCCCGGGCGTACGGCTTCAACAGCGTGCGGGTCTTCCTGCACGACCAGCTGTGGGCCCAGGACGCCCGGGGCTTTCACACCCGCCTCGCGCAGTTTGTCAGCGTCGCCGCGAGTCACGGCATCAGGCCGCTGTTCGTGTTCTTCGACTCCTGCTGGGATCCGTTCCCCAAACTCGGTCCGCAGCGCGCACCGCGGCCCGGCGTCCACAACTCGGGGTGGGTGCAGAGCCCCGGCGCGGAGCGCCTCGGCGACCCCGCCTACACCCAGGTCCTGCACGACTACGTGACGAGCGTATTGACCCAATTTCGTAGCGACAACCGGGTTTTGGGTTGGGACCTCTGGAACGAACCCGACAATCCCGCGCGCGTGTACGCCAAAGTCGAACGGAAAGACAAGCTGGACCGGGTCGCGGAGCTGCTCCCCCAGGTGTTCCGCTGGGCCCGTTCGGTCGATCCCAGCCAACCGCTCACGAGCGGGGTTTGGCGCGGCGCCGACCAGGGCGAGCGCGGCGGCGCCAGCGCCATCAGCGACATCCAGCTGAACAACGCCGACGTGATCACCTTCCACTCGTACGCCGAGCCCGCGGGCTTCGATGCGCGGGTCGCCGAGCTCGCGCCGATGGGCCGCCCGATCATCTGCACCGAGTACATGGCCCGGCCGCAAGGCAGCACGATCGAGTCGATCCTGCCCATCGCGAAGCGCCGGAACGTCGGCGCCTTCAACTGGGGGCTGGTCGCCGGCAAGACCCAGACCTACTTCCCGTGGGACTCGTGGGATCACCCGTACGCGGCGCCGCCGAAGGTGTGGTTCCACGACCTGCTGCAACCCGACGGCCGGCCGTATCGGGACAGCGAATTTCAGACCGCCCGCAGCCTGGGCGGTGGGGCGCCCACGTAAGGCGCTCCGAACTCCGCTAAGCGGTGATCACAGGGTGCTGGTCGTGGGAAGGAGTTCCGCGATGAGTGCGTGGACGTGCTTGACGATGTCGTCGCGGATCGCACGAACGATGTCGGGGGGTTGGCCTTCCGGGTCCTCGAGTTTCCAGTCGCGGTAGGTGATTCCGGGGAAGTGGGGGCTGAGGTCGCCGCAACCCATGGTGATCACGATGTCGCCGGCCCGCACGTCGCCGGGGGTGAGGAGTTTGGGGGCTGCCGCGGTGATGTCAATGCCGATTTCAGCCATCGCTGCGACGGCGGCGGGGCTGGTCACCAAGGCGGGTTGGGTTCCGGCGGAGCGCACTTCGATGCGATCACCGGCGAGGTGCGTGAGCAGCGCGGCGGCCATTTGAGAGCGGCCGGTGTTGTGTACACAGACGAACAAAACACTAGGTTTGGCTCTCATCCGCGCGGGCTCCGGGACGGCGCGATCCGTGAAAAGCGCACCGCGAAGTCATGGAATTTTTTTTTTGCTTCGAGATTTACCCATTTTGTGCCCAACCATCGCCCACTCAGCAGCGCTGGGGCGCTAAGGAGGCGCCTTACCTGCGGATATTATTCTTTCCTTGGCGGTGGCGGAGGGATTTGAACCCTCGGCTTACCGCAGGTAAGAACGTCAGAATGCCGTTGACCTGCGGATTAAGGTGGGGTGCGATTCTTTGGCATTGCCCGGTTTCGTGCCCAACGGTGCCCAGAATGGGCCCAGTCGGCCCGGGTGAATCACCGCCGCCCCTGCTTTGTCTGATATACCCGCGGCACCGACAGACCGGCCGCCTCGGCGAGCTGCTCCGCCCGGAGCCCTTGTTCGAAGCCATCGCGGGTCAGGCGGCGCAACTCCGCGTCGGCGTCGTCGAAGGCCGCCTGGCGCCGTGCAGAGGACTTAGTGGACCCCGCCGCCTACCCGTTCACTAGGGGCGGGCTTCGAAACTGATCATCCCGGGGGAGCCTCCCGGGCCGTACGAGATGTAGCAGAAGTTCTCAAGGAAAGGCCAAAGCCCACTGTTGATGAAACTAAGGCTGCTGCTGTCGACGACAGTCGGGGCGCCAGGGACAATTTGAGTACCGGCGAAGCCAAAAGCACCCGAGAATAGGCTAATTGCCGAAGGGTTATTGGGTACCGCAAAAAGTGCATCAAACCCTTGCGTAGTCACGTACCACTGTGTGTCATTTAGCGTTCCTGTCGGGTAGGGGGAGCTGTAATAGATAGGGGTGCCGTCGACTGGACTATAGGTAAGTGCCTGGTTTGGCATGAGACTTTGCGGGAAAAATCCCCACCCCCCGCCTGAGTCGAACAAAACACTAGTTGTCACATCTCCCGTGCTAGGAACATCGGGGTACGGCCCGTAGACATATGGATCTCCCTGCGGGTTAAGTCCGGGTAGAAACATATCGAATTTCAAATTCTGGCTGTAAATGGGTAATGTCACAATATTGGGGTCGATGGCTGCATACGGGTTGGCGCCGAACACTAGGTAGCCGGTGCCAGGACCGTAAGGGGGGACGATTAGCACGCCCTTATCGTATTCGGAGTTCTGGAATTGGGATGTCGCAATAGGATACGCGGGGGTGCTAGTGCCTGTGCCGTGTCCGATACCTAGAATAGGGATCACCGTCTTACTCATATTCGCCGGTGTGATTATTGCACCGCCAATGTGTCCGCCGGTGACGACAAAGACATCGGTCGGCTCGGTGGTAATCCCCCCGAAAGTCACCGTCGTTTTATACTCCGAGACATCGTATGCCGTACCTCCGGAAAGAGTGGTTCCGTATTGGAAAGTGGTGGTAAGGATTGGATTGCCGAGCAACGCCATATTCACGTCGGTTTCAGGCACTATGAGGGCACTCGATCCGGTGTCCACTACGGCTTGCACCGTTGTTCCGCCGGGGCCCACGGAGACATTGGTCCACAGGTCGGGTTGCCCGCGCCAGTCAGGCTTCAGGACCAACGGATCGAAGTTCGCCGGTAAGCCACTGCCGCCGCTGGCCCCGTTTTGGCCACCTGGACCGCCCGCGTTGCCGCCGCTTCCGGGGGTCCCGCCGAAGCCAGGACTGCCCCCATTGCCGCCGTTACCGCCCGCGCCGGTGGGACCGCCTGGCCCGCCGTCACCGCCGGTGCCGCCGTTGGCCCCGGGCGCGTTGGCGTTACCACCGTTGCCGCCGGTACCGCCAGTGCCGCTATCAGCGCCGGCCCCGCCAGTTCCCCCGTGGCCGCCATTGCCGCCCAGCGGGCCACCGGCACCGCCGCCACCGCCATGGCCGCCGTCGCCGACGCCGTCGTGCGCGGCACCGCCGGCCCCACCGGTCCCACCGGTGCCGTACAGGCCGCCGGGCCCTCCTTGGCCACCGTCACCGCCGGGCGTGCCGGGAGCCGCGTTGATATCGCTGGCCGCGTCGTAGCCGGCCCCCCCCTTCCCGCCGTCACCCCCGCTGATCACCGCCGAACCGGCCGCCCCCTGGGCACCCGCGCTCGCCCCAGGCCCGCCCGCCGCGCCGCCCACACCGCCGGCACCCGGCGCGCCCGGGTTACCGCCCATACCGCCATCGCCGCCCGCACCCAAGTTGCCGCCCGAACCAGCCACGCCACTGACCCCCGCCGCACCCACACCCCCGGTGCCACCCGCGCCGGCGTTGCCGCCCACACCCCCGGCCCCACCATCACCATTGGCGCCCGCATGCCCACCAAAAGCCGAACCCGCACCGCCGGCTCCGCCTATCCCGCCGGCCCCGCCGCTACCGCCATCACCACCGTTACCGGCATAACCGCCGACGCCGTTGCTAACACCGGCCGCTCCGATATTCCCCGTGATGCCGACCCCACCGGCACCTCCTACACCGCCTACACCGCCGGGCCCGCCAGCCCCCCCATTGCCGAACAGATAGCCGCCGTGGCCCCCAGCCCCGCCGGCACCCCCTGTGCCGCCGGTCGTCCCGAGGCCGCCCGCCGCACCTAGGACGCCGGAAAGACCCGTCCCGCCGGTCCCGCCCCTACCGCCGTTACCAAACATCCCAGCGTTCCCGCCGTTGCCGCCAGGTTGCCCCGGCGCACCGGAGCCACCATCACCACCGTTGCCGTACAACCAGCCGCCGTCGCCGCCGGTTTGCCCCGTCCCCGGGGCGCCATTGGCGCCATTGCCGATCAGCGGGCGACCCGTCAGCATCTTCACTGGAGAGAACTGGGTTAAGGTTTGGGCCTCCTGGACCAGCGCATCCAAGGGCGACGCATTGGCCGCCTCGGCTGCCACATACGCGTTACCCGCCTCAGCCAAAGCCACCGCGAACTGGTCGTGGAACGCGGTCGCCTGGGCGCTCATCGCCTGAAACACTTCGGCGTGCCCACCAAAAAGTGCTGTAACCGCCGCCGAAACCTCATCAGCGGCCGGTGCCGCGATCTCCGTCGTCTGGCTGGCCGCCGCCGCAGTCGCGCTCCGCAGCGCATCGCTCAACTTCTCCAAGTTCCCACTCGCCGTTGCCACAAGGTCCGGTGCGATGCTCAGCGACGACATAGTGGACTCTCCTGTCGAACAGTCCCCCGTCATCCTGGCGGTAACTCAGATCGCAGCACTTTACTATGCGAATGATTTGAGTTTCAATAGTCCGCCTCGGCCGGATCACGGTTGGCGAACTCGCGCCAGCATGGCTGGCTCGCAAGCAATCCGACGTCGCACCGTCGAATTACCGCACACTTGACTCCGCGTGGCGGATTCATGTCAAACCGGCGTGGGGAGGCGCTTGATTTGAAGCGTGCCCAAACCGCGCCCAACTGGCGCGGCGGGAGCTTGAAATAGCGCTCTTTCCTGCAATGGCAGGCTTATTACTTTGGCGGTGGCGGAGGGATTTGAACCCTCGGACGGTTTTAGCCGTCACACGCTTTCGAGGCGTGCTCCTTAGGCCGCTCGGACACGCCACCGCCAGGCAGCTTACCGAACCCCCGGCCACTCACCCCAATCGCTGGCGGGCGAAGAAGGCCTCCAGCGGCGCGGCGCACTCCCGCGCGAGCACGCCACCACGCACCTCCGGGCGATGGTTGAGCCGACGGTCGCGGACCACGTCCCACAGCGACCCGACGGCTCCCGTCTTAGGCTCCCACGCCCCGAACACCAGCCGCGCGACGCGGGCCAGAACCAGCGCGCCCGCGCACATGGTGCACGGCTCGACCGTCACCGCCAGCGTGGCCCCCTCCAGCCGCCACCCGTCGCCGAGCACGCCGGCGGCCGCCCGCATCGCCAGGATTTCCGCGTGCGCGGTCGGATCCCCAAGGGCCTCACGGGCATTCACCGCCCGGGCGAGCTCCGTCCCGTCGGCGCCGACCACCACCGCACCGATCGGCACGTCGCGCGGACCCGCCGTCGCGGCGACCTTCAGCGCGGCACGGATCAGGTCTTCGTCCTCGGGGATCACCGACCGAGATTGTCGATCACCGCCGACAGCTGGTCGGCGAAGCCCATCTCGCGGGCGATGCGGCCCAATTGCTCGTCGGCGTACAGGTCGGTCTCGTCGAGGATGACGCCCAGCACCGCCTCGGGCAGTCCGACGTCGGATAGCAACCCCAGGTCGCCCTCTTCGAACGGGTCCGCGTCCTCGAGGTCCTCGGGATCGATGTCGGCGTCGAGGTTGTCCAGCACCTCGGCGGCGATGTCGTAGTCCAGCGCGGCGGTGGCGTCCGAGAGCAGCAACCGGGTCCCCGACGGGCCGGGGCGCACGATGACGAAGAACTCGTCGTCGACGTCGAGCAGCCCGAACACGGCGCCCGAGCTGCGCAGCTCACGCAGCTCCGTCTCGGCGGTCTGCAGGCTCGTCAGCGACTTGGCACCCATGGGGTAACAGCGCCACTTGCCCTCTTCTCGCACGACCGCGACGCCGAAGCCATCCGGTGTGTCCGCGGACGGGCCTTGCGCTGGCGCCCGCTGTGCTCCCATGGGCGCCTACGCTAGTCGCTGACCAGGCCACCTGACCAGATGGAACACCGCCGCCCGGCAAAAGTGTGCAAACCTAAGACGGTGGCCCACCCCGGATCCAAGACTCCCGTCTGCGTGATCGGGCTGGGCCTGATCGGCGGCTCCATCATGCGGGCCGCCACCGCGGCCGGCCGCGAAGTGTTCGGCTACAACCGATCGGTCGAGGGCGCGCAGGCGGCCACCGCCGACGGCTTCGACGCCAGCACCGACCTCACCAAGACCCTGACCCGGGCCGCCGACGCCGGCGCGCTGATCGTCCTGGCCGTGCCGATGCCGGCGCTGGCCGGCATGCTCGCTCACGTCGGCGAGCTCGCCCCGCACTGCCCGCTGACCGACGTCACCAGCGTCAAGAGCGCGGTCGTCAACGAGGTCGCCGCGGCCGGCCTGCTGGAACGCTTCGTCGGCGGTCACCCGATGACGGGCACCGCCGACTCGGGCTGGGCCGCCGGCTACGCCGGTCTGTTCACCAGGGCCCCGTGGGTGATCAGCGTGGACGACCACGTCGATCCGGTCGTGTGGTCCATGGTGATGACGCTGGCGCTGGACTGCGGCGCGCTGGTGGTCCCGGCGAAATCGGACGAGCACGACGCCGCGGCGGCCGCCATCTCACACCTGCCCCACCTGCTGGCCGAGGCGCTGGCGGTGACCGCGGGCGAGGTCCCGCTGGCGTTCGCGCTGGCGGCCGGCTCGTTCCGGGACGGCACCCGGGTGGCCGGGACCGCCCCCGACCTGGTCCGGGCGATGTGCGAGGGCAACTCCGAGCAGCTGCTCCCGGCCGTCGATCAGGTCATCGAGTTGCTGCGCCGCGCCCGCGAGTCGCTGGCCAGCCACAACTCGCTGGCCGACCTCATCGACGCGGGCCACGCCGCGCGCACCCGGTACGACAGCTTCCCGCGCTCCGACATCTTTACCATCGTCATCGGCGAGGAGAAATGGCGCGAGGAACTGGCCGCCGCGGGCCGCGCGGGCGGGGTGATCAGATCCGCTCTGCCAAGCTTGGATAGTCCACGATGAAGCCGTCCTCGTCGACGCTCACGGTGGTGTCGGCGACGGGAGAGCGCAACTTGATTCCGTCGAGACGGCCCTCGCTGGTGTAGCTCACGGTCGCCGCGGTGACGGACATGTCCGGCACGTTCACGTAGACCATCGGCAGCGTCACCATGTCCGCGCGTTCGTGCAGCGCGAGGCGCCGGATCGGCAGCGCGTTGAAGAACGGGCTGAACACCACGTCGACGTCGAGCGCGCCGTTGTATCCGGCGCGCCGCTCGCCCTGGTGGTCGGTGATCAGCCACATGTTTTCCTCGTCGCGGGCAATGGATAGCACGCGCTCGCGTTCGGCCAGCGTCACGGTCAGGCCGAGCCGCTTGGTGGCGCCGGTCTCGTCGGTCTGCAGGTCGTAATAGGCACCGAACGCCGGGTTGGTCGGGGTGGCGGCGGCCACGATGCGCCCGTTAGCCCTCATCCGCTTGTTGGACAGCTGGATTCGTACCGATTCCATGCGCGAGATGTCCTGCGCGCGCCAGGTCAACATCGCCTGCCATACGCGCCGGGGGTCAGAGGGGGCTGCGTTCACGCTTCTACCGTAAAACTTGTCCACCGACGGCGGCAGGTTTGTCGACAAGTGCGGTGGGCGTCACGCGGTCGCGCCGACGCACGGGCCGATGCAACCGGCCGGTACCGGGCGCCGACGCCCACACCGCCAGCGCCAACAGGCCGTCGAGGATCAGCGCCAACGCGGCCACCATCAGCGCGCCGACCAGCGCGAGCTGGAACTGCCGTTCCTTGATCCCGTCGATCAGGTACCGGCCCAGGCCGCCGAGACTCGCGTAGGCGGCGACGGTTGCGGTGGCGACCACCTGCAGGGTCGCGCTGCGCAGCCCGCCCAGGATCAGCGGCAGCGCGTTGGGGATCTCCGCGCGCAGCAGCACCTGCGCCTCCGTCATGCCCATCGCGCGGGCGGCATCGACGACCGTGGGCTCGACGTTGGCGATGCCCGCATAGGTGCCGGCCAACAGCGACGGGACGCCCAGCAACATCAGGGCGACCAGCGGCGGCCCCAAACCCAGGCCGAACAGCAGCACGCCCAGCAGCAGCACACCCAGCGTGGGCAGGGCGCGCAGTCCGTTGACGGCGCCGACCACCAGCAGCGTGCCGCGGCCGGTGTGACCGATGATCAGCCCGATCGGGACGGCGATCAGCGCTGACGCGCCCACCGCGATCGCGGTGTATTCCAGATGCTCCAGGATCCGCGCCGCCAGCCCGACGGGACCGGCCCAGTTGTCCGCGGTCAGGAGGTAGGAGAGGGCCTGCTGCACAAAGCTCATCGCGCTCCGCCCACCACCGGGGCCACCACCGACCGGCGGCGCGGGGTGCGCCCGGCCCGTTCCCACGGCGTGGCCAGCCGGCCCGCCACGACGATGAGCGCGTCGATCGCGATCGCCAGCACGAACAGCGCGATGATGCCGGCGACGATCTGATCGCTCTTGTCGGTCTGGTACCCCTCGGTGAACCAGGTGCCCAGGCCGCCGATGCCGATCACCGAACCGACCGAGACCATCGCGATGTTCGTCACCACCACCACGCGCAGCCCGGCGACGAGCACCGGAATGGACAGCGGCAGTTCGACTCTCAGCATCCGCTTGAGCCCCGGGTAGCCGATGGCGGTCGCGGCGTCGCTTATCTGGGCGGGCACCGCGTCCAGCGCCTCGAGCACCGCCCGCACCAACAGCGCGGCGGTGTAGGCCGTCAGCGCCACCATGACGTTGGCCTCGTCGAGGATCCGGGTTCCGATGATCGTCGGCAACACCACGAACAGCGCCAGCGACGGGATGGTGAACACCACGCTGGCCGTCGCCGTCGTCAGGCGCCGGGCAATCGGCGCGCGCTGCACCAGCACGCCCAGCGGCACCGCGATCGCCAGCCCGATCACGACCGGCACCAACGACAGCCGCAGGTGGACCACGGTCAGGGCCCAGGCGTCGTCCAGGTGGGTGAGTAGGTAGTGCATGCCTAGGCCCTTCGCCGGGCTTCCACCACGGCCAGCACGTCGGCGGCCAGCACGCCGCCGATGAGCTTGCCCCCGTCGTCGACGGCCACCCCCAGGCCCGACGGCGACGAGAGCGCGGCGTCGAGCGCGTGGCTGAGGTTGCCGTCGGGGCGGAATACTGACCCGACGCCGCCCATGCTGTCGGGCAGCGACGCGCCCGCGCGGTGCTTGCGCAGGCCTTCGGCGTCGATCCAGCCCACCGGGGCACCGGCCGCGTCGACGACCACGGCCCAGCCGGCGGGTAGGCCGGCCTCGGGGAGGCTGGACTCCGCGATCCGCTCGATGTCGTGCAACGGCAACCCGTCCGCGCCCATCAGCTGCAACCATCGGTAGCCACGGCCGAGACCGATGAACCGGGCGACGAATTCGTTGGCCGGGCGCGACAGCAGTTGTGCGGGTTCGTCGTACTGCTGCAGCACGCCGTCGGAGAACACCGCTATCCGTTCGCCGAGGCGCAGCGCCTCGTCGATGTCGTGCGTGACGAACACGGTGGTCTTGTGCAATTCGCTTTGCAGACGCAGTATTTCGTTCTGCAGCTCGTGGCGCACCACCGGGTCGACGGCGGAGAACGGCTCGTCCATCAACAGGATCGGCGGGTCCGCGGCGAGCGCGCGCGCCACGCCGACGCGCTGTTGTTCGCCGCCGGAGAGCTGCGCCGGGTAGCGGGTGGCGATCTTGGCGTCCAACCCGACGCGCTCGAGCACCCCGTAGGCGACCTTGCGGGCGTCCCGGCGGGACCGGCCCTTGAGCACCGGAACCGTTGCTATGTTGTCGATTACGCGCTGATGCGGCATCAGCCCGGCGTGCTGGATGACGTAGCCGATCCCCAGGCGCAGCCGCACTGGGTTGACGGTCGAGACGTCCGCCCCGTTGACGGTTATCCTGCCGGAGGTCGGTTCGATCATCCGGTTGATCATCCGCAACGCCGTGGTCTTGCCGCTGCCCGAAGAACCTACGAATACCGTCAATTCGCCGTTGGGTACCACCAGACTCAGCCGGTCGACCGCGGTCGTCCCGTCGGCGAACACCTTGCTGACATTGTCGAATACGATCAACGCGGTTGGCCGATCGGGCGATTGAAGCCGTTGTCGCGCACCCAGTTTCGCGCCGCCTGGTTGGGGTCGATGCCGGAATTGCCCGATACCGCGGCGTTCAAGCCGGCCAAGCCGGCGGTGGTCAGCTTCGCCGAGACCGCGTCCAGCACGTCCTTGAGATGGTCCGATTTCTTCTGCGAATTCACCAGCGGCACAATGTTGCCGGCCAGGAAGTTGTGCTGCGGGTCCTCGAGCGCCACCAGATGATTCTGCAGCATCGCCGGCGAGGTGCTGAAGATGTTCGCGGCCGTCACCTTGCCCTCCACCAACGCGCGCACGGTGACCGCGCCGCCGCCGTCGTTGATCGCGACGAAGTTGCCCGGGGCGATGTTGAGTCCGTACTTCTGTCGCAGACCCGGCAACCCGGACGGGCGCGTCTCGAACGCCGAGGGCGCCCCGAACCGCACGTCCGGCGAGTGCGCCGCCAGGTCGCCGATCGTCTTGAGGTTCCAGTCGCGGGCCGTGCCACTGGTGACGGTGACCGTGTCGGTGTCCGAAGCCGGCGACGGCGTCAGGATGGACAGGTCACCGGGCAGCTTCTTGTAGAGCTCCAGCTCGACGTCGTCGAGCATGGTCGCGGTGGAGTCGGGCGCGAAGTACAGCAGCAGGTTGCCGATGTATTCGGGCACCAAGTCGATGGAATGATCCTTCAGCGCAGGCACGTACGTCTCCCTGCTGCCGATGCCCATACGCCGACCGATCTCGAAGCCGTTGGCCTGCAACGCTTCCGCGTAGATCTCAGCGACGATCTCCGATTCGGGAAAGTCACCGGAACCGACCACGATGGATCTCGGGCTGCGCGTCTGCGCCCCCAGCGGATCGGAGTTGCTGCACGCCGCGACCAGGCATATCGCGGCCAGCAGCGCCGCCGCCCGCGTCCTCATACCGCCGACACTAACGGCAGAAGCGCTGCGGCGCTGAGGGGTCGCACGGGTGGTTTTGGGTGGATTTGTTTCAATCTGCGCAGGATGGGACAAAGATGACAGTATGAGCGGCCAAATCCCTGCCACGCCTCCCCCGCCTCCCCCGCCGCCGCCGGATCGACAACACGGCGCGATAGCCAAGGAACCGGCCATCGGGTTCACCCGCGCCGGCGCCCTGTGGACGTCCCTGATCGCCGGGTTCCTGATCCTGATCCTTTTGCTGATCTTCATCGCTCAGAACACGGATTCGGCGGCGTTTGCGTTCTTGGGCTGGCGCTGGAGCCTGCCGCTGGGCGTGGCCATCCTGCTGTCGGCGGTGGTGGGCGGCCTGATCACCGTGGCGGCCGGCACCGCGCGGATCATTCAGCTGCGCCGCGCGGCGAAGAAGCATCACGCGGCCGCGCACTCGACACCCTGAGGGCCCGCGCGTGTGAATCGTGGGCATTTTCGTGTGAACGCTGGGCGGGAAGATCGCCGAATTCCCTCCGCTGGTACACACTCAAAACCCTGGCTGCACACTCAGCCGGGCAGCTTGGCGAGCTCCGCGAGGCCGCGGGAGATCAGCGGCGCGACCACCTCGGGCGTGTGCTCGGATTCTTTCCCGCTGGCCAGGTCCGACATGCGCCGGCGGAAGTCGATGCCGGCGGCGATGATGGCCAGCTTGAAATAGGCCAGCGCCATGTAGAACTCCCAATGCGCCAGCGGCAGCCCGGCCACCAGCGAGTAGCGGTCGGCCAGCTCGTCGGCCGTCGGCAACAGCGGCGACGTCCACGCGGCCTGCGCGTTGACGATCAGGTCGAGCGCCGGGTCGCGGTAGACGCACATCAGCGCGGCATCGGACAGCGGGTCCCCGAGGGTCGAGAGCTCCCAGTCCACGACCGCGCGGACCTTCGTCGGGTCGTCGGCGTCGAGGATGGTGTTGTCGATCCGGTAGTCGCCGTGCACGATCGAGGTCCGGCTCTGCTGCGGGATAGATTGGCTCAGGCCCGAATGCAGGCGTTCCACGTCGGCGTCGCGGTGGTCGTCGGGCAGCCGCACCAGCTCCCACTGCGAACCCCAGCGCCGCACCTGGCGCTCCAGGTAACCGCTGGGCTTGCCAAAGTCGGCCAGTCCCACGGCATTCGGGTCGACGCTGTGGAGATCGACGAGCACCCGGATCAGCGAGTCGACGCAGGCGTCGATGACGGTGTGACTGAACGCTTCGAGCTGCGCGCGCCGCCGCACCACCTGACCGGCAACGAATTCGACGATCTGAAACGGCGCGCCCAACACCGAGTCGTCCTCGCACAGCGCGATCGTGCGCGCCACCGGAACGGGCGTCTCCTGCAGCGCGGCGACGACCTTGTATTCGCGGGCCATGTCGTGGGCCGAGGGTGTCAGGCCGTGCAGCGGCGGGCGCCGCACCAGCCAGCTGGTCGCGTCGTCGTACACCCGGAACGTCAGATTCGAGCGGCCGCCGGAGATGAACTCGCCCCGCAGCTCGCCGTCGCGGCCTATCCCGAGCGAACGCAAGTACCGGTCCAGCGAGACCAGGTCGAGCCCGTCGAGTCGGTCAACTGAAGTCACTCGAACTTGTTTACCACCGCTGATGTCGGTCACCTTCACCACCGCTGGTTTCTAGGAAGCAGGTCCCACACGTGTTCGACCGTGTTGATCCCGGCCACCGTCGCCTGACCGGTCCGCGAGAACAGCAGCCGGGTCACCGAGGCGTAGTCGACGGGGAAGGACAACAACCGCCTCGTGCCCAGGATCTCGTGCAGCAGGACGTTGATCACCCCGCCATGGCTGAACACCACGACCGTGTCCTCCGGGTCGGCGGCGGCGACGAGGTCGTCGACCCCCGCGCGGACGCGCGCGCGAAACGCGTCCTCGTCGACCGCGCTGGGCAGATGCCCCTCGGCCAGGCGGGCCCATTCCTCCGGCCGTTCCGCCTTGATCTGCTCGACGGGGATGTAGACCGGAAGGTCGCGGTCGTATTCGGCGAATCGGTCGTCGATCTCGACAGGCAGCCGGCGGGTGGCCGCCACGGGTTCGGCGGTCTGGACGGCGCGCCGCTGCGGGCTGCTCACCACCCGCGCGATGGGAAACCGCGCGAGCGCGTCGGGCAGGCGCTCGACCTGCGCCCACCCCTGCTCGGACAGGTCCGGGTCGGAGCCCTCGCCGTGTTCGCTGCGCAGCGGTAACGCGTGCCGGACCAGCAGCACTTGCATGTTTGTTCCCGTCGTCGGATGGTGGGCAGCGCCCAGTTTCTCATCGCGCCCCACGACGCCGGCCTCGAGGAGGAAAGATGACACAACCGCAGATGGATTGGGACGCCGCATACCGGCAAGAGACTCCGCCGCCGTGGAGCATCGGCCGGCCGCAGCCCGAGCTGGCGGCGCTGATCGACGAAGGCAAGATCCGCAGCGACGTCCTCGACTCCGGCTGCGGGCACGCCGCCCTGTCGCTCGCCCTCGCCGCGCGCGGCCACACCGTCGTGGGCCTGGACGCCAGCGCTACCGCGGTCGAGGCCGCGACCGCCGCGGCCGCCGAACAAGGCCTGACGACAGCGACTTTCGCGCAGGCCGACGTCACCAGCTTCGGGGGCTACGACGGTCGCTTTTCCACCATCCTGGACAGCGGCCTGTTCCACGCGCTGCCGCCGGAGCGCCGCCAGGACTACCTGCGGTCGATCTTCCGGGCCGCGGCGCCGGGAGCCGCGCTTTACATCCTGGCGTTCGCCGCGGGGGCCCTGGGCCCGCAGAGCGCCGACCGGCCCGGCCCGCGCGGCTTCACCGAGATCGAGCTGCGCGACGCGGTCGCGGAGCTCTGGCACGTCGACGACATCCGCCCGGCCAAGCTCTACGGCAACGCCGGCGTGCTCGCGGCTTCCGGTGACCCGTTGCCCGACGTCGAACACGACGGCGAGGGCCACTTCATGGCGCCGGGCTTCCTGCTGAGCGCCCACAAGCCCTGATAACAGCCGCGGGCTTCCGGCCACCCGCGGAGAATGCTATTCTCCGCACGGAGATTGGGGTGTGCAGCCTATGACCAGTGTCAGCGAGACCCAACTGGACCCGAGCGTCCTCGCCCGTTGGCTGGATGCGAGCGGCGCGCCGGGCGCCGGCGAGCAACCGGTGCTGGAGCAGCTCAAAGGCGGCTCCCAGAACACCCTGTACCTGATCGAGCGCGGCGGCGAGCGCATGGTGCTGCGGATGCCGGGCGCCCGCGCCGACGCGGCCCGCATCGACGGCTTGCTCCGCGAGATCCGGTTGGTCCGCGCGCTGGCGGGCACCGACGTGCCACACGCGGCGCTGATCGCCGCCGACGACACCGGCAACGTGCTGGGCATGCCGTTCTACGTGATGCAGGCGATCGACGGGTGGAGCCCGATGGACGGCGGGTGGCAGGCGCCATTCGACACCGACCTGGAGGCCCGCCGCGGGTTGGCGTTCCAGTTGGTCGAGGGCGCCGCCAAGCTGGGTCGGGTGGACTGGCGCGCGCAAGGACTCGAGGGCTTCGGTCGCCCGGACGGATTCCACGAACGACAGGTCGATCGCTGGCTGAAGTTCCTCGACGCCTACAAGGTGCGCGAGTTGCCCGGACTGCACGAGGCCGCCGACTGGCTGCGCGACAACCGGCCCTCCCACTACAAGCCGGGCATCATGCACGGCGACTACCAGTTCGCCAATGTGATGTTCGCGCATGGGGCGCCGGCGCGGCTGGCCGCGATCGTGGACTGGGAGATGACGACGGTCGGCGATCCGCTGCTGGATCTCGCGTGGGCGCTGCTGGGCTACGACGGCGAGGAGCCCAGCACCGACGGCTTTTACCTGGACATGCGCGGCATGCCGAGGCGCAGCGAATTGCTCGAGCACTACGAGAAGATCAGCGGGCTGTCCACCGAGAACATCGACTATTACCTGGTGCTGGCCAACTGGAAGCTCGGCATCGTGCTGGAGAAGACCTATGCGGCGGGGGTCAAGACCGGAAAGGTCGACCCGACCATTCAGGATACATTCGGGGCGATGATCCCGCGGCTGATCGCCACCGCTGCCGAGCTCGCCGGGGCGCGCTGAAATGGGCTACGCGGAGCAGCTTTTCGACCTCACCGATCGCGTCGTGCTGATCACCGGCGGCAGCCGCGGACTGGGACGCGAGATGGCGTTCGCCGTCGCCCACTGCGGCGCCGACGTGGTGATCGCCAGCCGCAACATGGACAACTGCGTGTCCACCGCCAAGGAGATCGAGGCCGAGACCGGCCGCTCCGCCATGCCCTATCAGGTGCATGTGGGGCGCTGGGACCAGCTCGACGGCCTGGTCGAGGCCACCTACGAGCGGTTCGGCAAGGTCGACGTGCTGATCAACAACGCGGGCATGTCGCCGCTGTACGACAAACTGACCGACGTCACCGAGAAGCTCTTCGACGCGGTGCTCAACCTGAACCTCAAGGGGCCCTTCCGGTTATCGGCATTGGTGGGCGAGCGGATGGTCGCGGCGGGGCGCGGGTCCATCATCAACGTGAGCACGGCGGGATCGTTGCGCCCGGCCCCGGACATCGTTCCCTACGCCTCGGCCAAGGCGGGCCTGAACGCCATGACCGAAGCGTTGGCCAAGGCGTTCGGGCCGGACGTGCGGGTCAACACCCTGATGGCGGGGCCGTTCCTGACCGACGTGAGCAAGGCGTGGAACCTCGAGGCGGCCGAGAGCAAGCCGTTCAGGCATCTGGCGTTGCAGCGCGCCGGCGACCCGCGCGAAATCGTCGGGGCCGCACTATTTCTGGCGTCCGACGCCTCCAGTTTCACCACCGGTTCGATCCTGCGGGCCGACGGCGGAATCCCTTAAAAGCGATTAGGAGCATTCGAATGTCTTGGGACTTCTCCACCGAACCGGAGTTCGAAAAGAAGCTGGACTGGGTCCGCGAGTTCGTGCGCGAGGAGGTGGAACCCCTCGAGGTGCTGTTCCCCGGCTGCGAATTCCTGCCGCTCAATGACGAGCGCCGCCGCATCGTCGATCCGCTCAAGCAGCAGGTTCGCGACAATGGCCTGTGGGCACCGCATTTGGGGCCCGAACTCGGCGGGCAGGGGTTCGGGGCGGTCAAGCTCACGCTGATCAACGAGATCCTCGGCCGCAGCCCGTGGGCGCCGATCGTGTTCGGGACGCAGGCGCCCGACACCGGCAACGCGGAGATCATCGCCCGCTTCGGAACGCAGGACCAAAAGGACCGCTACCTGGCCGGGCTGCTGTCCGGGGAGATCTTTTCCTGCTTCTCGATGACCGAGCCGCAGGGCGGCGCGGACCCGCGGGTCTTCACCACCCGAGCGGTCCGCGACGGCGACGACTGGATCATCACCGGGCGAAAGTACTTCTCCTCCAACGCGTCCGTCGCCTCGTTCTTCATCGTCGTCGCAATCACCAACCCCGATGTGCCCGTCCACCAGGGTGCCTCGACGTTCCTGATCCCGGCCGGCACCCCGGGCCTGAACGTGGAGGCCAACCACCACCTCGTCGGCGCGGACCCGCACGAGCCCGGGCATTCCCTGGTTCGCTACGACGGCGTGCGGGTGCCTTCCGACGCGCTGCTCGGCGAACCCGGTCAGGGCTTCCTGATCTTGCAGACCCGCCTCGCCGGCGGGCGTCTCCACCACGCGATGCGCTCGATCGGGATGGCGCAGCGTGCCGTCGACATGATGTCCCGGCGGGCGAAAAGCCGCTTCACCCAAGGCAGCTCCCTGGCCGACAAGCAATTGGTGCAGGAGTTCGTCGCCGACTCCTACACCGAATTGATTCCCTTCCGGCTGACCGTCCTGCACGCCGCCTGGCTCATAGATAGCGGCGACGAGCGCGCCGCGCGGGCCGAGATCGCCGCCTGCAAGATCCTGGCGTCGCAGGTACTCAAATCGATTGCGCTGCGAGCGATTCAGGTCCATGGCGCCCTGGGTCTCACCGACCAGCTGCCGCTGGTCAACGTGCTGCTCGGCGGCATCGCGCTCGGGCTGGCCGACGGTCCCACCGAGGCGCACAAGGTGAACCTGGCGCGGATGCTGCTCAAGGGCTACGAGGCCGAAGAGGGCGACTGGCCGAGCGAGATGCTGGATGTCCGGCGCGAGGCGGCCCGCGCCAAATACGGTGAGCTCGTTGACCAGTAGCCGGGTCACCGCGGCGGTCGAGCGCGCCCTGGACGACCGGCAGCGCGAGGCGACCGAGGAGGTCGAACGCATCCTGGCCGCGGCGGTGCGGGTGATGGAACGCGTGGCGCCCGAGGAGCCGCGGGTCAGCGACATCGTCGCCGAGGCCGGCTCGTCGAACAAGGCGTTCTACCGGTATTTCGCCGGCAAGGACGACCTCATCCTCGCGGTCATGGAACGCGGCGTGGCGATTGTCGTGTCCTACCTGCAGCACCAGATGGCCAAGGAATCCAAGCCGCAGGACCAGATCGCGCGCTGGATCGAGGGCACGCTGGCACAGGTCGCCGACCCGCAGCTGATCCGCAAGAGCCGCGCGGCGGCCGGTCAGATGTCACCCGCCAACTGGCGCGCCGTCGACCAGGAGATGATGGGCCCCCTGCGGGAGCTGCTGGTCGACCCGGTCACCGAGCTGGGCAGCGCCGACGTCGACCGCGACGTCGAGGCGGTGTTCTGTTGCACGGCGGCGACGATGCGGCGATACGTGGGGTCGGCCGACCGGCCGGGTCGCGACGATATCGCACACGTCGTCCGGTTTTGCTTGCGCGGCTTGGGGGTCGAGTGATGCGCGCCGCGGTCTGCCGTTCCTACGGTACGCCGGAAGAGTTGGTCATCGACGACGTCCCCGATCCCGTTCCCGGGCCCGGCCAGCTGGTGGTTCGGGTGCACGCCGCAGCGGTCAACTTCCCGGACGTACTGTTGATCGCCGGCAAATACCAGATCAAGATTCCGGTGCCGTTCATTCCGGGCAGCGAGCTGGCCGGTGAGGTGCTGGCGGTCGGCGACGGCAGCCCGTTTCGCCCGGGGCAGCGGGTCTGCGCGACCACCCCGACCGGTGCGTTCGCCGAGCAGGCGCTGCTCGACTCGGCGTCAGCCACGCTCATCCCCGACGGCGCCGACTTCGCGTCGGCCGCGGCGTTCGGCGTCACCTACCGCACCGCGTATCACGCGCTGCGGTCGATTGCCGAAGTGGCGCAGGGTGATTGGGTGGTCGTGCTGGGCGCCGCCGGCGGCGTGGGGCTGGCGGCCGTCGACCTTGCGGTGGCCATGGGGGCGCGGGTGCTTGCGGCCGCGTCCAGCCCGGAAAAGCTCGAGCTGTGCCGGCAGCGCGGCGCCGAGGCCACCGTCGACTACGACCGCGAAGACCTGAAGACGCGCATCCGCGAGCTCACCGGCGACGCCGCCCGGGCAGTGCTCGACCCCGTCGGCGGGCCGTATGCGGAGCCCGCGCTGCGGGGCCTGGCCCGCGGGGGCACCTTCATCACCCTCGGCTACGCCTCGGGCACCATCCCGTCCATCCCGCTGAACCTGGTCCTGCTCAAGGGGATAACCGTGCGCGGCATGGAGATCCGCACCTTCATGGGTGACCGGCCCGACGACGCGGCGCGCGACATGCGGGAGCTGACGGCGATGTTCGCCGCCGGCACCATCCGGCCCTACATCGGGGCGCGGTTCCCCTTGTCCGAAACCGCGGCCGCGTTGCGGCATGTGGCCGAGCGGAAGGTGCTGGGCAAGGTCGTCATCGACGTCTGCTGAGGGCTACGGCGTCACGATGTTGAAGGCCGGGTCGGGCCGGTCGAGCGCACCGAGAAAGGCCTGCAGCGCCGATTGGTCCCCCGATACTTCCAGCCCGGGCGAGGAGAAATCACCCGTCGCCGCGGCCAGCAACCGTAACTTGCTGGCCGCCTTGACCGTAACGGTCGCCGTCGCCGGGTCGGCCGCCACTCGGCGGTACACGAGCACGCCGTTGCGCAGGCTGAGCCGGTAGTTGGTGGCCGCGTCGGCGAAGCTGATGTCCACGGCGATGTCAAGGTCCCAGCTGCGCGGGCCGTTGACGGCGATGGCGAGGCTGTCGAAGATCTGCTCCGGCGTCAGCTGGGAAAGCATTGTCGGAGAGGCGACTTGGACCGAGGTGCCGAAATTGCCGTCGCGCAGTTCGGCGGCCCCGCTCAAGAAGAAGTTGCGCCACGTGGCGTTCTCGGCGCCGTAGGCCAGCTGTTCCAGCGTGTCGGAGTACAGCGCGCGGGCGGCCGCGTGCCCGCTGTCAGTGAAGACGGCGTGATCAAGCAGCGTTGCCGCCCAACGGAAGTCACCCGAGTCGAACGCCGCCTGAGCGAGCTCGACGACCCGGTCGACGCCGCCCATCGCGTCGACGTAGCGGGGGGCGATCGCCTCCGGCGGATGCGGCCATAGCCGCCCGGGGTTGCCGTCGAACCAGCCCATGTAGCGCTGGTAGACCGCCTTCACGTTGTGGCTCACCGAGCCGTAATACCCATGGGTGTGCCACGCCCGCTCCAGGGCGGGCGGCATCCGAAACGCCTCGGCGATCTCGGCGCCGGTGTGTCCCTGGTTGAGCAGCCGCAGCGTCTGGTCGTGCAGGTAGGCGTACAGATCGCGTTGCAGCGAAAGGAATTCGACGATGGCCTCCCGGCCCCAGGTGGGCCAGTGGTGGGAGGCGAACACGACGTCCGCGCGATCGGCGAAGGTGTCGATGGCCTCGGTGAGGTAGCCCGACCAGGCGTGCGGGTCACGCACCAGCGCGCCGCGCAGGGTCAACAGGTTGTGCAGGTTGTGGGTGGCGTTCTCGGCCATGCACAGCGCGCGGAACCGCGGGAAATAGAAGTGCATTTCGGCCGGCGCCTCGGTGCCGGGCGCCATCTGGAACTCGATCTCCACGCCGTCGATGGTGTGCCGCTCGCCGGTCTCGCGGATGTCGAGGGTCGGCACGATGATGCCGATCTCGCCGGTGGACGCGGCCTGACCCAGCCCACAACCCACGTGGCCCCGTGGTCCGCGCTCCAGCATGGAGCCGTACATATAGGTCGCGCGGCGGGTCATCGCCGGGCCCGCATAGACGTTCTCCTGCACGGCGTGCGCGGTGAAGCCTTCCGGCGCCAGCACCGCCACCGCGCCGCTGTCCACGGCCGCCTGCGAGGTGACACCGAGCACGCCGCCGAAGTGATCGACGTGGCTGTGGGTGTAGATCACCGCGACGACGGGACGATCCCCGCCGCGGTGGGTGCGATACAGCGTCAGCGCCGCCGCCGCGACCTCGGTGGAGATCAGCGGGTCGATGACGATGACGCCGGTGTCGCCCTCGACGAAGGTGACGTTCGAGATGTCCAGGCCGCGGACCTGGTAGATGCCCGGCACCACCTCGTAGAGGCCCTGCTTGGCGGCCAGGGTCGACTGGCGCCACAGGCTCGGGTGCACGGACGCCGGCGCGTCACCCCCGAGGAAGGAGTAGGCGTCGTTGTCCCACACCACGCGGCCGTCGGCCGCCTTGATGACGCACGGGGACAGGGCCGCGATGAAGCCGCGATCGGCGCTCTCGAAGTCCCTCGTGTCCTCGAACGGCAGGGCGTGTTCGCGATGGGCCGACTCGATGACGGCGGCCGGGGGCTTATGGTCCACGGCAACACAGTGCCATCAATGCGCCCTTCGGAGGAAGGACGCGTGCGGAGCTGGCGGGTTAACCGAAGCGAAACAATTTCGGCCAACCTCTTTCCTGCGGCTCGGCAAACCCGCATACTGCCTTGACGGTTCTTAATGTGGAGAACCGCAACGATCGGGCAAAGGAGAACAGGTGAAGCGTGGACTGACTGTCGCGGTGGCCGGAGCGGCGATTTTGGCCGCGGGCATTTCCGGGTGTTCGAGCAACAAGTCGAGCACGAGCGGTAGTGCGAACGGCACGTCGGTTGCGGTTGCCACCCCGGGAAGCGGTGCGGCTGCGCCGACGGTGATCATCGACGGCAAGAACCAGAACGTGACCGGCTCCGTCGTGTGCACGACGGTCGGCGGCAACACCACCATCGCGGTCGGTGGTGCTGCGACCGGCATCTCCGTCGTGCTCAGCGGTGACAACACGGTGAAGTCCGTCGGGCTCGGCAACGTCAACGGCGTGACGCTCGCGTACGCGCAGGGCTCCGGCCAGGGCAACGCATCGGCGACCAAGAACGGCAACACCTACAAGGTGACCGGCACCGCCACCGGGGTCGACATGGCCAACCCGATGCAACCGGTGAACAAGCCGTTCGAAATCGACGTGACTTGCTCCTAACTCAGTGATGCGGGCGGTTGCCACCCGTTGAGTGGCAACCGCACCGTGAACTCGGTGTGACCGGGTGCGCTGTCGACCGTGATGGTCCCGTTGTGCGCCTTGACGACAGCGGAGACGATCGCCAATCCCAGCCCGGTGCTGCCGCCTTTGCGCGAGCGCGAGGAATCGCCGCGGGCGAACCGCTCGAACACCTCGGACTGCAGCCCCGCCGGGATGCCGGGGCCGTTGTCGATGACCTGCAGCACGGTCTGCGTCGGTTCGCTGCTCAACCGGGTGGTCACGACGGTGCCGGGCGCGGTGTGCACGCGCGCGTTGGCCAGCAAGTTCGTCAGCACCTGCTGCAGGCGCGCCGCGTCACCGGTGACGACCACCGGCTCCTCGGGCAGGTCCAGCTCCCACTGGTGCTCCGGCCCGGCGACGTGCGCGTCGCTGACGGCGTCGACCGCCAGGCGCGACAGGTCCACCGCTTGCCGCTCCAGCGGCCGCCCGGAGTCCAGGCGGGCGAGCAACAGCAGGTCCTCGACGAGGCGGGTGATCCGCTCGGTCTCGGAAGCCACCCGGCTCATCGCGTGCGCGACCGCCTCGCGGTCGTCGCCCATGCGCTGCGTGAGCTCGGTGTAGCCGCGGATCGCCGCCAGCGGCGTGCGCAGTTCGTGGCTGGCGTCGGCAACGAACTGGCGCACCCGGGTCTCGCTGGCCTGCCGCGCCGACAGCGCGGCCGCGATATGGTCGAGCATCCGGTTCAGCGCCGAGCCGAGTTGGCCCACCTCGGTGGCGGGGTTCGCGTCGGACTCGGCCACCCGCACCGGCAACTCGACCTCGCCGCGGTCCAACGGGAGTTCGACCACCTCGCTCGCGGTTTGCGCCACGCGGCGCAGCGGGGCCAGCGCCCGCCGGATGATGACGACGCCGGCGCTGGTCGCGGCGACCAGCGCGATCACCGTGACGATCCCGAGGATGACCAGCATCCGGATCATGGTGGCGTCGATGTTCGACATCGACAGGCCGGTGACGATGACGTCCCCGCCGCTGCGGCTCGGGGCGGCCACCACGCGGTATCGACCGAGTCCGTCGAGGTCGAGCGTCACCGCCCTGCGGCTGCCGGCGATGTGTTCCAGTTGCGTCTGCGCGGCCGGGGTCAACGCGGCGCGGGCGCCGTCGCTCGTCAGGTATCCGGCGTCGACGATCTTGCCGTCGGTGATCACCGCGGCGACCATGCCGGCCGGCTGGCCCGGGGCATCCAGGAACCGCGGGCCGGGGCCCGGCCGCGGATAGAAGTGCGACTCGTGTCGCCAGCCCGGGCGTTTCGGTTCGGGGTACATCAGCGCCGAACGGTAGGAAGTTCCGGCGAGCTGCCCGTCGAGCTGCGCGACGAGGTGGTGCAGCAGCGCCAGTTCGGTCGCCGCGGTGATGCCGATGCAAACCACGGCGAGCATGACGATCTGGCCGACCAGCAGCCGGAGCCGAAGTGACCAGACCCGCCGCGTCCTAGCGGGCCGGCTTGAGGACATAGCCCGCGCCGCGCAGCGTGTGGATCATGGGTTCACGACCGTTGTCGATCTTCTTGCGCAGGTAGGAAATGTAGAGCTCGACGATGTTCGATCGCCCGCCGAAGTCGTAACTCCACACCCGGTCCAGGATCTGAGCCTTGCTCAGCACCCGCTTGGAGTTGCGCATCATGAACCGCAACAGCTCGAACTCGGTGGAGGTCAACGAGATTGGTTCGCCCGCGCGGCTCACCTCGTGGCTGTCCTCGTCCAGCACCAAGTCGCCGACCACCAGCTGCGCCCCGCTGTCGACGGTGGTCACCCCGGTGCGACGAAGAAGCGCCCGCAGCCGCAGTACCACCTCTTCGATGCTGAAGGGTTTGGTCACATAGTCGTCGCCGCCCGCGGTCAGGCCCGCGATGCGGTCTTCCACCGCGTCCTTGGCCGTCAGCAGCAGCACCGGCAGCTGCGGATTGTCCTCGCGCAGTTTGTGCAGCACGTCCAGGCCGCTCATGTCGGGGAGCATCACGTCGAGGACGACCACATCGGGCCGCTGGGCCCGGGCCGCCGCGATGGCCGACGATCCGTCGCCCGCGGTGGAGATCGTCCAGCCCTCGTATCGCAGGGCCATGGACACCATTTCGGCCAACACCGCTTCGTCGTCGACGACGAGCACATTGATCGGGTTGCCGTCCGCACGGCACATGACAACCCGCTCTACCGAGGCTCGGGACTGCGTCACAGCTTCCAGTATCCGCACCCAACTGAGCCGACGCTATGCCGTTCCTTTGTGTGGCCTGTGAAAAGATCGCGTGACTGGCGAGCAGTCACGCGATCCGCGATCCCGGGGATGGTTAGTACCAATACCGCCTGCCCGCGACCGGTCGGCCGACGGACCCGAGGATCCACAACACTGCGCCGATGACCAGCACGACGATGCCGATCTCCCATAGCAGCGGGAGGCTGAACACAAATCCGAGAATGAGTAGCACTATGCCGAGGATGATCATGACAACTTCCTTTTGTGAGGGGTCTTAGGCCACTTCTAGACCACTGCTAGACCACTGGGCATTGAACTTGGCTGCGGGACATGGCAATCCTTGACTTTCGGATTCACGCCCGCGTAATTCAGGGGACCGGCGATTACCGTCAGCGCGATGTTTCCCGCAGTGACACAATTCGTTGCGCCGCCCTTGAAGTAGTCGCGCTGGAACGCCGCGAAAACCCCGATGAGCAGCCAGATCAGGACAACCGCGCCGATCACTCCGCGACCACCCATGGTGACCTCCATTTTGTTCGAGAAAATTTCTCGTGCGCCTAGCGTTACCCGTTGCACCCATGTCTAAACGTGGCCCACAGTGCCGCTTTCGGGGCCCGTTACTGCGAATGCGCCGCGAGCCAGACCTCCGCCCGCTTCCTCGACGCACGTGAAAGCCACGCGTCCTGGATCAGCTCGGCCAGTTCCGTCGTCGTGATCTCCGCCAGTCGGCCGGCCCGCACCAGGACCGAGGGATGCCCGTCGAAATGGCTGGTCGTGAAGAACGGCGACGCGGGATCCTGGACGAGCGCGAGCTTGTCGCTTTCCGACTCCACCCAGAGCATGATCACGTCGGCATAGCGTTCGCCGGTGTCCGGGTCCGTCGCGTCGGGCTGCGGAGTGCGGAAGAACACGAACGACTTTCCGCCCACCTGATAGATGGGGTTGCCCTTAGGGCCTTCCATGCGCTTGACGTGTGGCATCGACGCGGCGATCCGATGCACGTCGCTCACCCGGGCCGGCCGATCAGCCATAACCGCGAGGTTACCGCGATGGGTAGCATGGCGAGCGGGGTTGCGGTGAAGGGGGATTGAGATGGGTTGCTCTCGGCAGAGCTCCCGAGGCGCGGCGCCGTGACCGACACCCTGTTCGCGGACGTCTCGGAATTCCAAGTGCCCGTGGACGATTCCTATCCGTACCGGGTGCTTTCCATCCGCGTCTGCGACGGCACCTATCGAGATCACAACTTCGCGGCCAACTACGGATGGCTGCGCGGCGCGTTGGACAGCGGACGCCTGACGTTCGGGATCGTGTACACCTACGTGCGGCCCAACTGGCTGGACAACGCCGACACCGTGCGCTCGATGATCGATGCCGCCGGCGGGTTGCACCCACGGGTCGCGCTCATGCTCGACGTCGAAGCCGGCGGCAACCCGCCCGGCGACGGCTCGAGCTGGATCAACAGCCTGTACTGGAACCTGGCCGACTACGCCGGCTCACCCGCGCGGATCATCGGATACGCCAACGCTTATGACTTCTCCAACATGTGGCGGACGCGGCCCGCGGGCCTGCGGGTCATCGGCGCCGGCTATGGCTCCAACCCGAACCTGCCGGGTCAAGTCGCGCACCAGTACACCGACGGTACGGGCTTCAGCCCCAACCTGCCGCAGGGGTGTCCCCCCTTTGGCAATTGCGACATGAACTCCGCCGACGGGCTGACACCGCAAGAATTTGCCGCCGCGTGCGGCATCGGTACGAACGGAGGATGGTTGATGGCGCTCACCGACGACGAGCAAGCCGAGCTGCTGAGCAAGGTCCGCGACATCTGGGACCAGCTGCGGGGGCCCGGTGGCGCGGGCTGGCCGCAGCTCGGCCAGAACAGCCAGGGCCAGGACCTGACACCGGTCGACGCGATCGCGGCGATCAAGCAAGACGTCCAAGCATCGAAACAGGCAGCGACCCAATAAGGTTCGCTGCGCTCAATCCGCTCGCCGCTGCGCCGACACGTACAGGGTTGGCGGCATCGCGTTTTCGGTGCCCTGCGGAATGCTGCGGTCGTAGCGGGCCATCAGCTCCGCGAAGGTCACCGCCGACACATCCCAGCCGTGCTCGCGCAGCCAGCCGTCGACGGGCGTGCGCTCCTCGGCGTACCAGAGGTCGTCGAAGTCGGTGACCTCCGTGTCGACCAGCCGCGCGGCCGCGGCGCGCATGCGCTGCATGTCCTCGCGCTGCCGGCGAACGAGGTCGGGGTCGGTGAAGCCGGCGCCGGGCACGTTGGAAGCGAGCCAACTGCCCGGCGCGCTGAGCGCATGGATGCGCTCGAACAGCAGGTCCTGCGCCTGCGCGGGCAGATAACGGACAAGGCCCTCGGCCGACCAGACCGCCGGCCGTGACGCGTCGAACCCCGCCTCCTGCAACGCCTTTGGCCAATCCTGGCGCAGGTCGATCGCCACGTTGACCAGCTCCGCGTTCGGCTGCGCGCCGTGTTCGCGCAGCGTCTTGGATTTGAATTCCAGCACCTTGGGCTGGTCCAGCTCATAGACGACGGTGCCGTCGGGCCACGGCAGCCGCCAGGTGCGGGCGTCCAGGCCGGCGGCCAGAATCACCACCTGGCGAACGCCGGCGTCGGCCGCTCCCAGGAAGAATTCGTCGAAAAACGCTGTGCGCGTGGCCATGAAGTCGACCATCAATTGGATTCGGCTCCGCACCTCCGGTTCCAGCTCGACCGCCTTGGCCAGCAGCTTAGGGTCGGCGTAGATGCTCCACATTCCCTCGCCCGCCGCGTCGACGAACACCCGCGCGAATGGGTCGTTGATGAGCGGGTTCTCGCTCGCGGTCTCGGCGGCCCGGGCCGCGGCGACGCCCAGCGCGGTGGCTCCCACGCTTTGGGTGATGTCCCAGGAATCGTTGTCGGTGCGCGGCATAGCGGTTTCCCTCCCAAGCCCGAAGTCCGTTAGTTGTCCACACTATTGTTCCAGGGCTCCGGCGGCGGCGGGCGCGAGCCGCCGGTGACCTACGCTTCATCCCATGACCCGTACGCCGCAGGAGATATTTGCCCACCACGGGCAGGCGCTCGGCGCAGGCAACCTGGACGAGATCGTCGTCGACTACACCGAGGATGCCGTGCTCATCACCCCGGCCGGCGCGGCCCGCGGCAGGGACGGCGTCCGCGGCGCCTTCGCGAAGCTGCTCGACGATCTGCCCGATGCGGCGTGGGACCTCAAGAACCAGGTCTTCGAGGGCGACGTGCTGTTCCTCGAGTGGGCGGCCGATTCGCGGCTCAACCGGGTCGATGACGGCGTCGATACCTTCGTGTTCCGCGACGGCATGATCTGGGCCCAGACCGTCCACTACACCCTGCGGCCCAAGGGCTGAACGTGGACCCCGTCGACTTCGAGGCCGTAGCGGCATGGATGTCCGAGCAGGGGCTCGGCGAGGGTCCGCTCGAGGACGTCGTCAACGTCACCGGTGGAACGCAGAACGTCATGCTGCGATTCACCCGGGCCGGTCGCCCCTATGTGCTGCGGCGTGGACCGCGGCACCTGCGTCCCCGCAGCAACAGCGTGATCCTGCGCGAGACGAAAGTCCTTGCGGCGCTGGCCGGCTCCGATGTACCGCACCCGCACCTGATCGCCACCTGCGACGACACCCGCGTGCTCGGCGACGCCGTCTTCTACCTGATGGAGCCGGTCGACGGGTTCAACGCCGGCGAGGGACTGCCGCCCTTGCACGCCGGCGACGCGAGCGTGCGGTACGGCATGGGCCTGTCGATGGCAGACGCCCTGGCCAGGCTGGGCGCCGTTGACCATGTCGCCGCCGGCCTCGCCGACTTCGGCAAGCCGGACGGCTTCCTGGAACGTCAGGTGCCGCGCTGGCTTTCCGAGCTGGACTCCTACAGCGAGTACGAGGGCTACCCCGGGCCCGACATCCCGGGCATCGCAGAAGTGTCCACCTGGCTGGAGCGCCGCCGACCGACGAGCTGGAGCCCCGGCATCATGCACGGCGACTACCACGCCGCCAACGTCATGTTTTCCCGCACCGGACCCGAGGTGGTCGCCATCGTCGACTGGGAGATGTGCACGATCGGTGACCCCCTGCTTGACCTCGGCTGGTTGCTGGCGACCTGGCGCCAGCCCGACGGGTCCAGCGTGTTCAGCCACGCCTTGGGCGGACAGGACGGGCTGGCCAGCACCGACGACCTGTTCCAGCGGTACGCCGCCAACACCACCCGCGACCTTTCGAACATCACCTGGTACACGGTGCTGGCGTGCTTCAAGCTCGGCATCGTCATCGAGGGCACGCTGGCGCGGGCCTGCGCGGGCAAGGCCGAAAAGGAAGTCGGCGACCAACTCCACGCGGCCACGGTGCACCTGTTCGAGCGGGCGCTGACGCTTATCGGCGGCGAATCCTGACGCACTAACATCTCCCTTCGTGCCGCCCTACCCCGAGAACCCCGACTTCTACTCCGAGCCGACCCAGGCCGCCTACGGCGGTTACTACGACGAGCCGGCGGCCCCGCCGCCCGAGCCCCCGACTCCCTGGTATCGCCGTCCGGCGGCGCTGGTCGCGGCCGGCGCTCTCGGGGTGATCGTGCTCGGCCTCGCGGCGTACGCGGTGGTCAAGCTGGTCGCCGGATCGCCGTCGCCGGCCCCCACCGCCACGACCACACCCGCTCCGACGACCACCAGCGCTCCACCGGTGACCACCACCACGGAGCCGCCGCGCCACCACGGGGGCGGAGGCGGCGCGCCGACCCAGACCGTCACCGAGACCGCCCCGCCGCCGAGTACGGACACGGGAACCCCGAGCACGGACACGGGCACCCCGAGCACCGACACTCCGACGACGACGGTCCCGCCGAGCACGGTCACCGTGTCCCCGAGCACCGAAACCAGCACGGTCACCCAGACCGTGACCATCCCGCCGCGTCGGCTGCCGTTCCAACCGCGCCCATAACCGGGACACCTTGGGAGCCCGCCGGTTAGCCTCTAAGCGTGGACGTCGGGGATTCGGTCAGGCGCTCGCTCGACCACTGGGAACACCGCGAGTGGGACACGGCGATGCTGCACGCCTGCAACGCCGTCGACGGAACCTCGAAGAAGCGCTATCCGCAGGAGGGCGTCGCGACCCGGTTCAAGCGCACGATCCGGGACGCGCTGGACATCTTCCAGGTGATGGCGGCGCCGGGTATCGACTTCGAGCAGAGCCGCTTCCCCATCGCGGCGAAGTCGGATATGCCCGACGGCCGCCCCGACATCGCCGACGTCCTGTACGGCGTCCACCGCTGGAGCCACGGTCACGACGACGAACTGCCCGAGGGTTTCGAGCTGACCCCGCACGGGCCGCGCCCCGCGGGAGTGCAGATCTGGCGAACCGGGAAGATCCAGCTTCCCGCCTCGGCGGCGATCGGCCTGTTGGCGGTCGCGGTGTTCGCACCCGAGAACAAAGGCGAGGCCATCCCGGACGGCTACCAGCTCAGCTGGTACCAGTACGTCTTTCACATCGGCATGTGGTGGGGGTGGCAAGACCACTTCCGCGAGATCATCGCCACCGCCCAGATCCCGCGGACGACTCTCGACTTCGCCGAGTCCTGGGACGACTGGTCGCCGGTTTAAAGCCGAAGCCGCCCTGCGGCTTTGACGATGGAAGACTGCTGGCATGCAATCAATCGTGCGTCCGGCTTCCGCTCAGGACGCGGGCGCGTGCGTTGCGATTTACCGCCCGTACGTGCTGGAGACGGCGATCAGCTGGGAACTCGAAGTCCCGGCCGTAACCGAGATGGCCGCGCGGATCACCTCGGCCCGCGAGAACCACGAATGGCTCGTCCTCGAACGCGACGATCGGGTCATCGGCTTCGCGTACGGGCACGCGCTCAATCGCATGCCTTCGCACCGGTGGTCGGTCGAGACCGGAATCTACGTCCACCCCGACCATCAGCGCGCCGGCGGCGGCCGCGCGCTCTACACGCAGCTACTGCGCCGGCTCGTCGAGCGCGGCCATCGCCAAGCCCTCGCCGGCATCACGCAACCCAACGAGGCCAGCAACGCGTTCCATCGATCCTTCGGGTTCGAGCAGGCCGGGCTGTACCGGCGCGTCGAATGGAAGCACGGCCGCTGGCACGACGTCGCGTGGATGCAACTGGACCTGGTCAGCTCGGACGATCCGGCCAATCAGGAAGCACCGCCCGGCCCGATCGTCTGAGTCGGGGCGGATGTCCGTTGTTTAGGGGCTAACGGCCGCCGGCACCGCCGCCGAGGCGGCCACCCGCGCCACCGCCAACACGGCCGCCGGCACCGCCGCCGAGGCGGCCACCCGCGCCACCGCCAACGCGGCCACCGGCACCGCCACCCACGCGGCCACCCGCACCGCCACCGATTCCTTGCGCAAAGCTGCTCGTGATCATGCGCCGGAGGTTATCGCCGAACATTCGCGACCACAACCAACTCCGGCTGAACTGTTCGGCTACGGCGAGCGCCTCTAGTCGGGCCGAGCGGGAGCCGCCGAGCTTTCACTCCTCGTTCCAGGCGATGTTGTGGAGCCTCATAGCTTCCAGAAGCGACGGGTCGCCTGGAGTGATAGGCCGCGCGTCGTGATCCGTGACCTGTGCTGGCCATGCATCACCTGTGTCGCGTTCGTAGACCGCCCACAGCGGGAGGTAATCACCATGCCGCGATTGGTACTCGATGCCGTCGGCCGGTTGGCCTGCCATTCCGGTCTACGTATAAATCCATGCCGAAATTGCTTGAGTGAGTTCGCGCTTCCCGTCACGAATGGCCGAAGCATCGAGGTCGCTGCAGCCACAATCCTTTGCGAGGAGGAGAAAGTCCCTTCGCTTTCTCGACGTAGATAGCGTCTCGGGATCCGCTGGCAAAGCATAAGACCCGGAAACCCTTCCCGAGCAGATCAGCCTCTCGTCACACCAGGAACGGTCGAGCTCACCGGGCGGCACCGGGCCCTCGTCGCCTTCCTCTTCGACGATTTCAGCTATCTCCGCGGCTAGTTCCCCGTCCGGGCGAAAGGGGGCGAGCACCTCGAGGTAGCAAGCCAATTCAGACGATCCGAGGTAGAGCGTGCGCCAGATGCCCGCAGGTCGTCCCACCTGCCGCTGAAACGGCCTTTGTCGGCGTATTCCCAAGGGGTCCAATGCCAAGGCTCCGGCTTGTAGCCAACGCGGTATACGCCCCGGCGATCAAGGCATGAACAGTGCACTGAACCAAACGGCGTAGACAACAACGCCGGGCCGGGAGTCATTACCCGACGGCTGAGAATTGCCGTGCGGCGGCAATGACGCGCGCACCATCAGCTTCCAAGTCTCCATCCCTCAAAACCCGAGCCGGGGAACGGTCATCGAGGAAGGGGTTGAGTCCTTGGAACCATGCCTGGGCCACCTTCTTGCTGTCGCGTTCGTTAACCATGCAGGCAGCGCGATACGCGACCCGCAGGCGCTCGGCATCAGTCGGGTTCGCGATTTCGCGAGTGCCTTCGGCCCATTGCCGAACGGCGCGGGTTTCCTTGACTCTTGCCAGGTAGGCGACCAGTTTCGCCCCAAGCAAGTCCCTTAGCGCGGTCACGAGTTCGGCCGTGTTCATCATCATCGACGCGTTGTAGGCGCTCAGGTCAGGTCTAGAGGCCGTTCTAGCTGCTGGCATCGCCATCTTCTCCGCCCTTCTGCTGAAACCATGGTATATCACAGTCCATACAACAGCCGGGACCACAGTCCTTATCACAGGCTCTTTCACAGACATAGTGTGAGGGTTCTATCGCGAGTAGCCGATCTGGGCGACCTGCCGGTCCGATGTGTGGCAACGGGAAGTGTCAGGAAAAGTATGGGGACGAGCGTGCCGCGAGGGGGTTGCTGCGCTCTCTGCAAGTGAGCGCGCCCGAAGGGATTCGAACCCCCAACCTTCTGATCCGTAGTCAGATGCTCTATCCGTTGAGCTACGGGCGCCTGTCTTCAGTTGTCACGCGTGGCGGAGGCGAGAGGATTTGAACCTCCGGTCCCCTTTGAGGGGGACAACTCATTAGCAGTGAGCCCCATTCGGCCGCTCTGGCACGCCTCCATCGGACTTCCTGAGGGTACCCGAACCCCTTCAGCCGTCCCCGAACCGCCGGAGGCATAGCGTACACAGCGCCGACATATGCTGTCGAAGTGACCGCCCGCCTGCGCCCCGAGCTGGCGGGACTTCCCGTCTACGTTCCCGGCAAGACGGTGCCGGGTTCGATCAAACTGGCCAGCAACGAGACGGTGCACGGCCCGCTACCGAGCGTCCGCGCGGCGATCGAACGGGCCACCGACCGCATTCACCGCTATCCCGACAGCGCCAACCTTCAGCTCAAGGCGGCGCTGGCCAAGCACCTCAGCTCGGCGAGCTCCGCGGATTTCGCGCCCGAGCAGGTCGCGGTCAGCTGCGGTTCGGTGAGTCTGTGCCAGCAGGTCATCCAGATCACCGCCGCCGCGGGCGACGAAGTGGTGATGGGGTGGCACAGCTTCGAGCTTTACCCGCCCATGACTCAGGTGGCCGGCGCCCTCGCCGTCAAGGTGCCCCTGACCGACCACACCTTCGATCTGTACGCGATGCTCGCCGCGGTGACCGAGCGCACCCGGCTGATCTTCGTGTGCAACCCCAACAACCCGACGTCGACGGTCGTCAACCCGGACGCGCTGGCCCGTTTCGTCGAGGCCGTCCCGCCCCACATCCTGATCGCCATCGACGAGGCCTACGTCGAGTACATCCGCGACGGCATGCTGCCCGACAGCCTGCAGTTCGCCCGCACCCGCAGCAATGTCGTTGTGCTGCGGACCTTTTCGAAGGCCTACGGGCTGGCGGGCCTGCGCGTCGGCTACGCCGTCGGGCACCCCGACCTGATCACCGCGCTGGACCAGGTCTATGTGCCGTTCGCGGTGACGAGCATTTCGCAGGCCGCCGCCATCGCCTCGCTGGACGCCGCCGACGAGTTGCTCGCCCGCACCGACGCCGTGGTCGCCGAGCGCGCCCGCGTCAGCGCCGGCCTCCGCGACGCCGGGTTCGCCCTGCCACCGTCGCAGGCCAACTTCGTCTGGCTGCCCCTCGGCACGCGCACCCAGGACTTCGTGGCCCGGGCCGCCGAGGCACGCATCGTGGTCCGCCCGTTCGCACCGGACGGCGTGCGGGTCAGCATCGGGGCGCCGGAGGAAAACGACGCGCTGCTACGGTTTGCCCGCGACTGGATCAAGGAGAGCCAATGAGCCTGGCCCGCAAGAAGTTCACCGAATTCAAGGAGCGCTCCGGCGAGATCGCCGATGCCGAGCTCGACGAATTCTGGGCGACCCTGCCCCCGGCGACCATCGACGAGATGATGGGCGAATGGAAGGGCGGCGAGTTCGTCACCGGCCACAAGATGAACGGCCAGCTGGAGAAGGCCGGCTGGTTCGGCAAGACGTTCAAATCTGCCGCCGACGTGCAGCCGCTGGTGTGCCTGGACGCCGACGGGAACAAGTTCTCGAACAAGGCGATGGGCAAGGGCGAGGCCAGCCTGTGGCTAGAGGAGTTCCGCGGCGAAGTCACCGCGACCATGGTCTACGACGGCCAGCCGGTGCACGACCACTTCAAAAAGATCGACGACGACGCCGTGATGGGCATCATGAACGGCAAGGGCGTGCTGGACGGCGGGCGGTACTACTACTTCTACCTCGAGCGGGTCTAGGGAACACGCGGGCTAGCCGGCCGGGTCGCGGCCGGTGAACGCGATCAGCTGCTCGAGGGCCCCGGCGTCGGCGGGCACGTCGACGGGCTCATCGAACCCGGCGCGGCTGCGTTGCTCCGGGCGGATGATCTGGTGCGCGAGCCCCAGCACGTATTCGGCCAACGGTTCCGGGGCGTCGACGTCGTGCCCCACCGCCTTGGCGTAATCCCATGCGTGGACCAGGAATTCGAGCGACAGGATGCCGCAGGCGCCGCGGGCCGGCATCTCGCCCTTGCCGAACGGCACGGTGCCGTCCAGGCCGTGGCGATGCCAGGCGTCCAGGGCGGGGCGCGCCGCGGCCACGATCTGCCGCTCCACCGAATCGCCCTCGTCGCGCGCGGGAATTTCCGCGCCCACCATGCCCCCGAGCCCCTTGATCGAGGTCAGCAGGTGCTCGGTCAGCCCCGTCACGTCGAACTCCCGGCACGGCGTGCGCCGGGTCAGGTCGTCGGTCGAGATGGGGTGCAGGACGCGCTGCAGCACGCCCAGCGTGTCCTCGGCGCTGTGCAGCTCGTCGGTGGGTGGGGAATGAGGTCCGGGTCGCAAGTCAGGAGCCATATTTGCCACGCTACGGTCTCGCTATGGGCGAAACATACGAATCCGTCACCATCGCAACCAAAGACCACGTCGCACAGGTGACGCTGATCGGCCCAGGCAAGGGCAACGCCATGGGGCCGGCGTTCTGGTCGGAGATGCCGGAGGTGTTCGCGGGGCTGGACGCCGACCCCGACGTGCGGGCCATCATCATCACCGGATCGGGCAGGAACTTCAGCTACGGCCTGGACGTGCCCGCGATGGGCGGTTCGTTCACCCCGCTGTTGTCCGGCGACGCGCTGGCCGGCCCCCGCGCGGTGTTCCACCGCGAGGTCAAGCGCATGCAGGGCGCGATCAGCGCCGTCGCCGACTGCCGCACCCCCACCATCGCGTCGGTGCACGGCTGGTGCATCGGCGGCGGCGTCGACCTGATCTCCGCTGTCGACATCCGCTACGCCAGCGCCGACGCCAAGTTCTCGGTGCGTGAGGTCAAGCTCGCAATCGTGGCCGACGTCGGCAGCCTCGCCCGGCTGCCGATGATCCTCAACGACGGGCACCTGCGCGAGCTCGCGCTGACCGGCAAGGACATCGACGCGGCCCGCGCCGAGAAGATCGGCTTGGTCAACGACGTGTACGACGACGCCGACGCGACGCTGGCGGCCGCCCACGCCACCGCGGCCGAGATCGCCGCCAATCCGCCGCTGACCGTGCACGGCGTCAAGGACGTCCTCGACCAGCAGCGCTTCGCCGCCGTCTCGGACAGCCTGCGGTACGTCGCCGCCTGGAACGCTGCCTTCCTGCCGTCCAAGGACCTGACCGAGGGCATCGCTGCGACGTTCGCCAAGCGTCCGCCGCAGTTCACCGGGGAGTAGCGCGCGTTTGGCTACTCTCGCTGAAGTGACACCCGACGGAAAGATCCGCGTCCCGGCCGACCTGGACTCCGTGACGGCCGTCGGCGCGGAGGACCACTCCGAGATCGACAGCGCGGCCGTCGAACGGATCTGGCGGGCCGCGCGGCACTGGTATGCGGGCGGCATGCACCCGGCGATCCAGGTCTGCATCCGCCAGCACGGGCGCGTCGTGCTCAACCGCGCGATCGGCCACGGCTGGGGCAACGCGCCCACCGATCCGCCCGACGCCGAGAAGATCCCCGTCACCACCGATACGCCGTACTGCGTGTACTCGGCGGCCAAGGGCATCACCGCGACCGTCGTGCACATGCTGGTCGAACAGGGGCAGTTCTCGCTCGACGACCGGGTCTGCGAGTACATCCCCAGCTACACCAGCCACGGCAAGCACCGCACCACGATCCGGCACGTGCTGACCCACAGCGCGGGCGTCCCGTTTCCCACCGGTCCGCGGCCGGACCTCAAGCGCGCGGACGACCACGAGTACGCGCAGGAACAGCTCGGCAAGCTGCGGCCGCTGTACCGGCCGGGACTGGTGCACATCTATCACGCGCTCACCTGGGGACCGCTGATGCGCGAAATCGTCTACGCCGCCACCGGTAAAGACATTCGCGAAATCCTGGCCACCGAGATTCTTGACCCGCTGGGCTTCCGCTGGACCAACTTCGGGGTCGCGAAGCAGGACATCCCGTTGGTCGCGCCCAGCCACGCCACCGGCAGGCCCCTGCCGCCGGTGATCGCGGCGATCTTCCGGAAAGCGATCGGCGGAACCGTGCACGAGATCATCCCGTACACGAACTCCCCGGCGTTTCTGTCCACGGTGGTCCCGTCGTCCAACACCATCTCGACCGCGAACGAGCTGTCGCGCTTCGCCGAGATCTGGCGTCGCGGAGGCGAACTCGACGGCGTGCGGATCATCAGCCCGGAGCGAATGTACGGCGCGGTCCAGGAGTGCCGGCGGCTGAGGCCCGATTTCGCCCTGGGTCTGCAGCCGGCTCGCTGGGGCACCGGGTACATGTTGGGAACGAAGCGGTTCGGACCGTTCGGGCGCAACGCGCCGAGGGCGTTCGGCAACCTCGGCCTGGCCAACATCGCGATGTGGGCCGACCCCGAGCGCGGTCTCGCCGCCGGCGTGATCAGCAGCGGCAAGCCCGGCCGGGATCCGGAGATCCGCCGGTACGCCGCCCTGATGGACACCATCGCCGCGGAGATGCGCACCGGTTAATGACTGGCGGTGGCGGAGGGATTTGAACCCCCGGACGGTTTTAGCCGTCTCTCGCTTTCAAGGCGAGTGCATTAGGCCGCTCTGCCACGCCACCGCTGATAAGGGTAGCGGGGGCCGGTAGCGTGGCCGTCATGCGCGCGATTGTCGCCGAATCCCCCGATCAATTGTCCTGGCAAGAGGTGCCCGACGTCGCCGCCGGGCCCGGCGAGGTGCTGATCAAGGTGGCCGCGGCCGGCGTCAACCGCGCGGACGTGCTGCAGGCCGCCGGTAAGTACCCGCCACCGCCCGGGGCCAGCGAAATCATCGGCATGGAGGTGTCCGGCATCGTCGCCGACGCGGGCGAGGGCGTCGCGGATTGGCCTGCGGGACAAGAGGTTTGCGCGCTGCTGGCCGGGGGCGGCTACGCCGAATACGTCGCCGTGCCCGCCGGCCAGGTGATGCCCGTCCCCGACGGGGTGGACCTGGTGGATGCCGCCGGCTTGCCGGAGGTGGCGTGCACGGTGTGGTCGAACCTGGTGATGGTTGCGCACCTGGGCAAGGGGCAGCTGCTGCTGATGCACGGCGGCGCGAGCGGCATCGGCACCCACGCGATCCAGGTCGCCCGTGCGCTGGGCGCCCGGGTGGCCGTCACCGCCGGGTCGGCGGAGAAGCTCGAGTTCTGCCGGCAGCTGGGCGCCGAGATCACCATCAACTACCGCGACGAGGACTTCGTGGCGCGTCTGCAGGAAAACGGCGGCGCCGACGTGATTTTCGACATCATGGGCGCCGCGTACCTGGACCGCAACATCGACGCCCTGGCCACCGACGGGCAGCTGGTCATCATCGGCATGCAGGGCGGGATCAAGGGCGAGCTCAATATCGCCAAGCTGTTGATGAAGCGGGCGCGGGTGATCGGCACCACGCTGCGGGCCCGGCCGGTCACCGGACCGAACAGCAAGACCGAGATCGTGCAGGCGGTGACGGGGTCGGTGTGGCCGATGGTCGCCGAGGGCCGGGTCCGGCCGATCATCGGCGCGCGCATGCCCATCCAGCGGGCCGGTGAGGCGCACCACCAGTTGGTGGCCGGCAAGGTGACCGGAAAGATCGTGCTGACTGTCTAGTCAGGGCATTGCGTGTGAGTCCAGGGCACTGCGTGTGCTCTCACGGCGGCGACACGCCGCCGAGGGCCGCCCAGAATGCACACGAAAAGCCCTGAGTGCACACGAAAAGCCAGTCAGCCCAGCGACGCCAGCGCGCGCACCAGCTGGTCGACCTCGGCCGTCGTCGAGTAATGCGCCAGGCCGACGGTGACGGCGCCGCCCACGTCGTTGACGCCCAGCACGTCCAGCGCGCGGGAGCTCTCGTTCGTGATGGCGAGAATGCCGTTGTCCGCCAAGCGCTGCACCACGCGTTCGGCGGGCACGTCCTGCAGGGCGAAGCTGACCACCGGTATCCGCGCCTCGGGGCGGCCGATCACCATCACCAGCGGCAGCGACCGCAACGACACCATCAGGTAGTCGAAGACCCGGTTGAGATACGCGGTGGCCGACTGCGTCGACACCGACAGGCGTTCGCGCCGGCTGCCGCGGGCCGACTCGTCGAGGGACGCGAGGTACTCGATGCTGGCGACCAACCCGCCCAGCAGGCCGAACTGATGAGCACCGACCTCGAGGCGCGCCGGGCCGGCGGCCTGTGGATCGGAGGACACCGCGCTGAACGAGTTGATCAGCGCCGGATCGCGAAACACCATCGCGCCGATCGGGGGACCGCCCCACGCCAGCGCGTTCACCGCCACGATGTCCGCGTCGGTCTCCTTGACGTCGAGCAATCGGTACGGCGCGGCCGCGGAATGGTCGACCACCACCAGCCCGCCCACGTCGTGCACCAGCTTGGTCATCGCCCGCAGATCGGTGACGGTGCCCAGTGTCGCCGAGGCCGACGCGACGGCGACCAGCCGCGTCGATTTCCCGATCAGGCTCTCCCACTGCCACGTCGGCAGCTCGCCGGTCTCGATGTCGATCTCGGCCCATTTCACCTTGGCGCCGTAGCGGTGCGCCGCGCGCAGCCACGGGGCGATGTTGGCCTCGTCGTCGAGCCGGCTGACGATCACCTCGTAGCCCAGCCCGGCCCGTGACGACGAAGCCTCGGCCAGCGAGGACAACAGGATGGCGCGATCGGCGCCCAGCACGACGCCCGCCGGGTCGGCGTTGAACAGGTCGGCGACGGCCGCGCGCGCGGCCTCCAGCACGGCGGCGCTGCGCCGCGCCGACGGGTGCGCCCCCACGGTGGTGGTGCCGGACCGGCGAAACGCCGTCGACACCGTCGTCGCCACCGAATCCGGGATGAGCATGCCGACCGGCGCGTCGAAGTGCACCCACCCGTCACCCAGCGACGGATGCAGTCCGCGCACCCGGGCGACGTCGTAAGCCATGACAGCCACCTTAGAGCTTCCGCAATTTCGCGAAAATTGTGACGGTAGCGGGTGCCCCTTCGGCAATCCAAGCCGGATGGTGGCTTGGCGAGCCGAGTCACCCGGGCAGCCATACTAGTCCAGTGGGCCTTTGGACCGGAACGCTGATCGCACTGTTCTTGCTGATCGCGCCGGGTGTGATCGTCGCGCGCATCACCCAGCTGACCTGGCCGGTGGCCATCGCGGTGGGCCCTGCGCTGACGTACGGCGTTGTGGCGCTGGCGATTATCCCCCTCGGTGCGCTCGGGATCCCGTGGAACGGATGGACCGCGCTCGCCGCGCTGGGGGTGGTGTGCGTGGTGGCGACGGCCTTGCAGCTGGCGCTCGCCCGCTTCCGTGACACCGAGGCGGAAGCGCGCGGCGTCAGCCGCTGGCCCGCGGTGACGGTGGCCGCGGGCGTGCTGCTGGGCGCGGCGCTGATCATGTGGGCCGGCTATCGCGGCCTCACGCACTGGCAGTCCATCCCGAGCACCTGGGACGCGGTCTGGCACGCCAACGAGGTCCGGTTCATCCTCGACACCGGCCAGGCGTCGTCGACGCACATGGGCGAGCTCCGCAACGTCGAGACCCACCAACCGCTGTACTACCCGTCGGTGTTCCATGCTCTGACGGCGGTCTACTGCCAGCTCACCGGCGCGGCGCCCACCACCGGCTACACCCTGAACTCGCTGGCCGCCTCGGTCTGGCTGTTTCCGTCCAGCGCGGCCACCTTCACCTGGTTCCTGCTGCGCCCCGTCAGCAGCCAATGGCGCGCGGCCAGCGTGTCCGCCACCGCCGCCGCGCTGTCGGCGTCGTTCACGTCGGTGCCGTATGTCGAGTTCGGCGTCGCGGCGATGCCCAACCTGGCCGCCTACGGCGTCGCGATCCCGACGTTCGTGCTGATCGCCTCGACGTTGCGGCACCGCGACCGCATTCCGGCGGCCGTGCTGGCGCTGGTCGGCGTCCTGTCGGTGCACCTGACCGGGGGGTTCATCGTCATCCTGTTCCTGCTGGCGTGGTGGCTCCTGGACGCGCTGTGGCACCCGGTGCGCGGCCGCCTCACCGACGTGCTGACCCTGGCCGCCGTGGCTGTGCCCACCGCCGCGATCCTGGCGCCGCAATTCATCGGCGTGCTGCGGCAGGCCGACATCATCGCCGGCCACGCGTTCCCCAGCTTCAAGAGCGTGAAGCAGGGCGTCATCGACGCGCTGCTGCTGCACACCCGCCACCTCAACGACTTCCCGACCCAGTACAGCCTCGTCGTGCTGGCGGCCATCGGCATGGCGATCCTGCTGTACAAGCGGATCTGGTGGCCGCCCGCCGTCTGGGTGGTGCTGACCGTGGCGACCATCTACTCCGGCGCGCCGTTTCGCAATCCCCTCGGCCGCGCCATCGAGGAGTTCAGCCAGTTCTTCTACAACGATCCGCGCCGGCTGTCGGCGGTGGTGACGATGCTGGTGACGCCGATGGCGGGGATCGCGCTGTTCGCGATCGTCGTGGGCGGCGTCGCCGTCGTCAAACGGCTCACCGACCAGTACAAGCGGTTGCCCAACCCGGTCTGGACCGCGGCCACGGTGGTCCTGCTGGTGGCGGCGGTCCTGGTCGCCGGCCGGCAATACCTGTATCGGCATTTGGTGCTGTTCGGCGACAAGTACGACTCGGTGATCATCGACCAACGCGACCTGATGGCGATGGCCTACCTGGCCAAGCAGCCGGGGGCCCACGACACCGTGATCGGCAACTCCAACGTCGACGGCACCGCGTGGATGTACGCGGTGGCCGACCTGCACCCGTTGTGGACCCACTACGACTTCCCGCAGCAGACCGGTCCGGGCTACTACCGCTACATCTTCTGGAGCTCCGCGCGTAAGGGCGATTCCGACCCGAAGGTCGTCGAGGCGATCAAAGCGCTCAATATCAGGTACATCCTGACCAGCGCGCCCAACGTCAGAGGGTTTGCCACACCAGAAGGGCTAGTGTCTCTGGATAGGTCGAAGTCGTGGACGATGATCTACGACAATGGCGGGGCTCGAATCTACGAGTGGCGCGACGACGCCGCGGCACCGCACCCCTAGACGCACAAGAGGATGGTGAATGGATTGACTAACGGCAACGACGGCAACGACGGCAACGACGGCCCGGACGCCGACGGCATCGAGGTGATCGGCGGCGTCGACCCGCGGATCATGGCGCTCCGCGAGTCCGACGACGACTCGGACGAGCGCTCGCTGACCGACCTGGTCGAGCAGCCCGCCAAGGTGATGCGGATCGGCACGATGATCAAGCAACTGCTCGAGGAGGTGCGCGCCGCACCGCTGGACGAGGCCAGCCGCAACCGGCTGCGCGACATCCACGCGACCAGCATCCGCGAGCTCGAAGACGGCCTGGCGCCGGAACTGCGGGAGGAGCTCGATCGGCTCACCCTGCCGTTCAACGAGGACGCCGCGCCGTCGGACGCCGAGTTGCGCATCGCCCAGGCGCAGCTGGTCGGCTGGCTGGAAGGGCTGTTCCACGGCATCCAGACCGCGCTGTTCGCCCAGCAGATGGCCGCGCGTGCCCAACTGGAGCAGATGCGCCAGGGCGCGCTTCCGCCGGGCATCAGGTCGGGCCAAACCGGGTCCGGCCACGGGCAGTATCTGTAAGCAGACAGAGGTGGCGGGCCCTGATATCGAGACGCGCGACGCGTGGGTGGAATTTCCCATCTTCGACGCCAAGTCGCGGTCGTTGAAGAAGGCGTTCCTGGGCAAGGCGGGCGGCACGATCGGTCGTAACAGTTCCAACGTGGTGGTCGTCGAGGCGTTGCGCGACATCACCATGAAGCTCGAGTTGGGCGACCGGGTGGGGCTCGTCGGCCACAACGGTGCCGGGAAATCGACTCTGCTGCGCCTACTTTCGGGCATCTACGAGCCCACCCGCGGGTGGGCGAGGGTCACCGGCCGGGTGGCGCCGGTCTTCGACCTCGGGGTCGGCATGGACCCGGAGATCTCGGGCTACGAGAACATCATCATCCGCGGCCTGTTTCTCGGGCAGACCCGCAAGCAGATGTTGGCCAAGGTCGACGAGATCGCCGAGTTCACCGAGCTGGGCGACTACCTGTCGATGCCGCTGCGCACCTACTCCACCGGGATGCGGGTCCGGCTGGCGATGGGCGTGGTCACCAGCATCGACCCCGAGATCCTGCTACTGGACGAGGGCATCGGCGCGGTGGACGCCGACTTCCTGAAGAAGGCGCAGACCCGGCTGCAGCGCCTGGTGGAGCGCTCCGGAATCCTGGTGTTCGCAAGCCATTCCAACGAGTTCCTGGCCCGGCTGTGCAAGACCGCGATGTGGATCGACCACGGCGTCATCCGCATGTCGGGCGGCATCGAGGACGTGGTGCGCGCGTACGAGGGCGAGGACGCGGCGCGGCACGTGCGCGAGGTGCTGGCCGAGACCGCCGGGCAGCCATGAGCGAGACGATCTTCGCCGTCGTGGTCACCCACCGGCGACCCGACGAGCTGGCCAAATCGCTGGATGTGCTCAGCACGCAAACCCGCTTGCCCGATCACCTGATCGTGGTCGACAACGACGGTGACGGCCGGGTCCGTGATCTGGTTGCCGGCCAACCCATTTCGACGACCTACTTGAGCTCGCGCCGAAACCTCGGCGGGGCCGGCGGTTTCGCACTGGGCATGCTGCACGCGCTGGCGCAGGGCGCCGACTGGGTGTGGCTCGCCGACGACGACGGGCGACCCCAGGACTCGCACGTGCTGGCGACGCTGCTGGCCTGCGCCGAGAAATACGGCTTGGCCGAGGTGTCGCCGATGGTGTGCAACATGGACGACCCGCAGCGGCTGGCCTTTCCGTTGCGTCGCGGGCTGGTATGGCGCAGGCGCGCAAGCGAATTGCGTACCGAGGAGGGGCAGGATCTGCTGCGCGGGATCGCGTCGTTGTTCAACGGCGCGCTGTTCAAGGCGTCGACGCTGGAGTCGATCGGCGTGCCGGACCTGCGGCTGTTCGTTCGTGGCGACGAGGTGGAAATGCACCGCCGGCTGGTTCGCTCCGGCCTGCCGTTCGGAACCTGCCTCGACGCGGTCTACCTGCATCCGTGCGGATCCGACGAGTTCAAGCCGATCCTGGGCGGCCGGATGCACACGCAGTATCCCGACGACGCCACCAAGCGGTTCTTCACCTACCGCAACCGCGGCTACCTGATGGCGCAGCCGGGCCTGCGCAAGCTCCTGTTCCAGGAGTGGGTCCGATTCGGCTGGTTCTTCCTGGTGACCCGCCGCGACCCCAAGGGCCTGTCTGATTGGATTCGATTGCGCCGCTTGGGGCGTCGGGAGCGCTTCGGCAAACCGGGAGGAACCGCGTGACGTTCATCGACGCCGCCGCGCAGTCGCGGACCTTCACCCGCGCCCGCAACGACCTGGTCGCCGGCTTCCGGCGGCACGAGCTGTGGCTGCACCTGGGCTGGCAGGACATCAAGCAGCGCTACCGCCGCTCGGTGCTGGGACCTTTCTGGATCACCATCGCGACCGGAACGACGGCCGTGGCGATGGGCGGCCTGTATTCGAAACTTTTCCACCTGGATCTGGCGGTGCACCTGCCCTACGTCACCCTCGGGCTGATCATCTGGAACCTCATCAACGCCTCGATCCTGGAGGGCGCCGACGTGTTCGTCGCCAACGAGGGGCTGATCAAGCAACTGCCCACGCCGCTCTCGGTGCACGTCTACCGGCTGGTGTGGCGGCAGATGCTGTTGTTCGCGCACAACATCGTGATCTACGTCGTCGTCGCGATCATCTTTCCCAAGCCGTGGTCGTGGGCCGACCTCTCGGTCATCCCGGCGCTGGCGCTGATCGTGCTCAATTCCATTTGGGTGTCGCTGTGTTTCGGCATCCTGGCGACCCGGTACCGCGACATCGGCCCGTTGCTGTTCTCGGTCGTGCAGTTGCTGTTCTTCATGACGCCGATCATCTGGAACGACGACACGCTGCGGGCGCAGGGCGCCGGGCACTGGGCGAGCATCGTCGAACTCAACCCGCTGCTGCACTACCTCGACATCGTTCGCGCCCCGCTGCTGGGCTCCCACCAGGAACTGCGGCACTGGGTGGTGGTCCTGGTGCTGACGGTCGTCGGGTGGCTGCTGGCGGCCTTCGGAATGCGGCAGTATCGCGCCCGGGTGCCGTACTGGGTCTAGCGGGCAAAATGCCGGCCCGCGAATTTCCGCAATTCGCCGCCGCTCCTCACGGGCGCGAGTTAACTATCCATTCTTGCGATCGGTAGGCGACTGCCCGGCATTTACTGACGGCGCGAACGTCGCGTCTGGCCAAGCGGAAGGAAGGGCATCGGGACATGAACACCAAGGTTCACCGCATCAAGCGGGCGGGGGCCGGCGCGCTGCTGTCGGGTGGCACCGCGCTCGCCGCCCTTGGGCTCGCCACGGGGACGGCCCACGCCTTCACCTATCCGAAATCGATATGCAACTACCACGCGTGCAGCTACATCTGGTGCCCTGACATGCCGTTGCCGCAGCCCAGCGGCGGGACGCCGGACTGGGACATGAACGCTTGCCACCACTTCATGTTCGGCATCATGAGCCCGAATTCCCAACCGTGGGTGAGCAACGGCGGAGCCAACCGGCAAGTCGCTCCTATGCTCATCGAGGGCGACCCGGGTCCGTAAACCATCATCGCCAAGCGCCGGCGCTTCATATCTCGGCGATAATCTGCTCCCGCTTGGCCGCGTATTCAGCGTCGGAGATCGCACCCGAGGCGCGCAGCGTCTCCAGCTCCTGCAGGCGCTGGGCGGCCGACGGTTGCGCCGGCGCGAACGGCGCGCCGCCGGCCATGCCGCCCGTGATCTTGCCCCCGGTGATCACCGTCGGGGTGGTCGGGCGCAACTCGTCGATCACGCGCTGGCTGGGAGCGTCCCGCGCGACCATGAACTTGTGCGGGAACCCCGCGCCCGGATTGTTGCGCGCCGCAGCCGACAGGTACCGGTTCCCGCCACCTTCGATCGGCAGAAAGAGGATCAGCATTTGACGATCGTCGGGCACCCCCATGCTGCGTTGCATCTGCGGAGTACCGAAGCTGGCGCGAAAGCCGCGGTCCCAGGTTTTGAGGATCTTGCCCGGGACGAGCTGCCCCCCGTCGCGTCTGTCCTCGAGCGCATACACGTGGGTCCCTGCGATGGCGAGGATGAAGCTGTCCGGTAGGCCGGCCATCTCCATGTACTTCGCCATCCCGCCGACGTTCGTCATGGTGGGCATCGCCCGACTCATCTTCCGGCTCACGCGCATCCCCCAGCGGGTGACCGCGCCGACACCGACCGCCTCGGCCGTCATGGCGTCCGTCACCTGCTCGCACCGTGTCGCTGCCACCACAGCCTCGGGAACGACCGATGCGGCGACGGTCGCGGCCTGCTGGTTGATCAACAGTTCTTCCGCGGATAACGCCTTCATCTCGACTCCTGTGGTACGCCCCGATCAGCGAATGGTCTCACGCAGAAGTCACGCGGCGGCCGGAATCGACGACGCCCGCTGACGCGCCAAGGATCTTTCAAGGATCCGTCAAGGCGGCGACCCGACGCTGCACTCATGAGTCACATTGCCATCGACGACGACGTGTACGTCGCCACCATTCATCGCGCCGACACCCCGATCGGCAGGGCCGCGCGGTTCCACATGCGCAAGCTCTTCGACGAGCTGCCGTGCTGCCATCGCTCGTGGGCCAACCGGGGCAAGCGTTTCTTCCTGCACGGCTACGAACGGAGCTTCCAGGTCGAGTTCGCTTGCGCCGAGACCGAACCCGGCACCGGCCTGGTGGTCGACGGCAGCGCCGTTGCCGAAGTCCGGACGGCGCTGCGATACCAGTTCGACCACACCACCCTGATCGCACAGGACGACCCGCAGCGCGACCTGTTCGAACTGCTGGCCGGGCGGGGGGTCGTCGATCTGCGCATCATGGACAACACCGGCATGGAGGGTTCGGCGGCCTGGGTGTTCGAGACCGCGGAGCGGATCGTCGCGCTCGCGACCGGCGGCCGGGTGTGGGTGTCCGCGGTTGAGGCGCGCGAGAGCCGCAACAACGTGGTCACCCTTACGGCCGGCCCGGTGACGGCAGGAGGCTGGGCCTAGCGCGCAGACCGCGCGCCGACAAAGTTCACCAGCAAACGGGGATAGATTCGCCGCACTACTGGGTATGTGTACAACAACCAAGTTTCCTTGCGCGTAAGGTGGCGGCTGCCCAGGTGGTGGTGCAACACTGTAGCGCTACAGGTCAGCAAGTGACGGCAGACAGGATCGGGTCGACTGACGTGAGCAAAAAAGCCAAGTCGGCGGCGGATGAGGCGCGGGAAAACCTCGCCGCGGAGCTGGACCGCCTAAAGCAGCGGCGTGATCGCCTGGAGGTCGAGGTCAAAAACGACCGCGGCATGGTCGGCGACCACGGAGACGCGGCAGAGGCGATACAACGCGCCGACGAGCTCGTCGTCCTCGCCGACCGGATCAACGAACTGGACCGGCGCCTGCGGAGCGGACCGTCGCACTCGGACGACTCCGAGACGCTGCCCGGGGGCACCGAGGTCACGCTGCGGTTCCCGGACGGGGAAGTCGTCACCATGCACGTGATTTCCATCGTCGAGGAGACCCCGATCGGCCGCGAGGCCGAGACGCTGACCGCGCGCAGCCCGTTGGGACAGGCCCTGGCGGGGCGCAAGGCCGGCGACACGGTGACCTACACGACGCCGCAAGGCGAAAACCAGGTCGAGCTCATCGCGGTGAAGCTGCCCCGCTAACTCTCGATGCCGGCGGCGCCGGCCCCGATAGACTCGCCGCAATGATCCCCCCAGAACCTGGCGCCGTTCCCGCGCGCCCACACCTGGGTCTGACGACACAGGTGATGCGTTTCGTCGTAACCGGCGGTCTGGCGGGGATCGTCGACTTCGGCCTCTACCTGGTGCTCTACCAGGTGGTGGGGCTGCAGGTCGACCTGTCGAAAGCAACCAGTTTCATCGTCGGCACCATCACCGCCTACCTGATCAACCGGCGCTGGACGTTTCAGGCGGCGCCGAGCACCGCCCGCTTCGTCGCCGTCATGGTGCTCTACGCCGTCACCTTCTCGGTGCAGGTCGGGCTCAACCACCTCAGCCTCGCGCTTCTGCACTACCGGAGCTGGGCCATACCCGTCGCGTTCGTGATCGCGCAGGGCACGGCGACGGTGATCAACTTCATCGTGCAGCGAGCCGTTATCTTCCGCATCCGCTGACCGACCTGGCAAGCGGTACCCTCTTTGACGATGTTGACGACCAAACGGCTCACCGGCTGGGGCCGCACGGCTCCCTCCGTGGCGACGGTGCTTTCCACGCCGGACCCGGAAGAGATCGCCAAAGCCGTGGCCAACGGGGGTGACCGCGGCGTGATCGCCCGCGGGCTGGGCCGTTCCTACGGCGACAACGCCCAAAACGGCGGCGGCCTGGTGATCGACATGACCGCGCTGAACCGCATTCACTCGATCGACGCCGACAGCGCGCTGGTCGATCTCGATGCCGGGGTCAATCTCGACCAGCTGATGCGGGCCGCGCTCCCGTTCGGATTGTGGGTACCGGTGCTGCCGGGCACCCGGCAGGTGACCATCGGCGGCGCGATCGCCTGCGACATCCACGGCAAGAACCATCACAGCGCGGGCAGCTTCGGCAACCACGTGCGCAGCATGGACCTGCTGACCGCCGACGGCCAGGTGCGCCACCTCACTCCGACCGGTACGGATTCCGAACTGTTCTGGGCCACGGTCGGGGGGAACGGCCTCACCGGAATCATCCTTCGGGTCAGCGTCGAGATGACGCCGACGGAGACCGCCTATTTCATCGCCGACGGCGACGTCACCGCCAGCCTGGACGAGACGATCGCGTTCCACAGCGACGGCAGCGAGTCCAACTACACCTATTCCAGCGCTTGGTTCGATGCGATCAGCGCGCCACCGAAACTCGGGCGCGCGGCGATTTCGCGCGGCTCGCTTGCCAAGCTCGACCAGTTGCCGCCGAAGCTACGCCGCGATCCGCTGAAATTCGATGCGCCGCAACTTCTTACGTTTCCCGACGTGTTCCCGAACGGGTTGGCCAACAAGTACACCTTCGGGCCGATCGGCGAGTTGTGGTACCGCAAGTCCGGCACCTACCGCGGCAAGATTCAGAACCTGACGCAGTTCTACCACCCGCTTGACATGTTCGGCGAATGGAACCGCGCCTACGGCCCAGCCGGTTTCGGCCAGTACCAATTCGTCGTGCCCACCACCGCCGTCGAGGAGTTCAAGAACATCATCCGCGACATCCAAAGGTCCGGGCACTACTCGTTTCTCAATGTGTTCAAGCTGTTCGGCCCCGGCAACAAGGCGCCGCTGAGCTTCCCCATCCCGGGCTGGAACGTGTGCGTCGACTTCCCCATCAAACCGGGACTCAACGAGTTCCTCAACGAACTCGACCGCCGGGTCCTGGAATTCGGCGGCCGGGTCTATACCGCCAAGGATTCGCGCGTCACCGCCGAAACCTTTCACGCCATGTACCCGCGCATCGACGAGTGGATCGCCGTGCGCCGCAAGGTCGATCCCCTGCGGGTGTTCGCCTCCGACATGGCCCGACGCTTGGAGTTGTTGTAAATGGTGCTCGACGCCGTGGGAAATCCGCAGACCATCCTGCTGCTCGGTGGCACCTCCGAGATCGGGCTGGCCATCTGCGAACGCTACCTGCAGAACGCGCACGCGCGAATCATCCTGGCGGCCATGCCCAATGACCCCGGGCGCGACGACGCGGTGGCCCAGATGAAGGCCGCAGGCGCGCGGTCGGTGGAGCTGATCGACTTCGAGGCCACCGATCCCGACAGCCACCCGAAGATGATCGACCAGGCGTTCAATGCCGGCGACGTCGACGTGGCCATCGTGGCGTTCGGCATCCTCGGCGACGCCGAGGAGCTGTGGCAAAACCAGCACAAGGCCGTGCTGGCCGCCGAAATCAACTACACCGCGGCCGTTTCCGTGGGCGTGCTGCTGGGCGAGAAGATGCGCGCGCAAGGCTTCGGCCAGATCATCGCGATGAGCTCGGCCGCCGGGGAGCGGGTGCGGCGGTCCAACTTCGTCTACGGCTCGACCAAGGCGGGTCTGGACGGCTTCTATCTGGGCCTGGGCGAGGCGTTGCGCGAGTACGGGGTCCGCGTGCTGGTGATCCGCCCGGGCCAGGTGCGTACCCGGATGAGCGCGCACGTCAAGGAGGCGCCGCTCACGGTCGACAAGGAGTACGTCGCCAACCTCGCGGTGACCGCGTCCGCAAAAGGTAAGGAATTGGTTTGGGCGCCAGCGGCATTCAGGTACGTGATGATGGTGTTGCGGCACATCCCGCGGAGCATCTTCCGCAAGCTGCCAATCTAGCCATGCGCAACGCGCTGGCCGGCCTGGGCCAGATGGCCGCCGCGGTGGCGGTCGCCGTCGCAGTGGCGGTGCCGTCGCTGATCGCGATCGCCGGCGTGCAATGGCCGGCCTTCCCGTCGTCGAACCAGCTGCACGCGCTGACCACCGTCGGGCAGGTCGGCTGCCTGGCCGGGCTGGTCGCCGTCGGCTGGGCATGGCGGCGCGGACGTCATCGGATGCTCGTCCAGCTGGGTGGGCTGGTCTTCGTCTCGGCCTTCACGGTCGTGACGCTCGGCATGCCGCTGGGGGCGACCAAGCTGTATCTGTTCGGCATCTCGGTGGACCAGCAGTTCCGCACCGAATACGTGACCCGGCTCGCGGACAGCCCGGCCCTGCACGACATGACCTACCTCGGGCTGCCGACGTTCTATCCGCCGGGCTGGTTCTGGATCGCCGGGCGCGTCGCGGCGCTGACGGGCATGCCGGCCTGGGAGATGTACAAGCCGTGGGCGATCACCTCGATCACCATCGCGGTGGCCGTCGCGCTCGTGCTGTGGTGGCGGATGATCCGCTTCGAGTACGCGCTGATCGTCACGACCGCGACCGCGGCGGTGACGCTGGCCTACAGCTCGCCGGAGCCCTACTCCGCGATGATCACGGTGCTGCTGCCGCCAGTGCTGGTGCTGACGTGGTCGGGGTTGCGCGCGGGCGAGCGGGGCGGCCAAGGCTGGGCCGCGGTCGTCGGCGCCGGACTGTTCCTCGGCTGGGCGGCCACCTGGTACACGCTGCTGTTCGGCTTCAGCGCGTTCACCGTCCTGCTGATGGCGGTGCTGCTGGCCGGCGCGCGCTGGCGGCGCGGCGGCTTCGCGGCCGCGCTCGACCCGCTGCGCCGGCTCGCCGTGATCGCGGCCATCGCGGCGGCCATCGCCAGCACCACCTGGCTGCCGTTCCTGCTGCGCGCGGCGAGCAGCCCGGTCAGCAACGGCGGCAGCGCCTTCCACTACCTGCCGGCCGACGGCGCCGTGCTGACCTTCCCGATGCTGCAGTTCTCGCTGCTGGGCGCGGTCTGCATGCTGGGCGCCCTGTGGCTGGTGGTGCGCGCGCGGTCGTCGGTGCGGGCGGGCGCCCTGGCCATCGGCGTGCTCGCCGTGTACCTGTGGTCGCTGCTGTCGATGCTGACCACGCTGGCGCGCACCACGCTGTTGTCGTTCCGGCTGCAGCCCACGCTGACCGTGCTGCTGGTCGCCGCCGGCGCATTCGGGTTCGTGGAAGCCGTCAAACACCTTGCGCCACGGAGCCGCGCGATAGCTCCGGTGGCCGGCGCGATCGGCCTGGCCGCCGCGATCGCGTTCAGCCAGGACATCCCCGACGTGCTGCGGCCGGACCTCACCATCGCCTACACGGACACCGACGGCCACGGTCAGCGCGGCGATCGCCGCCCGCCGAGCTCCGAGAAGTTCTACGCCGAGATCGACGCGGCCATCCTGAAGGTGACCGGCAAGCCCCGCGACCAGATCGTGGTGATGACCGCCGACTACAGCTTCCTGTCGTACTACCCCTACTGGGGATTCCAGGGGCTGACGTCGCATTACGCCAACCCGCTGGCGCAGTTCGACCTGCGGGCCGCGCAGATCGAGAAGTGGTCCAAGCTCAAGACCCCCGACGAGTTCATCCACGCGCTCGACACCTCGCCGTGGCCCCCGCCGACCGTGTTTCTGATGCGCCGCGGCGCGAACAGCACCTACACGTTGCGGTTGGCGCAGGACGTCTACCCGAACCAGCCCAATGTCCGCCGGTACACCGTGGGCCTGCCGGCGGCGCTATTCGCCGATCCTCGTTTCGCCGTCGACACCGTCGGCCCCTTCGTGCTGGCCGTCCGCAAGCCGAGCTGATGGCCACCGAAACCCCGGCTGACTTGGCCGCACAACTACCATCTACCCCCGTGGAGGACGCGGGAGGTAACCACCGGATCGCCCGGCTTGTCGCTATCGTCGCCGGTCTGCTGGGCGCCCTGCTGGCGATCGCCACCCCGGTGCTGCCGGTCAACCAGACCACCGCCCAACTGAACTGGCCGCAGAACGGCACATTCGGCAGCGTCGACGCGCCGCTGATCAGTTATGTGGCAACGGATTTGAACGTCGCCGTGCCGTGTCAGGCGGCCGCCGGGCTGGCCGGCCCGCAGAACGCCGGCAAGACGGTGCTGCTGTCGACCGTGCCCAAGCAGGCCCCCAAGGCCGTCGACCGCGGACTGCTGATCCAGCGCGCCAACGACTATCTGGTGCTGGTAGTGCGCAACGTCGCGGTGGTCACCGCCCCGCTGAGCCAGGTGCTCAGCCCGGCCTGCCAGCGGCTGACCTTCACCGCACACGCCGACCGCGTCACCGCCGAGTTCGTCGGACTGACCCAGGGGCCCAACGCCGAGCATCCCGGCGCGCCGCTGCGCGGTGAGAAAAGCGGCTACGACTTCCGGCCGCAGATCGTCGGCGTGTTCACCGATCTCGCCGGACCGGCGCCGCCCGGCCTGAGCTTCTCGGCCACCGTCGACACCCGCTACAGCAGCAGCCCCACCCAGCTGAAGATGGCGGCGATGATCCTGGGGGTGGTGCTGACCGCCGCCGCCCTGGTGGCGCTGCACGTCCTCGACACCGCCGACGGCACCCGGCACCGACGCTTCCTGCCCGCCCGCTGGTGGTCGATCGGCGGCCTGGACGCGCTCGTCATCGCGGTGCTGACGTGGTGGCATTTCGTCGGCGCCAACACCTCCGACGACGGCTACATCCTGACCATGGCCCGGGTGTCCGAACACGCCGGCTACATGGCCAACTACTACCGCTGGTTGGGCACGCCCGAGGCCCCGTTCGGCTGGTACTACGACCTGCTGGCGGTGTGGGCCCATGTCAGCACCACCAGCATCTGGATGCGGTTGCCCACCCTGGCGATGGCGCTGACGTGCTGGTGGGCGATCAGCCGCGAGGTCATGCCCCGCCTGGGTCACGCCGTGAAGACCAACCGGGCGGCGGCGTGGACGGCCGCGGGGCTGTTCCTGGCGACCTGGTTGCCGCTGGACAACGGGCTTCGCCCCGAACCGATCATCGCCCTGGGCATCCTGCTCACCTGGTGCTCGGTGGAACGGGCGGTGGCCACCAACCGGCTGCTGCCGGTGGCGATCGCGTGCATCATCGGCGCGCTGACGTTGTTCTCCGGTCCGACGGGCATCGCCTCGATCGGCGCGCTGCTGGTCGCGATCGGGCCGCTGCGCACCATCATCCACCGGCGATCCAGACAGTTCGGGGTGCTGCCGCTGGTGGCGCCCCTGCTGGCCGCGGCCACCGTCACCGTGATCCTGATCTTCCGTGACCAGACCCTGGCCGGCGAAACGCAGGCGACCGCGCTCAAGCGCGCGCTCGGACCGAGCCTGAGCTGGTTCGACGAACACCTGCGCTACGAGCGGCTGTTCATGGCCAGCCCCGACGGGTCGGTCGCCCGCCGATTCGCCGTGCTGGCCCTGGTTTTGGCGCTGGCGATAACCGTCGCAATGTCGTTGCGCAAGGGCCGAATTCCCGGCACGGCGGCCGGGCCGAGCCGCCGGATCGTCGGGATCACCATCATCTCCTTCGTCGCGATGATGTTCACCCCCACCAAATGGACCCACCACTTCGGGGTGTTCGCCGGGCTGGCCGGGCCGCTGGGCGCGCTGGCGGCGGTTGCCGTGACCTCCGTGGCCATGCGATCCCGGCGCAACCGTACGGTATACGCCGCCGTGGTGGTGTTCCTGTTGGCGTTGTCGTTCGCCAGCGTCAACGGCTGGTGGTACGTGTCGAACTTCGGTGTGCCGTGGTCGAATTCGTTCCCGGCGTGGCATTACGCCTTTGCCACGGCCCTGCTCGGGCTGGCGCTGTTGGTGCTGCTGCTGGCGGCGTGGTTCCACTTCGTCAACCCCGACAACGGGCCACCCAAGACCCGCTACGGCGCACGCGTGGCCGGAATCGTCCAGTCCCCCTTGGCAATTGCGGCGTGGATCCTGGTGGTGTTCGAGGTGGCCTCGCTGACGCTCGCGATGATCGACCAGTACCCGGCGTGGTCGGTCGGCCGCTCCAACCTCGAGGCGCTGACCGGAAAGTCCTGCGGGCTGGCCGAAGACGTGCTGGTGGAGCAGGACCCCAACGCCGGCATGCTGACCCCGGTGGGCGCGTCGGTAGGGGACGCGCTGGGAGCGGGCCTGTCGGAGGCCTTCACCCCCAACGGCATTCCGGCCGACGTGCGCGCCGACCCGGTGATGGAACGTCCCGGCGACCGCAGCTTCATCAACGAGGACAGGCTGACCACCGGCGCCGAGCCCGGCACCGAGGGCGGCACCAACCCGGCGCCGGGAATCAACGGGTCGGTCGCCCAGCTGCCCTATAACCTCGACCCGGCCCGCACACCGGTGCTCGGCAGCTGGCGCGCGGGCATCCAGGTTCCGGCCCACCTGCGCTCGGGCTGGTATCGGCTGCCCGCCCGCGACAGGGCGCGGCCGCTGCTGGTGGTCAGCGCGGCGGGCCGCTTCGACCCCCGCGAGGTCCAGGTGCAGTGGGCCACCGACGACGAAGCCGCCGGCGGGCACCCTGGCGGGTCGTTCCAGTTGTCGGACGTCGGCGCCTCCCCGGCCTGGCGCAACCTGCGGCTGCCGCTGTCGGCCATCCCGAGCGCCGCCACCCAGATCCGCCTGGTCGCCGACGACGAAGACCTGGCGCCGCAGCACTGGATCGCGCTGACGCCCCCGCGGATCCCGCAGCTGCGCACGCTGCAGGACGTCGTCGGGTCCAAAGACCCGGTGTTCCTGGATTGGCTTGTCGGCCTGGCGTTTCCGTGTCAGCGCCCGTTCGGCCACCAGAACGGCGTCGACGAAACGCCGAAGTGGCGCATCCTGCCGGACCGTTTCGGCGCCGAGGCCAACTCACCGGTGATGGACAACAACGGCGGCGGCCCGTTGGGCGTCACCGAGTTGCTGGTGAAGGCGACCACGATGGCGACGTACCTGAAGGACGACTGGTCGCGCGACTGGGGTTCGCTGCAACGCTTGACGCCCTACTACCCCGACGCCCAGCCCGCACGGTTGCAGCTCGGCATCGCCACGCGCAGCGGCCTGTGGAACCCGGCGCCGCTGCGCCGCACGTAGCGATCTGGGACCCTTGCCGGCATCCCATTGGTAAGCCTAGACTTACGGTTCGTGGTCACTTACCGAGCCACCCGCGACGGTGACGCCTGGCTGGCGCTGGCCGACGGCACACGGCGCTCCATCGTGGAACGCCTTGCGCACGGCCCGGCGGCGGTCGGCGAATTGGCCCGCGACCTGCCCGTCAGCCGACCGGCCGTTTCCCAGCACCTCAAAGTCCTCAAGTCGGCGGGCCTGGTTCGCGACCGCGCCGCCGGAACGCGTCGCGTTTACCAACTCGACCCGACCGGCCTCGAGGCGCTGCGCGCCGAGCTCGACCGGTTCTGGACCCAGGCGCTGGCCACCTACGCGGAAGCAATCGATGAGAGCAAGGGGGAACCGTCATGACCCGACCACCGAACGTCGCGCACCACGTCGTCGTCAACGCGCCGATCGAGCGCGCGTTCGCCGTCTTCACCGAGCGGTTCGGCGACTTCAAGCCCCGCGAACACAACCTGCTCGCCGTCCCGATCGCCGAGACCGTGTTCGAGCCCGTCGTCGGTGGGCACATCTACGACCGCGGCGCCGACGGCAGCGTCTGCCGGTGGGCGCGCATCCTGGCCTACGAGCCGCCGCACCGGGTGGTGTTCAGCTGGGACATCGGCCCGACCTGGCAGCTGGAGTCCGATCCGGCCAAGACCAGCGAGGTCGAGGTCCGGTTCACCGCCGAGTCCGGCGACCGCACGCGCGTCGAGCTCGAACACCGCCACCTCGACCGGCACGGTCCGGGCTGGGAGTCGGTCGCCGATGGCGTCGACGGCGACGCCGGCTGGCCGCTGTATCTGGATCGCTACGAGCGCCTTCTCAGCGTCGAGGCGCATCGATGACGGCGACCCTGATGGCCATGGCGCACGCCGAGCGCGCCGACCTCGCCGACTTCCTGGCCACCCTCACGCCGCACGACTGGCAGAGCCCCAGCCTGTGCACGAAATGGACCGTCAAAGACGTTGTCGCGCATGTGATCAGCTATGAAGAGCTGGGCGCCGCGGGGCTGCTGAAGCGGTTCGCGAAGGGCTGGGTCGTGCGGGCCAACCAGGTGGGCGTCGACGAGTTCTCCGCGCTGCGCCCCGAACAGCTCCTCGAATTCCTCCGGAACCACCTCGAACCACGGGGTCTGACAGCGGGTTTCGGCGGAATGATCGCGCTCGTCGACGGCACCATCCACCACCAGGACATCCGCCGCTCGCTGGGCCGGCCGCGCACCGTCCCCGCCGACCGGCTGCAGCGGGTCCTCGGCCTGGTGCCCGGCAACCCCCGCCTGGGGGCGGGACGCCGGATCCGGGAGCTGCGCTTGCGCGCCACCGACATCGACTGGACCCACGGCACGGGACCCGAGGTCAGCGGCCCCGGCGAGGCGCTGCTCATGGCGATGGCGGGCCGCCCCGCGGCGCTCGCCGAGCTCGGCGGTCCCGGCCGGGACACGCTGGCCAACCGGCTGACGAAATAGCCTCAGCCCGGGCCGATTTCGAAGGTGAACTCGTGACCGCCGATGCGGATGCGGTCGCCGTCGGCCAGGGAGGCACTGCCGCGGATGCGCTGGCCCTGCACCTCCACCCCGTTGGTGGACCGCAGGTCGGTCATCATGAAACCCGTTCCGATGTCTGTGATGACGGCGTGGTGGCGGCTGACGTCGGTGTCGTCGAGAACGATGTCGTTGTCGGTGAAGCGCCCGATCCTGGTGGTCGCTCCCGTCAGCGGGTGAATCCGCCCGGTCTGGTCGACTAGCCGGGCAACGGCGGACTCCGCGAGCTGGATGCTGGCGGTCGTGGGCTCCTGCCGGTAGGCGCCGCGCTTGTGAGTGGTCAGGTCGGCCCGCCTCAAGCCCAACGGTTCCTGGCGCAGGATCCGCTCGTGCAAGGCGCTCACGGTGCGGCCGGGGTCGATGCCGAGCCCCTCGGCCAGGGCCGTCTTCAGCCGGCGGTAGGCGCCGAGCGCGTCGGACTGGCGCTCGGTGACGTAGTAGGCGGTGATCAGCTGCGCCCACAGCGGTTCGCGATAGGGATGTTCGGCGGTGAGCGCCTCCAGCTCGCCGATGACCTCACCGGCGCGCCCGCACGCGATCTCGGCCTCGGCGCGGGCGGTGTGGGTGGCCACGTTTTCTTCCATCAGTGCGGTGGCGAAGGCGTCGACGAAGGCGAAGCCGCGCAGGTCGTCGAGCACCGGCCCGCGCCATTCACCCAGCGCCAGCGAGAATTGCCGGCTGGCGTCCTCAAACCGCCCGGCCGCGGCGGCCTGGTTCCCCGCCAGCTTCGCGGCGCTGAAACGCCCCAGGTCGCAGTCGGCGTCGGCGACGCTGAGTTGGTATCCCGGCGGGGCGCTCGCGAGCACCTGGGACGGGTCGGCCCCGGCGTCGCGGAGCAGCCGGCGCAGGTTCGACACGTGGGCCTGGATGCTGGTGCGCGCGGCCGGCACCGGGTCCTCGTCCCATACCGCGTTGATCAACGAGTCGACGGACACCGGCCGGTTGCGGTTGATCAGCAGCATCGCCAGCACCGCCCGTTGCTTGGGCGCGCCGACCGGCACCCGTACCCCGTGGCTGGTCATCAGCAACGGTCCCAAGACGCCGAAGCCGAGACCTGTGTTCGTCATCGCGCCGCCAGCCTCCTGGGTGATCGGGGCCGTTCTTGAAACGAGAGTTTATTTCGTGGACCGGGCGCGGCAAATTACCGGGCCGTGGCGGCGGCCCCGCGTCCAAGAGGGACCAAGCCGCGTCCCTTACGATCGAGCCTCGTGCCCCCCGACCGGAATGAGCGATCGCTGCGCGTCCCGCGGTTGATCGCCGTCGTCGCGGGGCTCGCCGGTCTGCTGCTGTGCCTGATCGTTCCGCTGCTGCCGGTGAAGCAGACGACCGCGACGGTGCTGTGGCCCCAGGGCGTGGCCGACGGGCACGTCACCCAGATCACCGCCCCGTTGGTGTCGGGGGCGCCGCGGGCGCTGGACATCTCGATCCCGTGTCCGGCGATCGCCACGCTGCCGCCCAACGGCGGGCTGGTCGTCTCGACGCTGCCGGCCGGCGGCGTGGACACGGGCAAGAACGGGCTTTTCGTGCGCGCCGACAAAGACGTCGTCGTCGTCGCGTTCCGCGACACCGTGGCCGCGGTGGCGAAGCGCCCGGCCGTCGCCGCCGGCGCCTGCAGCGTCCTGCACATCTGGGCCGACGCCGGCGCGGCGGGTGCCGATTTCGTCGGCCTCCCGGGCGCCTCGGGGGTTCTGCCGTCGGAGAAGAAGCCTCAGGTCGGCGGCGTCTTCACCGATTTGAAGGTGCCGCCGCAGCCGGGGCTGTCGGCCCGGGTCGACATCGACACCCGGTTCATCACGGCGCCCACCGCGCTGAAGACGCTCGCGATGGCCGTGGGAACGCTGGCGGTCCTGGTCGCGATCGCCGCGATGGCGGCGCTGGATCGCCGCAGCCGCGGCGGGGACATCGGAGTCAACTGGCGATCGCCGATCGCTTGGCTGTCCCGGTACCGCCCGCGGGCCCATTGGGCGACCTGGTGGCGCGTCGGCGCCGCGACGTGGCTCGCCGACGCCGGCGTGATCGGCACCCTGCTGGTCTGGCACGTCATCGGCGCGACGTCGTCGGACGACGGCTACAACCTGACCATCGCCCGGGTTGCCCCGAAGGCCGGGTACGTCGTCGACTACTACCGCTACTTCGGGACGACGGACGCGCCCTTCGACTGGTACCTCGCGGTGCTGGCGAAGCTGGCGTCGGTCAGCACCGCCGGCGTGTGGATGCGGCTGCCGGCGACGCTGGCGGGGATCGCCTGCTGGCTGATCATCGGCCACTGGGTGCTGCGGCGGCTGGGGCCCGGACGCGGCGGCCTGGCGGGCAACCGGGTGGCGGTGTTGACCGCCGGCGCGGTCTTCCTGGCCGCCTGGCTGCCGTTCAACAACGGCCTGCGGCCCGAGCCGATCATCGCGCTGGGCGTCATCGTGACCTGGATGCTGGTGGAACGCGCGATCGCGCTGGGCCGGCTGGCTCCCGCCGCGGTCGCGATCATCGTCGCGATGCTGACCGCGACGCTGGCCCCGCAGGGGCTGATCGCCGTCGCCGCGCTGCTGACCGGGGCGCGGGCCATCGCCCAGACGATCCGCCGCCGCCGCGCGACCGACGGGCTGCTGGCCCCGCTGGCGGTGTTGGCCGCGTCGCTGGCGCTGATCACCGTGGTCGTGTTCCGCAGCCAGACGCTGGCCACGGTCGCCGAGTCGGCGCGCATCAAGTACAAGGTCGGCCCGACGATCGCCTGGTACCAAGACTGGCTGCGCTACTACTTCCTCACCGTGGAATCCAACCCCGACGGGTCGATGGCGCGGCGATTCGCCGTGCTGGTGCTGCTGCTGTGCATGTTCGGCATGCTGGTGGTGCTGCTGCGGCGCGGCCGGGTGCCCGGGCTGGCCAGCGGCCCGGCGTGGCGGCTGATCGGTACCACCGCGGCCGGCCTGCTGCTGCTGACGTTCACGCCCACGAAGTGGGCCGTACAGTTCGGCGCGTTCGCCGGCCTGGCCGGCGCCCTGGGCGCGGTCACCGCGTTCGCCTTCGCCCGGATCGGGCTGCACAACCGCCGCAACCTGACGCTGTACGTGACGGCTCTGCTGTTCGTCCTGGCGGTGGCGACCTCCGGCGTCAACGGCTGGTTCTACGTCGGCAACTACGGGGTGCCCTGGTGGGACATCCAGCCGGTGATCGCGAGCCATCCGGTGACGTCGATGTTCCTGACGTTGTCGATCCTGACCGGGCTGCTGGCCGCCTGGCAGCACTTCCGGATGGACTACGCCGGGCACACCGAGGTCAAGGACAGCCGGCGCAACCGCGTGCTGGCCTCCACGCCGCTGCTGGTGGTGGCGACGATCATGGTGCTCGGCGAGGTCGGCTCGCTGGCCAAGGGGGCGGCGGTCCGCTACCCGCTCTACACCACCGGCAAGGCCAACCTGGCCGCCATCACGTCCGGGCTGTCGCCAACCAGCTGCGCGATGGCCGATGACGTGCTGGCCGAGCCCGACCCCAATGCCGGTCTGCTGCAACCGGTTCCGGGGCAGACGTTCGGGCCCGACGGGCCGCTGGGCGGAGTCAACCCCGTCGGCTTCAAACCCGAGGGCGTGGGCGACGACCTGAGGTCGAACCCCGTCGTCACCAAACCCGGGGTGGTGAATTCCGACGCGTCACCCAACAAGCCCAACGCCGCGATGAGCGACTCCGCGGGCACGGCCGGCGGGAAGGGCCCGGCCGGAGTGAACGGGTCGCACGCGGCGCTGCCGTTCGGCCTGGATCCGGCCCGCACCCCGGTGATGGGCAGCTACGGCGAAAACTCCCTGGCCGCCACCGCCACGTCGTCCTGGTACCAGTTGCCGCCGCGAACGGGCGACCGGCCGCTGCTGGTGGTCTCCGCCGCCGGCGCAATCTGGTCGTACAAGGAGGACGGCACCTTCACCTACGGGCAGTCGCTCAAACTGCAGTGGGGTGTTAGTCGCCCCGACGGCAGCACCCAGCCGCTCGCCGAGGTGCAGCCGATCGACATCGGTCCCGAGCCGGCGTGGCGCAACCTGCGGTTCCCGCTGGCCTGGGCACCGCCGGAGGCTAACGTGGCACGCATCGTCGCCTACGACCCGAATCTGAGTTCCGAGCAGTGGTTCGCGTTCACGCCGCCGCGCGTCCCGGTGCTGCAGACCTTGCAGCAGCTGATCGGGTCGCAGGACCCGGTGCTGATGGACATCGCGACCGCCGCCAACTTCCCCTGCCAGCGGCCGTTCTCCGAACACCTTGGCGTTGCCGAACTTCCGCGCTACCGCATCCTGCCCGATCACAAACAGACGGCGTCGTCGTCCAACGGGTGGGAGGCCAGCGAGACCGGCGGCCCGTTCCTGATCACCCAGGCGATGCTGCGCACCTCGACGATCTCCACCTACCTGAGCGGTGACTGGTATCGCGACTGGGGCTCGGTCGAGAAGTATTACGCATTGGTGCCGGCCGACCAGGCGCCGGTCGCCGTCGTCGAACAGGGCGTGACCACCGTTCGCGGCTGGAGCCGGCAGGGACCGATCAGGGCGCTGCCATGAGCGTCACCGACAACGCACGCCAAGCGCCCACCGCGCCGTCGGACGCCCTTCGGGACGTGCGGGTGACGCGCTGGGTCGCGACGATCGCCGGCCTGATCGGTTTCGTCCTGTCGATCGCCACACCGCTGCTGCCCGTCGTGCAGACCACCGCGATGCTGAACTGGCCGCAGAACGGCCAACTGAATAACGTTACGGCGCCGCTGATCTCGCTGACGCCGGTCGACGTGGCGGTGACCGTGCCGTGCTCGGTGGTGCGCGGCCTGCCGCCCGAGGGCGGGGTGGTGCTGAGCACGGCGCCCAAGAAGGGCAAGGACGCCGCGCTCAACGCGTTGTTCGTGGTCGTCGGCAGCAAGCGGGTCGACGTCACCGACCGTAACGTGGTCATCGCCAGCGTGCCCCGGGACCAGGCGGCGTCGCCGCAATGCCAACAGATCGAGATCACGTCCACGCGCGCCGGCACCTTCGCCACCTTCGTCGGGCTGAGCGATCCGGCGGGCAAGCCCGTGCGCGGCGGCTTCCCCGATCCCAACCTGCGCCCCCAGATCGTGGGGGTGTTCACGGACCTGACCGGACCGGCGCCGCCCGGCCTGCGGTTCTCGGCGACCATCGACACCCGGTTCTCCACCACGCCAACGACTTTGAAGCTGGCCGCGATGGTGCTGGCGATCCTGTCCACCATCGTCGCACTGATCGCGCTGTGGCGCCTCGACCAGCTCGACGGCCGGCGCATGCACCGGTTGATCCCGACGCGCTGGCGCAAGTTCACGCTCGTGGACGCCACGGTGATATTCGGCTTCCTGCTGTGGCATCTGATCGGCGCCAATTCCTCCGACGACGGCTACATCCTCGGCATGGCCCGGGTCGCCGACCACGCCGGGTACATGTCCAACTACTTCCGCTGGTTCGGCAGCCCGGAGGACCCGTTCGGCTGGTACTACAACCTGCTGGCGCTGATGACCCACGTGAGCGACGGCAGCCTGTGGATGCGGCTGCCCGACCTGGTCGCCGGGCTGGTCTGCTGGCTGCTGCTGTCGCGTGAGGTGTTGCCGCGACTGGGGCCGGCGGTGACGTCCAGCACCGCCGCGAACTGGGCGGCCGGCATGGTCCTGCTGGCCGGGTGGATGCCGTTCAACAACGGCCTGCGCCCCGAGCCGATCATCGCGCTGGGTTCGCTGATCACCTACGTGCTGATCGAGCGCTCGATGTGCGCCTCCCGGCTGACGCCGGCCGCGCTGGCGGTGATCACCGCGGCGTTCACGCTCGGCGTCCAGCCGACCGGCCTGATCGCGGTGGCCGCTCTGGTCGCAGGTGGCCGACCGATCCTGCGGATCCTGGTGCGCAGGCATCGCCTGGTCGGCACCTGGCCCCTGGTGGCCCCGATGCTGGCGGCGGGAACGGTAATCCTCACCGTGGTGTTCGCCGACCAGACGCTGTCAACGGTGTTGGAGGCCACCAGGATTCGCACCGCGATCGGCCCCAGCCAGGCCTGGTACACCGAGAACCTGCGCTACTACTACCTGATCCTGCCGACCGTCGACGGCTCGCTGTCGCGCCGATTCGGCTTCCTGATCAGCGCGCTGTGCCTGTTTACCGCCCTGTTCATCATGTTGCGCCGCAAGCGAGTCCCGGGTGTGGCCCGCGGCCCGGCGTGGCGGCTGATGGGCGTCATCTTCGCCACCATGTTCTTCCTGATGTTCACGCCCACCAAGTGGGTGCACCACTTCGGGCTGTTCGCCGCGGTGGGCGCGGCGATGGCCGCGCTGACCACGGTGCTGGTTTCGCCGAAGGTGCTGCGCTGGTCGCGCAACCGGATGACGTTCGCGGCCGCGGTGTTGTTCCTGCTGGCGCTTTGTTTCGCCACCACCAACGGCTGGTGGTACGTGTCCAGTTACGGCGTCCCGTTCAACAACGTCATGCCGAGGTTCGCCGGAATCAGCATCAGCACAGTGTTTTTCGTCCTGTTCGCGATCGCGGCGGTCTGGGCGTTCTGGCTGCATTTCGCGTCGCGGGAGCACGGCGAGGGCCGGCTGGCGCGGGCGGTGACGGCGGCGCCGGTGCCGATCGCGGCGGGTTTCATGGTGCTGGTGTTCATCGCCTCGATGGTCGCCGGAACCGTCCGCCAGTACCCCACCTACTCCAACGGCTGGGACAACCTGCGCGAGTTCGCCGGCGGCTGCGCGCTGGCCGACGACGTGCTCGTCGAGCCGGACAGCAACGCCGGCTTCATGGCCCCGCTGCCGGGTGATTACGGCCCGCTCGGCCCGCTCGGCGGCGTCAACCCGGCGGGGTTCTCCCCCAACGGCGTGCCCGACCACACCGTCGCCGAGGCCGTTCAGGAGACGTCAGTGCCACAGCCCGGCACCGACTACGACTGGTACGCGTACGACTGGCGCGCGCCCACCAAGCTGAAGGCGCCGGGCATCAACGGTTCCCTGGTTCCGCTGCCCTACGGCCTCAACCCCGACCAGGTTCCGCTGGCCGGCAGCTACACCACCGGCGCCCAGCAGCAGAGCAGGCTCACTTCGGCGTGGTATCAGCTGCCCAAAGCCGACGACGGCCATCCCCTGCTGGTGGTGACCGCGGCGGGCACCATCGCCGGCAACAGCGTGCTGCACGGGCACACCAGCGGACAGACCGTGGTGCTCGAATACGGCCGGCCCGGCCCCGGCGGTGAGATCGTGCCGTCCGGGCGGCTGGTGCCCTACGACCTGAACGGCGAACAGCCCAAGGCCTGGCGCAACCTGCGCTTCGCCCGGGACAAGATGGCCGCGGACGCGGTGGCGGTCCGCGTGGTCGTCGAGGACCTCTCCCTGACGCCGGACGACTGGATCGCGGTGACCCCGCCACGGGTGCCCGAGCTGCGTTCCCTGCAGGAGTACGTCGGCTCGTCACAGCCGGTGCTGATGGACTGGGCCGTCGGGCTGGCGTTCCCGTGCCAGCACCCGATGCTGCACGCCGACGGCGTCACCGAGATCCCGAAATTCCGCATCACGCCCGACTACAACGCCAAGAAGCAGGACACCGACACCTGGGAGGACGGCGTGAACGGCGGCCTGCTGGGCATCACGGACCTGCTGCTGCGGGCGCACGTGATGTCCACCTATCTGTCCCGGGACTGGGGTCGCGACTGGGGTTCGCTGCGCAAGTTCGAAACCATCGCCGACGCGCATCCCGCGCAATTGGAGCTGGGCACGGCGACCCGCAGCGGGTTGTGGTCCCCGGGATCGATCCGAATCAAGCCGTAATTAAACGCGAATACAGTTAATTAAGAACGGTTTACGGTCGTTAATTTGTCATCAGTCGAATAACGTCGTGAAATTTACGTTCGAGTAATTCCCGAGCAAATGTTTAATTTCGCATACCGCCGGTCAATAACTACTCCCCCTGTGAGGTAACTAACACTGACGTTAAAAAGGCGGCCCGATGCACACGCTGACACGATTAGGGACCTGTACCGCGGCAATAACCGTGGCGATCTTCCCGGCGGCGACATTCGAAATCGCCAACGCGACCGCCGAGAACGGCACCCGGGTCGCGCTGGATGCCGGCGAGCGCCGTTGCGATTTCAGCCTGGTGACGACGGCGCCGACGGTGCCCCGGGCGCTCTTGGGCGACGGCTCCGCCGTCGTCACCACCTCGGGGTCACGGGCCGTCGCGCAGGTGCACGTGACAATTCCCAACGAGCCCGGCACCCATTTCGACGTCGGCCTGATCCAGGAGCCCCGTCCGTCGTCGGCCACCTGTGGTCCCGGTGACCCGGGCACCGCATTTACCGGAATGGACACCGACGCGGCGGGCAATGCGACGGTGACGGTCGCCGACGGCATTCGACAGGGCACGACGGGCGTCTGGGTGATCGTCGAGCGCGCGAACCCGAACTCCCAAAACCCGGCCGAGGCCTACACGTCCGAATTCCTGGCGCCGGTCTAAGCCTTTTCGGCCTTCTGGTCGGCCGCGCTGACGACGAGCGCGTCCGAGCCCGGGAAGACCGTGGCCACGTGGCCGTTGGACGCCCAGCGCACCACGTACGGCGGGGCGCCGTCGGCGCCGCGCACCTCCGTGATTTCCCCGCGTTGATCCGCCAACTCGGTCGTCGTGCCCTTGATCACTAGCCAGTCACCTACATCGGCTTTCATCATCGACCCCCTTTGATCGTTGATCGCCCGGTCCGATGGCGGCGACCCGCTGCGCCCGGCTACGCCGCGCTTGCGATCACCACTGGTCCGATCATGCGCCGCCGCCCGCCGGGAGGGAAGGGGGACGAACGCCCCGAACGGACGGGACTTCCGTCCCTATCTCGGCGGTCGGCCGGATGGTCCGATACAGGAATCCGGAACGGAGGCACGGTTATGGACGCTTCAGCACAGTCGCAGGCTCGCACGCGCCTGTTCGCGCGCGCGCTCGGCCCATTTCTGGTAATCGCCGACGCCACGGCCGTGGCCCGGGCCTCCGACATGCAAACGCTGCTTTCACAGTTCGAGGCGAATTCGTTGTGGACCTGGGTGACCGGCGCGTTCATCCTGCTGTTCGGCCTCTTCGTCGTCGCGGCCCACCCTTATTGGCGCGGCGCCGCGGCGATCACCGTCTCCCTGCTGGGGTGGCTGATCACGCTGCGCGGGCTGATCCTGTTCGCATTTCCCCAGGCATTCGTGTCGATGGCCAACGGCATGATCGGCGCGCAAGGCTGGTGGGTGGCGGCCTGCGTGGTCTTCGGACTGGTCGGCCTGTATCTGACCTACGCCGGCTGGGGGCCGGCCCCCGAGAAGCCGGAAACACAACCGGCGCAGACCAGCCCGGACCTTCGGCGCGCCGCGTGACCGAGCCAGCGCCAGCGTCAGCGCCAGCGCCAGCGCCCGACGAAACCACGGGCCATCTCGCCTCGCCGCTGCGCACCGACGAGTTCGACGCGGTCGCCGACGCCGTGGTGGAGGAGATGCAAACGCTGCAGACCGGCGTGGGCATGCTCATCGTGAAGCGGGGCCCCAACGCCGGATCGCAGTACCAGCTGGATCGGCCGGTGCTGTCCGCCGGCCGGCATCCCGCCAGCGATATCTTCCTCGACGACATCACCGTCAGTCGCCGGCACGCCGAATTCCGAAGGGAGCACGGCAAATTCCACGTCGTCGACTTGGGCAGCCTGAACAAGACCTACCTGAACCGCAAGCCCGTCGACACGGCGGTGCTGACCAACGGCGACGAGATCCGGCTCGGCAATTTCCGCCTGATTTTCGTGGCGGGACCGGCGCCGGGGTAATACCGTCGCGTTCATGAGCGAACACGACCCGCAATACGGGTCAGAGGGCGTGGACCGGCTGCCCTTCTCCACCGAGGAAAAGTCGCAGCGCTACCGGACCGAGAAATACCGCGGCGCCGTGGGCCTGAATTGGTACCGCACCGATCCCACCCTGCAGTTCACCATGGCCTACTACCTGGGGCCGGGCGAATTGGCTTTGGTGGAGCCCCATTTGGCGGGCATGGGCGAACTGATGGGCGGCCCGGTGGCGCGGTGGGCCGAGGAGACCGACCGCAACCCGCCGCGGCTGGAGCGCTACGACCGGTGGGGACACGACGTCAGCCACGTCGTCATGCCCGCGTCGTTCGCGCAGTCCAAGCGCGCGGTGCTGGACGCCCAGCAGGCCCTGCGCAGCGACGCGCGCGCCGCCAAGGTGAGTTCGGGCCTACCCCTGTTCGCGTCCAACTACCTGCTCAACCAGGCCGACATCGGGATGGGCTGCGCGCTGGGCACCGGCGGCGGCATGGTCCAGTCGCTGGTGGCCGCCTACGCGCCGGCCGACGTCCGCGAGCACGTGCTGGCCAAGTTCGCCTCGGGTGAGTGGGCCGGGGAGACCGCGCAGTTGCTGACCGAACGCACCGGCGGCTCGGACCTGGGCGCGCTGGAGACGACCGCGACGCGCGCCGGTGACGCCTGGATTCTCAACGGGTTCAAGTGGTTCGCGTCGAACTGCGCGGGCGAGGCGTTCGTCGTGCTGGCCAAACCGGAAGGCGCCCCGGACTCCTCGCGCGGCGTCGCGAATTTCCTCGTACTGCGCAACCGCCGCGACGGTTCGCGCAACGGGGTGCGGGTCCGGCGGCTCAAGGACAAGCTCGGCACCCGCTCGGTGGCCTCCGGCGAGGTCGAGTTCGTCGACGCCGAGGCGTTCCTGCTGTCCGACGAACCGAGCTCGGACGCGGGGCCGTCCGACGGCAAGGGGCTGGGCCGCATGATGGAACTGACCAACGCCGCGCGCCTCGGCATCGCGCAGTTCGGGCTCGCGAACGCCCGTCGCGCCTTGGTGGAATCGCTGTGTTACGCCCGGCAGCGGCACGCGTTCGGCGGGGCGCTCATCGACAAGCCACTGATGCGGCGCAAGCTCGCCGAGATGATCGTCGACGTCGAGGCGGCGCTCGCGCTCGTCTTCGACGGCACCGGCGCCACCAACCACCGGCAGCCCCGCGGCATGCGCCAGCGCATCGCCGTACCCGTCACCAAGCTCAAGGTGTGCCGGCTCGGCATCACCGCGGCCTCCGACGCGATCGAGATCCACGGCGGCAACGGCTATATCGAGACGTGGCCCGTGGCCCGGCTGTTGCGCGACGCGCAGGTGAACACGATCTGGGAGGGCCCGGACAACATCCTGTGTCTCGACGTGCGGCGCGGCATCGAGCAGTCCCGTGCGCACGAGACGCTGCTGGCGCGGCTGCGCGACGCGGTGTCGGTTTCCGACGACGACGAGACCACGCGCTTGGTGGCCGGGCGCATCGAGGACCTCGACGCCGCGATCGCGGCCTGGAGCAAGCTCGACAGGGAGGTCGCCGAGGCGCGCCTGTTCCCGCTGGCCCAGTTCATGGGCGACGTCTACGCGGGCGCGCTGCTCACCGAGCAGGCCGCCTGGGAGCGCGACACCCGGGGCGGTGACCGCAAGGCGCTGGTCGCCCGGCTGTATGCGCGGCGCTACCTCGCTGATCGCGGTCCGCTGCGCGGGATCGAGGACGAATCCGACGAGGCGCTGGAGCGTTTCGAGGAGTTGGTCGACGGCGCGTTGGCGCTCTAGTCACTCGCGAACAGACGCAGAATCGCACGATTTCGCAATGAAGAGCGCGATTCTGCGTCTGCTCGCGGTAAAAACTAGACCGGGATCAGGCCGTGCTTGCGCGCGACGCGGAACCACAGCTGCTTGTCGCGCAGCAGGTGCATCGACTTGCGCAGCAGCAGCCGGGTCTGGTGCGGGTCGATGACCGCGTCGATGAAGCCCCGCTCGGCGGCGGTCCACGGGATCGCCATGTTGAGGTTGTAGCCCTCGATGAAGTCCTTCTTGATCTGCTGCGCCTCGGGCGTGGTCGGGTCGGGGAACCGCTTCATCAGCAGCTGGGCGGCGCCCTCGGCGCCGATCACCGCGATGCGCGCGGTCGGCCAGGCGAAGTTGAAGTCGGCGGTCAGCTGCCGCGAGCCCATCACGGCGTACGCGCCGCCGTAGGACTTACGGATCGTGATCGTCACCTTCGGCACGTCGGCCTCGACGACCGAGTAGAGGAACCGGCCGCCGCGCTTGATGATGCCCCGCTTCTCCTCCTCGGCACCGGGCAGGAAGCCGGGCGTGTCCACGACGAAGACCAGCGGGATGTCGAACGCGTCGCAGAAGCGGATGAACCGCGCCGCCTTGTCGGAGGCCTCGTTGTCGATCGACCCGGCCAGGTACATGGGCTGGTTGGCGACCACGCCGACCGGGCGCCCGTCGACACGGGCGTAACCGGTGATGATCGCCGGCCCGTGCTGCGCGGCGACCTCGAGGAAGTCGCCGTCGTCGAAGATGCGCAGCAGGATCTCGTTCATGTCGTAGGCGGCATTGTCGGAGTCCGGCACGATCGCGTCGAGCTCCAGATCGGTCGGCGTGACCTCCGGTTCCAGCCCGGGGTTGACGATCGGCGGCTTGTCGAAGCAGTTCGACGGCAGGAACGACAGGAAGTCGCGTACGTATTGGAACGCCTCGGCCTCGGAGTCGACGACCTGGTGGATGTTGCCGTAGCGGGCCTGCGCGTCGGAGCCGCCGAGCTCGTCGAGGGTGACGTCCTCGCCGGTGACCTCCCGGATCACGTCGGGTCCCGTCACGAAGAAGTAGCCCTGGTCACGCACCGAGACGAGCAGGTCGTCCTGGATCGGCGAATACACCGCTCCCCCAGCGCATTTGCCGAAGATGAGGGAGATCTGGGGCACCAGGCCGGACAGCGCTTCGTGGCGCCGGCCGAGCTCGGCGTACCACGCCAGCGAGGTGACCGCGTCCTGGATGCGGGCGCCGCCGGAGTCCTGGATGCCGATGATCGGGCACCCGACCATCGCGCACCATTCCATCAGCCGGGCCACCTTGCGGCCGAACATCTCGCCGACGGTGCCCTGGAACACCGTCTGGTCGTGGGAGAACACCCCGACCGGGCGGCCGTCGATCATGGCGTGGCCGGTGACGCACCCGTCGCCGTAGAGCGCGTTCGGGTCGTTCGGGGTCTTGGCCAGCGCCCCGACTTCGAAGAACGTGCCGGGATCGACCAGCGCATGCACCCGGGCGCGGGCGCTCGGGATGCCCTTCTTGTCGCGCTTGGCGGCGGCCTTCTCGCCGCCGGGCTCCTTGGCCAGCTCGAGGCGAGCGTGCAGCTCGGCCAACTTCTCCGCAGTGGTGTGCTGAACGGGCGCTGGAGCTGGCACGGTCTCCGTCACTACTTGCCTACCTAACCTGTTCGGACTTGTCCTGCTGCCGTTCGGCATCGATCTTGTTCAGCGCCTGGGTCATGTGCGCGCCGACCTTGGCGATGATCGGCTCGTCGATGGCCTGGATGTGCTCGCCACCGATCGGCACGATCTCGAGGTCGGACACGTACTCGCCCCAGCCGCCGTCCGGCTTGCGGACGGCGTAGCGCGGCTCGAACATGATCGCGTCGTCATGGTAGCGATCGGCCATGTAGAGCGTGACGTGCCCGTCGTACGGCTGGATCTGGGCGGTGTCGATCGCCCGGTTGTCCAGGTACGACGTGCGCTGGTGCTCGATGATCCCGGCCGGGATCTGCACCCCGCTCTGGCTGACGGCATCCAGCACGAACCGGATCTGGCCCTCGTCGTCGAGCTGCTCGAGGTGCTCGTAGGGGATCTCCGGGACGGTCACGTTGAACGTCTTCTCGGCGAACCGCGCGTAGCGGTCCCAGCGCCTGCGGACCTCCTCCTTGGTCTGCGGAACCTCCTCGCCCGCGCGCACCGCGTCGATCAACCCGACCCACTCGACGTCCTTGCCCAGCCGCTTGAGCCCGATCGCACACGCGTAGGCCAGCACCCCGCCGAGCGACCAGCCCGCCAGGATGTAGGGCCCGTCGCCCTGCATCTCGATGAGCTTCGGAACGTATTGCGCCGCACGCTCTTCGATCGTGCCCTCGACGCGCTCGAGGCCGTACATCGGGGTGTCCGCCGGCAGGCGGTTGAGCAGCGGCTCGTAGACCACCGTCGAACCACCGGCGGGGTGGAACACGAACACCGGTGTCCGGGTGCTGCCCTCGGGGCGCGCCCGCAACGTGCGCACGAAACCGTCGACGACCCCGGCCTCCAGGTGCTCGCGCACCTTCTCGGCGAGCGCCTCGATGTTCTCCGACGCCAGCACGTCCTCGGCGGTGATCGGCCCCTCGGCGCGCTCCGAAAGCCGTTGCGCCATCTTGGCGGCGGCGGCGGCGTCCAGCTTGGGCAGCGGGTTGAAAATGCCGCCCGGGGACTTGCCCGTCACGATCGCCCACGTGGCGAAGGCGACCCGCTCGGCCGCGTCGCGCGGCGGCACGTCGGAGTTCAGCGCCTTGGCGACCGCCTCGGAGTTGAGCGCTTCGGCCGCGCCGGCCAGGTTCGGCTGCGCGCCATTGGTTCCGCTGGCGGCGGGGCCTGACGGGTCGGTCGGTGGCGGCGGGACCGGCAGGTCGGAGGCCGGCGGCGCTTGCGGGTCGGGGGCCGGCGCCGCCACCGAGGCGGGCGTGCCGCCGCTGAGCAATTCGGCCTGCTCCCTGGCGATTTCCTCCGCCGTCTGCGTCTTCTGGTGCTCGGCCAGCTGCTCGACCTCGTCGCGGTGCTCGACCGCGTACTCGATCAGCTTCTCGACGGCGTAGAGGTTGGCGTCGCGCACGGCCGTCAACTGAATCGGCGGCAGGTCGAAGTCGTACTCGACCCGGTTCTTGATCCGCACCGCCATCAGCGAGTCGAGGCCCAGCTCGATCAGCGGCACCTCCCACGGCAGGTCCTCGGGCTCGTAACCCATTGCCGCGCCGACTATCGCGCCCAGCCGGTCGGCGATGGTCTCGCCGGAGTCCGGTGACCACTTGGTGAAGCCGGCCGGCATGTACCGGTTGGTCAGGCTGTCGCCGAGCGCCTCCTCCTCCCGGCCGTCGGAGGGAGCCTCCGCGACGGCCCCGTTGCTCGGGGCCGCGGTCGCGGTGCCGGCGCCCACCGCGACCGGCAGCACTGACTCGGCGCCGCCCCGGGTCACCAGCGCGTCGTACACCAGCGTGAACGACGCGTCGATGCGGGCGTGCACCTGAACCGACGCGCCACCGGGATGCCGGGTCAGCGTGGTCACCAGCCGGGAGCCCTCCCCCGGCTTGGCGCGCTCCTCCGCGGCGGTCAGCTGCGCGTCCGGAAGGACCTCGGTCGCAGCGGCTTTCACCAGCGCCGCCAGGTCCGTCAGGCCCCGGGGCGTGTACTCCCAGACGTGCCGGCCGTCCGGCAGCGCGACGTGGTTGCCCGGCATGAGCACCGAGCCGCTGCTGGTGGCGACGTGCACGTCCAGCCAGTGCTCCTTGCGCTTGAACCGGGTCGGCGGGATGTTCGCGTAGTCCTGGGGCCCCGCCGCGCGGGTGAACAGCGTCCGGGGGTCCAGGTCGTGGCCGTAGACGTACAGCTGCGCCAGGGTCGAGACGATCGACTCGACCTCGTCCTGCTTGCGCGCCAGCGTCGGGATCAGCTGGGCGTCGTGCAGGCCGGCGTCCGCCGTCGTCAGGCCCACCTGCATCAGCGCCACCGGGTTGGGCGCCAGCTCGACGAAGGTGGTGTGCCCGCTGTCGACGGCGTTGCGGATGCCGTGGGTGAAGAAGACGCTGTGGCGCAGCCCCTTCTTCCAGTAGTCGACGTCGTGGATCGGCTCCGCGCCGGGCTTGATGTAGCTGCCCTCGTGCACGGTCGAGTAGATCCCGCACGTCGGGCTCATCGGCTTGATGCCCTGCAGTTCCGCGGCGAGCTCCCCGAGCAGCGGGTCCATCTGCGAGGTGTGGCTGGCGCCCTTGGTCTGGAACTTGCGGGCGAACTTGCCCTCGGATTCGGCGCGGGCGATGATCGCGTCCACCTGCTCGGGCGGGCCGCCGATGACCGTCTGGGTGGGTGCGGCGTAGACGCACACCTCCAGGTCGGGGAAGTCGGCGAACACCGTCTTGATCTCCTCGGCGGAGTACTCCACCAGCGCCATCAGCCGGATGTACTCGCCGAACAGCATCGCCTCGCCCTCGCCCATCAGATGGGAGCGGGAGCAGATGGCCCGGGTCGCGTCGCGCAGCGACAGGCCGCCGGCGAAGTACGCTGACGCGGCCTCGCCCAGCGACTGGCCGACCACCGCGGCGGGCTTGGCGCCGTGATGCTTGAGCAGCTCGCCCAGCGCGATCTGGATCGCGAAGATGGTGACCTGGGTGGTCTCGATGCCGTAGTCCTGCGAGTCGTCCAGGATCAGCTCGAGCACCGAGTAGCCCAGCTCGTCCTGGACCAGCGCGTCGACCTTCTCGATCCACTGCGCGAAGACGTCGTTGCGCAGATACAGGCTCTTGCCCATCTTGCGGTGCTGCGCACCGAAACCGGCCAGCACCCACACCGGGCCATTGCTCACCGGCCCGTCGACGCTGAACACGTTCGGCCGCTGCTTGCCCTCGGCGATCGCGCGCAGGCCCTTGATGGCCTCCTCGTGGTCGTGCGCCAGCACCACCGCGCGTGAGCGGCCGTGGTTGCGGCGCGACAGCGACCGCCCGATCGATTCCAGCGACGACGCATGGCCTTCGGGGCTTTCCATCCAGTCGGCGAGCTCGGCGGCCGCGGCCTTCTTGCGCGACGTCAGGAACGCCGAGACGACGAGCGGGATAACCGGCGGCGGCAGCTCTTGCGTCGCAAGCTCTTCCAGCGCGGCCTCCTTGAGGCTCAACGCCTCTTCGGTGACCTCCGGAAGGTCGGGCTCTTCCTCCTCGACCGCCGCGGAGGCGTCGGGGATGATGTTGCCGAAGTCGTCGAACCGCAGCGAGTGCGCCTCGAACGTGGGCGCTTCCGCCGTTTCGGTGGCCGCGGTGGCCTCGGGCTGGGGCTCCGGCTCCTTTTCGACCACGTCGCGCGGCAGGACCTCGCGCACCACCACGTGCGCGTTGGCCCCGCCGAAGCCGAAGCTGGACACCCCGGCCAGCGCGTAGCCGCCGTAGCGCGGCCAATCGGTCGCCGTGTCAATGACTTTCAGGTGCATCGCGTCCCAGTCGATATACGGGCTGGGGCCCGCGAAGTTGATCGACGGCGGCAGTTTGTCGTGCTGCAGGGCCAGCACCACCTTGGCCATGCTGGCCGCGCCGGCGGCCGACTCCATGTGCCCCACATTGGTTTTCACCGCGCCCAACAGCGCCGGACGGTCGGCAGGGCGGCCCCTGCCGACGACCCGGCCCAGCGCCTCGGCCTCGATCGGGTCGCCCAGGACGGTGCCGGTGCCGTGCGCCTCGATGTAATCGACGTTGCGCGGATCGATGCCGGCGTCCTTGTAGGCCCGGCGCAGCACGTCGGCCTGCGCGTCCTGGTTGGGCGCGATCAGGCCGTTGGACCGCCCGTCGTGGTTGACCGCGGTGCCGGCGATCACGGCCAGGATCTGGTCGCCGTCGCGGCGGGCGTCGTCGACCCGCTTGAGCACCAGCATGCCGGCGCCCTCCGAGCGGGTGTAGCCGTCGGCGTCGGAGGAGAACGACTTGATCCGGCCGTCGGGGGCCAGCACCGCGCCGATCTCGTCGAAGCCCAGCGTCACCGCGGGCGTGATGAGCGCGTTGACGCCGCCGGCCACCGCGACGTCGGCCTCGCCGTTGCGCAGCGCCTGCACGGCCTGGTGGATCGCCACCAGCGAGCTCGAGCACGCGGTGTCGACGGCGACGGAAGGCCCGCGGAAGTCGTAGAAGTAGGACACCCGGTTCGCGATGATCGACGGCGAGTTACCGGTGATCGCGTAGGGGTGCGCGGCGGTCGGGTCGGAGATGGCCAAGAAGCCGTAGTCATGGTTGGAGACGCCGACGTACACGCCGACCGCCTCGCCGCGCAGGCTCGACGCCGGGATGCGGGCGTGCTCGAGCGCCTCCCAGGTCAGCTCCAGCGCCATCCGCTGCTGCGGGTCGATGTTGTCGGCCTCGGTCTTGGCGATCGCGAAGAACTCGGAGTCGAAGCCCTTGATGTCCTTCAGGTAGCCGCCGCGGGTGCGGGCCTTCGCGATCCGCTCGGCCAGCCGCGGCTCCTCCAGGAATTCCTCCCAGCGGCCCTCGGGCAGGTCGGTGATGGCGTCGCGGCCCTCGATCAGCGCCTGCCACGTTTCCTCGGGGCTGTTCATGTCGCCGGGCAGCCGGGTGGCCAGGCCCACGACCGCGATGTCGACGCGCTCGGCCGGGCCCTTGCGCGACCAGTCGACGACGTCGTCGCCCGACAGGTCCGCCTCGGGTTCGCCCTCGATGATCCGGGTCGCCAGCGATTCGATGGTCGGATGCTGGAACGCCACCGCGACCGACAGGGTGACGCCGGTCATGTCCTCGATGTCGGCGGCCATCGCCACCGCGTCGCGCGACGACAGGCCCAGCTCGACCATCGGCACCGACTCGTCGATCGAGTCGGGCGACTGCCCGGTGGCCTTGGCGACGTAGTTGCGCAGCCATTGGCGCATCTCGGGGACCGTCATCTCGGTCTTCTTGGCGGGCAGGTTCTCCTGGGATTCGTCTAATTCAGTCATGGTTCCTGGGTTCAGTCGTTTTCGCCCGCGAAGGCGGTCGGGGAACCGACGCCGCTGCGCAGGCTTCCGTCGAGGTAGGCGGCGCGGCAGGCCCGGCGCCCGATCTTGCCGCTGGAGGTACGCGGAATCGTTCCGGCCTGCACCAGCAGAACGTCGCGCACGGTCACCCCGTGCCCCACGGCGATGGCCGCCCGGATGTCGTCGACGATGGGCTGGTAATCGAGCTTGTGCGCACCGGCGGCGCGTTCCCCGACGATCACCAGCTGCTCGGAGGAATCCTCGGGATCGAACTTGAGCCCGACGTGCGGGTTGTCGAACACCATCTGCGGCAGCTGGTTGGCCGGAACGGAGAAGGCGGCGACGTAGCCGACGCGCAACGCCTTGGTGGATTCCTGCGCCGTGTACTCCAGGTCTTGGGGATAGTGGTTACGGCCGTCGATGATGACGAGGTCCTTGATCCGGCCCGCTATATAGAGGTGGCCCTTGTGGTAGGTGCCGTAGTCGCCGGTACGCACCCACAGCCCATCGTCGGGCGCCCCCTCGGCATGGGACTCGGGGACCCGCGACTTGAGGATGTTCTTGAAGACTTCGAAAGTCTCCTCTTCCTTGCCCCAGTAGCCGACCCCCAGGTTCTTGCCGTGCAACCAGATCTCGCCGATCTGCCCATCGGGAACCTCGCTGGCCGTGTCGGGGTCGACGATGGCCGCCCATTCGTCGACCCCCACCTTGCCGGCGGAAACCTGCGCGACGGCTTTCGGCGCGTCGGCGGGCACCTCCACGAAGCGCTGGTTGTTCAGCTCGTCCCGATCGACGTAAATGACCCTCGGCTTCTCTTCCATCGGCGTCGTCGAGACGAACAGCGTCGCTTCTGCCAGGCCGTAGGACGGCTTGATCGCCTCCTCCTTCAGGCCATACGGCGCAAAGGCCTCGTAGAACTTGCGCATGGACGCCGGGCTCACCGGCTCGCTCCCGTTGAGGATCCCCTTGACGTTGCTCAGGTCCAGGGGCGGCTCGTCGTCCCGGGGCAGGCCGCGCATCGCGGCGTGTTCGAACGCGAAGTTCGGCGCGGCCGAGAAGACCCCGCCGGTCTCGCCGGGCTTGCGCGCGAGTTCGCGGATCCAACGGCCGGGCCGGCGCACGAACGCGGCCGGGGTCATGAAGGTGAAGTTCTGCCCCAGCACCGACGACAGCAGCGCGGTGATCAGGCCCATGTCGTGGAAGAACGGCAGCCACATGCACCCGCGGTCGCCCTCGGTGCCCTCCAGCGCGTTCAGCACCTGCAGCACGTTGGTGGGCAGGCTCAGGTGGGTGATCTGCACCCCGCTCGGGACGCGGGTCGAGCCGGAGGTGTACTGCAGGTAGGCGACGGTGTTCTCGTCGGCCTCGGGCTCCTGCCAGGTGGACGCAACCTCATTGGGCACCGCGTCGACGGCGATGACGCGCGGCCGTTCCTTTGCCGAACGGGCACGGATGAACTTGCGGACGCCTTCGGCGGCGTCGGTGGTGGTCAGGATCGTCGACGGGGTGCAGTCGTCGAGCACGGCGTGCAGGCGACCGACGTGGCCCGGCTCGGCCGGATCGAACAGTGGCACCGCGATCCTGCCCGAGTAGAGCGTGCCGAAGAATGAGACAAGGTAGTCCAGGTTCTGCGGGCACAGGATGGCGATGCGGTCACCGGGCTGGGTTACCTGCTGCAGCCGGGCGCCGACGGCGCGATTGCGACCACCGAAGTCGACCCACGAGATGTCGCGTGCCACACCGTCGCGTTCTGTGGAGAAGTCCAGGAATCGATACGCGAGCCGGTCCCCGCGAACCTTCGCCCACTTCTCAACGTGACGAACCAGGTTCGTGTTGTCCGGAAACCTGATTTTTCCATTCACGATGAACGGGTTGTGGTACGCCATGCCGCCCTCTCCTGTCACAACCATGTCTGGTCGGCTTCGCCGACCCAAGCCTCGCCGTCGGCTTCGCCGACGGGTCCTCTATACACGAGCCGCCTATGCACGCCTGGCAGCGCCGGTCCGTGCGTGTCCCAGCCAGCTCGGCCCCCGATCGGGACCGCAACGAAGCCTGGTTGCTCTTAAATTTCTCTTAATGTTAAGGGCCGCCTCGCGGCAGACCAAATCACAAGGTACCGCCGATCGCGTCACGGATTCGCCTACGTCGCGGCATGTCCGCCGCCGGCGTCACCCATGTTTGGGACGCGGCGCGTTCTCGATCAGCCCGCGGGCCCAATTCAGCGTCCAATCGGTCGCCGGGGCCCCGTCGAGATTCCAGAACTCGGTCGTGGCATACAGCGCGTGGACCGGCTGCCCGGCGCCCCCGGCCAGGGTGTTCAGGGTGTCGGGCAGCTTGGCGACGCTGAACGCTTCGTTCGGAGCGGCGCAGATGAGATCGCCCGGGGCGCAGATCTCGTTGGTCTTGCCGTTCAGCGCGCCGAAGCCGCCCGGCCGCGCGCCCGTCATGGTCAGGCCCAGCCCGGACAGCACCGGCACCTCGTGCAGCGTGATTTCGGCGCCCTCGCCCGGTGGGTTGGGCCCGATGTCGTTGCCCACGCCGTCCTGGCGGCGGCCGTCGGCGATCAACGTCACACCGAGCACCAGGTCGTCGTCGACGGGTCCGCGGCCGTTGCCGATGTCGCTGGCGATGTCGCCGATGATCACCGCGCCCTGGGAGAAGCCCATCAGCACGTAACTGGTCAGCGGGCACTTGTTGTTCATGTCGGTCAACGCCTGCACGGTCGCGCGGGTGCCCTCCGCCCGGCTCTCGTTGTAGGACATCTGCGTGTCGCCGGCCAGCGGATTGTGGAACTGCGCCGTGTAGGGGGTGGTGAAGGTCTGCACCCGCGAGGAGGGGAACTGCTGGGAGATCTCGGTGGTCACCTTGTGTAGCAACGCATTCGGGAACTGGCCCGGGTTGAGCGGGTCGTCCTGCGGGGCGGACTCCCAGGTGCCCGGAACGTTGATCAGTTGCACGTCGGGGCACGAGGCGTCCTGGGACGCCGGGCGCGGCTTGTGCGGGTGGGTCGTGGTGGAGGTCGGCGGCAGCACGCCGGGGGGCACCGCGCTCGGCGGGGATTCGGGATTGCGCAGCAGCATGATGACGGCCACGACGACCAGCAGCACGACGCCCGCCACGGCCAGGGCGGCGATCCAGGCGAGGGTCCGGTGGCGCTTGCGGCGCGCGCTCGTCGTCATGTTCTCCTGCTAGCAGAGTCGGTCAATCGCAGCTCGGTTCCAGGCAAGCAGACGTCCGCCCCCTGCTGCACTTCCCTACACGGTACCGGCGTTTCGGGGCGGAGCCCCGGGCCTCGAAGCTGAGGCGTCCTAGCGGATAGCGCCCACGATGTCGCCCGACATGGCCCCCAGCTGACCCGACCACGAGCCCCAGCCGTTGTCGCCGCCGCCCGGGAAGTCGAAGTGGCCGTTGTGCCCGCCGACGCTGCGGTACTGCTGATAGAACATCCGGCTGTTGCCCATCGCCTCGCCGGCCTGACCGATCATGGCGGCGGGATCGCTGGCCGCGTCGGTGGTCGGGCTGAACACCCACACGCGGGTGTTGTTCTGCGCCAGCAGGGCGGCATGCACCCAGGGGTCGTGCCACTTCCACCGGCCCAGCTGCGGGGCCCCCCACATGCCGTTGCCGTCGACGCCGCCGAATTGCTGCAGGCCGGCCAGGATCGAACCGTTCGTCGTGGTGTTCGACGGGTACAGGAAGCCGGACAGCGAGCCGGCGAAGCCGTAACGGTCGGGGTGGAAGGCGGCCAGCGCCATCGCGCCGTAGCCGCCCTGGGAGGCGCCGACGGCGGCGTGGCCGCCCGGCGCCAGGCCCTTGTTGGCGGCCAGCCAGTTGGGCAGCTCGCTGGACAGGAAGGTGTCCCACTGCTTGCTGCCGTCGTTCTCCCAGTTGGTGTACATGCTGTAGGCGCCGCCCGCGGGCGCCGCGACCGAAATGCCCTTGCCGGCAAGCGTGTTCATCGCGTTGCCCGCGGTGACCCAGTTGCTGACGTCGGGCGCGGCGTCGAACGCATCCAGCAGCACCACCATGTGCGGACCGCCCGCCATGAAGGCCACCGGAATGTCACGGCCCATCGCCGCCGAGGGAACCATCAGGCTTTCGTAGCCCGCCGCGCGGGCCGTCCCGACGGGACCCGTCAGCCCCAAGGCCAGAACCACGCCGAACAGCAACGTTGACAGACCCCGCACGACCTTCATGTCCACCCTCCATCGTCTAGTCGCTGTCTGCACATTAGCCAGCGACGCGAGCGTCCCGTCCCGCGGGTAGTGAAACAGATCACACAGCCCGCGAACAACTAGCGGCGGGTACCTCGAAAGGTGCCCGCCGCTAGTTGCGTTGCTGCTCGGTTTAGGTGCCGGTGCCCTGGTTGCCGGCGGCCGCGGCGGTGGCCGGGCCGGCGCCGGGCGTGGCGCCCAACGTGGACTGCAGGTCAGGCTTCATCGCCTGCAGCTGCGCGCCCCAGTACGGCCAGTCGTGCGTGCCGTTGGCGTCGAAGTTGAACACCGCGTTGTGGCCACCGGCCTGGTTGTAGGCGTCCTGGAACTTCAGGTTGCTGGTCCGCACGAAGCCCTCGAGGAACTTGGCGGGCAGGTTGTCGCCACCGAGGTCGGACGGCTTGCCGTTACCGCAGTAGATCCAGATGCGGGTGTTGTTGGCGACGAGCTTGCCCACCTGCAGCGACGGGTCGTTGCGCTGCCAGGCCGGGTCGCTCGACGGCCCCCACATGTCGTCCTTCTTGTAGCCGCCGGCGTCGCCCATGGCCAGACCGATCAGCGACGGCCCCATGCCCTGCGAGGGGTCGAGCAGCGCCGACAGCGAGCCGGCGTAGACGAACTGGTTCGGGTGGTAGGCGGCCAGGATCAGCGCCGACGAACCGGCCATCGACAGACCGACGGCGGCGCTGCCGGTCGGCTTGACCTGCTTGTTGGCCTGCAGGTAAGCGGGCAGCTCGCTGGTCAGGAAGGTCTCCCACTTGTAGGTGGTGCAGCCGGCCTTACCGCAGGCGGGCTTGTACCAGTCGGAGTAGAAGCTGGACTGCCCGCCGACCGGCATAACCACGGCGATGCCCGACTGGTTGTACCACTCGAACGCGGGGGTGTTGATGTCCCAGCCGTTGTAGTCGTCCTGCGCGCGCATGCCGTCGAGCAGGTAGAGCGCGGGCGCGTTGGCGCCGCCGCTCTGGAACTGAATCTTGATGTCGCGGCCCATTGCGGCCGAGGGAACCTGCAGGTACTCCACCGGCAGACCCGGGCGCGAGAACGCCCCGGCGGTCGCCGAGCCCCCCACGGCGCCAATCAGACCCGAGAGCAGGGCCGCGCCAACGGCCCCCACCACGAGCCGTCGTGGCATACCAGCCACGGCGCCGCGAAACCTGTCGACAAGCGTCATCCTTGCTTCCTCATCCTTCTTTCGGCCTTTCGGCGCATTTCTCCGATTGGACGCATCCCCGAATTGGGTCCGACTGCATACGTCGCGCGCAGCAGTGCTCGTGTAGTCAACCACACCTTCGGGCGTCCCCTCTCATCGAGCGGCTCGGGCAAACCACGATTTGGCGCTCCTCCCCAACGATTTTCGGGCCGAACGCCGGCACGGAGAATCGCGTTTCCGCATGTGCTTGGCCCCGGGTGCGCACTGGTGAGAGCACAGATGTGAGATTGCTGGCAATGTCCGGGGACGCGCCTGCGGAACCGAATTCGACACCCGCGGAAAAAAATTTAAGCCCGGCGGCTCTACTCGCGCGGAGGCGGCGGGATTGCCTCCGGCACCGGCAGCCCGCACCGCGCGAGTTCGTAGAGCGGAACACGATCGATTCGGTACTTGGTGAACTCGAAGGAGTGCACGACGTTGGAGACGAAGCGGTGCAAGGTCATTGGGGCTCGAACCGAGCTGAGCACTGCCTGGGTCTCGGGGCATTTCAGGGCAGCGACGGCCTGGGCAACCCAATTCACGTCCAGATAACCCGGAATGCCCGGATACACCTTGACCCAGGGGCCGTCGGCGATCACCCAGTCCGGGAAGAGATTCTTGTCGTGCCCGATCCGGCCATGCTTGAGCCGCTCGGTGTGCTGGGCCAGCGGGTTTGCCAGACCGATTTGGTCGATCACCCTGACGTCGAGGCCGACGTTCATCCCGAGCATGCCCAGGTTGGTGAAAAACACCGCGTGCTGCGGCTTTTGCGGCGCCTTGGTGTCCCCGGGGGCGGGCTGCAGCATGGGCACCAGGTCCCACTGGATGTAGTTGCCTGACGGCAGCAACAACGCCCCCTCCGGGGTGTTGTCCAGCGCGGTCAGCACGGCCGCCATCCTCGGGTAGTCCAGGTAGTCGGCGGCCGTCAGCGGGTGCGCGTGCCCGGTGGCCTGGGCGTAGAAGCGGCGCTCGTCGACGATCCCCGAGTAGGTGACGTGCGTGGCGTCGTCGCCCATCCCGGGTGAGTTTGCTGCCCACAGCGACCAGCCCGCCACGCCCAGCCACAGCGCCGCCGCGGCACCGGCTGCCCAGGAGCCCGTCTCCCGCGAATAGTCCTGGCCGTCGGGAAGGGCGAGCGGCACGACCGCCACCGGCGCCAGCAAACAAAATAGCGGCGCCAGCAACACCCTCGCGTGCATGAAATCGCCGCCCTGCCGGATCCAATAGAGCGCCTGCAGCAGACCGCTGACGAGGACGAATGCGACGACCGCCGGCGGGCTCTGCACCGCCCGGGCCAGGCGACCGTAATCCGGTGACAGCGCGGGACGCAGGAACGACGGGCGTCGCCGGGCGACCACCAACAGCACGCCCAGCGGCACCAGCAGCAGCACCGGCACCCACACCGCGTAGGGCGCGTTGAAGTTCGAGAGGTAGATCATGCCCTGCGACCACTTGTCGCCGGCCGCGTCCTTGGCCAGCGCCGTCCCGGGCACCAGCAGGCCGTAGTAGCCCATCCGGAAGATTTCGTAGGCGACCGGCAGGAATCCGCCGGCCACCACGATCAGCACCCGGCGCCGCCAGTCGCGGGCGGCGACCAGCAACATGATCAGCGCCAGCCCGCCCATCAACGCCAGCTCCGGCCGGACGAGGACGCTGAACCCGGCGACGAAGGCCAGCGCTCCGATGAAGGCCGGGCCACCCGGACGCCCGCGCACTGGCTGCGCCCAGCACACCATCATCCACCACAGCAGCCCGAGGTAGGCCAGCGTCAGGCCGCTCTCCAGACCCGACGTGGCGAAGTCACGCGCCGGCGGCAGCGCGATGTAGACGAGCGCCCCGGCGGGCAGCAGGATCGCCCGGCGGCCCCGCAGGCTGGGCGCGTACAGCCGGCCGGCGCCCAGCATCAGCAGCGCCACGCCCAGCACCGAAAGCGTCAGGGCCAGCGCCAATGCCACGTACTCCATGCGCACCGGCCCGCCGACCCAGCTGCCCAGATACATCAGGTAGGTCCACGCCGTGGAGGTGTTCGCCTCGACCCGCTCGCCCTGGTTGAAAACGGGGCCGTTGCCGGCCAGCAAGTTGCGCACCGTGCGCAGCACGATGAGCCCGTCGTCGGCGATCCAACGCCGCTGCCACGCGCCCCACCCGAACAGGACGGCCACCACCGCCACGCTGATCCACAGGCTGACCCGCACCGGAGTGACGTAGGGGAACAGCGGCCGGCCGGCCCGCCGGATCACCGGCCGGCGCATCACCGCCACCCCCAGCGCCTTCAATTGGGGGCTAGCCGAACGCAACGGCGGCCCCAACCGTTGCGATCCACGCCAGCGCCAACAGCTGCAGCACCCGGTCACGCAACGCAATGTCCTCGGGCTCCCCGGCCAGCCCGCCGTCGACGTCGACGGCGTAGCGCAGGATCGCGATGGTGAACGGGACCATCGACACCACGAACCAGCCCGCCTCGCCGTGTTCCCGCTCGAACGCCCACAGTCCGTAGCACAGCACCACCGCGGTGGCCGACATCGTCCAGACGAATCGCAGGTAGGTGCTGGTGTAGCTCTCCAGCGCCTTGCGGATCGCCGCGCCGGTGCGCTCGGCCAGTTGCAGTTCGGCGTAGCGCTTGCCGGCCACCATGAACAGCGACGCGAATGCCGCCATGAGCAAAAACCACTGCGACAGCCGGGTATCGGTGGCCGCACCGCCGGCGATGGCCCGCAGCAGGTACGCCGACGACACGATGCAGATGTCCATCACGGCCTGGTGCTTGAGGCCGAAGCAATAGCCCAGCTGCATGGCGATGTAGACCGCCATCACCACCGCCAGGTTCGGCGTCAGCCACCACGCCACGCCGAGCGACGCCACCCCGAGCACCACGGCCAGGGCGTAGGCCAGCCACTCGGGCACCACGCCTGCCGCGATCGGGCGGAACCGTTTGGTCGGGTGTTCGCGGTCGGCCTCGACGTCGCGGACGTCGTTGATCAGGTACACCGCCGAGGCGGCCAGGCTGAACACCGCGAAGGCCACCGCCACCTGAATTCCCAGCTGGCCGTAGTCGTATCGGTGGCCGCGGCCCGCCGCGCTCAGCGGCGCGGCCAGGACGAGTACGTTCTTCACCCATTGCCGCGGGCGGATCGCCTTGACCACGCCGACGATCAGGTTCGCCGGAGGTCCGACCACCACGTCTTCGCTCATTCGGTGCACCTCTTTCGGCACCACACGTCGCTGCGGTCCGCGACTCCGGCGACGGCGGCACCGAGGGCGATGCCGAAGGCTACGTCGCTGGGATAGTGCACGCCCAGCAGTATCCGCGACAGCGCCATCGGAGGGACGAGCAACACGGGCAATGGCAGCCCGGTGGCGCGACCCATCAGGATCGCGGCGGCGGTGGTCGAGGTGGCATGCGCGGAGGGAAAGCTCAGTTGGCTTGGCGTGCCGACGTTCACCGCGACGGCCGGGTGGTGGGGCCGCTTGCGCCGCACCAGGCGCTTGACCAGCACGGCGGCGGCGTGCGCGACGAACGCGCCGGCGCCGGCCACCAGCCACTCGCGGCGACGGCTAGGCATCAGCACCGCGCCGAGCAGCGCCACCGCCAGCCAGCCGACGCTGTGTTCGCCGAAATGGGACAGCCCGCGGGCCGCGCCCAACGCACCGGGCTGATCGGCCAGCGCCGACTGGACGGCGACCAGCGCGGCCACCTCACCGCGCGGGGCGGCCGTTTCAACCATGCTGGGGTTCGCCGGCTGGCAACAAGGCCGTCTCCCACTTCTGCTTGCTGGACAGCGCGGGCAGCGCCTCCCGGTAGACCCGGCGCATCTCGTCGAACCGGCCCAGCAGCCGGCGCTGACGGCGCAGCGATTTGGCCAACAGCGACATCATCTTTCGCCGGTCGCGCTGCCGGTACACCACGCCGCACCCGTCGGCGGTCGTGACGGTCACGCCGTCGACCGTGCACAGCCGGAACCAGCGCGCGTCCTGGGTCGGCACGTTGTACTCCGGACGCGTGTGGGCTTCCGGGTCGGCCGCGGTCATGTTGTGCAATATCCCGCGTGCCAGCCGGTAGCTGATGGAAACGGGGTTCACCGGCGGCTTCATCGCCTTGGTCTTGTGCTGCGGCGACGGCAGTTCGCTCGCGGCCGGCAGCACGACCGCGTCCGGGTACTGCTTGCGGATGCGGTGCACTTCCGGCAGTGCCGATTCCAGGATCGAGAAGATGTGCTCGGGACCGGCCAGGAAGTCGTCGATGGCCCTGTTCTGGATCGCGACGGTCGAGTACTCAAGGCACGCAAGGTGTTTCAGCGTCGCCTTGAGGTGGCTGCGGACCAGTCCGGTGATGTCGCCGTCCCAGTGCAGCGCCGCGACCACCAACCGGTTGCGCAGGTGGAAATAGGCCTGCCAGTCGATGGCGTCGTCCTTGTCGCTCCAGGCCATGTGCCAGATCGCGGCCCCGGGCAGGGTGACCGTCGGATAGCCGTGCTCGCCGGCGCGCAGACCGTATTCGGCGTCGTCCCATTTGATGAACAACGGCACCGGCTGGCCGAGTTCCTCGGCGACCTGGCGCGGGATCATGCACGTCCACCAGCCGTTGAAGTCGACATCGATGCGCCGGTGCAGCAGCGCGCTGCGGTCGTTGTTGTCGTTCAACGGGAACTCGGCGAAGTCGTGGTCGTACTCGGCGTGCGGCGCGGCGGTCCACATGAAGTTCGACTGGTTGACGACCTCGCCCATGATGTGCAGGTGCGACGGCTCCTGCAGGTTGAGCATCTGACCGCCGATCAGCATCGGCGCCTTGGCGAAGCGGTTGAGCGCCAGCACCCGCAGGATCGTGTCCGGCTCGATGCGAATGTCGTCGTCCATGAACAGGATCTGTTGGCAATCGGTGTTTTTCAGCGCCTCGTACATCACCCGGCTGTATCCGCCGGAACCGCCGAGGTTCGGCTGGTCATGGATGGACAGCCGATCGCCCAGACCGGCGGCCGCGGCCGGGAAGTCCGGGTGGTCGCGCACCTTACGGACGCCCTGGTCGGGCACGATCACCGCACCAATTACCTTGTCCACCAATGGATCCGCGGTGAGGTCGGCCAGCGCGTTGACGCAGTCCGCGGGACGGTTGAACGTGGGGATGCCGACGGCGACGTTGGCCGTGCCCGGAGCGGGCTCGGTCGCGTACCAGCCGCCGCTGAGCAGGCTGACCGCGGTGTCGGTGGTGATGTCGAACCAGATCCACCCGCCGTCCTCGAACGGCTTGAGGGGAACCTCGATCTCGACGACGGCAGGCTGATCCTCGGTGCCGACGAATTGGCGGCCCTCCACCGAGATCCGCACCCCGGTGGCCTTGGTCCGGTACATGTCGACGCGTCCGGTTCCGGTCAGCTCGACCCGCAACACCACGGACTTACAGATCGACCAGCGCCGCCAGTAGCTGGCCGGGAACGCGTTGAAGTACGTCGCGAACGACACCTCGGACTCGGCGCCGATCTGCAACGAGGTGCGTGTCGTCGCATGGGCGCGTCGCGCGTTGGTGGTCGATTCCTCCAGATACAGCTTGCGCACGTCGAGGGGTTCACCCGGACGCGGCAGGATGATTCTGGAAAGCAGGCTAATAGCGGTCATCCCCCCGCGCCTTCCTCCACTAGATCCTTGCCCTCGCTCAGGTGCGGCGCGAGGGTGTTGTCGTACATGCTCAATGCGCTGGCAATCGCCATGTGCATATCGAGATATTGATAGGTGCCCAGCCGCCCGCCGAAGAGCACCTTCGCCGCCGCGGTTTCGGCCTTCGCCCGGGCGCGGTAGGCGGCCAGCAGGGCGCGGTCGGCCTCGGTGTTGATCGGATAGTAGGGCTCGTCGTCGTCTTCGGCGAACCGCGAGAACTCCCGCATGATCACCGTCTTGTCGGTGGGGTAGTCGCGCTCCGGATGGAAGTGGCGGAACTCGTGGATGCGGGTGTAGGGCACGTCTAGATCGCTGTAATTCATCACCGGCGTGCCCTGGAAGTCGCCGGTGTCGCGCACCTCGACCTCGAAATCCAAAGTGCGCCAGCCTAATCGGCCCTCCGAGTAGTCGAAGTAGCGGTCCAGCGGGCCGGTGTATACGACTGGGGCATCCGGACTGGCAGCACGGAGTTCGTCGCGCACGTCGAACCAGTCGGTATCCAGCCGCACCTCAATGCGCTCGTCGGCGGCCATGTTTTTCAGCCACGCGGTGTAGCCGTCGACCGGCAGCCCCTCGTATGTGTCGCTGAAGTAGCGATTGTCGAACGTGTAGCGCACGGGCAACCGCGTGATGGTGGACGCCGGCAGCTCCTTGGGGTCGGTCTGCCACTGCTTGGCGGTGTAGTTCTTCATAAACGCCTCGTACAGCGGGCGCCCGATCAGCGAGATCGCCTTCTCCTCGAAGTTCTGCGCGTCGGCGGACTCAATCTCGGCGGCCTGCTCCTTGATGAGGAGGCGCGCCTCGTCGGGGCTGTAGTACTTGCCGAAGAATTGGCAAACCAGGCCCAGCCCCATCGGCAACGGGTAGGCCTGCCCGTTGTGCAGCGCGAACACCCGGTGCTGGTAGCCGGTGAAGTCGGTGAACTGCCGCACGTAGTCCCACACCCTCTTATTGGAGGTGTGGAACAGGTGCGCGCCGTACTTGTGCACCTCGATGCCGGTCTGGGGCTCGGCCTCGGAGTACGCGTTGCCGCCCAAATGCGAGCGCCGGTCGAGGACGAGCACGCGCTTCCCGAGTTGGGTAGCCGCGCGCTCGGCAATGGTCAGGCCGAAGAATCCGGAGCCGACGACGAGGAGGTCGAAACGAGCTGTCATCGGTTGCTTAGGGTATCCGACCGCGCGGCCCTAACCCATTTGGCGAGGCCAAGGCGTCGGGGTTAGTCCAGGTGACGCCCGCTTCGGAACGGGCGGAATCGGCGGTCACGGTCGGAGTCCCAATTACCTCACGATTCAATATCGGCACTCTAGTCACAACAATCTCACTTGTACCATCAAGTCTGTGTGCTTCATGCCGGATAGGACGGACGGGGCACGCCGACACAACAAGCAGTTCGAATAGTTGTCCAGATACGAGGAGACTTCCGTGCCGAATCGACGCCGACGCAAGCTTTCGACAGCCATGAGCGCGGTCGCCGCTGTGGCAGTGGCGAGTCCTTGCGCATACTTCCTGGTCTACGAATCGACCGCCGGCAGCAAGCCGGCCGAGCACCACGAGTTCAAGCAGGCCGCGGTGATGTCCGACCTGCCCGGTGAGCTGATGGGCGCGCTGTCGCAGGGCCTGTCGCAGTTCGGGATCAACCTGCCGCCGGTGCCCGCCCTCAGCGGAACCGGTGCGACCACACCTGGTCTGACCAGTCCGGGCCTTACCAGCCCGGGCCTTACCAGCCCAGGCTTGACGAGCCCAGGCTTGACGAGCCCGGGTCTGACCAGTCCGGGGCTGACCAGCCCTGGCCTGACGAGCCCGGCGTTGGCGAACCCGGGCCTGCCGCCCACGACGCCGGGCACGCCCGGGGTCACCACGCCGGGCGCGGTGCCGACGACGCCGGCCGCGGGGCTCAACCCCGCGCTTGCCAACCCGGGTCTGACCAGCCCGGCCGGACTCACACCCGGGGTGGGGGCTACCGGGCTCTCACCCAGCGAGGTGCCGATCGACTCGACGGCGGGATTGGACCCGGGCGCCGGCGGCACCTACCCGATCCTCGGTGACCCGTCGACGCTCGGCGGCGGTTCGCCGATCGCGTCCGGCGGCACGGGGGGCACCTCCGGTGGCGGCGGCGGTCTGATGAACGACCTGATGCAGGCCGCCAACCAGCTGGGCCTCAACCAGGCAATCGACCTGCTCAAGGGCCTGGCGATGCCGGCCATCACGCAGGGCATCCAGCAGAGCGCCGCGGGCGCCGCGCCGGGTGCCGCATTGCCAGCCGCCGCGGGTGCGCTGCCGGGTGCGGCCAAGGCCCTGCCGGGCACCGCGGCCGCGTTACCGGGTGCCGCCGCGGGTGCCCTGCCGGGCGCCGCAGGTGCGCTGCCGGGTGCCGCCGCGGGTGCCGCGGGTGCCCTGCCGGGTGCCGCGGGTGCCCTGCCGGGCGCCGCCGGTGCCCTGCCGGGTGCCGCGGGGGCCTTGCCGGGCGCGGCCGCCGGCGCGCTGCCGGCCGCCGCGGGTGCGCTACCGGCCGCGACGGGTGCCACCGGCGCCCTGACCGGTGCCGCCGCGCCGGTTTTGCCCCACTAGAACCGAAGGGACCTGTCCCCTGACGGCACCGCAGAGTCCGCCCTCTGCGGTGCCGTCGAACAGGTTTTCGTGGACATTTAAAGCCGTACGTCGTGTCGCCTCATAAATAACACGAGAAACACACGTAACATCAGCTGGTGTCCCGCAGTCGCGCGCCGACGATGTTGCTCACCGCCATCGCGGCGACGGTCGTCATCGTCTCCTGGGTGGGCGACACGACGCGCGACCGCCGGGCCTCGGCCCCACCGCGGCCCCCCGAGACCCAACTGGCCGAGCAGCCGCTGATCGGGCTCGGGGGCGGCGTCACCGTTCGCGAACTCACCCAGGCCACACCGTTTTCGTTGGTCGCGCTCACCGGGGACCTCGCCGGGACGTCCACCCGGGTCCGCGCGAAGCGCCCCGACGGCTCCTGGGGCCCCTGGTATCAGACGGAGTACGAAACGGCGGCCCCCGACGCCGGGCCCGCGGGCGGCGGCCCGAGCGAGGGGCCGCGCAGCACGGACCCGGTCTTCGTCGGCACCACCACGACTGTCCAGATCGCGGTCACCCGCCCCCTTGATGCGCCGACGACCCACGCGGCGCCTCCCCCGACCAACACCGACGGCCTGGGGTACAAGCCGGCGTCCCGAGAACAGCCCTACGCGGAGAACATCTCGGCGATCCTCATCTCCCCGCCGCAAGCGCCGGCCAGGACCCAGTGGACGCCGCCGTCGGGAGTCATGATGCCCGGCCAGCCGCCCGCCATCATCAGCCGAGCGGAGTGGGGCGCCGACGAGTCGCTGCGATGCGGTAGTCCGCAGTACGACAACGGGATTCGCGCGGCCGTCATCCACCACACCGCGGGCAGCAACGACTACTCGCCGCTGGAATCGGCCGGGATCGTCAAGGCGATCTACACCTACCACAGCAAGACCCTGGGCTGGTGCGACATCGCGTACAACGCGCTGGTCGACAAGTACGGCCAGGTGTTCGAGGGCAGTGCCGGGGGCCTGACCAAGGCCGTCGAGGCTTTTCACACCGGCGGCTTCAACCGCAACACCTGGGGCGTGGCGATGATCGGCAACTTCGATGACGTGCCCCCTACGCCGATCCAGCTGCGTACCGTGGGCCGGCTGCTCGGCTGGCGGCTCGGCATGGACGGCGTCGACCCCAAGGGCACGGTCGCCCTGGAGTCGGCCGGCAGCCACTACACCACCTTTCCGGCCGGCGCCGTCGCGAACCTGCCCACCATCTTCACCCACCGCGACGTCGGGAACACCGACTGTCCGGGCAACGCCGCCTACGCGCTGATGGACGAAATCCGGGACATCGCCTCGCATTTCAACGATCCCCCGGAGGAATTGATCAACGCACTGAAGGGCGGCGCCATCTACGAGCACTGGCTCGCGATGGGCGGCATGAACAGCGTCCTGGGCGCACCGACCTCGCCGGAAGACAGCGCGGAAGGCGACGCCCGCTTCGCCACCTTCGCCAAGGGCGCGATGTACTGGTCACCCGAGATCGGCGCCGAGCCGGCGACGGGTGCCATCTACGACGCCTGGGCCTCGCTCAGCTACGAACGGGGTCCACTCGGGTTGCCGACCAGCGCGGAAATACAAGAGCCACTGCGCATTACGCAGAACTTCCAGCACGGAGTCCTGAACTACGAGCGGCTCACGGGGAACATCACCGAGGTCGTCGACGGCATCACGACGCCACTGTCGACCCAATCCCCGAGCGGTCCCGACGTGCCGTCCGAACACTTCTCGCTACCGACCCATCCGACCGCCACCTGAAGACAGTTTGACGGCCATTTCGGACCGGACGTGGGCTCCGTCACAGTAGGCTCGGCTCTGCCTGGCAATCACCCGGTTGGGACCGAGTCGAGGGGAGACGGCCGTGTCGTTCGTGATCGCAGAACCGGAACTGATGACGGCCGCGGCCGACAACCTGGCGGGTATCCGTTCCTCCCTCACTGAGGCCACCGCTGCGGCGGCGGCCCCCACGACCGGGGTCGCGGCCGCCGCGGCCGACGAGGTGTCGGTCGCGATCTCCGAGGTGTTCGGCAGGTTCGGCCGCGACTTCCAGGCCCTCAGCTCCGAGGCGGCGGCGTTTCAGGACGAGTTTGTGGGCATGTTAAACGGCGGCGCCGCGGCATATCTGAGCACCGAGATCGCCAACGTCGAGCAGGGCCTGGCGAACGCCGTGAACGCCCCGGCCCAGGCGTTGGGCGGCGCGGCCGCCGCCCTCGTCCCGGGCGGCGCCTACGGGCAGCTGATCGCCATGACGTCGGCGAACATGCAATCCCTCCTGGCTACCTGGACGGCCGACCCGTTCCCGTTCCTGCGCCAGGTCATCGCCAACCAGATTGGGTACTGGCAGCAGATCGCCACGGCGCTCAACTACACCATCCAGAACTTCCCGGCCGTCTTGGCGAATTTGCCGGCGACCATCCAGGCCGCCTTCCAGCAACTGCTGGCGTTCAACCCGGTTACGGCCCTGCAGAACTTCGTCGCCACGCAGATCGGCTTCGCCCGGGAGTTCGTTACCAACCTTTACGCCGCGACGACCGGCATCATCGCCGGCCTGCCCGCTTTCGGCGCGGAGCTACGGGTGGCCTTGCAAGCCGTCCTGGCCGGCGATTACTTCGGCGCGGTGCAGGACGTCGCGCAGGCGTTCTCGAATCTCCTTGTCACGGGGTTCGATTCCGGCACCCCGGTGATCAGCCAAAGTGGAGGAAGCATCTTTCCCCCGGTCCTTCCCACTGTGACTGCCACGACGAATCCCACCCTGCTCGGTCCGCTGGGGAATCTGTTCGCCGTCGCGAACATCCCCGGCCAAGAGGCGCAGTACCTCACCAACCTGATGCCGCCGTCCATTCCCCGGCAGATGGCGCAGAACCTCACCAACGTGCTCAATGTGCTTACAATTCCCAGCATTTCTGCAACCGCCACGTTACCCCTGGCCGACCCCACGACCGGGTCGCTTAGCGTCTACTTCGGGTTGCCGTTGGTGGTCACCTACGCGGCCGCGGGTGCGCCGCTCGCGGGCCTCGAGGGCCTCGCGACCAGCGCGACGGCGGTTCAGACGGCGCTGTTGGCGGGCGACCCCGTGGGAGCGTTCGGTGCGCTCGTGAACGCGCCGGCCGTCGTGACGAACGGCTTCCTCAACGGCGAACTCATCGTGGACATGACGATCCCGGTGCCAATAGGCGTCACAATTCCGATCATTGGCCCCGTCAGCGTTACCGTACCGATCACATTGCACGTGCCGTTTGACGGCCTTCTCGTTCCGCCCCATCCCATTACCGCCACGGTCGATTTCAGCGGGTTCCCGGGTGGTGTGCCCCTCCTCGTCACGATCTTCGGCACGCCGTTCATGGGACTGGTTCCCCTGTTCGTCAACTACATACCCCAACAACTCGCGGCAGCCATCACTCCGACGGGCTGACTAAAGCCACCAGCGTTCCAGCACTCGTCCCACCCCGTCGTCGCTGTTGGGCGCGGTGACCTCGTCGGCGGCGGCCAGCACGTCGGGATGCGCGTTGCCCATCGCCACACCGTGGCCCGCCCACAGCAGCATCGGGATGTCGTTGGGCATGTCGCCGAAGGCCACCACCTCCTCGCTGGTGATCCCCTGCGGCTTGGCGACCTCCTCCACGCCGCTGGCCTTGCTGATCCCCAGCGGCACGATTTCGACCAGCCCATTGTTGGTGGAGTAGGTGATATCGCCTTCAATGCCAACATGTTTGGCGAGTTCGGCGGCCATGTCGGAACTGCGGGCACCGGCCTTGCGGATCAGCAGCTTGATGGCCGGGGCGCTCAGCAGGTCGGCGATCGACACCTCGGTGTTGTCCGGGTTCAGCCACGCGTGCTCGTAGCCGGGCGAGCTGATGAACTGGGGCGTTGCGGTGTCATGGGCGCGTTCGCCGATCCGCTCGACGGCCAGTCCCGCGCCCGGGATGACGCGCGTCGCCAGCTCGGCCAACTCCGCCAGCGTGTCGACGGCCAACGTTCGCGACGACAGCACGCGGTCGTTCGCGGGGTCGTACAGAACGGCGCCGTTGGCGCATACCGCGATCGGCGCGAAGCCGAGCGCCTCCACCACCGGCCGTATCCAGCGTGGCGGCCGGCCGGTCGCCACGACGAACTGCGCCCCGGCGGCGACCGCAGCACGCACCGCGTCGCGGGTGCGCGGCGAGATGGTCTCGTTTTCGTCGAACAGGGTGCCGTCGACGTCGCAGGCGATCAGCGCCGGCAAGGTCATTGAGCGAATCCGCCTTCTCTCAGTGGATTCCGCTTTGGCTCTGGCCCGGCCGCGTCACGCCGTCGGTGCCGGATCGTTGGATCCGCTCCTGCAATTCGGCCAGCCGGATCGCCCTTGAATCGTCCTGGTTTGGCGCGGAACCGCCCAGCCGGCGCGGGACCCAAAACTCGCCCTCGGGGTGCGGATACTGCTCCTGCACCCGGTACAGCATCGCGTTCATCATCTGGCGCACCACGGCGATGAGCTGTTCGGCGTTGCCCTGCGGCGCCAGCGGCCGCCCGGCGGCCACGGTGATCGGGACCTTGTTGCGGAACACCTTTTTTGGATGATCCTTGGGCCAAATCCGGTGCGCGCCCCAGACGATCATGGGGATGATCGGCACCCCGGCCTCCAGCGCCATGCGGGCCGCTCCCGATTTGAACTCCCGGAGTTCGTAGCTGCGGCTGATGGTGGCCTCGGGATGGAGCCCGACGAGCTCACCCTCGCGCAGCTTCTGCACGGCCACCGCGTACGCTTCCTCCCCGTTTCGGCGGTCCACCGGAATGAGCTGGCAGTGCTTGATCACGAAATTGACCGCCTTCACCTCCGCCATCTCGGCCTTGATCATGAAGCGCAGCCGTCGCTTGCGTTCTTTGGCGGCGATCGACGCCGGCATCCAGTCCAGGTAGCTGGTGTGGTTGAGCGCGATCAGGGCGCCGCCGCGCGCCGGAATGTTTTCCAGGCCTTCATAATTGAGCTTGGTTCCGTTCATCGCAGCGAACGCGGGAACAACCACCTCCGCCAAGCGGAAAAACGGCTCTGCCATGTTCCTCTCCTTCCCCCTAACGCGACTGATGCGGGGTACGGTGGGCAGCCCTCCTGGCCGACCTTGCCGCCGCCTCGTCGGCCTCTATCTGCGCCGCCTCGGCCAAGGTCGGCGCGCCGCCGCTGAGCCGGCGCGGCACCCAGTACGCGCCCGCGGGGTGCGGATAGTGCTGCTGCGCCCGATGCAGCAGCGCCGTCATCGATTCACGCAGCGCGGCATTGGTGGAGTCGACGTCCTCGGCGGCCCGCACCGGCGCCCCCACCTGCACGCTGACCGGCAGCTTCTTGCGGCCGACGTTGCGGGGATGGTCCTTGGTCCAGATCCGATGCGCACCCCAGACGATCACCGGGACGATCGGGACGTTCGCTTCGATGGCCATCCGCGCCGCGCCCGTCTTGAACTCCTTGAGCTCGAAACTGCGGCTGATCGTTGCCTCCGGGTAGACGCCGACCAGCTCCCCCTCGCGCAGGTGCCGCACGGCCACCGCGTAGGCGTCCGCCCCGGCACCACGATCCACGGGAATGGTGCGGGTGTGCTTGATCAGGAAATTGACCACCTTCACCTGCTGCATCTCGGCTTTGATCATGAATCTAAGCCGACGGCGGCGCCGATGCACCGCTAATGCGGCAGGCAGAAAGTCGACGTAGCTGGTGTGGTTGATCGCGATGACGGCCCCGCCGCGGTCGGGGATGTTCTCCTCGCCGCCGTAGGTGATTCGCGTGCCGGTGGCCAGGACGACGAGCTGGGCCAGGATCTCGAGCGTGCGAAAGGTCGGCTCCGCCATCGTTTACTGCTCCGGCGCCCCAGTGGCCCGGGCGCGACGGGCGGCCCGCGCGGCGGCCTCCTCGGCATCCATTTGGGCAGCCTCAGCTAACGATGGAGCGCCGCCGCCCAGCCGGCGCGGCACCCAGAACTCCCCGGCCGGATGCGGTCCATATTGTTCTTGGGCCCGCTCCAGCAAATGTTGCATCCGCGAATGCAACAGCCCCTTGAGCTCCTCGACGGCCAGCGTCGGCTCGATCGGTTCGCCGGCGAGCACCACGATCGGCACCTTCGGGCGCCACAACTTCTTGGGGTGCCCCTTGGTCCAGATCCGCTGCGCGCCCCAGACGATGTGCGGAACGATCGGGACGCCCGCGTCGATCGCCATCCGGGCCGCACCCGACTTGAACTCCTTGATCTCGAAGCTGCGACTGATCGTGGCTTCGGGATAGACGCCCACCAGCTCACCGTCTTTGAGGTTCCGGACGGCGGCCTCGTAGGACGCGGCCCCGTCCTGCCGGTCCACCGAGATGTGCCGCAGGCTGCGCATGATCGGCCCGGTGATCTTGTTGTCGAACACCTCCTGCTTGGCCATAAACCGCACCTTGCGCCCGAGGCCCTGCTTGTACGCGGGCAAACCCGCGAAGGTGAAGTCCAGGTAGCCGGTGTGGTTGATCGCGATGACGGCGCCGCCGGTCTTCGGCAAGTTCTCCACACCCGACACTGAGATAGTGAGACCCTGGATGCGCCAGACCAGGCGGGCAAGCTGGATGATTGTCCCGTATACCGGTTCCACAGCGCTTCAGCCTAGTGCTCCCGACTGTGAGCCGTCTCGGACGAGAACCAAGACGTGGCCTCGCGCTAAGCTCGGGGGCTGAAAAGCCGTCCACCGTCGGCCGGCCCCCAACGTCCCTGAAAGGTATCAGTGCAGGTCACGAGCGTAGGCCACGCCGGATTCCTAATCGAGACCCGCGCGGGCAACATCCTTTGTGACCCCTGGGTCAATCCCGCCTACTTCGCGTCCTGGTTCCCCTTCCCGGACAACAGCGCGCTGGATTGGGACCAGCTGGGCGCCTGCGACTACCTGTACGTCTCGCACCTGCACAAGGACCACTTCGACGCCAAGAATCTGCGCGAGCACGTCAACAAGGACGCGGTGGTGCTGCTGCCCGACTTCCCGGTCCCCGACCTGCGAAACGAATTGCAAAAGCTGGGCTTTCATCGGTTTTTCGAGACCACCGACTCGACCACCCACCGGATCAGCGGACCCAAGGGCGACCTCGACCTCATGATCATCGCCCTGCGCGCCCCGGCCGACGGCCCGATCGGGGATTCAGCGCTGGTCGTCTCCGACGGTGACACAACGGTTTTCAACATGAACGACGCCCGGCCGGTGGACCTGGACGTGCTGGCGGCCGACTTCGGCCAGGTCGACGTGCACCTGCTGCAGTACTCCGGGGCGATCTGGTACCCGATGGTCTACGACATGCCGGCCCGCGCCAAGGAGTCGTTCGGCATCCAGAAGCGGCAGCGCGGAATGGACCGCGCCCGGCAGTACATCGCCCAGGTCGGGGCGACCTGGGTCGTACCGTCGGCCGGGCCGCCGTGCTTTTTGGACCCCGAGTTGCGCCACCTCAACGACGACCACGGCGATCCGGCCAACATCTTCCCCGACCAGATGGTCTTTCTGGAGCAGATGCGCACGCACGGACACGACGGCGGCCTGCTGATGATGCCCGGGTCGACCGCGGACTTCACCGGCACGACGCTGAACTGGCTTCGCCATCCGTTGCCCGACGACGAGGTCGAGGCCATCTTCACCACCGGCAAATCGGCCTACATCGCCGACTACGCCGACCGGATGGCCTCGGTGATGGCCGCCGAGCGCGCGAGCTGGGCCCTCGCCGCCGGCGAGCCGCTGCTCGAACAGCTCCGCGCGCTCTTCGAGCCGATCATGCTGCAGAGCGACGAGATCTGCGACGGCATCGGCTATCCCGTCGAGCTCGTCATCGGCCCCGAAACGGTGATCCTGGACTTCCCGAAAAGAACTGTGCGCGAACGGATTCCCGCCGAAAAGATCCGCTATGGTTTTTCCATCGCGCCCGAGTTGGTGCGCACGGTGCTGCGCGATCACGAACCCGACTGGGTCAACACCATCTTCTTGTCCACCCGTTTCACCGCGTGGCGGGTGGGCGGCTACAACGAGTATCTGTACACGTTCTTCAAGTGCCTGACCGACGAACGGATCGCCTACGCCGACGGCTGGTTCGCCGAGACCCACGACGACTCCGCGTCGATCACGATGGACGGCTGGGAGATTCAGCGCCGATGCCCCCACCTCAAGGCCGACCTGTCCAAATTCGGTGTGATAGAGGAAGACACGCTGACCTGCAACCTGCACGGGTGGCAGTGGCGCCTGGACGACGGCCGTTGCCTGACCGCGCGCGGACACCAACTGCGAAGCACTCGGAAATGAACGCCAGTTACGACGACGGGCTGGTCCAACTGGACCGCACGGCGATCACGTTGCGCCGCTATCACTTTCCTTCCGGCACGTCGAAGGTCATCGCGCTGGACTCCGTCGACGGGTACACAGCCGAGGCGTTGGGCATGTTCATGCAGCGCTTCCGCATCTGGGGCAGCTCCGACCTGCGCCGCTGGCTGCCCCTGGACGTGCAACGGCCGTTCAAGTCCACTTTGATCACCCTGGACGTCCCCGGCACTTGGCCGAGCCCGGCGTTCACGCCGGCGCGCCCGGACGAGTTCGTCGCGCTGCTGGATGAACTGATGGGCGAGCGCGGTTAGCGGCCCTTAGCGGCCCAGGTCGTCCAGTGCCGCCCGGGCGGCGTTGTATCCGGGGATGAACGTGATGCCCGGGCCACCGTGGCAGCCCGCGCCGCCAAGGTACAGCCCCTGGATCGGGATCGGTTGGCCGCGAAAGCCTCTCGGGCCCGGCCGGTTCGGCCCGATCTGATCCGAGCTCAAGAGCCCGTGGCAGTAGTCGCCGCCCGGGGCGCCGAACATCACGCCCATGTGCCTGGGCGTGAACGTGGTGTGCCGGATGATGCTGCGCTCGAAGTTCGGCGCCAGCCGGGTGATCTTGTCGATGACGCGCTGGCCCATCTCGACCTTCGTCTGGCCGTAGTCCGCACCGCCCTCGATCGGGAACCACAGCGCGAACGCCGACGCGGCGTGCTTGCCCTCGGGCGCCAGGTCGGGATCGTTCTGCGAGGGGATCTGCAACACCACGGTCGGGTCGGCCGGCACGATGCCGCGCCGCGCGTCCTCCCACTGCTGCTGGACTTCCTCCGGGGTGCAGAACAGGCCGATCGAGGCCTGCATCGCCGGCTCGTTGAGCGCCTCGTAGGGCGGGGCGAACTCGGGGGCCTCGTCCAGCGCGAAATGCATCTGCAGGTAGCTGCCGCGGTGGTCGATCCCCGCGTACCGCTCGCGGATGTCGGCCGGCAGCGCCGCGGGGTCGATCAGATCGTTCAGCGTCATGTCCGGCGCAAGGTTCGAGACGACGATCGGCGCCGTCAGGGTGTCGCCCGCCTCGGTGCGCACCCCGGTCACGCGCCCGTCGGCGACCAGGATTTCGGTCACCTTGGTGCGCAGCCGCACCTCGCCGCCCTGGCTTTCCAACAGCTTGGCCAGGTGCGCGGTGAGCGCGCCGATGCCGCCGCGCAGCTTCTTCATCTGCATGGTGTCGCCGTCGGGAACTCCGAGGCCGAAGGCCAGCGCCGCCGCGCTGCCCGGGGTGGACGGCCCGCGGTAGAGGGTGTTGACGGCCAGCACGGTCATCGAGCCGCGCAGCGCGCCGTGCTTCTCGCGGTCCGGCAGGTAGCGATCCAGCACGTCGGTGACCGACCCGAACAGCATGTCGTCGATGGCCGAGCGCTCGAATTCGTTGGTGGCGCAGGCGTACATCTCGTCGAAGGTCTTGGGTTCCGTCCCCGCCTCGAAGCGGCCCAGCGCCCGCGTCGGCGCCTGGCTCCAGGCCATCAGGCCCGCCATCCCGTTGACGGCGTCCGCGCCGTGCACCTCGTTGAGGTGGGTGAACAACTTGATCGGGTCGCTGTACTGGATCAGCGGGTCATCACCGACGCCCCGCACCGCGACCGACATCACCTCCAGATCCAGCGTCTCGAGGGTGTCCAGGCCCAATTCCTCGACCACCACCGACGCCGTCGGGAACTGCACCGAACCGGCGATCTCGAATTGGTACCCGTCGAAAAGCTCGACGGTGGAAGCCATCCCACCGGCGTACAGCTTGGCGTCCAGGCACACCGTTCGCAGCCCGGCCTTTTGCAGCAGCACCGCCGCGGCCAACCCGTTGTGTCCCGCGCCGATGACGATCGCGTCATATTCAGTCATGTCCCTGCCCTCCAAAAAAGGAGGCTGGCATGGCTGCGAAGTTTTGTCAATTGTGACGAAACCGGGGTCAGGCCCCGGCGGCCCAGGCGTCGGTGATCCCGGCCCGCAGCGACTCCAGCGCGACGTGGGATACCCGGGCCAGCTCGCTCAGCGACCGATCCTCGCCGATCATCCAGAATTCCATCGCACCGAAAACCGCCGCCGCGATGCAGCGCGCCGTCACCGCGGCGCGCAGCCGGGCATCCGGCGTCGCGCCCGCGGCGCAGCTACGCCGGTGCAGCTGGTCCTGGATGGCATTGGCGAAGTCGGCCTGCACTTCCTGGATGTGGCGCACGATGCGGCCGGGATCAATCTCGCCGCCCCGCAAGGCGGCGATCTTCGCCACGGCCTCAACGTCATACGGGAACGAGAAGACGGCCGATTGCACCGAATCGATGATCGGTTCGTCGGCGGGACGGGCGTCCAGCGCGGCTCGAAACCAGTTCAACCCGGTGTAGTCGGCAAACAGCAGGTCATGCTTGGACCGGAAGTGGCGATAGAACGTCCGCAGCGACACCCCGGCGTCCGCCGCGATCTGCTCGGCCGACGTCTCCTCGACACCCTGGGCGAGGAACCGCACCAGGGCGGCCTGTATCAGCGCCTCCCGGGTGCGTTCGCTGCGCGCCGTCTGCGCGGGCCTGACCATGCTCAGTAAGGTACCCCAGTATTTGTGTGTCAATATTGACAAAACTTCGGGATGAGGGTGACACTTCGCCCATGATCTGGCTCTACATTCACGCAATCCTCGGGATCGCCGTCATCGGCTGGATTATCGCGTCGAACCCGAAGATCTACGCCAAACCCGCGGACGGACCGTGGTTCTCGCCGCTGGAACTCGTGTACTACGCCGCGGGCATCGCCTCGATCGCGCTGGGCTGGTACTTCAACATTCACTTCGTGCTCGCCGCGCACGGCGAGGGCAGCATCGTCTCCGGGCCGGCCAGCTACCCGCACTTCCTCGCGCAGCAGTTCGGCAACCCGGCCGCCGGTTCGGGCAGCCAGGACTACATCATTTCGAATGTCATTCTGCTGCCGGTGTTTACGATCGTCGACGGCTACCGGCGCGGCGTCCGGCGCCCGTGGCTGTTCTTCCTGGCCAGCTTCTTCACCAGCTTTTCCTTCCCGCTGGCCTGGTACTTCGCCACCATGGAGCGGATGCGCCGCCACGAGCGCGCCCGCCAGCCGGTGAACGCCTGATTCAGCGAGTCGTCTCGGCCCAACGCTGAGCCCACCGCTCCAGCGGGGTGAGCGCCTTGCCGAGGGAGCGACCCTGCTCGCTCAGTTCGTAGCTCTGGTCGTCGCGCTGCACGACGAGGCCCGCGTCGGTCAGCTCACCGAGACGGTCATACAGAACGCTGGGCGACATGCCGTCGCAGCGGTCGCGCAGCGAGCGGGCCCCGAGCGGGCCGTCCCGAAGCTCCCACAGGATCCGCAGCGACCAGCGCCGGCCGAGTAGGTCGAGGGCCGCCATCAGCGGCCGTCCCGTCGTCGACCCGCGCACCGGCGTGCCCGGGCGGACGGCCGATTGACGTTTCGTTTTCCGTAACGTAGTTTCTTCCCTCATGGTTACGGAAATAGTAACGCCCCGGATCGGCGCGCTCGAACCGCCCTACGAGCCGGCGGTGGCCGCCCAGCTGGACAAGATGATGCCGCCGGGCGTGCCGCCGATCGCGTTGTTTCGCACCGTGGTGCGAAACCTGCCCATGGCCGAGGCCATGACGCTGTGGGGCAGCTACGAGCTCAGCCGCGCGCTGTCGCTATCCCTGCGCGACCGCGAGGTCGTCATCGACCGCACCTGCGCGCGCTGCGGGTGCGAGTACGAATGGGGCGTGCACATCGCCTTTTTCGCCGAGCGGGCGGGGTTTGATCGGGATCAGGTCCGTTCCCTGACCCATGGCGGTCCCGACGACCCGTGCTGGGCCGCCGAGCGCGATCGGCTGTTGATTCGCGCGGTCGACGCGCTATGCGACCACCGGGACATCGACGACGCCCTGTGGGCGGCGCTGCGCGGCGAGTTCGACGAACGCGAGCTTCTCGACCTCACCATGTTGTGCGGCTGGTATCACGCGATCAGCTTCACCGCGCGGGCCGCCCGCGTCCCGCTGGAGGCGGGCAGCCCCACCTTCGCCGAGGTGGAGCTCTAGTCCGACGGTGGCGACCCGCCGCGCCCGGCTACGCCGCGCTTGCGATCGCCACTAGGGCTCGATCAGCTCGGTGCCCACGAACGGCACCAGCGCGGCCGGCACCCGCACGCTGCCGTCGGGCTGCTGGTGGTTCTCCAGGATCGCAACCAGCCACCGGGTGGTGCCGAGCGTGCCGTTGAGCGTGGCCGCGATCTGCGGCTTGCCCGCGTCGTCCCGATAGCGCGTCGCCAGCCGGCGCGCCTGGAACGTGGTGCAGTTCGACGTCGACGTCAGCTCGCGGTAGGTCCCCTGGGTGGGAACCCATGCCTCGCAGTCGAATTTGCGCGCGGCCGATGAGCCGAGGTCACCCGCGGCCACGTCGATCACCCGGTACGGCACCTCGATCAGGGCCAGCATCTCGCGCTGCCAGCCCAGCAGCCGTTGGTGTTCGGCCTCGGCGTCGGCGGGCGCGCAGTAGACGAACCCCTCCACCTTGTCGAACTGGTGCACCCGGATGATGCCGCGGGTGTCCTTGCCGTAGCTGCCGGCCTCCCGCCGGAAGCACGAGGACCAGCCCGCGTAGCGCCGCGGCCCGCCGGACAGGTCCAGGATCTCGTCGGAGTGGTAGCCCGCCAGCGGCACCTCGGACGTCCCCACCAGGTACAGATCGTCGGCCTCGACCCGGTACACCTCGTCGGCGTGGGCGCCCAGAAATCCGGTGCCCGCCATCACCTCCGGGCGCACCAGCACCGGCGGGATCATCGGGATGAAGCCGTTCTCGACGGCCAGCCGCAGCGCCAGCTGCAGCAGGCCCAGCTGCAGCAGGGCGCCCCGGCCGGTCAGGAAGTAGAACCGCGAGCCCGCCACCTTGGCGCCGCGTTGCATGTCGATGAGGCCGAGCGATTCGCCGAGTTCCAAATGGTCCCTGGGGTTTTCGATCGCCGCCGGCTCGCCGACCACGTCCAGGACGCGATAGTCGTCCTCGCCGCCGGCGGGCACCCCGTCGACGATGACGTTCGAGATCGCCATGTGTGCCGCGGTGAACGCGGCCTCGGCGTTCACCTGAGCGGCTTCGGCGGCCTTCACCTGCTCGGCGAGCTCCTTGGCCCGCGCCAGCAGGGCGGGGCGTTGCTCGGCCGACGCGGCGCCCACGCTCTTGCTGGCGGCTTTCTGTTCGGCGCGCAAGCCGTCGGCGGCCGAAATCGCCGAGCGGCGCTCGGCGTCGGCGGCCAGCAAGACGTCCACGAGCGCCGGGTCTTCGCCTCGGCTGACTTGCGAACGGCGCACGGCGTCGGGGTCTTCCCGGAGCAGCTTCAGGTCGATCACGGCCCCGACACTACTTTCGCGGCCCCGGCGAGATGCCAGGCCACCCCGCCAACCAACGCCCCACATACCACATCTGCAACTTTTGTCACGTCTCTCATGTGGCCCTGTCAGAATGGAGCCGATGTCGCAAGCGCCGGAGAAGGAAATTTCGGAAGCCAGCACCCCCGCCGGCTCCCGCGACGACGCGGCGAAGCAACCACCCAGCGGCTTCCCATGGCCGCGCGGGCTGCAGGCGACGGCGACCAGGCGGGCGCTGTTGCTCACCGCGCTCGGCGGCCTGCTGATCGCCGGACTGGTCACGGCGATTCCGGTGGGCGGCGGGCCCGGGCGGCTGGCCGGCTACATCGACCCGGTGCCCAACACCGGGACCAAGAGCGACGCCGCGTTCAGCCGCGCCAAGGGCGGCGATTGCCTGATGTGGCCGGACGCCACCCCCGAGTCCGCCAGCATCGTCAACTGCACCGAGAACCACAAGTTCGAGGTCGCCGAGTCCGTCGACATGCGGACCTTCCCCGGCTCGGAGTACGGGCCCAGCGCCGCTCCGCCGTCGCCGGCCCGGATCCAGCAGATGACCCAGGAACAGTGCGAGCCGGCGGTCCACAACTACCTGGGCGCCAAGTTCGATCCCAACAGCAAGTTCATGATCAGCCTGCTGTGGGCAGGCGACCGGGCCTGGCGCCAGTCCGGCGACCGCCGCATGCTGTGCGGGCTGCAGCTGCCGGGCGGCAACAATCAGCAGCAGGCGTTCAAGGGCAAGGTGGCCGACGTCGACCAGTCCAAGGTCTGGCCGACCGGCACCTGCCTGGGCATCGACCCGGCGATCAACCAGCCCACGGACGTGCCGGTCGACTGCGCGACCCCGCACGCGATGGAGGTCACCGGCACGGTGAACCTGGCCGAGAAGTTTCCCGGTCCGCTGCCGTCCGAGCCCGACCAGGACGGGTTCATCAAGGACTCCTGCACCAAGATGACCGACGCCTACCTCGCGCCGACCAAGCTGCGCACCACCACGCTGACGCTGATCTATCCGACGGTGTCGCTGCCGAGTTGGTCGGCCGGTAGCCGCGAGGTCGCCTGCAGCATCGGCGCCACGCTGGGCAACGGCGGCTGGGCCACGCTGGTGAACAGCGCCAAGGGCCAGCTGCTGATCAACGGTCAGGCGCCGATCGCCCCGCCCGACATTCCCGAGGAGCGGCTGACGATGCCGCCGATACCGGTTCAGGCGCCGAGCCAGCCCACCCAGGCCAGCACCGCGCCGGACGCCATACCGCCGAACAATCAGCACCTGCCCGGCCAGCAGCCGGCCGTGACGCAACCGCAGGCGCCGGCTACCCAAGTACCGGCCACCCAAGCGCCCCAAGACGTCCCGCCCCCAGCCGACGGCGGGGCGCCGCCTCCGGCCCCGGCCCCGGAGGCACCCCCAGCCGCGCCGGCTGAACCGGCCCCGGCCCCGGCGGGCTAGCCGCGTGCCCGTGCGGATGGATCCGCGCCGGTTCGACGAGCTGGTCTCCGATGCGCTCGACCTGATCCCGCCCCAACTGGCCGCCGCGATGGACAACGTCGTCGTGCTCGTCGAAGACCGCCACCCGGAGGACGCCGAGCTGCTCGGGCTGTACGAAGGGGTGGCGCTGACCGAGCGCGACTCCGACTACGCCGGCGCGCTGCCCGACGCCATCACGATCTACCGCGAGGCGCTGCTGGACGTCTGCGACTCCGACGACGACGTCGTCGAGGAGGTGGCGATCACGGTGATCCACGAAATCGCCCATCACTTCGGCATCGACGACCACCGGCTCGAGGAACTGGGTTGGGCCTGACGATCCATGGGCGCGGCAACACCAATTTGTCCGGACCGGATGCTATGAACGGCTGATGAGCGCTGAGTGTCGCGAATGCCGGGCGGGCCTAGATCACTGCCACGGCACCATCATTCGCCATTCGTTGCGCCGGTGGGAGTGCACCGAGCCGGACTGCGACAGCCCCGAGCTGCTGGTGCACACGTTCGTCGTCGACTGCGACGCCGTCGGCTGCGACTGCACCGAAGAGTCGTCAGCCCATCGGATCGGTGCCTGAGCTCACCGCATCGGCGACCGGGCTCGCGTCGGCCTGCGGGTAGAACGGCGGCGTCACGGACCCCCAGCGCACGCAGCTCCACCGCCCGTCGGTGATCGGGGCCAACACCACCGAATCGGCGTTCTCGAGGTGGTTGTCCAGCGCGAAATTGCCGTCCACCCCGGCCAGGACCGCGGAGGCCAGCCGGATCGCCGCGCCGTGGCTGACGACGACGATGTCGCCGTCCCAGTCGTCGTCGTCGAGGTAGCGCATTCGCAGCTCGGTGAGCACCGGCACGTAGCGGTCCAGGACGTCGTTGCCGGTCTCCCCGCCCGGCAGCGGCACGTCGAGGTCGCCGCGATGCCACCGCTCGTAGATCGCGTTGAATTCCGCGACCGCATCGTCGTCGCTGCGGTCTTCCAGCTTCCCGACCTGCACCTCGTGAATGCCTTTGAATTCCAGGGCGCCCATTTCCAGTTCCGCGCCGATCACCTCGGCCGTCTGCCACGCCCGGGTGGCCACCGAGTGCGCCAGCATCGCCGGGCGCCCCGAGCCGCGGGCGAACGCGCGGGCCTGGTCCCGGCCCAACGGCGTCAGTTCCGCCCCGGGCGGGCGGGTGTCCAGCCTGCGCTCGACGTTTCCGTAGGACTGCCCGTGCCGCAACAGCACCAAGCGACCGCTCATCGATCCGACCCCCCGAGTTTGCCCTCGCGCAGCCGCGCCAGCCACCGCGCCGCCTCGTCCGCCGGCGGCGGCAGCACCCCGGCGGCCGACGTCGTCGGCCACGAACCCAGGTATCTCACATCCGCACAACGACGGTGCAGCGCCTTGAGTGCCTCGGCGACGGCGCCGTCGTCGATGTGGCCGACGCAATCCGCGAAGAACAGGTAGGTCCCGAGTTCCGTTCTCGTGGGCCGGGCCTCGATCCGGGTCAGGTCGATGCCGCGGATGCCGAATTCGGCCAGCGCGGACACCAGCGCGCCCGGCACGTTGTCGAGGCGCAACACCACCGCGGTCCGATCCGCCCCGGTGCGACCCGGCGGCGGCCCCGGGAGCCCGATCAGCACGAAGCGGGTGCGGGCGTTCGGCTCGTCGACGACGCCGTCGGCCAGCGCCCCCAGCCCCCAATGCTCGGCGGCCAGCGGCGAGGTCACCGCCGCGTCCGCGTGTCCCTCGGCCACCTGCCGCGCCGCGTCGGCGTTGGAGTACGCCGGCCGCAGCTCCACCCCGGGCAGATGGGCTGCCAGCCACTTCCGCACCTGCGCCAGGCCCACCGGGAACGCCGCCAGCGTGCGGACGTCGCCCGCGCCGAGGCCGGCCTTGACCACGACGCTGAAGGCCACGTCCAGCGTGACCTCGGCGAACATCTGCAGGGGCGAGCCGATGCCGAGGCTGTCCAGCGTCGGTATCACCGCGCCGTCGATCGAGTTCTCGATCGGCACGCACGCGTAGTCGGCGTCGCCGTCGCGGACCGCATCGAGCGCGGCGGGCGTGCTCTCGATGGGCATCGCGCGCACGGGGCCCGGTCCCTGCGCGGGAACCAGGCCGGCGGCCACGATTTGCCGCAGCGCCGCCTCCGTAAAGGTCCCTTCGGGACCGAGGTATGCGATGCGGACCACGCCCCAACCCTAACGGCGCTCCACGTCAATCGGGCCTTGCGACGTGATGGGTCGTAAGTTAACTTAGGCTTACCTAATTCGCCGCTGAGGAGAACGATGGCATCGCCGAGCTGCCCCACCCCGACGACCGCAGAACGCATCCGCAGCGCCTGTGCGCGCGCCGGGAGCGCCCTGTTGGCGCTGGAAACAGCGGGGGCGACCGGAAGCCCGCGCACGGATCCGATCGCCACCCCGGTGCATCACCTGCTGGCCGACGGATCCTTCGCGGTCGCGCTCCCAGTCGAGCACGACGGGTGCTGCGCGGTCGCCGGATCCCAGGCGCTGCTGGAGCTGACGGACTACGCGCCGCTTCCGGTGCGCGAACCAGTCCGTTCGCTGGTGTGGGTGCGCGGCCGCCTGCAGGCCGTCCCGGCCGAGGCGGTCACCGACACGCTTGACCTGATCGCCGCCGAAGACCCGAACCCGGCGCTGCTGCAGGTCGAGACGCCGCTGTCGTCGCCGTGCGCGGAAGAGCTTCGGTACCGGCTGCTGCGGCTCGAGATCGACTCCGTGGTGGTCACCGACGCCACCGGCGCCGAGCCGGTCAGCGTGGCGGATCTGCTCGCCGCCCGCCCCGACCCCTTCTGCGAGATCGAGGCGGGCCTGCTGTGGCACCTCGACACCGTCCACAACGACGTGGTCGCGCGGCTGGTGTCGAAGCTGCCGCCGCCCCTGCGCCGCGGGCAAGTCCGTCCGCTCGGGCTCGACCGATACGGCGTGCGGTTCCGCATCGAGGGCAACGACGGCGACCACGACGTCCGGCTGCCGTTCCACAAGCCGGTCGACGACATGACGGGACTGAGGCAGGCCATCCGCGTGCTGATGGGTTGCCCGTTCGTTAATGGGCTGCGGGCCCGCCGGTAGGTCCTGCACGTACGTTATCCGGGTGAACGGCGACCGATCGCCCCATCGCCCGGTGCCGCGCCGGCCCGAGCCGCCGCAGGCGATACGCCGGGCGAGCGGCCCGGCGCCGGCCGCCGACGCGGCGACCACACCGCTGCGCCGGCCCGCGCCACCACCCGCCCCGGCACCCCCGTCCGCTCCCCCGCCGCGGCCGGTCGGACCGAGGGCGCGCCGCAAGCGCGGCGGGCGCCGCTGGGTCCGGGCTCTGGCGTTCACCGTGCTGATCGGCGTGCTGCTCGCCGGCGCGGCCATCGTCGGCGGCGGCATGTGGTTCGACACCACGCTGCGGCGCGAGCACGCGCTGACCGACTATCCCGACAGGCCCGGAGCCGGCCGCGGGACCAACTGGCTGATCGTCGGCTCGGACAGCCGCCAAGACCTCACCGCCGAGCAGCAGCAAGAACTGGCGACCGGCGGCGACGTCGGCAGCAGCCGAACGGACACCATCCTGCTGGTGCACGTGCCCGAATTCGGGTCCAGCACACCGCCGACGATGGTGTCGATCCCGCGCGACTCGTACGTGCCGATCCCCGGTCATGGCAAGGACAAGATCAACGCGGCGTTCGCGATCGGCGGGGCGCCCCTGCTGACCCAGACCTTGGAGCGGGCGACCGGCCTGCGCCTCCATCACTATGCCGAGATCGGATTCGGCGGATTCGCGGGCCTGGTCGACGCGCTGGGCGGCATCACGGTGTGCCTAACCGCGCCGATCAACGATCCGTTGGCCGGCGTCGACCTGCCGGCCGGCTGCCAGCAGCTGGCCGGCCGCGACGCGCTGGGCTACGTCCGGTCGCGGGACACCCCGCGCGCGGATCTGGACCGGATGGCCAACCAGCGCCAGTTCCTCTCGGCGCTGCTGCACCGCGCGGCCAGCCCGGCCGTGTGGCTCGACCCCCGCCGCTGGTACTCGGTGCCGCGCGCGGCCGCCGGCGCGATGACCGTCGACGAGGGCGACCACGTGTGGGATTTGGCCAGGCTCGGCTGGGCGCTGCACGGGCCGACGACCGCGGTGACCGTCCCGATCGGGGAGTTCACCACCGGCGACGCCGGCGCGGTGGTGGTGTGGAACCACGAGGCCGCCGGCCAGCTGTTCGAGGCGCTGGCCGCCGACGCGCCGGTGCCCGCCGCCGCCCTTCAGGGACAGCAATAGTCAAGCGCCGTCGCCGGCGCGGGCCCGCTGCAAATACGCCTTGGTGCGCCCCGGGTGGTGGGTGGCCAGCCAGGCCACGCCGACGTCCCGGCAAAAGTCGATGTCCTCGTACTCGTCGACGTTCCAGCAGTACACCGCCCTGCCCTGCGCGACGGCGCGGTCCACCAGTTGCGGATAGTCCTTCAGCGTCGCCAACGACGGCCCGACGGCGGTGGCGCCGACGGCGGTGGCCGCGCTGCTGGCCAGATACCGGGCGTTCTTGCCGAGCAACACCGTCGGCAGCAACGGCGCGGCCCGCCGGATCCGCCAGACCGCGGCCGCCGAAAACGACATGACCACCGCGCGGGACCGGTCGGCGGATGCGGGCGAAGCGATCCCGTACCGATGCAGCAGCGCGAGGAGCTTGTTCTCCACCAGGGAGCCGTACCGGACCGGGTGCTTGGTCTCGACGAAGATCTTGACGGGCCGGTGCCAGTCCAGGACGAGCGAAACGAGGTCGTCGAACGTCAGCAGGCTGGTGTCGCCATGCGTTCCGTCCTCACGCCAGCTGTCGTGCCAGGCACCGTATTCGAGCTCGCGCAGTTCGGCGAGCGTCATCGTGCTGACCAAACCGGCACCCGTCGAGGTCCGGTCCAGACGGCGGTCGTGTACGCAGACGAGGTGGCCGTCGCGGGTCAGGCGCACGTCGCATTCCACGCCGTCGGCGCCCTGCTTGAGCGCGAGATCGTAGGCGGCCAACGTGTGTTCGGGGCGCGCGGCCGAGGCTCCGCGATGGGCAACGACAAAAGGGTGCCCGGCGAGCACCTCGTCGGCCCACGTCATATCCCTATGCTGCCGGTTCCTGCCCCTCCAACTCAACCGGAGCGATGGAGCGTTCCGATTCGACGACGACCCAGCGGTGCGCGGGACGTTGCACCGGTTTGCGCTCGAAGCCTTCGAAGACCCGGGCGATCGCCGCGACGGTGACCGCCGCGAACAGGTAGGCGAAAACCATCAGCACGGTGTTGTTCGCGATGCCCTGGGCGTCGGTGGCGAAGCTGGTGAAGATGGCGAAGGCCGAAACCAGGTAGCTGAGGACCCACGCGATCCACCACTGAACGATGGGTCTCCGCACCCGGGCGTAGTGCTCCTCGACCGTTGCCAGCTCGATGACGTACACGGGCGCCCACAGCAAATTCGCCAACGGCACCACGCAGCCCGCCCACAGCGCCCGGACCGACCGCGGCTCCGGCAGGCCGTGATGCGCGAACGCGGCGGCCCGGCGCGCGATCAGCCACCGGATCAGCGTTACCCCGGACGTGCCCACCGCCACGATCGCTCCCACGCTGGCCAGCACCCCGAGCCAATCCGCGACGACGGCCAGGATCGAGTTCAGCAGGGTGTTCCGGTTGTACACCAACAACGCATACCGTGCGGCGTACACCAGTGCGGCCGCGCCCAGGATCAGCACGCTCAAGAACAGCGTGGTGCGCACCAGCGGTGCGGATGGCCCTGTCCGCGAAGGCTTTTCGGCCGCGACGGGCGCCTGGTCGACGCGGTCCGCCAAACCCCAACGCGGTATCATGGCGTAGCGCGGCGTGGGCCCCAGGAGCCGACGCCCTCGTCGCTGAGGCGGCGCGGCGCCCGGGCGGACCGCGATCCAGCGGAATCCGGGCGGCAGCCGGGGCCCGGTGCGCTGCCACGCCGGGGCGGCGGGCGGCCTGGCCGGCGGGGGGCCGCCCGGTGCGCTCCATCGTGGGTCGGGCGCCGGTGTGTCCGGCAGGGGCGCCATCAGCGCCCCGCGGCAGCGGGGGCACCAGTCGCGTCGCCGGTCGCGCACGTTCCAGCGCGTGCCGCACTGAGAGCACACCTGGATCACCGGACCAGCGTAGCGCCGGCGACGACGCGGGCCCTCGAAGCGGCCTGGAAGCGGTTGCGGCAACACCAACAGTTGCCTAGGGCTATCCACAGTTTCCACAGGTTTATCCACAATTGAGCTTTGGGTATGCACGGCATCAACACGGCCTTTACCGAGTGCCGCGGGTTCCGTCTGTGGATAACCCAAGGCTGGTACGGCTGTGCCATAAACAGCCCCGCCGGTTATCAGAGCGAAATGCATTGCCCCGCTAAGCACCCGCAGCCGAGCCCCTCGGGCTCAGTAGCGCTCGCCCGCGCCGCGCTTGTTCAACTCGCCCTCGGGTATCGCCAGACCCCGGTCCGGCACCCGATCACGCAGTGCGTTTTCCAACCCCGCTGTGAGGGGTTATGATCACCGTCACGAAAAATCGTTGTGACTCACCTCACTTGAGCGGGGTGGACGTGCAGCTGAAAGGCGCTTGATGGCCACGCATTCGTTCGGTCCGGGTTCGCCGGCCCCGTCGAACTCGAATCCCGGCTCGGCTGCCTGTAACCACAGCTATAGCGTCGCCGCCTTGCGCGCCGCGCTGCTCGCGCTGGCGCTGCTCGCGGTTCTCGTCGTCATCGCCTTGTCTTGAATCAACCCAGACCGGGTATCTCCCCCTAGCAGCCGTTCTTGCGGCGCACGCGGTCATGGAGCAGGGTTGATTACGGCTGGCCGCCGCGTGGCAGCCCCGCGCAGGAGCGCCAAGACGATAACCGAAGAAAGGAATGCAGTGGCTGTATACAACTTGCCGGACTTGGATTGGGATTACGGTGCGCTGGAACCGCACATCTCCGGTCAAATTAACGAACTTCATCACGACAAACACCACGCCACCTACGTCAAAGGCGCCAACGACGCCCTGGAAAAACTCGAGGAAGCGCGGGCCAAGGGAGACCACGCCGCGATCCTGTTGAACGAGAAGAACTTGGCGTTCAACCTGGGTGGTCACGTCAACCACACCATCTGGTGGAAGAACCTCTCCCCGAACGGCGGTGACAAGCCGACCGGTGAGCTCGCCGCGGCCATCGACGACGCGTTCGGATCGTTCGACAACTTCCGGGCGCAGTTCCACGCCGCTGCCACCACCGTGCAGGGGTCGGGGTGGGCGGCGCTCGGCTGGGACACGCTGGGCAACAAGCTGCTGATCTTCCAGGTGTACGACCACCAGTCGAATTTCCCGCTGGGGATCGTGCCGCTGCTGCTGCTCGACATGTGGGAGCACGCTTTCTACCTTCAGTACAAGAACGTCAAGGTCGACTTCGCCAAGGCGTTCTGGAACGTGGTGAACTGGGCGGATGTGCAGGACCGCTACGCGGCCGCAACGTCTAAAACCCAAGGGCTGATAGCCGGCTGACTTCATTTCGAAACGGCGGGGGCGTCGCGCGGATCGCGTGGCGCCCCCGTCGTTTATCCGAGTCGAATGTGGGCACATTGAAAACATGTACGCCAGTAACCGTGTCGGGTTGCAAGGCGCCGAAGCCGCAGGCATCCTTAATTATTCGAGCTACCAGCGTGGTTATTCGAAACGAGGCGTCGCGCGGAGGTCGAGATGGAAACCGGGTCGGATAGGCCGATAGGGGTAGCACCCTTCCATGCCCGTGGTGCCCTGAAAGGGTTCGTCATTTCCGGGCGCTGGCCCGATTCGACGAAGGAGTGGGCCCAACTGCTGATGGTCGCGGTCAGGGTCGCGTCGCTGCCGGGATTGCTTTCCACCACAACGGTGTTCGGTGCTCGCGAGGAGTTGCCCGACGAGCCCGAGCCGGGCACCGTGGGCCTGGTGCTGGCCGAAGGCACCGTCTTCGGCGAATCTGCCATCCAGCCAGGATATTTCGCCGACCATCAACCGCCGGCGTTGCTGATGCTGCATCCGCCGTCGGAAACCACGCCCTCCTTGCCGGAATGCAACGGGGCCGCGTCCGGGTGCGTGTTGCTACCGGGATTGCCCTACCTCGGATTGGAGCACCGGGCGGCGTGGGTGGAGGCCGAGGCCGACGGAACCATCACGTCGATGGTGAGCCGGGTGGGCGTCGACCCGATCAGCCATCCGGACACCGCGATCCTGGCGATGCTGCTTGCCGCGTAAGGGAATTCAAATCGCAGAATACGGCCGCCCGAAATCGCTCGCCGTCCTGGCGCTGGCCTGACCCGCCCGCTAGCCTGTGAACCGTTAGCGAAGGGGAGTAGCCCCCAATCGTCGAGTCGACATACTGGCGTATAGCCCGGCCGGCGAACCGGTCCCACGGGTCCGGTGGGCGAGACCTTCGACCGATGTTCGGAGGGACCGAAGGGTCCCAGACATTACCGACGACGTGTCGAAAGGTCGCCCCCATGCTCGCAGCCACGTTGCTGACCCTCGGGGTGGTGTTCCTCGCCGAACTCGGCGACAGGTCCCAGCTGATCACCATGACCTTTGCGCTGCGCTACCGATGGTGGGTGGTGCTGAGCGGCGTGGCGATCGCCGCCTGTCTGGTGCACGGGGTGACGGTCGGGATCGGCCATTTCCTCGGCACGACGCTCCCGTCCCGCCCGATGGCGTTCGCGTCTGCGATCGCGTTCCTGATCTTCGCCGTGTGGGCCTGGCGCGAGGGCGCCGCCGACGAGACGGTCTCGACGGAGGGGGAATCCCGCTTTGCCTTGCTGACCGTCGCGTCGTCCTTCGTGCTCGCCGAGATGAGCGACAAGACGTCGCTCGCGACCGTGTCGTTGGCCAGCGATCACGACTGGACCGGCGTCTGGGTCGGCTCCACCCTGGGGATGGTCCTCGCCGACGGACTTGCGATCGGGGTTGGCACGCTGCTGCATCGGCGGCTTCCAGAGCGGCTGCTGCACGCCATGGCCGGCCTGCTGTTCCTGATGTTCGGACTGTGGATGCTGTTCGACACCGCGTTGGGACTGCGCTCGGTGGCCATCGCGGCGACCGTCGCCGTAGCGCTGGCCGCCTCCGCGGTGGCCGCGGCGCAAACTGTGCGTCGGCGCCGGAAAGCGGTTGCACCCGCCGGGAGGTCACCGGACATCGGCTAGAGTGCCGTCGGCGCCCCATTCCCTCAGCTGCCGCGACCCCGGAGACGTCCCAGGGGCATCTTCCGGGGCAATCAGGTGCACCCTTGGCCCGTTTCGCGGGCGGGTCGCCGAACTGACAGCAAATGATGTCGCCGACGGGTGCGCGTTGCGGGTTGGTTGCCGTGCAATCGCCCAGCATCCTCGGCCGGAGCGCGCGGGGATCCGCCCGGCCGGCGGCCCGCCACGCCCGGCCATGACCCGAACGCTGCGGATAACCTGTGAGTTTCGCTTATCTGGTGGACACCCCAGCGAATTAGTTAGACGCTCGTAAAGTGGGTATTCGGCAACCGTCAGCTATGCCGGTACCCAACCACCCCGGGTTTGCACCTGGATGCGGACCCAAACCGTCGCTACCATGATCAGCAAATACACCTCGGCAATAATTCACTTCTACAGCCAAGTGGAGGTCATATCGATGAGCACGACGTTCGCCGCCCGCCTGAATCGCTTGTTCGACACGGTGTACCCACCAGGGCGCGGGCCGCACACCTCGGCGGAGGTGATCGCGGCACTCAAGGCGGAGGGCATCACGATGTCGGCTCCCTACCTGTCCCAGCTACGTTCGGGCAACCGCACCAATCCGTCGTCGGCGACCATGGCCGCCCTGGCCAACTTCTTCCGGATCAAGCCGGCGTACTTCACCGACGACGAGTACTACGAGAAGCTCGACAAGGAGTTGTCCTGGCTGGCGACGATGCGAGATGACGGCGTGCGCCGCATCGCGCTGGCCGCGGTCGGGTTGTCCCCGCAGGCCCAGCAGGACGTCGTGGAGCGGGTCAAGGAGCTCCGCCGCGCCGAACACCTGGACGCCTAGCGGACGCGCGGGCCGAGACCCGCTGTACGCCCCGACCTGAACGGCCGCCGTCGGCGTATGCCGATTAGGGTTGGCTCTCGGATCGCGCACACGCGAGCGATAGTCCACTAGATACCGGGAGGCGGCCGGGAATGGGCCTGTTCCGCAAGCGAAAGAGCCGCGCGACGCGTCGCGCCGAGGCCCGCGCGATCAAGGCCCGCGCCAAGCTCGAGGCCAAGCTGGCCGCCAAGAACGACGCTCGCCGACTCAAGGCCGACCGGCGCGCCGCCGAAAAGGCCCTCAAGGCGCAGATCAAATCGCAACGGGACAGCGACCGCACGGCGCTGAAGGTCGCCGAGACCGAGCTCAAGACCGCACGGGAGGGCAAGTTGCTGTCGCCGACTCGGATTCGCCGGGCGCTGACCGTCTCTCGGCTGCTCGCCCCGATCCTGACGCCGCTGATCTACCGCGGCGCGATGGCCGCGCGCGCGGTGATCGACCAGCGGCGCGCGGACCAGCTCGGCGTCCCGCTGGCGCAGATCGGCCAGTTCTCCGGGCAGGGCGCCCAGCTGTCGGCCCGGATCGCCGGCTCGGAGAAGTCGCTGCGGGTTGTGCAGGAAAAGAAGCCCAAGGACGCCGAGACCAAGCAGTTCGTCGGCGCCATCACCGAACGGCTGAGCGACCTTTCGGCGGCCGTCACCGCCGCGGAGAACATGCCGGCCGCGCGACGGCGCGCGGCCCACGCCGCGATCTCCTCGCAGCTCGACGGCATCGAGGCGGACCTGATGGCGCGCCTCGGACTGACGTGACCGCCGCACGCGTCCTGATCGCGGTCGCGGCGCTCTACCTCGGCTCGGCGCTCGGCGCCCCCGCGGCGTGGGCGCACGTACACGCCAGCAGCGACAACCCCGTCCGCGGCGCCATGGCAATCGTCACCTTCCAGGTGCCCAACGAATCCAACACGGGCGCGGCCACCACCGCGCTGACCGTCGGCCTGCCCAACGTGGCGGCGGCGAGCACCGAAACCGTCCCCGGATGGACGGCCAAGCTCGACCGCGACGCGGCGGCCGGCACCGTCCGCTCGGTGACCTGGACGGCCGCCCCCGGCGCCGGGATCCCCCCGGACCAATTCGCGCTGTTCCGCATCTCGGTCCAGCTGCCCGACACCGACACCGTCAGCTTCCCGGCCACCCAGACGTATTCCGACGGCACGGTCGTCAAGTGGGACCAGCCGCCGCTGCCCGGCGGCGGTGAGCCGGAACACCCGGCGCCGGCGCTGACGCTCGGCGGGACGGCGGCCGCACCGCACGACCACCACCCGCCCGCGGCGGCCACGCAGCCGAAGTCATCGGACAACGCCGCGCGCCTGCTGGGCGGGGCGGCGCTGGCGCTGGCCGCCCTCGGCGTCGGTCTCGCCCTCTACCGCCGACGGGCATGACGCCCCGCGCGCTCGCCGCATGGGTGGGGCTGCTGCTGGCCGCCATGGTGTCGACCGCGATGCTCACCGCGCAACCGGCGTCCGCGCACGCGGCGCGGGTCTCCGCCGACCCCGCCGACAATGCGGTTCTCACGACCGGTCCCGGCCGGGTGACCGCGACGTTCAACGAGCGGTTGCAGACCACGTTCGCGGCCATGACGGTCGTCGGGCCCGACGGCAACCAGTGGGCCAGCGGCGAACCCAGCGTGCAGGGCGCTGTCGTCGGCGTCGGCGTGCGGCCGCTCGGGCCGGCCGGCACCTACACGGTGCATTACCGCGTGACGTCCGCCGATGGCCACGTGGTGTCCGGATCCTGGTCGTTTCGGCTTACGGTCCCGGGCACCGGAACGCCCGGACCTCCCGCCGCGGGTCCCGACGGCGGCGGGAGCGTCCCGGTGTGGCCTTTCGCGGCGGCGGCCGTGGCCCTGGTCGCGGCGGGCGCCTGGTGGGCGGCGCGACATAGACGTTGAGGGCCCAGACCGTCACCTGGTCGCCGAGCGCCCGCCGCGCCTCCTGGCATGATGGGACGCGAGCAACCCGGCGCCCGACTGAGAACTTGAGACAGCTGCAAAGGAGCGGCCGCATGGCAGACCCGCAGGACCAACCCAACAGCGAACCCGACGGCGCGTCGACCCCACCGGAGAAAAAACCTCCCGCCAAAGCGGTCAAGAAGGCGGCGAAAGCGCCCGCTAAAAAGGCACCGGCGAAGAAGGCACCGGCGAAAAAGGCAGCTGCCAAGAAAGCACCCGCCAAGAAGGCCCCGGCCAAGAGTCCCCCGCCCGCGCCCCCGAAACCGCCCGCGCAACCCCTCGGCATACAGCAGCGCATCGAGACCAACGGCCAACTCGCCGAGGCCGCCAAAGATGCTGCGGCGCAAGCGAAGTCGACCGTGGAGGGCGCCAACAACCCGGTCTCGCTCCAGGTCGCGCCGGCCGCCTCCGGCCAATCCCGGGTGCCGCTGATCGTGGCCGTGGCGCTCAGCCTGCTGGCGATCCTGCTGATCCGGCAGCTGCGGCGCCGCTGAGGTGACGATGTCCTTCCGGCCGACCGCCGACCTCGTCGACGCCATCGGCCCCGACGTACGCAGCTGCGACCTGCAATTCCGCCAGTTCGGCGGCCGCTCGGAGTTCGCCGGGCCCATCAGCACCGTGCGCTGCTTCCAGGACAACGCGCTGCTGAAGTCGGTGCTCTCGGAGCCGGGTGACGGCGGGGTACTCGTGATCGACGGCTCCGGCTCGCTGCACACCGCGCTCGTCGGCGACGTGATCGCCGAGTTGGCGCGCTCCAACGGCTGGGCCGGGCTGGTCATCAACGGCGCGGTGCGCGACGCCGCCGCGCTGCGCGGCATCGACATCGGCATCAAGGCGCTGGGCACCAATCCGCGCAAGAGCACCAAGACCGGCGCCGGGGAGCGCGGCGTCGAAATCAGTCTCGGCGGAGTGACTTTCGCGCCCGGGGACATCGCCTACAGCGACGACGACGGCATCGTCGTCACCGCGTCAGCAGTCTAAACAGACACGGCCGCAGGGTTTTTGGCGAATCGCAGGCCTTCGTCGGCGATCTTGCCGCGCCGGATCAGCCGGATGTCGCGCACGTAGTTCTGGTTCAACCGCCACGGCGTGCGTGAGCCCTGCTTGGGCAGCTCATCGAGCGAGCGCAGCACGTAGCCCGGTGTGAACTCCATGAACGGGCGCTCCTCGACGTCGGAACCCGGGTGCTCGACCACCACGGTGTCGAAGCCGTTGTCGTCCATATAATTCAGCAGGCGGCAGGCGAACTCGGACACCAGGTCGGCCTTCAGCGTCCACGACGCATTGGTGTAACCGACGGTGTAGACCATGTTCGGCAACCCCGAGAGCATCATGCCCTTGTAGGCCATCGTCTTGGTCAGGTCAACCGGCTGCCCGTCGATGGTCACCGTCGCGCCACCGAACAGCTGCAGGTTCAAACCCGTTGCGGTGATGATGATGTCGGCGGGCAGCTCCTGACCCGAGGCGAGCCGGATGCCGGTCGGGGTGAACCGGTCGATGGTGTCGGTGACCACGTCGGCCTTGCCTTTGCGGATGACGCGGAAGAGGTCGCCGCTGGGGACCAGGCACAGCCGCTGGTCCCACGGGTTGTACGTCGGGCCGAAGTGCTTCTCCACGTCGTAGCCCTCGGGGAGCTGGCGCTGCACGAAGCCGAGCAGGATCTTTCGCATCCGCCGCGGCCACTTCTGACAGGCGCCGTACAGCGCCGCCTGCCGCAGCACGTTCCGCCAGCGAATCGCGGTGTACGCCTGCTTCTCGGGCAGCCATCGGTTGAGCCGCTCGGCAAACTTGTCCCGCTTCGGCTGCGAGACGATATACGTCGGCGAGCGCTGCAGCATCGTGACGTGTTTGGCACCCGACTCCGCCATCGCCGGAATCAGGGTGACCGCGGTGGCGCCGCTCCCGATCACGACGACGTTCTTGTCCGTGTAATCGAGGTCCTCGGGCCAGTGCTGCGGGTGGATGATCGGGCCCTTGAAGTCCTCCGAGCCGGCGAACGTCGGTGCGAAACCCTGTTCGTAGTTGTAGTAGCCGCTGCACAGGAAGAGGAACGTGCACGTGATTGTGCTTGGCGTGCCGTCGTTTTCGATCTGCAGGGTCCAGCGGTTGTCCGCGTTGGACCAGTCGGCGCCGACCACCCTGTGGTTGAGCCGGATGTGCTTGTCGATGCCGTACATGGCCGCGGTGTCCTTGACGTAGTCGAGGATCGGCCCGCCGTCGGCGATGGCCTGGCGCTCGGTCCACGGGCGGAACCGGAAGCCCAGCGTGTACATGTCCGAGTCGGAACGGATGCCCGGGTAGCGGAACAAGTCCCAGGTGCCCCCCATGGCCGCGCGCTTCTCCAGGATGGCGTAGCTCTTGGTCGGGCAGCGATCCTGCAGGTGCCAGGCCGCGCTCACGCCGGAGATGCCGGCGCCCACGATGATGACGTCAAGGTGCTCAGTCATGGGCCCACGCTATCAACACCCTGTCGAGCTAGTCAACGGGGTGTCGAAACTTTCAACTCCATGTAAAGTAGCCGCCGTGACTACCGCCGGCACGTCTCGCGCCCTCCGCGGCCGCCGAGCGATGCGCCCCTCCGGCGACGACCGCGAGCAGGCGATCCTGGCGACCGCCGAGCGGCTGCTGGAAGAGCGCGGGTTCGCCGCCATCTCGGTCGACGACCTGGCCAAGGGCGCCGGCCTCTCCCGCCCGACGTTCTACTTCTATTTCAAGTCCAAGGAGGACGTGCTGCTGTCGCTGCTGGAGCCGGTCATCGCGCGCGCCGACTCCGAGTTCGACGGGGCGGTGCAACGGCTGCCTGAAGACCCGCGCCGGGTGTGGCGCAACGGCATCAAGGCCTTCTACACGGCGTTCGGCTCGCACCGAACGCTTGCGCGCGCCGCTACGGAGGCGCTGGCCACCAGCTCCGAGCTCCGGTCGATGTGGCTGGGATTCATGCAGAAGTGGATCGACCAGACCGCGGCGATGATCACCGCCGAGCGGGCACGCGGCGCCGCCCCGGAGACCATCCCCGCCGCCGACCTCGCGACCTCGCTGAACCAGATGAACGAACGCACGATGATGGCCGCGCTGTCGGCCGAGACACCGGCCGTCGACGAGGACCGGGTCGTCGACACGCTCACCCACATCTGGGTCACCAGCATCTACGGCGAGTCCGGCTAGTCGTCGTACCCGCGTGCGAACATATGTTCGTGCGGTGTGACGCGTCCATCCTGCACGCGGACCTGGATTCGTTCTACGCGTCCGTCGAACAGCGCGACGACCCGACGTTGCGCGGCCGCCCGGTGATTGTCGGGGGCGGAGTGGTGCTGGCGGCGAGCTACGAGGCCAAGGCCTACGGCGTGCGCACGGCGATGGGCGGGGCGCAGGCGCGGCGGCTATGCCCGCACGCCATCGTGGTGCCGCCGCGCATGAACGCCTACAGCCGCGCCAGCGACGCCGTGTTCGAGGTGTTCCGCGACTGCACACCGGTGGTGGAGGCGCTGTCCGTCGACGAGGCATTTCTGGATGTCGGCGGCCTGCGCCGCGTCGCCGGCACACCGACCCAGATCGCGCATCGATTGCGCGCCGACGTGCGTGGTCGCGTCGGCCTGCCCATCACCGTCGGGATCGCCCGGACGAAGTTTCTCGCCAAGGTGGCCAGCCAGGAAGCCAAGCCCGACGGGCTGCTGCTGGTGCCGCCCGATCAGGAGCTGGCGTTCTTGCGCCCGTTGCCGGTGCGCCGGTTGTGGGGCGTGGGCGCGGTGACCGCCGAGAAGCTGCACGCGCACGGCCTCGTGACCGTCGCCGATGTCGCCGAGCTCAGCGAATCGACACTGGCCTCGCTGCTGGGGCCCGCGATGGGCCGTCAGCTGTACGCGCTGTCGCGCAACATCGACCGCCGCCGGGTGACCACCGGGGTGCGCCGGCGCTCGGTGGGGGCGCAGCGGGCTCTGGGCCGTGCGGGCAATCGCATGTCGGCCGCCGAGGTCGACGCGGTGGTGGTGAACCTGATCGACCGGATCACCGCCCGGATGCGCACCGCCGGGCGTACCGGTCGCACGGTGGTGCTGCGACTGCGCTTCGACGACTTCAGCCGGGCGACCCGCTCGCACACGTTGCCGTGGGCCACCTCGTCGACGCAGCCGATCCTGACCGCGGCGCGGCAGCTGGTCGCGTCCGCCGCGCCCCTGATCGCGCAGCGGGGGCTGACGTTGGTCGGGTTCGCGGTGTCGGGCATCGACCGCAGCGGAGCACAGCAGCTGATGCTGCCGTTCGGCGAGGACCCCGGCCGGCTCGAGATCGACGACGCGATCGACCGGGTGCGCCGCCGTTATGGCAAGTCCGCGCTCACGCCGGCGGTGTTGGTTGGCCGTGACCCGGGCCTCGAAATGCCGCATCTCCCCGACTGAGGCCATCGCCGCAAGAATCTCGCAAGTCGCCGGCTTTAACCTACGGCCCCACAAGGGATTAGGAGCCGTAGATGTCCTCTTTCGTGCAAGTAGACCCGGAGATTCTCAGCGCCGCGTCGGCGGACTTGGACGCGATCGGATCCGCGATCAGGTCGGCCAATGCGACCGCGGCGGCCTCGACTACATCGGTGGCGGCCGCGGCGCAGGACGAGGTCTCGGCCGCGATTTCTCAGCTGTTCGGCAGCTACGCCCGGGAGTTTCACTCGCTCAGCGCGCAGGCGGCGCTTTTCCATGACCAATTCGTGCGGTCACTGACGTCGGGCGGTGGGCAGTACGCGGCCGCCGAGGCGGCCAATGCCGACCCGCTGACGTCCTTGGTCGGCGAGATTCAGAGCCTGGGGTTGCCGCCCGGGCCGGTCAAGCTGCTCACGGGGCGCCCGCTGATCGGCAACGGGGCCAACGGGGCGCCCGGAACCGGAGCTCGCGGCGGCGACGGCGGATGGCTGATCGGCAACGGCGGCAACGGCGGGTCGGGCGGGGCCGGGCAGGCCGGCGGGTCCGGCGGGTCGGCGGGATTGTGGGGCCACGGCGGTGACGGCGGAGCCGGCGGAACCGGCAAGCCCCTGATCGGTGGCGCCGGCGGAAGCGGCGGTGCCGGCGGGGCCAACGGATGGATCGGCGGCGGCCCGGGCGGTGCCGGCGGGGCCGGCGGGACCGGCGCCTCCAGCCTGTTCGGAGGGACCGGCGGCCACGGCGGGGATGGGGGCGCCGGCGGGGCCAACCGACAACTGCTTTCCCTGTTCGGCGCCGGCGGTGCGGGTGGAGCGGGCGGCCAGGGCGGCCTCGGCGCTGCCGGCCTCGATAACGCCACGGCCGGCGGTACCGGTGGGCCGGGCGGGCACGGCGGAGCCGGCGGCCATGGCGGGGCCGGCGGCGCGAATCAGGCCCTGCTGGGCGGTGCCGCCGGACTGGGCGGTCACGGCGGCGACGGCGGCCACGGCGGCACGGGCGGCGGCGGCGGAAGCGCCACCTCGACTGGCGGAACCGGAGGAGTCGGAGGCGACGGCGGTGCGGCCGGCGCCGGTGGGGCCGGCGGAACCGGGGGCGGGCTCTTCGGGCAGGCCGGCAGCGGCGGCTCGGGCGGCACCGGCGGGGGCGGCGGCACCGGCGGCACGGGCGGCGGCGTCAGCGGAAACGTCTTCGGCAGCGTGGCCGGTCAAGGCGGCCAGGGTGGCCATGGCGGCGCCGGCGGGGCCGGCGGCAACTCCAGCGGCAGCGCACTCAACGGCACCGGCGGAGGCGGCGGTGCCGGCGGCACCGGTGGCTTCGGCGGCAACGCGGTGACCGGAACCGGCACCAACCACTCCACCTACGGCGGCGGCGGGGGCGGCGGCGGCGCGGGCGGCAAGGGCGGCCTGGTCGGTGTCGGCGGCATCGGCGGGGGCAGCGGCACGGGCGGCGCCGGCGGGGGCGGCGGCACCGGCGGCGCCGCCTCGACCCAACTCAGCCAGCCTGTCGCCCTCGGGCTCGGCGGCGACGGCGGAGGCGGCGGCGCCGGTGCCCCCAACGGCGGGGCAGGCGGCACCGGAGGTGGGGGCGGCGCCGGCGGCGGCGCGCTCGGTGTGTCGACCGGGGACATGGCCTTAGGCGGAGGCGGCGGGGGCGGCGGCGGGGCCGCCTACGCCGGCGGTGCGGGAGGTGCGGGAGGCGCCGGCGGTAACGCGATCACCACCGCGTCCCAGCTCGCTCAAGGAGGCGCCGGCGGATTCGGCGGCGCCGGCACCGGAGGGGGTGGTGGTGGCGGCGCCTGGGCCTACCCGGCCAACGCCGTCCCCGGTGTCGCCGGAACGGCGGGTGCCTTGGGCGGCACCGGAGGCGCCGGCGGTGGTGTCGGCCAATTCGGCGGTGACGGGGGCGCCACCGGTGTCGCCGGCTCCGGCGCCGAGGCCCTGATCATCGGCGGCAACGCCGGCGGCGACGGGCAGTCCACCTGACAACCGCTATCCGGCTGATCCCGTCCACTCCAGCAGCTTGTCGGCCGGCCAGGTATTGACGATCCGGTCAACGGGCACGCCGGCGTCCAGCGCGCGCTGCGCCCCGTAGCCGAGGAAGTCCAGCTGGCCCGGTGCGTGCGCGTCGGTGTCGATGCTGAATACGCAGCCGATCTCCAGCGCCCGCTTGAGTAGCCGGGTTGGCGGGTCGCGGCGCTCGGGGCGGGAGTTGATCTCCACTGCCGTCCCGTGGTCGCGGCAGGCGGTGAACACCGCCTCGGCGTCGAACTTCGACTCGGGCCGGATGCCGCGGCCGCCCGAGACCAGCCGGCCGGTGCAGTGGCCCAGCACGTCGGCGTGCGGATTGGAGACCGCGCGCAGCATGCGTCGCGTCATCGCCGCCGCGTCCATCGACAGCTTCGAGTGCACGCTGGCCACGACGACGTCGAGGCGCTCGAGCAATTCGGGTTCCTGGTCGAGGCCGCCGTCCTCCAGGATGTCGACCTCGATCCCGGTGAGAATGCGCATCGGCGCGAACTGGTCGCGCAGCTCGTCGATGACGTCGAGCTGCTTGCGCAACCGCTCCGGCGACAACCCGTTGGCGATGGTCAGCCGCGGCGAGTGGTCGGTCAGCGCGCAGTATTCGTGACCCAGCGCCGACGCGGTGGCCATCATCTCGTCTATCGGCGCCGACCCGTCCGACCAATTCGAATGCAGGTGCAGGTCGCCGCGCAGCGCGGCGCGGATGTCGCCACCGCCGAGATCCTCAACGCCGGAACGCAATTCGACGAGGAGGTCGGGTTCGCGGCCGGACCAGGCCTGGTCGATCACCTTCGCGGTCTTCGGACCGATACCCGGCAGCGTCTGCCAGCTGTTGGCCTGGCCGTGCCGCTCCCGCGCGGCGTCGTCGAGGCCCTCGATGATGTCGGCGGCATTGCGGTAGGCCATCACCCGCCTCGGGTCGTGCCGGCTCCGGTCCTTGTAATAGGCGATCTGCCGCAGGGCGGCTACCGGGTCCATGGCTCCAGTGTGCCCCGCCCAGTCACCGGAATTGGCCTGCGACGAACCCCGTGAGCAGCACGGCGAACCCGCCGATCTCGCCGGCGATCAGCAGCACCATCGTCATTTCCAGCCCGCGGCTGGGGCTTTCGAACTGGTTGACGGTGTCGCGCCGCGCGCCGTGCGCAACGTAGCCGAGGATGGCGGCGACGAAAAAGAACACGACGACCGCCGCCGCGGCCAGGTTGACCCACGCCGGCCAGGCGCTGAGTTCGACGAAGACCGCCAGCAGCAGGGTCGCGAAGGAATAGAGCAACGCCGCCCGGTGCGCGATGTCGACGTACGGATGGGCGCGATGATCCTCGGCGGTCATGATCTGGCGGTACTTCCAGACGCCGAGCACCAGCGCCAGCAGGAAGATCAGCCCAGCGGCCAGCAGGGTGATCCTGGTGTCGATACCGAGTGCGGTGGTCATCGTCCGCATGAGTTTAGTTGCGCTTCATAAAGATCGACTAACGTCGGTTTCATGCGATTCGCGTTCAAAACCTCACCCCAAAACACCACCTGGGCCGACATGCTCGCCGTCTGGCAGGCCGCCGACGATATCGAGGTCTTCGAGTCCGGCTGGACGTTCGACCACTTCTATCCGATCTTCTCCGACAGCAGCGGACCCTGCCTCGAGGGGTGGACCACTCTGACCGCGCTGGCGCAGGCGACCAAGCGACTGCGGCTGGGCACCCTCGTCACCGGCATCCACTACCGCCACCCCGCGGTGCTGGCGAACATGGCCGCCGCGCTCGACGTCATCTCCAACGGGCGCCTCGAGCTCGGGATCGGCGCCGGCTGGAACGAGGAGGAGTCGGGCGCCTACGGCATCGAGTTGGGCTCCGTCCGGGAACGCTTCGACCGGTTCGAGGAAGCCTGCCAGGTGCTGATCAGTCTGCTGAGCGAGGAGACCACCGACTTCGCCGGCAAGTACTACCAACTCAAGGGCGCCCGCAACGAGCCCAAGGGCGTGCAGCGCCCGCACCCGCCGATCTGCATCGGCGGCAGCGGCGAGAAGCGCACCCTGCCGATCACCGCGCGCTACGCCCAGCACTGGAACTTCGCCGGCGGCCCACCCGAACTGTTCGCGCAGAAGCGCGACGTCCTCGCCGCACGCTGCGCGGACATCGGGCGCGACCCGAAGGAGATCACCATGTCGGCGCATCTGCGACTGGACGCCGACCGCAACTACGGACAGGTCATCGACGACGCCGCGGCGCTGGGCGCCGAGGGGCTGGACCTGGGCATCGTTTACATCAATCCGCCGCACGACCCGGCCGTGCTGGAGCCATTGGCCGAGGCGATCCGGGATTCGGGACTGCTGGCTAAGTGAGGCCCGGCGAGCAAACTAACTTGGGCGTCGCCGGCGCTTGAACGAGGCGCTTACACCCCGAAGAACATCAGCTCTTCGGCCGTTACCAAGCGCTCGAGCTTAGCGGGATACTCGCGGCTCTTCACCGGGTGACGCAACCAGGACCAGGCGATTCGCCCCATCTTCGACCGGGGCATCGGGTTGACATGCACAGTGACCACTCCTGCGATCGGTCCGTTCCGGCGGGACGCCCCCCGCGATTGCTACGCGATGAGGCCCACAGAGAACCATTAGACAACAATCGTCTGGCAAACGTGGGCAGAAACGCCGAATTGAATTCTTCTGTTTCTGGTGTGACTGATGTGACTACGTCAGCGGCGCCGCGGTGGGCTTGATCGGCGCCGGAAGCGCCGTCGAACCCATCAAGAACCGGTCGACGCCCGCCGCGGCGGCCCTGCCCTCAGCAATCGCCCAAACGATCAATGACTGGCCGCGACCCATGTCACCGGCAACGAATACGCCCGGAACCGAGGTGTCGAAGTCGGCCCCGCGGGCGACGTTGCCGCGCTCGGTGAGCTTCACCCCGAGGTCGGTGAGCAGGCCCTCCTTCTCGGGGCCGACGAATCCCATCGCCAGCAACACCAGATCGGCCTCGAGCTCGAAGTCGGAGCCTTCGACTTTGACGAACTTGCCGTCCTGCATGGTCACCTCGTGAGCCTTGAGCCCGGTCACGTGGCCGTCCTTGCCGACGAACTCCTCGGTGTTGACCGAGAACACCCGCTCGCCGCCCTCCTCGTGCGCCGACGACGTCCGGTACATCAGCGGGTAGGTCGGCCACGGGGTCGACTCGGCGCGCGCGTCCGGCGGACGCGGCATGATCTCGAACTGGTGCACCGCGATCGCACCCTGCCGGTGCACGGTGCCCAGGCAGTCGGCCCCGGTGTCGCCGCCGCCGATGATGATGACCTTCTTGCCCTTGGCGGTGATCGGCGGTTCGCCGTCCGCGTCCAGGACGTCGTCGCCTTCCTGCACGCGGTTGCCCCACGGCAGGAACTCCATCGCCTGGTGGATGCCGTCCAGCTCGCGGCCGGGGATGGGCAGGTCGCGCGCGGCGGTGGCACCGCCGGCCAGCACCACCGCGTCGAAGTCGCCGCGCAGCTGTTCGACGGTGATGTCGACGCCGACGTTGACGCCGGCCCGGAACTCGGTGCCCTCGGCGCGCATCTGCTCCAGCCGCCGGTCCAGGACGCGCTTTTCCATCTTGAATTCCGGGATGCCGTAGCGCAGCAGCCCGCCGATTCGGTCGTCGCGCTCGAACACGGTCACGCTGTGACCGGCGCGGGTCAGTTGCTGGGCGGCGGCCAGGCCGGCGGGGCCGGAACCCACCACGGCGACGGTCTTTCCGGTCAGCTTGTCCGGGGGCAGCGGGACCACGAAGCCTTCGTCGAAGGCGTGATCGATGATCTCCAGCTCGATCTGCTTGATCGTCACCGGGTCCTGGTTGATGCCCAGCACGCACGCCGGCTCGCACGGGGCCGGGCACAGCCGCCCGGTGAAGTCCGGGAAGTTGTTGGTGGCGTGCAGCCGCTCGATCGCGTCGCGCCAACGTCCCCGGCGCACCAGATCGTTCCATTCCGGGATCAGGTTCCCCAGCGGACAGCCGTTGTGGCAGAACGGAATACCGCAGTCCATGCAACGGGTCGCCTGGTGGCGCAGCGTCTCGTCGTCGAAGTCTTCGTAGACCTCGTTCCAGTCGCGCAGTCGCAGCGGGACAGGCCGGCGTTTCGGCAATTCCCGATGCGTGTATTTCAGGAAGCCGGTGGGATCAGCCATGCGCGGCCGCCATGATCGCCTTGTCGATGTCGACGCCGTCGCGCTCCGCCTCGGCGATCGCCTGCAGCACGCGCTTGTAGTCGCGCGGCATCACCTTGACGAAGTGCCGGTGCTGGCCGGGCCAGTCGGCGAGGATGCGCTGGCCGACAGCGGAATCCGTGGCGTCGACGTGCGCCTGGATGGTGCCCCGCAGGTACTCCAGGTCGTCCTCGTCGAGCGCCTCGAGCTCGACCATTTCAGCGTTGAGGTTGTTCGGCAATTCGCCCTCCGGGTCGTACACATAGGCCATGCCGCCGGACATGCCCGCCGCGAAGTTGCGGCCGGTGCGACCGAGGATGACGACCTTGCCTCCGGTCATGTATTCGCAACCGTGGTCGCCGACGCCCTCGACCACCGCGTGGGCGCCGGAGTTGCGCACGGCGAACCGTTCGCCGACGACACCGCGCAAGTAGACCTCCCCGCTGGTGGCGCCGAACAGGATCACGTTGCCGCCGATGATGTTGTCCTCGGCGACGTAGTCGGCCGGCGCGTTGTCCGACGGCCGCACCACGATCCGGCCGCCCGACAGGCCCTTGCCGACGTAGTCGTTGGCGTCGCCGTAGACGCGCAGCGTAATCCCCCGCGGCACGAAGGCGCCGAAGCTGTTGCCGGCGGACCCGTCGAAGGTGATGTCGATGGTTCCGTCCGGCAGGCCTTGGCCGCCATAGGCTTTCGTCAGCTCGTGGCCCAGCATGGTGCCCACCGTGCGGTTGACGTTGCTGATGGTGGTGGAGAAGCGGACCGGCTTGCCGGAATCCAGCGCCTCGCGGCTCATCACGATCAACTGCTGATCGAGCGCCTTGTCCAGGCCGTGGTCCTGCCGGGAGCTGCAGTACAGGTCCTGGTTCATGAACGCCGACTCGGGCTCGTGCAGCACCGGGGCCAGGTCCAGCTTGTGCGCCTTCCAGTGCGCCCGCGCCAGCGTGGTGTCCAGCGACCCCACCTGACCCACGGCCTCGTTGAAGGTGCGGAAGCCCAACTGCGCCATGTACTCCCGCACTTCTTCGGCGATGAACATGAAGAAGTTCTCGACGAACTCGGGCTTGCCGGTGAACCGCTCGCGCAGCACCGGGTTCTGGGTGGCGACGCCGACCGGGCAGGTGTCGAGGTGGCACACCCGCATCATGATGCAGCCGGCCACCACCAGTGGGGCAGTGGCGAAGCCGAACTCCTCGGCACCGAGCAGCGCCCCGATGATCACGTCGCGTCCGGTCTTGAGCTGCCCGTCCACCTGGACCACGATCCGGTCACGTAACCCGTTGAGCAACAGGGTCTGCTGGGTCTCGGCCAACCCCAGCTCCCACGGGGCGCCCGCGTGCTTCTGCGATGTCAGCGGCGTCGCGCCGGTGCCGCCGTCGTGCCCCGAGATCAGCACCACGTCGGCGTGCGCCTTGGACACACCGGCAGCAACGGTGCCCACTCCGTTTTCGGAGACCAGCTTGACGTGCACACGCGCGGCCGGGTTGGCGTTCTTCAAGTCGTGGATCAGCTGCGCCAGGTCCTCGATGGAGTAGATATCGTGGTGCGGCGGCGGCGAGATCAGCCCGACGCCGGGCGTGGAGTGCCGAACCTCGGCCACCCACGGGTACACCTTGTGGCCCGGAAGCTGGCCGCCCTCACCGGGTTTCGCGCCCTGAGCCATCTTGATCTGGATGTCGGTGCAGTTGGTCAGGTAGTGCGAGGTCACCCCGAAGCGGGCCGAGGCGACCTGCTTGATCGCGCTGCGGCGCCAGTCCCCGTTGGGGTCGCGGTCGAATCGCTTGACGTCCTCGCCGCCCTCGCCGCTGTTGGACCGGCCGCCGAGGCGGTTCATCGCAATGGCCAGCGTCTCGTGCGCCTCGGCGGAGATCGAGCCGTAGCTCATCGCCCCGGTGGAGAAGCGCTTGACGATCTCGCTGGCGGGCTCGACCTCTTCCAGCGGAACAGGAGGCCGCACGTCGCCGCGGAACTTCAGCAGCCCGCGCAGCGACGCAAGCCGCTCGCTCTGGTCGTCGACCAGGCGGGTGTACTCCTTGAAGATCTTGTACTGCCCGGTGCGGGTGGCGTGCTGCAGCTTGAACACGGTCTCCGGGTTGAAGAGGTGGTACTCGCCCTCGCGGCGCCACTGGTATTCGCCGCCGACCTCGAGCTCGCGGTGGGCGCGCTCGTCGGGCCGGTCGAGGTAGGCCAGCTTGTGGCGGGCGGCGACGTCGGCGGCGATGTCCTCCAGGGTGATCCCGCTGGTGGGGCAGCTCAGCCCGGTGAAGTACTCGTCGAGCACGTCCTCGGAAATGCCGACGGCCTGGAACAACTGCGCGCCGGTGTAGGAGGCCAGCGTCGAAATGCCCATCTTGGACATGACTTTCAGCACGCCCTTGCCGGCGGCCTTGACGTAGTTGTTCAGCGCCTTGTTGCGGTCGATCCCGTCGATGACCCCGCGGTCGAGCATGTCCTCGATCGACTCGAACGCCAGGTACGGGTTGATCGCCGCCGCGCCGAAGCCGACCAGCGCGGCCATGTGGTGCACCTCGCGGGCGTCACCGGTCTCGACGACCAGGCCGACGTGCGTGCGCGTCCGGTCGCGCACCAGGTGGTGGTGCACCGCCGACACCGCCAGCAACGACGGGATGGGCGCCAGCTGCTCGTCGGACCCGCGGTCGGACAGGATGATGACCCGGGCACCGTCGGCGATCGCCGCCGACGCCTGCGCACGCACCTCCTCGAGCGCGGCGGTCAGCCCGGCGCCACCCTCGGCGACTGGGTACAGGCAGTGAATCACCTTGGACCGCATGCCATGCGGGCGCCCGTTGACCTTGTCGTTCGGGTTGAGGTTGACCAGCTTGGCCAGCTCATGGTTACGCAGGATCGGCTGCTGCAGGACGATCTGGTGGCAGGAGTGCTCGTCCGGGTTGAGCAGGTCGCGCTCGCCACCGGTGGTGCCCTGCAGGCTGGTCACCACCTCCTCGCGGATGGCGTCCAGCGGCGGGTTGGTCACCTGGGCGAACAGCTGCTGGAAGTAGTCGTAGAGCATCCGCGGGCGCTGGGACAGCACGGCAACCGGGGTGTCGGTGCCCATCGAGCCGATCGGCTCGGCCCCGGAGCGCACCATCGGCGTCACCAACAGGTTGAGTTCCTCGTAGGTGTAGCCAAACGTCAACTGGCGCTTGACGAGTCGCTCGTGGGGCATCCGGACATACTCGCCCTGCGGCAGGTCGTCGAGCGGCACCAGGCCCTTGTCGAGCCATTCCTGGTAGGGGTGCTCGGCGGCCAGCTCCGCCTTGATCTCCTCGTCGGCGACGATGCGTCCTTGGGTGGTGTCCACCAGGAACATCCGGCCGGGCTGCAGCCGCATCCGGCGGACCACCTTGGCCGGGTCCAGGTCGAGCACGCCGGCCTCGGAAGCCATCACCACCAGGCCGTCGTCGGTCACCCAGATTCGGGAGGGGCGCAAGCCATTTCGATCCAGCACGGCACCGATGATGGTGCCGTCGGTGAAGGTGATCGACGCGGGACCGTCCCACGGCTCCATCAGCGAGGCGTGGTACTGGTAGAAGGCGCGCCGCGCCGGGTCCATCGACTCGTTGCGTTCCCATGCCTCGGGGATCATCATCAACACCGCGTGGGCCAGGCTGCGCCCGCCCAGGTGCAGCAGTTCCAGGGCCTCGTCGAAGCGCGCGGTGTCGGACGCGCCCGGAGTGCAGATCGGGAACAACTTCTCCACGTCGTCGCCGAAGAGGTCGGTCTTGATCAGCGCCTCGCGGGCCCGCATCCAGTTCTCGTTGCCGGTGACGGTGTTGATCTCGCCGTTGTGCGCGATGCGGCGGAACGGATGCGCCAGCGGCCAGGACGGGAAGGTGTTGGTGGAGAAGCGGGAGTGCACGATGCCCAGCGCACTCGTCAGCCGATCGTCTTGCAGGTCAAGGTAGAACGCCTTGAGCTGCGGGGTGGTCAGCATGCCCTTGTAGATGAATGTCCGGCCGGAAAGGCTTGGGAAGTATACGGTTTCGCGACCGGGTCCGTCCTGTCCCGGGCCTTTCGTGCCCAGTTCGTGCTCGGCGCGCTTGCGGACCACGTAGGCGCGGCGCTCCAGCGCCATCCCGGAGGCGCCGGTCATGAACACCTGCCGGAAGGTCGGCATCGCGTCGCGGGACAGCGCGCCCAGCGACGAGTCGTCGGTGGGGACGTTCCGCCAGCCCAGCACCTGCAGGCCCTCGGATTCGGCGATCTTCTCCACCGCGGCGCAGGCGGCCGCGGCGTCCTTGGACGACTGCGGCAGGAACGCGATGCCGGTGGCGTAGCTGCCCGGCGCGGGCAACTCGAAGTCCACGACTTCGCGCAGGAACGCATCCGGGACCTGAATCAGGATGCCGGCGCCGTCACCGCTGCGCGGCTCGGCGCCCTGGGCGCCCCGGTGCTCGAGGTTGAGCAACGCGGTGATGGCCTTGTCGACGATGTCGCGGCTACGGCGGCCGTGCATATCGACGACCATGGCAACCCCGCACGCATCGTGCTCGAACGCGGGGTTGTATAACCCGACGCGCTTGGGCGTCATATGCACCTGACCCTTCACCAAACGTTCTTCGCTGCCGTTACGAGCGGCCCGGCGGGGCCCCAACCCAGGAGGGTTGCGGGCCTCGGACCCGTTAGGCCCCTTCGGTCTTGCCGATAGGCTGTGCCCCAGGCGGTGATGATCCGTCGTTGGGGATTCGTCCGTGCAGCGTTGAACGGTGGCCTGGAGCTGGTTTCGACAAGTCGTAAAACGATATGACAATACCCGCCTGACATGCCAACTTCGTTAAGTCTAACCGCCAACGGGCAGCGGCGTAAATTCGCAGCGACGGGCGGTCGACGGCGTCGCCGACATGGGAGTTTTGGGCTTGTAGCACCCCGACCCCGGCGCTGATCCTAGCCGACCGGTGGGCCGGATCACCAATTCGTCCCAGTTTGCTGTGATCGCGCCCACGCGTGCCGGGGTCGCCGCGGGGCTTGCTCACCCGCGTGCTCAGCGAACGCCGGAAGCAGTCGCGGCGGGAGGCGGCCCACCCGGCCAAAGTTTGCACGCGCCGGGCGACGTTTCGCCGACGGCGCGTGACCGATACTGGACGGGTACCGGTCCGGCACCCGAGGAGCCCATGAACGAGCGCGACGAATTCCTGCGGGACCGGCTACGGCCCGACCAGGCCGGTGCGCCGGCGCCACGCCCACCCGCTCCCCCGCCCAGGGATCCCCGGACCGCGGCACCGGGTGCGCCGGCGGTTGCGCCCGCGCCCGGCCCGGCCCCCGCGGCATCCCGTCCGCCGGCGCCGCCGCAACAGCCACCCCGTCCCGCGCCGTCTGCCGCACCCGCCCCGCCCCACCCACCCGCGCCCCCGCAGCGCCCGGCGGGCCCGCCCCACCCGCCGCCCCGACCCGCCCCTCCCCCGGTCCCGCCGCCGCAACAGCCCGCACCCGCACCCGTCGCGTCCGCGGCCGCACCCGGGGCGGAGCTGCCCGAGCGCGGGTGGCGACGCGTCCTGCGGCTGGCCACCTTTGGCCTCGTCAAGCTGGGCCCGTCGCCCGCGCAGCGGCAGGAGGCGCAGTTCGAGGCGGCCATCCGAACCGCCCTGCACGGCAAGTACAAGGTCGGCGTGCTGGGCAAGGGCGGGGTGGGCAAGACGTCAGTGGCCGCCAGCGTCGGGTCGCTCTTTGCCGAGCTGCGCCGCCAGGACCACGTGGTGGCGATCGACGCCGACACCGCGTTCGGCCGGCTGGGCTACCGAATCGACCCGCGATCGAACGCCTCTTTCTGGGAATTGACCTCCGACAAGAACCTGCGGTCCTACGCCGATGTGGTTGGGCGCCTTGGCCGTAACTCCGCCGGCCTGCACGTGCTCGGCGGCGAGCCGGCGTCCGGACCGCGGCGGGTGCTCGATCCCGCGATCTACCGCGAAGCCGCGCGCCGGCTGGACCACCATTTCACGATCTCGATCATCGACTGCGGCTCCACGATGGATTCACCGGTGACCCAGGAGGTGCTGCGCGATCTGGATGCGCTGATCGTGGTGACCTCGCCGTGGGCCGACGGGGCCAACGCCGCCGCCCGGACCATGGAATGGCTGTCAGAACAACGGATGACGAGCCTGCTGCGCCGCACCATCGTGGTGCTCAACGATTCCGACGGCCACGCCGACAAACGCACCCGGGCGTTGTTGGCGAGCGAGTTCGTCGATCACGGGCAACCGGTGGTCGAGGTGCCCTACGATCCCCACCTGCGTCCGGGCGGCGTCATCGACGTGACCCGCGAGATGTCCCCGGCGACGCGGCGCAGGCTTCTTCAGGTGACGGCGACGATCGCGGGCTATTTCGCCGCGCGACCGGACCGGGCGGCGCGCTAAGGCCGTTGACCTCCACCCAGGCGCGCCCACGGGTCGGCGACGGCCTCGATCTTCGTCACCAGGCGACCGCGAATCGTCAGCACGATCGACGCGAAGAGGCGCCGCTCGACGAAGGCCAACACCGCGGGTCCGCCCGCGGGCCCGGTGACCAGGGTCACCTCCGGGCCGAGATAGCGCAGCAGGTTGGTAGCCACGGCGTCTGGCCCATGGTTGATCTGCGGCGGCGGCGCCGGCTCGGCCAGGACGGTGCCCACGCCCCAGACCGCCGGATCCAGCACCGCGGTCAACGCGGCGATGTCGCCGTTGGCGCACGCGGTGATGAACTTCTCCGTGACGAGCTGATGCTCGGCCGGGGCCACCTCGCTCAATTTCGGTTGCGCCACAGTGAATTTGCCGCGGGCGCGCCGCGCCAGCTGGCGGCAGGTGCCGACGGGACGGCCGACGGTCTCGGCGATCGTCTCGAACGGGACGCCGAACACGTCGTGCAGCACGAAGGCCACCCGTTCACCCGGACTGAGCCTGCGTAACACCTCCAGCAGCGCGGTACGAACCTCGTCGTCGAGGGTGACCCGGTCGGCCGGGTCCAGGCGTGGCGACGCCGGCTCCTCCTTCACCTCGCCCGGCCGCTCGTAGCGGGCGCGCGCCGAGCGCACCTGGTCGAGGCAGATCCGGCTCGCCACCACGGTCAGCCAGCCGCGGACGTCGTCGATCTCGTTCAGGTCGGCACGCGAGAGACGCAAGAACGCTTCCTGCGCAACGTCTTCGGCGTCGCCGACATCGCCGAGCATCTGATAGGCGAGATTGACCAGATACGGGCGATTGCTGCGCCAGGCTTCGGTGACCTGGTCGCCGGGTGACTGCGACTGGCTCATGAACCTTCGACGAATTGATCCCGCAAAAAGTTACGCGTTTCGACTGTAACTTTCCCACCTCCGGCGCCGTCCTTGGTGCAGCACTGAAAACTCACGGAAGGAACACCCCCATGACGATCGTCGTAACCGGAGCGACGGGCAACGTCGGGCGCCCGCTCGTCGCCGAACTTCTCGCCGCCGGCGCCCACGTCCGCGCGATCACCCGCGCACCCGACACCGCCGGGCTTCCCACCGGCGTCGAGGCGGTCCGCTCGGCTTCGGACGCGCTCGCGGGCGCCTCGGCGATGTTCCTGAATTCCCGCGCACTGGGCCCGGACCTGTCCCGGGTGGTCACGGAGTGCGGCCGCGCCGGCGTCACGAAGCTGGTTGCGCTGTCGGCGATCAACGCCGACGACGACTTCTCCCGGCAACCGTCGCGCTTCCGCGGGGACCGCAACAAGGAGGTCGAACAGCTCGCCGTCGAATCCGGCCTGGATTGGGTGAGCCTGCGGCCGTCGGTCTTCGCAACCAACTTCGCCGGCATGTGGGGAGCGCAGATCCGCGCCGGCGACGTGGTGGCCGGACCATACGCGGCGGCGTCCACGGCGCCGATCGTCGAGCGCGACATCTCGGCGGTCGCGGCGCGGGCGTTGCTCACCGATGAGCTTGTCGGCCAACGGATCCCGCTGACCGGTCCGCAGGCGTTCACCAACGCCGAGCTGGCCGAGGTCATCGGCGACGTGCTGGGTCGCCGGCTGCGCTACGTCGAGGTGCCGGCCGAACTGGTGCGGCAGCGGTTCATCGACATCGGATTCGGCGCCGACTTCGCCGATGCCTACATCGCCATGCTCGCCGAGACGCTCGACAAACCCGCGCTGGTCACCCACGACGTGGAGAAGATCCTCGGCCGGCCGGCGACCCCGATCGCGCAGTGGGTTTCCGAGCACCGCGACCTGTTCGCCCAATCGAACGGAGCCTGACGTGTCCGACCCACGCCCGCCGCGCTACCTCAAGCCGATGAACAAGGTGATGATGGCGGTTCAGCGGCTCGGGATCCCCACCGGACCCGCCATGGTGCTCACGGTGCCCGGCCGCAAGTCGGGTCAGCCCCGCCGCACACCGATGACGCCCTTCGAATTTCGCGGCGGGCTCTACGTGGTGGCTGGCTACCCCGGCGCCGACTGGGCGGCCAATGCCCGCGCCGCGGGCAGCGGCACGCTGAGCCGGGGCCGGCGATCCCGCGAGGTCAGGATCGTCGAACTCGACGCCGACGAGGCGCGTCCGGTGCTGCGGGCGTTCGCCGCCGAGGTGCCGGTCGGGGTGGCGTTCGCGAAGCGCTCCGGGATGGTGCGCGACGGAACCGCCGACGAGTTCGAGGCGCTCGCGGGCCGCGTCGCCGTATTTCGGTTCGAGCCGAACGTCAAACAGCGCGAAAAATCTCTTTGATTTTCTCGCGCCGTGCTTCAGCGAAAGGCCCTCGACTCGATCACCCTCTGCGGCAGGTCGTCGCGCTAGACACGACTTCGCTTTTCCGGCCCACTAACCGCACACCAACCGCAGGGAACGGCTAAATTAGCAACAGACGAATCGCTGCATTGCCGGGTTTTCAGCGGTGACCTCCCGGGAATCAGGGCAGCGTGTTTTGTTGCGGTGAGGGATGCTGAGCCGGGGAGAAGGCCGATGTCAGGTTCACAAGAAGCCGGCCGAAGGCGGCAAGGTGGGGTTTCCCGAGGGGCGCTGCGCAGCGCGGCGGAGGCGGAAGAGACAAGTTGGGTGTCCAGAGCCCTCTGCCGGACCATCGACCCCGACACACTCTTTGTCCGGGGTGCCGCGCAGCGCGAGGCCGCGGCCGTTTGCCGCCGCTGCCCGGTCATGCAGGAGTGCTTAGCGGAAGCGTTGGACAGCCGGGTGGAATTCGGTGTCTGGGGCGGCATGACCGAGCGCCAACGACGGGCCCTCCTCCAGCGGCATCCCGAGATGCCGTCCTGGTCAAAGTTTCTGAGCGAACGACGAAATCGCGGCGCGGGCTGATCTGCGCGCCGCGTCCAATCAGGGCCTGTCGCAACGTGTCTCGCTGCATCGCTGTCCGAGATCGCCGTCCGATTCCTGGGCGAAGCTAACCCGAACAATGGCATAACCTGGCCGGACGTAACCTGGGGCAATGCGCACGGCCTATCACGAGCAGCTAGCCGCCCTCAATGAGCAGCTCGCTGACATGTGCGCGATGGCCGGCGCGGCGATGCAGGACGCCACCCAGGCCCTGCTGCAGGCCGACCTTGCGCTGGCCGAAAAGGTCATCGCCGAGAAGGGCGAGCTCGCGAAGCTGAGCGGCGCCGCCGAAGATGCCGCGTTCGTGCTGCTTGCCCTGCAAGCGCCGGTGGCCGGCGACCTCCGAGTCGTGGTTACCGCGATCAGGATCTGCGCCGATGTCGAGCGCATGGGCGGCTTGGCCGCGCACGTCGCAAAAATCGTTCGCCGTCGCCATCCCGAGCACGTCCTGCCCGAACAGGCCAATGGCTATTTCGCTGAGATGGGCCGTGTGGCGGTCGAATTGGCCGGCGCCGCCGAGGAGGTCTTGCGCACCGGTGACCCCGAAAAGGCTCGGCTTGTCAATCTCGAAGACGACGCGATGGACGACCTGCATCGCGAGCTGTTCACCGAGCTCATGGATCGCGAATGGCAACACGGCGTGGCCGCCGCGGTCGATGCGACCCTGCTGGGCAGGTTCTACGAACGCTTCGCCGACCATGCCGTCGAAATCGCCAGGCGGGTCATCTTTCAGGCCACCGGCAGGTTACCGGGCAGCGCGGATTCCCTCGGCTAGCGGACTTCACTACCAAACGATGGCAGCCATGTCGCGGTTGTCCGAACACACGCTGCGCACCGCCGCCTCGATGTCGGCGGCGGTGATGATCTGCAGGTCCTCGACGGTCACCGGCTGGCCCGACCGCTTCTGGGCGACGACCCGGGTATCGCGGAAGCCCTCGGCGCGCTCGATGACGTTGCGGGCGAACCGGCCGTTCTGCATGGCGTCGATCCCATGCTGACCGCCGGGGGTGGTGTAGTTGCGGATGGTGGTCGCCGCGTCCAAGAACGCCTCCCGCGCGCCGTCGTCGAGCAGGCTGGCCCGGGGCGAGGCGTAGCGTTGCCCGATCTCGACGATCTCGGCCGGAGAGTACGACTCGAACCGGAGCTTGCGGTTGAATCGGCCCGCCAAACCCGGGTTGACGGTGAGGAATTGGTCCACCTGATCCTCGTAGCCCGCGCCGATGAAGCAGAAGTCGAATCGATGGGTTTCCAGTGCGACCAGTAGCTGGTTGACGGCTTCCATGCCGATCATGTCCGGCGTGCCGTCCTGGTGGCGTTCGATCAGCGAGTAGAACTCGTCCATGAAAATGATTCGGCCCAGCGACTTTTCGATCAGCTCGTTGGTCTTGGGTCCGGATTCCCCGATGTAGTGGCCGCAGAAGTCGGACCTTCGGACCTCCCGGATTTCGGGGTGGCGCACGATGCCCATCCCGGCGTAGATCTTGCCCAGCGCCTCGGCGGTGGTCGTCTTGCCGGTCCCGGGTGGCCCCACCAGCAGCATGTGATTGGTCTGCCGTTACGTGAAATGTCAGTGCTCGAAAGATTAGACGTGTCAGCGGGAAAACGTCCCCGTTCGAGCGCCCCCAGCTCGGGGACTGGTTGAAGAACCACCCCGACGAGTTCGACGTTCTGGTGTTTTTCCGGGCCGACCGCGTGGTGCGTCGACTATTCGACCTTGCCGACCTAATCCGTTGGGCGCGTGAGTATTCCGTCGCGCTGCTGTCTGCCGCCAAGTCCCATTTTGACCTGTCGTCGGAGTGGGGCGACATTATCGCCATGCTGGTGGCCAAGGTGGCCAAGATGGAACTGGCGGCCATCAGCGAGCGCAATGCTTCCGCGGCCCGGTTCAATATCCGCGCTGGAAAGTACCGGGTACCGTCCCGGGGATACCTCCCGGACAAGTCCACCGGCTCAGAATCCACCGGGGATCTAATCTCCAAGATCAGCAACGGGCCTACGGGGATGTGGTCGGTGGCGGCGCCGGGTAGACGTACGACCTAATGAATCCGGAGGCGGGCCTGGTGCTCCGATAGCCGAAGGCAAGCTCGGCTCTCACCTGCGCTCCGAGCTCTCTCCGGGTTCGTCTCTCCTCGGGTCGCAGCTGCTGCTCTATCGTCGCCCTCGCGATCAGCTCGCCAGGTGGAACACTTGACGGATTCGCGTCTTGTAGCGGGACCAATCCCGCCTGAGTGATCATCCGCCTGACCACGGTTCGCCAGGCTTCGGTCTTCTCCCGGACCTCATCGGTGCCGAACGCGGCGAGGAGCGCGGCGGTATCGGCTTGAACTTCCAACGGCGGTAGCGGAGTATCTGGCGGCTGTCCCTGCTGGAACAGCGGATAGATCATCTCAGCCCACTGTCCGACCTGCTCTGTCATCTTGAGGAGCTCCAGGTATGCCTTCTCGAGCCGCTCCTGCTCTCGTTCTTCCCGTGCTTGTAGTCGGTCATGGCCGAATTGTTCTTCGAGGGTCTGCGAGAGCTGATCCCGGCTCTGCTTGCCGCTCAGCCACGTGAAGTAGGCGCCTATACCGCCACCCAGCAAGCCGCCACTGGCTGCCGCAACTGGGCTGACCCACTCCCACGCCATAGGCCAATTATGGAGCTGCTGTTGGCCTCATCCAATTAGTTCCAACTCCCAGCGCACCAGATCGAGCGCGGCTCGCATGTCGGGGGCGTCGGGGTCGAGCCCTTCGGCGCGGATCGCTTTGCGTTCATCGTTGTCCATACGGGCTTGGACGTCGTTGGGCCCCATTTGGATTCGCGTCGGGCGACTGATCACAAAAGTCACAGCGGGTGTCTAAACCTCCCAACTCGTCCGTGGACCATGAAAGGCTGGGGCCGCAGCCACACAGCGGGCTGAGAATCGAGTGGAACGAAGTCGGCGAGAGGCGGAACCGCACGGCACGCATACCAACAGCCAGCGAGCCCGACAGCGTGATTGAGCTCGACAGCGTGCATTGGAAACCAAAACCGGGGTGCGACCGGTGTGTCCGTGCGGGCCATTACGGTGCTAGTAGTTGCTTCTGCGTTTGACGGACGCCTTGGGGGCTGTTGTGGATTGGTCCATCCTCATCCGGACGGTGACTCCGGTGGCCAGCAAGTTAGTCACCTCTCGCATTCAAAAGATGTTCCTCCCCTGGCAGGTCGCCTACCAAATGCGGAAGCGTGGGCGAGAAAGCAATCTGCCGGTGCCCGATTACGCGCCACTTCGCAAGTATCTGGGTAAAGAGCGTGCGCTAGAGGCCTTCAGGTCGGGAGATCCCAACCTTTATGACGGCGTCCGCGACGATTTGATCGACACCTGCGCTCGGTGCGGAGTCGAGTTATCTGATGAGGACGCCGCGCGGCTCGTCGCCATCCTGTTGTCGGCTTACACACAGGTCCTCCCAACCGGCGCGGCCGTCGAAGTCCAGGTCCGTGATGCAGTACTCGAGATCGCCAGCTGGCAGTCGAAAGTCGAAGCGTCCCGGTTCGCCGGCGCCGTCAAGTTCGAGGACAGCCTTGAGCAGCTTCCGCCCCAACGTGCCGCCGAAGCGGTCGAACTCCAGTCTGTTTGGCCCGCGATAGGACGCCTGGCATACGAGTTGGTTCGCGCCGACGACCCAAGGTCTGCGATCGCAAGCTGGCAAGAAACTCGGCCGTCGTGGTTTGAAGCGCCTCCATCGGACGCCTACGTGTGGTTCGCGCGCCTGGCGCTCGACTATGGCCTGACCGAGACAGCCATATCCGCCTTCGACGACGCTATCGCAGCAGGTGCAGCGCCAGCATCGAAATGGCAAGCGCGACAGGCAGTGCTCCGCGCTGGCGGAGATCGGCAGCGACGTGAGGAAACGTTAGGCCGGTTCGAGGAGAACGATCCGGTCGCCCGTGCTCTACTCCTGAGCGATCGCGAAGAGATCGAGTCGGCAATCGCCGTGCTCAATGAGTGGGTGCCGTTTCACCCGGCTGAAAAAGCGCTGAAGGCGACGCTCCTTGCCCAAGTCACGGCAGTCAATGACATTGACGCCGCGATTCGGATCTCCCAGGCAGCCGCAGATGACCTTCAAAGTGCAGACTGCGCCCTTTTGTGCGCCGACTACCTTCTTGAACGGGGTTCCAAACGAGAGACACCGATCGACTTCGCCGATATAGAGGAGAGCCTCCGCCTAGCGATCGACGCGCGCAACGCTATTCGCCGATGGCGCGGCCCAAGTCATGGGGCCGTTCGCCGCGCTATGTCCGCTGCTCATGCACTCGGCCGGAAAGACGAGGCTTGGCGGATCTCGCAAACTCCGCCAGACGGCGAAGCGCTTCCAAGCGAAGCCGCAGATCCCGCTGTGCGCGGAGAGTCAGCACTCCTCGCGGCGCAGTTGGGCGATCGATCAAGAGCAGTTCAGCTACTCGACGGTTTGACGGATGACCGCATTCAAAATGAAGCAAAAGCGATTTTCGCGATGGTTGATGGCGACAACCAGAGCGCACTGCAGCATTGGCAAGCGGCCGCAGCGTTGTCCCAACAACCGCAGGACATCCTGCGGACGTGTCACTATGTCGCCATTCATGGAGTCCGATCCAGCGAACTTCCAAGACTGGCCGACACGCATCCCGATATCGCAGAGAACATCGGACTTATAGCGGATGCTTATGCCAAGCAACCTGCGGCAATAGGGACACTCAAGACACGGGCGCACACAAATCGCCTATGCGCCTTCGCGCTTGTGGAGTGGTACATCCAACAGGACAAAAAGATCGACGCGGCGCAACTCGCGGATCGCAGCGGACAAGCGTGGGGTGACGCGAACTTCAGTCTGATTGCAGCACAACTTTTCCTGGAATCCGGCGAGCATGACTCGGCACAGCGCGCTGCGCGCGAGACCTTGCGTGTTTCAGGCTCGAGTTCTGCGAAACGGCTTGAAGCTTACGACGTTCTGATTCGCTCGCTCACTGTCGAGCAGCAGTGGGAGAAGGCCACCATAGCAGCTGCCGAAGTACTTGCCCTCGACCAGTCGAATGTGTCCGCTGCATGGATACTTACCATTGCGCAGGTATATCTAGGTGAGTTCAATGACGCGTGGCGGACGTACACCGAGATCGCAGGCCGGCCGGATCCGCGCATTGAGCAGGAAGCCGTCGTTCGAATCTATCTGTGGCATAAATTCGAACGGAACGCGTCCCGGCTAGACCACCTGTTCGAACTGGTTGACAGATGGCAGGCAAGCGACGCTGTCCGGTCCGCCGCTGCAATGGCGCTTATCCAATTTCCCATTGAGAGCGGCGATGAGGCCACGGCAAGTCGTGTGCAAGAGCGACTTGGCGCGCTGATTGGGACGTTGGACGACATCTTCATTCGGAAGGAGGTCGATCCAGAAGACCCTCTGGCGACTCTCAACGCTCTCGTTGCGGATCTGCCGGACACAACTGAATTCGACCTTAAGGTCGCCGACGGCAGGCTTCCGCTCGGCTTTGGAGCCTCAATCCATGGCAAGAATTACGCAGAATTGTTGGCGTGCAGTACAAGTAGCGCGCTGTTCTCCGGCGATGACGCAACGTTTACTTCTGATATTGAGCACGCGGTGCAGTCGGTTGACTCGTCTGTGGTCGTCGATATCACCGCTCTGCTCGCCTTGAACACTCTTGATCATGCAGTGCGCGAACAACTTCTAGGCTTCGTTCGCGATCTACGGGTAAGTCGCGATCAGAAGCTAGAAGTCGTCAACGCAATCGAGAGTCTGTCCCGATTAAGTACTCTCACTGTGGGCAAGGCTGGCGACTCTGCTCGATTGCATGCGATTTCCGACGAAGAAGCCCAGAAGCGGCTACGAAGAGCAGAGTCCCTGAAGGCCGCCTTTGGTCAGATCACGCCCGCTCCCAATCCGCCGCCATCGACCAAGCCCAATCCTGTGTGGCTCTCGAGTCTTGAGATCGCGAGAGCTGAGCATGCCAGTCTTTGGTGCGACGACGCAATTATTCGCCGCGAGGCCAACAAGCAAGGAGTTCACTCCTTCGGCACACAGACTCTGATTGAAGTGCTGCGCCGAAGAGGCGATCTCAGCGACGACGTAGCCATGCATTGTCAAGTAGTCTTAATGTCAAACTTCTATATTGGCACTGAATTCCGGCGTGATTGGGCGCGCGGAGCAGCTGAGGTCGACAGCTGGAAGCCTCGCGGTTCGGCAGCTCATCTTGCTTTCGGCCCGGTTTCTCATACTCCGAATGATGTCGTCGGCTTCGCAATCGAAGCGATGGCACAAAACCTTGATGATCCCGAAGCTATGGCCGGCTGGGTTACTGCGGCTTCTACTTGGCTGATTCGGGTCTCCGGCTCGGAACAAGCCGGGCGGCAGAACCTGGCGAAGTTGCTGTTGCAGCTGTTTGGGCAACGCTGGCTCGACTCAAGCCGTTTGCCATTTGTGCTGCAAGGGCTCCGCGCTGCTGTCTCAGCCTCGGGCGTTGCGGACCCATTCGAACCGGCCATGGAAACTTACTATCGCGCCCTGGCAGGTTCAACCGGGCATCCAGCGGCAATGGCCCACGTGCGGTCATTGACTGCGTTGGTTGAATCCAGTGATCGACTAATTGTTACCAAGGTCGTGCTGACCGCGCCAAATTGAGGCATTGCCACGCAGATGACTCTTCCTAGAGGTCATTCCGCCGTCTCGAGATGCGGCCGATGCATCCCATAGGCACGATTCCACAGTGGACCTTGGTGACGAGTGGATCTACCGCTTGAAGGGATACTCTCCGTCTGAGCGCGTCAAGATCTTGGGAATCGAAACCCGGAAGCAGACCATTCGCGCGGACATCAAATTTCTCGACGGCGAGCGAGCCGGCCTACACGAAAACGTCCCGGGAACCAGATTGCACGGTCGATGGAGCACCGTCGAGCGCTTCGACGAATGGATAGCCAATTGGCGGCGGCTCAGCGCCAGCGAAATCGGCGAGACCGAGGAATCGGCGGTCGGCGACGTATTCGACTTATTGGTTCCGGAATCCGTTGCTAAGTACTACGACTCGTCCGTTCGTAACGGAGCGACGGTACGGGATCAGGAAGCACTAGAGCAGCTCATGCGCGGCCCGACGGGGGACCTATTGGACCGCGCCGAGTGGTTCGAGCACGACGGTGTGGTGGAATTGTCCGCCGCCGGGACCCTGTTGATCGCTCAATACGTGTGCACTGCAATCCCAATCCCAATCCCAATCCCAATCCTTGAACGAGTCATGGCAGAAGAAGCCCAATCGCGGGAGCACTGCAAACGGGGTAGGGAGTACGACGCCATCGACGGTTCGGGGATGACGACCTCTACGCCCGAATGGGAATACGAGTGGTACCGCAAACATCACCGCCCGGTCCATAAGCTTCTCCGAGGATGGTGCGGACCTCGGTCAGTGACATTCGTGGAAAGGCTCACTGCCGCCGAAGCCGAGGTGCGGCGCCTCGGCGTACTCGTCGCCACCTTGGTCGACATGCTTAGAACGCACGACACTTTTGGCGCCGACATCTACGAGCGCGATCACGACGAGAATCGAATCCGTCCTGAGACGATTCGGCCAGTGATCGACCGACCTCTCGCGCCATGGGAAATGCCCGTCCGAGAGGTGCCGGTACGGCGAGGGCGGTGGTGGTGGCCATTGTTCTGCGACCATGCACAGTCTTGACTGCCGGTCGGGATGGCCCACACCGTAGCCGTCCCCGGTTCAGTCTGTATACGCTCGCTGGATGGCGAGTGGCCAGGGCTCCCAACCGTGGAATCAGATCTTCCTAGGCGCGGCAGGAATTCTGGTACTAGCTGCCGTGTTCCTCTTCGGCAACCGTCTTGCCTGGGAAATCGATGTGGTCATAGTTTTGGTGGGTGCCGCACTCCTCATTCTCGCCGGCTTCTGGTCGAGGGTCAGCGGGCCAGTCGGAATCACCAAGGGGGGGCTCGCAATACCGATCGAGGCCGCGAACCGCGCCGAGCAGCAACTCGAGCGGGGCGAGGTGGTTGAGGCAGACAAGCTGCCGGAGCTCCTGCAGGAGCTCAGAGACCTGTTGGCTAAGGCCCGCGATCACCCAGATCCCGCCCCCTCGCCTGAAGCGGAGGACAACTATCCGTGAGTGGACCTAACCGCCGCAACGTGATCCTGGTAGACGACGCGGTGATCAGAATGGCGACGCTCAACGCGACGGAGCAGTCGCTAGTTCAGGCCGAAGTCGCTCGAATGAGCAATCCCGACTTCCGGCCAGAATCTGATCTACGGGGACACCGGCGCGGGGGTGGCGGGCGGGCGTACTTCGTGCACAAAGTGACCGGATCGCCCGACATCAGACTCTGGTACCGGCGGCTCGACAAGAAAAGCCCCGCCGATCCCGAAACGCTGGCCGTGATGGTCATCGATCGGACGGGCGAACCCGCCTAGCTCTGCGCGGTCGACCACCACCGAGGAACCCAAGTCCTGACCCCGCACCCTTGCGTGCTTCGGGGATCGGCCAGGAGGTGGGTTATCGAAGCTGGGGTCCAGGAATCGGTAGACGTTCCGCATCCGGTTGTACTGCATGACTTGCACGCAATCGCTTGTCCGCCGTCGTAGGCGCGCTGCGTCGTGCCCACCCCCACTGGGGTGCCCCCGCCCGCGCTCACCACGACCCGGATGGTTATGCGTCTGCCCGATCCTGTAGGGGTGTCCAGGTCGATTTGGCCCGATTCCGGCCGCGCCTACGGCTCTGTCGCCGCCTAGAAATTGAAATCCTCGTCGTCGAGACCCCTGTGTGCGTCGTCGTCAAGAGAGCGTTGCTGGCCGTGGCCGCGGCCATGACCCCCGACCCCCTCGTCGTCGACATCGCGCCAGAAGTCACTGTCGTACTGGGTGTCGGGGATGGCAATCTTCTCGCCTGGCGCGTGACTCGCGGTGACTTGGCCCAACAACGTCCGGATCGCTTCTTCGACCGCGTACCGCCCCGACTGAGCGTCGATCACCGGGAAAGTAGCCCCTTCGAGCATTCCGGCTGACTTTATATCTATAGCTGCGACCAGCAATGGAAGATCCATTTGTCGAGCTAAGGCGGCCTCCAAGGGTATTGCTTGGCTCTTCCCATCGAATATTACAAATACCGCATCGGCGCTGGCGAGGCGGTGAATTGCGTCAACCCACAGAGCGCGAGGCTCGCGCTCCGGCGGTGCCAAAGGGAAAGAGACTTCGACTCCGAAACTCCGGGCGAAGTTATTGGCGACATGATACAGCTCGCCTACGAGAGGGTCTATATTGCCACGCCGGAAAACGAGGTCGTATTGACCAGCGTTATCGTAATATGAAGAATCTAAATAGGGCCCGACAACTACGAGGTGGGCAACTACGAGCCGGGTCACTTCTCGATCTCTTCGAGTTGTGCGTAAATGAACATGTCCGCCGTGTGATCGTCTTCCCAAGTAACCGACGCTTGAATGAGCATCGACCCGTAATAGTCGAAAGCTGCGCGAAACCTCTGCGTGTCATCGTCCTGCAGCTCGAAAACTGCGTGCTTTTCGCCTGCGGACCAGCGAACAGATTTAACGCCAACAGGTGGGATGCCGTCTACGCGAGGATGGTATCGAAGCTCGACGGTTGCTTGATGAGCTTGACCTGGAGTTAGCGATGGTTGGACAGAGACGGTAGGGAAGGTCCCGCGATTATCGAGGTACTGCTGTTTTCGCTTTGAGTCATTGTCGATTTTTTTGTCGAATTTTCGCCAGTCGGGCAGATCGCTAGTGTATGGATTCGCAGGCCTGAAGGATCGATCGTCGTGGGAGAGTTCTTTCCAGTGCCACAGCCCCGGAATAAGGTCCTCCCCGTCTTCCCTCTGTACGAGCACACGGGTCTCGACGCGGCATCGGTACTGCTTTGCTCCGGGCAGCCATTTAATGTCGATAATGTTGTAAGTATTGATCGGGCAAGATTGAAAAAGTTCTTGAGTTCCTGCGGAGCCGCCGCACACAACGAAAAGCGGATAGTCATCCACCTTCAATTGCTGCGCCGATCGTGAGTCTTCTGTAAACGTGAACGGGACGTGTTTGTGCCCGTGCAGGAGCAAATGAAATCCGTGACGACCTAGAACCCCAAGTAAAAGCGCTGAATTAAGTATAGCCTCATATCCCCTGCTGGGCTCTGCGAGTTCAGGGATCAGAATCGGGTGATGGTGCACTAAAGCGATCTTTATGCACGATGCGGTCCTGTTGTCGGCCTCGAGCGCATCGAGTTGCGTTTTCAACGCTCTTAAAGCATCCGGCGTTATTACACCACGCTGAGCATTTGCGGTCCCCTGCTGGACATATGCAGAAGAATTTATTTCGACAACTACTACGCCGTATTTATCAATCAGATCGGTCCGTACCCGAGCGTCGCGGCTTTGGGCTTGCCAGTCATCAAAACCTGGGCGAAGACGGCCAAGGAAATCCTGCCACGGTTCTATCCTCGGATCGACAGCCGCTTGCGTCCAGTCAACATCGTGATTGCCCGGTACGAGAGCCAACGGGCCAAGAGATTCTTCAAGCGCATTGCAGCATTCTTTAGCTTCTCGGAACTGCTCACGGTTGGCCGTCTCGGTCAAATCGCCTGTTACGCATACGATCTGCCGCCCTTTTTCTTCGAGCGGAGGCACATCGCTGCATACCAGATCCGCCAGCGTCGGGTAACCACCTTGTCTGAAAACGTCACCCTGGGGCGTCGTAACACCGCCAAATTGATGTCGCGGGCCGAAATGAAGATCGGATAAGTGGATGATCCTAAGCGACCGGCCGCCCTGTTGGTCTTGTGTTTCGAGATCTTCGGACAGTGGAAGAGCCGACACTTCCTGGTGCTTGTCTTCATCGTTTGCCACGCTCGTATGTTAAGTCTCTGACCTGCGGTCGGGAAGCGAAAATTGCGGGCAGTTCTTCTTGTTTGGTACCGACCGACCATCAACGGCTCGCGGCACGGTCGGTGGTTGTAAACCAGCTCGTTCGAGTACGCGATCGGGACGATCACCGCAGCGAAGTTTGGCGAAATCCTTTCGTCCGCTGTAACCCGCGATTCCACTGTTTGGGTTCGCGGTCGAGATCCAACCCGATCGCATCGAGCCGGCCGTCACCGTCCAGGTCGAGATTGGGTTGGCCGTTCCAAATGGCAGCTGCGCCATCGTCATTGCCCAGGCAGTAGTCCATGCCTTCTCGGACGCTGGGCCGCCCCTACGCGTTCCCGCGCGATTGCCACCAGGACAACAGCTCGGCGGTGGCCTCCTGGGTCGTCAGCGGCCCGCGCTCGAGCCGCAACTCCTTCAGATACCGCCACGCCTCGCCGACTTGCGGGCCGGCCGGGATCCCGAGCAGCTCCATGATCGCGTTGCCGTCCAAATCGGGGCGCACCCGCGCCAAATCCTCCTGGGCCGCCAGCTCGGCGATCCGCTCCTCCAGCCGGTCGTAGCTGGCCTGCAGGCGGGCGGCTCGGCGCTTGTTGCGGGTCGTGCAGTCGGCGCGAACCAGCTTGTGCAGGCGCGGCAGCAGCGGCCCCGCGTCGGTGACGTAGCGGCGCACCGCCGAATCGGTCCACTTGCCCTCGCCGTAGCCGTGGAACCGCAGATGCAGAAACACCAGCTGCGAGACGTCATCGACCATCTGCTTGGAGTACTTCAACGCCCGCAACCGCTTTCGGGCCATCTTGGCGCCCACCACCTCGTGGTGGTGAAAACTCACCCCGCCGTTTTCCTCGTGCCGCCGGGTGGCCGGCTTGCCGATGTCATGCAGCAGCGCCGCCCAGCGCAGCACCAGATCCGGTCCGTCGTCTTCCAGCGCGATGGCCTGGCGCAGCACGGTCAGCGAATGCTGGTAGACGTCCTTGTGCTGGTGATGCTCGTCGATGGCCATCCGCATGCCGCCGACCTCGGGCAGCACCACCTCACCCATCCCGGTCTCCACCAGCAGGTCGATGCCGGCCACCGGGTCGTCGCCGAGCAGCATCTTGTCCAGCTCGGCGGCCACCCGCTCGGCGCTGATCCGCGCCAGCTGCGGGGCCATCTCGTCGATCGCCTCCCGCACCCGCGGCGCGACGGTGAAACCGAGCTGCGAGACGAACCGCGCCGCGCGCAGCATCCGCAACGGGTCGTCGTTAAACGACACCCAGGGTGCGGCCGGGGTGTCCAGCACTCGCTCGCGCAGCGCCGCCAAACCGCCCAGCGGGTCGAGGAATTCGCCCGGCCCGGTCGGCGTCACCCGCACCGCCATCGCGTTGGCGGTGAAATCGCGGCGCACCAGATCGTCCTCGAGGCGATCGCCGAAACGCACCTCGGGATGACGCGTCACCTTGTCGTAGGCGTCGGCGCGGAACGTGGTGATCTCCAGGCGATGGTCGCCCTTGCCGACACCGACGGTGCCGAACCGGATCCCGGTCTCCCACACCGCGTCGGCCCAGCGCCCCACCAATTCCTGGACCTGCTCGGGGCGGGCGTCGGTGGTGAAATCCAAGTCGGGACTGAGCCTGCCCAGCAACGCGTCCCGCACCGAACCGCCGACCAGGTACAGCTCGTGGCCCGCGCCGTCGAAGAGCGCGCCCAACTCACCGAGGATGGAGGCGTGCCTATTCAGCGCGACCGCGGCGGCGGTCAACAGGGCGGCGTCGGCGTCAGGCACGTTCGATCAGCGTAGTCGGGTGACGTGGCTGACACTGACCCCGCGCCGCCGCACGGCAACCAGCGGCGAGTATCTCGGGAAGAAGGACCCCCGCCAGCTACTATCGCTTGGGTGTCGGACGCCGAACAAGCCAGACCACGTCGACGCCGGGGGCGGCGCCGGCGTCGTGGCGCGGCTGCCGCGGCCGAAACCCCCAAAGATCCCCAGACCAACGGCGACTCGTCGCCCCCCAAACCCCGGCGGTCCCGGCCATCCGGCCGCGTCCCCGATCGGCTGCGGACGGTGCACGAAACATCCGCCGGCGGGCTGGTCATCGACGGCATCGACGGGCCGCGCGACGAGCAGGTCGCGGCGCTGATCGGACGCGTCGATCGGCGCGGACGGATGCTGTGGTCGCTGCCCAAGGGACATATAGAGATGGGCGAGACCGCGGAGCAAACCGCGATTCGTGAGGTCGCCGAGGAAACGGGTATCCGCGGCAGCGTGCTCGCCGCGCTGGGACGCATCGACTACTGGTTCGTCACCGACGGCCGCCGGGTGCACAAGACCGTGCACCACTATTTGATGCGCTTCTCCGGCGGCGAGCTGTCCGACGAGGACCTCGAAGTCGCCGAGGTGGCGTGGGTGCCGATCGGCGAGCTGCCGTCCCGGTTGGCCTACGCCGACGAGCGCCGCCTGGCCCAGGTCGCCGACGAGCTGATCGACAAGCTGCAGAACCACGGCCCGGCCGCGCTTCCGCCGCTGCCGCCGAGCTCGCCACGGCGGCGCCCACAGACGCATTCACGGACCCGGCATTCCGACAAGCCCGTGGCGGGTCGGAAGAACGGTCACGGGCCGGGGCCGTGACGGCTCCCCGACTCTGTTGGGCCGGCTTCGTGCGCCTCGCCGTAGTGGTTGGCATCGTGGCCGGTTTTGCGGTGCTCGCCGGCCCCGCGCCGCGCGCTTCCGCGGGCGAGCCGGGGGAGACGCCGTTCGTGCGGGTCCGCATCGACCAGGTGACCCCCGACGTGGTCACCACGACAAGTCCACCGGTCGTCACCGTCACCGGAACGGTGAGCAACATCGGTGACCGCCCGGTCCGCGACGTCATGGTCCGGCTCGAGCACGCGCCGGGGGTCAACGACTCCGCGGCGTTGCGGACCTCCCTGGACGGCAGCACCGACCAGTACCAGCCGGCCGCGGACTTCCTCACGGTGGCCCCCGAACTGCAGCGCGGCCAGCAGGCGAGCTTCACCCTGTCGGCCCCGCTGCGCTCGGTGGCCAAGCCGTCCCTGGGGATGGACAAGCCCGGGATCTTCCCCGTCCTGGTCAACGTCAACGGGACCCCCGACTACGGCGCCCCGGCCCGCCTCGATAACGCCCGGTTCCTGCTGCCCGTGGTCGGCGTGCCGCCGGATCAAGCCGATGACCTTAATTCCGCCGTCGCACCCGACACCTCCAAGCCGGTGTGGATCACCATGCTCTGGCCGCTGGCCGACCGGCCGCGGCTGTCCCCCGGCGTACCCGGAGGCACCATTCCGGTCCGGTTGGTCGACGACGACCTGGCCACTTCACTGGCCACGGGCGGGCGCCTCGACGTTCTGCTGTCCGCCGCCGAGGTCGCCACCAGCCACGACGTCGATCCGGACGGCGCCGTCGGCCACGCGCTGTGCCTGGCCGTCGACCCCGATCTGCTGGTCACCGTCAACGCGATGACAGCCGGCTACGTGGTGTCCAACTCGCCCGACGGGCCCGCCCAAATGCCCGGCACCCCAACGCATCCGGGCACCGGCCAGGCCGCCGCGACCGAATGGCTGAACCGGCTGCGCGCCCTTTCCCACCGCACCTGCGTGGCGCCGCTCCCCTACGCCCAGGCCGACCTCGACGCCCTGCAACGGGTCAACGACCCCGGGCTGAGCGCCGCCGCCACCAACGGCGTCGGCGGCATCGTCGACCGCATCCTGGACGTGCAGTCCACCCGCGGGGCCACGCTGCTGCCCGACGGCCCGTTGACCGGCCGGACCGTCAACCTACTCAGCGCCAACGACAGCACCGTCGCGATCGCCGCCGGCGACTTGTCCGCCCAGGACTCGACCAACGACAACGCCGGCGTCGACACCGCGCCCAGGCGGCTGTCTCCCCAGGTGGTGGTCGCGCCGTTCGACCCGGCCGTCGGGGCCGCGCTGGCCGGCGCGGGCAACAACCCCATCGCCCCCACCTACCTGGACCCGTCGCTGACGGTCCGGCTCTCGCACGACTCGAACACCGCCCGACGCCAGGACGCGCTGGGCTCGATCTTCTGGCACGCGTTGCAGCGCGACGCCGCCCCGCGCACCCAGCTGTTGGTGCCGCCGGCGACCTGGAACCTGCAGGCCGACGACGCGCAGGTCATCCTGACCGCGCTGGCCACCAGCATCCGGTCCGGTCTGGCGGTGCCGCGGCCGCTGCCCGGCGTCGTCGCCGAGGCCGCCGCCCGCACCGAGCCGCCGCAGCAGGTGGCGAACGACGGCCCCGCGCGCGGCCGGTTCGGCGACGACGTCACCGCCAACATCGCCGCCCAGGTCGGCCGGCTGTGGGGCCTGACCTCCGCGCTGAGCACCGACGAGCGCACCGGCCTGACCGGCGTCCAGTACACCGCGCCGCTGCGCGAGGACATGCTGCGCGCGCTGAGCCAATCCGAACCCCCGGACACCCGCAACGGGCTGGCCCAGCTGCGCCTGGTGGTGGTCGGCAAGACGATCAACGACTTGTTCGGCGCGGTCACGATCGTCAACCCGGGCGGCTCCTACACCCTGGCCACCGAGCACAGCCCCCTGCCGCTGGCGCTGCACAACGGCCTCGCCGTTCCCATCCGGGTGCGGCTGCAGGTCGACGCCCCACCGGGGATGACGGTCACCGACGTCGGCCAGATCGAATTGCCGCCGGGTTACCTGCCGCTGCGGGTGCCGATCGAGGTGAAATTCACCCAGCGCGTCGCGGTCGACGTGACGCTGCGGACCCCCGATGGCATGCGGCTCGGCGAGCCGGTGCGGCTATCGGTGCATTCCAACGCCTACGGCAAGGTGCTGTTCGCGATCACGCTCAGCGCGGCGGCGGTGCTGGTGCTGCTGGCCGGTCGCCGGCTGTGGCACCGGTTCCGCGGCCAGCCCGACCGCGCCGACCTGGACCGTCCCGACCCCCCGCACCCGACATCCGCCGACCTGCACGACGAGATCGACGATCGGGTCGAGCCCAAACCGAGAGTATGAACCCCGCCTCCCGGCGAACGCACCCGCAGCCGCCACCACAGCGCCTGCCGGCGGCGCCACGCCACGCCCGCCCAGGGCCGCCGACCGGTCCCCTGCCGCCGGTGCCGGAGCTCGCTCGTCGCCGACCCGAGCTGTCCGACGCCGCGCTGGTCTCGCGGTCGTGGGCGATGGCGTTCGCGACGCTGATCAGCCGCCTCACCGGCTTCGCGCGCATCGTCGTGTTGGCCGCCATCCTGGGTGCGGCGCTGTCCAGTGCCTTCTCGGTGGCCAACCAGCTGCCGAACCTTGTCGCGGCGCTGGTGCTGGAGGCGACGTTCACCGCGATATTCGTGCCGGTGCTGGCCCGCGCCGAGCAAGGCGACGCCGACGGCGGGGCGGCGTTCGTGCGGCGCCTGGTCACGCTGACGACGGGGCTGCTGGTGGTGGCCACGGCGCTGTCGGTCGTGGCCGCGCCCCTGCTGGTGCGGCTGATGCTGGGCCGCGCCCCGCAAGTCAACGAGCCGCTGACCACCGCCTTCGCCTACCTGCTGCTGCCGCAGGTGCTCGCCTACGGGCTGACGTCGGTGTTCATGGCGATCCTGAACACCCGCAACGTGTTTGGGCCGACGGCGTGGGCTCCCGTCGTCAACAACCTGGTCGCGCTGGCGACCCTCGCGGTGTACCTGGCGGTGCCCGGCGAGCTCTCCGTCGACCCCGTCCGGATGGGCAACGCCAAGCTGCTGGTGCTCGGCATCGGCACCACGCTCGGGGTGTTCGCGCAGACCGGCGTGCTGCTGGTGGCGCTGAAACGCCAGCGGGTGAGCCTGCGCCCGCTGTGGGGCATCGACGAGCGCCTCAAGCGGTTCGGGGCGATGGCCGGCGCGATGGTGCTCTACGTGGTGATCAGCCAGCTCGGCCTGGTGGTCGGCAACCAGATCGCCAGCACCGCGGCCGCATCCGGTCCCGCGATCTACAACTACACCTGGCTGGTGCTGCAGCTGCCCTACGGCATGATCGGCGTGACCGTGCTGACCGTGGTGATGCCGCGGCTGAGCCGCAACGCCGCCGCCGACGACACCGGGGCCGTGCTCGCCGACCTGTCGCTGGCGACCCGGCTGACGCTGGTCACGCTGATCCCGATCGTGGCGTTCATGACCGTCGGCGGCCCGGCGATCGGCAGCGCGCTGTTCGCCTACGGGCATTTCGGCGAGGTCGACGCCGGCTATCTGGGCGCCGCGATCGCGTTGTCGGCGTTCACGCTGATCCCCTACGGGCTGGTGCTGCTGCAGCTGCGCGTCTTCTACGCGCGCGAGCAACCCTGGACGCCGATCGTCCTCATCCTCGTCATCACCGCCGTCAAGATCGCCGGCTCGGTGCTGGCGCCCCACCTCACCCACGACCCCAAGTTGGTGGCCGGATTCCTCGGCCTGGCCAACGGCGTCGGATTCCTGGCCGGCGCCGTCGTCGGCTACTACCTGCTACGACGAGCGCTGCTGCCCAGGGGCGGCCACCTGATCGGCGTCGGCGCGCTGCGGACCATCCTGGTGACGCTCGTCGCGTCGATGCTGGCCGGCCTCGTCGCCCACGTGGCCGACCGGCTGCTCGGGCTCGCCAGGCTGACGGCGCACGGCGGCGCGGGTTCGCTGCTGCGGTTGTTGGTGCTGGCGGTCATCATGTTGCCGATCATGACCGCGGTCATGGTCAGCGCGCGGGTGCCCGAAGCGCAGGCGGCGACCGACGCGCTCAGGCGCCGCTTTTCGCGCCGCGGCCCGGGTATCCCGGTAGCTTCGCGCAAACCGGCTGGGCCACAGGCATCGTCTCGGCCGGGGCACGTCACGTACCCTGAGCAGAGGAATTCGTCCCCGCCGGGGGTAAGTGCGGTCCAGGAGCCGATCCGGCGCAGGCCTCCGGAGCGGGTAGCCAGCGCCCGAACGAAAGGACCGGAGGTGACCGACCGCCCAGTGGAAAGCGCATCGAGCGCTGGATCCGGCTTGGGGTCAGGCGCCGAGGACTTCAAGCCCGACATTCCGCCCGGCCCGGCGCCCGAACGGCCGGCGCCGCGCCCGTCGGACCGGCTCAACGGCGACCTGTCGGTCGAGACCGCCGGCGGACCCGCCGATGACGTCCACCTCGTTCCGGGCGCCCGCATCGCCGCGGGCCGGTACCGGCTGCTGGTCTTCCACGGCGGCGCACCCCCGCTGCAGTTCTGGCAGGCGCTGGACACCAAGCTCGACCGGCAGGTGGCGCTGACCTTCGTCGATCCCGACGGCGCCCTGCCGCACGAGGTGCTGCAGGACATCCTGTCCCGGACCCTGCGGCTCAGCCGCATCGACAAGCCCGGCATCGCCCGCGTGCTCGACGTGGTCCACACCGGCTCCGGCGGCCTGGTCGTCTCGGAGTGGATCCGCGGCGGTTCGTTGCAGGAGGTGGCCGACACCGCGCCGTCGCCCATCGGCGCCGTCCGCGCGATGCAGTCGCTGGCCGCCGCCGCCGACGCCGCGCACCGCGCCGGGGTCGCCCTGTCGATCGACCACCCCAGCCGGGTGCGGGTCAGCATCGAGGGCGACGTCGTGCTGGCCTACCCCGCGACCATGCCCGACGGCAACCCGCAACAGGACATCCGAGGAATCGGGGCCGCCCTCTATGCGCTGCTGGTCAACCGGTGGCCGCTGCCGGAATCCGGGGTGCGCAGCGGGCTGGCGCCGGCCGAGCGTGACTCCACGGGTAACCCCGTCGAACCCATGGTCGTCGACCGCGACATCCCCTTCCAGGTTTCCGCGGTCGCGGTGCGGGCGGTTCAGGAAGACGGCGGAATACGCAGCGCCTCAACACTTTTGAACTTGCTGCAGCAGGCGACGGCGGTGGCCGATCGCACCGAGGTGCTCGGCCCCATCGATGATTCGCCGGCGTTGCCTCCCACCACCCGGTTGTCCACCGGTCGCGAGTACGCGACCTTCGCGCGCAGGCGCCGCAACGTGCTGATCGGTGTCGGCGCCGCCGTCGCCGTCATCGTGGTGGCCCTGCTGGTGTTGGCGTCGGTGGTCAGCAAGATCTTCGGCAACGTCGGCGGCGGGCTCAACAGGGACGAGCTCGGGCTCAACGGCCCCTCGTCGTCGACGTCGTCGGCTCCCAGCTCCGCGGCCGCCGGCAGCCTCGTCAAACCCACCAAGGCGACGGTCTACTCCCCCGACGGGGACGCCGACAATGCCGGCCAGGCCGGGCAGGCGATCGACGGCGACCCCTCGACCGCCTGGTCCACCGAGGTCTACACCGACGCCGTCCCGTTCCCCTCGTTCAAGCAGGGCGAAGGCCTGATGTTGCAGCTGCCCAACCCCACCGTGATCGGTCAGGTCACCATCGACACGCCGAGCAGCGGCACCAAGGTGGAGATTCGCTCGGCGTCGACGGCGGCGCCGTCCCGCCTCGAGGACACCACCGTGCTGGCTCCGGCGTTCACGCTCAAGCCCGGGCACAACGTAATCCCCGTCCGGGGCGGCTCGGCGACGTCGAACGTGCTGGTGTGGATCTCCACGCTGGGAACCACCAACGGCAAGAGCCAGGCCAGCTTCTCGGAAGTGACGGTTCAGGCCGCATCCTGAGCACGCTCACAGCCCCCCGCGTTGGTGAAGTGCCGCGCGACCACCGATTGGTTAGTGTCCGGCCGTGGGTCTCGGGGGGAACAGCCAGGGCGAACGCAGTGACGCCGAACTGCTGGCAGCCCATGTCGCCGGCGACCGCTACGCCTTCGACGAGTTGTTCCACCGTCACCAACGCCAGCTGCACCGGCTGGCCCGGCTGACCACCCGCACCCGCGAGGACGCCGAGGACGCGCTGCAGGACGCGATGCTCTCGGCGCACCGCGGCGCGGGATCGTTCCGCCACGACGCCGCGGTCGGCAGCTGGCTGCACCGCATCGTGGTCAACGCGTGCCTGGACCGGCTGCGCCGCACCAAGGCCCACCCGACAGCCCCGCTCGAGGACGTCTATCCCGTCGCCGATCGCACCGCACAGGTGGAGACGGCCATCGTGGTGCAGCGGGCCCTGATGCGCCTTCCCGTCGAGCAGCGGGCCGCGGTGGTGGCCGTCGACATGGCGGGCTACTCGGTCGCCGACACCGCCGCGCTGCTGGGCGTCGCCGAGGGCACCGTCAAGAGCCGGTGCTCCCGCGCCCGGGTCCGCCTCGCCGAACTGCTCGGCTACCTCAACGTCCGCGCCACTCCCGAGCGCCCCGCCGGTCAGGCTGGCTGCGCATGACGGACACTGGGGCGGATGGGTGAAACCGACGACGAAGCCGCCGAGCCGCCCCTGACGGTCGACCTCCTGGCCGACCTGCAGGCCGGTCTGCTCGACGACGATTCCGCGGCCCGCCTGCGCAAACGGGTCCGCGACGACCCGGAAGCGGAGAACGTCCTGCGGGCCCTCAACCAGGTGCGCCGCGACGTCGCGGCGTTGGGTGCCGATCCCGCGTCCGCGCCGGACGTGCCCCCCGAGGTCACCGCCCGGATCTCGGCGGCGTTGCGCTCGGCCGATCAAACCGCCGCTGCACATTGGGCGCGGCCGCACCTGGGGCCGGCCAAGATGGTCGCCGGCGTGGCCGGCGTGGGCGCGGTGCTGGCGGCGGTCGGGGTCGGCACGGTAGCGCTGATCCGTGCGCCGGAGCCCGCCCCGAGCACCCCGGCCACCGCCCAACACATCACGGTGTCGACGCCGCCGATGACGATCCCACTGTCACAGGCCGAAATCCTCGGCCTGCTCCACCGCGGCCCGAACTACGGCCCGCTCGGCGACCCCGCCCGGCGCGCGTCCTGCCTCAGCGGCCTCGGCTACCCGGCGTCCACGCAAGTGCTGGGCGCGCGACCGGTCGACATCAACGCCCGCCCCGGCGTGCTGCTGGTATTGCCCGGCGACACGCCCGACAACCTGGCTGTCTTCGCGGTGGCGCTGAATTGCAGTGCCGCCGATACCGGGTTGCTGGCCAACACGCAGGTCCCCCGCCCTTAGCGGCGATCACAAGCGCGGCGTAGCCGGGCGAAGCGGGTCGTCGCCGTCACACTTAATGTGGTGCCGAACAACCCGGGAACACCCGCGCCTACGCTGGCGTTCGTAGACGTAGCTTCCGCACCTGAAAGGCCCGAATGACTGCCGACACCACCACGCACGACACCGTCCACGACGTCATCGTCATCGGCTCGGGTCCCGCCGGGTACACCGCCGCGCTCTACACCGCCCGCGCGCAGCTGGCCCCCCTGGTTTTCGAAGGCACCGCGTTCGGTGGCGCGTTGATGACGACCACCGAGGTGGAGAACTACCCGGGCTTCCGCAACGGAATCACCGGCCCGGAGTTGATGGACGAGATGCGTGAGCAGGCGCTGCGGTTCGGCGCGGACCTGCGGATGGAAGACATCGAATCGGTATCGCTGGACGGGCCCGTCAAGTCGGTCGTCACCGCCGACGGGGAAACCCACCGGGCCCGCGCCGTCATCTTGGCCATGGGCGCGGCCGCTCGCTACCTGCAGGTGCCCGGCGAGCAGGAGTTGCTGGGACGCGGGGTGAGCTCCTGCGCCACCTGTGATGGCTTCTTCTTCCGCGACCAAGACATCGCCGTGATCGGCGGCGGCGACTCGGCGATGGAAGAAGCCATCTTCCTGACCCGCTTCGCCAGCAGCGTCACGCTGGTGCACCGGCGCGAGGAATTCCGGGCGTCCAAGATCATGCTCGACCGCGCCCGCAACAACGACAAGATCAAGTTCATCACCAACGCCGCCGTGTCCGCGGTCGAGGGCGACACCACGGTGACCGGACTGCGGTTGCGCGACACCGTAACTGGCGAAGAATCCACCCTCGCGGTCACCGGCGTTTTCGTGGCGATCGGCCACGAGCCGCGCTCGGGGCTGGTCCGCGATCTCGTCGACGTCGATCCCGACGGCTACGTCCTTGTGCAAGGGCGCACCACCAGCACCTCGCTGGAGGGCGTGTTCGCGGCCGGCGACCTGGTGGACCGCACCTACCGGCAGGCGATCACCGCCGCGGGCAGCGGCTGCGCCGCGGCCATCGACGCCGAGCGTTGGCTGGCCGAGCAAGAAGACGAGTCTGCCACCGGAAACGCTGAGGGTACCGACACACTGATTGGAGCACAACGATGACCGATGCCGAAAAGGCCGGCGCCACAATAGAAGTCTCCGACGCATCCTTCTCCTCGGAGGTATTGTCGAGCAATAAGCCTGTGCTGGTGGACTTTTGGGCCACGTGGTGCGGGCCGTGCAAGATGGTCGCTCCGGTTCTGGAGGAGATCGCGAGCGAGCGCGGCGACCAGCTCACCGTCGCCAAGCTCGACGTGGACGCCAACCCGGAGACGGCCCGGGACTTTCAGGTGGTTTCGATCCCCACCATGATCCTGTTCAAGGACGGCCAACCGGTGAAGCGGATCGTCGGCGCCAAGGGCAAGGCGGCGTTGCTGCGCGAGCTTTCCGAGGCGGTTCCCAACCTCGCCTGACGGCCAACCAGTTCGTCGCACCACGCCCGGCGCTTAGCCTGGGGTTTTCCGAAAATTGAGAAGCATCTGCGACAATAGCGCTTAGCCGTTGCCCGCATTCAGCCTGTCAATTTGTCCCGGAGGGCCTTTGGTATGTCGAGTCCGCGCCGTGAATACGGCGACGCGCTGCGCTGTGGTGACCGCAGCGCTGCCGTGACCGAAATCCGGGCGGCGCTGGCTGCGCTAGGGCTGCTGGACAATCCCGAGGAAGACCTGACCACCGGCCGGCACGTCGCCGTGGAGGTCTTCGATGCCCAGCTTGATCAGGCGGTACGCGCCTTCCAGCAGAATCGCGGACTCCTGGTGGACGGCATCGTCGGCGAAGCCACCTACCGCGCGCTGAAGGAGGCCTCGTACCGGCTGGGCGCGCGCACGCTGTACCACCAATTCGGTGCACCGCTTTACGGGGACGACGTCGCGACCCTGCAGGCGCGGCTCCAGGACCTCGGTTTCTACACCGGCCTGGTCGACGGGCACTTCGGCCTGCAGACCCACAACGCTTTGATGTCCTATCAGCGCGAATACGGACTCGCCGCCGACGGCATCTGCGGCCCGGAAACCTTGCGCTCCTTGTACTTTCTCAGCTCACGGGTCAGCGGCGGCTCCCCGCACGCCATCCGCGAGGAAGAACTGGTCCGCCGCTCCGGACCCAAGCTGTCGGGCAAACGCATCATCATCGATCCGGGCCGTGGCGGCACGGACCACGGCGCCCTTATGCAGGGACCGGCCGGACCTGTCAGTGAGGCAGATGTGCTGTGGGACTTGGCCAGTCGGCTCGAGGGCCGGATGACCGCGATCGGCATGGAGACCTTTCTGTCGCGGCCGACCAACCGCAGCCCGTCGGACGCCGAGCGCGCCGCTACCGCCAACAACGTCGGTGCCGACCTCATGATCAGCCTGCGCTGCGAATCGCAGACCAGCCCGTCGGCCAACGGCGTCGCCTCCTTTCACTTCGGCAATTCGCACGGTTCGGTCTCCACGATCGGACGCAATCTCGCCGACTTCATTCAGCGAGAAGTGGTGGCCCGCACCGGTTTACGGGATTGCCGCACACACGGCCGGACGTGGGATCTGCTGCGGCTGACCCGGATGCCCACCGTTCAGGTCGACGTCGGCTACATCACCAACCCGCGCGACCGCGAAATGTTGATCTCCGCGCAGACCCGCGACGCCATCGCCGAGGGCATTCTCGCCGCGGTGAAGCGGCTGTATCTGCTCGGCAAGAATGACCGCCCCACCGGCACCTTCACCTTCGCCGAACTGCTGGCCCACGAATTGTCGGTGGAACGGGCATCGAGGCTGGGCGGTTCCTAACCGCTCTCGTTGATCTGCAACGTATTTCCCGCAGCAGAAGAACCCGCCCCCACGGGTTCTTCCAGTTGGGCGTTGGCCAGCAGGCGTTCCAGCGCCGCCTCGACTTCGGCCTTCCAGCCGAGCCCCTTGTCCAGCTCCAGCCGCAGCCGCGGGAAATACCGGTGCGGCGCCACCACGACGAATCCCACGTCCTTCAAGAACTCCGCGTCGATGATGCAGTGCTCCACCGAGCAGTCGCCGAGCGCCTCCAGCACCGGCCGGACATCGGGGTCCACCATCTGCGGGTCCTGCAGCTCGGACGCGGCCGGCGTGCGACCGAAGGCTTCCAGCGCGCGGACCCCGCGTCTGACCATCTCGTCGACGACCCGGGCGATGAGCCCGTGCGGCAGATCGTCGGCGGCTTGCCCGGGCTCGATGTTCATCGATGTCAGCAGCACCGCGTCGGCGGACACCGGCGCGGTGGGAAACCGTTGCGCCCGCGGCACCGCGCGGGGCGGGGCGTAGAGGACGTATCCCAGGCACGGCGGCTCGGCGTGGCTGCGCTCGTCGTCGGGAATCGCGGTGGCGACCTGCCCGCACGAACCCCACTCCAGCATCACCATCGACAACCACGCTTCCTTTTCGAATTCGGGGTCGGCGAGGTGGTCCTGGTTACCGAGGGTCGCGGGGTCGACCTCCCAGAACACGCAGCGGCGCGCATGCTTGGGAAGCTGCTCGAAAGCCTCGAGCCGAAGGGGCGTGATTCGAGCGGACACTAGCCTCCTGGCTTCCGTGCGGTCTTGGAGCCACGCAATTGTGGGCCACCGGCAACCTCTCCAGGATAGGAGAGTTTGACCTCGTCGGACCAGTGTTTGCCCCGCCACTTGCGCCGGCCCGGAATGACGGCCTCGGCATCGGGCCGCCGGCCCGGTAACGGACGAAACACCTTGAGGCACATAGCAACTCCGCAGAATTGGGGCACGCGAGGCCGGCGATTTCGGGCTCGGGAGCGGCCCAGTGTCACAGTGACGTAATTACACCGTGTGGACGGTCATGCCTTGGGAGGGGTCATCACGTCCACGATCCGCTGGAGGTCCTCGACCGAGCCGAACTCGACGACGATCCGCCCCTTGCGTTTGCCGAGGCTGACCGTCACCCGGGTGTCGAAGGTGTTGGACAGCCGCTCAGCAACGTCCTGCAGGCCGGGCATCTGAATCGGCTTGCGGCGCTGCGGTGCCGGGGCGGCGGCGTCGCCGCGGTTGGCCAGGGTGACCGCTTCCTCGGTTGCCCGAACCGACAGGCCCTCGGCGACGATCCGACTGGCGAGCTCCTCCTGGGCCTCCGGGCCGGCCTCGAGGGCCAGCAGCGCGCGGGCGTGGCCCGCGGACAGGACCCCCGCGGCGACCCGCCGCTGCACCGCGATCGGGAGCTTCAGCAATCGGATCATGTTGGTGATCAGCGGCCGCGACCGGCCGATGCGCGAGGCCAGTTCGTCGTGGGTGACGTCGAACTCGTCGAGCAGCTGCTGGTATGCAGCCGCCTCCTCCAAGGGGTTCAGCTGTACCCGGTGGATGTTCTCCAGCAGGGCGTCGCGCAGCAGGTTGTCGTCGCCGGTCTCGCGGACGATCGCGGGGATGGTGGCCAGCCCCGCCTCCTGCGCGGCGCGCCAGCGCCGCTCCCCCATCACGATCTGGTACCGCGCGCCGCCCGGCGCCCCGGTCACCGCGCGGACCACGATGGGCTGCAGGAGCCCGAACTCGCGGATGGAGTGGACCAGCTCCGACAGTGCCTCCTCGTCGAACACCTGCCGGGGCTGGCGCGGGTTGCGCTCGATGTCGCCCGGGGCGATCTCGCGATAGACCGCGCCCACCGAGGCGGCGTCCTGCGCCGGCCCGCCGATCAGCACGTCGGCCGCCGCATCCCCCATCCGGGGACCCAGCGTCGCCGGCCCCGAGTCGCCCTCCGCCGGGCCGGTGGGGATCAGCGAAGCCAGGCCCCGGCCGAGGCCGCCCTTCTTGCGTAACGGCTGCGTCATGGTCGTCCCTTCACGGATGGTGGTCAGTCGCGCTCGGCGAGTTCGCGGCTCGCGTCGAGGTAGCTCATCGCCCCGCGCGAACCGGGGTCGTAGTCGATGATCGTCATGCTGTAGCCGGGCGCCTCGGAAACCTTGACGCTGCGCGGAATCACGGTGCGCAACACCTTGTCTCCGAAGAACCGGCGGACCTCGTCGGCCACCTGGTCGGCCAGCTTGGTCCGCCCGTCGTACATCGTGAGGATCACGGTGGTCACTTCGAGCCGGGGATTGAGGTGGGCCTTGACCATCTCGATGTTGCGCATCAGCTGTGACACGCCCTCCAGCGCGTAGTACTCGCACTGGATCGGGATCATCACCTCGGGTGCCGCCACGAGCGCATTGATCGTCAGCAGGCCGAGCGAGGGCGGGCAGTCGATGAAGACGTAGTCGAAGTCGAACTGGTCGAGTTCGGCCAACGCGGTCCGGAGCCGGTTCTCGCGCGCGACCATGCTCACCAATTCGATCTCGGCGCCGGCCAGGTCGATCGTCGCCGGCACACAGAACAGCCGCGGGCTGTGCGGGCTCGGCCGTAACGCGTCGCGCAATGAGACCTCGCCGATGAGCACCTCGTACGAGGACGGGGTGCCCGCCTGCCGGTCGTGGATGCCCAGCGCGGTGCTCGCGTTGCCCTGAGGGTCGAGATCGATGACGAGGGTCTTCAGGCCTTGCACGGCCAGGGCGGCGGCTAGGTTGACGGCGGTGGTCGTCTTGCCGACACCGCCCTTTTGATTGGCGACGGTGAACACCCGTCGATGGGTCGGGCGGCGCAGCGGCGCGTAGGTCGTGTGGAGCACCCGCATGGCGCGCTCGGCCGCGGCGCCGATGGGAGTGTCGTATTCGGTCGATGTTTCACGTGAAACATCGGCGGGTGCGGCGTCCGCCGCTGTGGCCGGCGCCTCGGGCTGCGCCTGCGCGACGGGCGGTGACGGCGGGGGTCCGCCGGACCAATCGGGTGGAGAACTCACCGTGCCCCCCTGTCTGTCGACCGTGCCGGCTTCTGGCGCGAAGGCCTTCCTCGTCGCGCTAAGACCACGGTTGCGGGCGGACACAAGTAGTTCACGCCACATGTCACCACCCTGACATCAACGGCACCCGATCCGGCCATCACACGCCGGTGCGCTTCCACTTCCTCGGGAGCGCGCTCCCCTTTGATCGCGACCATCCGCCCGTCCTGCCGTAGCAACGGCATGCTCCACTTCGCCAACTTGTCCAGCGCCGCAACCGCCCGCGACACCGCGGCGTCCCGGGCGCCGAATCGTTCGCGCACCCAAGGGTCCTCCGCACGGCCACGCACCACCTCGACCGCCAACCCTAGTTCGGCAACGGCCTCGATGAGAAACTCGCTGCGGCGCAGCATCGGCTCGAGCAGGACGACCTCGAGATCCGGCCGTGCGATCGCCAGCGGTATCCCCGGCAGGCCGGCCCCGCTGCCGATGTCGATGACTCGTTCGCCCGGATCGAGAAGCTCTCCGATCGCCGCACTATTTAATAGGTGGCGGTCCCAGAGCCGGCCGACCTCCCGGGGTCCCAAGAGGCCGCGCTCCACGGCCGGGCCGGCGAGCAGCTCGGCGTAGCGCTGCGCCAGATCCATCCGGTTCCCGAAGACGGCGGCCGCGGCATCGCTCATTGACCCGGCGGCCTCGGCGCCCGTGGCGTCGCGGGCATGTTTCACGTGAAACGTCTCGCGGTCTTGTTTCACGTGAAACATCCTCGATCCTCTGCGGCCCGCCGGGAGCATCCGTGAATTACACGGCTGTGACTCGTCAGTCGAGCAGGACAACGACCCGGCGCGACGGCTCCTGGCCCTCGCTCTCGCTGTGCACCCCAGGCACCGCCGCCACGGCGTCGTGGACGATCTTGCGCTCGAACGGCGTCATCGGGGAAAGCTCCTCGTGTTCGCCGGTGTTCAGCACGCGCCGCGCCACCTTGTCGCCCAGCGCGGCCAACTCCTCGCGGCGCCGCCGCCGCCAGCTCGCGACGTCAAGCATCAGCCGGCTACGCACACCGGTCTTCTGGTGCACCGCCAGCCGGGTGAGTTCCTGCAGGGCGTCGAGAACCTCGCCGCCGCGGCCGACCAACTTGTTCAGGTCGTCGCTGCCGTCGATGCTCACAACTGCGCGGTCGCCCTCGACGTCCAGGTCGATGTCACCGTCGAAGTCCAACAGGTCCAACAGCTCTTCGAGATAGTCGCCGGCGATCTCGCCCTCGGCGACCAACCGCTCCTCCTGGTCGTCGCCGTGGTCGGATCCGCGATCCTCCGCCGCCTCGTCGGCGGACGTCTCCTGCGCATCGAGTTCCGTGTCCACATCGCGCTCGGTGGTGTCGGCGTCTGTCATGTCGTTCCCTCTCCCTCATCACGGGTCCCTCTGCAGTCGGGTCACTCGCCCGGGGACCCCCTAAAAGCTGTGGCGCCTCGTCAGCGCTTCCGTTTCTTCGGCCGCGCCCCGGGCCGCGGGGTGCGGTTGGTCGGACCGTCGGTGCGGCCCGCCGTGTTCGGTTTGTCCGGTTGCGCCGTTGCCGCTTTAGCCCCGGCGGCGCCGTTATCCGATTGATCGGAATCCGAGTCCAAACCGTCGCTCCCGTCGTCGACCCCCGACGACGAACCATTGCCGCTCGCCGACGTCGTCTTCGGATTGCGCTTCGGCTTGGCCCCCGGTGCGGGCGCGTTCGCGGCTCGCCGCTGAACGGCCTCCTGCCGCTTGGCCTCTTCCTCTTTCTCGATCATCCCGAACACGTAGTGCTGCTGGCCGAACGTCCAGATGTTGTTGGAGAACCAGTACAGGATGATCGCCAGCGGAAGGAACGGGCCGCCGACCACGACGCCGAGCGGAAACACATATAGCGCAAGCTTGTTCATCATCGCGGTCTGCGGATTGGCCGCCGCCTCCGCGCTTTGCCGGGCCACCGACGCCCGGCTGTTGAAGTAGGTCGCGACGCCGGCCAGGATCATCACGGGCGCACCGACGGCGATCACCGCGGGTCGGCTGAAGTGCGTGAAGGCGTCCAACCCGGCGTGCTGGGTCATGAAAGCGCCGATCGGGGCGCCGAACAGGTTCGCGTCGAGGAAGTGCCCGACGTCGGCCGGGGTGAAGACGTAGTTGCCGGTCGCCCGGTTTTGGGCCACCGACATGTGCGGTTGGCCGAAGCCGCCGGTCGTCCGGTTGAAGGACCGCAGCACGTGATACAGCCCGAGGAACACCGGGATCTGAGCGAGCATCGGCAGACAGCCCAGGATCGGATTGAAGCCGTGCTCGCGTTGCAGCTTCTGCATCTCGAGCGCCATGCGCTGGCGGTCCTTGCCGTACTTCTTTTGCAGCGCCTTGATCTGCGGCTGCAGCTCCTGCATCTGCCGGGTGGTGCGGATCTGGCGCACGAACGGCTTGTACAGGATCGCCCGCAGGGTGAAAACAAGGAACATCACCGACAGTGCCCAGGCGAAGAAGTTCGACGGTCCCAGCGCGGCCGCGAACAACTTGTACCAAGCCCACATGATCCACGACACCGGGTAGTAGAAGACGTCGAGGCTGAACCAATCAAACGACAAAAGACTCACTCTCCCGTTGCTGCGGCGCGGGGCGCCCCGCTTGTCTGGGGCCGGCGCCTTCGAAGCTCGCCCGGCATTCGTGTCGATCCGGTATCGGATCCCATCCTCCCCGATGCCACGGTCCGCATCGGGCCAGCCGGGTCGCGGACAACCAGCTCCCCCGAATCAACCCGTATTCGGTGAGGGCGTCGACGGCGTACTGACTACAGGTCGGTACGAAGCGGCACGTCGCCGGACGGAGCGGCGACACCATGTGCCGGTACAGCTGGATCAAGAAAATCAACCCGCGCGCGCTGGCCCGCCCCGCTCCCCCGATCACGGCACGCGCCCTCGCCGGAGCCGTCATCGGTCGGTTCCCGCCGACTCGAACGCACGTCGCAGGCAGCGGCGCAGTTGCTGCTCCAGCCGCGCCGACGACGCCAGCCGGCTGCTCGGCAGCGCCCGGATCACCACGTGATCGGATTGGTGAAGGTCGCCCACCATGGTCCGGGCGGCGTGCCGCAGCCGCCGCGCAACCCGATGACGCTCGACGGCCGATCCGACCGGTTTGCCGATGATCAAGCCCACGCGGGGACCGGTGCCGTTCTCGGGAGCCCGCCGGACATGCACGACGACGTCGGGCTGCGCCGAGCGCATCCCGTACTTCACCGCGGCGTCAAACTCCGTTGACCGCCTCATGCGGTTGCGTGCGGAAAGCACCGCCAAAGACCTGGCGTTGCGATCAGGCAGTTAACGCGCGGCGGCCCTTGCGCCGCCGGCCGGAGACAATCGCCCGCCCGGCGCGGGTGCGCATCCGCAACCGAAAGCCGTGCACGCGAGCTCGGCGCCGGTTATTCGGCTGGAAGGTCCGCTTGCCCTTGGCCACGGCGTTCTCCTCGTAATTCGAAACTTCCGGCCGCTCGCGCAATTCGTCCGCGGGTCGATCGGAGGTGGGTCTTGCTACTGGCCGGCGCGGTCCCCGGTCTTCATCTGGGTCGCAGCCGTATCGCCGACTTTCGGGCGACTGTTTGAGGGTACTGACGTGCCTTCGCTGGGTCAAACTTGGTCTGCCGCAACGCACCAAACTCACACATCCGCGAAAACCGAAGTTCTCGGCGCCCTCGCTGCGGCACCATAGAAGTTTGGGCGACAAGCAGGCCCCAGGACACCCTAGAGAAGCCGATTGGAATGCAACACAACTGTTGGCAGCCGAACGGAAAACTGTTAACTTCGGGCAATGCCGTTTCAGAGTGGAACGGCGCTCGACGACAAAGCGAGGATGGCGGATCGAGTAGCTGTCTAGGCGACCGGCCGGGGTTGCCATCAGCACGGAGATCGCGGGCCGTCGCCGGTAGGGTGCGGTTCGTCTACGATTATCCTGTCCACACCTGTGGATAACTATGTGGACAGCTGCTTCGTCGTTAAGCGTGGTTGCCCCTCGACCCGGGATCTGCGAGAGCCAGGGAGATTACGTCGTTGACCGATGACCCCGGTTCAGGATTCACAACAGTTTGGAATGCGGTCGTCTCCGAGCTCAACGGCGAGTCCGCCTCGGACGGCCTGGCCGCCAACCGCACGGCACTAGCCACCCCACTGACCCCCCAGCAAAGGGCGTGGCTGAATCTCGTCCGGCCGCTGACGATCGTCGAGGGGTTTGCTCTGTTGTCGGTGCCGAGCAGCTTCGTGCAAAACGAGATCGAACGCCACCTCCGCGCCCCGATCACCGACGCGCTCAGCCGCCGGCTCGGACAGCAGATCCAACTCGGCGTCCGCATCGCCCCACCCCTCGAGGACACCGACGCGAGCGCGTTCACCAACGGCGACGCCTTTCCACCCGTCTCGGAAACTTCCGCCCTCGACCAGGCCGACGATGCCGACCTGGACACCGCGATCGACACCGACGAGACGGACGAGAACGGTGACGTTCCGGCCGGCGCCGAACAGAGCTGGCCCAACTACTTCACCGAACGCCCGCACGCGGCCGACCCGGCCGTCGCCGGCGGCACCAGCCTGAACCGGCGCTACACCTTCGACACCTTCGTCATCGGGGCGTCCAACCGCTTCGCACACGCCGCGGCCCTCGCCATCGCCGAAGCCCCCGCCCGCGCCTACAACCCGCTCTTCATCTGGGGCGAGTCCGGCCTGGGCAAAACCCACCTGTTGCACGCCGCCGGCAATTACGCCCAACGGTTGTTTCCCGGCATGCGCGTGAAGTACGTCTCGACCGAAGAATTCACCAACGACTTCATCAACTCGCTGCGCGACGATCGCAAGGTCGCGTTCAAACGCAGCTACCGCGACGTCGACGTGCTACTGGTCGACGACATCCAGTTCATCGAGGGCAAAGAAGGTATCCAGGAAGAGTTCTTCCACACCTTCAACACGCTGCACAACGCCAACAAGCAGATCGTCATCTCGTCCGACCGGCCACCCAAACAACTCGCCACGCTGGAAGACCGCCTGCGGACCCGGTTCGAGTGGGGACTGATCACCGACGTGCAGCCCCCCGAGCTGGAGACCCGCATCGCCATTCTGCGCAAGAAGGCACAGATGGAGCGGCTGGCGGTGCCCGACGACGTGCTCGAGCTGATCGCGAGCAGCATCGAACGCAACATCCGCGAGCTCGAAGGGGCTCTCATCCGGGTGACGGCATTCGCCTCGTTGAACAAGACGCCGATCGACAAGGCGCTCGCCGAGATCGTGCTTCGTGACCTCATCGCCGACGCGAGCACCATGCAAATCAGCGCGGCCACCATCATGGCCGCCACCGCCGAGTACTTCGACACCACCGTCGAGGAGCTCCGCGGCCCTGGCAAGACTCGGGCGCTGGCACAGTCACGACAAATAGCGATGTACCTGTGCCGTGAGTTGACCGACCTGTCGCTGCCCAAGATCGGTCAGGCATTCGGTCGTGATCACACCACGGTCATGTACGCGCAGCGAAAGATCTTGTCCGAGATGGCCGAGCGACGTGAGGTCTTCGATCACGTCAAGGAGCTCACCACCCGCATCCGGCAGCGGTCCAAGCGCTGATCCCGGCGCCTCGAGACCGCCCGGCCGAAGTTTTTTTCAAAAAACTTCTCGCTCCCCTGTCACAGCTGTCACTCCAGGGTGTTGTGGGCAGCGCTGTGCACAAGCCCGTCAAAGATCGGTGCAGCAATGGGATCGCCGTGCACATCCGTCTTCCATCCCCATCCGCCCAACAAGCGCGGCTACGTTGTCAACCGCTTCATTCACAACCCCGTTGCTCCCCTAGCTGCACCAAAGCCACGCTGTCCCCAGAATCCACAGCCCTTAATACTGTTACTTAGATCTTTCCGATGTTTCTTCTTTGAAGAACGGCGTTGGGGACACCCGTCGACCGCGCCGCGCCGAGGCCCGCGTTCCCGCGGCTTGTCGGCGTCTGCGGTTAGCTTTCAAGATGGCGGCAGAAGATCTACGGTTGTGGTTCGACTGCTAGCGGACGGGCGGCTAGCCACTGTGGTTTTTGCAGGTTTTTGGACACTCGGCAGGTAAAGGGACGCTATGGACGCGGCGACGACAACAGCTGGGCTCACGGACTTGAAGTTCCGTCTGGTGCGAGAGTCATTCGCCGATGCGGTGTCGTGGGTGGCGAAGAACCTGCCGACCCGCCCGGCGGTGCCGGTGCTGTCCGGCGTCCTGCTCTCTGGCTCGGACGACGGCCTGACGATCTCCGGGTTCGACTACGAGGTGTCCGCCGAAGCCCAGGTTGCGGCCGAAATCGCTTCTCCTGGAAGCGTTTTGGTATCCGGGAGGTTGTTGTCCGACATCACCCGGGCGTTGCCGAACAAGCCCGTCGACTTTTATGTGGACGGCAATCGGGTCGCGTTGACGTGCGGAAGCGCACGGTTTTCACTCCCGACGATGCCGGTCGAGGACTACCCCACGCTGCCCACGTTGCCGGAAGGTACCGGCACCCTGCCGGCTGACCTGTTCGCGGAGGCGATCGGTCAGGTCGCCATCGCCGCCGGCCGGGATGACACGCTGCCCATGCTGACGGGGATCCGCGTCGAGATTTCCGGGGACAAGGTGGTTTTGGCCGCGACGGACCGGTTCCGTCTTGCGGTTCGCGAGCTGACGTGGACGGCTTTGTCGCCCGACATCGAGGCCGCGGTGCTGGTACCGGCGAAGACGTTGTCCGAGGCGGCCAAGGCCGGCGCCGACGGGTCCGAGGTTCAGTTGTCGTTGGGCGCGGGCGCCGGAGTCGGAAAAGACGGGTTGCTCGGGATCAGCGGCAACGGCAAGCAAAGCACCACCCGGCTCCTCGATGCGGAGTTCCCGAAGTTTCGTCAGCTGCTGCCGGCCGAGCACACCGCGGTTGCCACCATCGACGTGGCCGAGTTGACCGAGGCCATCAAGCTGGTTGCGTTGGTGGCCGACCGCGGCGCCCAGGTGCGAATGGAATTCTCCGACGGGTCGCTCCGGCTTTCGGCCGGCGCCGACGACGTGGGCCGCGCCGAAGAAGATCTCCAGGTCGATTTCGTCGGCGAACCGTTGACGATCGCGTTCAACCCGACGTATTTGACCGACGGGCTCGCATCAGTCCATTCGGAACGGGTGTCGTTCGGTTTCACGACGCCCGGCAAGCCCGCGCTGCTGCGCCCCGCATCGGGCGGCGACAGCTCCCCCACCGGCACCGGGCCCTTCCCCGCATCGCCGACGGATTACGTGTACCTGCTGATGCCAGTCCGGTTGCCCGGGTAGGTGTACGTCCGGCATTTGGGACTGCGCGATTTCCGGTCCTGGGCTCACGCCGACCTCGAATTGCAGCCGGGCCGGACGGTGTTCGTCGGCCCCAACGGCTTTGGGAAAACGAATTTGGTTGAGGCCCTGTGGTATTCGACAACATTGGGTTCACACCGGGTCGGAACTGATGCGCCGTTGATCCGGGCGGGCGCGGACCGCGCGGTGGTTTCGACGATCGTCGTGAACGACGGCCGGGAATGCGCGATCGATCTGGAGATCGCCGCGGGCCGAGCCAACAAGGCGCGGCTGAATCGCTCGCCGGTTCGTAGCACGCGCGAGGTTGTCGGCGTGTTGCACGCGGTGCTCTTCGCGCCCGAAGACTTGGCGTTGGTGCGGGGCGACCCGGCGGATCGGCGGCGCTACCTTGACGATTTGGCCACGGTCCGCCGGCCGGCGGTTGCCGGCATACGCGCCGATTACGACAAGGTCTTGCGGCAACGCACCGCACTGTTGAAATCGCTTTCCGGTGCCCGGTATCGGGGCGACCGCAGCGCCTTGGACACCCTGGACGTGTGGGACAGTCGGCTCGCCGAGCATGGCGCCCAATTGATGTCCGCCCGTATCGATTTGGTCAATGAGCTGGCACCGGAGGTGGAAAAGGCCTACCAGTTGCTGGCACCGGGATCGCGCCCCGCGTCGGTTGCCTATCGGCCGAGCCTCGACGCCCGCGGCCCGGCGGACTTCGAGGGCAGCGACCGCGAATTCCTGGAGGCTGCGTTGCTGGCCGCCTTGTCCGCGCGGCGTGACGCGGAATTGGAGCGCGGAATGTGCCTGGTCGGCCCGCACCGCGACGACTTGGAGCTGAGGCTCGGCGACCAACCCGCCAAAGGCTTTGCCAGTCACGGTGAATCGTGGTCGTTCGCCGTCGCGCTGCGGTTGGCGGCGTACGAGTTGCTGCGCGCGGACGGCGGCGAGCCGGTGCTGTTGCTCGATGACGTGTTCGCCGAACTCGATGCCACCCGTCGCCGGGCCTTGGCGGCGGTGGCCGAGTCAGCCGAGCAGGTTTTGGTCACCGCGGCGGTGCTGGAAGACATTCCGGCGGACTGGGATGCTAGGCGGGTGCATATCGATCTGCGCGACGATGACGCGGGCCGGGTCTCGGCGGTGCGGGCATGACCGACGCGACCGACGCGGACGACAAGAACGAGGTCGACAGACTGGGCGGGCTGACCGGGATCGACCTGGTGCGCCGCACCCTCGAGGAGGCTCGGGCGGCGGCCCGGGCGCAGGGAAAGGACGCCGGGCGCGGGAGGGCGATGCCGTCGGCGCCGCGCCGGGTGGCGGGACAGCGACGCAGCTGGTCGGGTCCGGGTCCGGACGTTCGCGATCCGCAGCCGCTGGGCCGGCTGGCGCGCGACCTCGCGAAAAAACGCGGCTGGTCGGCGCACGTCGCCGAAGGCACGGTGCTGGGACACTGGTCGTCGGTGGTGGGACAGCAGATCGCCGACCATGCCACGCCGACCGCGCTCAACGAGGGTGTGCTCAGCGTGACGGCGGAATCGACGGCGTGGGCCACCCAGCTGCGGATGATCCAGGCGCAACTTTTGGCCAAGATCGCCGCGGCGGTTGGCAACGGTGTGGTGACGTCGCTGAAAATCAGCGGACCCACGGCGCCCTCGTGGCGTAAGGGGCCCCGCCACATCGCCGGGCGGGGGCCGCGGGACACGTACGGCTGAGGCGTTGCGAGACGAAACCGGCCCCCAGTCGGGCGTTTATCCACAGGCGCCTCAGATCCGCCAGAACGAAAGAGACCCCTATCAGGGACGTCGGGACGCGGCGCGAATAAAGAAAACGTGCGCACGGCGCAGTTAGCTGGGTAGAAACGCGCCCAGAGAATGGGTGCCAGGGCCCGATCACGGTAGAGTGGTGGCATGCGTCTGCTGCGGTGACCGGACCGCCCGCATGAAACCCCAAGGAGAGCATTCCGACCGTGGCTGCCCAGAAGAAGAAGGCACAAGACGAATACGGCGCGTCAGCGATCACCGTGCTCGAAGGGCTCGAGGCCGTCCGCAAACGCCCCGGCATGTACATCGGGTCCACCGGTGAGCGGGGTCTGCACCACCTCATCTGGGAGGTGGTCGACAACTCCGTGGACGAGGCGATGGCCGGTTACGCCACCAAGGTCGATGTGCGGCTCCTGGATGACGGCAGCGTGGAGGTTACCGACGACGGGCGCGGCATTCCGGTGGCGATGCACGCCACCGGCGCCCCCACCGTCGACGTGGTGATGACCCAGCTGCACGCCGGCGGCAAGTTCGGCGGCGAGAACAGCGGCTATACCGTCAGCGGTGGGCTGCACGGTGTCGGTGTGTCGGTGGTCAACGCGCTGTCCACCCGGCTGGAAGTCAACATCAAACGCGACGGGCACGAGTGGTTCCAGTACTACGACCGCGCGGTGCCCGGCACCCTCAAACAGGGCGAGGCCACCAAGAAAACGGGAACCACCATCAGGTTCTGGGCGGACCCGGACATCTTCGAAACCCTCGAGTACGACTTCGAGACCGTCGCGCGCCGCCTGCAGGAGATGGCGTTCCTGAATAAGGGTCTGACGATCAACCTCACCGACGAGCGGGTGGAGCAGGACGAGGTCGTCGATGAGGTGGTCAGCGATACGGCCGACGCGCCCAAGTCGGCGCAAGAGAAGGCGGCGGAATCGACCGCGCCGCACAAGGTCAAGCACCGCACCTTCCACTACCCCGGCGGCCTTGTCGACTTCGTCAAGCACATCAACCGCACGAAAAGCCCGATCCAGCAGAGCGTCATCGACTTCGACGGCAAGGGCGCCGGCCATGAGGTCGAAATCGCCATGCAGTGGAACGGCGGCTACTCGGAGTCGGTGCATACGTTCGCCAACACGATCAATACCCACGAGGGCGGCACCCATGAGGAGGGCTTCCGCAGCGCGTTGACGTCGGTGGTGAACAAATACGCCAAAGACAAGAAGCTGCTGAAGGAAAAGGACGCCAACCTCACCGGCGACGACATCCGGGAAGGCCTGGCGGCGGTCATTTCCGTCAAGGTCGCCGAACCGCAGTTCGAGGGTCAGACCAAGACCAAGTTGGGCAACACCGAGGTGAAGTCGTTCGTGCAGAAGGTGTGCAACGAACAACTGACGCACTGGTTCGAAGCGAATCCCTCCGAAGCGAAAACCGTTGTGAACAAAGCGGTGTCGTCGGCGCAGGCGCGCATCGCGGCCCGTAAAGCGCGGGAACTGGTGCGCCGCAAGAGCGCCACCGACCTCGGCGGACTGCCCGGCAAGCTCGCCGACTGCCGCTCCACCGACCCGCGCAAGTCCGAACTCTATGTGGTGGAGGGAGATTCGGCGGGCGGCTCGGCCAAGAGCGGCCGGGACTCGATGTTCCAGGCCATCCTTCCGCTGCGCGGCAAGATCATCAACGTCGAGAAGGCGCGCATCGACCGGGTGCTGAAAAACACCGAGGTTCAGGCGATCATCACCGCGCTTGGCACCGGCATCCACGACGAGTTCGACATCACCAAGCTGCGTTATCACAAGATCGTGTTGATGGCCGACGCCGACGTTGACGGCCAACACATTTCGACGCTGTTGTTGACGTTGTTGTTCCGTTTCATGCGGCCGCTGATCGAGAACGGCCACGTGTTTTTGGCACAGCCGCCGCTGTACAAGTTGAAGTGGCAGCGCAGCGATCCCGAATTCGCCTACTCCGACCGCGAGCGCGACGGCCTGCTCGAGGCCGGGCTGAAAGCTGGCAAGAAGATCAACAAGGAAGACGGCATTCAGCGCTACAAGGGTCTGGGTGAGATGGACGCCAAGGAGTTGTGGGAAACCACGATGGACCCAAACGTGCGGGTGCTGCGCCAGATCACCCTCGATGACGCCGCGGCCGCCGACGAATTGTTCTCCATTCTGATGGGCGAGGACGTCGACGCGCGCCGGAGTTTCATCACCCGCAACGCCAAAGACGTCCGCTTCCTTGATGTCTGATTCGATTTCGCACGAACTAACCCGAGGATCACATGACTGACACCACGCTGCCACCCGGTGGCGAAGCCGGCGACCGGATCGAACCCGTCGACATTCAGCAAGAGATGCAGCGCAGCTACATCGACTACGCGATGAGCGTGATCGTGGGCCGCGCGCTACCGGAAGTGCGCGACGGCCTCAAGCCGGTGCACCGCCGAGTGCTGTACGCGATGTTCGATTCCGGGTTCCGGCCGGACCGCGGACACGCGAAATCCGCACGCTCCGTTGCCGAGACGATGGGCAACTATCACCCGCACGGCGACTCGTCGATCTACGACACCCTGGTGCGGATGGCGCAGCCGTGGTCGCTGCGGTATCCGCTGGTCGACGGACAGGGCAACTTCGGTTCGCCGGGCAACGATCCGCCAGCGGCCATGAGATATACCGAAGCGCGGCTGACCCCGCTCGCGATGGAGATGCTGCGCGAAATCGATGAGGAGACAGTCGATTTCATCCCCAACTATGACGGCCGGGTGCAGGAACCGACGGTGCTGCCCAGCCGGTTCCCCAACCTGCTGGCCAACGGTTCGGGTGGCATCGCGGTCGGCATGGCGACCAACATCCCGCCGCACAACCTGCGCGAGCTCGCCGAGGCGGTGTTCTGGTGCCTGGAGAACCACGAGGCCGACGAGGAAGCGACGCTGGCCGCGTGCATGGAGCGCGTCAAGGGACCCGACTTCCCCACCGCCGGATTGATCGTCGGCAGCCAGGGCATCTCCGACGCGTACAAGACCGGCCGCGGGTCCATCCGGATGCGCGGCGTGGTCGAGGTCGAAGAGGCCAGGGGCCGAACGTCTTTGGTGATCACCGAGTTGCCCTATCAGGTCAACCACGACAACTTCATCACCTCGATCGCCGAGCAGGTCCGCGACGGCAGGCTCGCCGGCATCTCCAACGTCGAGGACCAGGGCAGCGACCGGGTCGGCGTGCGCATCGTCGTCGAGATCAAGCGCGACGCGGTGGCCAAGGTGGTGCTCAACAACCTCTACAAGCACACCCAGCTGCAGACCAGCTTCGGCGCGAACATGCTGTCGATCGTCGACGGGGTGCCGCGCACCCTGCGGCTCGACCAGATGATCCGCCACTACGTCGCGCACCAACTCGACGTCATCGTCCGCCGCACCACCTACCGGCTGCGCAAGGCCAACGAACGCGCCCACATTCTGCGCGGTCTGGTCAAGGCGCTGGACGCGCTCGACGAGGTGATCGCCCTGATCCGCGCGTCGGAGACCGTCGACATCGCCCGCGCCGGCCTGATCGAGCTGCTCGACATCGACGAGATCCAGGCCCAGGCGATCCTGGACATGCAGCTGCGGCGCCTGGCGGCCCTGGAGCGCCAGCGCATCATCGACGACCTGGCCAAGATCGAGGCCGAGATCGCCGACCTGGAAGACATCCTGGCCAAGCCGGAGCGGCAGCGCGGGATCGTGCGCGACGAACTCAAGGAGATCGTCGACAAGTACGGCGACGACCGTCGCACCCGGATCGTGGCGGCCGACGGAGAAGTCAGCGACGAGGACCTGATCGCCCGCGAGGACGTCGTCGTCACGATCACCGAAACGGGTTATGCCAAGCGCACCAAGACCGACCTGTACCGCAGCCAGAAGCGCGGCGGCAAGGGTGTGCAGGGCGCCGGGCTCAAGCAGGACGACATCGTGGCGCACTTTTTCGTGTCCTCGACGCACGACTGGATCCTGTTCTTCACCACGCAGGGCCGGGTGTATCGGGCCAAGGCCTACGAACTGCCTGAGGCCTCCCGCACGGCGCGCGGGCAGCACGTGGCCAACCTGCTGGCCTTCCAGCCGGAGGAGCGCATCGCGCAGGTCATCCAGATCCGCAGCTACGAGGACGCGCCGTATCTGGTGCTGGCCACCCGCAACGGCCTGGTGAAGAAGACGAAGCTCACCGACTTCGACTCCAACCGTTCGGGCGGGATCGTGGCGATCAACCTGCGCGACAGCGACGAGCTGGTCGGCGCGGTGCTGTGTTCGTCCGAGGAGGACCTGCTGCTGGTGTCGGCCAACGGGCAGTCCATCCGGTTTTCGGCGACCGACGAGGCCCTGCGCCCGATGGGCCGTGCCACCTCGGGCGTGCAGGGCATGCGGTTCAACGCCGACGATTACCTGTTGTCGCTGAACGTGGTCCGCGAAGGCACCTACCTCCTGGTCGCCACGTCCGGCGGTTACGCCAAGCGGACCGCGATCGAGGAGTACCCGGTGCAGGGCCGCGGCGGCAAGGGCGTCCTGACGGTGATGTACGACCGTCGGCGCGGCCGGCTGGTCGGCGCGCTGATCGTCGACGAGGACAGCGAGCTCTACGCGATCACCTCCGGAGGGGGCGTGATCCGCACGGCGGCGCGCCAGGTCCGTAAGGCTGGACGGCAGACCAAGGGCGTCCGGCTGATGAACCTGGGCGAGGACAACACGCTGTTGGCCATCGCGCGCAACGCCGAGGAGGCCGCCGACGAGGTCGTCGGGGACGCCGACGAGGGCGAGGACGCTCAGAGCTAGGCAGGTAACGATGCGGGTAAGCGGGGGTCCGCTCAAGCGCCGCGGCAACTAGACTCGGCCCGACGGGCGATGCGGACCCAGCGGAGGTCCTCTCAACGGGCCTCTCGAACGGCGGAGGTGGAGCCGGGCAATAGACTCGGCCCGACCAGACATAATGCGACTGCCACCGCAGAAGATCTAAGGAGTCGGGGTGACCTCACCGAACGAGCCGGGCGCCCCCAAACAGGGCGACGGCCTGAATGGGGACGGCGCGGCCGAGCGTGCCGGTGTGCACCGCGCGGCGCCGGCGCAGACCGGCCGGGCGCCTGATGCCGGTGAGTCGCCACCACGGCCGCGCGCCGCCCGGCCATCCGCCCCGACGCATCGCGAGCCCGAACCACACGCAGAGCCGCGGCCGCCCGCGGCTCCCACCAGTGCCGATGCCCGGCTCAACCGCTTCATCTCCGGCGGGTCCGCGCCCGGGGCCGGCGCACCCCCGCGCGGGAAGCCATACGAGTTCGACCCCGCGCCGCCACGCGGCGACGGCCCGCCCGCCGAGGCCTACGCCAGCGAGTTGCCCGATCTGTCCGGGCCCCTTCCGCGATCGCCGCAGCGCAAGCCCGCCCCGGAGCGCAGCGCGGATACGCCGAGCCTCTCGGTCTCCGCCAGGTCCACGAATGCCGACGCCAACGAAGGCCGCGAAAACCGGGTTCAGGTCTCGCGGCGAACCCGCGGTCCCGTTCGGGCCAGCATGCAGATCCGGCGGATCGATCCCTGGAGCACGCTGAAGGTGTCCCTGCTGCTCTCGGTGGCGCTGTTCTTCGTGTGGATGATCGCGGTGGCGTTCCTGTACCTCGTGCTCGGCGGCATGGGCGTGTGGGCCAAGCTGAACAGCAACGTCGGCGACCTGTTGAACAACACCAGCGGCAGCAGCGGCGAATTGGTATCCAGCGGCACGATCTTCGGCGGCGCGGTGCTGATCGGCTTGGTCAACATCGTCCTGCTGACCGCGATGGCCACCATCGCCGCGTTCGTCTACAACCTGGCGACCGATCTGATCGGCGGCATTGAAGTCACATTGGCGGACCGCGACTAGTGCCGATCACGCGGTTTTGGGGGTCCGGCGACGATTGCGGTAATCTCGTCGCTCGGCCGTACGCGAGTGCGGGCCTGTAGCTCAGGCGGTTAGAGCGCTTCGCTGATAACGAAGAGGTCGGAGGTTCGAGTCCTCCCAGGCCCACAACCATGTGCCCGTCCAGACGTTGCGTAAGGCTTGCATTGCCACTGGCGCTGGTCGCTATAGCGGCGGTGGCGGTGCGGGCACGACGCGGGGTCGAGGTCTGGCACGTGGCCGTGGCCGATCCGGCAGATCAACCATGCAGCCACGATGAGGGGCCTTAGCTCAGTTGGTAGAGCACCGCCTTTGCAAGGCGGGTGTCAGGGGTTCGATTCCCCTAGGCTCCACAACCCACGCGTCGCCGCCGGCGATCACCCGGCCGGCGGTGCGTCTGTCTCGCGCTACGGCGATTGTCCGGAATTTCCAGTGGACTCGTAGGTGCGTGGATACGCTTTGCGTATGCCGGGGGGCTCGACGATCTAGCTGACATGGCCGACCGCCGGGCCGCAGCGTTGATCGGAGGCGGGGAATGTCATTTGTCATCGCAATTCCTGACGAGATTGCTTCAGCCGCAACGGATTTTGCAGAAATCGGTGCCACAGTCAGCGCGGCCAATGCGGCCGCATGGACCCCGACCGCAGAGGTCCTGTCGGCCGGTGCCGATGAGGTGTCGGCCGCGATTGCGTCGCTGTTTGGCGAGTACGGGCAGGCCTATCAGGGCGTCGGCGCCCGGGCGGCGGCGTTGCATGAGCAGTTGGTGCAGGCATTGAGCGCGGGCGCGGCCGCGTATGCCGGCGCCGAGGCGGCCAACGTGTCGCCATTACAGACCGCCGTGCAGGACCTGCTCGACGTGATCAACACTCCCACCGAATTGCTGCTGCAGCGACCGCTGATTGGCAATGGCACCAACGGGGCGCCCGGGACGGGACAGAACGGCGGCGCCGGCGGCATCCTGTGGGGCAATGGCGGCAACGGTGGGTCTGGCGCCGGCGGCCAAAACGGCGGCACCGGCGGGGCCGCGGGCCTCTTCGGCAACGGCGGTGTGGGTGGCGCCGGCGGGACCGTCAACGTGGCAGGAGGCACCGGCGGCACCGGGGGTGCGGGCGGCACCGGTGGCCTCCTTTATGGCAATGGCGGCGCGGGTGGGATCGGTGGGGTAAACGAGTTTGTCAACGGCAACGCCGGCAACGGCGGCATTGGCGGTAACGCGATCGGATTGTTCGGCGCCGGCGGCGGCGGAGGGGCCGGCGGTATATCCAACGATGGCGTTAACCCCGGTGGGGTCGCTGGCAGCGGCGGTAGCGGCGGCCACGGTGGCCTGCTCTTCGGGGTGGGTGGCGACGGCGGCGACGCCGGATTCGGCCGGGTTGGCAACGTGGGCGGTTCAGGCGGAGCCGGCGGATTGCTGTGGGGCGATGGCGGCGACGGTGGTGATGGCTCCCTGGGTCTTGCCGGCGGCGCCGGCGGCAACGCCGGGGTGATCGGAAACGGCGGTGCCGGAGGAACGGGCGGCGGCCTCTTTAGCGCGGCGGGAAGCGGCGGCCCCGGCGGTGCAGGGGGCAGCGGTGGGCTCCTGATCGGCAACGGCGGTCACGGTGGCACCGGCGGGCAGGCGATATTCGGCACTCCTGGCGCTGGGGGCGCGGGCGGCAACGCGGTGGGGCTGTTCGGCAACGGCGGGGACGGCGGCGAAGGCGGCGCGGCGGGTACATTCCCCGGCGGTCCCGGTGGTGCCGGCGGCAACGGCGGGATCATCTTGGGAGCGGCGGGAACCGACGGAGCGACCGGGGCGCATTTATAGGGCGGCAAGAGCGCTGCCTAGAGGTCCGCACCTTCGGCCAAGTAGGTGACTCGGTACCAACGCCCAAAGGGCGTCAGCCGCGTGTCGTAGTCATCGGTGGCGGTCACCGACTCCAAGCGGACGTCCGTCAGATGCGGATTATGAACGCGGACATGGTCTTCGAGCGCCGCCTCCAGCGCGTCGCCAGCGAGATTTGCGTCCGCGAGGGCCCTGCCCTCGTACCTCGTCCAAGTCACGACTCACATCCTTACTGGGTCACCGGGGGGCCGAGGAAGCGTTGAATCAGGGCGCGTTCGGCGGCCGGGTCTTTGACGGGCCAGCACCACAGCGCCAGGAAGATGCGGATCAGCCACTGCGCCGCGAGCGGGTCGTCGTTGTCGGGGCCGAGCATTTCGGCGGCCAAGCTGGTGACGGTGGGTGAGTTGACGACCCATTCGCTGACGGGGTTCGCATGGATCGACTGCATGAGCTGGGCCAGCGGATCCGACCGCAGCCGTTGGAGCGCGATGATCGTCGCGGTCACGACGCGATCGGGGCCCCGAAGGTCCTTGATGGCTTCCCGCGTGGCGTCGACGATGCGGGCGGCTTGGATGGCGACGACGGCATCGCGGATGGCCGTCTTGCCCCCGGCGTGCCGGTAGATCGTCGCTGGCGAGCAATGCACTTTGGCCGCCAAGGCTTCGATCGTGAAGCCCTCGTATCCCTTGCGCGAGATGAGATCGGCGGCCGCGGCGAAAATCCGTTCGGTGGCCGCACCGCGGCGATCGCGTCCCACCAGCCAGTCGTCGCGCGCCATCTACCCATGCTCCAACACATCGCGGCCCGCAGAAATACTTCTCTCACGGTGAGAATTTTCCATGCAGATTTCTCAGGCTAATGCGCTGCTGGCGGAGGGTGGGCGCGGTCAGCCCCGGCCGGCGCCGGGCGCAGGCGCCCCTCAACATCGTCCTGGCCCGTTGACGCCGCAGGTCGCCCCGTCGAGCCTTTACGTATGCCCGTCCTGGACAAACCGATCGAGCTCCTCGGCGCCGAGGCCCTACAAGATCCGTACTCGCTGTATGAGCGCATGCGTGGCGAAGCTCCGGTGCAGCGCATCGGCGAGTCCGTCTTCTACGCCGTATGCGGCTGGGACGCGGTGCAGGAGGCGGTCGAGCGCGTGGACGACTTCTCGTCAAACCTCACCGCCACCCTGGTTTTCCAGGAGGACGGCACCGTTACTCCGTTCGACATGGGGCCGGCGGGAGGCGCCGCCCACGCGCTGGCCACCGCCGACGATCCGGCGCACGCGGCGCATCGCAAGATCCTGTTGCCGCATTTGTCGGCCAAGCGGGTGCGCATCATCGAGGAGTTCGCCGCCGCCACCGCCGACCGGTTGTGGGAGCAGAGCCTCGACAACGGCCAGATCGAATGGATGAGCGCCATCGCCAACCGGCTGCCGATGATGGTGGTCGCCCGGCTGCTGGGGTTGCCGGAGGACGACGTCGACAAACTCATTCGACTCGGCTACGCCACCACCACGCTGCTCGACGGGATCGTCACCTCTGAACAACTCGAAGGGGCGTTCGCGGCTGCGCTGGAACTGTCCGGGTATGTCACGGAACATTTCGAAAAGGCCAGCGACAGCGGTGAATTCGGCCTGATCGCCGACCTGGCGGCACGCTGTGCGTCAGGCGAACTCGACCAATTACCGGCAATGGGCATCATGATGACGCTCTTCAGCGCCGCCGGAGAATCGACGGCGTCGCTGCTGGGCAGCGCCGCGTGGATTCTCGCCGATCGTCCCGCGATCCAGCGGCGGCTCCGCGAAAAGCCGGAGCTGCTAAGCGCTTTCATCGAGGAGACGTTGCGCCTCGAGTCGCCGTTCCGCGGCCATTACCGGCACGTGTGGCGCGACACCACGCTGGCCGGGGTCGAGGTACCGGCCGATTCCCATTTGCTGCTGATGTGGGGAGCGGCCAACCGCGATCCGGCGCACTTCGACGCGCCGAACGAATTCCGCCTCGATCGCGCCGGCGCCAAGGGCCATCTGGCATTCGGCAAGGGCGTGCACTTTTGCGTGGGCGCCGCACTGGCCCGCCTCGAAGCCCAGATCGTCTTGCGCAAACTATTGGAGCGCACCGACTGGATCGACGCGATCGACGTCGGCGACTGGCTGCCCAGCATCCTGGTCCGGCGCCGCAAAAGCCTGCGGTTGGCCGTCAGCTGATTACGGACGCGGCTGCACGTCCACGCTCGGCGGCAGGGGAGACGGCTCCTCGGCGGCACGCATCGAGCGCCGCACGACGCTGAACACGACCGCGCCGCCGGCCACGACCACGACGGCGGCCCCGGCGATCACCCAAGGCCGCGGCCTGCGGCGCCGGGCTCGGCGCGCCTCCTGCAGCGCCTGGGGCAGGCCCGAGACCACCTCTTGGGCGGCGGCCAGCTCTCCCCCGCGAGCGGGAGGTGCCCCCAGCGCGAGTGTCTCTTGGGCCGCGGCGATTTCGCGCGCGAGCCGACCCTCGCGGTAACGGCGACGAAGACCCGAAGCGGTCGACTGCGCGCCGTGGACACTCAGCCCGACGACACCGCGGGTGACATCGACCGGTCCCACCGCCGAGTAGGTCAGCCCGCGGGCCAATCGCTCCCGCGGGGTCAGCCGGGTTTCCGTCTTCGCGCTCATCTGCCGCCCTTCTGTCCGCTCGTGGGATGCCTCATCAGACTTCCATCGATGGGCCACGCCCGGCCCCGTTGTGCGCGCCCGGGGTTTCGGTACCGGGTGCGTGCGAGGCCGCGCGTAATGGCAGACTCTAGCCCCGTGACTAACAGCCCCATTCAGACCGCCACCGCAACGCTGCACACCAACCGCGGAGACATCAAGGTTGCCCTGTTCGGAAACCACGCGCCCAAGACCGTCGCCAACTTCGTCGGCCTGGCACAGGGCACCAAGGAGTACTCCACCCAGAACGCCTCGGGTGGCCCGTCGGGCCCGTTCTACGACGGTGCGGTCTTTCACAGAGTGATCAGGGGCTTCATGATCCAGGGCGGCGACCCGACCGGTACCGGACGCGGTGGTCCGGGCTACAAGTTCGCCGACGAGTTCCACCCCGAGCTGCAGTTCGACAAGCCCTACCTGCTGGCAATGGCGAACGCGGGCCCGGGTACCAACGGTTCGCAGTTCTTCATCACAGTCGCCCAGACGCCGCATTTGAACCGGCGCCACACGATCTTCGGCGAAGTGACCGACCCCGATTCGCAAAAGGTGGTCGACGCGATCGCGACGACCGCCACCGACGGCAACGACCGCCCGACCGAGGCCGTCGTCATCGAGTCGATAACGATCTCCTAAGGGCAGCGCCCGCTCAGCGCCGGTTACCACCCGCGTAGCCGGCGTCCGTCAGCGCGTCGAGCACCTTCAACGGGTCGGTCCCGAGGTCCCAGCGGGACAAGATCACCAGCCCGCCGTTGACCGTTTCGACCTCGAGCAACCGGACGGTGCGCGCGTGACGGCGGAACTCGGTGATCCGGATGATCTTGATATCGGAGTGCCGCAATACCTGCGTCCGGAACCAGCCGCGCAGCGCCAGGCCGCCCGGGATAATTGCCAGCTTCGGGCGCGCACGCCACGTCATGCCCGCAAACAAGATCAACCCCGCCGCGGCAATCCCGGTCAGAATGCGGCCGGGCGGGTCTGTGACCAGGGTCACACAAGCGATAGCCATCAAAACCCCGACGGCCCCGCAACCTGCGATTCCGGCCGCAGGCGGCGCCCATTCTGTTTGCTGCATGGGCCGCCTAACCCCTCCCACCACTGCCAACGCGCTTATCCACAAGCGCTATCAACAGTGGGGATAAATCACACGCGTGTGATTGGTTGGTCTCGACGTTGCTGAGCCAGTTACAGCAACACCCCAAGATGAATTCATTACCTCGATGGGGTTGGTCAGTGCCAGCGCATCGTGAGCAACAACCCGGTGATCATGAAAGCGAACGCGATGGCGTAGTTCCACGGGCCGAGTTGCGCCATCCAGTTCAGAGCGGCCGGCGCCTGGCTTCCGACCGCGGCCAATTGGAACACCATCAGCCAGACCAGCCCGATCAACATGAGGCCGACAAACAGACAAACGAACCACACGCTGGACGGTCCGACCTTCACTTTCACCGGTGTGCGGCTGACCGCGCTGACGGTGAAGTCGTTCTTCTTACGGACCTTCGACTTGGGCATTTGAATACCTCGGCATTACCTGAACAACGGGACGGGATGCGACGATAACGATGGCAGCTGCACGCATAGCTCGGCTACGAGACTAACTCACCTGGCATGGGGACCAGGAAATGGAGACTCGATGATTGACACGCGCCGCTCACCATGGCGCTTCGGGGTCCCGCTGGTGTGCGTGCTGGCCGGGTTGCTGCTCGCCGCCACGCACGGGGTGTCCGGCGGCGCCGAGATCCGCCGCAGCGATGCACCGCGCTTGGTCGACCTGGTGCGCGAGGCGCAGTCGTCGGTCGATCGGCTCCGGGCCCAGCGCGACGAGCTGGCCAACAAGATCGACTCCGCTCACGGCCGGTCGACGGACACCGCGCTCAAGGCGATGCTGCGACGTTCCGCGGAGCTGGCCGGCGAGGCGGGACTGGACCCGGTGCACGGGCCGGGTCTGGTCGTGACCCTCCAGGACGCACAGCGCGACGCCAACGGCCGCTTCCCCCGCGACGCATCACCCGACGACCTGGTCGTGCACCAGCAGGACATCCAGGCCGTCCTGAACGCGTTGTGGAGCGCCGGCGCGGAGGCGATCCAGATGCAAGACCAGCGGATCATCGCGACCTCGGTGCCGCGCTGCGTGGGTAACACGCTGCTGCTCAACGGCCGCACCTACAGCCCGCCCTACACGATCACCGCGATCGGCGACGCGGCGGCCATGCAGGCCGCCCTGGCCGCCGCTCCCCTGGTCACCCTCTATAAGCAGTACGTGGTCCGGTTCGGCCTCGGCTATCGCGAAGAGGTCAAGTCCGACGTGCGGATTGCCGGCCATTCCGAACCGGTCCGGACGCACTTCGCGCAGCCGGCGGGCCCGGTGGGCTACTGAACCGGACGGTACCCTGACACGATGCGGATCCTGGTCGTCGACAACTACGACAGCTTCGTGTTCAACCTGGTGCAGTACCTCGGCCAGCTTGGCGTCGAGGCCGACGTCTGGCGCAACGACGACGCCCGCCTCTCCGACCAGACGGCCGTTGCGGCGCAGTTCGACGGCGTGCTGCTCAGCCCGGGACCGGGTACCCCGGAACGCGCGGGCGCGTCGATCGGCCTGGTTCGCGCGTGCGCCGAGCAGCGCACCCCGCTGCTGGGGGTCTGCCTCGGACATCAGGCGATCGGCGTCGCTTTCGGTGCCACCGTGGACCGCGCGCCGGAGTTGTTGCACGGCAAGACGAGCAACGTATTTCACACCAATGTTGGTGTGCTGCAGGGGCTTCCGGATCCGTTCACGGCGACCCGGTACCACTCGCTGACGATCCTGCCCGAATCGCTGCCCGCGGTGCTGGAGGTGACGGCCCGCACCCGCAGCGGCGTGATCATGGGTGTGCGCCACACCGAGTTGCCGATCCACGGTGTCCAGTTCCATCCGGAGTCGATCCTCACCGAGGGCGGGCACCGCATGCTGGCGAACTGGCTTGGCTACTGCGGCTGGACGCACGACGACATGCTGGTGCGCCGCCTGGAAAACGAGGTTCGGGCCGCGGTCCGGCCCTATTTCCCGGACGCGGAGAACAACCCGCCGGCGGCTACTGGCCGAACTTCAGCGTGATGATCCCGTCCCGATTGCACCCGGCCCCGGCCGGCGGGTTCTGGTAGACGACCCGGTGCGACTGGGCCCCGCCGGCGTCGACGTCGGGCCCCTTGTCCAGCCCCCCCGTCCAGCCCAGCGCGCGCAACCGCGGTTCGGCGTCCGTCCAGAACATGCCGGTCAGGTCGGGCATCAGGAACTGGTTGCCCTTGGACACCTGAATCTCGATGATCGAGTCCACCGGAACCATCTGGCCCTTGGGCGGATTCGTGCCGATCACCTCACCGGCCGGCCGGGGGCTGTCCACCTGCGCCTGGGTGACTTTCGTGAAGCCATAGACCGTCAGGTTCTTCTGCGCGACGTCGACGGTCTGACCGGCGACGTCGGGGACCTGCTTGTTCTCCGGCCCGGAGCCGACGATGACGGTGATCACGTTCGTGATCGCCGACGTCTGGTTGGCCGGCGGGTTGGTCCCGATGACCTTGCCCAGCAGCTCGGGGGTCGACGGGGAGTTCGCCTGCTTGAACTTGCTGAATCCGGCGGACTTCAGCTTGCTGACCGCGTCGCCGTAGCTCAGCGAGGAGACGTCGGGGACCTCGCGCTGCTCGGGGCCGGTGGACACGTTGATGGTGATCTCGTCGCCGGCGCTCACCGACGCGTTGGCGGCGGGGTCGGTGCCGATGACGTGGTCGGGCGGAACCGTCGAGTCGGGCTTCTGCAGGGTGCGCGTCTTGAAGCCCCGGTTTTGCAGTGCGGCAATGGCATCGGCGGACACCTGCCCGCGCATGTCGGGCACCTGGACATCACGGGTGCTGCCACCGAACGTGTTGAAGGCGATGACCACGACGATGGTCAGCACCGCCAGCACGGCGACCGCGACGACCCAGCGGCCGATGGAACCGCCGCGATCGCGGTCGGTGTCGTCGAGGGCCTGGCGCGGCAGCGGGTCGGTGCGCGGCCCGTGACCGGGGCCCGTCGAGGACAGGAACGAGCTGCGCTCGGCGTCGGTGAACACCTTGGGCGCCTCGGGTGGCTCACCGTTGTGCACCCGCACCAAGTCGGCGCGCATCTCCGCCGCCGTCTGATAGCGGTTCTCCGGGTTCTTGGCCAGCGCCTTGAGCACGACCGCGTCAAGGTCGGCGGAGATGCCCTCGTGCCGCTTCGACGGCGGCACCGGATCCTCGCGGACATGCTGGTACGCGACCGCGACGGGTGAGTCACCCGTGAAAGGCGGTTCGCCGGTGAGGATTTCGTAGAGGACGCAGCCTAGCGAATAGACATCCGAGCGGGCGTCGACGGACTCCCCGCGGGCCTGTTCGGGTGACAGATATTGGGCAGTCCCGATCACGGCCGCGGTCTGGGTGACGCTGTTGCCGCTGTCGGCGATGGCACGCGCGATGCCGAAGTCCATCACCTTCACCGCGTTGGTGCTGCTGATCATGATGTTCGCCGGCTTGACGTCGCGGTGGATGATGCCGTTCTGGTGGCTGAAGTTCAGCGCCTGACAGGCGTCGGCGATGATCTCGATGGCGCGCCGGGGCGGCAGCGGGCCGTCGGTGTGCACGATGTCGCGCAGGGTGACGCCGTCGACGTACTCCATCACGATGTAGGGCAGCGGGCCGGTGGGTGTTTCCGCCTCACCGGTGTCGTACACCGCGACGATGGACGGGTGGTTCAGCGCCGCGGCGTTTTGCGCCTCACGCCGGAAGCGCAGGTAGAAACTGGGATCACGGGCCAGATCGGCGCGCAGCACCTTCACCGCGACGTCGCGGTGCAAGCGGACGTCGCGGGCCAGATGAACTTCAGACATGCCCCCGAAACCGAGGATCTCGCCGAGCTCATAACGGTCGGACAGGTGCTGCGGGGTGGTCATTGTGGTGTCTCATCAAGGGCCGGCAATGTGCTGGGTCCAGAGGGGGGAACCCAGTCATGTCCATGCGGCCTGCTCTGAAGTCCAGGATTACCTATGGTCCGGGGATCCGTCCAATCCAGGCGTAGACGCGGCGCGGATCCGCTGGGCGTCTTGCTCGCCGGGGGCGCCGTCGCCGGTGGCGTTCCGGTGTCGGTGACCGTCGGGGGCGCCGGCTGCTGGTTTTCGGTGCGGGAGTTGATGACGATGATCACCGCGATCAAGATGGCCAGCGCCCCCAGCACGCCGGCGGCCCACAGCAGCGCGCGCTGACCCGACGAGAACGTGCGCCGCGCCGGGGGCCGTGAACGCCCGGTCGACGGCCCGGAGCGACGGGGCGCCGCGGCGCGGCTGGGCCCGACGGCGGCGGACCGGGTGTGCGGGCTCGACGGAATGGCGGCCGGCGAGGCGCGGCCGGGGGGCGGTGACTGGCTCGGCCGCGGCGGACGGCGACCGGCCCGGACGGCGGCGACGGCGTCGGCGAACGGTCCCCCGCTGCGGTAGCGCATCTGGGGGTTCTTGACGAGGGTGATCTCGATGAGTTCCCGCACGTTGGGCGGCAGCTCGGCGGGCAGCGGCGGCGGAGGCTCCTTGATGTGCTTCATCGCCACCGTCAGCGCGCCGTCGCCGGTGAACGGGCGCTTGCCCGAAACCACCTCGTAGCCAACGACTCCCAGCGAGTAGACGTCGCTGGCGGGGGTCGCGTCGTGGCCCAGCGCCTGCTCGGGCGCGATGTATTGGGCGGTGCCCATCACCATCCCGGTCTGGGTCACCGGGGCCGCGTCGACCGCCTTGGCGATACCGAAGTCTGTGATCTTCACCTGGCCGGTCGGGGTGATCAAGATGTTGCCCGGCTTGACGTCGCGGTGCACCAGGCCGGCGGCGTGCGCGACCTGAAGGGCGCGGCCGGTCTGCTCGAGCATGTCGAGCGCGTGCCGTAACGACAGCCGTCCGGTGCGTTTGAGAACCGAGTTCAGCGGCTCGCCGTTGACCAGCTCCATCACCAGGTAGGCGGTGCGGCCCTCCCCGTCCAGCTGGCTCTCGCCGTAGTCGTGGACCTGGGCGATTCCGGGGTGATTCAGCATCGCCGTGGTGCGCGCCTCGGCGCGGAACCGTTCGATGAACTCGGGGTCCTGGGAGAACTCCTGCTTGAGTACCTTGACCGCGACGCGCCGGCCCAGCCGGCTGTCGACCGCCTCCCACACCTGGCCCATGCCACCGGTGGCGATGAGGCGCTGCAGGCGGTACCGGCCAGACAGCGTCACACCAACTCGCGGGCTCATGGTCCTCCCTGTAGCGCGGCCTCGATCACCGCCCGGCCGATCGGTGCGGCGAGCGCGCCTCCGGTCGCGGACAGGCGGTCGCCGCCGTTCTCCACCAGCACCGCCACGGCAACCTTCGGCGTCTTCGCGGGCGCGAACGCGATGTACCACGCGTGCGGCGGAGTGTTACGCGGGTCGGTGCCATGCTCAGCGGTACCCGTCTTGGATGCAATCTGCACGCCGGGAATCGCCCCTTTCTGCTGTGCGACCTTCTCGGCGCCGACCATCAGCTCTGTTAGCTTAGCGGCGACCTGCGGCGACACCGCGCGGCGCTGTTGATACGGCGCGGTGGTGCTGATGTTGGAAAGGTCCGGTCCCTTGAGGCTATCGATCAGGTAGGGCTGCATCGTCACCCCGCCGTTCGCGATGGTCGCGGCGATCTCTGCGTTCTCGAGGGGCGTGAGCGCGACGTCCTTCTGGCCGATGCTGGACATCCCGAGCGCGGCGGCGTCGGGAATGATGCCGATGGTGGATTCGGCGACCTGAAGAGGAATGACGCCGGGCGTGGCGTCCAGCCCGAAGGAGTGCGCCATGCTGCGCAGCGCGTCGGCCCCGGTGAGGATGCCCAGCTGGACGAACGCGGTGTTGCAGGACAGCGCGAACGCCTGGCTGAGCGACACGGTCGGCTCGTTGCCGCACGGGGTGCCGCCGTAGTTCTCCAGGGTGGCGGTGCTGCCGGGCAGCGGAATTGACGACGCCGCGGTCAGCTGCTCGGTTTCCGTCGCCCCGGCCTGCAACGCCGCCGCGGTGGTGACGACCTTGAACGTCGAACCCGGTGGGTAGGTCTCGGAGATGGCGCGATTGGTCATCGGGTTCTCGGGGTCGTCACGAAGCCGCTGCCACGCCTGCGATTGCACCTGGGAATCGTGCGACGCCAGCAGGTTGGGGTCATAGGACGGCGAGGACACCATGGCCAGAATCTTGCCGGTGGACGGCTCCAGCGCGACGACGGCGCCCTTGCACGGCCCGCCGCAGCCCTGTTGCATGGCATTCCAACCCGCTTGCTGGACCCGCGGAACGATGGTGGTGTCGACGCTGCCGCCCCGCGGGTCGCGACCGGTGAAGAAGTCGGCCAACCGGCGCCCGAACAGCCGCTCGTCGGACCCGTTCAGCACCGGATCCTCGGTTCGTTCCAGGCCCGTGCTGGAGTAGCGCAGCGAGTAGAAGCCGGTGACGGGCGCGTACACCGCGGGGTCGGGATACACCCGCAGGAAACGGAAGCGGCTGTCGGTGGCCACGGAGTACGCCAGCAGCTGGCTGCCCGCGATGATCTGGCCGCGTTGCCGCGAATACTCGTCGAGCAGCACTCGCTGGTTGCGCGGGTCGGCACGCAGCCCGTCGGCGGCGAAGACCTGCGTCATCGTGGCGTTGAGCAGCAGCAGCACGACCAACGCCATCACGGTCACCGAGATCCGGCGGAGAGAGGCGTTCATACCCGCTCGATCACCTCGGTGCCGGCCGCCGCGATCGGCGACGCGTTGCGGGCGCGGGTACGCAGGGGTCGTCGGGCGCTGTGCGAGATGCGCGCCAGGATCGCCAGCAGGATGTAGTTCGCCAACAGCGACGACCCGCCGTAGGACATCCACGGTGTGGTCAGCCCGGTCAGCGGAATCAGCCGCGTCACGCCGCCGACGACGATGAACAGCTGGATGGCCAGCGTCGACGCCAAACCCGCGGCCAGCAGCTTGCCGAAGCTTTCGCGCGTCGCGATCGCGGTGCGCAGGCCGCGGACGATGACGATCGTGTACAGCATGAGCAGGGCCGCCAGGCCCACGAGTCCGAGCTCCTCGCCGAACGCGGCCATGATGAAGTCCGTCGACGCCGCCGGCACCGTGTCGGGTTGGCCGTTACCCAGCCCGGTGCCGAAGATGCCGCCGGTGGCAAAGCTGAACATCGCCTGCACGAGCTGATAGCCGCTGCCGTCGGGATCGGAGAACGGGTCCCACCACATCTGTACCCGGACGCGGACGTGCGCGAACAGGAAGTACGCGACAACGCTCGCCGCGGCGAAGAGCACCAGTCCGATGACGACCCAACTGAGGCGCTGGGTCGCGAGATAGACCACCACCAGAAACGATGCGTAGAGCAATAGCGAAGTGCCGAGGTCTTTTTCGAAAACCATCACGCCGATCGAGATCACCCAGGCCGCCAGCAGCGGCGCGAGGTCGCGTGGCCGGGGCAGGGTCAGTCCCATGAAATGCTTGCCGACGCTGGTGAACAGACCCCGCTTGGCGATCAGCACCGCCGAGAAGAAGATCAGCAGCAGGATCTTGGAAAACTCGGCTGGCTGAATTGAGAAGCCGGGCAAGCGAATCCAGATCTTGGCGCCGCTCTGTTCGGACAGGGACGCCGGTAGCACCGCGGGAATCGCCAAGAAGATCAGGCCCGCCGCCCCGCAGATGTAGCCGTAGCGGGCGAGCTGCCGATGGTCCTTCAAGAACGTGATCACCAAAGCGAAGGCGGCCACGCCGACCACGGTCCATAGCAGCTGTTGGGTGGCGCTGGGGTGCCGGCGCCCACTCAACTCGTTGTTGACGAGGTCGAGCCGGTGAATCATCACCAGGCCAAGCCCGTTGAGCAGAGCCACAATTGGCAGCAGCAGCGGGTCGGTGTAGGGGGCGAAGCGACGGATGGCCAAGTGCGCGCTGCCGAACATGACCAGGAAGATGAGCCCGTAAGTCACCAGGTTCCAGTGCAGGTCGCGATCCTGGTTTGCCTGGACGATGAGCAGCGCGGCAACGGTGATCAGCCCGGCGAAGCACAACAACAGCAGTTCGGCGTTGCGCCGAGTGGGCAGCGGAGGGGTGACCGCGACCGGCTGGAGTTGTTGTGTGGTCATGCCACCGCCCGGCAGTCGATGCCCGGCTTAGGTGGAGGCGGCGGGAGTGCGGTCACCGTCTGGGAAGTGGTGGGCGACGTGGTCGCGGGCGCGGTGCTGGCGGGGACGCTGGTCGAGGTGGCGCCGGTGGGCGGGGTGCCGCTCGAAGTGGTAGGGGGCGCAGTGGGATTCGGCTCTGTGGTGGTGCCCGTGGTCGTCGGGGCCTGCGGTCCCGGCGGCGAGGTGGCGCGGGGCGGCGGGCAGGGTGGTAGCAGGGAGCCGGCCGACAACTCACGCAACTGTCCGATGGCGTTATCCAGGGTTCCGGCCGGCAAACCGGCCTGAACCTGCGCGCGTTCCGGCGGGCGCAAATCCTGCAGTTGCATGAGGCGGCAGTCCAAATGACCGCCGCTCTGACCGAAACTGATCAACGACAGCTCGTTGCGGGCGTTGAGACAGCCGATCAAATAGGGCTCGTGCAGGGACATGCCCAGCAGCGATCCTTGGATGCCCCGCAGGATCGACACCATGCCGTTGTATTCGGCGACGTAGTAGTTGCTGCGGATGATGGCCCGGCCGATGCCCAGGCCCGCAAGGATCAGCAGCACCATAAGCGTGACGACGATGGCCATCCGTCGTCGTGACCATCGTTGGCGCCGCGCCGGTTCCTCCTGTGCCGGAACGCGTTTGGCGACCTCGTCGCGCGGCCTGATGGCCGACGCGCGCCCGGCGGAGGTGTTCGGCAGGGTGGTCAGCTGGTCGTCGTCACCGGATACCGCGCCGGCCAGAATCGGCTGGGTTTGTCCGTAGTCGTAGTCGACGACGTCGGCGACCACCACGGTGACGTTGTCCGGTCCGCCGCCCCGCAGCGCCAATTCGATCAGGCGGTAAGCACTTTCGGCAACGTCGGGGATCTGCAGTGCCTCGTGGATGGTCTCGTCGCTGACCGGGTCGGACAGTCCGTCGGAGCACAGCAGGTAGCGATCGCCGGCGCGCGCCTCGCGCATGGTCAGCGTGGGCTCGACCTCGTGGCCCGTCAGCGCCCGCATGATCAGCGATCGCTGGGGGTGGCTGTGGGCCTCTTCCCGGGTGATGCGCCCCTCGTCGACCAGGGTTTGCACGAACGTGTCGTCCTTGGTGATCTGGACCAGCTCGCCGTCGCGCATCAGGTAGCCACGCGAGTCGCCGATGTGCACCAGCCCAATCCGGTTGCCGTCAAACAGAATTGCGGTAAGTGTGGTGCCCATCCCCTCGAGGTCGGGTTCCATCTCGACCTGCGCGGCGATCGCCGCATTGCCCGATCGCACCGCGGAGTCGAGCTTGGCCAGCAGGTCGCCGCCGGGCTCGTCGTCATCGAGGTGGGCCAGCGCGGCGATCACCAGCTGCGAGGCCACCTCACCGGCCGCGTGACCGCCCATGCCGTCGGCCAGGGCCAGCAGCCGGGCTCCGGCGTAGACAGAATCTTCGTTGTTGGCGCGTACCAGGCCGCGGTCGCTGCGGGCGGCATATCGCAGGACCAGGCTCACGGGCGCAACTCAATCGCCGTTTTGCCGATCCGAATCGGCGTTCCGATGGGAACCCTTACCGCAGTCGTCACCTTCGCCCTGTCAAGGTAAGTGCCGTTGGTCGATCCTAGATCCTCGACGTACCATTCGGAGCCGCGCTGAGACAGCCGGGCGTGCCGCGTCGAGGCGTAGTCGTCGGTGAGCACCAGGGTGGAGTCGTCAGCGCGGCCGATCAACACCGGCTGCCCGCTCAGAGTGATACGAGCCCCCATCAAGGCCCCCTCGGTCACCACCAGATAGCGTGCGGCGGTGCGGCGCTGGCGTGCGGGCAACAGGGTGCCGCGCAACGCCAAACCGCGACGCACCATGACAGCCCCCGTCGGCGCGTAGATGTCGGTCCGCAGGATCCGCAACACGGACCAGATGAATACCCATAACAACATTAAAAATCCGGCACGCGTCAGCTGCAGTACTAGTCCCTGCATCTGGCGTCCTTTCCGTCCTGGCGCCGCACCCCTCGTCGCGCCCGTGACACCGAGCACATCAGCAACGTCACGATACTTGGGCGGCCGTCGCCGGGGGGCGAAGCACGCAGCTTTGAGCCCGGTGCGTCTAGTGGATGCGAACGATGATCTCCGAGTGGCCCAGACGGATGACGTCGCCGTCGGCCAGCTGCCACTCCTGTACCGGCGCGTTGTTGACGGTGGTGCCGTTCGTCGAGTTGAGGTCGGACAGGAGCGCGACCTGCCCGTCCCAGCGGATCTCCAGGTGGCGCCGCGACACCCCGGTGTCCGGCAACCGGAACTGGGCGTCCTGGCCGCGGCCGATGATGTTGGAGCCCTCGCGCAGCTGGTAGGTCCGGCCGCTGCCGTCGTCGAGCTGCAGGGTCACGGCCGTGCCGGCGGCCCCATAGCCGCCCTGGCCGTAACCGCCGTAGCCCGCGCCCGCCGGCTGCCCGTAGTCCGCCGCGCCGTAGTCGGCCGGCTGGCCGTACTCCGGGGCCTGGCCGTACTCGTAGTCGCGGTGTTGCGTCTCGGGGTATCCGCCGCCCTGCGGTGCATAGCCACCGCCCGGAACGCTCTCGGCGTATTGGGTGTAGTCGCCCGCGCCGTACTCCTGCTGACCGCCGTATCCCCCGCCCTGCTGGTAGCCCTGCTCGTATCCGCCGCCCTGGTCGGGATAGGCCGGGCGCTGCTGCTCGGGCGCGCCCTGCGGGGCCGGCGGCGCATAGCCGCCCTCCTCCGGACGAGCGGGGCCGCGACCGTATTCGCCGTACCCACCTCCGTAGCCCTGCTGGCCACCGCCGGGCTGGCCGCCGCCGGGCGGGCCGTAGCCGCCACCCTGGCGGTAGCCCTGGTCGTAGCCTTGCCCGCCGTAGCCGCCGCCGGGGGCGGGCGGACGCTGCTCGTACGACGGCGGGTAGCCGCCGCCCTGCCCTTGGTCGGGGTAGCCGGCCTGACCTTGGTAGCCGCCCTGCTCGGGGTAGCCCCCCTGCGCGGGGTAGCCGCCCTGCTCGGGGTGGTAGCCACCGCGCTGTTCTTGGTAGCCGCCCTGCTCGGGGTAGCCGCCTGCTGGCGGGTAGCCGCCCTGCTCCGGATAGCCGGCTTGCTCGGGGTAGCCGCCGCGCTGGTCTTGGTAGCCGCCCGGTGGGGGGTAGCCGCCCTGCTCCGGCGGACGGGGCGGCGGGTATCCGCCCTGCGGCGGGTAGCCACCCTGCTCGGGTGGATAGCCACCACGCGGATCGGGTCCGCCCTGCGGCTCCGGGCCGCGCTGCTCGTCCTGCGGGCGCCCATAGCGGTCGTCGTAGTACTCGTCGCCGGGCCGCCCCTGCCCCTGACCACCGCGGTAGCTCGAATTGTCAGTCATTGCTGCTACTCCTCGTTCTGCGCCGAACGCGTGAATTGATTGTGGCCGGGGCGGATGGATGACGGTCGGGCGGGGCTCGACATCAGGATTGACAGCACCGCGGGTGCGGTACTGACCGGTATGCAGGCTCGACGACTGCTCGAACCGGACGACCACATCACCATACGTTTGCCACCCCTGTTCATAGATATAGTCGGCCAAGTACCTCGCGAAAGCGCTCGACGTGGGATTCCGGTCGGCGCCGACCTTCGCAAAGTCGTGCATACCGAGGGTAATGATGTATTCGTTGGGGGCCAAAAGACGATCGCCCTGAAGCGCGCGGACACCGCCCTCGGCTTCCCGGCGCAGTAGCGCTTCAACCTCTTGCGGGACGATCGATCCGCCGAACACGCGGGCGAACGCGTTGTCCACGGTCGCCTCGAGCTTGCGCTCGATGCGTTGCACGAGCCCCCGTTGGCTACTCATGTTTCAGCGCTCGCCCGCTGCTGTCGTGGTGTGTCGCGGGCGCGAGGCAAACGGGCCGCCCGCGTGTTGTATCACCCCCGCATGGTATCGGGACACCGGCAGGCCGCGGCACCGTGGGAATTCCGAGAATCGAATACGTCCAGCTCAGAGCCGTGTGGCGGGGCGGTCGGCAGATGGGAACGACGGCCCGGGACCGCGGCGGCGATTGGGGCGCACGGCTATTAAAGTGATATGGTCCATCGGTTGATTTCCCGGGCGAGTGGCGGAATGGCAGACGCGCTGGCTTCAGGTGCCAGTGTCCTTCGGGACGTGGGGGTTCAAGTCCCCCTTCGCCCACCAAGAGTGGTTAGAGAAAGGTCACGAACTCGAAAGAGGGCGTGACCTTTGCGTTTTGGTCGGCGCCGACTAGCGCGACAGCACGGCCTCGATGGCGTCGAGCACCTCGGGCGCGTCGGGTTCCGTGCGGGGACGGAACCGATTGACGACCTCGCCGTCGGGGGCGAGGAGAAACTTCTCGAAGTTCCACTGAATGTCGCCCGCCGAGCCGTCGGAATCGACGGCCTTGGTCAGCTCGGCGTACAGCGGATGGCGGTCCTCGCCGTTGACGTCGGTCTTGGCGAGCAGGGGGAAGGTCACCCCGTACGTCGTCGAGCAGAACTCCTGGATCTCTTCGGCGCTGCCCGGCTCCTGGCCCATGAACTGGTTGCACGGGACGCCGACCACGGTCAGGCCACGGCCGCGGTAGTCCCGGGCCAGCTTCTCCAACGCGGTGTACTGCGGAGTCAGCCCACACTTGGAGGCTACGTTCACGATTAGCGTTGCGCTGCCGGACAATTCGGCCAGGGTGGTGGGCTTGCCGTCGAGCGTCGTCAGGGCGATGTCGTTGAGGGTCACACCGACGACGCTAACACTCGTTCAGCGGGCCAGCGGGCTGTAGAAGACCAGGCCGTTGCCCTTGTTGTCGTAGACCACGGCGCGCCGCTCGTGGGCGTCGTCATACGGGCCCTTCACGATGCCGCCGCCGCTGGCCTCGACGGCCTTCGCCGCGGCGTCGACGTCGGCGGTCTTGATGCCGACGACCACCTGCCCGGGGATGGGATGGTCGACGGCGGTTGCCAGCGCCAGGGTGACGGCCCCGCCGTCCAGGGCGGCGAAGTGGGCTCCGTCGCGGAACTTCACCGGCATCCCCAGGGTCTCGCTGTAGAACCGAATCGATTCGTCAAGGTCGTCGGTCGACAAGACGATCATCCGCACTTCGTGATCGCTCATGGGTGCCTCCTGTAGCCGGGTCGCCTTACCCTAGCCCCGTGAGCAGCAAGCGAGTACCGGGCGGCGTGGTGCACACGCTGCCGGCAGACCTGCGTGCGGCGCTGAGCGCCAACGCCACCGCGCTGGCGGCCTGGAAGGACATCACCCCGTTGGCGCGCAACGAGTTCATCTGCTGGGTCGAGGACGCCAAACAGGAGGCGACCCGCAAGCGCCGCATTCGCCGAACCCAGGAGGAATTGGAGGAAGGGATGCGCCGGCCGTGCTGCTGGCCCGGCTGCAAGCACCGGGAGCGGACCGGCCGCGCTTAACCCCGCACGTCGGGCGTGACGGGATCGGTGATGTCGTCGTATTCGGGATGCTTCTTGAGCACCGTGACGACCATGGAACACACCGGGACTATGCGCTTGCCGTCGGCCCGCGCGCCCCGCAGCGCTTCCTCGACGAGGATGGTCGCCAGGCCGCGCCCGCCGTATGCGGGGTCGATCTCGGTGTGGTGGAAGACGCGCTGATCGCCGCGGTCGGCGAAGTCGGCCAGGCCGACGGTCTTGCCGTCGACGGCAATGGTGTACCGACCCTCCTCGGCGGTGACGGTGGTTGGTGCGCCGGTCTTGTCGGCGGTCATGTGTTCTCCTTTCCTTGCGGTATCGGTCTGGGCCGCAACCGAGCGCTCGGCAGCGGCGGGGCCGGTAGTCGGGCGACCGAACCCCGGTAGCTGGTGACGGCGCCGAACCGGTCGTCGGCGTCCTGCCAGAGCCGGCGGTAGCCCACGATGTCGTCGTGACTGCGCCCGACGAAGTTCCACCACATCACGAGCTCTTCGGTGAACGGCGTCCCGCCCAGCAGCATCACCCGCGCCGGCCGGTCGCCCGGATTGCGTAGCCGCAACGACGAATTGCCCGCGCTTTGGTATCCGAGGTCGGCGACGGCCAGGGTGGTCTCGCCCATCGCGACGGGCCCGAGATCGCACAGCACGCCGAGTTCGAACGCCGGGTCGACGTCGATGTCCAGTTCCGCGCCGGGCCGCAGATCGATCTGTGCGCCGACGAGTGGGCTGAACGTGTGCACCGGCGACCGGCCACCGGCCAGCTCCCCGAGAAAGACGCGTGCCGTCGCGCCGGGCAGCGCCACGGGCGCGGGCGCATAGTGCGCGAAATCGCGGCCGGTGTCGCGGTCCGATCCCGGGAGCGCCACCCACAGCTGCACCCCATGCAATGCGGCGTTCGAATCGATCGACACCTCGGAATGGCAAATGCCCGCGCCCGCCGTCATCAGATTCAGCTCGCCGGGCCGGACCACGGCATGCACGCCGGCGCTGTCGCGGTGCTCCACTTTCCCGCTGAATAACCAACTGACGGTTTGCAATCCGGTGTGCGGGTGCGGCGGGACGTCCATGCGTGCGCGCACCGGGCCGTAGTGGTCGATGAAACACCACGCCCCGATCAGCGAGCGTTGTCGTTGCGGCAGCGTGCGGTGCACCGGGATCCCTCTCGGCCCGCCCAGCGGAACCTCGCGCGGAGACAGCAGCTCGGCGCCGAGCACCCGTGAGGCGCCGCAGGCGACTTCGGCGGGTGCGGTCTCGAGGTTGCTCACCGGCCCGACGCTACGCCCATTCGGGGCCTCACCGGCCAGGCGGCCGCAGCACCTTCATGGCCAGCCGCATGACGGGTTCGGGGACGCGATCCTGCATGGACAGCGCGGTCTCGGCAGCGCGAGATCGCAGCGGGGTGCCGCGGCCGAAGATCCGGTTCAGCGGTCCCCCGGTCGGTTGGATCACCACATGCAGCGGCGGGGTGCCCACGGCGGCGCCCAGCGCGTTGGAGATGACCATCCGCTGAATCTCGCTGGTGCCCTCAAAGATGGTGTACAGCTTGGCATCCCGATACCATTTTTCCACCGGGTGGTCGGTGATGTAGCCCCAGCCGCCCATCGTCTGGATCGCGCGTTCGGTGGCCTTGACGGCGACCTCGCTGGCGGCGAGTTTCGACATCGAGCCCTCGCCGCGCTCGAAGGGCACCCCGTTGACCGCCATCCAGGAGGCGCGCCAGGTCAACAGCCGGGCGGCGTCGATCTGGGTGGCCAGTTCCGCCAGCGGAAAGGCGATGCCCTGGTTGTCTATGATCGGGCCGCCGAAAGCTTCGCGCTCGGTGGCGTATGCGGTCGCGTACTCCAATGCGGCGCGGGCGATCCCGATCGCCTGCGCGGCCACCATCGGGCGGGTCTGCTCGAAGGTGCCCAGCGTCGCCGAGCCGGACTGTTTTCCGCCGGCCACCACCTCGCGCGCCTTCGCGAGCTTGTGTTCCAGCTTCTCTTCTCCCCCAAGCAAATTGGCTCCCGGCACGCGCACGCCTTCGAACAGCAGCTCGGCGGTGTGGGACGCCCGGCAGCCCAGCTTGTCGAGTTTTCGCACCAACTTCAGCCCCGGCGTCCCGCCCGGAACGACGAACAACGCCTGCCCGCGATGCCCGAGTTCCTCGTCGACGACGGCGTTCACCACGTGCACGTTCGCGATGCCGCCGTTGCCGATCCACATCTTGTGGCCGTCGATGATCCAGTCGTCACCGTCGCGGCGCGCCCGGGTGCGCAGGTTGCGCACGTCGCTGCCGCCCTCGGGTTCGGAGATCGCCAAGGCGGCGAGCTTGATGTCGCCCGGCGTGCCGAAGCACTCGGGCGCCCAATCCAGCATCTGCTCGGGAGACGCGGCCTGGCCGATCGCCGACAGCGCGAGCGCCGGCATGACGATCGCCAAACCGATTCCGGCGCAGCCCCAAAAGAGCTCCTCCATGAACATCGGCAGCGAGATACCCGTCGGGTCACCGATCAGGTCGCGGTAGAACAGCGGGCTGTAGAAACCGCGCTGGGCCGCCTCCTCCAGCACCGGCCACGGAAACTCCTGGCGCTGGTCGTAGTGGAGCGCCACCGGGCGGATGACTTCCTCGGCGAACTCGTGGGTGCGCCGGGCCAGATCGTGTTGTGCGGCCGTCGGTGTCAGGTCGAATGTCATGGATCCGCCTTCGGGTCGGCAGACTCGGTCGTGCCAAGCCCGACTACCCCGTCGGCGGCGTCAGCAAACTGTCACGCGGCCGAACGGGGTCCCACTTGCGCGATCGGCAGGTGCAACACCACCGCCGCGGCGGGCATCGCATCGTGCTCGTGACGCGCGAGCAGGGCCGCGTTCTCGGGCAGCTGCCGCGAGTTGATTTCGCCGGCGGCGATCCGGCGCAGGACGTCGTGCGCCCGGGCCAGCTGTTCGCGCTTCCGGTACTGGCCGCCGGGCAGCTTGACGCCGGCCCAGACGCCGTACTCCTCGCGGTGCGCGATGGCGTGCTGGGCGCAGCGGCGTTGCTGGGCCAGCGGGCAGCGGCGCAGGCACTGGATCCTCGCCTCGGTCGCGGAGCGCTCGTAGGCGCGCGCCTTTGCCGCGCCGTCACCACCGTCGTCGTCGGGGTAGCCGAACCACAATTCCGGGTTGGCTGCGCAGGGGTGTCCCATGGCCGGTCTCCTTGGGTCAGTAATGAAACGTAGGCAAAAGCGTATACACGTTCAGGCGGACTGCGCAAGAGAAACGTGACAAAAACGTATACACGCTGGACCGTCGGGTGCCATGTGTAATATCCGGCCTATGGCCGGAGCCTGCGGTGAGCCGTGAATCGGCCGGTGCCGCGATCCGCGCGTTGCGCGAGTCACGCGACTGGTCGCTGGCAGAACTCGCCGCCGCGACCGGCGTCAGCATCATGGGCCTCAGTTTTCTCGAACGCGGCGCCCGCAAGCCGCACAAAAGCACAGTTCAGAAGGTAGAAAACGGGCTGGGCCTGCCGCCGGGCACCTACTCGCGCCTGCTGGTAGCCGCCGATCCGGACGCCGAGTTGGCCCGGCTGATGGCCGCGCAGCCGGTCGACGCGAGGTCCGCGACGCCCGCCGGCGCGGTGGTCGTCGACCGCCATAGCGACACGGAAGTGCTGGAAGGCTACGCCGAAGCCCAACTCGACGCCCTCAAATCCGTCATCGATCGGCTGCCGGCGACGACATCAAACGAATATGAGACGTATATTCTGTCTGTGATCGCTCAGTGCGTGAAGGCGGAGATGCTGGCGGCCAGTTCGTGGCGCGTGGCGGTCAACGCCGGCGCCGATCCGACGGGGCGGCTCATGGAACACCTGCAGGCACTCGAGGCGACGCGCACCGCCCTGCTGAAGCGGATGCCCGCCAGCCTGAGCGCCCGGTTCGATCGGGCGTGCCTGGCGTCGTCGCTGCCGGAGGCCGTGATCGCGGCCCTGGTCGGCGTCGGCACCGACGACATGTGGGACATCCGCAACCTGGGAGTGATCCCCCCGGGGGCCCTCCCCCGCGTGCGCGCCTTCGTCGAGGCGGTCGAGGCGCCCGGCCGCGAGGAGACACCGTGAACGAAATCGAGGTGTTGAGCCGCGCGCACGGACTGTTCGCCGGCGAAACGCGCCAGCCGACGCTGGACGCCCGCACCGAGCATTACCGCGAAACTTTGATTCGCGCCGCCGACCTGAATCACGTTGTGGCACAAGGCGGTTACCAATTAGCTGCGGAACGCGGCCGGCAACGGCTGCTGTCGGCGGCCCGAGCGGACACCGCGGTCGCCGCCGTCATCGCCGCCGCACACCGGGATCGGGCCCGGGCCGGCGCGCTGACCAAATCCGTCGTCGACGAGGCCCGCGCCGACGCCGCGGTCACCCCGACGACGCCGATGGCCCAGCGCGAGGCGATGCGCCGCAGCGTCGCGCGGCTGCGCGCGCAGCGGGCCCATGTCCTGTCGGCCCACATGAACGCGCGACGGCACTCCTCGTCGCTGCGCGCGTTGCGTTACCGGTTGACGCACCATCGCGGGCCCGGGGCGACGAGCGGCCGCGCGGCGCTCGCGGTGCGTGCGGCGTTGTCGCGGCTGGGGCGCCCGTATGTCTGGGGCGCGACGGGGCCCCACCAGTTCGACTGTTCCGGGTTGGTCCAGTGGTCCTACGCCCAGGCCGGCATTCACCTGGGCCGCACCACCTATCAGCAGATCGACGACGGGATCCCGGTCTCCCGCTCGCAGGTCCGCCCCGGCGATCTCGTCTTCCCCCACGCCGGACACGTGCAGATGGCCATCGGCAACAATCTGGTCGTCGAAGCGCCCTACTCGGGCGCATCGGTGCGCATCAGCCCACTGGGCAGCAACATCGCGATTCGCCGCCCGCTATGACACGAAAAGGTTGAATCGATGTCGGAACCATCCGGACCTTCGATGAGCGCCATCCAGGCGCGGCAGTCGGCGCTGGCCCGCCAGCACGGCACCGCCGCCGACGCCGACCGCGTGCTGACGGAAGTCCTTGCCAGCGCCCATGCCGCGACCCGCGAAAGCCTCAGGCGACTCGACGCCATCGCCGACGAGATCGACCGCGCCGCCACCGGCCGCTCGCACCTTGCCGTCGATACCCCGATGGGCGCGCGCGAATTCCGTCGCTTCCTTGCGGACAAGCAGCGCGAGATCGCGACGGTTATTGCCGATGCTCGCGAATTCGGCCGCGCGAAAAGGGCTGTGCTGGATGGCTTGCGCGCCCAGTACGTCGTCCCTGCGGGCTAGCCCAATCGCGCGTCTATCCGTTCGTGCACAGGCGCGCCGGGGTGAATTGTCGACGGGAACATGCCTGGGTACTGTCGCCCGGCATGGAGGGGCCGCGACACCGATGTCGACGTATGACGACCTGATCAACACGCTCAAATCCGTCCGGGACCGCACGGGCGACCCGAACGCGTGGCAGGCGGGCTTGGCGCCGAACGAGGTGACGGCGGTGATCACCCCCACCACGCGGCCCGAACAACTCGAGGCGATCGTGCGCAAGATCCGCCAACAACATTCGGATATCTTCGGCCCCACGCCCGAATCCGACCGCGAACAGGGCGAGGCCGCCGAAGCCATGGCCGGCGCCGAAGCCGCGCTGGCGCACCAGAATTCGACGAGCTCCCAGCTCGACATGCAGGTGATCACCGCGATCTTGAACGCACACCTGAAGTCCGTCGAGGGCAGGGAAGCCTTGTCGAAGCTGCAGCGAGAGACCGAAGCCGCGGTCCTTACCCGGTCGGATCTCGATACTCCGGCGGGGGCGCGGGATTTTCAGCGATTCCTCATCGGCAAGCTCAAGGACATCCGGGCGGTCGTCCTGAACGCGAGTCTCGACGACACGTCGAAATCGGCGCTGATGGCCGCGTGGACATCGCTCTACGACGCCTCCAAGAACGGCGCCGAGGATCGGCCGCCCGCGGCCGCCGTCCCGGTCGCCGCACCCGCCGACGGCACAACCCAACAGCCGGTCGACGACGTGGAGGCCGGGTGGGATCCCTTGCTGGATCCGGTGTTGACGGACGCCCCCGGCCCACCCCCAGGCGATCCCCCGGTGCCGACCCCGGCTGGGGGCGGCGCGGCTCCGCCGGCACCGGCGGCCCCGGTGCTGCCGCCCATTCCGAGTCTCGGCGCGGGAGCGCTGCCAGGCCTCGGCGGCCTGGGTGGTCTACCGCTGTCGGGCCTGGACGAGGCCGGGCGAACCGACCCCTTGCTGCGTGGCGCGGGCGACGAGCGCTTGGTCGGGTCGCACGATTCGGCAGCGGAGGGTCGCGACGTAGCCGAGGACGCGGCCCACGAAGAGGACGCCTCGGTCGACCAGCCCGATCCGCCCGCGGCGGGCCCGACGACGGTGACGCTGCCCGACGGCGACACGGTGACGGCCGCCAGCCCCCAGTTGGCCGCGGCGATCAAAGCCGCCGTCGGCGGGACGGCCATCGCGGATGCCTTCCACCAGCAGGGAATTACCATCCCGCCGCCCGGAACGACGGTCACCGACCCCATCGACCCGCCGCAAGCGGCACCCGGCGATATCGGCATCCTCACCGATCGCCACGCGCTTGCGCTGGGTCACGAGAAGGCCCTTCTCGACGGGCAGATTCAGCGCATCGCCTCCGTGAACGGGCCGAGCTTTCTAGGCTGGGAGCATCCACCGGCGGCGACCGCGCCCGCTGCCCCGCCGGCTGAGCCGCATACACCCACACCCACCGGGCCGGCGGGCACGTCGACCGCATGAGAATAGTGATCTCGCCGGGCTTACCCGGCGGCGCAGGAAGAGGAGACAACAGATGTCCGAGCCAATCCGTGTGGTGCCCGCGCACTTACGCGAAGCCGCCGCGCATCACCAGGAGACCTCCGACTACTTGCGCACCGTTCCGTCGTCGCACGCGGCTATCCAGGAGAGCCTGGACTCGCTGGGGCCCATCTTCGGTGAACTCCGCGACGCCGGGCGCGATCTGCTCGAGCTCCGACGTCAGTGCTACGAACAGCAAGCCGACGACCACGCCGATATGGCCGAAAAATTGGTCATCTCGGCGACCGCGTGGGAACAGCACGAGCAAGACGCGGCACGAGATTTCGGCGGCCTCATCGACGGCGGTCGATGACGGACGCCAATCCAGCCTTCGACACGGTCCACCCGAGCGGGCACATCCTGGTCCGCTCCTGCCGCGGCGGGTATATGCACAGCGTCGCGCTGAGCGAAGAGGCGATGGAAACCGACGCCGAGACGCTTGCCCAGGGCATCCTGTTGACGGCTGACGTGTCCTGCCTCAAGGCTTTACTCGAAGTCCGCAACGAAATCCTTGCGGCAGGCCATACCCCGTCGATGGAGGTCCCCACCCCGCACGATCTCGATGCGGCCATCGAGAAGCTGTTGGCGCACAAGCTGCGCCGACGTGACGGCGCCCGCTAGGCCGCTCAAACCGCGCGACGCCCTAAAGCAGCCACCTCTTCGCGCTGTCGGGATCGGGTGCGATGTCCGTCGGCGGCTCTATGGGGTTGGGGCCGAACAACTCTCGGGCGCGCGCCAGCAGGGCGCGCACCTCGTCTAGTTGCTGCTGCAGCGCAGAATCAGCCATGTCCCCACGCTACCCAGGCCATCGCAGCTGCACAATTCACTTGCTGAATGGACGCACCCATGGATCCCGGTAGGCTTGGCCAGTGGCGATCTTCGGTCGGATGACGGCGCGCCAGCGCCTCCGGAGAGCTACCCGGGAATCGCTCACGATTCCCGCCTTCAGCTCTCCTGTGGATTGCACCCCATGGGTGACAGGTGGGCTTTGGCCTGCCGAGCTGTCCCCGGCGACCGACGAAACCGGCACTCTCGCAAAGCATCTGAAGGACGACCTGCAGCGGATTACCCGAAGCGCCAACGACGAGTTGCGGACCATAAAGCTGGCGGGAATGGCCGATTTCGCCCGCCAGGCGGAGGAAGCCAGGGTCATCGACGAGGCGCGGGCGCGCGCCGCGCGCCGCGTCGAGTCGACGATTCGGCAGCTGCACGCGGTGCGGGCCGAGGCGCCCGCCGAACGCGAACGCCCGCGGGATGCCGAAAGCCTCAACGGCGCCGATCTGGAGAAGACGCAGATCGTCCCGGCCCTCGCGGACGCGGACGCCCCGGAAGCGAGCGCCGCGGTGGCCGCCGAAGGGGAGACACCCGAAACCGCCGAGGGTCGGCACCGAGCCTCCGGCGACGACGACGGCGAGGCGCCTCCCGCGCCGCCGCCCGAAGCCACGCAGCCCCCGGAAGTTCCAGCGGCCCCGGTCACCGCGGCCGCACGCGAATCCGACGACGAGCGGCTGCGGCGGCTCCTCGCGTTCGTGGTGCATCAGGAGCCGCGCCTGAATTGGGCGGTCGGTGATCGTCACGACGGCACCACCGTGTTGGTCACCGACTTTGCCCACGGCTGGATACCGCCGGGCATCGCGATCCCGCAGGGCGTGCGGTTGCTGGAACCGGAGCGACGCACCGGCAAGGTTTCCGCCCTCCTGGGCGAGACCGAGCAGGCAGTCACCTACGCGCCGGGCGACTCCTTGGGCCGGCTGGACGACTTCGCCGAGACGAAGGCGTCGGCGCAGCCCCGCGAGCTGCCCGCGGTCGACGATCTCGGATGGGAGCTGAGCCAGGCCACACATTGGCGGGACGGATTGCCGCGGATGGTGCACACCTTGGCCAGGGCCGCCGCCGCCGGAACCGGGGTCGTGGAGGAAGAAATCGACTTGCTGCGAGTGCATCTCGACACCGCGCGCTATCAGCTCCTGATTCAGTACCCGGACGTCGATCCCGCGCTCTTCCTCAACTGCTTGTTGCTGGCCGCCACCGAAGCCGCCGCGACCGGAGACCCGGTGGCGGCGAACTATCACCTCGCCTGGTTTCAGAAACTCAGCGCGCCGTAACGGCTTACCGACCCGGGCCGGGCGGGCCGGCGAAGGCCTGCGCGATCCCCAGCCACCGCTGCGCGTCGGGACCGTGCGCCACGATGTCGAGCGCCCCCAACGGGCGACGCTGGGTCACCAGGAAGCAGAAGTCCTCGGCGGAGCCGGTGACGCGCTGGGCGGCGTCTGGCGGACCCCAGGACCAGGTGTCGCCGCCGGGCCCGCGCAGCTCGACGAGGAACGGTTCCGTCGGCGGCGTCAGGTTGTTGACGGCAAACGCGTAATCGCGGGTGCGCACCCCGATGTGCGCGATCGAGCGCAGCCGCTCCGTGGCGGTCCGCTTGACGCCGAGCGCGTCGGCAACGTCGAGTCCGTGCGCCCACGTCTCCATCAACCGGGCGGTGGCCATCGACGCCGCGCTCATCGGTGGCCCGAACCACGGCAGCTTGCGACCGTCGGGCACCGTCAGCAGGGTGTCGTGCAGCCGAGCGCGCGTCGCCCGCCAGTCGGTGAGCAGCTCGGCCGGTGCCAGGGCGGCAAGTTCCTCGGCACCCGCGTCGACGAACCCGGTGGGATCGGCCGAGGCGGCCTCGAGCACGGCGGCGAAGCCGGCCTCGTCGGTGGCCGCGGTCAGCGCGACCCGGTCGGTCCACAACAGGTGCCCGATCTGGTGGGCGATGGTCCAGCCCGGCGCGGGCGTCGGATCGGCCCAGCGGTCCGCCGCAAGCGGCGCCACCAACGCGTCGAGGTCGTCGCTTTCGGCACGCAGGTCGGCCACCATCGGCTCGGCAGCGGTCACGTATGTACCTTAACGACTGTCCGCCGGCAGGCCGCGACGGCCGATGACGGCGTGCATGGCGAGCCCGATCAGGTACAGCACCGAGCCGAACAGCACGAACCCCGGCGCGTGCCCGTCGTCGGGAATCAGCGTCGCGGACACCGTGATCGAGACGATGAACGCCACCCAGAACAGCGCGTCCTGCACCGCGAACACGTGTCCACGAAGCGCGTCGTCGACGTCCATCTGCATCGCGGAGTCGGCGCAGAGCTTGACCACCTGACCGGCCAGGCCGAGGAAAAATCCACACACCACCATCACCGGAAGCCGCAGCCCGGCGCCCGGGATCTGGATCACCGCGGCCGCCACCAGCGCGCCGTTGGCCGTGGCGTAGCGCCCCCAGCGGCGCACCACCGACGGCGTCAACACGTTGGCCAGGAACGCCCCCAGGCCGGCCGCTGCGAAGAACAGCAACGCGATGCCCAGGCCCCCGGTCGCCGGGCGAGGACCGGGCAAATGGTGGACGAGCACCAGCATCACCAGCGAATTGATGCCGATCACCATGCGATGCGCGGCCAGGCCGGACAGGGTGGCCGCGACCGTCGGGCGCTGCAGGACCGTCCGCGCGCCGTGCAGCCAGCCGGTGATCACCGCGTAGACGGCCGATCCGTGGATCGCGCGTTTGGTGTCGTCCGGGCCCAGCACCCGCGAGCCGAACCGCAACGTCAAAAGCAACGCAATCGAAACCGGAATCGCGGTGATGAAGATGATCGCCGAGGCGCCCTCGTCGCCGGCGCCGACGAAAAAGCGGGGCACCAGCATGAAGTTGGCGCCGAGGAACGCCGCGAAGGCACCGGACGCGGTGGCCACCGAGTTCATGGTGACCACCTGCTCCCGCGGTACCACGTGGGGCAGGGACGCCGAGAGCCCGGACGCGACGAACCGGGCCAGGCCGTTGGCGACCAGCGCGCCGATCAGCAGCGGTATGTCGCCGGCCCGCAGCGCCAGGATGGTGCCGATGCAGGCGATGAGGATCAGGCGGCCCACGGTGCCACCGACCAGCACCAGCCGCCGATCCCAGCGGTCCATCAGCGCGCCGGCGAACGGCCCCAGCAGGGAGTAGGGCAAGAACAGCACCGTGAACGCGCGCGCGATGGCCATCGGGTCGGCGGCGCGATCCGGGTTGAACAGCAGCGCCCCGGCCAGGCCGGCCTGGAACAGGCCATCGCCGAACTGGCTCGCTACGCGCACCTGGAGCAGCCGCCAGAAGTTCGGCAAACCACGCACCGACCGCCATAGGTCGACGAATGCGGGTGACTGCATCCGGGATTGAATCACAGAACCGACTTCCGCGGGTGGGGTTGGGCGCCATCGCCAACAGTACAAATATGTATCGGCCGCGCTCGATTGCACCGGCCGACGTTACGAAGGTGCGATGATGGTCTGATGCCGCCAGAAGATCCGGAGGACTACATAGCACCCGCCGCGCAGCGGGTGCGTGCCGGCACTTTGCTGCTGGCCAACACCGATCTTCTCGAGCCGACGTTTCGGCGCAGCGTGATCTATATCGTCGAGCACAACGACGGCGGCACACTGGGTGTCGTGCTCAACCGGTCTAGCGAGACCGCGGTGTACAACGTGCTGCCGCAATGGGCCAAGCTGTCGGCCAAACCCAAGACCATGTTCATCGGCGGGCCGGTCAAGCGTGACGCGGCCCTTTGTCTGGCGGCGCTTCGGATCGGCGCCGACCCGCAGGGCGTGCCGGGCCTGCGGCATGTGGATGGCCGCATAGTGATGGTCGATCTGGACGCCGAGCCGGACCTGATCGCCCCGCTGCTCGAGGGCGTACGGATCTTCGCCGGATACTCCGGCTGGACCATCGGTCAGCTCGAGGGCGAGATCGAGCGCGACGACTGGATTGTGTTGTCCGCGTTGCCATCTGACGTTCTTGCCGGGCCCAGGGCCGATCTGTGGGGGCAGGTGCTGCGCCGGCAGCCGCTGCCGCTGTCCCTGCTTGCCACCCACCCGATCGACGTCAGCCGAAACTAGTACCCCTCCCCTGCCTTGGCGGCCACTTCGGCGTCCCGCCCGAGCCGGCTGGCGATTACCGCACAGACCACCAGCTGGATCTGGTGAAAGATCATCAACGGCAACATGGTCAAACCCACTGTGGCAGCTGGGAAAAGCACCAGCGCCATCGGAAGCCCCGACGCCAGGCTCTTTTTCGACCCGCAGAACAGCAGGACGATCGCGTCACCGCGGTCGAGCCTTGCCAGCCGGCCGATGACGGTGGTGACGCCGAGCACCAGCGCCAGCAGTACGCCGGCGACGACGGTGACCGAGATCAGTCGCCACACGTTCACGCTGACCCAGATCCCCTTGACGACGCCCATCGAGAAGGCGGTGTAGACCACCAGCAGGATGGATCCGCGATCCACCACCTTCAGCGCCGCCGCGTACCGCGCGATGAGCCCGCCGACCCATGGGCGCGCCAGCTGGCCGGCCGCGAACGGCAGCAGCAGCTGGACCATGATGTCGCGGATCGCGGTGGCGTCGACCCGAGGCGCGCCGGTGGTCGTCATCAACAGCACCACCAGCAGGGGCGTCAGCACCACGCCGAGGATGTTGGACAGCGACGCGCTGACGATGGCGGCCGAGACGGGGCCCCGTGCGATCGAGGTGAACGCGATGGACGATTGCACCGTCGACGGGACGAGGCATAGAAACAGCAGGCCGTTGTACAGGTCGATGGTCAGCACCGAGGGCACCAAGGCTCGGGCGGCCAATCCCAGCATCGGGAAGATGACGAACGTCGTGGCAAGCACCAGCAGGTGCAGCCGCCACTGCCGGACACCGCGCCAGGCCTGCTCGGGGGACAACCGGGCGCCGTAGAGGAAGAACAGCAGCGCGATCGCCGCTTTCGCCGCGGCGGACACGGCGTCGGCGGCCTCGCCGTGCGCGGGGAGGAGGGCGGCCAACGCAACGGTCGCCGCCAGGGCCAGCAGGAAGAAATCGATCGGCAGCGCAGACAGCCGTTTCAGCATGACGGCTCGAGCGGTAAGGGCGTCAGCGGCAGGACTGCGTGCAGACGGCGCAGCTGCCGGCGCAGTCGGGCGCCGCGGCTTCACTGCGAAGCGCGAAGCGCGCGCTTTGCCACGACCCGGTGGCAAGCGTCCCCAGGGCGCCGGCGACGCAGATGATCAACACCACCAAAGCCGTGCCGGGGGAGGCGGCCAGCGCCACCACGCCGCCTGCGGCGAACATCACAGCCGCCGCCAACTGGGGCGGGGCCATGGCGCGCAACGCCAGCTGAGTGCCGTTGGCGGTCTGGTTGTTCGAAAGCGACCAGGTCCCGAACCCGGCGGAGGCCACCGCCGCACACAAGCACACCACGCCCGCGATCAACATGGCCTCACAATACGAGTCCGGGCTCCGACTCGCGCGCCGGGCTCCGGCAGCGTTCGCTTCGTGGCTGGTTAACGCCCTTGCAGGAAGGAGAAGTTCGGCAGCGGGGGCAAACCCGGCACCATGGTCAACAAGTTGGGCCGGGGGGCGGCCAGCTGGCTGGGCGGGACGGGCTGCGAGGGAAGCCCGACCGGCGCCGCTCCGACCGGCTGGGGGGGAAGCCCGGCCGGGGCCGCACCGGCTGCTTGCGAGGGAATGCCGACCGGGGCTGCAGCGGTCCCCGGCCCGGGTACGGGGGCGGTGGTTGCGGGCACGGTCACCCGGAAGCCGTTGATGATCGCGTCGGTCGCCGGCGCGTCCGCGACGGCCACCGCGCGGTCGGTGGTCACCGACAGCGACACCAGGTATTTGTCATGTCCAGACGTCGCGATGACGTGGCGGCGTGACGTGTTGAGCAGCATGTCGCCGTCGCGGTAGGTGCCCTCGATGATCGACGATGGGAAGCCGCCGAAGTCGACCATGGAGGCGTTCGTGGTCTGCCACAGGGGCAGTTGCTGACTGTCGACGAAGCCGTGGGTGATGGCCTCTTTAGGATCGAAGTTACCGACCAGCTTGTACACCACCACCTGCGCGTTCGAGGTGTAGATGCTGGTCCCCTGTCGGTCGGCGATCACCGCGAACGCGTCAGGAACGTTGGGATCGGGCACCTGGGTCCAGCGGGTGGGCAGCGGCAGCGTGATGTCGAGCGCCTTGAAGCCCTGGGGTTTTTGCGCCTCGAGCTTGACGCCCTTGGACTGCAGGAAGTCACGCAGCGTGCCCGAGATGCCGGGGGTCTGGGCCGGGGGGAGCGGCGCGCCCGGCGCGACCGCCGCGGGTGCGGGCGACACCGGCGCGACTGCCGGGGTCGGGGCCACCGGATTTGCCGCCGGGGGAGCGGCCAGCAACCGGTTGCCGGGGATCTGTGCGGGGGCGGCCGTGATGTTCTGCGGCGCCGGCGTCACGACGGCGGGGGCGGGCGGCGGCGCGGGCAGCGCGGGCAGTGCGGGATCAGCCGCAGCGGTCGCGCCCGCGAACGCCGTGACGCCGATCGCGCCGGCGGCCAGACCTCCTGCGAATACCCGCAATGTACGGGCGATGTGAATCATCTGCGTCGATCCTTCCCATGGCCCGGGTCCCAGCACCCGTCGTAGAGGCTGACTGTAACCAGAGGTCAAACGCGCTGGATAGCGTCGAAATCGACCTGGGATGAAGCTCTGATCGGCGCGCAACGCAACCGAGACCAACCTGTGGCCCGCCGGCCCGGCCGCGGCTCCCTTATACCCTGTTCAGGTGACCGAATCCCCGACCACCGCGCCCGGAGGCACCCCCGCGGGCGCGCCGGACTCCGATGCGCCGCCGTTTCGCTACACCGCGGCGCTGGCGTGCCGCGTCGAGAGCGCCTGGCAGGAGAACTGGGCGAAGCTCGGCACGTTCAACGTGGCCAACCCCGTCGGTGATCTGGCTCCGACCGACGGACGCCCGCTGCCCGCCGACAAGTTGTTCGTGCAGGACATGTTCCCGTACCCGTCCGGCGACGGACTGCACGTCGGGCACCCGCTCGGCTACATCGCCACCGACGTCTACGCCCGGTATTTCCGGATGACCGGCCATAACGTCCTGCACGCGTTGGGCTTTGACGCGTTCGGGCTGCCCGCCGAGCAGTACGCGGTGCAAACCGGAACCCACCCGCGCACCAGGACCGAGGCCAACGTCGTCAATTTCCGGCGCCAGCTGGGCCGGCTGGGCCTGGGCCACGACAGCCGGCGCAGCTTCTCGACTACCGACACCGAGTTCTACAAGTGGACGCAGTGGATCTTCCTGCAGATCTACAACGCCTGGTTCGACACTGCCGCCAACAAGGCGCGACCGATCGCCGAGTTGATCGCCGAGTTCGATTCCGGCGCAAGGTGTCTCGATGACGGGCGGGACTGGGCCGCGCTGACGGCGGGGGAGCGGGCCGACGTGATCGACGGCCACCGGCTGGTCTACCGGGCCGACTCGATGGTGAACTGGTGCCCGGGACTGGGCACGGTGCTGGCCAACGAAGAGGTCACCTCCGACGGGCGCAGCGACCGCGGCAACTTCCCGGTATTCCGCAAACGGCTGCGGCAGTGGATGATGCGCATCACCGCCTACGCCGACCGGTTGCTCGACGATCTCGATGTGCTGGACTGGCCGGATCAGGTAAAAACAATGCAGCGCAACTGGATTGGCCGCTCGACCGGAGCCCAGGCGCTGTTCTCGGCGATTACCCGCGATGGCTCGGCGGTCGAGATCGAGGTGTTCACCACCCGACCCGACACGTTGTTCGGTGCGACGTACCTGGTGCTGGCGCCCGAGCACGAGCTGGTCGACGAACTGGTCGCCGCCGCGTGGCCCGACGGCACCGACCCCCGGTGGACGTATGGTGCCGCCGCGCCGGCCGAGGCGGTCGCCGCCTACCGCCGCGCGATCGCCGCCAAGTCGGACCTCGAACGCCAGGAGAACAGGGAGAAGACCGGGGTCTTCCTCGGCAGCTACGCGACCAATCCGGTCAACGGAAAGCCCGTGCCGATCTTCGTCGCCGACTACGTGCTGGCCGGCTACGGCACCGGGGCGATCATGGCGGTGCCCGGGCATGACCAGCGCGACTGGGACTTCGCCCACGAGTTGGGCCTGCCGATCGTGGAAGTCATTGCCGGCGGCGACATTTCGCAGGCCGCGCACGCCGGCGACGGTGTGCTGGTCAACTCCGGCTACCTCGACGGCATGGACGTGGCCGCGGCCAAGGAGGCGATCACCGCTCGCCTGGAGGCCGACGGCCGCGGCCGGGCGCGCATCGAATTCAAGCTGCGCGACTGGCTTTTCGCCCGGCAGCGGTACTGGGGTGAGCCGTTCCCCATCGTCTACGACAGCGACGGACGACCGCACGCGCTCGACGAGGCAGCGCTGCCGGTCGAGCTGCCCGACGTGCCGGACTACTCGCCGGTGTTGTTCGACCCGGACGACGCCGACAGTGAGCCGTCGCCGCCCTTGGGCAAGGCGACCGACTGGGTGCACGTCGAGCTCGACCTGGGCGACGGCCTGAGGCCTTACACCCGCGACACCAACGTGATGCCGCAGTGGGCCGGCAGCTCCTGGTACGAGCTGCGCTACACCGACCCGCACAACTCGGAACGCTTCTGCGCCAAGGAGAACGAGGCCTACTGGATGGGCCCGCGCCCGGCCCAGCACGGCCCGGACGATCCCGGCGGGGTCGATCTGTACATCGGGGGGGCCGAACACGCGGTGTTGCACCTGCTGTATGCGCGGTTCTGGCACAAGGTGCTATACGATCTGGGCCACGTCAGCTCGCGCGAGCCGTACCGCCGCCTGATCAACCAGGGCTATATCCAGGCCTTCGCGTACACCGACTCCCGCGGGACGTATGTGCCTGCGGAGCAGGTCGTCGAACGCGGCGGCGGATTCTTCTATCCGGGACCCGACGGCGAGGTCGAGGTCGCCCAGGAATTCGGGAAGATCGGTAAGAGCCTGAAGAATTCGATATCGCCGGACGAGATCTGCGACGAATACGGCGCGGACACGTTGCGGGTGTACGAGATGTCGATGGGTCCATTGGAGGCGTCCCGGCCGTGGGCCACCAAGGACGTCGTCGGCGCGCACCGCTTCCTGCAGCGGGTGTGGCGCTTGGTGGTCGACGAGCACACCGGCGAGGCCCGGGTGGCCGACGACACCGGCCTGGACACCGACACCCTGCGGTCGCTGCACCGCACCATCGCCGGCGTGTCCGAAGACTATGCGGGCCTTCGCAATAACACCGCGGCGGCCAAGCTGATCGAGTACACCAACCACCTCACCAAAGAGCACCGTGGGTTGGTGCCGCGTGCCGCGGTCGAGCCGCTGGTGTTGATGCTGGCGCCGCTGGCGCCGCACATGGCCGAGGAACTCTGGTCGCGGCTGGGTCACACCGCCTCGTTGGCGCACGGGCCCTTCCCCGAGGCCGACCCGACCTACCTCGTCGAGGACACCGTCGAGTACCCGGTGCAGGTGAACGGCAAGGTGCGCGGACGGGTGGTGGTGGCCGCCGACGCCGATGACGACACGCTGAAAGCCGCTGCCATGAGCGACGAGAAGGTGCAGGCGTTCCTGGCCGGCGCCGCCCCGCGAAAGGTGATCGTGGTTCCCGGTCGGCTGGTCAATCTGGTCGTCTAGCTGCGCCGGTCAGTGTTTGCGCGGCCGCAGCACCACTTCGTGGACGTGACCGTCGGGCGGCGTGGCCACGGCATTGGCGACCGTCGCCGCGACCGTTTCGGGCCGCAGGAAGTTCGCCGGGTCGTACTGGTCGCCTTCGAATGCGACGAGTTCCCGTTGCATGGCGCTGTCGGTGCGGCCGGGATAGATCGTGGTCACGCGCAGATCCGGCTCGTCGGCGCGCAGCGAGTCGGCGAAGGCCCGCAACGCGAACTTGCTGGCCGAGTACGAGGCCATGCCCGGTGAAACATTGCGCCCCGCACCGGAGTTGATGAACACCACCTGTCCCCGGGCCCGCCGCAGCGCGGGCAGCAGGGCCAGCGTCAGGTCGACCACCCCGAAGACGTTCACGGCGAAGGTGGCGCGCCACTCGTCGACGTTGGACTCGGCGACGTGGCCGGGGATGGACACCCCCGCGTTGTGCACCAACACGTCGAGTTCGTCGACGATTTCGCAGCTGGCCTCGATCTCGTCGGGGTCGGTCAGATCGAGCGGAAAGGTGGTGGCTCCAAGCCGCTCCGCGACGGCGTCGAGTCGGTCGGAGGACCTGCCCGCCAGCAGCAGGGTGTGGGTGGACGACAGAGCCGCGGCGATCGCGGAACCGATACCGCCGCTCGCGCCGGTGATGAGTGCGGTGGGCATGACCACAGTCTATGGAACTATGCTAGCGCTTACTAATCCCCTTGGGGGGCAGCCACTTTCAGGCCTGCTTGCGCGCCGGAGGCTCCCCGGCGGGAGGCGATTCGCCGCAGCCGAGGCGTTCCAGCGGCGCCAGCGCCCTTGCCAGGGTGTTGAGGTCGGATTCGGGCAGCTGACTGAGCATCGCCGCGAGGGCGGCGTGCCGGTTGGCCAGCGATTCGCCATGCACGGCGCGTCCCCGCGGCGTGATATCGACGAGCACCGCCCGCAGGTCGGAGGGGTCGCGCGAGCGTTTCACCAGCCCGATCTTCTCCAGCCGGCGGATCGCCACCGTCGTGGTCGGGGTGCGCACCCGTTCGTGCGCGGCCAGGTCGGTCATCCGGATGGGGCCCTGATCGAGCAGCGTGATCAGGATGGAAAGCTGCGCCAGCGTCAGGTCGCCGGCCACGACCCCGCTTGGGTCGCCGCGGCGCAGAATCGAAAACAATTTGGACAGCGCGCGGTGCAAACCTTCCGCAAGCTCCGTCACCTCGGGTGCGGTGGATTCGCTGTCCGCCATAAGTCGGCAGTCTAACCCGATATGCGTGGCGTACAAGGGAGCTATTCCGGACCGGTTACCGACATTTCAAAGCACTTGGGACAAGAACCTCTGTAGGCGCTCCGTCTTGGCGGCCGCGAATATCTGCTCCGGCGGCCCGCATTCCAGAACCTTGCCGCGATCCATGAAAACAACGGTGTCGGATGCCGACCGGGCGAAGCCCATTTCGTGGGTGACGACGATCATCGTCATGCCGTCGGCGCCGAGATCGGCGATGAGTTGCAGAATCCCCTTGACCATTTCGGGATCAAGGGCCGAGGTCGCCTCGTCGAAGAACATCACCTGCGGGGCCATGGCCAGCGCGCGGGCGATAGCGACCCGTTGTTGTTGGCCACCGGACAGCATGCCGGGGCGGGCATCGGCCTTGTGCTTCAGGCCAACTCGGTCCAGCTGGGCGAGCGCGAGGTCCCGAGCGGCGTCCGCGGAGAGCCGCCGCAGCTTGCGGGGCGCCAGCGCAACGTTTTTCAAAACGGACAGGTGCGGGAACAGATTGAAGTGCTGGAAGACCATACCGATGCGCTGGCGGAGCTCGTTGGGATCGTCGCGCAACACCGACCGGCCGTCCAGCAGGATGTCGCCGCTGTCGGGCTCGTTCAGCCGATTCAGGGTGCGCAACAGCGTCGACTTGCCGGAACCGGACGGTCCGATGACGGCGACCGTCGTGCCCGCGGGGGCCTCGAGATCGACGCCGCGCAGCACCAGGTTTCCGCCGAGCGTTTGGTGAATGTCTTTGGCCGCCAACGATACTGGCGGGCGTCCCGCGGTGTGGGCCGTCACGTGATCTCCTGGCTCAACGGCGTTGCGAGCACATGGTCGTGGCCTTCGGGCTCACCGGCGGCGCGGCCACGGCGGAGCCGGCCGTCGATGTAGTTCACCAAATGCGTTAACGGGATGGTCAATATCAGGTAGAAGAGACCGGCCGCCACCAACGGCGACAGGCTGCCGGTCTGCGCGTTGAGGTCTCGGCCCACCTGGAATAGCTCACGCTGTTGAGCGACCAGGCCGAGGAAGTACACCAGCGCGGAGGCCTTCAACAACCCGATGGCCTGGTTGACGAGCGCCGGCAGCACCCGCCGGATGCCCTGCGGCACTACCACCAGACGCATCGCGGCCGCATAGCTGAACCCGAGCGCGCGGGAGGCTTCCAGTTGGCCGGGGTCGACGCTTTGAATGCCCGCGCGCAGGATCTCGCCGATGTAGGCGGCGGCCATCAATCCCAACGCGGCGATCCCCAACGGGTATGGATTCTTATGCGTCAGCCCGCCGACCAACGGCCCGATTCCCATCCCGATGATCAGGATGATCACCACTTCGGGAAGACCGCGGAAAATGTCGGTGTAGATCCGCGCCGGCCAGCGCAGCCAGCGTGAATGCGAGATTCCGGCCATTGCCAGCAGCATCCCGAGTACCAGGCCGATGACGAGGGCGCTGTTGGTCAGGATCATCGTGTTGGGCAGCCCGACGGTGAGCAGCACCGGGATCGCCTGCCGGTACAGATCCCAGTCGAGGAACGACTCACGCAACTGGTCTAACGGCGACATCGGCGCGGCGGGGCCCACCGGCTCGCGATGGTGGCGCGCGGCGATCGCGGCGAAGTCCGGCAGGTGCGGGGCCGGGGCCGCTTTGGACCCGGGTTTCCAGCCGGGCGGCATGGTCCGCGGCACCCACTGGCAGTACAGGTTCGCCCAGGTGCCGTCGGCGATGACGGCGTCCAGCCCCGAATTCAGCGCATCGATCAACGGCTGGTTGTCCTTGGCAACCGCAAAGGCCACGAAACTGCCCCGGCTGAAGGTGTTCGCCACGACCACCGCCGGGTCGCTCGGCCGAATTATGGTCGATGCCAGCGTCCCCGGCGCCACCCAGGCATCTAGCTGGCGGGTCTTGAGATTGGCGTACAGGGTGGCGAAGCCGGGAAACTTCACGGGCTGTAGGTGCAAGTGCTCGACGACGTACGACTCCTCGACGGTGCCCTGGACCACGCCGATGCGCTGGCCGGCCGCGAGGTCGCCGAACGCGTGGATCGGCGAGCCGGGCGGGACGACGAGCGAGTAGAAGCCGAAGTCGTAGCCGTTGGTAAACGAAACCGTGCGACGGCGCGCGCCGGTGGCCTTAACCGATGCCGAGCCGACGTCGAAGCGCCGGGAAGCCACCTGGGCGAGCAGCGCGGAGAAGTCCGTGCTGACAAAGCGCACTTGGAGGCCCAGCTTGGCGGCGATGGCGCGCAACAGCTGATTGTCGAAGCCGCTGAAATCGCCGGTGGGATTGATGCAGATGTTGGGCGGGGCGTCCGACAGCGTGCCGACCGTCAGGACGCCCGGTGCCCCCAGCCCCAACGCGCCGGTGTCCACCGAGCCGAGCGGTTGGACGGTGGCCGTGGTCGCCCGGTCGTCGTCGTCCGTGGACGGGTGCTCGGTCAGATCCTTCGGCAATACGCGAGCGCTGTCCAGGCCGGCTGGCGCGCATTGATTCCAGTCGGCGGCGGCGGGTGCGGCCAGTGTCAGGCCGCAGACAATCAGCATTGTCGTGGCCAGTGCGAAGAGCTTTCGGCACATGGGACGCCGGTCCAGGCGCAAACTCATCACGGCTACCGTATCGGCACACTGGGCAACATGGCGCGCCGAAAAGAGATCTACAGCGCGATCGACGGCTCGTCCTCGGCGGCCTCCGCGCCGGCCAGTACCCGAAGCGGGCCCGCAACGACTTGGCCGATATCATCCGGCGCGGAGAACACCCTGCGGCGGAACAGCTCGGTGAGCATGGTCTGCGCCATCAGGTTGGACCGGCCGACGCACGCGGCCCGCGCGCCCTCCGGGTCGCGCCGATGTATTGCGGAGGTCTCGTCTTCGTAGAACGGCAACATGTCGTCGCGGCTGCACTGGTAGGTCATCCAGAAGACGCGGGGGATGAGGTCTTGTGAAGCGCGGATCGTGGCGTGCAGCCGCGGCCCCGCGTATTCGTCGTTGATCGTGCGCCGGTATTCCCCGGTGAGGTCCGAAAAGGCGCGGGATTCCTTAGCGGAGCGAAGCGAGCGCATCAGCGCGTCGAGTTGTCCCAGGATCCGGGGCGTGGGGTTGGTGGCCGCGCGCGCCGAGGCAATGCCGTTGAGCAGGCCGTCGAGTTCGTGGTGTTCGAGGACGGTGGCTTCGTCAAACCGCTCGACGAAGGCGCCCCGGTGATAGCGGGTGGACACGATGCCGTCGTGTTCCAGTTGTACGAGGGCCTCTTGAATCGGCACTCGGCTGACCCCTAGCCCGACCGCAATCTCGTTGCGATCGACGCGGTCGCCGCTGCGAAGTTTCCCCGTCAGAACCAGGTTGAGAATGTGCGAAACAACCTGGTCCTTTTCTTTGACCCCGTATTTTTTTGGCATCCGTTTCTTGAGTGCCTTTCCAACCGGTTCGGTCCACCTAGCGCAGAGAGTTTCTCATGTCTTGGCGCGGCGTTCACCTCTTTGGGGGATGAATCGGAGGCAAAACGGGCAACGAATTTTCAGGCCGTAGCCCTTAACGTCCATCGCGCCACTTGCATAACGCCTCCGCCGCGCTCAGATCGTAATCGGGGCCGTCGCACCCGACGGTCAGCATCGTGACGCCGAGGTTCACCAGCGCCTCGGCGTTGGCGACGAGGCCGCCGCCGTAAACGTCCCCGTTGACCGCGGCAGACCGTTCGATCGCGGCCGGAGCCCGGCCGACGCCGGCGCAGTGCCGCTCCAGCACGGCGGACTTGGCCGGCAGCTCGTCGGCGGAGCTGAAGCTGTGCCAGACATCGGCGTACTCGGCCACCAGCCGCAGGGTCTTGCGTTCACCCCCGCCCCCGATGAGCACGGGGATGTCGCGGGTCGGCGCCGGGTTCAGCTTGGCCAGCCGCTCCTTGATCCGCGGCAGCGCGGCCGCCAGGTCGTCGAGGCGGCTGCCGGCGGTGCCGAATTCGTAGCCGTACTCGTCGTAATCCTTTTGCTTCCAGCCGGAACCGATGCCCAGGACGAGTCGCCCCGCGGATATGTGGTCGACGGTGCGGGCCATGTCGGCCAGCAATTCGGGATTGCGATAGGAGTTGCACGTCACCAGCGCACCGATTTGGATGCGCGACGTCTGTTCGGCCCAGGCCCCGAGCATCGTCCAGCATTCGAAATGCGGTCCGTCGGGATCGCCGTAGAGGGGGAAGAAGTGGTCCCAGTTGAAGGCGATGTCGACGCCGATGTCTTCGCAGCGGCGAACCGCGTCGCGAAGCTGGCCGTACTGCGGGGCGTGCTGCGGCTGCAATTGCACGCCGATACGAACGGGACGGTCGGAAGTCATAGCACCCACCGTAGGCTCAGCTCGCGTCGAGCACCCCGCGCAGGACCTCGATCAGCGCGCGAGGTTGGTCGCTCTGCACCGAATGGCCCGAATTGTCGACGACGTGTGCCGCGCGGAAATTGCTTGCGCGCCTGCCTAATTCGGCCGCGTCCTCGTCGGTGACGAAGCCCGACGAGCCGCCGCGGATCAGGGTGACGGGTGCCGACAGGCCGTCGACGTCGTCCCACAGGCCGGTGAAGTCGGGGAAGACGCGGATGGCGTCGTAGCGCCAGGACCAGTTGCCGTTGTCGAGCCGGCGGGAATTGTGGAACACGCCGCGGCGCAGCGCCTGGACCTCTCGGTGCGGTGCCGCCGCGACGGTCAGGTCCAGCATGGCCTGGAAGCTGGGGAACTCCCGCTCACCGTGCATCAGCGCCACCGTGCCTTGCTGCTCCTTGGTCAGCTCGGAGTGGCGTTGCAACGCCGACGGGGTGACGTCGATCAGGACGAGTTCGTTGACGAGTTCGGGCGCCACCGCGGCCAGCCGGACCGCGGTCAGCCCGCCCAGCGACATGCCGACGACGAGGTCGGCGCTCGCGGCGTGCTCGCGCAGCGCCGGCACCAGGGCGTCGGCGTTCAGCTGCGGGGAGTAGTCGCCGTCCTCGCGCCACGCCGAATGTCCGTGCCCGGGCAGATCGACGGCGAGCGCCGGCTCGCCGAGGCCGACGATCACGGTGTCCCAGGTGTGCGCGTTTTGCCCGCCGCCGTGCAAGAAGACAATCCGCGGAGGACGGTCCAATGAGGGGGCGCCCCAGCGCAGCGCGCTGATCCTGCGTTCCGCGGCGCCCGACTCGACCCGCTTCACGTCGGGCAGTGGACCGGGAACGCCGGCCTGCTCAGCGTTTTCGGAAAGCAGCGAGAACTCCGACAGTTCCGCCAGTCGGTCCTCAGATATCTCGGTCACGATCTAAAGACACTACTTTGGGCCGCCCGGCGTGCGTCCAGGGTCTTGCGCGTGCATTCAGGACTTTGCGCGTGCCGTCAGGTCGCGGATTTCTCGGATTTTCCGCCGTCAGCTCACACCGAAAGCCCTCACTGCACACCGGTCGCCGTCGGCGCACACGTGAACGCCGCCGAAAACCGGTGTGCGGTGAGGTCGCTAACGCGACCCCACCGCACACCGGTGCAAGGAGAGTTACCCCTCGATGATGAACTCTTCGAGCTGCGCCCGCGCGACGTCGTCGGGCAGCTGTTGCGGCGGGCTCTTCATCAGGTAGGCCGACGCCGGCACCACCGGGCCGCCGATGCCGCGGTCCTTGGCGATCTTGGCCGCCCGCACCGCGTCGATGATGACCCCGGCCGAGTTCGGCGAGTCCCACACCTCGAGTTTGTACTCCAGGTTCAGCGGCACGTCGCCGAACGCGCGGCCCTCCAGCCGCACGTATGCCCACTTGCGGTCGTCGAGCCAGCCCACGTGGTCGGACGGCCCGATGTGCACGTCCTTGGTCTTGAACTCGCGCTGCAGGTTCGAGGTGACCGCCTGCGTCTTGGAGATCTTCTTGGACTCCAGCCGCTCGCGCTCCAGCATGTTGAGGAAGTCCATGTTGCCGCCGACGTTGAGCTGCATGGTGCGGTCCAGCTGCACGCCTCGGTCCTCGAACAGCTTGGCCATCACGCGGTGGGTGATGGTGGCGCCGACCTGACTCTTGATGTCGTCGCCGACGATCGGGACGCCCGCGTCCGCAAACTTCTTGGCCCACACCGGGTCCGAGGCGATGAACACCGGCAACGCGTTGACGAACGCCACGCCCGCGTCGATCGCGCACTGCGCGTAGAACTTGTCGGCCTCCTCGGAGCCCACCGGCAGGTAGGACACCAGCACGTCGACGTTGTTCTCCTTGAGCACCTTGACCACGTCGACCGGCTCGGCGTCGGACAGCTCGATGGTGTCGGCGTAGTACTTGCCGATGCCGTCGAGGGTCGGACCGCGTTGCACCGTCACGTTGGTGGGCGGCACGTCGGCGATCTTGATGGTGTTGTTCTCCGACGCGAAGATCGCCTCAGACAGGTCGAACCCGACCTTCTTGGCGTCCACGTCGAACGCGGCCACGAACTTCACGTCGCGGACGTGGTACTGGCCGAACTTCACATGCATCAGGCCGGGCACCGTGTGGGTCTCGTCGGCGTCGAGGTAATACTGCACGCCCTGAACCAGCGACGAGGCACAGTTTCCGACGCCGACGATGGCGACTCGTACCTCTGTCGACGCCTCGGGCGCCCCGAACGGCTTGTGGTCACTCATAGGGCGTTCTCCTAACTTCAATCACTTCTGTCTTAGGTGTTCTCGTTGCCGGTTTCGTGCAGGGGTTTCACGTCTGTTCGGTGAGGCCTGGCATCGCCCGCTCCGCCGCGATGAGCTCGTTGAGCCACTTGACCTCGCGCTCGCTGGACTCGAGCCCGAGCTGGTGCAGTTGGCGGGTGTAGCGGTCGAACGAGTTGCTCGCCCGCGCCACCGCTTCGCGAAGACCTTCGCGGCGCTCCTCCACCTGGCGGCGACGGCCTTCCAGGATGCGCATCCGCGCCTCCGCCGGCGTCCGGTTGAAGAACGCCAGGTGGACCCCGAAGCCGTCGTCGGTGTAGTTGTGCGGGCCGGTGTCCGCTACCAGCTCACCGAAGCGTTGCCGGCCCGCGTCGGTCAGTTGGTAGACCCGACGCGCCCGCCGAACCGGGGTGCCGGCAGGCGCGGCGTCCTCGGCTATCAGCCCTTCGACCTGCATGCGCCGCAGGGCCGGGTATAGCGATCCGTACGAAAACGCCCGGAACGCGCCGAGCAGGCCGGTCAACCGTTTGCGTAGTTCATACCCATGCATGGGCGATTCGATCAGGAGGCCCAGGATGGCGAGCTCAAGCATCGATACACCCCCTCGAGATGGCTAGGTATGGCTGGTTGCTTTGACAGACTTAACGGTCCGACGCCTCGCGTCATCGTATCGTCTCGATATATTTGCCACAACACTACCTGTCGTTGGTGCGCTATTCGTCACAGCACCGAGGTGACCGCTATGACGGCAGATTGACCCGTTTAATCGTGCCGTCACCTGCGAAGACGATGTATCCGCCGCCGTAGTCGCCCGACACGTACACCGACAGCGAGAGTGAACCCGGGGTGGTGGGGTCCGTCGCCGGCTCGATCACCAGATACGTGGTTTTGACGTCGGCCCTCTTCATGCGGAGGCTGTCCGGGGCCCCTCGCACGAGGCCGACGGTGGCCACGATGTCGAACTTGGAGAGGTCGACCGCGACGGGACCGTCGGTGGCGGTCTTCGCCGAGCTGGTCGGGTCTCCCCACCCGCCGCGGTAGTCGTAGGCCAGCATGCGGCGGTCGTCGGCGGGGTCGGGACGGTCGAGCACCGCATACGTCGGGTAGATCACCAGCCGGAATCCCATGGCGTCGCCGAACCGTTTGCGGGTTTGCTCCATCAGGCCGGTGAGCCCGCCGACCGATAACAGCTCCGTGGGCGGAGTCAGCACCACCGGGCCGACACCGTCGGGCTTGGCTCCGGGATCCGTCGTGAAATCCAGCGGCGAGCTGGTGTTGCCGTAGAGGCCCCAGCCGATGCCGACGCCCAGCAGCACCGCCACGACGAAGGCGGCCGCCAGCGCGCCCCACCCGCCGAACGTCGGCAGCTTCCACGACGCGCGGCCCGGCGAGTGCAAACCGGCGCTGTCGGCCTGCAGGTCTTCCACCAAGGCCCGCAGATCGCCGAGGGTGATCGCGTTGGTCGCCGCGCTGACGCGTTCCCGGTGCTCTTGATCGGATATCTCGCCGTCGTTCAGGGCGTTGTCGAGAATCTGGCAGGCGTCCTGCCGGTCGCTGTCCTTGGCGCGGGTCGTCGATGTCGCCGCGCCGCGGAGCGGTGTTATCCCGAGCAATTTCGCCACGCCGATGATCGTAGAAGTCGCGTTCGGATTCGGCACCGCACGCCGACGCACGATCGCCGCGGCTCGAGCCCGCAACGGCCTCGGTTGCGTATCGGCGGTGCGGGGGGCCACGTACTCTGGTCAGCGTGCGACTGCAGCGACAAGTGGTGGACTACGCGCTTCGGCGGCGATCCCTGCTCGCCGAGGTTTATTCGGGCCGCACCGGTGTATCCGAGGTCTGTGATGCCAACCCGTATCTGCTGCGCGCCGCGAAATTTCACGGGAAACAGAGCCAGGTGATGTGCCCTATCTGCCGAAAGGAGCAGCTGACCCTGGTCTCGTGGGTGTTCGGCGACCACCTCGGCGCGGTGTCGGGTTCGGCGCGCACCGCCGAAGAGCTGGTGCTGCTGGCGACCCGCTTCCCGGAGTTTTCCGTCCACGTGGTCGAGGTGTGCCGAACCTGCAGCTGGAACCACCTGGTGAAGTCGTACGTGATGGGTGCGGCCCGGCCCCCCAAAGGCACCGGCGGCACCCGGACGGCGCGCAACGGCGCCCGCACGGCCATTGAGTAACGAAGGGCGCCACGACCAGTCGCCCAGTGACCTGAACGAATCGGCGACTGAGCGCGTGGGCAAGCACGCGAGCACCGACCGGCCGGAAAACCCTGACCCGGACCGGCGCGACCCGCCCCCGGGGGCCGGTCGCCGCCGCCCGGTTCCGCCCGATGACCGGTTGACCACGATCCTGCCGCCCGTCGTCGACGACCGCGCCCTCCGGCGGGCCGACCCGATCCAAGAGGTGAAGGCCGCGCTGGATCGCCCCGCGTCCGCGCCCCTGCAAAGCGACCCGCTCGAAGAGGTCAAGGCCGCGATGGACGGACGGGCGACCGCGAAGCCTCCGCGCCGCGACGAGCCGATGCCCGGGCGCCGCCCACCCGATGGGCCCCCACCCCCGCCGCCGCCCGGGCGGCCCGGTGGGCCCGGCCGACCCGGCGACAGAGCCCCCAGGCCGGGGGTGGACTGGAGCTGGACCCAGCAGATCAACTGGTTGTGGGTGCGACGCGCGGCCTACATTTCCGTGGCGGCGATGGTGCTGCTGCCGATCGTCACCTTCGCCATGGCGTACTTCATTGTCGACGTCCCCAAGCCCGGCAATATCCGCACCAACCAGGTCTCGACCATCCTGGCGAGCGACGGCTCTCAGATCGCCAAAATCATTCCGCCCGAAGGGAACCGGGTCGACGTCAACATCAACCAGGTGCCGGTGCATGTGCGCCAGGCGGTGATCGCGGCCGAAGACCGAAACTTCTATTCCAACCCGGGTATTTCGTTCACCGGGTTCGCGCGCGCGGTCAACAACGACCTGTTCGGCGGCGACCTGCAGGGCGGCTCGACGATCACCCAGCAGTACGTGAAGAACGCGCTCGTCGGTTCGGCGCAGCACGGGTTCAGCGGGCTGATGCGCAAGGCCAAGGAATTGGTCATCGCCACCAAGATGTCGGGGGAGTGGTCCAAAGACGATGTCTTGCAGGCCTATCTGAACATCATCTACTTCGGCCGGGGCGCCTACGGCATTTCGGCCGCGGCCAAGGCCTATTTCGACAAGCCGGTGGACCAGCTCACCCTCTCCGAGGGGGCGCTGTTGGCGGCGCTGATCCGGCGGCCCTCCTCTCTCGACCCGGCCGTCGACCCGAAGGGCGCCGCGGAGCGATGGAACTGGGTGCTCGACGGCATGGTGGAAACCAAGGCGCTGTCACCGAGTGACCGTGCGGCACAGGTATTTCCGGCGACACTGCCGCCCGACCAAGCGCGGGCGCAGAACCAGACCACCGGTCCCAACGGGCTGATCGAGCGCCAGGTGACCAAGGAGCTGATGGAGCTCTTCAACATCGACGAGCAGACCCTGAACACCCAAGGGCTGCAGGTCACCACGACGATCGACCCGAAGGCCCAGCAGGCCGCGGAGAAGGCGGTGTCGAAATACCTTGACGGGCAGGACCCCGACATGCGGTCCGCGGCCGTGTCGGTCGACCCGCACACGGGCGCGATACGCGCGTACTACGGCGGTTCGGACGCCAACGGTTTCGACTTTGCCCAGGCCGGGCTGCAGACCGGATCGTCGTTCAAGGTGTTCGCTCTGGTTGCGGCGCTGCAACAAGGCATCGGCCTGGGCTACCAGGTCGACAGTTCCCCGCTCACCGTCGACGGGATCAAGATCACCAACGTCGACGGCGAGAGCTGTGGGACCTGCAATATCGCCGAGGCGCTGAAGCTTTCGCTCAATACCGCCTATTACCGGCTGATGCTCAAGCTCAAGGGCGGACCGCAGGCCGTCGCCGACGCCGCACACCAGGCGGGCGTCGCGACCAGCTTCCCCGGTGTCGCGCATACGCTGTCGGAGGACGGCAAGGGTGGACCGCCCAACAACGGAATCGTGCTGGGCCAGTACCAAACCCGGCCCATCGACATGGCCTCGGCGTACGCCACGCTGGCCGCGTCCGGCGTCTACCACCGGCCGCACCTGGTGCAAAAGGTCGTCAACGCCGAGGGCCAGGTGCTGTTCGACGCCGGCAATTCGGACAACAACAACGGCGAGAACCGCATCGAGAAGGGCGTCGCCGACAACGTCACCGCCGCGATGGCCCCGATCGCCGGTTACTCGCGCGGCCACAACTTGTCCGGTGGACGGCCGTCGGCCGCCAAAACCGGCACGGTGCAGCTGGGTGACACGCAGGCGAACAAGGATGCCTGGATGGTCGGATACACGCCGTCGCTGTCGACCGCGGTGTGGGTGGGCACCGTGCAGGACAACGTGCCGCTGGTGACGGCCTCGGGCGCAGAGGTGTACGGTTCCGGGCTGCCGTCGGACATTTGGAAGGCGACGATGGACGGCGCCCTGAAGGGTACCCCTAACGAGACCTTCCCCAAGCCGAGCGAGATCGGTGGCTACGCAGGCGTTCCCGCCGCGCCGCCGCCGCCGGCGCCGCCCGCGGTGACCGTCATCCAACCGACCATCGAGGTGGCGCCCGGGATCACCATCCCGGTCGGTCCGCCGACGACGATCACCAACGCGCCGCCGCCGCCCGGAGGCACGCAACCGGGCGGGCCCCAGCCCCCCGGTGTCCCGCCGGGCGGCCCGCAAGCGCCCCCGCCGTCGCCGTGACCGGCGCGCGGCAGCAGGACAAAACCATCGCACCGCGGCCCCTGGCGGCCGACCTCCGCAGCGCAGACAACCGCGATTGCCCCAGCCGCACCGACGTTTTGGGTGCGGCGCTGGCCGATGTCGTCGGGGGGCCGGTGGGCCGGCACGCGCTGATCGGCCGCACGCGGGTGATGACGCCGGTGCGGGTCATGTTCTTGATCGCGCTGGTGTTCCTGGCGCTCGGCTGGTCGACCAAGGCGGCGTGCCTGCAGAGCACCGGCTCCGGGACCGGCGATCAGCGGGTCGCCAATTGGGAGAACCAACGCGCCTATTACGAGTTGTGTTACTCCGACACGGTGCCGCTTTACGGCGCGGAGTTGTTGAGCCAGGGCAAGTTTCCGTACAAGTCGAGTTGGATCGAGACCGACGGCAGCGGCGCGCCGCAAACGCGCTATGACGGCCGGCCCGCGGTGCGCTACATGGAATATCCGGTGCTGACCGGCGTCTACCAGTACGTGTCGATGGCGGTGGCCAAGACCTACACCGCGCTGAGCAAGGTCGCCCCCCTGCCGGTGGTGGCCGAGGTGGTGATGTTCTTCGATATCGCGGCGTTCGGCCTGGCGCTGGCCTGGCTGGCGACCGTATGGGCGACCGCGGGCCTGTCCGGTCGCCGCATCTGGGACGCCGCCCTGGTGGCCGCCTCGCCGTTGGTGATCTTTCAGATATTCACCAACTTCGACGCTCTGGCAACGGCTTTCGCGATGGGTGGGCTGTTGGCGTGGGCGCGCCGCAAACCGGTGTTGGCCGGTGTGCTCATCGGGTTGGGCGCCGCGGCCAAGCTCTATCCGCTGCTGTTTCTGGGCCCGATGCTGGTGCTGGGTGTCCGGACCGGTCGCCTCGGCGCCCTGGCACGCACGGCGGGGACGGCCGTGGCGACCTGGGTGCTGGTGAATCTGCCTGTGCTGGTGCTCTTTCCGCGCGGCTGGTCCGAGTTCTTCCGGCTCAACACGCGACGCGGCGACGACATGGACTCGCTGTACAACGTGGTGAAATCGTTCACCGGCTGGCGCGGATTCGATCCACGGCTCGGATTCTGGCAGCCGCCGACCGTTTTGAACGCGGTCGTCGCGGCGTCGTTCGCGCTGTGTTGTGCCGCGATCGCGTATGTCGCGCTCACCGCCCCGCGACGCCCACGGCTGGCGCAGCTGATCTTTCTGGTGGTGGCGGTCTTCCTGCTGACCAACAAGGTGTGGAGCCCCCAGTTCTCGCTGTGGCTGGTGCCGTTGGCGGTCCTGGCGCTGCCGCATCGCCGAATCCTGCTGGCATGGATGACGATTGACGCGCTGGTATGGGTGCCGCGGATGTACTACCTGTACGGCAACCCGAACCGCGGGCTGCCCGAGCAGTTCTTCACCACGACGGTATTGCTGCGCGACATCGCGGTCGTGGCGCTCTGTGCGCTTGTCCTGCGGCAGATCTACCGGCCCGAGGAGGACCTGGTGCGCTGGGGCGGTCGCGTCGACGATCCATCGGGTGGGACCTTCGATCGCGCCTCCGACGCCCCACCCGGGTGGTTGCCCGACCGGCTGCGTCCGCCGGGGCTGCGGCGCCCGGCGGTGGCGGCGCCCGAAGCTGAAGCCGAGGCGGCGGGAGTGGCGCCGTGACGCTGGTCGCGATTCCGTTGTTCCCGCGGTTCACCGCGCTGGACGCCGTGGGTCCCTACGAAGTGCTGCAGCGCATTCCGTCCATCGACGTGGTGTTCGTGGGGCACCGCCGCGGCGAGGTGCGCACCGAAAACGGCATGCTCGGCGTCGCCTGCGACGCGGCCTTCGACGAAGTCGGCGCCCCCGACGTGGTGGTGGTGCCCGGCGGCATCGGGACCCGCCAGCTGATCCACGACGACGCCATCCGGGCTTGGCTGCGATCGGTGCATCCCAACACCACGTTCACCACCTCGGTGTGCACCGGGGCGCTGTTGCTGGCCGCCGCCGGCCTGCTCGACGGGCTCACCGCGACGACCCATTTCAGCGCTGCGGATTTGTTGAACGAGTTGGGCGCACGCTATGTGGCCAAACGAGTTGTCGAGCACCTGCCGCAGCGAATCATCACCGCCGCCGGGGTGTCCAGCGGTATCGACATGGCCCTGCGGTTGGTCGAGCTGCTCGTCGACCGGGAGGCCGCGCAGGCCGCTCAGCTGTTGATCGAATACGACCCTCAGCCGCCGTTCGATTCCGGGGCGCTCGCCAAGGCCGACGACGCGACGCGGGCCAGGGCGAAGGAATACTCCGAACGCCGCAAGTGAGTCACCTGCCGGACGATTTTTCGGGCGGGCCCCGCGTCCGGTACCCTGGGGCGGTTGCCGACGCAGGCGACCCTCCTGCCGCGGACCGACCGCGGCCGTACAGACCAGAGGAGGTGGTGAGGTTTCCATGCGTCCATACGAAATCATGGTCATTCTTGACCCCACGCTCGACGAACGCACCGTTGCCCCGTCCTTGGAGACGTTCCTCAACGTCGTCCGCAAGGATGGCGGGACCGTCGACAAGGTCGACATCTGGGGCAAGCGCCGCTTGGCCTACGAGATCGCCAAGCACGCCGAGGGCATTTATGTCGTCGTCGACCTGAAGGCCGAGCCGGCGACGGTGTCCGAGCTCGACCGCCAGCTCAGCCTCAACGAGTCGGTGTTGCGCACCAAGGTGATGCGCACCGACAAGCACTGACTGCCGAGTGTCGTCGGAGCTGCGTACGCTCAGCGGGAACACACTGATGTCTATCCCCCGTCCAAAGGCGACGAGCAGGGTGCAACGAGGAGGAACCTGTGGCTGGTGACACCACTATCACCGTTGTCGGCAACCTGACCGCCGACCCCGAACTGCGGTTCACTCCCTCGGGTGCCGCCGTCGCGAACTTCACCGTGGCGTCGACGCCGCGGATCTACGACCGGCAGAGCGGGGAATGGAAGGACGGCGAGGCGCTGTTCCTGCGGTGCAACATCTGGCGGGAGGCTGCCGAGAACGTCGCGGAAAGCCTCACTCGTGGTTCCAGGGTGATCGTCACCGGCCGGCTCAAGCAGCGTTCGTTCGAGACCCGTGAGGGCGAGAAGCGCACCGTCTTCGAGGTCGAGGTCGACGAGATCGGCCCCTCGCTTCGGTACGCCACCGCCAAGGTCAACAAGGCCAGCCGCAGCGGCGGCGGGGGCGGTGGCTTCGGCGGGGGCGGCGGCGCTCGCCCGGCGGCGGCCCCGGCGGCCCAGCCGAGTGGCGGGTCGGGGGACGACCCGTGGGGCAGCGCCCCGGCCTCGGGGTCCTTCGGCGGCGGCGACGACGAGCCACCCTTCTAAATCAAAACTTCAGACCAGCAACAAAAGGAAAGAAAGACAGAGATGGCCAAGTCCACCAAGCGGCGCCCGGCTCCGGAAAAGCCGATCAAGGCGCGCAAATGCGTCTTCTGCTCCAAAAAGGGTCAAGCGATCGACTACAAGGACACCACGCTGTTGCGCACCTACATCAGCGAGCGCGGCAAGATCCGCGCGCGCCGCGTAACCGGGAACTGCGTTCAGCACCAGCGCGACATCGCCATCGCGGTGAAGAACGCGCGCGAGGTGGCCCTGCTGCCCTTCACCTCCTCGACGCGGTAGCCGCCGAGAGCCAACCGAAAGTACGAAAGAACAATGAAGCTGATTCTGACGGCTGACGTCGACCACCTCGGGACCGTCGGCGACGCGGTCGAGGTCAAGGACGGGTACGGCCGCAACTTCCTGCTCCCGCGCGGCTTGGCGATCGTGGCCTCGCGCGGCGCGCAGAAGCAGGCCGACGAGATTCGCCGCGCCCGCGAGACCAAGACCGTGCGCGACCTCGAGCACGCCAACGAGATCAAATCGGCGATCGACGCGCTGGGCCCCGTCACGCTGCCGGTGAAGGCCGCGGGCGACACGGGCAAGCTGTTCGGTTCGGTGACCGCCGGTGCCATCGTCGCGGCCATCAAGAAGGCCGGCGGACCCAACCTCGACAAGCGGGTCGTGCGGCTGCCCAAGACGCACATCAAGGCCGTCGGCACGTATGCGGTCTCGGTGCACCTGCACCCCGAGATCGACGCCGACGTCGCGCTCGACGTCGTGGCGGATAGCTAACTAAGTAGCGTTTGCTCCCTTCCGGAAGGCGGCCGTGCATCGGCCGCCTTCGGGCGTTTGGCGCCTGCGCGCGCTTCGGCGCAGCATTCTGAGGCCGCCGGGTTTGCTCGGCTGGCGAACTCTTTCAGGGGTGCCGCCGAGCACACCTCTTAACCACCTGGTAACTCGGCGAAAATATGGCCGAAAGACAACACGCCCGACGCAGTAACCTGCGACGACACGCCGTAGAGATTCTTGTCCACACCAAACGGGACGAGTTGTACGACCCTTATCAGCAGTGATGTCCCAGTGTCTCGAATTAATCCACAGGTTCTCCACACCCCGCTCAACACAGGTGTCGAAGGATATGCACACACGATGCACAGTGTTATGAACAACGGCCCCTTTAAGTACTGGCCAGCAACGTTTACGGTCGTCCCGGCGCGATGCGATACGGGTTCATCTGGTCGTTGGGTGTCGGCGCCTTGACTTAAGCTCTGAACGCCGGTTCGAATATATGTTCGGGTACTCGTGCTAGGGGAGGTGAGAGTCCGTGGCGGTCGTCGATGACCTCGCGCCAGGCATGGGCTCACCGCCCCCCAACGAAGAGTTTGGTCGTCAGCCGCCGCAGGATCTGGCCGCGGAGCAGTCGGTGCTGGGCGGCATGCTGCTCAGCAAGGACGCCATCGCCGACGTGCTGGAGCGGCTGCGGCCCGGCGACTTCTACCGCCCCGCGCACCAGAACGTCTACGACGCGATCCTGGACCTCTACGGGCGCGGGGAGCCCGCCGACGCGGTGACGGTGGCCGCCGAACTGGACCGGCGCGGCATGCTGCGCCGCATCGGCGGCGCGCCGTATCTGCACACGCTGATCTCGACGGTGCCGACGGCGGCCAATGCGGGCTACTACGCCGGCATCGTCGCGGAGAAGGCGCTGCTGCGCCGGCTGGTGGAGGCCGGGACGCGCGTCGTGCAATACGGCTATGCGGGCGCCGAGGGTGCCGACGTGGCCGAGATAGTCGACCGCGCGCAGGCCGAGATCTACGACGTGGCCGACCGCCGGATGTCCGAGGACTTCGTTCCCCTCGAGGACCTGCTGCAGCCGACGATGGACGAGATCGACGCGATCGCGTCCAGCGGCGGGGTGTCGCGCGGCGTGCTGACCGGTTTCACCGAGCTCGACGAGGTGACCAACGGCCTGCATCCCGGACAGATGATCATCGTGGCGGCCCGACCCGGCGTGGGTAAGGCGCTGGCACTGGATACGCCGCTGCCGACGCCGGCCGGCTGGACCACGATGGGTGACGTCGCGGTCGGCGATGAGTTGCTCGACGCCGACGGGCGGCCGACGCGGGTGGTCGCCGCTACCGAAGTCATGCTGGGACGGCCCTGCTACGAGGTTGAGTTTTCCGACGGGACCGTGATCGTCGCCGACGCCGCGCACCAATGGCCGACAACTCGTGGCATCCGGACATCCGCTCAGTTGCGGTCCGGCTGGGACACGATTGCCGCGGCCGGGGCGACGCCGCGCTGCAGCTCCCTTGGAACTACGACGGCCTTATTGGCTCCAGTACTGCAGATCGACTCGGTGCGCCGCGTGGAGACCGTGCCGGTGCGCTGCGTCCAGGTGGACAACGCCGCGAGCCTGTATCTGGCCGGCCCAGGGATGGTGCCGACGCACAACTCCACGCTGGGTCTGGACTTCATGCGGTCGTGTTCGATCAAGCACCGGCTGGCCAGCGTCATCTTCTCGCTGGAGATGAGCAAGTCCGAGATCGTGATGCGGCTGCTGTCGGCGGAGGCCAAAATCAAGCTGGCCGACATGCGTTCGGGCCGCATGAGCGACGACGACTGGACGCGTCTGGCGCGCCGGATGAGCGAAATCAGCGAGGCGCCACTGTATATCGACGACTCGCCCAACCTGACCATGATGGAGATCCGGGCCAAGGCGCGCCGCCTGCGGCAGAAGGCGGACCTGCGGCTGGTCGTGATCGACTACATGCAGTTGATGACGTCGGGCAAGAAGCACGAGTCGCGCCAGGTGGAAGTCTCCGAATTCTCAAGACACCTCAAGCTTTTGGCGAAAGAGCTCGGGGTTCCGGTGGTGGCGATCAGTCAGCTGAACCGCGGTCCCGAGCAACGCACCGACAAGAAGCCGATGCTGTCCGACCTCCGCGAGTCGGGCTGTCTGACCGCGTCGACGCGGATTCTGCGCGCCGACACGGGCGCCGAGGTCACGTTTGGCGAGCTGATGCGGACGGGCGAGCGTCCGCTGGTGTGGTCGCTGGACGAGCAGCTGCGCATGGTCGCGCGCCCCATGACCAATGTCTTCCCGAGTGGACGCAAGGAGGTGTTCCGGCTCCGGCTGGCCTCGGGCCGGGAGGTCGAGGCCACCGGCAACCACCCGTTCATGAAGCTCGACGGCTGGACTCCGTTGGAGCAGCTCAAGGTCGGCGATCGCATTGCCGCGCCCCGGCGCGTTCCCGAACCAGTCAACACGCAGCGGATGGATGACCGCGAGGTCATGCTGCTCGCCCACATGATCGGCGACGGGTCATGCGTGAAGCGCCAGCCGATGCGCTACGCATCGGTCGACGAGGCGAACCTCGCCGCGGTGACGATCTCGGCCGCGCACTTCGGCGTGAAGGCGGTTCGCGACGACTACCCGGCGGCTCGCGTGACCACGCTGCGGTTGCCGTCGCCGCAGCGACTGGCACGCGGCCGACGTAACCCCATTGCTGCATGGCTCGATGGACTGGGCCTGTTCGGCAAGCGCAGTTACCAAAAGTTCGTGCCGGAGGCCGTATTTCGTGCGCCCAACGATCAGGTGGCGTTGTTCCTGAGGCACCTCTGGGCAACCGACGGCTCCGTTCGATGGGACGCCAAGGTTGGGCAGGCGCGGATTTACTACGCGTCGACCAGTCGACGTCTCGTAGATGATGTCGCCCAGCTGCTGCTCCGCGTTGGCGTCTTCGCGAGGATCAAGCATGCGCCGAAGCTCGGTTACCGTGACTCATGGCACGTACTTATCTATGGGGCCGAGAATCAGCTGCGGTTCGTCAATCACGTCGGCGTCCACGGCGCGAAAGCGGTAGCAGCACAAGACGTGCGGCGTCATCTCGAAACGATCGTGCGGAACACGAACCTGGACACCGTCCCGAAAGACGTGTGGGACCGTGTCCGAGAGGTACTGACCGCCAAGCAGATCACGCACCGGCAGTTCGCGTCGGCGATGGGTAGTCAGTTCTGCGGCTCCACGATGTGGAAGCGCTCGCCGAGTAGGTCCAGGCTGCATCGTGCGGCGATCGTGCTCGATGACCGGGAGATCCACGCGCTTGCAACCACCGACGTCTACTGGGACACGGTCGTCGAGATCACGAGTCTAGGCGAAGAGGACGTCTACGACGGAACCGTAAGCGACACACATAATTTCGTCGCCAATGGCATCGGCGTACACAACTCGCTCGAACAAGATGCCGACGTTGTCATCCTGCTGCACCGGCCGGATGCGTTCGAGCGTGACGACCCGCGCGGGGGAGAGGCGGATTTCATTCTCGCCAAACACCGCAACGGACCGACCAAGACGGTTACAGTCGCGCACCAACTGCACTTGTCGCGTTTCGCCAACATGGCGAGGTGAGCTCAGGCAGCGACGCCGCCAAGCCGACGCACCGGTCACATTGCTTCACTGATTCCGGAGCGACCAGCCCGCGTCATGAACTCGACTGGATCCGTACACGTCCGAGGTGCTATCGCCTATCAAGGCGCTGCGGATCAAGGTCAAGGGGTCATACCGCTCATGCAGGGCGAGCTGAGCAGGTGGCTAGTCATCAGGGTCCGCGCGGCGAAAGTTCCTCATGGAGGGCGCCTGCGGCGCGTCTGTCGCGATGCGTCACACCCTTTCGCAAGAATCCGGTACATGAGCAGACGCAATCGCGAGAAGCGTACGGCCAAACGCCGGAATCGGCACCGGGCGTCCACCGAGCATAAGCGCATCGGCTTCGACCCCGGGCCGGACCGGGTGCTGCTTCTTGAACGCCTCGTCGTGGCGTTGAGTACGGCCGCTTCGTGTTCCGACGAACACGCGCCCCGGCACGCCGGCGAACTGCTCGAGGAGTACCGAGCCGTCCCGCGAGCGCTCGATGTTGCCGCGGACCTTGCCATGAACGAGGCCATCAGAGCGGCATGGGAGCATGGCTGGTTGCCGTCCGATCTGCACGAGATCGCACGCCGCAAGCTCCAGGCAGCCGAGGTCCGCTACCTCGATGAGGCCATCGTGCGTGAGTCTCGCCAGTATTCGGTCGCGACATTGCATCCGAATTGGCGTGCCGATATCGCCGCACTTTCGGCCACCGTCGATGTCCGTGCACAAACGCCACAGATGCGGCGCTGGGCGGTATCCAACGCTGACGACCAGCGCGCGGCGCTGACCGTTGTCCTGAAGCTGTTGAATTTCCTCGGCAGACTTCCCGTGCTAGAAGCGATTCTGCCGCTGCCCGGGGCGCATCGGTACATGCCAACGGTGAGCGGCATCGATGAGAAGGCCCTCGCCAAGGTGCGCGCTCTGCTGGCGAAGGCGGAAGCCACCGAGTTTCCCGACGAGGCGGAGGCCCTTTCGGCCAAGGCTCAAGACCTGATGAGTCGATACTCGCTACAAGAAGCGCTGACGCACCACGACCGCGGCCAGGTGCCGGTGGCGGCTGCGCGCCGGATCTGGATTGAGAACCCCTATGCCGCCGCCAAGACAGCGCTGGTACAAACGGTGAGCCAGGCCAATCGTTGTCGCGCAGTCTGGGCGGAGCGTCTTGGATTCGTTACCGTCGTCGGCTGCGAAACCGATCTCGCTCTCGTCGAGTTGCTCACCACATCGCTGCTCGTCCAAGCCAACAGAGCCATGCTTGGTGCCGGGCGCCGCCAGAGCAGCAATAGGCACGTACGAACTAGGTCATTCCGCCAATCGTTTCTCGTCGCATACGCCCAGCGCATTGGGGAACGTCTCGACAGCGCCAACGCATCAGTCACAGCAGAGGTTAAGCAAGACGGCCGTCTACTTCCCGTGCTGGCGGCCAACAGTCGGGCGGCCGACGAACTTACTGATCGACTGTTCCCCTGGACGACACCTCGCTCGGTATCAGTGTCCGACGCCGCCGGCTGGGGTGCCGGGCGCGCAGCGGCGGACATGGCCCTGCTAGACACGCGGGATGCGATCGCCGGCTAGGGGCGGACGCGGCGTACTTGTCGAACCGGCGTCTAGGCGAGCTCCCTCCGGCGATACCAATAGTTGGTATCCTCCATGTGTGGGTAGAAACACCTCATTCAGCCTGGATGACCATCACCAAGCCTTCATCGAGCAAGAGGTCGCCTCAGGCCGTTACCGGTCGGCCAGCGATGTCGTGCGTTCTGCTCTTCGGTTGCTCGAGGATCGTGAGACCCGGTTGCGCGCACTGCGTCAGGCACTTGTCACTGGCGAACAAAGCGGCGAATCGCGACCATTCGACTTCGATGAGTTCGTTGCCCGCAAGCGAGGCGGAAACCCTCGCCGCCGATGAGCCGGTTTGTACTTTCACCTGCCGCGCGTGCGGACTTGGAAAATATCTGGGAGTACACCTGTGAGCGCTGGGATGACGATCAAGCCGAAGAATACGTGCGTGAATTCCAGCGTGCGATCGACCGGGTCGTGGACAATCCGATGATCGGACGGGCCTGCGACGAAGTCCGACCCGGATACCGGAAGCACGCGGTCGGGTCGCACACGCTCTACTACCGGATCGCCCGCGGCGACGTGATCGATGTGGTGCGCATATTGCACCAACGGATGGATGTCGATCGACACCTCGATTGACGCGAGTAACGAGCTGACACCTCGCGGTGCTTGCGGGCGGCTACGTTGTGGCCCAGGAGTTTTCGTACGATGACATATCTGTGGTCCGTACACGCGAACGGGTGCGATCGTTCCAGTTACCGTCGAGGCCGAATCAAATTTCAAAACCGCGTGGTTATAGGATCCGCCACGAAGATGAGAAAGCGCACCCGCCATTTCGCTGAGAACTTCACAAATGTGCAGCTAGCTATAGCTAGAGGCATCGCAATCCGCCACGGACTTTGGGAACTTACTGCTAATGCGGCGGCAGTCAGCCTTTAGAGGCTGCCGCGTGCGGCGAGCCAGACGCTTGCGAACTGAAGGTGCACGCCGTCGAAGATGAGGCCGCTTTCGGTGTCGCGCAGGCGGCCCAGGGACGACTTCTCCGCAATCGCCACCGCCTGCGTCGGCCGTATCACCCCGGTGAGCGCGAAGGCACCCGCGATCGCGAAAAGCACTTCGCGCCGGCCGAGCCCCTTGTCCGGGCGATCCATCCGCTCGAGATCCCCTTCGCTGAACAACGATCGCCGGGGCCGGAAACCGCGCAGCCAATTTTATCCCGCGGCCGCCCGCCTCGGCGGCTCCGAACATCAACTCGCGGACCTAGTGCACATAGGTCCCGCCGGCACTTTCCGGTCGACATCGGCCTTCTGGATCCGTACCGATGTTGGGATCGGTAGCAGCGGGGGCGGGGTCTGCTTATCCCGTGACCGGTCTATCAGGGCCGAACAATACCGGGAGCACGATCACGTGGTCGTCTGCCGGCGGGGGCGGGCCGAGTCGAATCGAAAGGAGCACGGGCAATGATGCGAATTGCTGGCGGATTGGCTGCGGCAGTGGTGGTGGCCGGTGGTTTAGGTGTGTCGGGTTTGGGCGCGGGTATAGCCCAGGCCGATCCGCTACCGCCACACACGTGGTGTCCAGGTAATTCCATGGTGTACTCGAGTTTCGACCCGTCAACGGGACCAGGGGTTGCCTATCAGTGGGACATGAATGTCTGCCACACGTGGTACTGGGTTAAGAGCGGTGGCAACGTTCCATACAAGGGTCAGCTACCGAGCAGTGTTTGGGACGGACCAAATCCGCCGAATCGTTCGTGCGGCGCCTGCGGCACTTGGTGAGCGGCTGGCTCAACCATCCTTGGTGATTGGGCGACCTGTTCTGGGCACGCCCGCCGATGTCGCCCGCACCATCGGGGATTACGTGGAAGCCGGGGTCAGTTGGGTGCTTCCAGTCGACTACATGCCGCTGATGCTTGCACCCGACGAGCTGCCGTTGGCGCTGGGTCGCAGCATCGAAGTGTGCCGCCTCCTCAAGATGATGTGAACACGTCAACCATAGATTCGGAACAAGATGTCGTTCGGCCCGTCGAGCAGGGAGCGACCGAATATTGTTTGATACCCAAGGGAAGACCGCCAAAGCCGGCCGACTGACGGCCCGTCGTGCATGAGCCTCGCACACCGCCGCAAGTGAAGTGGTTCGCGGCACTCCGTGCCCTGTTCGCCGTGTTCGCTGTCGCAGGGTTCGCGAAACGCCCGAATCGAGGTAGCATGTTCTGAGTCCGGCCGTCTCATATATCTGACGGGCCTGCCCAAGGCTCCAGGATGGCGGTGTCAGCGTTTCCTGGCGCCGTGATTGCGCAACGCATCGAGGAGGTTGTGCAATGCCACCACGCAAGACGATTGCCGATGACTTGACGCCGGCTACCCCGGATTTACCGCGGCGCCGGGGCCGACCGCGGTCCGAGATCGACCTGGATGCCGTCGCCGATGCCGTCGCTGGTCTGTTTCTCGACGGTGGCACGGCGGCGGTCTCGATCGTCAACGCGGCGCAGAGACTTGATGTGTCGCGCGCGACGCTCTACCGAACAGTGTCGACTAAGCAAGACCTGGTCGGAATACTTTTTGAACGCACGACCCGGCTGCAGAGCGAATTGCTCTCGGCGGTGGCCGACGCCGAACTTCCAGTGCGCGACAAACTGATTCGACTGATCGAAGTCCAGGTCGAGGCGGCGGTACACATGCGCGGTTACATGCCGGTGTTCTTCGGCGGCACCGGACTGCCGGCCGATGTGTTCGATCGCTGGCGCTCGTGGAGTCGCGAGTACGAGGCGACGTGGACCCGATGCGTTGAGCAGGCTATCCAAGACGGCGTGCTCGTGAGCTCGGACCCGGCCATGGCGACACGTCTGATCTTGGGCATGTGCATTTGGGTGTCGCGCTGGTACCGGCCGGACCAGGGCATCAGCACTTCGGATATTGCTCGGTCCGTGGTTCGGCTGTTGCTTCCCTAGCCCGGCGTGCAACCGGGTTGAACGCCGCGGTTAGGTGATCGACCAGAATTCAAGCAGGGTGCGCAGCGTCGAGACGAGGGGGAGCGGTTGGTCGAGCATCGGGTGATGGCCGGCCTCGGCCAATTCGACGAACGGCCCGCGCAGCTGCAGCATGGAGCGGATTCGTTCGCCCATGGCGGGCGGCACCAATCCGGCCTCGCAACGCACATAGCCCAAGCGGCAACGCATCTCGGCCATCATGGTCTCCAGCGACTCCTCGTCCGAGGCCGTCGACTCGAGGACCTGATCGCCGAAGATCGCCCGGTCGAACTTCCAAGTCCACCCTCCGCCGGTCTTCCGCACCGACTCGGCCGCAATGTGCTGCCGGACGTAGGGGAGGATCACTTGCTGCGAGGGAACCGCCGTAAAACGTTCCAGGATTTCGTTTTTGGTCCGATACAACCTGTGGGTGCGGTTGCGTAACCGCGCCTCCTCCGGCGAACGCTCCCACAGCGGCGAGTCGATCACAATCATGCTATTGATTTGGTCGCCGCAACTCATCGCCGCCGTCGCCGCGATCCAGCCCCCCATGCTGTGGCCGACGATGGTCGGTCGTCCCGAGGCTCCGGCGACCGTCGACACCTGCATCACTTCGTTTGCCCAGGTTTGCAGGTCGTAGCTGCTGCGCGTGCCACTGTCCCCGTGCCCAGACAGATCCGGCGCGATCACGCGATGCGTGCGGGACAAGAACGGCGCGATGTGGTCCCACCAACCAGAGTGGGCCGCGCCGCCGTGGACGAGCACCACCGTGGGTTGGTCCGCGGCGCCCCAGGCGCGCAGGTGAATGCGGCAACCGTCGACTTCGACGTCACAATGGTCCGGTCGTTGGTTCAGCGCGGCGGTGAACCAAGGCGGTGGTTCCGCCGCCGCCTGGCGCGAGCGGGAAAACAGGCGTCAACCTCCGTGTTCATCTGAAGGCAGCTCCGTGGACGCCCTACTTTAGCCGCAGTTTGTCGCGAGCTGGTGAGGGCCGAAGCCCCGCGACCGCATAAATCGAGTAGCCCACTACTCGTGCCCAGCGGGGTCGGAACCGCCACGCTGTTGATGGAAACCGCGACCGACCAGCGAATTGTGAACCCAGAAAGCCAATTTCTATGATCGCAGCGACTGCCACCCACCGGACGTTCCCCGACTACTGCTGTGACCTCGTCGGTGACGGCGTCTCCATCGACTACTGCCTCACCGCGCCGCCCATCCCCGGTCGGCCACCCTACGTCCTCAGCTATGAACACGGTCAGCGCACGTTCAACTTCGAGCGCGAACAGATCCGTAGTACGTTCGTCGCCGACCTGGGTTGGTGCCTGAGCGTGACGACTCACGAATTCGGCGATTCCGGTTCGGTCACCGCAACGATCCTCTTCCCCACGGTGGTTATCCCCACGGGGGAAGCGGACATCCCGGTGCACACCATGCTGGTCACCACCACCCATGAGATTCCCGCTGTGCCAACGCTGCCCGGCCAGCGCGATCACTACCGGATCACCGCCCTCACCGGTCGCGCCCAAAAGCTGCGGCGCTACTGAGCAGGGCTACCGTCCGCGCGTGAGCTCGGCCAGGGTCTGCGAACGCGCCGTCACCGCCCGAACGGACGCGACGGCGCCGTCGGCGACTCGGGCGATGCCGGCGACGTGCAGCGTGGCGGTCTTTCCGATGTGCGCTTCGGCAGCGGCTCCCAGGCCACCTCGGTACGGACCCCGGATCGTGATGTGGAAGGGAACATCGGCGCCCGCGGAGAAGAGATCGTTGACCACCACCTCGCGGGCATCGAGCACCGCCTGGTACGTCGCCCCGGTGCGCGCGTCGTCGATGTCGTGTGCGGGCGCGGCGGCAAGGCCGGCCCCCTCGAGCCACGCGCGCACGGTGCGCTCGGCAGCGGGATTTGCGGGTACCGGCTCGGTCGTCGTCCACGGATCGAGGTGTGGCGGCATCAATGGGTGCGGGTGGCCGCTCGTCATCTGTGCCTGCATTGCGAAATAATCCTGCTCGACGTAGTTCTCCGTCAGGCGGTGGCCGTTCCACTTGTACAGGCCGATGCCGCGCCAGCAGGCGAGCGCGCGCGCTCTTCCGGTCGGCATGGCCGCGTGCTCACTGAAGTGCATGCACAGCCGATCACCATTGAGCACGAACTCGTGCACCACGATGCCCAAACCCGGTGCGGCGTTGAAGATCTTGCGAACGGCGTCGGCGTAGGTGGTCGAACGGACGAGCGACAAGCCGTTGATGTGGACGACGTAGTCGGGCTCCATGATTTCGGGACACACGGATTGATCATGCGAGTTCGTGTAGTCGATGCAGTACCTGCGCATCAGCGCGACGAACGGATGCACGTCAGTCCTGCACGAACGGCGCGAGCACCTGCGGGACGCGGAGGGATTCGGGAACGGAATCGACGCCGATCGTTCGGTCGATCGCCTCGTGCAGGTAGTAGATGCGCCGTTCCTGATAGCCGAGCCGCAGTGATTCGAGGGTGCCGGCATCGAGCGAACGCTGCTGGCCGGGCAGGACGTCGAGATCCTCGAACAGCACCCGAGACAATGCGGCGATCACCATCGCGTTCGTGTCCCGGTTCGCGTCATGGTCCACGCCCAGCGACGAACACCAGTGGACGTTGTACGCCGACGTCGACGGACCGGTGGGCCAGTTGGTGATCAGGAAGACGAACCCGGTCCCGGCGAACACGATGCTCAGGTTCGGGAACACGTGATAGGAGAACGTTCCGCGGAACGGCAGATCACCGAGGCTGGGGAAAACGCTTGGGAACGGGGACAGCGCCTCGCCGTCGACGCCGTCGCGGTAGGGGACGAGCATGCGGGAGTGGCCGTTCGGTAGCAACTGGATGGCGGTCCCCGATTGTTGCAGCGTTCGGGCCGCCGTCGTCCGGTGCACGTAATTGACGTGGTAGCTCTCGAGATTCGCGTCGACCGGAAGCTTCCAGTTGACCGGGACGTGGCGAACGGTGCGATCCACCAGATGCAGGCGTCCGTCCAGTCCGGCGAAGTCGCTGAGGTCGTCACCGACGGGGGCGAGGAAGTCGGACAACGGCCGTGCGTCCGCGTCAAGGTTGATGAATACCAGCGGACCCCAGGAGGCACACCGCACCTCTGCCAGGGCGTGACAGTCACGGTCGAGGTCGGAGAAGTTCAGCGCCTCCGGGTGCCCGGCCAGCTTTCCGTCCAGCGAGTACGTCCAGGCGTGGAAGGGACAGGTGAGCCGGCGGCCGACATTCCCCTGCGGCTCTTCGACGAGCGCGGCGCCGCGATGGCGGCAGGTGTTGTAGAACGCGCGGACGACGTCGTCCCCGCCGCGAACGAGCATCACCGGGCCGTCGAGCTGGTCGAGCAGCAGGTAATCACCCGCGTTCCGCAGTTGGTCGGCGTGCGCGACGAACAACCACGAGCGGGAAAAGACCGCTGCGGCTTCGAGCTTGGCGAACCCGGGATCCGAATATCGCGCGCCGGGTACGGGCGGAAGCACCGGGAATTCCGGAGGGTACGCGCGCCGCGCCGCTTCCGCCCGCGAACACTCCAATACCGCGTCCATCACGTGAGAGCCGATGCCCATGGTCACCTCGTCTCCGGCCTGCCGCCGACCCCTCCTGTGAGATAGTTTTATGAATGGGCACTCATTTTGCAAGGAAACAGCGGCCGGCCCCGGCGCGCCGATCCCGGGGACGCCCACCCAACTCCGACGGGCAGATCACCACCCGGCGACTGCTCGAGGCGGCCGCGGCGGTATGCGTTGAACGGGGATTCGAAGGCAGCACCCTGCCGCTGATCGCCGAGAGGGCCGGGGTGTCACCGACCGCGGTCTACAACCACTTCCCCAACCGGGAGGAATTGCTGTACGCCGCGGCGGTGCGTGCCCTTGAGCAGATCACCGCCGTCGCGCTGCGGAACGGTCGCGGCGAACGCCCACTGCACGCGATCGCCATGGCTTATCTGCAGCCCGGGATGCGCCAGAACCGCCGACTCATCGCCGAGCTGCACCTCGCCAGCCGCCGCGACGCGCGGTTGGCGTCCCTGATCGGCCAGTGGCATCACGAGTACGCCGACCGATTCGTCGGGGCGCTCTCCGGCACCGATGCGAACCCAAAGGCCACCACCAAAGCCGTCTTTCTGCTACTCCTCGGGCTATGTCACTTCGACGACGTGTCGGCGATCCGGGTGCCGCGCGCGGCGGTCGCCGAACGAATCGAGCGCCTGATTGATGTGCTCGTCCCTGAAGGGCCGACGGTCAGCGGGACAGCTTCGTAATCAACCGCCGCATACTGCCGGTCAGGGAACGCGGAACGTGGTCCGGATCCATCAGGTCGCTCTCGGCCAGCGCATTGTCCTCGCCGGCCACGGTCCGCCCGGTAAACCGCCGCAATGTCTTGCCTTGCCCACGCAGCGTGTCGACGGCCCCCAGGAAGGACCCACCCTGCTTGATCGTCCGCTCGAACTCGTCGACGGAAACGCCCAGATGCTCACACACGAGTTGTTGTCGCACCCCTTCGATCGCTCGCCGGATGTGTTCGTGTGCTTCGGCATTCGGGTCCGCTTCGACGACGAGGTCGCACTCGCTGTCGAAGCCCATCGACCGGTTGTTGAAGTTCGACGAGCCGACGCGCAACAGCCAATCGTCGACGACCAATACCTTCGAATGAATGTAGATCTGCGAGCCGCCGTCGGTCACCGCCCAATAGACGCCCAGGCGCCGGTGTTCGTCTGCCGCCCAGAGCTCTTGGATGAGCCGGTGGCGTGCGCTGTCCATCGTTTCGCGCTCGAGGCGGTTCAGGCCCCGGCGTGGAAGGACGATGACGACCTCCGGACCGTCGTGCTCCTTGAGCCGAGCGGCCAGCGCCTCGATCACCTGTCGGGCCGCCAGGTACTGGTTCTCCAGATAGATGGTGTGACGCGCCGCCGCAATCGCCGCGAGGTTGAGCGCTTCCACCTCGCGAACCTCGTCGCGCTCACCGAATGTGGGCAACGTGCGGGCGATCCCGACCTCGACATCGCGCAAAATCGGCCGCAAGCCGCCGGGCCAGACGGGGCGCGCCGACTCGATCGGGGCCAGCGACTCCTCGGTTGCGTTCCGCCACCTTTCCCGGGCGACCTCGGCGAGGGCGAGCGCTGCGGCGCCGTCCACCGCGGCCGCGACCTCGTGTCGAGGACCGTACCTGCGGCCGAGCGCGCGGCGAAACCGGTTGTTGTGCTTGTGTTCCGGGGTGTCCCAGCGATCCAGGGTGAGGTCGATGCCGCCGCAGAACGCCAGGACGTCGTCGATGATCACGATCTTCTGGTGATGGACGGCGCCGGTCGGCCGGGCCCCGTCGATGGCCAGGCGCAATCGGCTGCTGCTGAGCCGATTCACGACTGACACCGGCGTGACGCCGTACCACAGGCCGTCGAAAACCGGCAGCAGGCGCAGGTTGGATTTCAGCACCTGAATCTCAAGGGCCGGTCGTCGCCAGAGCAGCCAGTACAGAAAGGCGCCCAGCTGGTTGGGGCCGGCGAGCTTCTTTCCTCCTCGTTCGAACGCCGTCCTGGCGTCGAAGTCCCAGCCGATCAACATGATTCGATGGTTGGCGCGCAGCATCGCCGCCTTCACCTGCCGAAAATAGTCTGCGGCGTCGATGATGCAGGCCAGCTGGTCGGCGCGCTCCACCCGCCAGCAGGTCTGGCTGGCGATGGGCAAGGAGTCATCCCGCATACGCGGCCTGTCTACCACATGAGTGCCCGGTCGCCCGGCGACCGTTGCCCGCCTGCGTACGGTGGACCCACGCGTCGCAGCGCGTTCCCACCTCCGCTGTGTCGTCGAGGGCGACTACGCGCGAATCGACACCGTTGTCATCGCGCACCGAAACCAAGACGACAGGCTCGTCAGCGAAGTCTTGCGGTTGGCCGGGGGCACGGTGATCGAAGGGCACGGAACGTATCTCGTTTCTGCGTGACCACGAATCGGTCCCGTTCGATCAATTGCACGGGACTACCGCGTGCTCTCGTCGGGAAGGTCGTCTCGGGACTGATGCAGACCCGGCCCGTTCGGGTCATCTCGTTGATGCTCCAGTTTCTCCTGGAGCTTCCGCTGCTCCTCGGTCGCTTTCCTCGCGTCTTCGGGCGCGGGCGGCGGGTCGATGTTGACTTGCTGATCCACGCGGGATCTCCTTCGCTTCGATGGCTGATCCTGTGAGGATCGCCGCACCGGTGGGATCCCAAACCGACGGGCCGTCGGCGGCGGCGACCGATAGCATGAGCTGCTACTTGTCCCACCGCTGCCGAGCAGTACGGGACCCGACGCTTGGCCGGAGGTTCGCTCACCGATGTCACGGCTCAAAGCGTGGTGGAGCCAGCCCGATCATTACGAGTGGACCACCGCGTTCCTGCGTCAACGGGGGATGATGCGGCCGGCGCGGATGATTTTGGTCGTTGTCGCAGGATCGTCCGCATTCGTGCCGCTGACCGTGTTGCCGAGCCAGGACAACCCCACCCTCGTCGAGGTGATCACCGGCGGGGTTGCCGTCGCGTTCACCCTCGCTGTGACCGTGATGTGGCTGGTGCACTGGCCCACCCGTCGGCAGTCGCAAGTCGGAGTGGCCCTGGGCGCCCTATTTGTCGGCGGGTGGAGCCTCGTGCAGCCCACCGGGGCGCTTGCCGCGCTGGCGTGCACGGCCATGGCCGTGCCCGGCGGTTACATCGCGTTCTTCCACGGCCCCAAGCTCTTACTCTTCAACAGCTCGGTGGCGCTCGGCGTTACGGTCACGGCGGTGCTGCGGTTGGCTCATGAGGCCAACATTGCCACGGCGGCCTCCGCCCTCTGGATAAATACCTTTCTCAACTTGTCGGTGCCCCTGGGCATTTGGGGCATGTCGCGCGCCATGGGGACGTACGTTCAGCGCTCGGAAGAGGATGCGCTCACCGGACTGCTGAACCGGCGGGCGTTCACCGATGCGGTCGGTCACCGGTTGGCGCATCCACCGCCGGCGCACACCCACCTGGCGGTCGTGATGGTCGATCTGGACCACTTCAAACGAATCAACGACACCCACGGACACCTCGCCGGCGACCGAGCCCTGCGGGCCGTGGCCGGTCTGCTGCGCGAGAACGCTCCCGCCGACGCGGTCATCTGTCGCGCCGGCGGCGAGGAGTTCTTGGTCGCGCTGACCACCGTCGCCGCGGAGGTCACCCCACTGGCCACGCGATTCTGCAACGCGCTCGCCGGGCTTTTCCCGAAGGTCACCGCCAGCGTCGGCATCGCCAGCGCCGAGCTACGGCTGCTGACCGGTGACATCGCACGAACCGTCGAGGAGCTCATCCGGATCGCCGATGACGCGATGTATGCCGCCAAGCGCCGTGGCGGAGACCAGGTCCACCAGGGCGTGATGGCTTAGCCACGGTCGTCGATAGCCGTTCGCGCACACGCTACTCACAGATTGCACGTAGCGGGCGCCCAGGTTGCGGCGAAATCATCGAACCAGGCCCGCTGGCGAGGGGAGCGACGTTGACCATTCGGACGGATGTCGCCTTGCAGCCCAAGCCTTTCGGACCGATGCCCATTGCCGACGGTGTCGTGACCAAGCCGCGGCTGCGCGGTTGGATCCACCAGTACTGCGCCTTCGCGGCCGTCATTGCGGGCGCGCCGTTGGTGGCGGTCTCGTGGGCCGAGGCATCCAAGCGGGCGGGTCACTCGACGCTGACCTACGTCCTGGCGATCGTGGCGATGTTCGCCGTCAGCGCCGTTTATCACCGCGTGCACTGGGAGTCGGCGGTCATCAGGAACTGGATGAGGCGGCTCGATCACTCGATGATCTTCGTGCTGATCGCCGGCACCTACACCCCCTTCGCCAGGCTCGCCATGCCCCGGGGGACCGGCTACGTGGTGCTGGCGATCGTCTGGGGTGGCGCGATCGCGGGAATCGCGTTGACCCTGTTTTGGCCGACGGCCCCGCGCTGGCTCGGCGTGGCGCTGTACCTGCTGTTGGGCTGGGTGGCCGTCGCCTACACCGGGTTGATCCTGCGCAACGCCGGCGTCGCCGCGACCGTATTGCTGGTCGTGGGCGGCGCGCTGTACAGCGTGGGCGCGCTGTTCTACGGACTGCGCTGGCCGGACCCATGGCCGACGACGTTCGGCTATCACGAGGTCTTTCACGCCTGCACCGCGCTCGCGGCGATCTGCCAGTACATCGCCATCTGGTTCGTGGTCTTCTAAAACGCGGCTACCTCAGATCGGCGGCGACCCTCTCCAACGCGCCGAGGTGGTCGTCGACCGTCGCCAGGCCGGCCTTCATGGTGTTCACCGACACGTGCGTGGCCCCGGCGGCCCTCCAGGCGGCGATGTCGTTGGCAATCTTCTCGGGCTCGCCGGTCCAGCTGACCCGGCCCTCCATCCCGAGGGCGTCGGCGTCGCGGCCGGCAGCCGTCGCCGCGCGCCGCACCTGATCACGCGCGTAATTGAGGCCGGGTCCCGGCTCCATCATCGGGAACCAGCCGTCGCTCAGCCGTCCGGCGCGTTCGTAGGCGCGGTCGGATGCCGCACCGAACCAGACCGGGATGGGGCGCTGAGTCGGCAGTGGGGCCAGGCCCGCCCCGGTCACGGTGTGGTACTTGCCGTTGAACGTCACCGACCGTTCGGTCCACAGCTTGCGCATCAGCTCGACCTGTTCCTCGGAACGCCGGCCGCGATTGGTGAACGATTCGCCGAGCGCCTCGTATTCGACGTCGTTCCAGCCCAACCCGATACCGAGCCGGAACCTCCCATTGGTGAGCAGGTCAACCTCGGCGGCCTGCTTGGCCACCAACACCGATTGGCGTTGCGGCAAGATGATGACACCGGTGACCAGTTCGAGCGAGGTCACCGCGGCCAGGTAGCCGAACATCACGAACGGCTCGTGAAACGTGTCGTCGATGTCGTAGTAGCCCTGCCAGCCCGGGTGCACCGCCGGATCGGCGCCGACGACGTGGTCGTAGGCGAGGATGTGCGTGTAGCCCAGTTCCTCGACGCGCTGCCCATACGCGCGCACCGCCGCGGGGTCTCCACCGAGCTCGGTTTGCGGGAACACGACTCCGACGCGCATGGCCCGTTCAACCGTGCCGCGGCGCGGTTGCTTCCCGATCGGGATCACGCCTCGGTCGGCTCTGCCTCGGTAAACACTCGTTCACAGCGAACTGCCAGGGAACCCGGTACCGCCGGTACGCATGATGCCGGGAGCGGGTGGGTACCCGGCCGGTTGAACGGTCGCTAAGCGGCGACCTGCGTTCCGCCCTTGGATCGACCGCTCTCTCGAAATACGAAGGGGAAGCCGACGACGCACGACCCGTCGGCGGGAGGAGCAAACCGATGCCAGAGGTCCAACTACACCATGAGGGACATCCGAAGTACCGCCGGATGGTTCGTTTCGACTGGTCGGAAACGCCGCTGCACTGGGTGCCCGACGATCCGTTCTCGACCCACATGATCAACGTCCTGCACCTGCTGCTGCCCGAGGGCGAGCGGCACTTCATCAAGGCCGTGCTCGAAGCGTCGTCGCTGGTCGATGACCCGGAGCTGGAGGCGGCCATCAAACCGTTCATCCAGCAGGAGTCCTGGCACGCCTGGGCGCACCAGGTGGTCCTCGACCACCTCGCCGAACAGGGCATCGACACAAAGCCGTACACGGACCGGCTCGGGCGATTGCTGTCGATAACGCTGGGCGATGCCCCCAAGTGGTTTCCGCCGGCAATGAAACGGTGGTGGCTGTATCGACGGCTGGCCGACGTGGCGGCGCTGGAGCATTACACGGCGATGCTGGGCCAGTGGGTGCTGACCAACCGCGGCCTGGACTACGCGAATGCCGACCCCATGATGCTCGACCTGCTGCGCTGGCACGGCGCCGAAGAGGTCGAGCACCGCGCGCTGGTCTACGACGTCTTCCAGCACGTCAGCGGCAACTACTGGATCAGGGCGTTCTCGATGTTTTTCACGACGCCGCTGTTCATCGCCTGGTGGGTCGCGGGAGCCCGCTACCTGATGGCCCAGGACCCGACCATCGACCAAAAGTGGCGGTGGCGGGACTGGCTCTCGGCCGCCCGCGAGTACAAGTTGCCCGGCCCGTGGAAGCTGATGGTCACGACGCCCGTGCGGTACCTGCGGCCCAGCCACCATCCGAACGACGAGGGGTCCACGCAAATGGCGGTCGACTACCTCAACTACTCGCCCGTGGCCAAAGCCGCGCGCGAGCGGGCGCGGTCCCAGGGAAAGTCACCCGACCAGTCGCAAGGGATCGAGACTTCCCGCAATGGGTCAGGCAACGCGTCGGGAAAGGTTGACGTCCGATGAAGGTCTCGGTGGATCTCGACACCTGCGATGGCAACGGCGTGTGCATGAGCATCTGCCACGAGGTGTTCGACGTGCAAGAAGACGGACTCCACGTGCTCCAGGCGGAGCCGTCGGAGGAGTTGCGCCAGCAGTTGATCGGCGCCGAGGTGTCTTGCCCGACGCAGGCGATCACGGTGAAGGAGTGAGCCCATGCCGAGCCGTCAGCTAAAGGAGGTTGTCGTCGTCGGTGCCGGCGTGGCGGGGACCCGCGCGGCCGAGACCCTGCGACAGGATGGCTACGACGGTGCCCTGACCATCGTGGGCGCCGAGCGGCACGCCCCGTATCACCGGCCGCCGCTCTCGAAGAAACTGCTCACCGGCACGGTGCATCGCGCCGGTGTCGACCTGGCCCCCCAATTCGAATTGGATGCGCGCGTGCTGCGGGGCGCGTCGGCGACCAAGCTGGACCTGGCGTCGCGCACCGTCCACCTGCGCGACGAAAACCGCGATCTGGCACTGCAATTCGATGGACTGGTGATCGCCAGTGGTGCGACACCACGCGAATGGCCGGGTGGCCCGGTCCCCGACGGGGTACTGATGCTCCGCACGGTCGACGATTGCCTGGCGATCCGGGAAAGGCTCGGCTCGCGACCGCGGGTCGTCGTGGTCGGAGGCGGGTTCATCGGCGCCGAAGTGGCCGCGAGTTGCCGCTCGGCGGGACTGGATGTGGTTCTCATCGAGAAGGCCACCAGCCCGCTGCTGGCCGCGTTGGGCAAGGAACTCGCCCCGCGCTGGGCCGAACTGCACCGCCAGCATGGCGTGGAGTTGCGGGTCGACGTGGGCGTCGACGCGTTCACCGGTAACGGACACGTGGAGGCGGTTCGCCTCAGCGATGGCTCACAGATTCCGGCCGATCTCGTGATCGTCGGGCTGGGCGTCACTCCCACCACCGACTGGCTGGCCGGCTCGGGACTGCACCTGGACGACGGGGTGCTGTGCGACGCGACGGGCGCCGCCGAAGGCGCCGACGCCACGGTGGTGGCCGCCGGCGATGTTGCGCGCTGGTGGCACCCGCTCTACGGACGGCACCTGCGCACCGAACACTGGGACGACGCCGGACGGCAGGGCGCGGCGGCGGCTCGCACGCTGCTGGCGGGGTCCGACGGGGCGGAAGCCCATGACGAGGTGCCGTATTTCTGGTCCGATCAATATGACGTGAAGGTCCAGATGCTCGGTGTCCCAACGGATTACGATGCCATCGAAATCGTCGAGGGCTATCCCGACGGATGGGAGTTCGTCGCCGCGTATGGGCGCGACGGCCGCACCGTCGCGGTGCTGGGAACGATCCCCGACCGGGTCTATGCGTACCGCGACGCGATTGCCAAACGCGCCGGGTTTCCGCCCGCGTGCCCGGATTAGCCTCGATGAGGTAATCGGCTCCGCGGTTTAGCGGAATTTGCACTTCGTCGCGGTTGGTCTTTAATTCTTCCGTGGCAAACAATCGTCCGATTTGATTGCGGCGTAAACAATGGAATCGCCGCAGTGAAGCAAGCCGATCAGTATGAATGGGTCACCGCCTATTTGAAGGGCCGTGGCCGTCAGGGCATGTGGCAGCGGGCGACATGCGCTTTCACCGCGTCCCAGGCGGCGCTGCCGCTGCTCATGCTGTGGAGCCCGACCGGACCCGTCAACGCGACGTCGCGGGCGGCGTCCGTCGTCATATCGGCATTGGGATTCGCCGGCGCGACCCTGTGGCTGGTGCACTGGCCCACCCGACGGGAGTCGATCCTTTTCTCCGTCGGCGCGATGGCGGCCATCGCCGTGACCTGTTTGGGTTTGTCGAACTCCTACACGGGGTTGATGGGCTGCACCACGTTTGCGATGCTCGGCGGTTTCATCGCCTACTTCCATGACGGCTATTACGTGATCGTCAACTTTGTCGTGGCGACCGTGTCCGCGGTGAGCCTGGCATTGCGATTCATCTTGGCCACCGGTGACGTCGCGCTGATAAGCGCGGGGCTGATTAGCGTGATGGCCCTCAACATAGGCGTGCCATTCGGAATCCGGTCGCTGGTCCATACGCTGCGAACCGACCTTCGGAGTTCCGACCGTGATTCGCTGACGGGCTTGCACAATCGGCGTTCTTTCTACGACGCGGTGTATGAACTGATGGCGAGTTGCGGGCGATCCGCGGGAGAGTTCCTGGTGATCGCGGTGATCGACCTGGACAACTTCAAGAAGCTCAACGACACCCGGGGGCACGCCGTGGGCGATCAGGCCTTGGTCGCGGTCGGCGCGGCGCTGCAAGAGAACTGCAGCCCCTCGGCGGTGATCGGCCGCGTCGGCGGCGAGGAATTCGTCATCGTCGACACCGACATCACACCGAACCCCGTGTGGATGGCCGAACGACTTCGCCGGGCGATAGCCGAGCTACCCTTCCCGATCACCGCCAGCATCGGCACCTCGGGCGTCGCGCTCGACGCCTCGTCGGCCGTAGCCGATGCCCAGCTCATCATCGATCTCATCGGCACTTCCGACGCCGCCATGTACGAAGCGAAGCGCGCCGGCGGAAACCGGGTGCGCCACTACCCGGCGCCGGTGCCTCCGATCGGTAGGTAGCCGACGACGCGCTGTGCTGGGAATGGATACGCGGTGCCGCCGTGTTGAGAGGGCCATGACCGACCGGATTGAGCTGAGCCCCAGGGACTGGGTGCGCGAGCAGACCGAGCGAATCCTGCAGCAGGGCACGACCGACGGGGTCGAGATCCTCGACCGCCCCGTCGTCCTGGTCACGGTCACGGGGGCCAAGTCCGGCAAGCAGCGGTACGTGCCGTTGATGCGCGTCGAAAAGGACGGCCGCTACGCGATGGTGGCGTCGCAAGGCGGCGCACCCACTCACCCATCGTGGTATTTCAACGTCAAGGCCAATCCGGCGGTGACGGTGCAGGACGGCGAGAAGGTCGCCGCCCTGACCGCGCGCGAGTTGGAAGGGCCTGAGCGGGAGCAGTGGTGGCGGTTGGCGGTGGAGGCCTTTCCCCCTTATGCCGACTACCAGGAGAAGACGGCAAGGCAGATCCCGGTATTCGTTCTGGAATAGCCTCGGCAATGGTCACGCGCCGAAGGCGCGCTCCAGGTCCTTCAGCGACGTCTCCAAGTGGCCGAGCAGCCGCTGCAGGTGCGGGACGCTGCGGCGGCATCCGACGAGGCCGAAGTCGAGATTCTCGGCGTTGTTGGTCACGGTGATGTTGACCGCCTGCCCGTCGAGCGGGATCGACAGCGGGTAGTTGCCGTCCAACCGGGCGCCGCGCCAGTACACCGGTTCCGACGGGCCGGCCGATACGTTCGAGATGACGACGTTGAACGGGGGCGAGGCGGTGGAGAGGTACCCGGGAATCAGCCCGAAGAACAGCCCCCCGATATTGAACGCCGAGAGGGCAAGCTGTTGCACGGGTGGCAATTGCCGGAACACCTCCTTGGTGTCGCGGATCGACGAGCTGATGATCTCCAGCCGCCTCGCCGGGTCGTCGAGGTCGGTCGCCAGATTGCACAGGAACGTCCCGACCATGTTGCCGCCGCGCTCGTCACCCTCCTTGCGCAGGTTGACCGGCACCATCGCTGTCAACGGGTCACCCGGCAGGGCGTTCTGCTCGAGCAGATAGGCGCGTAGCGCCCCCGAGGACATGGCCAGCACCACGTCGTTGACGGTCACCCCGGCCGCGGACTTCACCGCCTTGATGCGGTCCAGCGACCAGGACTGGGCGGCCACCCGCCGGGCACCGCCGATCCGGACGTTGAACATGCTGCGTGGCGCACGGAACGGGAGGGTCAGTTGCTGTTCGAGCAGCGCCGCGCGCGCGAGCCGCACCGTGGACGGCGCCAGCGCGAACGCCGACCCCGCGGTTCGGCCGACGCGCTCGAGCAGCGACGGCTGCTTCCTCGGCTCCCTGCGCCGGCGTGGGCCCAGAGTCCACGGCACCCGCAGCTCGTCGTCATCCGGGTCGGGGCTGAAGGCGCGTTGCACCAGCCGCAGCGCCGAAATGCCGTCCATGAGGGAGTGGTGGTACTTGGTGTAGACCGCGTAGCGCCCGTCCTCCAGACCCTCGATCAGGTGCGCTTCCCAAAGTGGACGGTGCCGGTCGAGCAGGCTGCCGTGCAGCCGGGACGCCAACTCCAGCAAGTCACGGACCCGTCCCGGCTCCGGTAGGGCCGACCGGCGGAGGTGGTAATCGAGCTCGACGTCCCGGTCGAACGACCACGCGACATTGGTGATGCCGCCGAGGAAGGCCGGGTGCTTACGGAACGTCGGTTGGACGTCCGTGCACTCGAGCATCGCCTGATAGGACTCGCGGACGAAGTGCGGCCCGGCGTCCTCGGGCGGCACGAAGAGCTGCAACGATCCCACGTGCATCGGATGTTCGCGCGACTCGCCGATCAGGAACAGCGCATCCGTCGGCGATATCGGTTCCATGGTTGGCCTCCCCATTCGGTGCCATTCGGCACAGCTCCTCACCTCCAATTAGCCCGAGCGGGCATCGCCCACACCTGGAAAACTCCGCGTCCCGATTCCTGCAGGTAGGGCCGTCAATTCGTGGAGTCGCCATCCGGGCGGATAGACTGCTACGCCGGAAACTCGAGCGGCTGAGATCACACGCCGCCGGGCCCAATAAATCCATGTCCGGGGGAAGTGCCATGCCTGAAGACCAGACCGAAGCTGCCGGCTTGGAGCCGCACTTCGAGGACGTGCAGGCGCACTACGACCTGTCCGACGAGTTCTTCGAGCTTTTCCTGGACCCGACGCGCACTTACAGCTGCGCATATTTCGAGCGCGATGACATGACCCTCGAAGAGGCGCAGATCGCCAAGGTCGACCTCTCGCTCGGCAAGCTCGGATTGCAGCCGGGCATGACGCTGCTCGACATCGGCTGCGGGTGGGGCACCACGATCGTTCGCGGGCTCGAGCGCTACGACGTCAACGTCGTGGGGCTGACGCTCAGCCGCAATCAGCAGGCGCACGTGCAGCGGCGTCTCGACCAGCACCCCTCCGCGCGGAGCAAGCGCGTGCTGCTGCGGGGCTGGGAGCAGTTCGACGAGAAGGTGGACCGCATCGTGTCGATCGGCGCCTTCGAGCACTTCGGGCGCGACCGCTACAGCGACTTCTTCAAGATGGCCTACGAGGCGCTGCCCTCCGACGGCGTGATGCTGCTGCACACCATCATCAAGCCCAGCGACGAGGAGTTCGCCGAGCGCGGACTGCCCATCACCATGACCAAGATCCGGTTCATGAAATTCATCATGGACGAGATCTTCCCGGGCGGGGACCTGCCACAAGCCAAGGGCGTCGTCGAGCACGCCGAGCGGGCCGGCTTCGCCGTCGAGCGCGTTCAGCAGCTGCGCCTGCATTACGCTCGCACCCTCGACACCTGGGCGACCACGCTCGAGTCGCGCCGCGACGAGGCCATCGCGGTTCAGTCGGAAGAGGTCTACGACCGGTACATGAAGTACCTCACCGGCTGCGCCGACCTGTTCCGCGACGGCTACACCGACGTCGCGCAATTCACCCTTGTCAAGGGCTGACCCCGGCCCTGGCCGGTTTTCGGATCCGGCCGCGCCTTGGCGGCGCGGTTTATCGGCGCACCCCTGCGGGTAACACCACGAGCAACGACCTGATGCGGTAGGGGCCGAGGTTGCTTGGCATAAAACCGCAGGAAGGACCGACCGTGGACGGCAAGCGCAGCGTGACCGAGGTTCCGGAGCAAAGTACGTCAGGCACGGGACGCCGCGCGCTTCGCGGGCTGTCCGGCGTCGCGGCGGCATGTGAGATGGTGTCCGCTTCGGTGCTGTGCGCGGCGAGCTTGGCGGTGCTGCTCGCCTACGTCGAGCCCGACAAGCCGTCGGTTGAGGCGACGCTGGGGCCGCCGCCGGCCGCCCATCCGGTGCGGCAGGAGGGGACCGTCATCGCCACGTCTGCGGACACGGTGACCGCCCGCAGTCCCAACGGCTACACCCAGACCTACCGCGTCACCCCGAACACCACCGTCATTTCCCGCGCCGGCGGCCAACTCGTCACCGGCGCTTCACATTTCGCCATCAACGACCAAGTGGAGATCGTCGGGACGATCGAAGCCGGCACCGTGCTGGCCACCGCCGTCTCCGACCACGGCACGTCCAACGGTGACGGACCGCCGATGGATCACATTGCGGCCCAACCGATCAGCGGCCCGGACGGCAGCACCTGAGCCCGCGGGTCTTCTCGCTATCGATTGCCTAAATGCGCGCCGCCATCGTCTAATTCGTCGCGACGCAGGGCCATCGGGGTCTTGGCGGGGATGTCCCCGCCGGCGATCACCGCGCGGGTGATGCGCGTGAGCGCCCGAAACAACGTTTCCACCTCTTCGTCGCTGAGGGCATCGAGCGCAGACAGGGCCAGCGCGTCGGTCCTCGATTCGATGTGGTCCTTCAATTCCCGACCGGCCGCGGTCACCGTGCCGTCGTCGTTGAGCAATCCACGTTCGACGAGCCGTTGCTCATGGTGGCGCCATGCCGCCTCGTCGTAATCACGGGTGCGGGCGATGTAGTCACGCTCGACTCGACCGGCCGCTGCGTGCAGCACATTGGACTCCCGGCCGGACACACCGGCGGCCGCCAGCGCCGCCACATGCCCGTCGCCGCGCTGCTCACGGAGCAGCGTCGCGGCGTGCCACAGTGCGGCCAGCGGTTCGTCCGGCCACGGCAGCGCCAGGTTCGCGGCGAACAGCGGTCGCCCATCGAGCGGGGCTCCGCGCGCCGCTCTGCCCGCCAACTCGCCTGCCACGGCAACGTTTTCATCCGCTTCGACGCCGTAGCGGCGCAGGGCCGCGACCGCCGATTCCTGGCGGGCGCGTAACGCGGCCTCGGGACCGGCGATGTCCCATGCCGTGGGTAGCGCCTTCGCGACGCGCTCTGGGGCGAAGTTGTAGAAGATCGCGGTCACCACCTCCCACGGCACCATGCCCAGCGGCGCCGATCGGGCGGCGAAGTAACCCATCCAGAAGCCTCGGTAGCCCAGTCCATCCAGCGCCGCCCGCGCCTCGGGCGCGAAGTAGGTCACCGCATGCACCGGCTCGAATCGATCGAAGAAGCGCCGCGCCAGCTCGGGTTCTCTGCGCACTTTCATTTGCCTTTGAGGCTGCCGATACGAAGCGAAAAGTCGGTGCGTTTGGGTGGCGACTCGTCCTCGACCGTCCCGACGTAGATTTCGGGGTCGCGGTCGACGATCCGCAATCCCTCGGTGGTCGGATGCTCGGCCATGAAGTCGCTGTACTGCCGCCCGAGCGCGTCGCGCAGGCCGATCGGGGCGTTGCGGCGGAAGTCCGGCAATCCGTCCCGTTCCTCTTCGCCCATGTGGTCGTCGTTGGCCGACCGGGTGCGGCCGACCGCCGCCCACCACTGTTCCGTCCCGATTTGAGCCGCGTCGGCGTCGCGCACTCCGTCGCGAATGTCGTTGTGATCGCCGATGGCGTCGAGCGTCTCGCCTTCGGGGTCATGGGTGCCGCGTTTCAACAGCTGTGGGTAGAAGATCTTCTCCTCGATATAGGCGTGCACGTCGAGCTTGTCGGCGAGCGGGCGCCACACCCGCTCGAGCGCCGCGTTGTTGACCGGTGCCTGCAGCCGCAGCGCGTCCAGCCTGGCGAACTGCTGACGGAACCACTCATGATCGGCGACGATCAACTCGGTGATATCAGCCATCTGACTCCTCGCCTTCACCCGCTAAGCCCTGCGAGTCATCGTGTTCCATGCCGAACCATAGATCAACCGGCCGCTGCTTAGGCTCGAGCAGTGACGATCTCCTATGACGAAGCCCTGCGCGAGCGGATCCGCTCACACTTGGCCGCCCATGACCGGCGCACGGTCACCGACCCGACGAAGCGGCACGCGGCCGTCGCGGTGGTCTTGGTCAACTCGGAGGCCGGGGAGGACAGGGTAGATCCGGCGCCGCTGGACGACTGGATCGCCGCGGGCCCGGCTCTGGAGACCGACCTCGACGGACGCATGGTCGACGTGTCCGGGGGTGCCGCTTTCCTGCTGTGCCGCAGGGCATCTCGCCTCAGTTCTCATGCCGCGCAGTGGGCGCTGCCCGGTGGCCGGGTCGACCCGGGTGAAACGGCCGTCGATGCGGCGTTGCGGGAATTGCGCGAGGAGGTTGGCATCGAGCTGCGCGAATCGGCCGTGGTGGGTTTACTCGACGACTACCCGACTCGGTCGGGCTACGTGATCACCCCGGTGGTGATCTGGGGAGGGGGACGACTCGACCCCCGGCCGGCGCCCGACGAGGTGCTGGCGGTGTACCGGGTGGGCCTGCACCAACTGCAGCGTGACGATTCGCCCCGGTTCATCAGCATTCCCGAGAGCCCGCGACCGGTCGTGCAAATTCCGTTGGGGAACGACCTGATTCACGCGCCGACCGGCGCCGTGCTGCTGCAGCTGCGGTGGCTGGGCCTGGAAGGTCGCGACGACCCGGTCGACGAGTTGGAACAGCCGGTGTTCGCCTGGAAATAGGCGCCAGCGCCTTGTGCCAGCTAGCCGGTGATTCGGTCGATTCCCGAATGGGTATGTCCCTCTGAGGTTGTGGGGCGAGTGCGGGGGTGACGATTCTGATGGCGGTGGAACGTGGACGTGCGCGATGCCCGCGGTGCGCGGCGTGGGCCGAGTACCAATTTCTTGAGCTCGCCGACAACAAGCTCGAGTACGAGGTGCGATGCGCCGCCTGCGGTCACCTCCACTCCGAGGTGACGCTCGTGTGCACGGCCGCCACGGCGGCTGCCTAACGGTTCGGTCAGCCGTCCGAGTGCGGTGTCGGACTTTGGCCCGATTCCCATTTCGCCGCGAGGGACCTCTTGACCGGCGTGCCGGGCGCGAGGTCGATCTCGAACGTTTCGCCGGCGCCCTCGAGCGTGACGAGATGGCGGCCGTCGGCGAAGTCTTTGAACACCACCTTGTACGGCTGTTCGCCGGCGCCGCGGTCGACGCCGATGACGTCGCCGGGCGTGACGTCCTCGATTCGGTCGTTACCGGTAGCTTCAGACGCTGCGTCGTCGAAGCCGGCCTCCCCCGTGGCCATTGCGCGCCTCCTCAGGTCGTCTGAATTGACGCCTGAGGCCTACCCGTTGGGCCGCGCGCCTAAAACAGATGGCGGAGTCGGTAGACGTGCGTGGTCGAAAAGTCCGTAACCGTTGTCTCCGGGTGCTGTCACTCGACGGACGCGCAGTGTTTGCCTGCAGGCAACCGGCGGGCGGGCTCGGTCTGCAAACCTTGACCGACGCTCCGGGACGGAGAAGTCGCCATACCTCTTGAGAAGGGCGACCATGACGGAACACTTGCGCGCTTACAACAGTCTCTGGCAGGTCCGCAGCGACTCGTGGTGCCGATTGGAGGAGGCCGCCGATCGGCTCACCCGCCCGACTACCGAGGGCGCGCTCAAGACGAAGTGCATCAACACCTGCCAGGAATTGCTCACGCGGCTAAGCACTCTCGAGCCCTACTGGGCTTATCCCGGGTCGCCGCAATTCGCGCGAGTGCAAAGGCTTTTCGCGGCGGGCAGCTATGACAAGTTCGCGCAGGCACTGGTGCAGATCAACCGCGCGCTGACCACGGAGTCGTACCGCACGGGCGATGTGGAGAACGCCGGAACCGACGACCTCGACATGTTCCCGTCCGATCCGCGCCAGCTCGTCGAACATCAGCCGGCGAGCCAGCGCGACCGTCCCTATTTCGAGGTGCTCGTCGTCGAGAAGATGACAGAGGACCAGGAACGGGCGCTGCGCAACGAGGTCCGCAAATGGCGGCGCCCCGATGACGAATTCGTCTACGAACTGGTGGTCGTGTCCAGCGGAGACGAGGCGCTCATCGCGGCCCGGCTGAACGTCAACCTGCAGGCGGTGGTGATCCGGCGGCGCTTCTCACACCAGTCAACCCGGGACCTGTCGGCCCTGGCGGAGTTCGTCGACACCGGAGTGTCGCACGAGCTGGCGGATCACCAGTCACCCGAGGAACGCGCGCAGATCCTCGCGGTGTCCCTGGCGAAGTTGCGGCCCGAGCTCGACCTGTACCTCATGACCGAGATAGAGGTGGAGGACATCGCGGGCCGGCTGGGCCAGTACTTCCGCCGGGTGTTTCACGCTCGGGAAGGCATGCTCGAGCTGCACCTGTCGATCCTGCAGGGGGTGGCGGCGCGCTACCGCACCCCGTTCTTCAGCGCGCTCAAGCAGTACAGCCACCGGCCCACGGGTGTCTTTCACGCCCTGCCGATTTCGCAGGGCAAGTCGATCGTCAACTCGCACTGGATCAGGGACATGGTGGGCTTTTACGGCCTGGACGTGTTCATGGCCGAGACCTCGGCTACGTGTGGCGGTCTGGACTCGCTGCTCGAGCCGACCGGCCCGCTGCGCGAGTCCCAGCAGCTCGCGGCGCAGGCGTACGGGTCGCGCCACACCTACTTCGTCACCAACGGAACCTCGACGGCGAACAAGATCGTCACGCAGGCGTTGGTGGCGCCCGGCGACATCGTGCTGCTGGACCGCAACTGCCACCAGTCCCATCACTACGGGATGATGCTTGCCGGCGCGAATGTCGTTTACCTCGAGGCTTATCCGCTCAACGACTACTCGATGTACGGCGCGGTTCCGCTGCGCGAGATCAAGTCGAAACTGCTGGCCCTGAAGCGCGCCGGCAAGCTCGACCGGGTCAAGATGATGTCGCTGACGAACTGCACCTTCGACGGGATCGTCTACGACGTCGAGCGGGTCATGGAGGAGTGCCTGGCCATCAAGTCCGACCTCGTATTCCTATGGGACGAGGCATGGTTCGCGTTCGCCCGGTTCCACCCCGTGTATCGGACGCGCACCGCCATGGCGGCGGCGCGGGCGCTGCGGGAGCGGCTGGCCGACCCCGACTATAAGCGCCGCTTCGAGGAGTCCCTGGCGACGGACGCGCCCAGCGACGACGACCTGCTGGAGCGCCGCCTCATTCCGGACCCGGCGCGGGCCCGGGTGCGGGTGTACGCCACCCAATCGACGCACAAGACGCTGACCGCGCTGCGACAGGGATCGATGATCCACGTCTTCGACCAGGACTATGACCAGAAGGTGGCGGAGCCGTTCCACGAGGCCTACATGGCGCACACCTCCACCTCGCCCAACTACCAGATCCTCGCGTCGCTGGATCTCGGCCGCCGGCAGGTGGCGCTGGAAGGTGTGGAACTGGTGCAGCGGCAGATCGAAAACGCGATGCAGCTGCGCGACGCGATCGACAACCACCCCCTGCTCAGCAAGTACATGCGGTGCTTGCGGACCTCCGATTTGATCCCCGAGGACTTCCGGCCGTCGGCCATCGCCCAGCCCCTGCGTTCCGGCTTGCGCAACATGATGGCCGCCTGGGATCAGGACGAGTTCGTCCTCGATCCGTCGCGGATCACATTGTTCATCGGCCCCACCGGATACGACGGAGACACCTTCAAGCGCCAGCAGCTGATGGACCGCTACGGGATCCAGATCAACAAGACGTCGCGCAACAGCGTGCTGTTCATGACCAATATCGGCACCACGCGCAGCTCGGTGGCGTTCCTGGTGGAAGTGCTCGTCAACATCGCCCGCGAGTTGGACCAGGACATCTCCGAGATGAGCCTCGGCGAGCGCGAGCACTTCGCGAAGGCCGTCTATCGGCTCACCGAAATGTCTTTGCCGCTGCCCGATTTCAGCGGATTCCACCCGGCGTTTCTGGACCACAGCGGCAGCGAGCCGACACCGGAAGGCGATGTCCGCCGGGCGTTCTATCTCTCCTACGACGACACCAACTGCGAATACCTCAGCGGCGAGCAGATCGACGAACGCTTGGACGCGGGAGTCGGCATCGTGTCGGCGACCTACGTGACGCCGTACCCGCCAGGGTTTCCGGTCCTGGTGCCCGGCCAGGTCTTCAGCCGGGAGATCCTGCAGTTCATGCGCGATCTCGACACCCCCGAAATCCATGGCTACCTACCGAACTTCGGCTATCGCGTCTACACCGAGAAGGCCATCGAAATGGTCAGCGAGTCCGTCGGGCTGGCGCACAACGGTCACCGGCCTTCCCGTCGGAAGGCCGCGCCGGCGCCGTCGAAACCGCCGAAAAAGAAGTCGGCCAAGCACGGGGGGCCCAACGGCGACGGGAACGTTCCCGAGGTAGGGCTCGAGGAGCTGGTCGGTGCGCAGCAGCCCGGCGACGCGCTAACCGCGGGCCCGCCGCCGGCCGAGGGCAATGTCCCAGAGGTCGGTGTGGACGAACTTGTCGGTGCGCAGCAGCCCGGCGACACCGTGCAGGCTGAGAACGGCTAGCCTCATCGGTCGGATGCGGCGGGTAGGCGCCGTTCGATGATCGCCACGGCGCGTTCGCCCCAGCGAATGTTCTCCTGTTCGAACGAGATTCCACGCAGCAACGTCAGGTAGGGGCCCACCCGTTCCGCCTGGGCCAGGTATTCGGCCTCGCTGCGGCCGTCGAGCATGCGGGCCCGCGTCCGTTCGTAGCGTTGCAATTTGGTCTTTGCCCATTGCACACGTTGCACCATGAAGTCGCGGACGGCCTGCGCGTCGCCGGCGTCGACGGCCATGACCTTGACCGCGAGCTCGTCGCGGATCGCGGAAGGCTTGGGCGCCCGCGCGGTGAACTGCCGGATTGCTTCGTGGCCCGCCTCGGTCAGGGAGAACATGCGCTTGTTGGGCCGCCGATCTTGCTGCACGACGCGTGCCTGGATGAGCCCCTGCTCGGCGAGCCGGTCGAGTTCTCGATACAGCTGCTGCGGGGTGGCCATCCAGAAGTTGGCCACCGAGGCGTCGAAGCCCTTGGCCAGGTCGTACCCGGAGGCCTCGCCCTCGAGGAGCGCGGCCAACACCGCATCGCGCAGGGACACGCCTGACAGTGTAACGATGCGAATAATCAACAAAGTGACTAATCGCACATCGACAGACAGCCCGGCAGGCCCTAGCGTCGAGCAGGCCTATTCAACAAATTGACTATCCGAGGTGCCGCGTGAATTCAAAGCATCCCTTTCGTAAGGCGGTCGAGGAGCGCGACGAGGCGGCCATTCAGGCGATGCTGGCCGACACCGTGGTGTTCACCAGCCCGGTGGCGTTCAAGCCCTACGTCGGCAAGCCCATAACGGCGGCGATTCTGCGCGGTGTGCTGCGGATCTTCGAGGACTTCCACTATGTTCGTGAAATCGCCGACGGCAACGGGCGCGACCACGCGCTCGTGTTCGAGACCGGGATTGCCGGGGTGCCGGGCGTGAAGGTCACCGGTTGCGACTTCCTCCACTTCAACGAAGACGGGCTGATCGACGAGTTCATGGTGATGGTGCGGCCGCTGTCGGGAGCGAAGGCCCTGTCCGAGGCGATGGGCGCGCAGTTCGATCGGATCCAGCAAGAGGCCGTCGAACTGGCCAACCAGTTCGCGACGGCGCAGGGGTAGCGGATCGTGCGGATCGGATTGGGGATCAACTACGCCGGCGGGTTCAAGGAGGTCGCCGCGGAAGTGGCCGACCTGGAGCGCGCAGGACTGGACATTGTCTTTGTCCCCGAAGCGTATTCGTTCGACGCGGTCAGCGCGCTGGGCTATCTGGCGGCCAGCACCGAACGGGTTGAGCTGGCGTCGGGGATCCTGCAGCTCTACACGCGGACGCCCACGCTGACCGCGATGACCGCGGCGGGCCTCGACTACGTCTCGGACGGCCGGTTCACGCTGGGGCTGGGCGCCTCCGGCCCTCAGGTCATCGAGGGTTTCCACGGTGTGCCATACGACGCCCCGATTGCGCGCACCCGCGAAGTCATCGAGATCTGTCGCCAGGTGTGGCGGCGCGAGACCCTGCAACACAGCGGCAAGTACTACACGATCCCGCTGCCCCACGGGCAGGGTAGCGGATTAGGGAAGCCGCTGAAGCTCATCAACAAGCCTGTCCGAGAGCGCATCCCGATCCTGGTCGCCGCGCTGGGACCCAAGAACGTCGAGCTGGCCGCCGAAATCGCCGAGGGCTGGCAACCGATTTTTTATCTGCCCGAGAAGGCGCGCGACGTGTGGGGAGAGGCGCTGGCCGCCGGCCAGGCCAAGCGCGACCCGTCGTTGGGTCAACTCGACGTGTACGCCGGACCGGCCCTGGCCATCGGCGAAAACGTCGAGCCACTGCGCGAATTCGTCAAACCGCACCTGGCGCTCTACATCGGGGGGATGGGCGCCAAGGGCAAGAACTTCTATCACACCCTCGCCACCAAGTACGGTTACGGCCCCCAAGCGGACCGGATCCAAGAGCTCTACCTGGCCGGCGACAAGGACGCCGCGGCGAAGGTGGTGCCCGACGACCTCGTGCGGGACGTCAACTTGATCGGTACGCGCGAGTTCGTCAAGGAACGCCTCGCGGCGTTCCGTGAGGCGGGCGTAACCACGCTGAACGTCGCGCCGATGGCGGGCACACCCCGGGAGCGGATCCAGCTGATCGAGACGCTGCGCGGACTGCTCTAACCGCAAACGCTCGTCACGTCGCGACCTGCCAGGGCTTCGCTTGCCATAGCATGTGTCCTATCGCGTCGGCGAAGCGCAGGGAGCGAGCAAAATGGACCTCGACCGAATCACCCACCCGCTGAGGTTGGCCAGAGGATCGCATTGGCCCGGATCGGGCAAAGGCTGTGCAATGAACGTGATTTCATACATCAACGGCGACGAGCGGATCACCGACTTCCCGGCGACCTCGGCCCGGCCACTGGCCGCCTTCGTCCAGTCGTGCAACGACCTGCTTGCCGGGCCCGACGGCTATCTGTCGCCCGACGACAGCCTGCTGGTGCTCGAGTTGGGGTGGCTGACGGTCGGCACCGCCGACGTCGCCGACACGGTCGTGCACCCGTGGGTGGCCAAGCTGTTGGTCAGCCCCCCGTGGGGCGTGATTCGATACGCCGGCGACGCGGCGGCCAGCGCCATCACCGACATCGCCGAACTGCATCGCCGGCTCGCCCCGGGCGCGATGCCGCCGATCGCCGAATGGGACGGCGCCGCCCGTGCCGCGCGCGCGGTAACTACCACGCCCGTGACCGCCGAGAGGTATGCGGTGCGGGCCGCCTGTCAGTCCATAGCGTTCGTTGAGGCCGACGACTGGGACACGCTGGATGCCGTGGCCGGCAATGCGCTCAAGGCGCACAGACTGGCGAACGCGGACGGTGGAGCCGCCCGCATCGTGGAGGTCACCCGCAACGCAATTCGTTCGTGGCGGCGGTTAGCCGGGTTGAGCGTTGTCGACGCGCGACCCAAAGTCGTTGCGGCGTAATTGAATCAACCCTGGCGATGGCGATCCCGTCGCAGCCGCACCGCGCGACTCACCGCCGTCGCCAACGCCAACGCCGACATGACGGCCAGGATCGTCGCCGAGACCGCGGACCCGGCGGTGGCCAATACCAGTGGCAGGCCGAAGCCGACGTACGTCAGCACGTAGAAGACGCCGACCAACGCGCCGCGCAGTCGCTGGGGCGCCGCGGCTTCCAGATCGATCAAGCCCTCGCGCAAGCACAGGCCGGACGCGCATCCCAGGATCAGGAACAGCGGCAGGCCCAGCGCCACCGACATGGTGGGCGGGGCCACCGCGGTCGCCGCGTAGCCGAGCGCGGCCAGCACCGCGCCGGCGGTGCCGGCGTGTGGTCCCCAGCGAAGCGCGCGGGCCAGAATCTGGATGAGCCCGCTGACGCCGTTGACTATCAGCGTGGCGGTTCCCGCGGCCATCGGAGCCGCGAGCCCGGTGTGCACGCGGCTGGGAATGGTGATGAATCCCAAAGTCGCCGAGGCGAACACCCATGGCGCGAGCGGCATGGCCCAACTCAGTGCCCACGCGGTTCCCCGCCGCGCCCCCACCGGCGGCTCCCAGCGTTGCCAGGTCGCCCGCGCCGTCTCGTCACCGCTCCGCACCGCCAAGACCGAAAGAATCATCGCCGCTACGACAAGGGCGGCGGCGAGACCGAACGACACCCGGACGCCGAGTTGGCCGGCCCGCGCGATCAAGCCCGCAGCGAATGGGCCGACCGCGAACCCGGCGAGCAACACCGCACCAGCCGCGGCCGCACCGGCGGGACCCCTCAGATCGGAGGCCCATGCGGTGCAGGAGCTCATCAAGAGGCCGACACCGAGGCCGACGACGAACCGTCCCGCCAGCAAGACGTCGGGCTGCTGCGAGACCAGCATCGCCAACGTGCCCACCAGAGCGGTCGTGGAGCCCGCCAGCGCCACCGATTGGCGCCCGAGCGCATCCGAGGCGCGCCCGCCGAAAAGCAGTCCGGGCAACAGTCCCAGCGCGTAGATCCCGAATATGGCGTCCAGGCGGGCGGTGCCGAGGTGTTGACGGTCGCTGATCGACGGCATCAACGCGACGAAGTGGTTGGCGACCCATCCCGTCGACAACAACAGCGCCAGCACGCTGGCGAACACCGCCCGATTCCCGCCGGCTTCCACCTTGGTCGGCGTCGGTTGCGTCCCGCGCATGATGCCGGTCGACGCATTCGACATGACTGTTGCCCTCCCCGGGGTCTGTGCGCGGACGCCAATAAGACGCAGCGGCCTGAGCAGGTATTCCCGCTTCGGCACAAGCAAACACACGGCCCCTCAGCGCAAATCGCAGCGAGGTTTGAAACCGGTCGGTTTGGTGAACAGACAGCACAACGCGGATCAAGGAGGGCAAATGATCAAGCAAACCGCAGCGGCCGCGATCGCGTTGGCCGCGCTGCTGTCCGGCGCGTGTTCGGCCTCGCAGATCGTCAACACGGGTGGCGACACGAAGTGCAAGGACTTCACCGGGCAGGACGAAAAGAAGCAGAGCGACGAAGTCAGCAAGATGCTCAAGGACAAGAACGGGACTGATCCGACCAATGCCGAGATCACCGCGACCCGGCTCTCCGCGCTGACCTACTGCCAAACCCTCGGCAAGCCGGACACGAAGATCTCCGAGGCGCCACACGGCTGACGTCACGGCGGCGCAACTAGCCTTCGGGGCGTAATTTAGTGCGCTGCCGTCGATTTCGACGAAGAGCGCGTAAGGACGATCATCGCTAGAAGTAGAACCCTGCGTACGGTGCGTCCGGTACCGCGAACAGCCGATCGGCGCGGCCGAGCGTCGCCGGATCGTCGGCGCGGGCCAGCCCGGCGACGGCCAGGCCGTGCCAGGTCGCGCCGCCGAGTAGCGCCGCACCCAGCGCTTCGACGCCGGCGTGCAGCTGGGCGGGCCGGTCCGTCGGTTCGGCGCCGTCCGCGCTGACGGTGAACCTGGCCGTATTGTCCGGCAGGAGCGGGTCGTCGATCGCGATGGTCACCGCCCCGTCCCCGGCGTATCCCCGTGCCGCCAACGCCTTTCGCGCGTCGACGACGCGCAACCACGTTTCGTCGTGCACCGCGCTCACCCGCGCGGCCCGCCGATCGACGAGCAGCCAGGGCAGCGGATCGTCGACGGGCAGCATCCAGAACACCACGCGGTCAATGAGATCGAGCCCGAGCAGGAATCGCAGCAGCCCGACGTAGGCCTGGATGGTGGGCGCGAAGAAGTCCTCGACCGCGATGGTGCGTTGGTCGCTGACGAACCAATTCTCGGTGTCGATGGGGCGGTAGCGAGCGAACCCGGACTCGGACCCCGGTGCACCGTGCACCGCGACATACGCCGGTCCCTGTGATGACTCGGCACGCATCCGCACGCCCCGCCACCACACTTGCGGGCGGTCGATGGTTCCCGGGCGGGACGGACGGTTCTCGGCGTAGATCCGGGGCAGGACGTCCCAGGCTTCGCCCAGCTCCAGCAGTCGCACCGGACCGCCGGCGCCGACGTCCGGACGCAGGGCCGCCCGCGCGGTCTGGACCTCCACGGTCTGCGCTGAACTCGCCACACCGTAGCCGTACCGCTCGTAGATGGTCGCCTCTGAGGCGCGCAGTGTCGCGACCGTCTCACCCCGCTCGGCGATGTCGCGCAACTGATGGCGCATCAGGTCCGTCGCGATGCCCTGTCGCGTGAACGACGGCAGCACCCCGATGTGGGTCACGGCGGCATGGCCCACGATCGCCCCGCCGGGAAGCGTCAGCCCGCTCGTCACCGCGTCGGCGGTGCCGACGAGTTGCCCTCCGACGAAAGCGCCGATCGTGCGCCCCGGATCGAGCAGCTCGGTGATCTGGCCGGGGGCCAGATTAGCCAGCGGGGGAAACCCGACCATGGCGGCGCGAAACACGTTGATCGCGGCGACGAGATCGTCCTCGCCGTCGAGGACACGGATGTCGGTGGTCATCCCGACATCATGTCCCAGCCGCCGGGCTATCGAATCTGCAGCCCGGTCAGCGCCCGCGAGATGACCAGGCGCTGAATCTCGCTCGTTCCCTCGAAGATGGTGAAGATCTTGGCGTCGCGGTGCATCCGCTCGACGGGGTAGTCGCGGGTGTAGCCGTTGCCACCCAGGATCTGGATGGCCTCGTCGGTGACGTAGACCGCGGTCTCGCTGGCGACCAGCTTGGCCATGGAGCCCTCCGCCGAGTCGAAGCTCTGGTTGTTGCGTGCCATCCAGCCGGCCCGCCACACCAGCATCCGCGCCGCGTCGATGCGGCTCTTCATGTCCGCCAGCTTGAACGCGATCGCCTGGAACTCGCCGATCTTGTGACCGAATTGCTCGCGCTGGCAGGCGTATTCGAGGGCGTATTCATACGCGGCCCGGGCCACCCCGACGGCCATCGCGCCGACCGTGGGCCGGGTGCGCTCGAAGGTCTTCATCGCGGCCTGCCCGCGCGACGAGGCCCCGGCCTTGACCCGGGCGATGCGCTCCTCGAACTTCTCCCGTCCGCCGAGAATCGTGTCCTCGGGCAGCCGGACGTTGTCCAGCACCACCTCGGCGGTGTGCGACGCACGGATCCCGTGCTTCTTGAACTTCTGGCCCTGCGTCAGGCCGTGGGTGTCCGGCGGGATGACGAAGGTGGCCTGGCCGCGGGTGCCGAGCTCGGGATAGACCGAGGCCACCACGATGTGCACGTTGGCGATGCCCCCGTTGGTCGCCCATGTCTTGGTGCCGTTGAGGACCCATTCGCCGGCCGGCTCATCGTAGCGTGCGCGGGTGCGGATGGCGCCGACGTCGGATCCCGCGTCGGGCTCCGAGGAACAGAACGCGCCGAGTTTGGGCTCCTCGGGCGTACCGAACATCTCGGGAAGCCAGCGGCCCAGCTGTTCGGGAGTTCCGTTGCCCGCCAACGCCGCCGCGGCCAAGCCGGTACCCAGGATGGACAGCGCGATGCCGGCGTCACCCCAAAACATCTCCTCGAACGTGGTGAGAAAGCCCAGGCCCGTCGGCTCGGCCGCCTGCTGTGCGAAGAAGTCCGGGGAGTACAGTCCGACCTTCGCGGCCTCCTGGATCACGGGCCACGGGGTTTCCTCCCGCTCGTCCCATTCCGACGCGGCGGGGCGGATCACTTCGGCCGCAAACTTGTGCACCCAATCGCGCACCTCGATCACGTCGTCGCTCAATTGCAGTGAGAATGTCACGGGTTTGCTCCTGAAATAGGTTGGTGGTCAGTCGTTCTTGGGCCTGCGATATTGCTTGAGGACGCTGAGCGTCTGGTCCACCCACGCCTCGATGTAGCGGTCTTCGGCGATATTGCCCGGCAGGCGTCCGGTCAGCGCCTGCAGCGTCGCGGCGTAGGACAACGCCCCGATCGCCACGGCCGCTGTCGCCGCGGGATCGGGTATCTCGTTGCGGCCGGCGCGATTCAACGCGGCAAGTTCGTCGGTGAACCGCTGATAGGCGTTGTCGGTGATGACTTGCCAGGTCTTCTCGTCGAGATCGCCGAGCGCGTCGGGCTCGCGAAGCATGACCTTGAGTAGGTCCTCGCTCTGTTTGAGGTTGCTCCAGATCAGCTGGCCCGCGGTGCGCACCGCCTGTTCCACACTGGCCGGCTCTCCGGCGTCGTACTGCTCCCGGGCGGCCACGATGCTGTCGATCCGGTGCGCTACGGCGGCCTCCAGCAGCTCGCGCTTGGAGCCGAAGTGCTTGTAGAGCGCGCCCGACCCCGGCGCCAGGCCCGACGCCCGCTGGATGTCGGCGACCGACGTCGCGGCGTAGCCCTTGTCGGCAAACAGCCTCAGCGCTTCGCCCAACAGCCGGTCACGTCCGGAAGGTTGCACGGTGAGAGAGTACTCACTCACCGCGGGCGAAACCAAGTCGGTGTTACGCAGTTCACAGGCCGTTCGGTGAGGCGCTGGTACGGCCGCCGAACGCCGGGCGGAGGGCCAATGGGCGCCGCCACTTTCAGCGGTGCAAATGCGTGGCAAAGATTTGGGTTCGATATGCACCCGGCCCGTCGGGTTGCCCGCGACCGTCCGTCTTAATTACCTTTCCCGACAGGGGCCGGGAAATATCAGCCGAGCGACAAAGCCCCGGCGCCGTGTAAATGGCGGAACGCCAAGGGGTTACGGACACATCCGTGCCACAGATGCGCAACAACATGGCAATACGTAATGAGAAAGCGAGCGATGCAGCAATTCGGAATACCCCGAAAGAACACGGCCGATCCCGGGCCGGCGTCACGAAACGAGCGGCTGCGCTCCATGATTCGCAGCGACCTGCCGGCGTCGCTGGTGGTGTTCCTGGTCGCGCTCCCGTTGTCTCTCGGGATCGCAATCGCATCGAACGCTCCAGTGCTCGCCGGCCTGATCGCCGCGATAGTCGGGGGGATCGTCGCCGGATGCATCGGGGGATCGCCGCTGCAGGTGAGCGGTCCCGCCGCCGGGCTCACCGTCATCGTGGCCGACCTGGTGTCCGAATTCGGTTGGGCGGTCACATGTTTGATCACCGTCACCGCCGGCGTCCTGCAGGTCCTGCTGGGCATGAGCCGCGTCGCGCGCTCGGCCCTGGCGATCTCACCCGTCGTCGTGCACGCCATGCTGGCCGGAATCGGAATAACCATCGCACTTCAACAGGTCCACGTGTTGTTGGGCGGAAAGTCCAAGAGCACCGCCTGGCAGAACGTTATCGGTCTTCCGGTCCAAGTAATCGGCGCGCACAAACCGGGCGTGGTCCTGGGCGTGCTGGTGGTGCTGATTCTGGTCGGCTGGCGGTGGGCTCCCGCCAAAGTCGCCCGCATACCCGGCGCGCTCGTCGCGATCGTTGCCGTGACGGTGATTTCGCTGGTCTTCCCGTTCGAGGTGCCCCGGATCGAACTCGAGGGATCCGTGTTGGACGCGCTGCGGCTGCCGGAACTCCCCGACGGCAACTGGGGCGCAGTCGCGGTGGGCGTCCTGACGGTCGCGCTTGTCACCAGCGTTCAGAGCCTGCTGACCGCGGTGTCCATCGACAGAATGCACACCGGAACGCGGACCGACTTCGATCGCGAGCTGATCGGACAGGGCGCCGCCAACATCGTGTCGGGCGCGATCGGTGGCCTGCCCATCAGCGGCGTCATCGTGCGCAGCGCGGCTAATGTCAACGCGGGCGCGAAATCCCGGGCCTCGTCGATCATGCACGGCGTGTGGATCCTGCTGTTCACGCTGCCCTTCGCGGAGCTGGTGGAACAGATTCCGACCGCCGCGCTCGCGGGCCTGCTGATCGTCGTCGGAATTCAGCTTCTCAAGCCGGCCCATATCAAGACCGCGCAGCGCACCGGAGATCTCGCCGTCTATGTCGTCACCGCGGTCGCGGTGGTCTTCCTCAATCTCCTGCACGGCGTCATGATCGGCCTCGCGGTGGCTGTCGCGCTGACCGGCTGGCGGGTGATCCGGGCCAGGGTCGAGGCCGCGCGGGTGGGTGATGAATGGAAAGTCGAGGTCGGGGGCGCGTGTACCTTTCTCGCCCTGCCCAGGCTGACCCGGGTGCTGGCGTCGGTGCCTCAAGGCGCGACGGTGACCGTCCACGTCGTCGCCAACTACCTCGATCACGCCGCGCACCAGGCGATTAGCGACTGGCTGCGACACCACCGACGCAACGGCGGCGCGGTGCAGATCCACGGCATGAGCGAGCCGGACGGAACCGGCCCGACTGACGGTGCGGCCGCCAACGTCGAACGCGGCGGTGCCCAGCTGACCTTGGTCCACACCAAGACGGCAACCTCCGAGGTGAGCTGACCGCCGCGCCAACCTCAAACGTCGCGCCTATATCCTGAGCTCGTTGGCCAAGCCGGGCGAAGACGGAAGGCAAGATGTCACGAGAACTTCGGCCGCTGCCGCGGACGGTATGAGTGATGGCGACCGATACGTCCGCGCCTCACGGTCTGCGGTTGCCGATGAAGGTGCTGTCACTGCGCACCATCGTCATCGTCGCCGCGCTGTCGGTGATCACGCTCGTCGTCCTGTTGGGCGCCTGGGTGTGGATCGGCGTCACCAACGACCAGTACAGCCAACTCGACCGCCGGCTGGATTCGGTGAGCAGTTTGGGCGACATCAACACCCTGATCAACAGCGGACAGCTCGCCACGCCCGACCGGCCCACACCGGACGGCAACCTGGTGCGCACCGCGCGCATCGCCGGTGTGACGGTCTCCGTCCCGGGCAATATCGTTCTGCCGCAACTGCCGAACGGATACGCCAACACCACCATCGGTGGCGTGCAATACCGCGTGCGTACCTTCAGCGCGGGTCCCGCCTCGATCGCGCTCGCCGCCCCGCTGGCCGAGGCCCAGCACCGGATCAACGAGCTGCACCTACGGGTTTTGCTGATCTGCGGCATCGTCATCGGTGGCACGATCCTCGTCGGCTGGGTGATTTCGTTGATCATGGTCAATCCGTTCCTGCTGCTGGCGCAGCAGGCCCGCGCCATCAACGCTCAATCCAGCCCGGACGAGGTGCAGGTTCGCGGCGTGCGTGAGGCCGTCGAAATCGCCGAAGCGGTCGAAGGAATGCTGGCCCGCATCGGAAACGAGCAGCAGCGCACCAAGGCGGCGCTCGAGTCGGCCCGCGACTTCGCCGCCGTCGCGTCGCACGAGCTGCGCACCCCGCTGACCGCCATGCGCACCAACCTGGAAGTGTTGTCCACCTTGGAAATACCGCGGGAACAACGCCAAGAGGTGATCGGTGACGTCATCCGCACCCAGAGCCGAATCGAAGCGACGCTGACGGCGCTGGAACGCCTGGCGCAGGGCGAGCTGACCACCGTCGACGATTTTGTGCCGTTCGACATCACCGAGCTGCTGGATCGCGCCGCGCACGACGCCCTCCGCATTTATCCGGGCGTGCAGGTGTCGCTGGTGCCGTCGCCCACGGTGTTGATGGTGGGGCTGCCCACCGGGCTTCGGCTGGTAATCGACAACGCCATCGCCAATGCCGTCAAGCACGGCGGCGCCACCGAAATCCGCCTCTACGTAACCAGTTCCGGCGAGGGCGTGGAAATCGCCATCGACGACAACGGCACCGGGGTGCCCGAGTCCGAACGCACCGCGGTCTTCGAACGCTTCTCCCGCGGGTCTACCGCTTCCCGTTCGGGGTCGGGGCTCGGGCTGGCCCTCGTCGCCCAGCAGGCCGAATTGCACGGCGGGAGCGCGTCGCTGCACTCCAGCCCGTTGGGCGGCACCCGCCTGCTGCTCCGACTGGCCGGTGACGGGCGCGGGCCGGCGTGATGCGATGCTAGGCCACCTCGGCGTCAACGTTCCGGATCTGCCGGCCGCGAAGCGCTACTACGACGCGCTGATGCCCCTGGTCGAATTCGAGCCCTTCCTTGCAGGCGACGACGAATTCGCCTATAGGCCCGCCGGTAACAAGCCCGGCACCTACCTGTTCTTCTACCCATCGGGCCAACCGGGTGAGTACTCCGCGGAGCGGACCGGTCTGCAGCACCTGGCGTTCATGGTGCCGCGCCGATCATTGGTGCAGGCCGTGCACGACCACGTCGTTCGGGTGGGCGGCACGGTCGTTCATCCCCCGCGGCATTTCCCGCAGTACGCCGGCCATTATTACGCCACCTTTTGGCACGACCCGTTCGGCCTCAGACTTGAGGCCGTCTGCCACCACGACCGCGACTGAGCCAGGCCCGGCATCAGGCATATTGACATAGATCAGGCAGGTTGATATCACTTAGGCCACAAGGATTCGCCGCCGATTGACCGGGGGAGCCATGCCTGATCCCAAACCACCAGCCTGGCTCAAGGCGATGAACAAAGTCATGATGTGGATGCAGAAACTCGGCATCGTCGCCGGGCCGGTGCGGGTGCTTACCGTGCCCGGCCGCAAATCGGGGCAACCGCGGAGCGCACGCCGGTCACACCTTTCACCGTTGCAAGTGAGTGATCTTTAGTGGTCACGCGACTTGCACCCCGTCTCGGGGTTGTTCGGCAGCCTTGCGGCTGCGTCCCTTCCGCGCTTCATCGCCACCAGCCCGGCTCAGCCGGGTCTTATGGTCGGCTCCACGCTTGACGGCGGCCCCAACTGGGCCGACGACGCTAGATGTTTCCTCGTAGCGTGCGAGGTTGATCGCGGCGTTGTCATCACGCTGATGCGCTGGTGCCGAACACGTATCGCATTGCCAGTGTTCGGCCCAACCGATGTCCTGAACCTGCCCGCAACGGTGGCAAGCCTTGCTCGACGGGAACCACCGGTCGGCGACCACCAGCTGTGATCCGTACCAACCGGTCTTGTAGGACAGGTGACGCCGGGCAGCGCCCAGCGCCGAGTCCGACAGCCCACGCCGCCGGGCGCGAGCCCCGGTCAGCCCTTTCTGCCGGAGCATCCCGGCCGCGTCCAAACCTTCCACTACGATCCGGCCGTGAGTTTTGGCCAATCGTGTTGTCAGGACGTGCAAATGATGGGCGCGGACATCGTTGACCCGGCGATGCAGCCGGGACAGTTCAGTTGTGCGTTCCCGGTAGCGTCGAGAACCTTTCACACAGCGTGAGCGGGCACGCGATACATGCCGCAACTCGCGCAACGCGGTTTCCAACGGGCGCGGGTTGGCGACATGTTCGATCACAGTACCGGCGGCGGTGGCCACGGTCGCCAAGCGCCGTACCCCAACATCCACACCGACCCGTGAATCCGGCTGCGCCACACAGGGCTTCTGAGGCCGTTTAACCAGTACCCGCGCGCTTGCATCGAGCCGAGTGCCGTTGCGGCGCACTGTGATCGCCAACACCCGCGCCCGGTCTTTGTCGATGAGCCGCTCAATCCGGCGGGTGTTCTCGTGCGTGCGGACGTTGCCGATGACCGGCAGCGTGAGATGCCGCCGATCGGGCTCGACACGCATCGCACCCGTGGTGAACGACACGCGATCCTGGTCGCGGCCCTTCTTCTTGAACCGTGGGAAACCCACCCGCTTACCAGCACGATTGCCAGCGCGGCTCTGCTGCCAGTTCCAGTACGCGTCGACCGCACCATCGATGCCGTCGGAATAGGCCTCTTTCGAGCATTCAGGCCACCACACCACACCGGTCTCAGCGTTGACGCACACGTCGTCCTTGACGGTGTTCCAGCGTTTCCGCAGCACCCGCAGCGATGGCTTCGCAGTCTCGACGCCGGTCTCACGCCACGCTTGGATATCGGCTTTCAGGGTGGCGACGGCCCAGTTGTACGCCTTACGGCGAGCACCGAAATGCCGCGCCAACGCGTGGGCCTGCTCGGCGGTCGGGTCAAGCGTGAACCGGAACGCCTGAACCGTCCAGCCCTTAGGAACCTCGAACTTCGCCACCTCAGGCCGCCTGGCGGTCCGCGCCGTCAGCAGCAGCGGCGACGGCACACTTAGCACGGTTGGCAGCAGCGCGTTTGCCGTAGAGCCGAGCACACATACCGGTCAGGATCTCGGTGATGTCTCGCACCAGATCGTGGTCAACCTCTGCGGTATCGACTACGACCAGTTCGCGGCCTTGGGCGGCCAGGGCACCCTGGATGTACTCAGAGCCGAACCGGCAGAACCGATCCCGGTGCTCCACCACGATCCGGTCCACAGACGGATCACGGAGCAGCGCCAGGAATTTGCGGCGGTGCCCGTTCAACGCCGAACCCACCTCGGTGACAACCTTGTCGACGGAGATCTGCTCGCCCGTGGCCCACGCGGTCACCCGCGCCACCTGCCGATCCAGATCAGCTTTCTGATCGGCTGACGACATCCGCGCATATACCGCGGTCCGCGACCTCCGATCAGTCGAAGCGGACGGATCGTCAACGAGAATAAGCCGACCTACCCGCCGCGCCGGTACCGGCAACAGCCCCGCTCGAAACCAGCGATACGCAGTCACCCGCGCGACACCGTTGCGCTCAGCCCACACCGCCAGATTCATATCCCTGTTCCTACAGCACACCACCGACAACTACCGACCACTCAACACACAACAGCTGGTCACCCTGCACGACGGCCGCTACATCGTCGGATATCCAGACGCGGACTGGGTGCTCAACGCCCGCGCCGCGAGCACCGGGACCATCATGCGGGGCCGCAGGCCCGAGCGTGTGGCCTTCGCGGAGCTGTCCGCGGAGCAAGCCCGGCCGGTGCTGCGCGCTTTTCCCGACAAGGTGCCGCGTGGCGTCGGATTCTATAAACGCTCGGGGCTGGTGGCACGGGGAACCGCCGACGAGTTCGAGGCACTTGCCGGCCGATGCGCGGTGTTCCGGCTCGACGCCTTACCGGCATCCTGACGCCTGGGCACCGAGGCCGGCCAGAAGAACCACCTGCCCAGCAGCGCGACGATGGACGGCACGACGAGCGCCCGCACCACCAGGGTGTCCATCATCAGCCCGACCGCGATGGTCGTGCCGATCTGGGCGATGCTGAGCACGCTGCTGCCCAGCAACGCGAGCATGGTGAGCCCGAAGACAATCCCGGCCGTGGTCACCACCCCGCCGGTGCCGCCGAACGCGCGAACGATGCCCGTTCTGATTCCTGCCGTCGCCTCGTGCTTGATGCGAAGCGCCAGTAGCAGGTTGTAGTCCGCGCCGACGGCGATCAGCGCGATGAAGGCGATGGGCGCGACGGCCCAGTGCAGCTCGTGATGAAGCAGCCGCTGCCAGATCAGCGCGCTTATGCCCAACGCCGATGCGTAGGAGGCGACGACGGTGCCGACGACGACCAGCCCGGCCACCGGACTGCGCAGCATCGCCGTGACGATCAGGAAGATGAGCACCAGGGCCGCACCGATCAGCAGTGCGCTGTCGCGGGCGACGAAACGCTCCAGGTCGGCGGTCACGGGGCCGACACCCGCCAGGTCGACTCCCGTCGGGGTCAGCGTTCCCTCCTTGGTGGCCTCCTTGACCGCGGTGCGCACCTGCTCCGCCCGCGTGGCGCCCTCGGCGCCCCATTCGTTGCCGTCGCCGTAGACCAGCAGGTAGGTCGCGCGACCGTCGGCGGAAATCAGCTGGTGCAGCACCTCGACATACCGCGGGTCGCTCAGCGCACGTTGCGGCAGGTAGAAACCGGATGCGGCGCTGCCCTGGAATTGGGTGGCGATCTCGGCCAGGTAGTCGGTCAACTGGTGCAACTGCGGCCCGATCGTCTCGCTCAGGCCCAGCAACTCGCGGGTGGCCGAACGCGCCTGTCCCAGTGCGTCTTTCATCGAAACAACGGTTTGCGGTAGGTCCGACATGGCCGCCGCGGCGGCGCTCGACCCCCTGGTCAGCTTGGCAGCGCCATCGCCGAGCCGCGTCGATGTCTGCACCAGGCTGTCGACAGGCCGGATAACACGATCCACCGTCGAGCAGACCGGGTTGGCATCGCAGCCCGGCGTCCGCGCGACGAAATCCCGCAGCGGGTCCAGGTAGCCCGACACCGCCGTGACGGTCCGTTGCACGCCGTCCATGCCGCCGCGCATGTCGTCGGCGGCCGCGGACATGTCGGCCAGTCCCGCGCTGCCGCCACGCAACCCACCGCCGAGCCGGTCCACAGCGGTTTGGGTCTGCGCGAGAGCGTTGTCGAGTTCGGAGACCCGGTTCAGTCGCTGGGTCAGTGAATCGATCGTGTCCCCGAGCTGGCGGCCGAGCACTCCGGTCTGATACGTCAACGTGGCCTGATCCGGCACGCTGCCGTCGGGGCGGCTCGCGGACTGCACCATGCGCACACCCGGGATCGCCATGACCTGCCGCGAGATCCGCTCGACGGCGATCAGCCCCGCCGGGGTGCGCAGGTCGTGGTCGGACTGGATGGTGACGACGTCGGGCAGCAGCGAATTCGACGGGAAGTGCCGATCGCTGGCCGCGTAGCCGCGGCTGGATTCGGCGGCGGACGGGGTGGCGGCCGGTTCGTTCCAGCCGACCCGCATGTCCGCCAGCGGCAGCGCCGCCAGCAGTGTCAAGCCGCCCGCGGTGACCAGGACGGGACCCGGCCAGCGCGCCACCGCGGCACCCACGCGCCGCCAGCGGCGCGACGTCGTCGAGGGTCGCGGTTCGAGAAACCCGCGGCGCAGCGCCAGCCCCATGAGCGCCGGCGTCAGCGTAAGCGCCGCGGCCATGGTGACCAGAATCCCAATGGCGCAGGGTATCCCGGCGCTGCGGAACATCCCCACCTTGGCGAAGCCAAGGCATCCCAGCGCAACAGACACCGTCAGCGCCGATCCGATCACCACCGGCGCGACGGCGCGGTAGGCCTCGAGCAGCGCCTGCGCCGGGGCGACGTCGCGGCGTCGCCCCTCGTGGTAGCGGCCGATGAGGAATATCGCGTAGTCGGTTCCGGCGCCCAGCGTCATCGCCGCCATGAGCGCCGCCGAGAATAGCGATACCTCAACGACATTCGCTTGCCCAAACGCCGCGGCAACGGCACGGCCCAGGGCCAGCGCGATGCCGACCGAGGCCAGCGGAATCGCCGCGGCGATCGGCGATCGGTACACCAACAGCAGCAGCAGCAGGATGACGCCGACCGTGGCGGCGGTGATCGTGAGCATTTGTCGGTCGATCGCGGAGAATTCGTCGACGATGGTGGCGCCGGGACCCGTGACGAGCACACGCAGGCCGGGCGGCGCGGACAGTCGGGCTACCTCGCCGCGCACCGAATTCACCGAGTCGCGGGCCGCCGAGGTGCCGAGCATTCCGGCGAGCCGCACCATCAGGCTGACCGCGCGCCCGTCGGAGCTCTCGGCGCCGGCGGCCGTGGCGGGCTGAGACCACAGGTCGGTCACCGCATTCACGTGGCCACGATCGGAGGAGAGGGCCGCGGTCAGCGCGTCATAGAATTGGCGGTCGCGCGGCGTGAGGCGCTGATCGCGTTCCAGCACAACGTAAACGAAATTGTTGCTCGGCTTTTGGCCGAATAGCTGCGCGGCGCGGGACGCGGCGACGGAGCTCGGGGCGTCGGCGGGCATGAACGTGCGGGCATGGGTGTCCACGACTCGCTCCAACTGTGGGACGGCGAGATTGGCGGCGGCCGCCGCCAGGACCCATAGGCCGACGACCAGGATCGCGTATCGGCCGGTCAGGCGCGAGAGAATTCCCGTTCCGTCAAGCAACGGTCTGCGCATCGCCCGGTCCGCCCAACAACTCCATCACCCGCCGCTCGTCCCCGGCCAGGGAGCGCAGCCGCAGCGACCGCCGCGACGCGATCTCCAGCAGGGCGTGCAGCCCGGGCTCGGCGGCCGCGAGGTCGGCTTTCACCCGCTCGGCCGCCACGCCGTCGTGCGCCGCCTGATCCAGCTTGGCGACGAGCATCGTCATCCAGCGCTGTCGCAGCGACAGCAGTAGCCCCTCCTGGCCACCGAAGAGCCGGGACACCTCGGACGAACGATCGGCCAGCGCGAGTGCCGCGTCGGGATCGGTCTCGGCGGCCTTGATCACGTTGGCCATGAAGGCCATCCGGTCGTGCAGCAGTGTCCATGTCATGCCTCGACGCTATGAGCGCTGCCAGCCGCCGCGCGTCGTGCCGAGGTCCGGTCTTTGCCTCCTACCACGGGTGGAGACGGATGCCGACCTCGGCATGATGTGACGAGGAGCCGGGCTCTTCTACGATTGGACAATGTTGCGCGCCGCAGCCGATCACTCGCGGGAACTGTTGCGCCGACGCCGTGAGCAGATGCCCGTCGGCATCACGTGGACGTCGATGATCGCCGTCGATGTCTCCCTTGTGCTCGGCGGGGTGGTCGCGATCCTGCAGCGCCCGGCCGCCGATTTGCCTGTCGCGCTCGCCGCGTTCGCATTGGCTCTCTCGCCAGAGGTTCCGTTCTTGGTGTTCAACATGAAGCTCAGCCCCGCGCTGCTGTGGCTGACCTGGTCGACGGCCGCCGCCATGATGCTGTTCGCCACCTCGACACCCGTTCATGGCGATTTCGCGCCGGCGGGAGCGGTCCTGGCGGTCTTGTGCGTCGCGACATTGGCCTCGGTTGCCGCCGGCATTCTGGCAGCCGCGTCGGCGGCGGCGCTGCTCCTCGCCGCCTCCTCGCTGCACCGCCTCGATGACGTGGCGCTGTACGTGGGCTTTGTCGCGGTGGGATGGCTGCTCGGCTACATCATGCGCACGCAACGGCTGCTGTTGGCCGAGCAGATCGAGGCGCAGAAGCTGTTGGCCGAGCACGCCGCGGCCGACGAGCGACGGCGCATCGCGCGCGAAGTGCACGACGTCATCGCCCATTCGCTCAGCGTCACCTTGTTGCACGTGACCGGCGCGCGGCGGGGGCTGCAGCAGGATCGCGACGTCGACGACGCCGTCGAGGCCCTCGAACAGGCCGAGCGGCTGGGCCGGCAGGCGATGGCCGACATCCGCCGGACCGTCGGGCTTCTCGACGATTCACCCATGAAGGTTGCGCCCGAACCCGGCATCGACGACGTCGCGGTGCTCGTCGCGGACTTCCAGCGGGCCGGACTGGCCGTGACGCTGTGCGTCGAAGGGGCCACCGATCGCGCGTCGGCCGCGGTGGGCCACGCGCTGTACCGCATCGCCCAGGAATCGCTGGCCAACATCGCCAAACACGCGCCGGAATCAAAATCGACTGTGGCCCTGAGTGTTTCGGAGGCTTCGACAAGCCTTGTCGTCGACAATCGCCTGCCGGCCGCGGTGGCCGCGGCCCCCTGCGCGGAAGGGCGCGGTGTGAGCGGCATGCGCCAGCGCGTCGAGTTGCTGGGCGGGGCGATCGACGTCGGCCCGACCCGCGACGGGTGGGCGGTGCGCGCCGAGATCCCCCTCGACGGCGGCGACACCGGCTGGCGGCCGCCGTGGTGCAAGTTGTGATCCCCGATATCGCCGAATCGGCCGAGATCGCCGTGCTGCTGGTGGACGACCAGGACTTGGTGCGTTCCGGGTTGCGCCGGATCCTGCGCCGCAAGGACGGATTCAACGTGGTTGCCGAATGCGCCGACGGGGACGAGGTGCCCGCCGCCGTGGCCGAGCACCGACCCGACGTCGTCGTAATGGACCTGCGGATGCGACGGGTGGACGGCATCGAGGCGACGCGACGGCTGGCCGGGGGCCCGCCGGTGCTCGCGTTGACCACATTCAACGAGGACGACCTGCTGTCCGGGGCGCTGCGCGCCGGCGCCGCCGGGTTCGTGCTCAAGGACTCGTCGGCCGAGGAATTGATCCGCGCTGTGCGGACGGTCGCCAGGGGAGACAGCTACCTGGATCCCGCGGTCACCGCGCGCGTACTCACCACTTACCGCAAGGCCGCCCCCGGCACCTGCGAAAAACGGGGCAACGAGGTCGCCCAGCTCACCACCCGCGAGTTGGACGTGCTGACGCTGATCGGAAAAGGCATGTCCAACAGCGAAATCGCCGACGAACTCTGCATCTCCGGTGTCACGGTCAAGAGCCACATCGGCCGGATCTTCGGGAAGCTCGACCTGCGGGACCGCGCCGCGGCGATCGTCTACGCCTACGACAACGGGATCGTCGCGCCGCGCTGAAACGTCAATAGGTACGGTGACCGAGCCCGCGAACGTGCGGCGAACCGCACGGTCACATAGGGGTGGCCTGCTGGGCCAGGTTCAGCAAGACGTAGGCGATGCAGAAAAGGAAGTTGAGTACGACCAGGACCAGGCCCATGAAAAGCAGCGAACGGGTCCCCTGCCGCTTGAGGCGCTTGACCCGCGCGCCGCGGGCCTCACGATTGAGCTGCATCGCGATCAGCGCGAAATTGACATCCGTGACTTCGTCGTCCGCGACGGGCACACCGGCCACCATCTGGCGCAGGCGTTCGGGGGCGGTGTGAACCCCGACGCGCTCGAAGCGGTGACACAGCCGTCGTGCCCGCCTGCGGCCGAGTGCCTGACATCGCATCTGTACCTGATGCATGAGTTGCCGCCGTTCGTAGCCCCAGGCATCGGACGGAACCGTCACAAGCCGGGAGTCTAACCCGCAAATACCCGGTTTCGGGAGGTCTAAGCCAATCCCGTCGGCACCTTTTAACCGCCGGTCATCCGCTCGGATTCGGGCAGGTCCAGGTAGCGCTCGAGGTTGCGATGCATGTTGATGACGCGCCGTTCTTCGCTGGAGAGCGCCAAGTGGGTGAACCCGGGCTGGTGCAGGCCGCGCTGTAGGCCCGCGAGCAGCTGGATGTCCTGGGTGAGCACCAGGCCCGGTTCGGCCTCCCCGGCGGTGGTCCGCACGTCTGCCGGCTTGCTGCGCGGCGCGCCCGGCGCCATTCGGGTCATCAGGAAGATGACCATTTCGCCGCGATCCGGATCGGCGCCGGGCCGCGAGCACATGACGGTCAGGTGGTCGGCGTTGGCGAGCAGCGTCATGTTGGGAAACACGTTGTACTGGTGCAGCCGGGTGACCCGGTCGGTGTCGGCCCACGAGAGGTCCACCCCACGGCTGGCCGCGAAGGCCCGCGTGGCCTCCGCGATCAGGTCCTGGACCGTCTGCCCCGGCCGGCGTTCGTCGGCGGGAAACGGGGTGCCCTCGGCCGCACCCATCAGCGCGCCCTGCGTGTAGACGTAGGCGTCCCACACCTCTTCGTCGCTCAACGCGCCCTCGAAGCGCGGGCTCTGCACACCGTAGGGCTGGTCGGACTTGCCGGTGTGGCCCCAGATCTGTTGGGGCGCATGGATGTCGTCGACGCAGCGCAGCAGCTCGGGATGCAGCGTCTGGATGTGGTAGGTCTCGCTGTAGCCGTCGGCGATCGTCTTCCAATTGGCGTCGACGTCGATGGTCAGCGTCGCGTAGCAGCGGAAGTCGCTCAGGTGGCACCACGCGATGTCGTCGGGCACCGCCTCCAGGTACTCGAGCAACGGCATCGCGCCGACGTCGAGGTTGACGAAGACCAGGCCCTCCCACGTGTCGACTAACGCGGGTATCAGCGGGAAGTCCGACATCCGCAGTGAGCCGAAGCCCTTGCGGTTGGGCACCCGCTTGAGCGTGCCGGCGAGGTCCCAGGTCCAGCCGTGGTAGCCGCACTTGAGCTCGCGCAGCCCGGAACCCGAGCCGGCGCACAGCGAATTTCCGCGATGGCGGCACGCGTTCTGGAAGGCGCGCACGACGCCGTCGTCGCCCCGCACGATCAGCACCCCGTACGGACCGCAGCGGTACTCGAAGTAGTCGCCGGGCTCGGCGACGTGGTCGACCATGCACGCCAGCTGCCACACCTTCGGCCACATCCGTTCGACCTCGAGTTGGGCGAACGCCGCAGAGTAATAACGCCCGGCCGGCACCAGGGTGGGGCCGGCGGGCGGGGTGCCGATCGCGTCCTCTTGGGCGTTGGGGCGGGTGCGAGTCGGGTTGCCGGCGGGCGCGTTCACGGACGGCGCCCCTAACGCGCTCCGCGCACCAACCGGCCGGGACGTGCCCCGGTGTCGACGTCGTTGCGGCGCGTCACCGTCCCGCTGACGATCGTGGCGGCGTAGCCGCTCGCGCCCTGCAGGATCCGGTTGCCGCCGGCCGGCAGGTCGAAGGCCATCGCCGCGGGGTGCAGACGCAGGGCGTCCATGTCGATCACGTTGATGTCGGCCTTCTTGCCGGCTTCGATGGTGCCGCGGTCGGTGAGGCCGAACAGGTGCGCGGTGTCGCGGGACTGCTTGCGGATCACGTATTCGAGCGGCAACTTCTCACCCCGCTGACGGTCCCGCGCCCAGTGCGTCAGCAGGAAGGTGGGATAGGAAGCGTCACAGATCATTCCGCAGTGGGCGCCGCCGTCGGAGAGTCCCAGCACGCCCGCGGGGTGCAGCATCATCTCCCGGATCGCGTCGCAGTTGCCGTCGGCGTAGTTGAACAGCGGCAGCATCAGCATGTTGGTCGCGTTCGACTCGAGCATGAGGTCGTAAAGGGTGGCCAACGGGTCCTCGCCGCGTGCCTTGGCTATCGCGGCGACGGTGCGGTCGGGAGTCGGCTCGTAGTCGGGCGGATTGCCCAGCGCGTACAGGCGGTGCAGGGAGTGCTGCACCAGCGCGAACATCCCGTCGAACAACTGCGTCGGGTCGACGGGCAGGTCGTCCTCGGAAAGGATCGCCGCCCGCACCGCCGGATCGGCGAGGCGCTGCGCGAGCTCGGCGCGGCCGCATTCGGCCGCGAGCCTGCGATAGGTCGGGCGATGGCTGAAGCCGTGATGCCCCTGGAACCCGATCATCATGCCGAACGGGCGCGCCGCGATCTGCGGGTGCAGCCGGGCGCCCGCCGCGTGCGCATCCGCGGAGAGGTCGAGCATCTCGCGCCAGAGCTTCGGGTCGGCGTCGACCTGAATGAGCGCGAACGACACGGGGCGGTCGATCTCCGCGCTGAGCCGGCGCATCCAGTCCAATTCCTTCTTCGGGCCGATGATGTCCTCGCCCGCCGCCCCCTGCGGAGCCAGCTCGAACACCGCCTGACCGCCGGCGGCCATGGCGCGCCCGAGACCGAACAGTTCCTCCTCCGCGGCGAAAGTGCCGGGCACCGGCTCACCGTCCATCGCGCGGTGGCCCATCGTGCGCGACGTCGAAAACCCGAGAGCGCCGGCCTCGATGGCCTCGGTGACCAGCCGCGCCATGGCCGCGATGTCGTCGGGCGTGGCCGGCTCGTTACGGGCGCCCCGCTCGCCCATCGCGTAGGCGCGGATCGCGCCGTGGGCGACCTGGCTGCCGACGTCGATCGCGAATTTCTGCTTGCCGATCGCGTCGAGGTATTCGGGGTAGGTCTCCCAGCCCCAGGTGATGCCCTCGGTGAGGGCGGTGCCGGGGATGTCCTCGACGCCCTCCATCAGCTCGATCAACCATTGCTCGCTGCCGGGCCGCACGGGGGCGAAGCCGACGCCGCAGTTACCGGTCACGATCGTCGTGACGCCATGACCGCTGGAGGGCTCCAGCAGGCTGTCCCAGCTCACCTGGCCGTCGTAGTGCGTGTGGATATCGACGAACCCCGGGGCCACCAGATGCCCTGTCGCGTCGATGGTTTCGGCGGCGTCGCCGGCCATCTCGGGGCCGTCGGCGCCGCGCCGGACCACGTCGACGATCACGCCGTCCTTGATGCCGATGTCAGCCCGGTAGCGCTCGGCTCCGGTGCCGTCGACGACAGTGCCACCGGTGATCTTCAGGTCGAACATGAGGGCCTCTCCGCCGTATTACGCTACGCGGCGTAGCGTAAGTACTGACGATATTCCTCCCGCCACATCCAGTCAATGAATCCTGCGAAGTTGGGGTTACAAACAACTCTTCAGTGCCGCAATGGTTTCCAGGTCGTCGAGCGCCGCCACACCGCGGCGCAGGCCTTCCATGGCGATGCCTTCGACCTGCATTCCGCCCATCCCCGCGGTGATCAGCGGGGCCACATACGCGTAGAGCGCGCCCTGCCGGTAGCGCCGCCACAGGTCGTCGCGGTCGAGGTTGGGTCCGCCGGCCGCCGCCAGGGCGCGTCGGTAGTCGTCGAGCAGGTCCCGCTGAGTCGCCCGGCGGTCGTCCGGGGTCAGGCTGGTGATCAGCGTGTATGCCAGCTCGCGCGAGGGATGGCCGCGCCGCACAGCCTGCCAGTCCAAGAGCCCGGCTTTGCCGCCGTCGAAGTACATGTTGCCGGGGTGCGCGTCGCCGTGCATGACGGTGTGCGGGGGCGTGTCGATCAGGGCGGCGACGGCTCGGTAGTTGTCGGCGATGAAGGTCCCGTTCTCGACGGGGATTTCGGTGCGCCCCGTGAGCCGCTTGATCGACGCGTGCATCAGCGAACCGGTCAACATGGACGTGACGTCGCCCGACGGGGTATACAGCCAGCCCAGCGGGCCGCGGCGGTCGCGCGGGAGGCGGTCCCAAAAGGTGGCGTGCAGATCGGCCAGCAATTCGACGATGAGGCTGGCCTGGTCGGGGGAGAGCGGGTGCAGGGTATCGGGAAATTCGCACGACTCGGCGGGGAGGTCTTCCAGAACCAGCAGGTATCGGCCCGTCCAGCTGTCGAAGGCCGCGCCGTAGGCCTGCGGCACGCCGTGCAGCTGCGGGGCCAGTTCGCTGTAGAAGCGCACCTCGGTGTGTCCGAGGCGGCCGAGTTCGCCCATCAGCCGGGTGGCGGTGGTTTCGGCGGCGACCTTGACGAACACCGACTCGGGGACGTTCTTGCCGGTCAGCACTAGCCGGGCCCGCGACGAGGTCCCCGCGTCGCGGTCGAGCACACGGACCGACTTGACGGTGGTTCCCATCAGTTTGGACAGGACTCCGGCGTCGATGTCAGCGACCGTGCGGGGCAACCCAAGACGGGCGCCCACCACCGCGTCGGCGGTCACCCGGCGGACGCCCTGGCCCAGGTGAGCGGCCAACCCGACGAGGGAAAAAGCTTGTTCCGCAAGGTTTTTCATGTGTATCCGTCCTGGTTCGGGATCCCCGTACCGGCGGGAGGGGTCACTCAACCGGCGCGGGGTCCCGTCAGACAAAAATAACTGAACGTCTGGACATCAGACAATACCTGATTATTGTCTGATCTGTGGCACCAGGGCCCGCACCACGAACTGCTCGACGAATTGGCGTTTGTCGGCGGCCGGCCGATACCGCCACGACGGGCCCAGCAGAAACAGCGTGGTGGTGTGCAACCACTGGACGATCGAGCGAAAGTCCAGGTCGTCATGGAGGAGTCCCGCCCGCTTCCACCGGTTCAGCAGGGGTTCGTAGTGCCGCAGCAGCAGCTCCACGAATGGTTCCGAGCCCTTCTCGAGGGCCGCGGCCACCGCGGTGCTTTCCGCGGCGAACATCGCCTCGTTCAGCGGATTGCCGGCCACCGACTCGACGCGCGCCAGCACCATCTCCGGCACCGACCGGACCGGATCGTCCGGCGCGGGCAGCGAGCGCACCAGATCACCGAGCGCCTTGTCGACCCGCATCAGCATCAGGCCGAGCAACACGTCGTCGCGGCCGGGGAAGTACCGGTACACCGTCGACCGCGACACCCCGGCCTCGTCGGCCACCTCGGCCATCCGGAACTGAGAGTTCCCGCGGCGGACGATGCAACGCCCCGCGGCGTCGAGGATCCGCCTGCGGGCCTCCTCGTCGTCGAGGATCGCGCGGTCGGCGCCCCACCACCGGCTCGGTTCCATGGCGCCGATGGTACGGGATTCGTTGTGCTGCTTCGGTATCTGATGCCTCGGGCAACCGAAGTAGGGCCGCGCGGCCTCGAATTCCGTTGCGGCCCGGGCTATTAACCGGTCAGAGAGGGAGATGATGGGCTACTCCGCCGCCGACGAGTCGTTCACCCACCAGCTCCCGACAACCTTCGACCGGGTGCACGACTCGGATCCGACGTGGTCGGACCGGTGTTACTTCTTCGCCGCGTCACCGGACGGCACCATGCTGTTGGCCAGCGGCTACGGCAACAACCCGAACACCGGAACCGCGCTGGGATACGTCAAGGTCAGCCTCGCCGACGGCCGGCACTGGGATCTCCTGTCGGGCCGGCCCGTTACCGGCGCCGACCGCGACGACCTGCGCGCCGGCCCGATGAGCTGGACCTGCGTCGAGCCGCTGAAGAAGTGGAGACTCGACGTCGAACCCAACAAGTCCGGCGTCGAGTGGGAGCTCTACTACGAGCCCACCGCCCCGATGTGGGAGCTGCTGCCGATGCAGGTGCGCGACCCGGCCGGCCAGATGCTGGCCGACATGTATCACATGAAGGAACCCGGGCGATGGAGCGGCTGGGTCACGATCGACGGCGAGCGCATCAGCGTGGACGGCTTCCACGGCGGCCGCGACCGCACGTTCGGCGTGCGCGTCTCGGACAAGATCGACTTCTGGCTGTGGCTCGATGCCGGATTCGACGACCGCGCCATCGAAGCCTGGGTCATCGAATCTTCCGATGGTTCAGTTAATTACGTCGACGGCGGGATCACGCACGCCGACGGGACGCTGTCGAAGCGATTCGTCAAGATCGAGCACGACGTGCAGTTCGACGGCAACAGCAAGCGGCCCGCCCGCGCCACACTGGTCTTCACCGACGAGGACGGCAAGGCCTACCGCGTCTTCGCCGACGCCGCCCATCAGGAAGTCAACGCTTACTACGGGCTACCGATGGTGCACTGCCAGTACGAGGATCTGGGCGCCGGCGCGTACTTCATCCATTTCCTCTGGGACAGCGCCGATCCCGAGCAGCTCGCCGAGACCGAGGGCAAATCGATGGCGCTGGACCAGCTGATGCGGTTCGAGATGGACGGCGATATCGGTTGGGGCGTCTTCGAATTGCTGCTCGGCGGGCAGGGCTACCGCCGCTATCCGAACTGGACCGCGATGGACATGTCGGCGTTCACCCAGGACAAGACACCCGTCGACCGGCTCCCCGCGGAAGACGATCGAGTCCGCCAATGACGCTGGACGCCAAACTGGAACAGCGGTTGACGGCCTGGCTGCGCGCGCAGATCCCCGACGCCGACGACGTCCGAATCGAAGGGCTGGACCGGGTGGACTTCGGGCATTCGGCCGAGATGATGATGCTGAGCGTCGTCACCCATCGCGGCGACCGGGACGCCCGCCAAGACGCGGTGCTGCGTCTGCGGCCCAAACCACCTGCGCTGCTCGAGCCCTACGACCTCGCGCGCCAGTTCGCGATCCTGCGGGCCTTGGCGTACAGCGCGGTCCGTGTTCCGCGCGCGCTGTGGCTCGAAGAAACCGGCGACGTGCTCGGACGACCCTTCTTCGTGATGGAACGGGCGGCCGGGCAGGTGTATGAAATGGAGGCGCCGGCCGGTGTCGCGGACTTGACCGTGGTGCGGATGTGTCAGAGCCTGGTCGAACAACTCGCGGCGATCCACACCGTCGACCTAGCGCAGACCGGGCTCGACGCACTCGACGACGGTGGCGATCATCTCGACCGCGAACTCGACCACTGGGCGGCGGAGATGAACCGGGTCAAGCGCGACCGCCTGCCCGCCCTGGAACGGCTCCAGCAGGCGCTGCGTGCCGACCAGCCCGAGCCATGCCCGAAGGTCGCGTTGGTGCACGGCGACGCCAAACCGGGCAACTTCGCGTTCTCCGGCGGCGAGGTCAGCGGGGTGTTCGACTGGGAGATGACGACCGTCGGCGATCCGCTCACCGACATCGGCTGGCTCGAGATGTTGTGGATGCAGCCCGTCGGCCTCAACACCCACCCCGCCGCGCTGCCCATCGACGCGCTGCTCACGCATTACGAGTCGGCCAGCGGAATCACGGTCCGCAACCGCGCGTGGTACCGCGCGTTCAACGCCTACAAGATGGCCGTCATCTGCCTGATCGGCGCGATGCTGATCGAGGATGGCCACAGCGACGACCAAAAACTCGCGCTCGCCGCCTACGGCACCTCGCTTTTGACCAAGGCCGGCCTCACCGAGCTGGGCATCGACGAATCTCTCGACGACGGTCCCGTCCTGCCGCGCGACGAGCGCATCCAGCGGGTCCTGGCGCCCGCTACATAGCGCGGGTCAGGCTTGCCCCGACTGGGCTGAACTGTCGGCGACGCGGCACAGCGCGGTGTCGAGCGTGCTGTACAGCGACAACACGTTGTCCAGCCCCATCAGCTTGATCGGCCGGCTGGTGGCCGGCCCATTCGCGACGACCGCGAATCGAGTGGGCGGCGCGACGTCGGCCTGCGCGGACACCAGGACGGTCATCCCCGCCGAGGCTAAAAAATCCACTTTCGACAGGTCAACGACGAGCCCGGCGGGTCCGGTGGCCAGCTCGGTGTGTATCGCCTCGGCGAGTTGCGGCGCGCTGAGCATGTCGACTTCGCCCGACACGGTGAGCACGACCGTCTGGTCTACCTGGCGTTTTCCCACCTCGAAGGCGATCGGATCGGCCGAATCGCCGGATTGTTCGGTCATGGTTTATCACTCACATTCGCCCGTGCGGGCCCGAGAAATCAACAGCTATTGCCAAGCCGGGGCTGCTGACTCAACCCGCGTAGCACGCTTTGCCGAGGAGAAACCCCATCGATCCTGCGCCGCTAGGCGGAGGCGCAGCCGCACGTGATCATTAGATCTTAAGCCACGGGCAAACGATGTCGCCGCTCCGGTGTCTGGCGATGTCTTGGCAACATTCGTTGTCAGTAGGCGAGCAGTGAACGAAATCCGGCGACCCGACGTGGTCGCAATGTGCGCGATAGCAACCGCCAGTGTTGCGCACGGCAGCCCCAGGTGGATGAATTGCGTTCACCGAGTGTCGTTCCCAGGCTGCGCGGCTTGGCCCGGAAAAGCGGGAAAGGACGGTGGGTATGGAGGCCGGTGGTCAGGATGGCGCCCCGGACGACGACGGAGACGTCACCAAGCCCGAACAGCCGCGCCGTCTCGCGCTGAATCGGCGGACCGCGTTGCTCGGCATGGGCGCCGTCGCCGGTTTCGCTGCGGTCGACGTGGGCGGTTTTGCCTATGCCGGCGGCTGGCTACGGCCGGACACGCTCACTCCGCCCCGGTTCGCCGATCGTTTCGAACACATCTACGGCCGCCACGACGGGTTTCGGCGAAACCATGCCAAAGGACTCAGCGCCACCGGGTCTTTCGCGAGCAACGGGGCGGGCGCGGCCATCTGCCGGGCCGCGGTCTTCCGGCCCGGCACGGTTCCCGTTGTCGGCCGGTTTTCCCTCGGCGGTGGCCTACCGGATCAGACCGACAAGCCCGACACCGTCCGCGGCCTCGGGCTGCTGTTCGAGGCCGGCGGCCAGCAGTGGCGCACGGCGATGGTCAACGTTCCCGTCTTCACCGACAGCACCCCGCAGGGGTTTTACGACCGGCTGCTCGCGTCCAAGCCGCTGCCCGACACCGGCAAGCCCGACCCGCAGAAGATGGCCGCATTCCTCGATCGCCATCCCGAAACCGTCGCCGCGATGAAGATCATCAAGCAGTCGCCGCCCAGCGCGGGCTTCGCGGACAGCACGTTTTACGGGCTGAACGCTTTCTGGTTCACCAACGGCGCCGGCGCCACCGTTCCGGTGCGTTGGTCGGTGGTGCCGCAGGACGCCGGCGGGGGCGGTGGCGCGCCGCCGCCGCACGGCAAGGACTACCTGTTCGACGACCTCATCCGCGCGGTGGCGCAGCGGCCGCTCAGATGGCGGCTGATCCTCACGGTCGGCGAGCCCGGCGATCCGACCCACGACGCCACCAAGCCATGGCCGCAGTCGCGGCGGACCATCGACGCCGGCACCATCACCATCGCCGCGGTGCAGACAGAGGAAGCGGGCAACGCGCGCGATATCAACTTCGACCCCCTGGTGCTGCCCGACGGCATCACCGCATCCGACGACCCGCTGCCCCCGGCCAGGTCGGCCGTCTACGCCCGCTCCTTCACGCGCCGCGCCGAGGAGCCCAAGTCGCCCAGCGAGGTCAACGTGGCCAAGGTGTTGTCATGACGGGCACCGCAAGCGAAACCACCAGCGCGCCAGCCCGTTTCGCCCTTCCCTCCCGGATCCTGCACTGGCTGATGGCGCCGATGGTCATCGTCCAGCTGCTGATCGGGGTGACCATGATCGCTTCGCTGAGCTACTACCCGCTGCTGCTGGCGATCCATCGCCCGCTGGGCGTGTTGATCCTGGTCTTCGCCGTGGTGCGGCTGGCCAACCGGCTCACCCACCGGCTGCCCCCGTTCCTGGCCACCATGGGGCCCGTCGAACGCCGCATCGCGTCGTGGTCGGAGTACCTGCTCTACGCGCTGCTGCTCGTCCAGCCGCTGGTCGGGTGGGCCATGTTGTCGGCGGCGCGGTTCCCGATCACCCTGGCCGGGCCGCTGCGCCTGCCCGGGATCGCGCCGCACAACCTCGATCTCTACGCCGTGCTTCGGCAGGCCCACAACGTCTTCGCCCTCCTGCTCTTCCTGACGTTCACCGCCCACGTCTGCGCGGTGTTGTTTCACACGCTGGTGCTGCGCGACGGGCTCCTCGATCGCATGGCGCTGTGGCCCACCAAACGCCGGGTCCCGCAGCAGGACGACACCACGGCGTGACGGCCGTGCCGTGCGAATATGACCGACGTGGCGTACGAGAAGGACCTGACCGGCCTGGTGGTCATCGACCCGTACAACGACTTCATCTCCGAGGGCGGCAAGGTGTGGGATCGCCTGAAGGGTGTCGCGGAGGCCAACCAGTGCGTTCCGCACATGCGACAAGTCCTCGAGGCCGCACGGGCCGCCGACATCCGCGTCTTCTATGCGCTGCACCACCGGTACCGGCCGGGCGACTACGAGACATGGAAGTACATCGCGCCGATCCAGCGGGCCGCGTGGTCGCGCAAGACCTTCGAATACGGAAGCTGGGGCGGTGAGCTGCACCCCGGGTTCGAGCCGCGGCCGGGCGACATTGTGGCCCAAGAGCATTGGTGTTCGAGTGGTTTCGCCAACACCGACCTCGACCTGCTGCTGAAGAGGCACGGCATCCGTCGGCTCATCATGATGGGACTGATCGCGCACACCTGCCTCGAGGCCACCGTCCGGTACGGCGCCGAACTCGGCTACGAGGTCACGGTGGTCAAGGACGCGACCGCGAGCTATTCGGACACCGAGATGCACGCCGCGCTCGAGGTCAATATCCCGAACTACGCCAGCGCCATGCTCACCGCCGACGAAGTTGTCGACGCACTGAAGTAACGGCGGTAGCGTCTGAGCATGCTGATCGCGGCACTACGCGACATGCAATGGCGACGGCGGCGCCTCGTCATCGCGATCATCAGCACGGGGTTGGTCTTCGCGATGACGCTGGTGTTGACGGGCCTGGCGAACGGCTTCCGCGTCGAGGCCCAGCGAACGGTCGACGCGATGGGCGTCGACGCGTTCGTGGTCAAGGCCGGTGCGGCCGGGCCGTTCCTCGGTTCGACACCGTTTGCCCAGGTGGACGTGGCGCGGGTGGCGGCCGCACCCGGGGTGGTGGCCGCGGCCCCGCTGGCGACCGCGGCCTCGACCATCAGGGAGGGCACGTCGGCGCGCAATGCCACCGCCTTCGGCGCGCCGGCGCACGGGCCGGGCATGCCGCAACCCTCGGAGGGCCGCGCCCCGGCGGCGCCCGACGAGGTCGAGGTGTCGAGCACGCTCGGCAAGCACCTCGGCGAGGACCTGCAGGCCGGGGCGCGCCCGCTGCGGATAGTCGGGATCGTGCCCAACGCGACCGCACTGGCGAAGACGCCGTGCATATTCCTGACGACCGAGGGCCTGCAGCAACTGGCGTACAACGGGCAGCCGATGATCACCTCGATCGGCATCATCGGCATCATCGGCAGCCCCCGGCAGCTCCCGGACGGCTACCAGACCGTCGACCGGGCGGCTGGCGTCAACGATCTGCTGCGCCCGTTGAAGGTGGCGGTGGCCGCGATCACGATCGTGGCCTTCCTGCTGTGGATCGTGGCGGTGCTGATCGTCGGCTCGCTGGTCTACCTGTCCGCGCTCGAGCGCCTGCGCGACTTCGCCGTGTTCAAGGCGATCGGTGTGCCGACGCGGTCGATCCTCGCGGGGCTGGCGCTGCAGGCGATCGTCGTCGCCCTCCTCGCGGCCGTCGTCGGCGTCGTCCTCGCGCAGCTGCTGGCGCCGCTGTTCCCGATGATCGTCGTGGTGCCCACGTCGGCCTACCTGGCGCTACCGGTCATCGCGATAGCGATCGGCCTGCTCGCCAGCGTCGCCGGCCTGAGACGCGCGGTGGCGGTCGATCCCGCGCTCGCATTCGGAGGTCCGTGACCGATGGCCGACCTGAGCATTCAAGACCTCGTCGTCGAGTACTCCAGTGGCGGTTACGCGCTCCGCCCGATCAACGGCATGCACCTCGACGTGGCGGCGGGCTCGCTGGTGATCCTGCTCGGCCCCAGCGGCTGCGGAAAGACGACGTTGCTGTCCTGCCTCGGCGGCATCCTGCGGCCGAAGAGTGGGGCGATCAAGTTCGGTGGCATCGACGTCACCGCGCTGGACGGTCGTGAGCTGGCGAAGTATCGGCGCGACACGGTGGGCATCGTCTTCCAGGCCTTCAACCTCGTCCCCAGCCTCACCGCCCTCGAGAACGTGATGGTCCCGCTGCGCGCCGCGGGCTGGTCGCGCGCGGCCTCGCGACGGCGCGCCGAGGAACTGCTGAACCGCGTCAACCTCGGGGAGCGGATGAAGCACCGCCCGGGGGACCTCAGCGGCGGGCAGCAGCAGCGGGTGGCGGTGGCCCGTGCGATCGCGCTCGAGCCCCCGCTGATCCTCGCGGACGAGCCGACCGCGCACCTCGACTTCATCCAGGTCGAGGAGGTGTTGCGGCTGATCCGCTCGCTCGCGGAGGGCGAGCGGGTGGTGGTGGTCGCGACCCACGACAGCCGGATTCTGCCGCTGGCCGACCACGTCGTGGAGCTGGCACCCGCCCACGCGTCGACGAACCGGCTCCCCGAAACCGTGCAGCTCAAGGCCGGCGAGGTGTTGTTTGAGCAGTGCACGATGGGGGACCTGATCTACGTCGTGTCCGAGGGCGAGTTCGATATCGTGCGCGAACTGGCCGACGGCGGTGAGGAGCTCGTCAAAGTCGCCGGGCCCGGGGACTACTTCGGCGAGATGGGCGTGCTGTTCCACATGCCGCGTTCGGCGACGGTGCGCGCCCGAACCGACGCGACGGCGGTCGGTTACACGGCGCAGGCATTCCGTGAGCGGCTCGGCGCGGCGGGTATCAGCGCGGTGGTCGGGCAACGTGAGCTGGCGCGGACCGACTGACGACCTGCCTGATCGCGCCCCGATCGGACGAATATGATCGGCACCCGACAGTGCCACGAGGGAGTGGGGAAGTTCCATGCCGAACCAGCAGCAAGCCGACCGGATGACGTCGGGCAGGGGGTTCATTGCAGCGCTCGACCAGAGTGGCGGCTCGACGCCCAAGGCGCTGCGTTTATACGGAATTCAAGAGGACGCGTATTCCTCCGAGGAGGAGATGTTCGACCTCATCCACCAGATGCGTTCGCGGATCATCACCTCCCCGGCGTTCAACGGCGACCGGGTGCTGGCCGCGATCCTGTTCGAACAGACCATGGACCGCGACATCGAGGGTGTGCCGTCGACCACCTACCTCTGGGAGACCAAGGGCGTGGTGCCGATCCTGAAGATCGACAAGGGCCTCGCGGACGCGTCCGACGACGTGCAGCTGATGAAGCCGATGCCGGGACTCGACGAGCTGCTGGAGCGGGCCGTGAGCAAGGGCGTCTTCGGCACCAAAGAACGGTCGGTGATCGGCGGGGCCAACGCGGCGGGCATCGCCGCCATCGTCGCCCAGCAGTTCGAGGTCGGCCACCAGGTGCTGTCGCACGGGCTGGTGCCCATCCTCGAGCCCGAGGTCACCATCTCGATACGGGACAAGGCCGAGGCCGAGGGCATCCTGCGTGACGAAATCACCAAGCAGCTCGAAACCGTGCCCGACGGGCAGCGGGTGATGATCAAGCTGAGCCTGCCGACCGAGGTCAACTTCTACCGTCCCCTGATCGAACACCCGAAGGTGATGCGGGTGGTGGCGCTGTCCGGCGGCTACTCCCGCGAGGAGGCCAACGAGCTGCTGGCGAAGAACGCCGGACTCATCGCCAGCTTCAGCCGTGCGCTGACCGAGGGGCTTTCGGCCGACCAGTCCGACGAGCAGTTCAACGCGACGCTGGACAAGTCGATCCAGTCGATCTACGACGCGTCCGTCGCCGGCTGAGCGCCGGTTCCGTAACGCGCCCTCAGTAGCGGTGGTTGGCCATGGGCGGCCCGCCCTGGCCGGCGTCGCCTTCGTCCGACACCAGCGCGGGCACCATTTCGCTGGTCACCAGCCCCTCGTGCTGAGTGAGTTCGTCGACGACGTCGAAGCATTCCGCGATGTTGGCCGGGGTGTCGATGACGATGGTGACCGCCGGGACGCGACGCCGCAGCGAAAGCAGCTTGTCGCCGTGCGGGCGATGGTCGCCGTGGTAACCCCAGATGCCCCGCACCACGGTCGCGCCGTCCGGCGATTCGCGCTGACGAAGCCGCTGGACGATGGCGCGATGAATCGGCACACCGTCATGCAGCGCCGATTCGGAGGTATAGACCATGAGCTTCTGCCACAGGGGCAGGCCGTGCTCGTCAACCCCCGGCAGGGCGTGGGGGCGTTCCAGTAATTCGCCGTCGCGCTTGCACACGCGGACCCGTTCGACCGTCAGCATGGGCCGGCGGAGCAGCTCGCCGAGCTCCGGCAGCACGCGCGCGATGCGATCGCCGGACCCGACCGCGACGATCATCATCGGGACGTCGGCGTTGCGACCGAAAAAGCGCGCGCGTTGCCGCTGCCCGTGGATGAGGCCGTCGACGCCCAGGAATACCGATGCGCCGGCGATGCGGCGCCGATGCAGCAAGTCACAGGCCGCGACATAGGCCGGCATCCCGTGGACGCGTTCCTTGCGGCCGAGGTAGATCGTCAGCTTCACGGCCTCGCGCAAATCGTCGGGAAGCTCCGGGAGCTCGACGTCGTCGCGTAGCAGCCGCGCGCGCTCCAGAGTGACCAGGCCACGCTGTTTGATCGCCAGCACCGGGTCGATCAGCGCCTCGATGGTTTTGCGGGCGTCCACGGCGATGATCACCACCGGCGGGTCCTCGGACAACGTCAGCGACTCGTCGGTTCGCAGGTGCCGGCCCGTCCCGAATCCGCCGATGCCGCGCAACACGACGCTGCTGGCGACGCGGTGCTGCTGGTAGAGATCGAGCAGCACGTCGGAAACGAAGCCCTCGCCCGTCCGTCGGCGCTCCGCCAGATAGGCACTGAGCTTGAGACAGTCCTCGTCCACGCTCGCTCCCGTCGCCTTGCGGGATTTTACCCAGCGGATCCAGCGTCGCCCGGATTGGGGACCAATTCCTCTGCTGCGGCGTGGTGATGGCCGATAAATTGGTGTGTGCCTTGATGATTCGCGACATCGCCGTTACGCGGACGTTAACACCATGTGGCCGCAAAACCACGAAGGAGTCGTCGTGCCCAGTGAGCGCATGGCCGCGGATGATGACGTGCGGCGGTTGGTGGATTTGCTCGACCGGGTCGACGGGTTGTTGACCAGCTTGTCCGAGGCCGAGCGCTCGTGGGCGGAATGGCTCTGCGGCGTCGCGCCCGAGCATCGGTCGAGCGCGCGAAACCTGGCCCATTACTGGGCGATTCGCCAGGCCGATTTGCGGGAGCTGCAGACGGAGCTTGCGGAGTTCGGGCTTTCATCGCTGGGCCGCAGCGAATCGCATGTTCAGGCCACGCTTTCGGCGGTGCGCTCGGCCATCTCGGCCATCGTGGAGGGAAGGTGGGAGCCGCCGCCCGCAACGGTGGTGCCCATCGGGCGGGGCCCCGAGATTTTGCGGCAACACACGGTGGAGCTGCTCGGCCCGCGTCCGCCGCACCGCGCGACCCGCATCATGGTCACGTTGCCGACGGCGGCCGCGACCGACGCCGACCTGGTGCGCGGGCTGGTGCGGCGCGGCATGAACATCGCACGGATCAACTGCGCGCACGACGACGCGGCGGCGTGGCGCGCGATGGTGCACCACGTCCGGGACGCGGCCGCCCGCGCGGGCGAATCCTGTCTGGTGGCAATGGATCTGGCGGGCCCAAAGCTGCGTACCGGTCCGCTGGAGCCGGGACCTCGTGTCACGAAACTGCGTCCGCAAAGAAACGCCCTCGGTGAGGTCGTCGCCCCCGCGCGTGCGTGGCTGACGTCGACCGAGGAACCGGCCGACCCGCCGCAACCCGGCATGGCGGTGATCACGGTGCCGCGACGGTGGCTGACCAACCGCGGCGGCGGCGACGTGCTGGTTCTGCGGGACGCCCGCGGATCCAGACGCCGGCTCGCGCTCGAGACCGTCGACGCCGCGGGCGGTTTCGTGATGACCGCCCGGCAGACCACCTACCTGGCCACCGGCACGGTTCTGCGCGCCGGAGACGGCGGAAAGCCGGCCGAAGTGGGCCCGCTCCCGGCGAAGGAGCAGAGCTTGGTGTTGCGCGCGGGAGACCTGCTACAGCTGACCCGCGACTGTTCACCGGCCCGGGTGGACGCCGATCAACCCGTACCGCGCATCGGCTGCACGTTGCCCGAGGCGTTCGAGCGCGCCCGCGCCGGGGACGCGATCCACTTCGACGACGGCAGGATCGGCGGGCGGGTGGTGTCCGTCGACCGCGATGCGATCACCGTGCGCATCGACCATCCGGAAGAGGGCGAGGCTCGTTTGAAGGCGGCCAAGGGCATCAACATGCCCGACACCGACCTGCCGATATCGGCGATCACCGACCGCGATGTGGCCGATCTTTCCGCCGTGGTCGAACTGGCGGACCTGGTGGACATGTCGTTCGTCCGCACTCCGGCGGATGTCGAGCGGCTGCTGGACGAGCTCGATCGCCTCGGCGGTGACCAGCTGGGCATCGTGCTCAAGGTCGAAACCCGGCGCGCCTTCGAAAACCTGCCGCAGCTGTTGCTTACCGCGATGCGCCGGCCGCGGGTCGGGGTGATGATCGCGCGGGGCGACCTGGCGGTCGAGTGCGGGTACGAGCGGATGGCCGAGCTGCAAGAGGAAATCCTGTGGTTGTGCGAGGCCGCGCACCTGCCGGTGATCTGGGCGACGCAGGTGCTCGAACAGCTCGCCAAGACGGGCCTGCCGTCGCGCGCCGAGATCAGCGATGCGGCGATGAGCGAGCGGGCCGAATGCGTGATGCTGAACAAGGGCCCCTACCTGCCCGAGGCGGTCACGGTGCTCGACAACATCATGCGCAGAATGGCCGAGCACTACTACAAGAAGAACGCGTTGTTGCGCCCACTGCACTCCTGGTCAGCTGCGAGTCCCGAGCGCCTCGACGATGATCCGGGTGGTGCGCTCAGCTCGGCGTCGTGAGTATTGTTGCGCCCCAGACAGTATCGGGTACACCACGCCACCGACGATCGCGTCCGCCGCCGACTCGGCGGCCGCCGCGTCGATGCCGTCGGCGACCAGCCGGGCCCGCACGCTCTCGTGCAACGGCACACTGAACCCGGCGCGCAGTTTGACGGCGGTGTCCTCGTGCTCCATGCCGGCGACGGTCAGGATGCGCAACATTGCCGACCCGCGCGCCGTCGTCAGGCTCGCGACGAGCCTGCCCACCCAGCGCACCAGGTCGGCGGACAGGTCATCGGTGTGGTCCACCGACGCCAGAATCTTGTCCGCGTCCTCGAGCATGACGTCAGCGACCAGCGCCGGACGCGTGGGCCACCAGCGGTAGATGGTCTGTTTTCCTACGCCCGCCCGGGCGGCGACCGCCTCGATGGTCAAGCCGTCGAATCCGCGCTCGAGAAGCAGCTCCCGGGTCGCGGTGACGATGGCCGTGCGCGATTTCTCGCTGCGGCGCCTCGGGTAGCTCGCCTGGGTGAGATCGGTTGGCATCTCAGTGATCCTCATCTCCCCAGGTCTCTTCCGTCGTCCGCCGGTTTGGGCCGGCTTTACATATCCTGACCCGCCCCGTAGTCTGCCACAAGACGAGACGGTTCGTCTTGTAAAGGAAAGGCAGCGGTCTTCGATGGCGTGTCGTCTCAGCCGCGCGGGGTCGCGGTCATGACGCTGGGACTGACCCCGGAGCAGCAGGACCTCAGCGACGCCGTCGCCCAGTTCGCCAGCCGGCACGCCCCCATCGCCACGACCCGCGAGGCCTTCGACGACCTGGCCGCGGGGCGCCTTCCGGGATGGTGGGACGCGCTGGTTGCCAACGGCTTTCACGCGGTGCACCTGCCCGAGCGACTCGGCGGCCAGGGCGGACGGCTCATCGACGCGGCGTGTGTGCTGGAATCGTCCGGCAAGGCATTGCTGCCCGGCCCGCTGCTGCCCACGGTGACCGCGGGAGCCGTTGCGCTGCTGGCCGAACCGGACCCGACCGCGGAATCGCTGCTGCGCGACCTCGCGTCCGGCCTGCCCGCCGCGGTCGTCCTGCCCGCCGGCGGGGACTTCCGGGCGCGCGCCGACGGCGAGCGCTGGTCGATCAGCGGCGCATCGGACGTCACCGCCGGTGTGTGTTCGGCGCGGGTGGTCCTGGTCTGCGCTCGGACCGGGGACGGCGAGGACGTCTGGGTGCTGGTGGACACCGAAAAGCCCACGGCGACGGTCGAATCGATGCACGGCACCGACCTGGTCGCCGATGTCGGGATCCTGCGGCTGAGCGAGTACGACGCCGCCGAGTCCGACCTGCTGAGCGGGATCGATGCCGATCGCGCGGAATGCGTCGCCGTCGGACTGGTGGCCAGCGTGATGGCCGGCATCGCGCAGTGGTGTGTCGACGCGGTCACCGCGCATCTGCGCATCCGCGAGCAGTTCGGCAAGGTGATCGGCACCTTTCAGGCGCTGCAGCACAGCGCGGCAATGCTGCTCGTCAACACCGAGTTGGCGACCGCCGCGGCCTGGGACGCGGTCCGCGCCGTGGACGAGCCCCTCGACCAGCACCGCCTCGCCGCGGGCGGGGCGGCGACGATCGCCGTCTCGCCGATCCCGGACCTGGTGCTCGACGCGCTGACGATGCTCGGCGCCATCGGCTTCACCTGGGAACACGACGTGCACCTGTACTGGCGGCGGGCCATCAGCCTGGCGGGATCGATCGGTCCGGCGAATCGCTGGGCGCGACGGCTGGGGGAGCTCACCTGCACCCAGACGCGCGACATGTCGGTCAATCTGGGTGACGCGGAATCCGAATTTCGTTCCTGGGTCGCCGAAACCCTCGACGCGGCAATGCAGTTGCGCAACGACACGCCCGCACCGCACGGCGACTACCCGGACCAGGCCTCTGGGCCGCAGCGCACGTTGCTCGCGGACGCCGGACTGATGGCGCCGCACTGGCCCGCGCCATGGGGCGTCGGTGCGGGTCCGCTCAAGCAGCTCATTATCGACGAGGAATTCGCCAAGCGGCCCGGTTTGGTGCGGCCATCGCTGAACATCGCCGAGTGGATCCTGCCCTCGGTGCTGACCGCCGCGTCAAAAGACCTGCAGGAGAAGCTGATCCCGGCGACCCAGCGCGGCGAGATCCATTGGTGCCAGCTGTTCAGCGAGCCGGGTGCGGGCTCCGACCTCGCGTCGCTGGCCACCCGGGCGACCAAGGTCGACGGCGGCTGGCGGATCAACGGCCACAAGATCTGGACCTCGCTGGCGCAGTATGCCGACCTGGGCGCGTTGCTGGCGCGCACCGATCCCGAAGCCAGCAAGCATCGCGGCATCGGTTACTTCATCGTCGACATGCGATCGCCCGGAGTCGAAATCCAGCCCATCAAGACGGCGACCGGGCAGGCGCACTTCAACGAGGTGTTCCTCAATGACGTGTTCGTTCCCGACGAGATGCTGCTGGGCGGTCCCACCGACGGCTGGAGCCTGGCGATCGCCACGATGGCCGAAGAGCGCTCGGCCATCAGTGGATACGTCAAGTTCGACCGGGCCGTCGCGCTCCGCCGCCTCGCCGCACAACCCGGACCGGATCGCGACGACGCGCTGCGTGGCCTCGGCGAGCTGGACGCCTACACCAACGCCATCCGGGCGCTCGGCGTGCGGGAAACCATCCGGCTGCTCGACGGGCAGGCGTCCGGTCCGGCGTCGAGCATTGCCAAGGTGGCGATGAACGTGCTGCTGCGCCGCACCTTCGAGGCCACGCTGCGGTTGACCGGACAGGTGGCGATGGTCGACGACGCCGACGCCGCGGTCGTGGAACCCTACCTTCACCTGCCCGCCGAACTGCTCGGCGGCGGCACCAGAGAGATCCAGCTGAACATCATCGCCCAGATGATCCTCGGCCTGCCCCGAAAGTAGGACACCACATGGGATTACGTGGAGAAGCTGCGATCGTCGGCTACGTCGAACTTCCACCCGAGCGCATGGCCAAGGCCTCGCCGGCGCCGTTCGTCCTCGAGCAATGGGCCGAACTGTCCGCGGCCGCGCTCGAGGACGCCGGGCTGCCGGGGGAGGTCGTCAATGGAATCGTGGCGTCGCACCTGGCCGAATCCGAGATCTTCGTGCCCTCGACCATCGCCGAATACCTCGGGATAGGGGCGCGATTCGCCGAGCTGGTGGACCTGGGGGGCGCCAGCGCCGCGGCCATGGTGTGGCGCGCCGCCGCGGTGATCGAACTCGGCATCTGTGACGCGGTCCTGTGCGCGCTGCCCGCCCGATACATCACGCCGACGTCCAAGAAGAAGCCGCGGCGCCCGGTGGACGCGATGTTCTTCGGCTCGTCGAGCAACCAATACGGCTCTCCACAGGCGGAATTCGAGATCCCGTACGGCAACCTCGGCCAGAACGGCCCGTACGGCCAGGTTGCCACGCGTTATGGGGCGGTCTACGGGTACGACGAGCGGGCGATGGCCAAGATCGTCGTCGACCAGCGGGTCAACGCCAACCACACCGACGGCGCGATCTGGAAGGACAAGCCGCTCACCGTGGAGGACGTCCTGGCCAGCCCGGTGATCGCCGACCCGCTGCACATGCTGGAGATCGTGATGCCCTGCGTCGGGGGCGCCGCCGTCGTCGTGGCGAACGCCGACCTTGCCAGGCGCGCGCGTCATCGGCCGGTGTGGATCAAGGGATTCGGCGAACACGTGCCGTTCAAGACACCCACCTACGCCAAGGACCTGCTGCACACCCCGATCGCGGAGGCCGCCGACACCGCCTTCGCGATGGCCGACCTGGGCCGCGAGCAGATGGACATGGTGTCGATCTACGACTGCTACACCATCACCGTCCTGCTTTCGCTGGAGGACGCGGGCTTCTGCGAGAAGGGCAAGGGGATGGAGTTCGTCGCCAGCCACGACCTGACTTTTCGCGGCGACTTCCCGCTCAACACCGCGGGCGGCCAATTGGGCTTCGGCCAGGCGGGTTTGGCGGGCGGAATGCACCACGTGTGCGACGCAGCCCGCCAGATCATGGGTCGCGCCGGCGCGGCTCAGGTCGCCGATTGCAACCGCGCGTTCGTGTCCGGCAACGGCGGAATCCTGTCCGAGCAGACGACGCTCGTCCTGCAGGGAGACTGACGATGAACTTCGAGCGGCCGATGCCCGTTAAAACCCCTACCACCGCGCCGTTTTGGGATGCGCTGGCGCAGCACCGCGTCGTCATCCAGTACTCGCCGTCCTCGCAGAGCTATGTGTTCTATCCGCGGGTGCGTGCCCCGCACACCCTGGCGGACGACCTGGAGTGGCGCGAGATATCCGGGATGGGGACGCTGTACTCGTTCACCGTGGCTCGCCGGCCGGTCGGCCCGCATTTCGCCGACGCAGTGCCGCAGCTGCTGGCCATCGTCGAATGGGACGAGGGGCCAAGGTTTTCCACCGAGATGGTCGACGTCGACCCGGCGGACTTGAGGGTCGGGATGCGGGTGCGCCCGGTGTTCTGCGACTATCCCGAGCACGACGTCACCATGCTGCGTTACGAGCCGGCCGAGTAGTCAGCGCAGCTGCTCGGTCGGGACGTCGTAGCGGTCCTGGTACGCGCGCACCCGCTCGCGTACCTCATCGGCGTCCAAGCCGGTGTCCGACCACGTGTATCGGCTGCCGCCGCCGTCCCCGGGATGGGCGGCCAGGAAGTCACGCATCCGCTGGGCGGCCTCGGGTTTCAGCTCGCGGCCCAGCTTCTGGTAGATGTCCTTGATCGTGGTCCACGGGTCGTTCATGAAATCGGTGAAGAGCACGTCGATCACGCGGCCGGGGGGCACCGCGCCGCTGTCGCGCAGGGCCATCCCGCGGCCGAGGCCGACGACCACCTCTTCGTAGGACTGCGCGGCGCACTCGGCGATGTTCGACTCGTCGCTGCCCATCCGCCGCAGGTGGTGGGTCAGCGCGGCGATCGACGAAATGACGTTCAGCGGATCGCGGTGCGTCTGAACGATCAGCGCGTCGGGGTATTCGGCGAGCAGAGTGTCGAGGTGCCACAGGTGCGCCGGCGACTTCAGGAGCCACTGACCGGGGACGCCGGATTGCAGGTGCTGCAGGAAGATTCGGTGGAAGCGGTAGGCGCCGGCATGGTCGGCCTCGTACAGCAGCCAGCGGTAGTAGCTCGGCAGGCGGTACTGCACCGAGAAGATCATGCTGGTGAACTCGCTAGCGGTGATGCGGACGCATTCCTGGCCGACCAGCGCACCCATCGGGTGAAATGCCAAGAATCCCGGGATGATCTGCTCGGACAGTTCGATGCTGGCCTGCGTCTGCGCGATCCGTGGATCGGTGTGGTAGGTCTCGGGCTGCGGGACCGGACAGGGCGCATCGACCTCCCAGGTCAGTGGCGCCCGCAGTTCCGGGTCCTGGGCGAGCAGGTCGTAGAGGATCGTGGTGCCGGTGCGCGGCTGGCCGACGATGAAGATCGGCGCCGTGATCGGCTGGCGCGCGATCGCCGGATGTTGCTTGCGCCAGTCGATCACGCCGAGCCGGTTCTTCAGGGCGCGCATGACGTCGAGGTAGGCGATCTCCACGCCGATCGCAGAGAGGCGAGCCTCGTTGACCAGCCCGTCGGTGAGCCGCTGCAGCCCGTCCTGCCAGCCGTCGTCGCCGAAATCGTCGCTTCCCGCCTCCTCGCAGGCCGTCGAGATCAGCCGCTCCGGGGCGAACCGCTCCTGCAGCGTCATGCCCGGACCTTGCCGTCCTGGACGGACACCGAGACGGCGGGCGGGCTGGGGTTGTCCAGCCAGCGCACCACCACGAACCCGCGGCGCCGGCCGCCGGTGTCGAGCCAGTGGCCGAGACCGAAGTCCTGCGCCGAGATCGCGATCCGCACCCGCCCGTCCGCGTCGGGCCGCACCGCGCGACTGGTCACCGAGCTGTGCCGGCGGCGCGGCTCCAGGCACTCGTGCCAGAGGCTTTCCAGCGTCACGTTCCAGTAGCGGGTGTCGGGTGGCTCGATGTCGAGCACCAGCGCCTGGCCGGGTTCCAGCCGGAACGTCCCCATCATGTACAGGTTGTCCGGGGTGGTGTCGGCGGCACCGAGATCGGCGGCCTCGGCGGTCAACAGTGTGTTCGGCGTGTTCAGGAGCTCGGGCTTGATGGTCCGGTGCAGCGTAACGAGTTTCATCAGCGACCACGCCATCGCGGTGAACTGGTCGGCGAGCTCGGCGTCGGTCAACGGCGCCACCGGGTCGGGGTCGAGGGCGTCGATTCGCATCGTGGCCAACGTCTCGGAGGCGGGATCGCCGATGTACTCCCGGACGACGACCGACGACGCGTCGCCGGGAATCTTCACCCACTGCGCGCCGGCGAGATCGGCGGGCTCATCCGAGGACAGCACCAGCGCGAATTCGTCGCCGCGCAGGGTCAGGTCGGTGTCGCTGACGTAGTTGGCCATCCGTCGTGGGTTCAGGCCGGTGCCGGCCAGGATCTGGAATCCGAGGTAGGCGCTCGTGCCCCGGGTGCCGGTGATCCGGTAGCGGCGGTCACCGCGGATCATCGCCAGGTAGTAGTTGCCGTCGGGGTTGGGCCCGCCGACCATCCTTGTCGGAGAACACATATCGAAGAAGGCCGGCCGGTCGGGGTCGGCCTCGACCGACAGTTGCGAGCACAGCGACGAAACGCGGGCGATGACGCGCAGCCCTTCGAGGAGTTCGCGTTCGGATTCGGCGTCCTCGGTCACGATATTGGTGACATCGCCCAGCATCTGCTGGAAGAACTGCCACGCGGCGCGCGCGTTCGGCGCCTGGGTTTCGGCCATAGGCACATGCATAGACGATGGATCGGTCTCGGGGGCCGATTCTCCCGAACAGCGGGACGCGGCGCGGCCGCTCGGCGCCTCGGGCGTGGCCATTTAAGCATCGACTAATAGTCGCTCGCTACCGTTCGTCTTCTGCGCCGCCCCTGCAGTTGCTGGCGCTTCATTTGCCGTTATATCAACACATATTTGCCCTTGGGCCCGCGACTGGGTGCCGTTGACACTGTGACTCACGCCATTGTCTACTAGTCACTATATCGGCGGAGGAGTGCGGCATGAACAAGGACGACCTGATCCTGATCAGCGTGGACGACCACATCGCCGAGCCCGCCGACATGTTCGACGCGCATGTGCCCGCGAAGTACAAGGAGCTCGCGCCGCGGGTGGTGCTGGAACCCGACGGCGTCCAGCAGTGGTACTACGGCGAGGTCCGCGGACGGAACATGGGCCTGAACGCCGTCGCCGGAAAACCCCGCGAGATGTACAACATCGACGCCTCGCGTTACGACGAGATGCGGCCGGGCTGCTTCAACGTCGACGAGCGCGTCCGCGACATGAACGCCGGCGGTCAGCTGGCGGGCTTGAACTTCCCGAACTTCACCGGCTTCTCGGGTCAGGTGCTCAACCAGGGCCCCGACCGCGACGTCAACCTGGTGATGATCAAGGCGTACAACGACTGGCACGTCGACGAGTGGTGCGCGGCCTACCCGGGACGGTTCATCCCGTGCGGCATCCTGCCGCTGTTCGATGTCGCCGAGGCGGCCAAGGAGGTCAAGCGGCTGGCCGGCAAGGGCTGCCACGCGGTGACCTTCTCGGAGAACCCGGAAGCGTTGGAAATGCCCAGCATTCACACCAAATACTGGTATCCGCTGTTCGAGGCGGTCTGCGAAAACAAGACGGTGCTGTGCACCCATGTCGGCTCCGCGTCCCGGTCTCCGCAGGTGTCGACGGACGCCCCGCCCAGCGTGCAGATGACGGCCTCGTCGATGATGAGCATGTTCACCTTCACCGAGCTGATCTGGGCCGAATTCTGGGCCGACTTCCCGCAGTTGAAGTTCTCCCTCACCGAGGGTGACGTCGGCTGGATACCGTACTTCCTCTGGCGCGCCGGGCACGTCTACAACCGGCACTCGGGCTGGACGCTGGCGAAGTTCCCGCCCGGCTACGCCGGGCCCACCGATGTGTTCAAGCGCCACTTCTACACCTGCTTCATCAGCGACAAGGTCGGCGTGCGCAACATGGACTGGTTCAACGAGGACATGTTGTGCTGGGAGTCCGACTTTCCGCATTCCGACAGCAACTGGCCGTTCGCGCCCGAGGACGTCATCGAGACCATGGGCCACCTGGACGACTCGGTGATCAACAAGATCACGCACGAAAATGCCATGGCCGCATACTCGTTCGACCCGTTCCGGTACGTCCCCAAGGAGCACGCCCGTGCCGGCTATCTGCGCTCCCAGGCCACCGACGTCGACGTTGTCACGCATGTCGGTCGCCGGGCCGACCAGCGTGATCTCGACGCGTGGACCCGGATGACGCAGTTCGCGCAGCAGTCTCAGGTGACGGCGGAGGTCACCGGTATCGGCGGGCGCGCCACCACGCTGGGCAATTGAGCGCGGCCGCCCTGGCGCCGTTCGCCGACTGGCGGGTGCTGGAGCTGTCCAACGGCATCGCGGTGTCCTACTGCGGCAAGATGTTCGTCGACGCCGGCGCCGACGTCGTGAAACTCGAATCACCGCGGGGCGATTCGATGCGGGGCTGGTCGGCCGGCGGGCCGCCCGGGGCGCTGTTCGGCTACCTGGCCGCCGGCAAAAAGTCGGTCAACGACCGGGCTCAGGCCCCGGCGCTACTGGCCGGCGCCGACATCGTGCTCACCGACCTGAGCGACGGCTGGACGCTCGACGACATCACCGCGCACACCGGTCCGTCGGCGGTGGTGGTGGCGGTGACGCCGTTCGGCACCACCGGCCCCTTCGTCGAAAACCAGGTGGTGGCCAACGAGTTCATCCTGCAGGCGCTGTGCGGATCGATCGCCGGCCGCGGCTGGCCGGGCGACGAACCGGTCCAAGCGGGCGGACGGCTCGGCGAGTGGCTGGCCGGTTCGTTCGCCGCGCCCGTCGCGGCCGCGACGGCCCGGCGCGCCGCCCGGGGCGGGAGCGGGGAGGTCATCGACGTCTCGACCTACGAGGCGATGGTGATCGCGATGGGCGGCCTGTCCGCCATGTCGGCCAGCGTGCTGGGTGCGGATTCCCTTCAACAGCAACGCAGTCTGGAACTGCCGTCGATCGTTCCCACGGCCGACGGCCTGGTCGGCTTCTGCACCATCACCGCGCAGCAGTTCCAAGACTTTCTGGTGATGATCGATCGCGCCGATCTGATCGACGACGCCGAGCTGGCGTCGTTCGTCGGGCGGGTCGAGCGCCGCGACGAATTCCTCGGCATGGTCACCCAATGGACGGAAACCCGCACCACGCAAGAGATCATCGATGTCGCGGTGGCCTTCCGCATCCCGGTGGCCCCCATCGGCACCCCCGCCACGCTGGCAAAGGTCGACCACTTCGTCGAACGCGGCGTCTTCGTCGAATCCGGACCCGGCGGGCTGCAGCCGCGGGTGCCGTATCGCAGCGACGCGCTGGCGACCCGCCCGCCCGGAACGCCGCCGCTCCTGGGCGCGGACAACGGACGCGTCCACTGGTCACCGCGACCCCCGAGGCCGCAAGCCACCGACGCGGACGCACTTCCGTTGTCCGGCATCCGGGTAACCGACTTCACCGCGTTTTGGGCGGGACCCGTCGCCACTCAATTCCTGGGCGCTCTCGGCGCCGACGTGATCAAGCTCGAGGGCGTGCGCCGGCCCGACGGCATGAGGTTCTCCGCCGGACGCCCTCCCGACTGGGACCGATGGTGGGAGTGGGGCCCGGTGTTCCTGTGCAGCAACAACAACAAGCGCGGCATCAGCGCCGAACTCAGCGTCGACGCCGGGCGCTCCATCGCGCTGGAACTCATCGCGGCGAGCGACCTCGTCATCGAGAACTTCTCGCCGCGCGTGATGGAAAACTTCGGCCTGGACTGGGACGCCGTGCGCGCGGCCAATCCGCGCGCCATAATGGTCCGGATGCCGGCGTTCGGCCTCGACGGCCCGTGGCGCGACCGCGTGGGCTTCGCCCAGACCATGGAGCAGGCGACCGGCATGGCCTGGGTGACCGGACACGCCGACGGCCCGCCGGTGATTCCACGCGGGGTGTGCGACCCGATGGCGGGGCTACACGCCGCGTTCGCCGCGATCGCGGCGCTGGTGGTCCGCGACCGGGCCGGGACCGGGATGCATGTCGAGTCCACGATGGTCGAGTCCGCGCTGAACGTGGCCGCCGAGATGTTGGTCGAATACTCGCGCAACGGAATTGAGCTGCGCCGACAGGGGAACAGGGGCCCGGGAGCCTCTCCCCAGGGGGTGTACCCGTGCCGCGGTGACGACGAATGGGTCGCGGTGGCCGCGACGGGAGACGCCGCACGTGCTTCGCTGGCGGCGCTCATCGGCCGACCCGACGTCGGCCCCACGGACGCGGCGTGGCGGGAGCGGGCCGACGAAATCGACAAACTGATCTCCGGCTGGTCCGCGCGGCTCTCGGTGGCCGAAGCCGTCGATGCGCTGCGTGCCGCCGGGGTGGCGGCGGCGCGCGTCACCGCACCCGCGGACCTGCTGGGCGACCCGCAGCTGCGGGCTCGTGGCTTTTGGGAAACGGTCGACCACCCGGTGGCCGGCACGTTCTTGTGCACCGGGATGCCCTTCGCGTTCGTCGGGAAACCGCGCCGCTGGATTCGCCGGGTGCCGCCGTTGTACGGCCAGCACACCGAGGAAGTGCTGACGGGAATCCTGGGGCGATCCGAACAGGATCTGGCGGAATTGCGCGCCTCGGGCGCCACCAGCGAGCGGCCGGCGGGGCTATGACGTGGCGGTCACCCTGTGCGTCCCGCCGCGCGCCGGCGAGCTGTGCGCACCGGTCAGGTTCCTGGTCCGGCAGGACTCCGTGGTGATGGAATTGACCGCCCGCCACCGCATCATGGGTGTCGAATGGGACGAGGACGAACGCGCGGTGGCGATGACCGTCGAGATCACCGACCCGCAAACGGCGAGGCCGATCGACGTGCGGATCGACGTCGTCCCCGCCGGTGCGCCACGCGCAGACGCGCGGACCACGACGATCGGCAGCATTCAACGTGAGGGGCGGGAATACGACGTGGTGGGTACTTACCTGGGAGTTGTGGCGGATGAAAACTAGACGGGCGAAGCGGACCGCGGCGATCGTCGGAGTGCACAACACCCGGCAGGGCCGCCGGCTGGACGGCGAAACCTCACGAAGCCTGGCGCTCAAGGCTATTCACGGGGCACTCGCCGACGCCGGCCTGAGCCTCGACGATGTCGACGGGATCAGCGCGGGTCCCCTGTCCACGACGTTGATCTACGACCTGCGCCTCGGACCGGCCTGGCAGGGCCTGGCCTTCGGGGTCGGCATGATCACCGAGGCGGCCACCGCGATCGAGCACGGCATGGCAGACGTCGTGGTCCTGGTCGCCGCTCAAGCAGGTGAATACCGCGACCACCAGGCCACGGCCCCGTGGACCAGGCCGGAGAACGAATTCGTCGCCCCCTGGGGGATGTTCACCACCGCCGAGTTCGCGCTGATCGCCCGGCGCCACATGCACGTCTACGGCACGACGCGCGAACAACTGTCGATGGTCGCGGCGACCATTCGCAACAACGGATCGCGAAACCCCGAAGCCGTTTATTACCAACGGGGTCCGTTCGCGCCGGAGGACATCACCGCGTCGCGGCCGATCGCCGACCCGTTTCACCTCCTCGATTGCGCCACCACGTCCGAGGGCGGCTGTGCCCTGGTCGTGGCCAACGTCGACCAATTGGACGTCGCCGGCCAACCGATTTACGTGTTGGGCAGCGGCGCGGACTTTCACGGCCCGTCGTATCAGCATCCCCCCGCGTGGGACCTCGCCGGCCGGCGCGGCGATCACGTGAACGGCGTGGTCGGCAGGCGCGCGGCCGAGCGTGCGTTCGCTCATGCCGGGCTGCGCCGAGACGACGTGGACGTGCTCGAACTCTACGACCCGTTCTCCTTCGAAATCATCCGCCAGCTAGAGGCTTTCGGATTCTGCGGTGACGGCGAGGGCGGCCCGTTCGTCGCCGACGGCCACATCGTGATCGACGGCAGCCATCCGGTCACCACCGATGGGGGAACCATGTCCTTCAGCCATGCCGGCTCCAATCCGCAGATGATGCAGCGCGCCGTCCGGGCCGTCCAGCAGCTGCGCGGCCGGGCCGGTGACCTCCAGGTGCCCGACGCGCACGTCGCGTTGTGCAGCAACGGGGGAGCCGGGGCCCTATTCACCACGGTGCTGATCCTGGGAGACGAGCCGCTATGACGCACGGACCCTTGCGGCCCCAGACCGGGCCGGTGCCGCACGCCAGTAGCGAACTCAGTGTCCCCTTCTGGCAGGGCTGCGGGGCGGGGGAGTTGCGCTACCAACGCTGCGAGGCGTGTGGCCTGTCGAACTTTCCGCCGACCGAGCATTGCCGCCAATGCCTTTCGGCCGAATTGGTCTGGGAGCGCAGCGGCGGGGCCGGCGAGATCTACAGCTGGACCGTGGTGCATCGCCCGGTGACGGCGGAGTTCGAACCGCCGTACGCGCCGGCGATCGTGACCCTGGACGAGGGCTACCAGATACTGACCAACGTCGTCGGGGTGGCCCCGGAAGACCTCGCCATCGGGATGCGCGTGCGCGTGCAATTCCATTCGGTCGGCGCCGACGTGACCCTGCCCTATTTCACTGGGCTGCAATGAGTCCCGCCCGGACCAGCAATGGCCTGCCGGTGACGGCTTACCTGGTGCTGGGCGTGCTGGCCGCCAACGACGAACAGCTCACCGCAGGCGAGATCAAGATGCGCGCCGAACTGTCGGTCGGCCATTTCTATTGGTCGCCGTCGGTGAGCCACGTGCGGCGCGAGCTGAACCGGTTGCTGGAGCGGGGGATGGTAAGCGAGATCGGCGCCCAATCCGGCAAGCGATCGATCACCTTGTACGAGACGACCGACTCCGGGCTCGATGCGCTGCGCCGGTGGGTGCAGCACTTTCCGGCTCAGGATCGGGTGGTCATCAAGCACCCCGTCATCCTCAAGACGTGGCTTGCGCGCGGTGACGACCCCGAACACGTGGTCGACACGCTGGACCGTCATCTCGAGGCGACCCGTGCCCGGTTGGACGAGGCGCTGTGGTCGCGGCAGCGGTCCCGCGACCTCGGCATCACCGACAACCCGGAGCAGCGCTTCTCGTTCGCCGTGCTCGACTACGCGATCCGCGGTTTGTACGCGGAGATCTCAAACATCGCGCAGCTGCGCGATGAAATCGCGGGCGGCACCAGCCGAGACCCCGTCAAGCGGGTGCGGCGGGCGAAGGGGCAGATCCGCCCTCGGGCACCCAGGGATCCGAGCTAGCCGCGGTGGGCCGGTAGGCGGTGCCGCGCGCTTCGCGCTCCCAGAGGATTTCGCCCTGGCCGGCGGCCGCCCCTTCGGTGATGAGCTGGCGCTTGAGCACCTTGTGGGTGGCGGTGCTGGGCAGGTCGGCGGCGAGCCGGACGTAGCGCGGCCACGCCTTCGGCGACAGGTCGGGTTGCGCGCGGAGGAAGGCTTCGAACGAATCGGGATCGAGCCGGGCGCCGTCGTTGAGGACGATCGCGGCCATCACCTGATCTCCGACCCGCTCGTCCGGCACGGCGTACACCGCGGCCCGGTTGATGGCGCTGTGGCGCAACAGGATCCGCTCGATGGGCGCCGCGGCCAGGTTCTCGCCGTCGACACGCATCCAGTCGGCGGTGCGGCCGGCCAGGTAGATCCAGCCCTCGGCGTCGCGGTAGGCGAGGTCCCCGGACCAGTACATGCCGTGGCGCATGCGTTCGGCGTTGGCTTCGGGATCGTTGTAGTAGCCGGTGAAGAAACCCGATCCCGCGGTGTTGACCAACTCGCCCACCGCCTCGTCGGCGTTGGCCAGCGCCCCGTGGGCGTCGAAGCGTGCGACGGCGCATTCGGTGACGGTCTCGCTGTTATAGATCGCGACCCCGTCGACCCCGCGGCCGATCGACCCCTTCGGCGTCCCGGGTTCGCGGATCACGATGACCGCGTTCTCCGTCGAGCCGAACCCGTCCTCGACCTGAACGCCGAACCGGCGGCCGAACTCCTCGATGTCCTTGTCGTTGGCCTCGTTACCGAACGCCACCCGCAGCGGGTTGTCGGCGTCGTCGTCGCGTGCGGTGGTGGCGAGGATGTAGGCGAGGGGTTTGCCGACGTAGTTCATGTACGTGGCGCCGTAGTGGCGGATGTCGTCGAGGAAGTGGCTGGCCGAGAATTTCGCCGGCACGATCGCGGCGCCGGAGGCCACGGCGGGTGCCCATCCGGCGACGACCGCGTTCGAGTGGAACAGCGGCATGGACACGTAGCAGGTGTCCCGCTCGGTCAGCTCGAATCGCCCCATCAGGCTGAGCCCGGCGACCACGGCCATCAGGTGGGATACCTGGACCGCCTTGGGATTGCCGCTGGTTCCCGACGTGAAGATCATCATGAACGGGTCCGTCGCGGTGACCTCGCGGTGCGGGACCAGTTCGCCGGCGCCCGAAAGGAATTCGGCCCACTGCGGCGTCGAGGTGTCCAGGATCTGCGTTGCCCCGACGTCGAGGCCGTCGAGCAGCGTCCGATGCTCGGGATCGGTGATCACGAACTGGCAGTCGGCCCGGCGGATGTCGGCCGCCAGCGCCTCGCCGCGTCGCGTCGTGTTCAATCCGCACAGCACGTAGCCGCCGAGGCCGGCCGCCGCCATCTGTGCCAGCATCTCGGGCGTGTTTCCCAGCAGGGCGCCGACATGCATCGGTCGTCGGGGATCGGCGGCGGCGATCAGGGCCGCGGCCCGCGCCGCCGCCTCGGCCAGATATTGAATCCAAGTCCATTGCAGATGGCCGTATTTGACCGCGACGGCGGGGTCGGTCAGGCGCTTACGCAGCAGCCCCTGAATCGTGTCGTCGGCCATCGGATCGGTCCACCTTCGGTTACGAGACGAGACGGTCCGTCTTATCGTAGCGGGCGCTTCGGCTCGCGGTTCCGACGGACCGCACACGGGCACCACCGTGTGTTGTGGAAGTTTTCATGCCCATTTCGCCAAGGGTTCCCTGACGAAGACGGTGTGTGTATCCGGTCTGTTCGCATCTGACGGCCACTATTGTCCCGTGCTGTTTGAGCTCCACAGATCGCTGGTCCTGCTCCGGAATCGAGCGCGCGAATTCCGTCGTGAAATCTCAGAATCCCGATACGGAGTGCCTATCCGCCCACCATCATCAGGCCGCCGTCGACGGCCAGGAGTTGACCGGTGATGAAGCCCGACCCGGGTCCGGCCAGGAAGACCAGCATCGGTCCGACGTCTCGCGCGGGTTCGCCGAGCGCGCCGCCGATCGGGATCATCAGCTGCATCTGCTGGTCGATGAGGGCGCTCGCGTCCGGGCCGAGGAAATCCCGGAACCGGTCGGACCCCGGTGTCTGCACCGCGGGTGCCAAGGAGTTGACGGTGACTTTGTCGGCGCCCCAGGCTTTCGCGGCCGAGCGTGTCCAGGCCTGCACCGCGCCCTTCGTCGCGGCGTAGACCGCCGAGATAGCGCTGCCCATCACGGCTTCGGATGACCCGAAGTTGATGATCCTGCCGCCCTTGGGATTTTGCTCTTTCATCACCGAGTAGGCCGCCTGGTTGGTCAGGATGGTGGCCTTGACGTTGGTGTCCAACAGGAACGAGATCTCGTCGGGGCCGATGTAACCCGGGATTCCGGCCTGCCACAGTCCCGCGGCGTTCACCAGGACGTCGAGCCCGCCGAGGTGCTCGGCGGCTTGCTGCGTCATCGCCGAGACGGCGTCGGCGTCGCGCGCATCGCACTGCAGCCAGGTGGCCTTTAGGTCATCCGGCGGCGGTGTTTGGTGATACGTGGCGACGACATCGGCGCCGGCGTCCGTAAGGACCCCGATGGCGGCCGCGCCAATACCGGTCGCTCCGCCGGTGACCAGGATCCGCCGGCCTTGCAGCACGTTTTGCATGCGGCGAGCGTAGCGCCCAGCACGCGCCGGCCCGCGCTAGGTGCGCACCGCGATCGAGGACAGCAGATCGGCGAGCCGTTGCGGCTGGTCCACCATCGAGAATGTCCGCGCCCCCTCGATCACCTCCAGGCGGGCGTTCGGGATGGTGGCGGCCAGCCGTTCGCCGTCGCCGAGTTCGAAGAACACGTCGTCGGCCGACCAGGCGATGAGCGCGGGCTTGTCGAACTCGTGCAGCCGCGCGGCCACGCCGGTGGTGACCTCCGTGCGCATCGAGAGCGTGAACTGGCGCAGGTCTTCGGCGATCGCCGGGTCGGACAGCCCCGGGCGTACCCACGCCTCCGTCAGGTCGTCGATGTTGCGATGCGCCAGGCCGTCGAACGCGCGCTTGCGCGCGACCGGCAAGCGCATCGCCTGGGCCACCGTCTTGAACGTCGCCTTGGACTTGGCCGCCATGATCACCGGCTTGAGGATCGGCGGCGGAAAGTGTTCGAACGCATCGCAACTCGTGAGCACCAGCGCACCGAGCCGCTCGGGATGGTGTACCGCGACGAGTTGGGTGACGACCCCGCCGGTGTCGTTGCCGACCAGCACCACGTCCTCGAGATCGAGGGCGGCAAGCACCTCGGCGACGATGCCGGCGACACCGTAGATGGTCCGGTCGGCGCCCGGCCGCAGCGGCTGCGGGTGCGCGCCCAGCGGCCAGGTCGGGGCGATGCAGCGCAGCCCGCGATCGGCGAGGTGCAGGCTGACCTGGCGCCACAGCTGCGCGCCCATCATGTACCCGTGCACGAAGACGACGGGCCTGCCGTCCTCGGGTCCGGTTGCTTCGTAGTGAATGGTTCCGGCACTAATGTCGATCGTCGACATGGCTAGCTCCTACATCGAAAGGTACTGTTACAAACAGGCTGTCTGTTCGTAAGTTACCAACAGGTTGTATGGAAATCAAGAGACGGACTCAGGAGGAGCGCTCCGCGGCGACCCGCGACGCGCTGATCTCGGCCGCGCGCAGGCTGTGGGGCCTGCGCGGGTACGCGGAGGTGGGGACGCCGGAGATCGCCACGGCCGCGGGCGTCACCCGCGGCGCGATGTATCACCAATTCGCCGACAAGGCAACGCTTTTCGCGGAGGTGGTCGAGGCGGTGGAGCAGGATGTGATGGCCCGGATGGGCGCCATCGTGGCGCAGTCGGGAGCGACGACGCCCGCCGACGCGATCCGGTCCGCCGTCGACGCGTGGCTCGATGTGTCGGGTGACCCGGAGGTGCGGCAGCTCATCCTGCTGGACGCGCCCAGCGTGCTGGGCTGGGCCGCCTTCCGCGACGTCGCCCAGCGCTACAGCCTGGGCATGACCGAACAGCTGCTCACCGAGGCCGTCAAGGCCGGACAGCTGGCCGAGCAACCGATGCGACCGTTGGCTCACATCCTCATCGGCGCGCTCGACGAGGCGGCCATGGTGATCGCAACCGCGGACGACCCCAAACGCGCCCGGCGGGAGACCGGGGAGGTGCTGCACCGGCTCATCGACGCAATGCTGGACGAATGATGAGTGCGCGCGTGCGGCTTCCGGATGCCCGGGTGCGTAAGTGCCCGGAATGAGACGATGTCCCGCGTGACTACGGCCGGGGCATTCCGGCGCCAGAGCAAGCTCGGCGCATCAATCGACGAGCTGGTCGGCCGCGCCGTCTCCGCCGGACGGGGGTTAGGTGTTGCGCCCGCTCATCGACGCGATGCTGAATGAGTGGTCATGCGCTCGATTGATGCAGCCACACGAGCTGCCTGAGCTCTCGTGCCGGCAGCCGGAAATACGGTGGAATCGCTTGTAGCAAGGCCTCGCTCATTGGAATGACCTCGGGCCGTTCGAGGCGGAACGTCCGTCCGTGCCACGTCACCGCCGCGCGGCCGGCCGCGAGGACGTTTCGGCACCAATCCACGTCGGCGCCGTAGGACAGGCCGATGACGAAGCCATCCCCGTAGGGAAAGGCGCCCACGGGTGTCGTGTAGGTGCGACCGGAACGACGCCCGACATGCTCGAGACGCGCATATGGGGAATGGCGCCGGCCAGCGATCGGAAGGATCAGCTTGTTGTACGGCTTGAGCAGCGTGGGACGCAGCTGTGGATTGTGCTGCACGGTCTTGGCGAGCGCATAACTGACTACTAGCCATATCGTCGCCAGGGAGCCCAGCATCAGAATGAGCTTGCCAGCGGCTCGAAACAACCCGGATGCCAGCCTAGTTCGCATGCGGGGAGCGTATCCGCAAGGGTCCTCGACGCACGACGGCCGAAAGACTCTTACGTCTGGGACGAAGGCGGACAATCGGATGACTCTGCCCGGGCCCACTCCTTCACAGCCCGGCTTCTCATCGGCGAGGCCACCAACTTCTCTCGCCTAGGAGTGTGGCGATTGCGGGGACGGTGAGCGTACGGACGACGAAGGTGTCCAGCAGCAGCCCGCAGCCGATGATGAATCCGGCCTGGATCATCATGTCGAGCGATCCGATCATGAGCCCAAACATGCTGGCGGCGAAGATCAGCCCCGCTGAGGTGATGACGGAGCCGGTGCTCGTGACGGTGCGCAAGACGCCGAGGCGCATGTTCTGGGTGGACTCTTCGCGTAGGCGGGAGATGACCAGCATGTTGTAGTCGGCGCCGACCGCGATTAGCAGGATGAAGGCCAGGAGCGGGACGGGCCACGCGATGGCGTGGCCGAATCCGTACTGGAAGACCAGCACGCCCAGGCCGAGGGCGGCGAAGTAGTTCAACACGACGGTGCCCAGCAGGTAGAGCGGGGCGATCACGGCGCGCAGCAGCAGGACCAAGACGACCCCGACGATCAGGAGGGTAGCGCTGGCGAGCCGGCTGAAGTCCGCGAACAACAGGTGTTGGAGATCAGAATTGACGGCGGTGAAGCCGGCCATGGAAATGGCGGTGCCGGCCAGTGAGGTGTTGGGCCGGGCTGCGTTCGCTGCATCGATGATTTTGTGGTTCAGGTCCATCGCCTGAGCGGAGTACGGGTCGTATGAGGATGTGATCGCGAATCGCGCGGTGCGGCCGTCGGCGGATATGAATTGACTTGCTAGATCGCTGAATTGGCGATTCTCGAATGTGGTCGGGGGTAGGTAGAAGCCGGAGGCGGCGTCTGATCCCGACGTGGCGCGCGCGGAGTTCTGCAGCTGGGTCGCGACTTGGCTCATGCCGCTGAGCAGTTGAATGTTGCTGTCGGCAAGGGCATGCACGCCGGTGGCCAGCGCTCGGGCGCCCGAGGCGAGTCTGCTGACGCCGTCTTGCATACGGTGGATGCTGCCGACGAGATCGGCGGGGTCGCCTGTCGCGCCGAGGGTTTGGTGCATAGTGGTGGCGGCGTTTTGGATGTCGGTGAGTGTGCTGGCCAGCGTGGTGCTTTCGCCGAACTGATCGCTGAGGCGGGCGACTTGGTCGAAGAATCCGCCGTTGCGGAGCGTGACAAGTACCTGGGTTTCGTCGCGCAGTTGCGCGCATTGCGGCGTGGTCGCGCACCAGGGCGAGGTGTTGAGGCTTTCGACGAGGGGCTCGATGGCCGCAATTGCGGTGGCGGCTTGTCGGGCCAAGGGCTCTAGTCCCGCACCGGTGTGTATGGCTTGATCCACGGTGGGGGCGGTGGTGTTGAGTTGCTGCAGCAGGGGGCGGGCGCCCTCCAACTTTTGGCCTCCGCTTTGGGCTCGGCTCAAAAGAGCGGTCAGGGGTGAAAGCGCGCGACGCAGCGTGGTGTCGAGCTGGCCCAGCCCTGCGGCGAGTTGGTCGGCTCCGGCAGTGAGCTTGGCGAGGTCGTCTTTGTGGGATTGTCCGTCGGCGGCCGCGCTAGCCATCTTGTCGCCGATTTGTCCGTTCTGCCACGACAATTGCGCTTGATCGAGCCGCTTCCCGGTCGGGCGGGTGACTCCGGAGACGCGGGTGATGCCGGGGAGCTGGGCGACCCGTGACGCTAATGCATCGAGGTCGGCGAGCGCTTTTGCCGTTCGCATGTCCGTGCCGGATTGCACGAGCAGGAATTCGTTGATGACAGTGTCTTTGGGGAAGTGGCGATCTAACAGCTGGTAGCCGTGATTGCTGGCGGTGCCGGCAGGTTGCCCTTTGCGGTCGTCGTAGCTGATCGTCATGGTGACCGCGACGACTGCCAGGGCAAGCAACACCACCAGGCTGGCGGCCAGCAACGGCGTCGGTCGCCGGACCACCATGACGGCAATCCGATTCCAATACCGACGGGATAGGTCGGTGCGGGGCTCGGCGATGCCGTGTTTTGCCGCCAGCGCCAGCAGGGGTGGCAGCAGTGTGACGGTGGCCAGGAACCCGATCAGCACCGCGACGGCGCAGGCGGGGCCAACCCCCTGGAAGGCGCTGAGGCGGGCGAACACCATGGAGGCCAACGCCAATGCGACCGTGGCCGCTGAGGCCGAGATGACGCGACCGATGCTGCCGCAGGCGTGGACGATGGCCTGGTCTGCGGCATTGCCGCGTCGCCGATGCTCGTGGTACCGGCTGATCAGGAACACGCTGTAGTCGGTGCCGGCGCCCAAGAGAACGGCGGTCATGAACGCGATGGTGAACTGTGAAACGGGCACGCCGAGTTCACCCAGTGCCGAGAGGACGCCCCGGCCGACGGCCACGCTCGCGCCGATCACTAACAGCGGCAGCAGGGCGGTGGCCACCGAGCGATAGACCAGCAGCAGGATGAGCGCGATGAGGGCAGCGGTAGCGACCGAGATGACGAGCAGCTCCTGCTCGCCGGACCCGATCTGATCACGGAAGGTCGCTGCCGGGCCGGTGACGTAGGCGGTCGTCGAGGACCGAGCGAACTGGGTGGATACGTTCGCGCGCACGGCATCAACCGATTCGGCCGCCTTGGGATCGCCGAGTGTGCCGGCGATTCCGATCGGCAGGAACCAGGCTTTGCCGTCTTTGCTGACAGCGTGGCTGCTGGTGGTCGGGTCGGCAAGCAGATCCTGTACCAGCAGAACGTGCGCCTTGTCGGCGCGCAGTGCGGCCACGAGCGCGTCGTAACGCTGCCGCGCCGACGGGGTCAGCCCCGCCGGGTCCTCCATCGCGACGGCAATCGAGGTCTTGGCGCCCCGCTCGCCGAACGCCGCCGTCATGTGATCGAGCGCTTGAAACGAACCCACGTCGTTGGGCAGCAGCTGTACCGATTGCTGGCGGACGACGGTCTCCAGCTGCGGGAACACGAGGGCGAGGATCGCCGCCACGCCGACCCACGCGCCGATCACCAAGGCTTTGTGCCGCACGGTGAACCCGCCCAGCGCGGCAAGGCGTGCACTGTACTCACCGCTGCGCTCAGGCCGCGGCCCACCACGACGCGGCGCCTCAACGGTTGCCGTCACCGTTCCCCCTATGATTTTGGTGAAGAGCTTCACCAACCTCCCGTTTGGTGAAATACTTCACCAAAGTGGGTTGCGTGCGCAAGTCCGCCGCCAAATTGGAGGGTTCAACGGGGCTATGGCAGTGCATCGCGGTCTCACCGCAGAGCAACGGCGTGAGCAGCGCCGCCAACAACTCATCGAGGCGGCCCTCGACACGATCGCCGAGTACGGTGTGACCAACCTGCGCGTGCGGGCCATCAGTGCGAGCGCAGGTCTCAACGACCGCTACTTCTACGAAAGTTTCCGCGACTGCCAAGAGCTACTGATCGCGACCTTCGATGACCAGTTCGCGCAGGCGCTAACGGGAATCATGGCGACGGTAGCGAACTCACCACACGAGCTGGAAGCCCGCGCTCGGGCCGTGCTCGGGTTCGCGTTCGCCTTTCTTGCCGAGGACCCGCGGCGATCGCGCTTACTGATCGAGCTCCAAACGGCCGAGGCACTCGCCGGCCGACGCCACGAGGTGATCGAGGTCCTCACCGGCATCGTGGTCGGGCAAGTGCGGGCGCTACTCGGCGACGCCGCCGGAAGCGACGATAACGTCATGCTGACCGCGCTGACGGTTGTTGGCGGCCTCTTGGAGCTGATCACCCAGTGGTATCGACACCAGATCAATGTGAGCCAAGGCCAGCTCATCGAATTCATGACCGCGCTCGTCCTGTCCACCACCGACATCGCTGGCGCGCTCGAACGCCGTACTCACACCACGAATTAACGAGCGCACCGAGCGTCTCTAGCGGGTGGGGTTGGGCCCCTTTCCAAAGGCTGCGACGGGCGGCCTCAGCGGTGGCTCTGGGTGAAGAACTGCCAGATGGTGGCGGTGGCATTGAGCGCCGTCGACGGTTCGGGGATGCCGGCGAGCTCCGCGAGCGGGCTGGGCTGGCCGCCGGGCCATTGGTGGCCGGCGCCGGCCACCGAGATCAATTCGACGGTGCGACCGTCGGGGCATCCGGCGGTCTGCGTGGTCACGCTGCCGGCGGTCGTCGAGGTCGGGGGCCCGCACCCGTCGATGGACCGCCACGTGGCGTTGACCGACTCCACCGAGGGGCCGTCGACGCGTGGATTCCCGTTGATGGCGAAGGCCTTTCCGGGTCCGCCGTTGTAGGGCACTCGGTCGTCGGCGGTGCCGTGAATCTGCAGCACCGACGTCGGGCGCGCTTGGGAGCAGTCGGTGAGCAGCGTGCCGGCGACGGGAGCGATCGCGGCGAAGGTGTCGCTCTGGCAACCCAGCCGCAACGCCATCATCGCCCCGTTCGACATGCCGGTGGCGTAGACGCGCGCGCGATCGATGGGAATCTCCTGCTCGATGGCCCCCACCATCGCGGTGAGGAAACCGACGTCGTCAGTGTTCACGCGCTGCGGTTCGCCGCAGCAGGTCCCGGCATTCCAGGCGCGGTTGAGGCCGTCGGGGTAGGCGACCAGGAAATGCCCGTTGTCCGCCTCGGCGTCCCAGTTGTAGGACCGCTCGGCCTGCGCGCCGTTGCCGAAGCCGCCGTGCAGCATCACGACCAGCGGCGCCGCGTCGGGCAATCCCTGCGGCCGGTACAGGTGAAAGGTTCTGCTGACACCGCCGGAGTCGATGGATTGCGTGGATTGCCCCACCGGAATCGGTTGGGAGCCGGGCGTTCCCAACGCGTGGCCGCCGCCGACGCACCCGCCGAGTATCACGACCAAAACCGAAGCGAGACAGACACCGAACACCCGAGCGCGCAGCGATCGCATGAAGCCATCGTGGCAGCGACTTCCATATTTGACAAGTATCTTGTCAAACGCGCCCGGAGTGGCACACTCATCTGCATGCGACGTGTTGCCGATGCCGAATGGACGCCCACCGTCCCGGCGCTGGTGAATTTGGTGGCCGCCTCGGGGGCGCCCCGCTTGCGGGCGGCGTTCGCCGCAGCCGGCCTCGACGGCATCCGGCCGGCCCAGGCGGTTGCGCTGGTGCCGCTGGCGGCCGGCGGCCTGCACGCGTCGGATCTGGCCGACCGGCTCAACGTGAGTCGCCAGGCGGTGGCCCAGGGGATCGCCGGCCTGGAGCGGCACGGCTATGTGACCCGAGCGGCAGATCCCGTCGACGCCCGGGCCCGCATCATCGAGCTGACGTCGCGCGGTCGCCAAGCGCTGCACGTGATGCGTTCCAACGCAATCGCTTTGGAGAAGCGGTGGGAACAGCTGCTGGGCCCCAAGCGGCTGGGCGAACTGCGGGACACGCTGCAGGTGTTGCTCTCCAGCGAGGTCGACGCAGCGCGCGATTGACACGGCGTAAGTTCGACCCAAGACGATGACAGGAGTCCGCCGTGCCCATCTTCATGGTTGAGCGCAACTTTGCCGAGGAAATGGAACCGAGCTTCGAGGTCGCCGACGGCATCAATCGGATCAACGACCATGAGGGCGTTCGCTGGATGTACTCGTTCCTGTCGGCGGACAAGCGAAAGACCTACTGCCTGTACGAGGCACCCTCACCGGAGGCAATCAGGACCGCGGCGGCGCGGGCGGGCCTACCCGCCGACGTCATCGTCGAGGTGCGCGATCGCGTCATGCCCGACGGTGGGCTCACCGATATCTGAGGGCGCTCAACCCAGCAGTTCGTGATCGGCGGCGTACATCGCCGCCTGGGTGCGGTTCGCGGCGCCCGTTTTCATCAGGATGTTGCGCACGTGGTTGGCGGCCGTGTTGGTGCTGATGTAGAGGCGTTCGCCGATCGCCCGATTGCTCAACCCCTCGGCAAGCAGCCGCAGCACCTCGACCTCCCGGTCCGTCAAACCGTCCGGGCCCGTCACCAGCACCGCATCCACCAGCTCGACGACGCGGTTTTGGCCGATCGACGTGGCGATGGCGCGCGCCTCGTCGGCCAGCCGGCGGGCTTCCTCGGTGTGCCCGCGCGACGCCGCGAACAACGCGTGCCGGGCCAGCGTCTCGCCGACGTGCACCACCGAGCCCATCCGGCGGTCCATCTCGAGCGCCGCGGCGAAATGCCGCTCGGCTGCCGCGGTGTCGCCGTCGAGCGCCGCGATGCGTGCCAGGTACCGGTCGGCGCTGCCGAACAGGGCGACGAACTGGCCGGCGACCAGGTTCTTGCCGGCATACCGCGATATGTACGGGCGCAGAGCATGCAGCGCCTCGCGGTTGCCCAGCTCCAACGCCGCCTCGACCATGAACACCAGCTCCATCGGCCACTGCGCCTCGTCGGTGCGATCGCCGACTTTGCGGTTGAGCAGATGATTGAGGGCACGGGTCATGCCCGCTTCGCAGTTGAGCTCGGTGTAAAGGGCGAGCAGGCCGGGCACCCAGCGTCCGGCGAACATCTCAGTGCCGTCGATGAACTCGGCGAATTTCTTCAGGTCTGAAGTTTCGCGTTGGATCATGAACATCTGGACCCCGTTGGAGCCCTGCGTGTCGTCCGCGTCGAACAAATCACCTGTGCGCAAAGCGATGTCGGCCCATCGTTCGGCGCCGGTGAAGTCGCCGCGCAGATAGGCCAGCGCCTGCTCGACGCACGCGCCGACGAAGCCGAAGACGGGTTGCCCGATGGCTTCGCCCGCTCGTCGCATGTCCGCCGTCGACGCGGCCAGGTCGTCGGGGCGGCCGGCAAGATAGCTGACCATGGCGCGAAAGTGCGAGGACGCCCCCAACACCTCGTAGTTACGGCGCTCCAACGCCATCCGGGATACCTCGGCCGAACGCTCCGCCTGGATTTCGCACAGCTCCGGGGTGAGTCCGTGCCACAGGCTGGCCTTCAGGGCGTGCATCAGCACCGCCGGATCACCGGCGGCCCGTGCGCAGTCGATGGCGTTGTTGCCGACTTCGCGGGCCCGCGCCGCCTCGCCGGCGAAGGCGAGCGCTCGCCCAAAACTGCCGAGTGCCTGGATGTAGCGGAGGTCATCGGTAGTCAACCCGCAGGATTCCAACGCCGCCGCCAGTAGGTCGGCCGCAGTCGAGTCGGACTGCCCGCGACGCCAATTCGCTTCCTCGTAGCCGACGGCCGCCCCCAGCCGGATCAGCGGATCGTCCATCGCGCTAAGACGTTCGTAGATCGCCCGCGACCGCGCGAAATCGCCGGCGCGCACGTGGTTGGCGGCCGCGTCGAGATCCAGCCTCGCCCGATCCGCACGGCTCAGCTCGGGCAGCGACGCCGCCCGCTCGAACCACCTCGCGGCATCCTCATACGCCATGCTGTGCTCGGCCATCCGGGCCGCCTGGTGCGCGTAGCGCAACGCCTGCTCGTGGTAGCCCAGCACGTGCGCCCGCAGGTAGTGGTTCGCCAGGCGGGGTACAACCGATGGGTCCGCCCGATCCTCGAGCGCTTCACCCGCCCGTGCGTGCATGATCCGCAGCCGCGACGCCGCCATCCCGCTGACCACGGCCTCGCGGGTGAGCGCGTGGATGAACGAGAATTCGCCGTCGGAATCGCGAACCGGCCGGATCAGCCCGACGCCCTCGGCCGAATCGACCGCCGCCAGCGTCGCGGCCAGATCGGTCTCGCTGGCGGCGATGAGCGCGGGCAGGTCGAACGTCTCGCCGAGCACCGCCGCCTGTTCGATGACGCCGCGAACGGCGGCTCCCAGGCCGGCAAGGCGGCGGCCGATGGCATCCCCGATCGATGCCGGAACGGGCTGCTGCGCGCCCAAGGTGGCCAGCCCGCCGCGGATTTCCAGGTCATTGACCAGTTCGGTCAGGAAGAACGGGTTGCCGCCGGTCTTGTCACGCAGCAAGGCCGCGGTCGTGCGCGCCGAGGCGGGAGCCACCTGCTGGGTCCGGCTCACGAACTCGGCGATCGCCTCGGTGTCGAGGCCCGCGAGATCCAGGCGTCGAACCCCGTCGAAGCGGTGCAGTTCGGCCAGTCGGGTGGTGAGCTCGTCCGAGCGGTCCGGTTCGGTCGTGCGGAACGTCGACACGACGAGCATGCGGACATCGGCACACGCGATCAGAACGTGTTCGAGCATCGCGAGGGTGGGCAGCTGCGCCCAATGCAGGTCGTCGAGGATAAACGCGATCGGGCGGTCGACGGCCAGGCGGCGCAGGAAAGCGGTCAAGGCGTCGAAAAGCGCCTGCCGGGGAGACCCGACGTCCATCACCGGCCCGGCATCGGGCAAATGCCGGTCCACCTGCGTCGACAGCCGCCGCAGCTGCGGCCCGGCGTCGGTCAGCGCGTCGGCGATCGAACCGGATGGAACAGCGTTCAGCAGGCGATCGAGCGCCTCGGCGAATGGTGCGTATGGCACGTCCTCGTCGGCCGTCGAGCGGCCGACCAGCACCGTAACGTCGTGGTCGCCCAGCGTTCCGGCCACCTCGGCGGCCAGGCGCGTCTTGCCCGCCCCGGGTTCACCGCCGATGAACACCGCCTGGCGGTTGCCGGCCTCGACCCGCTCCCAGGCGCGCTCGAACGCCGCAAGTTCCGCGTCGCGACCCACGAGCGGGCCGCGACGGCGTGCCACCAGTTCTGCCGGAAGCGGTGGCGGCACCCACTGCGCCATGCAAACAACGTAACCGCGTCGGTGTTGGTGGGTCGATAGTCAAATGTGACTATCGTGAAGTACCTCGGAAATGCTCTGTTGTGGTCATGACGCACGGCCTCCTCCCCTCGTAGCGTCTCGGTATCCAGACTTCCGAGCAAACAAGGAGGTGCGGGCGATGAGCGTGACAACCGCAACCGACGAACTCCGCGGCCGGTTCGGGGCACAGGTGATCCTGCCCCACGACGCCGGCTACGACGAGGCCCGTGCGCTGCACAACGCCATGATCGACAAGCGACCCGCGGTGATCGTGCGCTGCGGAACCACCGGCGACATCGTCGGTGCCCTCGAGTTCGCGCGGGTGTCGAATCTCGAGGTCGCCGTCCGCGGGGGTGGCCACAACGGTCCCGGATTCGGTTGCGTCGAGGGCGGTCTCGTCATCGACCTGTCGCCGATGAACCGCGTCCACGTGGACCCGGACCGGCGGATCGCCCGCGTCCAGGGCGGGGCGACGTGGGCGCAGGTGGACGCCGCGACCTACGCGCACGGCCTGGCGACGCCGTCGGGCATCATCTCGAGCACCGGCGTCGGTGGGCTGACCCTGGGCGGCGGCCACGGCTACCTGACCCGCAAATATGGCCTGACCATCGACAACCTGCTGGAGGCCGAGGTCGTGCTGGCCGACGGCCGGGTGGTGACGGCGTCGGAATCCGCGCACCCCGACCTGTTCTGGGCGCTGCGCGGCGGCGGCGGAAACTTTGGCGTGGTCAGCTCGTTCACGTTCCGGCTGCACCGGGAGCACACCGTGCTGTGCGGCCCCACGGCGTGGCCCGCATCGGCCACCGCCGACATCCTCAGCTGGTACCGGGACTTTCTGCCCGCCCAGGACGAGGACCTCTACGGGTTCTTCGCGACCATGACCGTCCCGCCGGCGCCGCCGTTCCCCGAGGCGTTCCACCTGCAGAAGGCGTGCGCGGTGATCTGGTGCTACACCGGCGATCCCGGCGGGGCCGACGAGGCGTTCGCGCCGGTCCGGCAGATGCGGCCGGCCTTCGAGGGCCTCATGGCGGCGCCCTATCCCGCGCTGAACTCCACCTTCGATGCCCTGTATCCCAAAGGGCTGCAGTGGTATTGGCGCGGCGACTTCATCCGCACGATCCCCGACGCCGCCGTCGCGGCCCACGCCCGCTTCACCGAGGAGCTGCCGACGATGCACTCCACGATGCACCTCTACCCGATCGATGGCGCGGTGCACCGGGTCGGCCCTACCGACACACCCTGGGCCTACCGGGACGTGAACTTCTCACAGGTCATTGCGGGCGTCGACCCGGACCCGGCCAACGCCGGGGCGTTGAAGCGCTGGTCGAAGGAGTACTGGGAAGCCATCCACCCGTACTCGGCCGGGGGCGCCTACGTCAACTTCATGATGGACGAGGGCCAAGACCGCGTCCGCGCCACCTACGGCCCGAATTACCAGCGGCTCAGCGAGATCAAGGCGCAATACGATCCGGGCAACGTGTTCCACATCAACCAGAACATTTTGCCCGCCAGCTGACATGATCGGAGACCGCCGCCGGTGATAACTCGTGATGTCGAGGTGGCCGCGGTCGCCGACCTGGCGCTTTCTCCCCCACGCGCGGCGCTGGCCACGTTCGGTGACGACGAAATCGCCGTATTGCCGGTGAGTGTGGCGCTCGAAGAGCCCGCCGACCCTGCGGCCTCGCCGCGCGTCGTGCGGGTGCCGGAGGGCGGTCCGGACCTTGCCGGCCGCAATGTCGTGGTGGTCGCCGACGACGGGCCGCAGTGGTTCCGGCTGCGCTCGCTGACCGTGCGAGGGATCGCCGAGGCGGTGGGCCCGTGCACTTATCGCGTCGCGCCCAAGCGGGTGGTGGCCTGGGACTACGGCGCGCTGCGCGACGTACCGACCCCGCCGGCCGGCCCGCCTCCCCGACCGCCATCGTTTTCGGTTGGCGACTCGCAGGACACTCAGCCTTTCGGGTCGCCGAAACTGGAAGCGGCGCTTCGCAATTCGCGGGTGATGATCCTTGCCAGCCGGTCCGAGAAGGGCACGGCGTTCGCGGTGCCGCTGTGGTTCGTCGCCCATCGCGGCCGCATCTATGGGACGACGTCGGCGTCGTCCTGGACGGTGCGCAACGTCGCCGCCGTCCCACAGGTGGCCCTCCTGCTCGGTGGCGAAAGCGCGGACGACGGCAATCGGCTGCTGGTCCGCGGCCACGCCCGATCCGTCCGTGGCGCACCGCCGCCGGCGGTGATCGCCCGGCTGGCTTGGCTCTACTACCTTCAGCCACAATTCGCGGCGGTAGAGCTGAGCCACATGCGGCTATGGCCGCTGCGAATGCGGTACTACTTGCAGTCGAGGGCCGCATATATCGTGATCACTCCCCAGATGGCGACCGAATGCCGGGTGCCGTGATACCGGTGCGGCGAAAGGTCGGCGCGCGCTGGATCTGACCGGCTCCCGGGTTGAGCCCGTCGGTTGTGCCGAGCGTCCCTGGGAATCGGGACTAGTGACCCTAGGATCGCCCGACCGTCGAATCGACGATCACACCATGGCAACAACGATTGGCGCGGACCGAATGCTGATCGAATCCGCGGCGCCCACATTCGACGCCATGATCGCCGAGCACGCAGTGGTGGCTGCCGACCCGGCGACCACCTTTCAGGCCGCCAGGTCGCTGGACCTGCTCACCGTCCGCACACCGCTGCTGGCGGCGTCGATGTGGATCCGCGCGTTGCCGGAGCGGATGCTGGGCAAGTCCGTCCCGGCGCCACCGCAGCTGGTGGTGAGTGAGGTCGACCTACCGGGCTGGCTTCCCCTTGGCGAACAACCGAACCGCGAGATCGCATTCGGTGCAGTGGGAAAGTTCTGGCGGCCGGTCATCGAATGGCATGATGTGGCGCCCGCGGATTTCGCCGGCTTCGCCGAACCCGGATGGGGAAAGATCGCCGCGAACTTCTCGATGGCACCCTACGGCGAAAGCCACACGCTGCTCAGCTACCAATGCCGGACGGTCACAACCGATCCGGATTCACGCCGACGTTTCATGCGCTACTGGTGGCTGATCCGGCCATTCGTCAAACACATCATGCGCGCGACCCTTAGCGCGATCCAGACCGACGCCGAGGCGGCGGCGATAGACAGGAGCCGCTGATGCGCGTTCTGGTGGTTTACGGATCCAAGCGGGGCGGCACCGCGGGGCTGGCCGCGATGATCGGCGACGCGCTGACCGAGGCGGGGTCCGAGGCTGTCGTGAACGCGGCCAAGGACGTCGATGGACTCGGCGGCTTCGATGCGGTGATCGTCGCCGGCGCGCTGTACGCCAACAGGTGGCACCGCGACGCGCGACGGTTCGTGCGCAAGAATGCCTCGGCGTTGGGTGAGCTGCCCGTATGGCTCGTCAGCAGCGGCCCCTTGGACGACTCGGCCGAAAAGCGCGACATCCCAGCCACTACGCAGGTCACGAAGTTGATGCGCCGTGTGGGTGCCCGCGGTCACGCGACCTTCGGTGGTCGGCTGGAACCGGATGCAAAGGGTTTCCCGGCCAGTGCGATGGCCAAGAAAAGCGCCGGCGACTGGCGCAGCCCGACGCACGTGCGGCGCTGGGTGACGACCGTCGTCAACGAACTCGACCGGCCAACGATCACCCACCGGGCATAATCATCGGGTGATGGAAGATCCCCATATCTACCGCCGCCTCGCGCTGCTCGAACAGCAGGTGCGCCTGCTGTCGGATCGGCTCGGGGTCCCGTGCCCGACGTTCGGCAGCGACGTGGGCGCCACATCGGGTGTACTCGAGAACGGTGTGCCCTCCGAAGTCGTCGCCCTCGCCCGCTCCGGCAACGCCATCGCCGCGATCAAGCTGTATCAAAAGCTGACCGGCGCGGGATTGCGGGAGGCGAAAGACATCGTCGACAACCTGTAGGTCGACTACGGCCGGCGAAACGCGCCGTTCATCCGCCGCTTGAACGCGCGATCGAAACGCCGGTAGCCGCCGCGCAACGCCTGGCCCGGCCAACGGTCGCGGGTGAATTCGGCCGGCAGCAGCGGGTCGAGCTGAAGATGGCGCACCACCGCGATCGACAGCGCGAACTCATAGGTGAAGCTTTCGGTCGAATCGTCGCGTTGGTCCGCGTCGAGCGCGGCGTCCATGGCGTCGATGAGCGCCCGGGCGTCTTCGGCCCACTCGTCGAGGGAAAACAGCGATCGCACGTGCGCGGCCGTGATGTCGGTGGCGGCCCCGTGAAATCGCGTGCACTGCTGGTCCAAGACGGCGGCCAATGTCGGAAACCGTTGCGGGTCAAGGTTATCCGGACGCACCCAGACGCCCTCGCGAAGCTCGGCCAGGTGCAGGGCCGTCGCGGCCTTTCGCAACTCCAGGCGGTCGGTCGCCGATCTGCGCTCCAGCGAGACGATCGCGAGTTCCCACGTTCCGTCCCACCGGTGGGCGGCCGCGTCGTCGATCCGGGCCGCGTCGTCGACCCGCGCGCGGCGCTCCGACAGTCGGCCCGCGAGCGCGTAACTGCCGTCGTCGGCGGTCAGTTCGCCGGTGGACACCATCCGCCACAGGCACGTGCGGGCGGCGCCGGGGCTGATGCCGAATAGCGAGGCGACCGCCACCAGTTCCGCCACCGTGAGCCGCCCCCGGTCGGATCCCAGCAACGCCGACGCCAGCACAGAGCGCGCGCTCAGCGGCCGGCTGTCGATCAGGTCGTCGGCTGGGGATCGAGGCTGGGCGGGCACGGCTGACAACGGTATCACCAAATCATTGACGCGTGACATTCAAAGTGTGATACTGACACGCATGAGCTTGCCGACCAAGTCGGTGCTCGCCGACGATGTGGAGATCGTCCGGCGCGTCCTCGCCCATATCGACGCCGGTACCACCGACGAGGGTGACGCCTGGCGCGAGCCGGTCGAAAACTATCTGAGCCCAAGCCGATTCGCCGACGAACTCCGGTTGCTGCGCGCGATGCCGAGCGTCTTCGTGCCGTCGGCGGTGATCCCGAACCCGGGTGACCACGTCGAGCGGACCGCCTTCGGCGTGCCCCTCTTCGCGGTGCGCGGACACGATCATCGGGCGCGGGTGTTCCGCAACGCGTGCCGACACCGCGGTTTCGCCCTGGTCGAGCAACCCGGCTGCTCGCACGCTTTGGTGTGCCGCTACCACGGCTGGACGTACCGCCTGGACGGCTCGCTCGCGCACGTCCCGCACCCCGAGGCATTCCCCGGCCTGGACGCGGCGGGCCGGGGCCTGGTCGAGGTCCCCAGCCGCGAGGTGGACGGGCTGATCGTGATCGATCCGCTCGACCCGCCGGGCCTCGGCGACGCCGACTCGATGGCCGCGCTGACCGACGGAAGCCCATGGCGCGACAAATTGCTGCCGGCGCAGCGGCTCGTGTATGTGGATTCGACTGTGCGCGCGATGAACTGGAAGGTGCTTGTCGAACAGTTCCTGGAGGGCTATCACCTGCGCTCGACGCATCGAGACACATTCTTCCCGGTGCAATACGACGACCTCAATGTCGTCGAAATATTCGGGCCGAACAGCCGACTCACATTCCCGTACCGCAATATCGAACGGCTCCGCGACCGTCCAGAATCGAGCTGGAACGTCGACGCGCGGGTCACCTACGTCTACCAGTTGTTCCCCAACGTCATGGTGGCGACCTTCCCCGATGTGGTCTCCGTAGTGGCGATCGACCCGGTGGACGTGTGCCACACGACGGTGAGCACCTACTCGATGGTGAAACCTGAAGTTGCCGAGCGCGCTTCTTCCGACCCGTCCGCGAAACTGGTGGGCGCAGGCAGCTTCATCGAACAGGGTCTCGCCGAAGACAACCAGATGTCCGAAGGTGTGCAGCGCGGATTACACGCGGGCGCAAACGAATTCGTGGAGTTTGGCCGGCACGAGAGCGCGATCGGGCACTTTCACGCCACGCTCGACGAGCGCCTTGCCGCCATGGCCCGCTAGGAGCCGAACGGCGCCATCCGCACGGCCAACGGCAACCCACACCGAACCAGCAGCCCGAAGCGCCCCCGCGGCACCGCGGCCGCCTCCGCGCGCGATCGGGGGCCTCCACCGCTACGGCGTTTTGAGAAAGATGTCGTTGAGGGTGACCGTGCGCAGGTCCCGGTCGCGGATGATGTCGACGAGCTGCGGGTACACGTGCGTGACCGGCGGGTGGTTCAGGTGGCCGATGACGATGGACTGCGGGGTGAAGTATTGATCGGCCATCTTCACGATGTAGTCCTCGTGGATCAGCGTGGAATCCGACAGCGACCCCGACCACAAGGTGGGGACGGTGTAGCCGAGGTCGGCGGCGACGGCGTCGACGGCGGCGTTGCGCTTGGCGTACGGCGGCCGCCAGTACGGTTTCGCGCCGATGCCGTAGGTCTTCTTCAAAAATTGGTCGTTGCGGGTGAGCTGCTGGGCGATCTGGTCCTTGGGCAGGGTGGTCAGGTCCGGGTGTGACCAGGTGTGGTTGCCCAATTGGATCTGACCGGATTCGACCAGTGGCCGGAGCAGGTCCACGTTTTCGGTCCAGGAGTCGTAAACCCCGTTGACGAAGAACGTCAGCCGGATACCGGTGTCCTTGGCGAACTGCGTGTAGGCGCGCACCACTTGGCTGTTGACGCCGTCGTCGACGGTCAGCGCGAGCAGGTCGCCTTCCCCGGGGATCTTGGTCAGGGCACCGCCGCCGGGCAGCGGGATGCGGGCGCTCAGCGGCGGGGGCGGCAACAGGGCGGACGGCGCCGTCGGACCGGAGGTTGCCACGTTCGCCGGCGGCGTCTGGGCGAATGTCCGGGGCTGCGGGTCGACCACCAGGCGAGCCGCGCCGACGCCGGCGACGGTGGCCGCGGCCAGCGCCCCGAGGAAGCGGCGTCGGTTCAGCTCCGGTGCCGCGCCAGTCCCAAAGGGCGGAATGAGGAGTGTGCCCCGGTTCCTCGTGGGTCTTTTGCGGTGCGAAGTCGGCACCCGCGACCCGGTACCCCGGGCCCCGGTGTTGCCAAACTCCGCCGCCACAGCAGCGAACGGTACCAGTGCCGGTTTCGATATGCCGGGTTCGTTACAGGAGGGTCAGCTGTGAATTCAGCCTCGAAAAGGTAACGGTCCCTCGCGGCCGGCGTCAATGAGGCGCGCCGCCGCGCTGCGGCAATGCGACGGGCTCGGCGCCGGGGGTCCCCAGCGTCCCGGCCAGCCACGGCAACGACGCGGCGAACGCCTGGGCGGCGAACGGCCAGTCGTGCCTGCCCGGCTGGGTGACCACCGCGCAGGTGATCCCGTTGGCGGTGGCGACGTCGCACAGCGCGTTGGCGGCCGCGTCCTGGCCTTCCGGGTTGGCGGCGGGATCGGCGCTGGGAGCGGCGATCGCCGAGTTGGCTTCCTCGGCGACGGCGTGCGGGCCGGGCGACGAGGGAACGTCGAACCACCCCGACAGCCCGGTGTAGTGCCCGTGGCGGGTCATGACGGTGGTGGGGTCGAAGGCGGCCCAGGCGGCGCTGTCGCCGCCGAATAATCGGCCGATGGTTTGGTCCTTCGTGCCGACGCTGGGGCTGCGGTCGCCGGCGATGTCGACGAACGCGCTGAACAGCTCCGGATGCATGACGGCCAGGTCGACCGCGCAGGTACCGCCCATCGACCACCCGGCGACGCCCCAGTTGGCCCGGTCGGCGCTCACCCCGAAGTTCGAGACGACGAAGGGCGCCACGTCCTTGGTCAGGTGATCGGCAGCGTTGCCGCGGGCGCCGTTGACGCATTCGGTGTCGTTGTCGAACGTGCCGGTGGGATCGACGAACACCAGCACCGGGGCGAACCCGTGATGCTGCGCGGCGAAGTCGTCGATGGCGGTGAACGCGCCGCCGGGGCGCAGCCAGTCGGCGGGGGTGTTGAACGCGGAGCTGATCATCATCACCGCCGGCAACCGCGGCGGCGGATTGCTGTTGAACCACGCCGGGGGCAGATACACCAGTTCCTGGCGGTGGGGGAAGTGCGACGCGTCGGCGCCGATCGTCACGGGCACCACGACGCCCTTGGCCGGTTTGGTGCCCTCGAGCTGCATCGCGGTGACCCTCAGCCGATCGATTTGATCGGGCAGGGGCTGCGACGTCAGCTGATCCCACGCGGCCGCCACGGTGGGGAAGTAGCCGACCCAGCCGTTCAACGCCAGGGCCGCGCACAGCGCGCAGAGCGGGATCGAAACCACCGCCAGGCCCCGACGCCACCAGCGCGCGCCCGGCCATCCCAGCGCCAGCACCGCGACCGCGAGCCCACTCATCGCGATCCACAGCCAGAGCGCCACCGGGGCCGGGTCACCGGCCACACCGATCGACGTGATGTACCAGTACGACAGCGCCGTGACCAGGCCCGCGACGCCCAGCGCCACCGGAAGCGCCCAGCCGCGCCAACGGCGCCTCGTCACCCCGATCGCGCCGACGACGATCAGCAGCGCCAGCGCCTGCACCGCCACCGGCAGCCAGCCACGCAGCAAGGACAGCTGTTCGACGAATTGGGGCAACGGCGGTGACCTTCGCTAAATCAAATCTCTTTGCGAATAGCCCACCGGCCAGGCTTGAGGACGCGGTAGGCCAGATCAACTATCCCACAGGATCGGCACGCATCGTCCCCGCGAAGGCGCGCAGTCGCAGGCTGTTGCCGACGACGAACGCGCTGGAGAACGCCATCGCGGCACCCGCCAGCATCGGATTGAGCAGCCCGAGCGCCGCCAACGGGATCGCGGCCACGTTGTAGCCGAAGGCCCAGAACAGGTTCGTCTTGATCGTGCGCAGGGTCCGCCGGGAGAGGCGGATCGCGTCCACCGCGGCGCACAGGTCGCCGCGCACCAGGGTCAGATCCGCGGCTTCGATCGCCACGTCGGTGCCCGTGCCCATGGCGAGCCCCAGATCGGCGCGGGCCAGGGCCGCGGCGTCGTTGACGCCGTCGCCGACCATCGCGACGACCCTGCCCTCGGATTGCAGGCGCTCGACGGCGGCCACCTTGCCGGCCGGTGTCACCCCGGCTACGACGTGCGCGATGCCGACCTGGTCGGCGACGCGCTTGGCGACGCGGTCGTCGTCACCGGTCAGCAGCACCGGGGTCAGTCCCAGGGTCTTGAACCGCCGGATCGCCTCGGCGCTGGTAGGTCTGACGGCGTCGGCGACCACCAGGATCCCCCGCGCGCGGCCGTCCCACCCGATGGCGACGGCGATCTTCCCCGCGGCCTCGGCGCGGGCTTTGGCCGCCGACAATTCTGCGTCGAGATGCTGCGCCCGGTCGGCCAGCAGGCCCTCGCGCCCGACGACGACGGCGTGGCCGTCGACGACCCCGTGCGCGCCCTGCCCACTCACCGCCACGAAGTCGCGGGCGGCGGGCAGGGCGCCGGGCTCCGCCTTGGCGGCGTTGGTGATCGCCTGCGCGACGGGATGCTCGGATGCGTCTTCCACGGCCCCGGCGAAGCGCAGCAGCGTTTCGCGGTCCGCGTGCGGCCCGGCGATCACATCGACGAGGGTCATCCTGCCGGTGGTGACGGTGCCGGTCTTGTCGAGCACGATGGTGTCGACCTTGCGGGTCGCCTCCAACACCTCGGGTCCCTTGATGAGCACGCCGAGCTGCGCCGCCCGGCCGGCGCCGACCAACAACGCCGTCGGCGTCGCCAACCCGAGCGCGCACGGGCAGGCGATGATGAGCACCGCGAGCGCGGCCGTCACCGCCGAGGCGACGGAAGCGCCCCGGGCCAGCCATGCCGCGAGGGTGGCCACCGCGAGGACCATGACGGCCGGGACGAACACGCCCGAGACGCGGTCCGCGAGCCGTTGCGCCCTGGCCTTGCCCGATTGCGCCGCTTCGACGAGCCTGGCCATCTGCGCCAGCTGGGTGTCGTCGCCCACGCGGGTGGCGCGCACAACCAGACGCCCCCCGGCGTTCACGGTGGCGCCGGTGACGGCGTCGCCCTCGCCGACCTCGACGGGGACGGACTCACCGGTGAGCATCGCGGCATCGACGGCGGAGGATCCCGAGACGACGATCCCGTCGGTCGCGATCTTTTCGCCGGGGCGCACCACGAACACGTCGCCCACCGCCAGCTGGTCGACCGGTAGACGGGTCTCGGCCCCGTCCCGCAGCACCGCGACGTCCTTGGCGCCGAGCCGGAGCAGGGCGCGCAGCGCCGCGCCCGCGCGCCGCTTGGCGCGCTTCTCGAAGTAGCGGCCGGTCAGGACGAACATGGTGACGCCCGCGGCCACCTCGAGGTAGACGTGTCCCGTCCCGAGCGTCAGGGCGTACAGGGAGCCGAGGAAGGCCGACAGCGTCCCGACGGAAACGAGCGTGTCCATCGTGGCGGTGCCGTGCCTGAGGCTCGCCCACGCGCCCGCGTGAATCGGGCGGCCCGCCCAAGCGACGACCGGGGCGGCGAGCGCCAGCGACACCCATCGCCAGTCGCGGAACTGCAGGGCCGGCAGCATCGCCATCGCGATCACCGGGACGGCCAGAACGACCGCGGCGACCAGGCGGGTGCGCAGCGCCGCCAGCTCGCCGTCGTCGGCCGGCCCCCGCGCTTCGGCGGCGGGTTCCGGTCGCGGGAGCGCCGCGGTGAAGCCGGCCTTCTCGACCGCCGCGATCAGCTCCCGGGCGTCGTACCCCAGGGGCAGCGTGACGGCGGCCTTTTCGGTGGCGTAGTTGACCTGCGCGGTGACGCCGTCGAGCCGGTTCAATTTCTTCTCGATGCGCGCCGCGCACGAGCCGCAGGTCATCCCCCCGATTTCCAGCTCGACGTTGATGACCGTGTTAGCGTCCGCCGTCACGCGACCAGGACCGCCTGATAGCCGGCCTCGTCGACCGCGCGCAGCACCGCGCCGGCGTCGACGGGAAGGGAACTCCGGACGACGAGCCTGCCGGTGCCCGCGTCGACGTCCACGCTGTCGACACCGGGGATCCGGCCCACCTCGTCCTTGACGGCGGCCTCGCAGTGCCCGCACGTCATCCCACTGACGCGGTACTCGTTGGTCGCCATGACACTCCTTTATACGGGCGCCGGCTTATCCTGGCGCCGCCGGTTACGGCTCGGACAGCAGCAGCACGACGCGGCCCGTGGAAGGCGGCGGGGGAAACGCGCCCTCTTCGAAGCCGTAGTACTTGCGCTGATCGGGCGTGACGGCGTCGACCACTTTGCCCGTCGCGGTGAGTTCGCCATCGCGAACGTCGGCCATCATGCCCTTGAAGTCGGGCACGGCCATCGACTCAGCGAGCAGCAGCGCCTCGCCACCGGTGCTCAGGTCGACCAGCACACCCGCCCCCGCGTAGTTGTTGCCGCCGCGGCCAAGGCCGCGCGGCGCCCAATAGACGGGCGTCGAGGCCACGGTGCCCTTCAGCCGCCGATACTCGCCGGGATGTTGCGCATCGGCGACGGTGACCAGGGGCAGGCGGGCGATCGTGCGCTTTTCCTTCAACCACAACCCGCCCAGCGGCAGGCAGACGATGGCGTACATCATCAACACCAGCACGAGGACCGGCTTCCAGGCGATCTCCCAGCCGAGTCGCCGCGGTGAGATCGGCAGTCCGCGCACCTGCACATCGAGCTCGCGGCGACCGAATTTGAAGACGTACCAGGCCAATACCCGCGCCAGCGCCATGCAGGCGATGATGATCAGGCCGACGATGCCGCACACCCGCCAATAGAAGGTGCTGTCGCCCTGGTTGGTGGTCGCCGCGAACATCACGGCGGGGATCGGGGCGGTGATCAGCAACAGCAGCGCGTAGGACGGGTGACTGGTCAGGTACGGGTAGGTCACCCGCCAGGCGCGGTTGCCGCCGTAGACGGTCATCGGTCCGATGTCGGCGTGCACCGTCGGCGTCCACGTCCCCTGCACCACCCGGGGCCTGACCAGCGAGCGGACGAAGAAGAACCCGAAGAACAGCGATACGGCGAGCGCTCCCCAGAAGGTGCCGTCGAGTGGTTCGCCGGTGCCGGGCACCCCGAACGCGCCGTGGATGTCGATTACCTTGCCGACGAAGAACGTCAACGGCATCACGACGAAGAACTCCATCAGCCATATCTGGATCAGCTGGGGGATGCGCGAGCCGAGCCGGTCGAACGCCAACACGCGTTGCCAGAGAAACCGTAGAACCCGCACGGCCAGGCACTATATTGACCGCGACCGATAGCGGCAACGGGTCAGACGTAGCCGACGCCGATGTCGACCGACACCTGGCTGGCGGTCACCAATCGGGATTGGTCCGAGACGAGCCACGCGACCGCGTCGGCAATGTCCTCGGGCTGGGCGATTCCGTCGGGCAGCAGCGGTTTGTGCATGCCCCGCAGGTGTGGGTAGCGAGCGCCGGCCATCACGGTGTTCCAGGTGCCGACCACGTTGGTGTCGATGGTGTCGCGGAACGCTTGCGGGGTGATCCGGTCCCACGGTGCGGGACTGCAGATTCCCGCGTTGGCGACGATGATGTCCAGGCGGCCCAGCTCGCCGACGGCCGCGTCGACGGCGGCCGTCAGCGCGTCGAGGTCGCGGATGTCGACCGCCGAAGTGACGACCTTTCGACCGTTGGCCGTCACCTGTCGTGCCGTCTCGGCCAGATCGTCGGGTGTGGGCGAATCGTAGGGAACGCTGGGTGGCAACGGCCCGGCGATATCGACCGCGATGATGTCGGCGCCTTCGGCGCTGAGCCGCACCGCGTGCGCCCGCCCTTGTCCCCGCGCGGCGCCGGTGACCAGCGCCACCCTTCCCGGAATCGACTGGGTCACCGAACCCTCCCCGCTGAACGTCGTTGTTCGAACAGTTGTAAAAGTTCAATCCGGCGAAGCGTAGCGTCGACCTCGCGCTGCCGGATACCCGGAAGGAGACCGTCATGACCGTCAACGTTGTCGACGCGGGTCCCCGCCAGGTGAGCCGCTCGGTCGAAGTGGACGCGCCGGCCGCCGAGCTGTACGCGATGGCCGTCGATCCGCGGCGCCACCACGAACTGGACGGATCGGGCACGGTCGGCGACAACATCAGTGTTCCGGCGGAAATGGTTGTGGGGTCGAAGTTTTCGACGAAGATGAAGATGTATGGCGTGCCATACCGCATCACCAGCAGGGTGACGGCCCTCAAACCGGACGAGCTGATCGAATGGCGCCATCCCGTGGGACACCGCTGGCGCTGGCAATTCGAGTCGCTGTCACCGACGAGGACGCGGGTCACCGAGACGTTCGACTACCGCGAAGCCGGCGCGATCAAGAACGCGCTGAAGTACTACGAGCTGATGGGTTTCCGCAAAGCCAACGCGGAAGGCATCGAGGCGACGCTGGCCAAGCTGCGCGATCGCTACGCGGGCCAGTAGCGATCAATCGGTCGCGGGATCCGCGGCGTCCCATGCGACCACACCGGACGCCCAGTGGGTCAACTGGTCGACCTCGTCGTTGCGGTGCAGGTGGCGCGGCGGTGTTGCGAAGCTGGAGTACGGCCGGCAGCGGATGACGACCCGGTTCTCCCGGTCGCACATCTCTTCGACGGACGCGCGTGCGTCGTCGGGCAGCGGTTGGCCCGACATTCTTCCGGCGACCGCCATCATGACGTCGACGGCGAGGTCACGGTCGTCGTCGAGTGTTGCGTCCGCGTACACCTGCAGATAGCTGAACGGCCAGCGTTCGTCGAGGACGCACAGGCTGACCTTCCCGTCGCGTTCGACGACGCGGGCCTTGCCACGGCCGGCCATGGTGGACACCAGGAGCTCGTCGGCGTCGGTCGGGATGTAGTAGACGATCGACATGCCCGGGCCGTCATTGCGACGGCGGTAACCGAACACGCAAGTTCGATGCGTGCGGACGAATTGGCGGCGCTCCGAAGGGAGCATGTCACGGTCGGTGGGAGCCTGGTACGGCTCCGGGGCCAGGGGAAGGAGCATGGCGAAAGGTCCTAGCTAGCAAGGGCTTGATCCGGATCGTAATTAATGGCTACAGTGTCGTCATAAATGGAAGGGGTGTCAACTGACCGCCGGACAGCCGCACGAGCAGCCCCCGCGTCGCTCCCGCGGGCGCCCGGCCCTACCGCCGGACCGCATCCTGACCGCGGCGCTTGGACTCGTCGACGAGCACGGAGTCGACGCGCTGTCCATGCGCTCCCTGGCGCAGCGCCTGGGGTCGGGCACCGCCACGCTGTACCGTCACTTCGCCAACCGATCGGAATTGGTGGCCGCGATGGTCGACCGCATGCTCGGTGAGGCCGGCCTGGCCGCGGACGCGCTGACCGCGATGCCCTGGCAGCAGGCCTGTATATCGTTCGCGCAGCACATGTTTGACGCACTGGGTCGCCACGGGGATGTGGCGTCGTTGTTGATCGGCTACGTGCCGATGGGGCCGCACGCATTGGCCCAGCGCGAGCTGATGCTGTCGCTGCTGCTCGACAATGGATTCCCGCCGGTGGTCGCCGCCCACGCCTACGCAACGCTGTCCCGCTACGTCCTCGGCTTTGCGATCCAGCAATCGAGATCGACCGTGGTCGAACACGACGCCGAGTTGACCGCCGCCTTCCGTGAACTCGATCCGTCCCGCTATCCCGCGACCGTCGCGGCCGCCGACGCCCTGCCCGTTCCGCTGGAGGAGGAGTTCGCATACGGCCTGCGGCTCATCGTCGCCGGGCTGGAGGGTTTGGGTCACTGAACCCAAATGGGTCGTCGATCGTGGTCTCGTCGGGAACGATTGCCAGCCGCCGACTTAGCTCGCCGAAGGGACCCCTTGCCGATGATCGACCGCCCCCAGTCTCCCGCCGTCACGCCGCGCCGGGTAGCCGAGTCGCTAACGGGTGCGGGACAGCTGATCAGCCGTTACGGGCTGGCGGTCGTCCTGGCCTGGATCGGGTTCGGCAAGTACGTCAAGATGGAATCCCGGGTGCTCATCGAGCACAGCCCGCTGATGAGCTGGATTTACCACGTGGCCTCCGTGACCACGGTGGCACGCGGGCTGGGGACCATGGAAATCGTTGCGGCGCTTCTCATTGCGCTGCGACCGGTGTGGCCACGCGCGTCGGCGGCGGGCAGCGCCCTTGCCGTCGTGCTCTTCATGGGAACGCTGAGCTTCTTGTTCACCACGCCCGGGGTGGTCTCCACCCACGCCGCCGGCCTCCCGGTGTTGTCCGCGCTGCCGGGCCAATTCCTGCTCAAGGACCTCGTTTTGATCGGCGTCGCGCTGTGGACGCTGGGCGACTCGCTTGCCGCGCGAAAAGCGTTCCCCTGAGCAATTTCTTGGCCGATGCCAGCGTGGCGGCGTAGGCCTCCGGGGTTTGGTTGGCCGCCCGGTCCGTCAGGCCGCGGGCCAGCGCGTAGATCGCGTTGACCGCCGCGCCCGGATCGGTGCCGGTTGGCAACGCCCTGCGTGCTTGGGCGTCGCGGACGACGTGATCGATGGTGTCGCGCAACCCTTTCAGACCGGCACGCCCGCGCATGGCGCGTTCGAACGCGGCCAGGTCCGGATACTCGCGCAGCAGCCGGCCCGATTCGTCGAGCACCGCCTCGAGGCGCTCGACCACGTCGTCGGAGCGGTCCGCGGCGGTGCGCAGCCGTGGCAGCGCGATCTCGTCGATCTCCCTGACGGTGGCCGTGAGCAGTTCGGACTTGTTCGGAAAATAGTGATACAGGCTGCCGCTGGTCATGCCCGCGGCCTTGGCGATCTCTCGAATGCTCGCGCGGGAATAGCCCACCTCCGCCACACAGCGCATGGTCGCCGTGATTATTCGAGCGCGGGTCTCCTCGCCGCTGGCGCCCACCGGGCGACCCAGTTGCGCCCGCGCGGCGATCATGCGGCGCACCTTCCTGCGGAACCGGCACACAAATTGATCGACCGATTATATTCGACCGCATGCTAGGTCGCCCGATCGGCGCCAGCGGCGAGGAGACCCGCCAGCGGATCATCGTCGCCACCATGCGCTGTGTGGCGGAGGTGGGCTATTCGCGCGCGACCATCCGCGAGATCGCCCGCACGGCAGAGGTGACCAGCGCCAGCCTGTACAACTACTTTCCTAATAAGTCGGCGCTGATCAAGGCCGCCATCGCGGCCCGAACAGACGTCGCGCTGCCGCGGCTGCGCGAGGCCGCCGGGGGCCCCGCCGACGTGATCGACCGGATCGAAGCGGTGCTCGACGAATCGGGCCGGCTGATGCGCGAATACCCCGACCTCGCCGCCTTCGAGTGGGCGATCCGCGCCGAAGGCGCCGTCGACGCCGGGGAGGCCGGCGACGGGTTCCAGGCGTTCCGCGAGATCATCGAGGGCATCGTCGAGGGAGGCGGCAAACCGGGCTCGGTGGAAGCGATCTACTCGCTGATCTACGGCCTGACCGAGCTGGCGGCGACCCTGCCGCCGGTCGAATACCACGCGGCCCTGGATTCGGCCAAGCGCCTGATCAGGGGCACGTTGTTGCGCTGAGGCGGCCTGCGGCAGTCGAGACTGCGGCCAGAGCGTGGCTCGGCCGAAAATCGCGCG
>NZ_JCALCD010000010.1:0-177775 GCF_059812165.1 Mycobacterium sp. NGS69
GAGGACCTAGACAGCCGACGGCCTGCGCCCCCGGACCAGACCGCCGGGCCGGGCGTCGGTCAGTTCGCCTTCGGCGACGACGGTCTGGCCGCGCACCATCGTCTCGACGTAGCCCTCCGAGCGCTGGATCAACCGGCCCGCGCCGCCGGGCAGGTCCTCGACCCGCTCCGGGTAATGCAGCCGCAGCCGGTCCAGGTCGATCAGGTTGATGTCGGCGCGCCGCCCGGGCGCGAGCACGCCGCGATCGCCCAGCCCGTAGAAACTTGCCGGGTCGCCGGTGAGGCGGTGGACCGCGGCCTGAAGCGACAGGCCCGGCCCGCGCGTCCGCTTGCCCACCCAATGCGACAGCAGATATGTCGTCATGCTGGCGTCGCAGATGATCCCGCAGTGCGCCCCGCCGTCGCCGAGCCCCTGCAGGCTCACCGGGTCCGCCATCATGTTGTAGAGGTGGTCGTAGTTGTTGCCGGCGTAGTTGAGCAGGGGCAGCAGCAGGAATTCGCGCCCCTGCGCGCCGAGCAGCACGTCGTAGGTGACCTCCCAGGGGTCACGGCGCTCCCGTTCGGCGATCGCGGCGATGCTGTCCCCGGGCGCGGGTTCGTAGTCGAGCGCTTCGCCGAGTGGATACAGGCGCTTGAAGATGTGTTTGTTCAGTTGGTCCGCCGAGGGTTCGGGCGTCGGCTCGGGCGCGTCGGCCAGGATTTGCGCCCGCACCTCCGGATCGCGGAGCCGTCGAACGCGCTGCGCCAGCGGCAGTTCCATCAGCGGGCGGTATGTCGCGCGGTGCCGGAAGGGATTCATCCGCGACTGGTGGCCCATCAACATTCCGAAGGCCCGGCTGGCGACCTGCGGCCGGATCGCCGCACCGGCCGCGTTGGCCTCGTGCACCGCCGCGAACCAGTGCCGCCAATCGTGCGGATCCTGCTCGTTGACCATCGCCAGGAAGGTGAGCGGTATCCGGTATTGGCGCCCGAGCCTGGTGATCCACTCGACCTCGGCGTCGATCGAGTGGCGCTGGTCGCCTCCCATCGCGCCGCCCACACCGGCCGGAACCACTTGCAGCACACCGGAACCCACCTCCGCCATCACGGCCATCAGCGCGGCGAGTTCCTCTTCTTCGGAGTAGGTTCCCGGGACGGGTTCGCCCGACGCGCTGCGATGCCCTGCCGTGCGTCCGAACGACATGCCCACCGCCCCGGCTCGCAGGCCGTCGGCGACGATCCCGCTCATCGCGTCGAGGTCAACGGCCGTCGCGGTATCGTGCGCGCGGTCACCCATCACGAAGCCGCGGACGGCCGCGTGCGGGATCTGGGCCGCTACGTCCACCGCGCGCGGCATCCGTTCGAGGGCGTCCAGATACTCGCCGAAGGATTCCCACTCCCAGGTGATGCCCTCGGACAGCGCGGAGCCCGGGATGTCCTCGACGCCTTCCATCAGGTCGACGAGCCAGGCGTGCCGGTCGGGCCGCACGGGCGCGAAACCGATGCCGCAATTGCCCATGATCGCCGTCGTCACGCCGTGCCAGCACGAAGGGGTGAGGTGCGCGTCCCACGTGGCCTGCCCGTCGTAATGGGTGTGCACGTCGACGAATCCCGGTGTCACGGTTAGCCCGTCGGCCTCGACGGTGCGCTTGGCGGTGCCCTCGACGCGGCCGACCTCCGCGACGATCCCGTCGGTGACCGCGACGTCGGCGGTCCGCGCCGGCGCGCCGGTGCCGTCAACCACGGTTCCGCCCCGGATGATCAGGTCGTAGGTCATGACAGCCTCCTCGCGGGCCGGGCTTGGCGCCCACCAAGCATTCAACAGCGTTCTCACTTTTCTCAATAGGCGACGCGGCCAAACAAGACGGTGCGTGGCTGTTCGCCAAGGCGAGTGAAAGTGCGTCAGCCCGCAGCGCAACGGGCGCGCAGCGCGGGGACACCCGGGCCGGCGAGATCGTCGCAGTAGGCCTGGCGCCCCGCCATCGCCATCGTCAGCGCCAGCGTGGTGCCGCTAACCAGCGGGCCGGCGCCGGTGGCGAAGGAACCGTCGGTCGCCTCCAACCGCAGACCATCGATCGCGCTCCGGCTGCGTACCGCAAAGTCCCGCTGGGCATAAAACTCCGCTACCGGGGCGACGGTGTCTACCGGCGGCGTGCGCGGGAGTCCGAGGGGCCGCCGGATGTCCTGGGCGTGCACGACGACCTCGCCCAGCCACGCGGCGGTCGGTCCCAGCGGCGCGGTGGTGCTGGTGACGACGCGCCGGAACCGTTCGAGTGTCTCGGCGGGGGTTGCGCCGCGGTGCTCGGCCAGGCGCCGCGCGTTGTGCACGTCGAAGTCGAATCGAGCGCCCAGGGCGCTGGCGAACCAGCGCAGTGGGCCGGTGCTCGCGGCGGCCGTGAGGTGGGCGACCACGTCCTCGATGACCCACTGCCCGCACAGCGACGGCTGCGCCCATTGCGCGTCGTCCAGGCCGGCGAGATCGTCGGCGAGCGCGGCGCGCTCCGCGTGGGCCGCCGACCAGAGAGCGTCGCGGGTGGCGCCTTCGAACATGTGAGCCTCCAATACCCGGCAGAGATGACGCCGGTATAGACCCCCGCCGCGCCCGAAAGTCGTCGCGCGCGAGGAAGTCAGAAGCGGGGACCGGCGCCGGTGTCGAGGGCTTCGAGGGCCGCGTCGATGTTGGGGATGATCGTCGGGCCGTAACCGCTCACCAATTGGCCGAGCGCGCGGGCGATGTGCGGACCGACGGCGCCGGCGGCGAGGACCTCCTCGGCGATGGCCACGCCGTTCACCACGTGGGCGGCACTCAGCCGGCCGTCGAGGGTCAGCTCGTAGCGCCAGTCGCCGATTTGGATCCGTTCCGGCTGCGAGCGGAACAGGCCGCGCCGCGCTGGCGTGACGATCACCCCGGGAACGCCGCCGAACACCTTGACCACCAGCGCGACGCCGCCGGGTCCCGATAGGGCGGACCCGACGGCGTGACTGACCCGCTCGTGGTCGAACACGGTCATCAGTCACTCATCGGCAGCACGAACGACGGGGTCAGGGTCTGCGGCTCGCCGCTGCGACGCACCGCCGTGCCCGCCACGTAGAACTCCACTGTGTGATGTCCCCACGCGTAGTTCGAGATCGCGAAATGCACCCCGACGACGCCGTTCGCGCCGTCGCGCTCGGCCTCGCTCTGCATCCGCGACATCGCCAGCTCCCGGGATTGGTAGCTGCCCTGGGTCCATTGCGGCATCTCGGCGTTGCGTCCCGCCTGCTTGAGCATCTGCATAAACCCTTGCACCGCAACGTGAAACACGCAGTTGCCCATCACGAACGCGACGGGGGCGAAGCCGGATCGCAACAGCGTCGTCAGGTCCTGGCCGGAAAGGTGGCTGGTGAACGCCTGCCCGTTGGGGCGTCGATATGCGCCCGGCTTCGCCGTGTATCGCACCGCGGTGCCGACCGCGATGAACTCGAGGTGCTCGCCCTCCCCCTGATGACGCCACTCCAGGCGCACGCCGACCACGCCGTCGGCCCCCAACGAATCGGCCTCCGCCTGCATCCGCGACATCGCGTTCCAGCGCGCGCGGTACGTCGCCTCGGTGAGCACCGGCAGCTCGGACTGCTGCCTGATGCCGGTGAACTGGTAGCCCACGTGATAGACCGAAACGCCCATCACGAGCTCGATCGGTTCGAATCCGGCCCCGTGCAGCAAGGCGAATTCGTTGATCGACAGATCGGTCGTGAACACCTTGCCTGCGTGCGACAGCCTCTCGCTCGCGACTGGGTCAAGCGGGTTCGGTTGCATTGACAACACCTTTCTGGGGCACCTTCCTGCGGTCCGGAGGACAGCGTAGGACGCGGGTTCGCGTTTCACATCCCAAACTCGCCGGGGCCGCTCTCGAGCGCCGCGATGAACCGATCGCGGCGCAGCCTCGTGATCTCAAGTACCAGCGTTTTTTGCGGTACGGGGTGGGCGCGGGGAGGGTCATGTTCGGACGGATCGACAACGGCAGCAATCACAATCCGCTGACCATCGAACTGCGCGACGTGGTGCGCGAATACCGGGTCGGCGGCCAATCCGTGCGGGCCCTCGACGGGATCAACCTGCGCCTCGAGGGCGGTCACTTCGTTTCGGTGGTCGGGCCGTCGGGCGCGGGCAAAAGCACCCTGCTGCATCTGTTGGGTGCCCTGGACTCCCCCGATTCGGGGTCGATCGAATTCGACGGCGACGAGATCGGCCGGCTCAGCGATGAGCAGCAGTCGCAGTTTCGCCACCATCGCGTCGGCTTCATATTTCAGTTCTTCAACCTGTTGCCGACCCTGTCGGCGTGGGAGAACGTCGCGGTGCCGAGGCTGCTCGACGGCGTCCGGCTGGGCCGGGCCAAACCGGACGCGATTCGGCTGTTGGAGCGCGTCGGGCTCGGCAACCGGACCGAGCACCGGCCCGCCGAGTTGTCCGGCGGCCAAATGCAGCGGGTCGCCGTCGCGCGCGCGTTGATGATGGACCCCCCGCTGATCCTCGCCGACGAACCGACCGGGAACCTCGACTCCGCTACGGGCGCGTCGATCCTGGCGCTGCTCGGGGAGGTGGCCCACGAGCCCGGCCGGGGCCGGCTGGTGGTGATGGTGACCCACAATTCGGAGGCCGCGGCGGCGACCGACCGGGTGATCATGCTGCAGGACGGGCGGGTCGGCGCCGACCAGCGGTCGGAGGTCATGGTGTGACAGCGGGCTCGGCGATTGCCGCCGCTGCGAGCCGGCTGCGCCTGTTCAGCCTGCGCGAGCTCGCGGTGCATCGCCGTCGCACGAGCGCATCCGTCGCCGTAATGGCGGTGTCCGCAATGTATCTGGTCGCGGTGTTCGGCATCTTCGGCTCGATCAGCGGATCGGTCAACCGGCTCGCCGACGGCATCGCGGGCATCGCCTCGTTGGAGGTGTCGGGCATCACCGACGCGGGCTTTCCCGACACGATCACCGCCGACGTCGCCGCGGTCCCCGGGGTCGCGACGGCGGCACCGATGATCCGGACGTCGGCGCCCACCTCGTCGGGCCCGGTCCTGCTGTTCGGCGCCGACGAGCGCCTGGCCGCGCTGGGCGGCGCACTCAAGGACGCGTTGAAGAGCGGATCGCCCGGCCCGACCGGACCGGCCGACGCCGTGCGTGTCGGACCGGGCGTCGGCCACGCCAAGGGGGAAACGTTCCAACTGGGGTCGAGGCCGGTGACCATCGGCGAGGTCCTCGCGGGCAGGCAGGTCGCCGCGCTCAACGGCGGGCACTACGTCCTCGCCCCGCTTGCCTTGGCGCAGAACATCACCGGACGCGCGGGCCAGCTCGACTCCATCCTGATCACCACCAAACCCGGCGCCGACCTCGCCCGGGTTCGCTCCGCGATCACCGCCGCGGTCAACGGCCGGGCGATCGTCGCGGAGCCCAGCATGCGGGCCACCCGGGCCGGTGACGGCGTCAAGCTGATGAACTACATGGCCCTGATGGGGGCGATGGTCGCCCTGATGGTCGGCGCGTTCCTGATCTACACCACGATGACCATGGCGATCACCCAACGGCGGCCGGTCATTTCGATGCTGCGCGCGATCGGCGGCCGACGCGCCACCATCGTCCGCGACATGCTCGCGGAGGCGGCGATCCTCGGCATCATCGGCGGGGCGTTGGGCTCGGCCCTCGGGATCGTCATGGGCCGCATCGCGATCGGCCGATTGCCGCCGGCCATGACCCAGGGACTGGAGGCCCGCATCGAGTACTGGCTGCCGGGCTACGCGATACCGGCCGCCGTCGCGGCGACGGCGCTCACCAGCGTCGTGGCATCGGCGATGGCCGCGCGGCAGGTGTACAAGGTCGCACCCATCGAGGCGCTGGCGCCGGTCGGCGTTTCGGCCGCGGACCGCGTGCCGCGGTGGCTGCGCGTCGCGAGCGGGGTCGGCGCGCTCGCTGTCTTCGCCGCATCGATCGCGGTCGTCGTCAATCAGCGGGGCGTCCTCGCGTTCGTCGCGATGGCGGCGGTGTTCTCCGCCGAGGTAGCGCTTGGATTCGCGCTGACCGCGCCCATCGTCAACGCCACCGCCGCGGCGGCACGGGTGTTCGGCTCCGTCGGGGCCCTCGCGGCGGCGACCGTCCAGCGGGCGCCGCGCCGGGTGTGGGCGACCGTGATGACGGTGCTCATCGCGGTGGTCACCACCGTCACCATCACCGGAACCAACGCCGACATGATCTCCTCGGCGCGGGGCATCTTCGCCCCGGTCGCCGCCGTCCCGGTCTGGGTGAGCGCGAACTCCCCCGACAGCTATCCCACGGACGCTCTGCCGCAGGGCCTTTCGGAGACGCTGGCCGCGTTGCCGGGCGTGCGGCGCGTCACCCAGGGCGCGCTCGGGTTCGCCGAAGTGGGCGGCACCCGCGTGATGCTCGACGGCTTTTCCGCCGGCACGGCCGATCCGCTGTACCGCGCGCTCGACTCGCGGATCCGCGAACAGGTGCTCGCCGGCCGGGGCGTGGTGCTTACGCAGAACCTGGGCAGGACACTGCACGTCCGGGTCGGCGGCCAACTGCGGATGCAAACCCCACACGGCGCGCAGCAGACGACCGTGCTGGCCCTGGTGCCGTACTTCTCCACCGTGATCGGCACGGTCGGGATGGGCCTCGATCAACTGCGCGCCTGGTTCGACCGCCCCGTGACGACCACGCTCGAGATCGCCGCGGCTCCGGGAGCGGACGCCGGTCGCCTCCTCGCCGACGTGCACCGCGCGGTGCCCGCGCCGAACTACGTGTACGACGGGCGCGCCAAGCTGGCGGGGCTTCAGGCCCCGATGCACCAGAGCATGTTCATCGCGAACGCCGTATGGATCATCGTCGTGTTGGTGGCCGCGGTCGCGCTGCTCAACACGCTGACGCTCTCGGTGCTGGAACGGCGCCGCGAGATCGGCGTGCTGCGGGCGATGGGATCCAGCCGACGGTCCATCCTGCGGATGGTCCTCGCCGAGGCGACCGGCATCGGCGTCGTCGGCGGCGCACTGGGGCTGCTGTTCGGGATGGCGGACCAATGGCTGTTCAGCCTGGTCAGCGGCGACATGATGAACTTCCAGGTCACATTCCGGCCCAGCTGGATGGCAGGTGCGTTCACGCTCGGGGCGCTGGCGATCAGCCTGCTCGGCTCGGTGCCGCCCGCGCGGCGAGCGGCACGGCTCAACATCATCGAAGCCGTCAGCGTCGAGTAGGAACGCGCGCCGAGATTGCCGTCATGGCTGCGGTCCGGCGCGAATCGCGACCGTAGCGGCAATCTCGGCGCGGGCACTCCCCTCCGATGCCCGCGGACGATCAGAAGCCGAGCGGGAGAAGCGCGGTGAACAGCGGCGCCAGCGGATCCGTCACCGGCAGGGCGAACGAACTGTTCAGGAACGGGGCGACCGGGCTCTGGAACGTGAAGATCGTCTGCCCGGGCGCGCCCAGCCCCGATGTAGGCTCCAACCCGGAGGTCACCGCGGCCGTGAAGAGCGGGCTCGAGATGTTGGTCGCGACAAAGTGATTGTCGTCAGGATCGGCGAGAGACGTGGTTGAGAACAGGCCGCCGAAATTGGTGGTCTGACTCATGAAGTCCGGGTCGCTCGCGACGGGGTTGGTGACCGGGCTGAGGCCCAGCGCCGACGCGAGCTGGGTGGCCAGGCTGTGCAACGGCCCCAGCGCCCCGCCGGCGGCCGAGGCGCCGGCGTGATAGCCGACCATCGCGGCGACATCCTGGGCCCACATCTGCTCGTACTCGGCCTCGGCGGCGGCGATCGCCGGCGCGTTCTGGCCGAAGAGATTCGACATCACCAACTGCACGAACCCATTTCGGTTGGCCGTCACCTGCAACGGATGCACCGTGGCCGCCAACGCCGTCTCGAACGCGCCGGCCACCGTCCGGGCCTGTCCGGCCGCGCCCATCGCCTGGTTCGCCGCCGCGCTCAGCCACCCCGTGTACGGGGCCGCCGCGGCCGTCATCGCCGCAGCCGCCGGCCCCCGCCACGCCTGCTGGGTGAGGCCCGAGGTGACCGACGAGAACGACGACGCCGCCGACCCCAGCTCGGAGGCCAACGCGTCCCATGCCGCGGCCGCCTCCAGCATCGGACCGGAACCCGCACCCGAGAAGATTCGCGCCGAGTTGATCTCCGGTGGCAATACCGAGAAATTCATGACCCCAGTCCCTTCCGTGAGGGCCGCGACGGCCGGGCCGGCGCAGTCAGCACGACAACGCCAGCACGACAACAAGCAGCGTCTACGACTACACGAAATAGGGGCCGGGATAGTTCAATGCGGGTCTAGCCGACATCGCCGATCACGGTGGCGAAGCCCTGCAGGTGCGGCTTGCACGGGAACGGCACCGGGGTCCGGATCCTGCGCAGCCGCGAGGTGTCGAAGCCGGCCGCGGCGATGGCATCGACGGTCCGGCGGTTCGGATGGCAGCCCGCGGCAAACCAGGACCACGGCCGCGCGACCAGGTCCTGGAACCGGCCCGTCGCCCCGTCCCCGCGGACGTGCTCGAGCACGACCAACCTGCCCCGCGGGGCCAGCACCCGGCGGATCTCCCCCAGCGTCGCGGCCACGTCGTCGACCGAGCACAGCACCAGCCCGATGTGGACCGAATCAAAGCTGTTGTCCGGGAAGGGAATCAACTCCCCCGTGCCCTCCACGATGTCGACGGCGATGCCGTGTCGATCGGCAACGCGCGACGCCATTCGCCGGAATGCGGCCACCGGCTCCACGGCGGTGACCGACGTCACCGCGGGTGGCACGAACTTCAGATCGGTCCCCGGTCCCAGCCCGACCATCAGCAGCCGGCCGGTCGCGTTTGCGATCGCCGCCCGGCGATACCGGTTGTAGAAGAGCCGGTCGAACATCGGCTGACCGAACCGATATATGTATGGGAATAAAGGATTTTCGCGCGTTATCTGCCACCTAGATCCAGTCGGAACGGCGGATACTCGTCACTCATCAACGATACATACACCGCCACCCGGTAGCGCCACCGAACGATCCCCATCAGCAGGTCGAACATGCCGGGATGAATGGACCCCTTGCACAGCAACCACACCGCGTTGATGACGCAAAGCACCTGCAGCAGTGGCTCCATCGCCCAGCACAGCAGTATCTGCGGGAGCCCGAGCAGCCACCACTTCACCAGCACGGCCCAGCGGCTCAGGCGCTCCGGGTAGTCCACCACCAGGTCGCCGGGATAGTCGCGCCTCGAGCCCAACGCGAAGGGCGGGTACCTGTCGGTGGTGTTCATCGGAAAGCGGTAGTTCATGACCCGCCACGACCAGCGCAGCACCCCGACGTTGAAGGCGAAGATCGGGCGCGGGTAGCGCCCCGCGATCAGGATCGCCACGCCGGCGACGATCGTCAGCAGCGGATACACCAGATAGAGAAGGATCAGTATGGGGTAGTGCGGGACGGCCAGCACGCACCACTTGACGACCCAGAGCCAGCGTGACGGCGCCTCGAGATCGCCGCGCACCCGCACGGGACCGTCGGCGTCACGCACCGTCGCGGGCGCATTCATCGGCGGCACGACGCGATCGGCATCGCCGTCCCGAGGCCCCGATCGATCGCCGCCGACAGCCGGCGATGACTCGTGCACCGCAGAAACGTGGTCAGCATCCAGGTGTGTACCCGGTCGGGGATCATCGTCGCCGGCCACAGCACAGACTCCCCGTGGGCCACCTGCAGCGCCGCGACCCGGGATACGGCGCCGACCCGGCGCCGCCGGGCCTTCTCGTACCGGCGCAGGGCCGCGCAAATCTCCCTGGGGAGCTCGGTGGCGCCGGCGTTTGCCCACTCGCGGGCATCCGACAGCTCCTTGCACAGCACCATGGTGTCGAGCAGCGCCTGATTGGTTCCCTGCGCGAGCGTGGGCGGCATGGCGTGCGCGGCGTCGCCCAGCAACGTCACCGGACCCGGGACCAGCGGGGGAAGCCGGGGGTGCCGAAAGTGCGGGTAGGGCGAACCCGCCAGGTCCTCGTCCGTCAGGCTGCGCAGCACAAGGTCGACGGTGTCGGACCACCCGGAAAAATTCGACCGAATCGCCTCGATCGGGCGGCGCGGCCTGACGAAGTCCCGGGACCAGGGCAGGTCGAACCACCACTGAACGTCGCAACCCCCGGCCGGCCACACGCCGGTGTTGCCGCGCTCACCGATGACGATCATCGCCACCCGCCTGTCGACGAGGCCGGGGAGTGTGACGAGCCCCTGCCAGCTGCACCAACCCGTCGGGTCCGCGGCGGGGGCGCCGACGACGTCGCGAACGACGGAGTGCAGGCCATCGGCGCCGATCACCAGGTCGCCCCGGGCCACGCTGCCGTCGTCGAATTCGACCTGGACCCCGTCGGGTTTCGTCACGACCCGCGCCGCGCGGGCGTCGCAGCGGATGCGATCGCCGGGGAAGCCGTCCAGCAGCCGTTCCAGCAGGACGCGACGCGGCACCATCCGCACGGGAGCGCCCAGCCGGTCCACCATCGCGTCCACGTCCAGGCTCGCCAGTTGGTGTCCCCGGGAGGTCAGCACCCGCACCCGGGAAAGTAGTTGGCCGGCCCCGGCCATGTTCACGCCCAGCTGCCGCAGCACCGTCTCGCCGTTGGACCAGATCGTCACCGCGCCGCCGCCGGCGCGCGTGTCCTTGCGCTGATCGAAGACCGTGACGTCGTGGCCGTCGCGCAGCAGCCCGCGCGCGACGGAAATTCCGCTCACGCCGGCGCCGATGACAAGTATCCGGAGCGCGCGCATCCGCGGCGCCCCCGCGACCGAGGCCGTCCCGTGGCTGCGGCTCGTCACTTCATTGGATACGTGCCCGCACGCCCGTCGGTTCACCGAACGCGGTCACTGCCGACCATCTTGTGCATGTCGTCGACCGACCACGGTTCGGCGTCGTGGTGATCGCGGTATCCGAGCACGCGCGGCGTGGGCCGGTCGAAGCTGCCGACGAATCCGCCCGCGGCCACCAAGATCCGCCCCGTCACACCGCGGGACAAGTCGCTGGCGAGATAGGCATAGAGCGGGGCCACGAAGGCGGCCGGGGCGCTATCGAGCGAGGCCCGCATCGTCATATCGTCGAGCAACCCGCGGCGGTGCAGGTCCGCGATGTGCTCCTCGTACTCGGGACCGGTGGACAGCCGCGTCCGGGCGCCCGGGCACACCACGTTCGCCCGCACCCCGTGAGGCTTCAGTTCCGCCGCGATGGCCATCGTCAGCGCGTTGACGGCGCCCTTGCCCGCCGGGTAACCCGTGCCGCCGTAGTCACCGAGAAACGCCACCGAGCTGGTGTTGACGATCGATCCGTGCCCTTGCGCCGCCATGACGCGGGCGGCGACGCGGCACGTGTGAAACGCCGTACCCAGGTGCCCGCTGATCAGGCGGTCGAATTCCTCCGGCGAGATGTTCAGGATCGACGAACCGGCGGGCTCGGCGATCCCGGCGCAGTTGATCAGGGCGTCCAACCGCCCGTACGTGCTCACGCACGCGTCGACGAGCGCGTTCGCGGTGCGCTCGTTGTCCGCGGCCCCGACCACCGGGGTTACTCGCCCGCCGGCGCGCGATATCGCCGCCACGGTCTCGGCCACGGCGTCCGCGTCGCGCCCGTTGATCACCACGCCGGCGCCGAGGTCGCACAGCAGTTCGGCGACCGCGCGTCCGACGCCGCGGCTGCCGCCCGACACCACCACGCCGCGCCCGTCAAGCAGCGGATCAGACATCGGCGTGCGCCTCAGAATCCTCCGAATGCCCTGTGCGCGCGGGCTTCTCGGCGGCGAGCAACAGCTCGCGCGCGGCGGTGACAAACATGTGCCGAACAGTACCCAGGCGGTCCGAGAATGAGAAGCCCGTAACTGGGGTGCGCCCCGGCTACCCTCGCGACATTGCCGCCGGCCGAACATCCAGCGACAAGGCTCGTCCTGGCACCGGTCAGCGAACTTCGAAAACTGAACAATGCTTCGCTCCCGGTCCCTCTGAGCTGAGCAATCGCGGGTGGGCCCGATGAGGCGTATAGTCACCAGTGAAGTCCGTTCTGGACATGTCGCCGTTTAGCTAAAAGCGGTCAGCCAGCCGCACGGCTGCTGAGTATGGCGTGGCTCCGGCGAGAAACTCCGGTCACCCTCTCGTTATCGCTGCGTGCGCTGATCACCGACTTGTCCGGCGGATACAGGTGTAGCGGAGGCGATTGTGCGCATTTCTGCGATGCCCTGCTGCACACGACCCGAAAGTGGGCCAATAATGCAAACCCCTTCCTGCACAGACCTTTTCGCGACGCGTCCTAGCCGATGACCGGCGTAGCGACCCCATCCCGACCCACCCGACAAGCCAGCAGAGAAACGGACGATTCCTACGACGACGTTGTCGAGATGTTCGTCGCGCTGCGCCAGATGCCCGCAGAATCGCATGAATATGGCCGTCAGCGCGAACGCATCGTCGCCCGTTGCCTACCGCTGGCGGACCATGTGGCCAGCCACTTCGCGCGGCGTGGCGAAGGCCTCGACGATCTGACTCAGGTCGCCCGCCTCGGGTTGATGAACGCCATCAACCGCTTCGATCCGGACAAGGGCCCCAGCTTCATCGGCTTCGCGGTCCCCACCATGATGGGCGAGGTCCGCCGGTACTTCCGTGACTACAGCTGGGGCATGCGGGTGCCGCGGCGCTTGCGCGAGCTGCATGTCCAAATCAGTCGCACCACAAGCGACTTGGCACAAAAACTGGGGCGCGCCCCCACCGCCGGCGAGCTATCTCGGGTGCTGGACGTGCCGCGCGAGGAAATCATCGAATGCCTTGTCGCCGGCGATGCCTATCGGCTCGACTCCCTGGATGCACCGCTTGGAGCCGACGACTCCGGCAAGCCGCGCCTGGTAGCCGACGCCGTCGGCGACGTCGATCCGCAAATCGAGCACATCACCAACCGCGAAGCCGTGCGTGCCATCGTGGGCGCGCTGCCCGAGCGGGAACGTCAGGTGCTGCACATGCGGTTCTTCGAGTCGATGACCCAAAGCCAGATCGCCGAGCGCATCGGCGTGTCGCAGATGCAAGTCTCCCGCATCCTGGCCCACACGCTGCGCTGCCTGCGCGACCAACTGGGGTAGGTCATTCCCAACGGCGCGGCCCGGTAGGTCCTTCGGTGGCCCCCGGCGATGTACTGTGCGATTCGGGCACGGGTCGACTGTGTCGCCGGAATCAGCCTGGAAGGGGCGCGATGCGATGAGGGTTTCTCGGACGTCTCGGACGATAGTCGCCGGCGTTGCGGTGGCCACGGCGCTGACGGCGTCGGTGGCCGGCTGCGGCAGTAAGCCGGCGCCCTCGACGTCATCGACGTCGAAGTCGGGCTCCTCCGGCCCGGCGTCGGGTACCGGCAGCGCGGCTCCCACTTCCGCGCCCGCGGCACCCGCGATCGACTACACCGGTTGGTTGATCAAGGCGACCGATATCAACGCCCCGATACAGTTCAACGCCGCCCCCCCGACGAGCAACCCGAACGGGCAGCCGGGCGCCGCCATCACCTTCAGCACCGACGACAACAGCCACGTCATCAAGGACACCATCCAGGTGCTCGCCGACCCCGGCGCCGCCACGAACGCGCTGAACGCGGCCAAGGGCGCGCAGGGCGGCAACATCAAGAATCCGACGACGCAACCGTTCAACGTCGGAACCGGCGGAACGACGGTGTCCGGGAACGCACCGGACAACTCCAAGGGGATCTTGGTGCTGTTGTTCACCGAGGGCAAAGCGTTCGTCACGCTCGAATTCGACGGGCCGGTCGACTCGCTACCGCCGCAGGACTTCGTCACCGACGTCGCCCAGAAGCAAGACGACGCGGTGAAGAAGGGGCTTGGCGGCTGACGTATGAACGTCATCAACGGCCTGCCTGCTCATGCCTTATTGCTGCATCTGGTGGTGGTGCTCGTTCCGCTGACAGCCTTGTTCGAAATCGTGTGCGGCCTATGGCGGCCGGCCCGGTGGGGCCAGCTGATGTGGCTCACGCTGGCGCTGGCCGTTGCGACGATGGTGATCACGCCCATCACCGTCAACGCCGGGGAATGGCTCTATGACCTGAGGAAAAAGCCCAGCCCGATCCTGCAGGAACATGCCGAACGGGGCGGCACCATGGTCTATTTCGCCGCCGCCATGCTGGTGGTCGCGATCGGGCTCGTCGTGCTGCGCGTGGTCGAACGCCGATCCGAGAAGCGACGGGTGCTCGGCCATCTCATCGCCGCGATAATCGTTCTCGCCGTGGGCATCTCGTCGACGATCCAGGTCTATCGCACCGGCGATGCGGGCGCGCAGTCGGTGTGGGGCGGCGAGATCGCGCGGCTGCAGAAGTCCAACGGGACGTAGCGGCCACGGCGGCGAGCCTCACACCACCCTCAGGGCCACCCGCGCCCACGCGTTGTTGGCGTATCCGCGCGGGTTCCACAGCGACGCCGCCGACTCCGGCTGGGCGGTACCGGTGTCGTCCCAGGCGCGGGCGGTGATGCGCAATGGCCCGGGCTCGGCGTCGACGGCCAGCGACCACGGCCGCCAGGACCACTTGCTGGGCGCGCGGTGCAGGTCGGCCCGGCGCCAGGTGAGTCCGTCGTCGAGGGACACGTCGACGCGTTCGACGCTGCGGCCGCCGCCCGCGATTCCGTAGCCGCGGATGGTCAACGGGCCCCGGGCCACCCGGTCGCCGTCGGTGGGATCGAGGATGTCGCAGTTCAGCGCCAACGACGACAACGCGATGCCCTCGCCGCCGGCGGCGGCGTCGGGGTCGGCGTCCGGGGGCAGGATGCGGTAGTCATGCGCCTGGAAGTAGTTGTCCGACGCACGGCGTTGCACCGTGACGGCCGTGACCCATTTGACGCTGCGCGCCCCGATATACCCGGGCACCACCACCCGGACCGGGCCGCCATGGGCGCGCGGCAGCGGTTCGCCATTCATCTGCAACGCCAGCAGCACTTCCGGCGACATCGCCTTACCCAGGGGGATCGAGCCGCCGTAGGCCTGGACGGGCCGGGCTTCCCGCGCGACGTCCGGGGCTTGGAAGGCGACGTGCAGCCCATCGTCCTGGCGCGTCCCGGCGGCCGCGAGGACGTCCGCCAGCCGGACACCGCGCCATTCGGCCGTCGAGATCGCACCGTGCGCCCATGGATCCTTGCCCGGTATGGGCCGCACCCGCAGCATCTCGGCGCGCCGGTTGCCGGCGCAGGCCAGGGTTGCCACCACGTCGTGGTGGTCGAATTCGGTGGTGAGCTGCTCATACGTCAACGCGAGTGGCCTGTCCACCAGCCCGTTGACCGCCAGCCGCCACTGCTGCGGCGGGATATCGGGGAACCGGCCGTGGTTGCGGGCGTAGAACGCGTCGATCGGGGTGATGTCGCTGTCGGCCAGGACCGCCGGCGGCGGTTCAGCGTTGTACGGCAGGCGCCCCCGCACGACCATGTCGTCGCGCTTGCCCCACGATGCAGTGGCCGGGGCCATGGCGCTCGTTGTCATGTAACCAATGGTTCCCCAGCCGAACACCCGCGGCCAGGGGGGTGAATTTTGTGGGGTCACAAGCTTTACTTGTGGCAGGCCCAGATGCCACAAAGCCGCCTTGTGCCCGCCGGAGGATGGTCATGCCGCTCAGCACTCACATGCCCGACCTGTCCGCATTCGAGATCTTTACGGCGATCGCCCGGACCGGCAGCCTGGCCGCCGCGGGCCGGGAATTCGGGCTGACACAGCAGGCCATTTCGGCGCGGCTGGCATCGATCGAAGCGCAGACCGGCATCGCGCTCGTCGTGCGCACCCCGCGCGGTTCGCGGCTGACGCCGGCCGGAGTCGTCGTTGCCGAATGGGCGGATCGGCTGCTCGACGTCGCCCAATACGTCGACGCAGGGTTGGCGTCACTGCGATCCGAGAGGCGCAAGCGCGTCAAAGTGGCGGCCAGCCTGACGATCGCCGAACAGCTCATGCCGCGCTGGCTGGTATCGCTACAGGTTGCGGCGGGCCGGCTGGGCGCGGCGACGCCCGAAGTCATCATGACCGCCACCAACAGCGACCAGGCGATCACCGCCGTCAGCGACGGGAAGGCCGACCTCGGATTCATCGAGACCCCGCACGCCCCAAAGGGATTGCGCAGCCGAGTGGTTGGGCACGACGACCTCGTGCTGATCGTTCCCCCGAATCACAAGTGGGCGCAGCGCCAGCGACCGATCACCGCTTCGGAACTGAGCCGGACACCGCTGGTGACCCGCGAACCCGGATCGGGGACACGCGATTCGCTCACCGCCGCGCTGCGCCACGCGCTGGGCGACTCGACACGACAGGCGGAGCCGGTCCTCGAGCTGTCCTCCGCTGCCGCGGTGCGCGCCGCCGTTGCGGCCGGCGCCGGGCCCGCCGTGATGAGCCGGCTGGCCGTCGCCGACGACCTGGCGATCGGACGGCTGCGCACGGTGGACGTCCCGGAGTTGGACCTCCGACGCCAACTGCGCGCCATCTGGGTGGGCGGACGCACACCGCCCGCCGGGGTCGCGCGGGACCTGCTGTCGCACATCACCAGCCAGGGCGCTGGGTAGCACCCTTGCCCCCGGCTGCACCGTCGCATATGTTCCGTTCGTGGTGACGAGCGTCATTAACGGGCACTGCGACGACCGCTTCGACGAGGTCCGGGCCGCGCTGGCCGACAACATCTCCTCCGGCGAAGAGGTCGGCGCGTGCATCGCCATCGACATCGGCGGCGAAACCGTCGTCGATATCTGGGGCGGCTTCACCGACGCGGCACGGACGACCGCCTGGGCCGAGGACACCATCGTCAACGTGTGGAGCTCCACGAAGACCGTCACCAGCCTGGCCGCCCTGATGCTCATCGACCGCGGCCTGATCGAGCCGACCGCACCGCTGGCCGCCTACTGGCCGGAATTCGCCGCAAACGGCAAGCAGGACATCGAGATTCGCCACATCCTGTCGCACACATCCGGTGTGTCCGGCTGGGACCCGCCGTTCGACACCGAGGACATGTACGACTGGGACAAGGCCACGGCGGCGCTGGCGGCGCAGGCGCCGTGGTGGGAGCCCGGAACCGCGTCGGGATATCACGCCCACAACCAGGGCCATCTCATCGGTGAGCTGATTCGCCGCGTCACGGGCCAAACGCTGAAGGAGTTCGTCCGCGACGAAATCGCCGGCCCACTGGACGCCGACTTCCAAATCGGCGCGGTGCGTGCCGATTACGACCGCATCGCCGAGATCGTGCCGCCGCCTCCCCTGGCGCTGCCGCTCGCGGCGCTCCCCGAGGACAGCCCGATGCGCAGAACCTTCAGCGGCCCGCCGCCCAACGCCGATGCCGCCAACACGCCGGCCTGGCGCGACGCCGACATGGGCGCTCTGAACGGCCACGGGAACGCACGGTCGCTGGCCACGATCCTGTCGGTGATTTCGTTGGGCGGCAAGGCTCGTGGGGTTCGGCTGCTAAAGCCCGAGACCGTCGAGAAGATCTTCGAGGAACAGGCCAGTGGCGTGGACCTCGTGCTGCCCGCGCCGCTGCGCTGGGGCCTCGGATACGGGCTTCCCCAAAAGGACGCGCTCCCCTACGTTCCCGACGAGAAGATCTGCTTCTGGGGCGGGTGGGGCGGCTCGATGGTGTTGATGTGGCCCGACCGGAAGGCCACCGTCGCCTACGTCATGAACAAAATGGGGCCGGGCATTCTCGGTTCGGACCGCATGGCGATGTACGGGAAGTTGATCTTCGACGTGCTCGGTCCGGCGTGATGGCGCGCGGCGCCCGCTGGGGCGCCCCGGCGCTGATCGCCGCGACGCTGACCGGGACCCCGCCGATCGCGCTCGCCGACCCGCCCGACTACACCGGGTTGTTGATCCGGGCCGGCGACATCAGTGCGCCGGAGAGTTTCACGGCGTCGCCGCCCGTCAACAACCCGAACGGTCGGCCGGGCGCCACGACCACCTTTCGCAACCAGGGCCGCACGCCCCTGGATTCCTATGTCATCTACGACAGCCTTCAGATCCTGCCGGATCCCGCGGCCGCGGTCCGCGCCCTGGAATCGGCGAAGGCGTCGACCGATGGCTATGTCCACGGCGTGCCCGACCCGATCTCGATCGGAACCGGCGGGACCACGATCTCGGGACCCTCGCCCGACGGCTCCAAGAGCGTCACCGTACTGATGTTCACCGAGGGAAAGGCGTTCGCCGAGCTCGAATTCGACGGCCCGCCCGACGCGCTCGTGGCTCCGGACGTCGTCACCGACGTCGGCCAGAAACAAGACGCGGCGATCAAGACCGGACTGGCCGGCTGAGCGCCGGTCAGTCGGTCGGCGTCAGACGAAAGAGCCGGAACTGGCGTCCGCCGGCGCGGTCCTGGGCGATCTGATAATTCGGCCAGTGCGCGACCACCCGCGCCCACGCTTCGTCGCGCTCCTCGCCGCTGAGCAATTGCACCTTCGCGACGAAGCGGTGCCCGCGCCTGCGAACGGTGACCCGTTGCGTCGCTCTGAGATTCGCCGACCACGACGGGTGACGGGCGAGGCCCCAATTGGACCCGACCACGAGCAGCGAATCCCCGTCGGGGACGCACTGCACGGTGGCCGTCCGGGCGAGGCCCGTCTTGCGCCCCGAGGTGGTCACCTGGATGTTGGGTACGCCGGTCACGTCCAAGACCCCGAGGCGTCCGTTGGTTGCGAACCGGAGCAGGGCTTCGATCCCTTCGGCGACCGGTCGCCCCCGCAGGATCAGCCACGTGTATGCGGTCGGGTTTCGCGCCACCCGCTGCAGCGGATTCACACGCGTACTCTAGTCCGGCGCGGGCGGGTCAATTCGTCCGGACCGCCCCCGATTTCGGTCCGCGACTGCTCCCGCGGTGGGAGTTAAATAAATGGCTTGATTTAACGTTGTGCGCGGTGTTCACTGGGTCGATGACCGCTCAGAGGATGGCCCGCTCCGGGAGGTCGACCGGCACCCGCGAGGCGATCTTGTCGGCCGCGGAGGTGCTGTTCGCCGAGCGTGGCATGTATGCCGTGTCCAACCGGCAGATCAGCGAGGCGGCGGGGCAGGGCAACAACGCCGCGGCGTGCTACCACTTCGGAACCAGGACCGACCTGCTCCGGGCCATCGAAAGCAAGCACCGGGAGCCGATCGAAGAGCTGCGCGCGCAGATGCTGGCCGACATCGGCGATTCGACCGAGCTCCGCGATTGGGTGGGCACGCTGGTGCGCCCACTCACCGATCACCTGGCCGCGCTGGGGACGCCCAGCTGGTATGCCCGGTTCGCCGCCCAGGCGATGGCCGATCCCACCTATCGCCATGTCGTGACCAAGGATGCTCTGACGTCGCCGCTGCTGGTGCGGACGATCGACGGCATCACCCGCTGCCTTCCCGACCTGCCCAAGCGGGTGCGCAACGAACGGATCGCGATGGTCCGCAATCTGCTGATGCATACCTGCGCCGAGCATGAGGGCGCGCTGGCCGAGCACGGTCCGCGGTCGCGTTCGAGCTGGCCGGTCGCCGGGGAGGGCCTGATCGACGCCATCGTCGGCCTGTGGCGCGCGCCGGTGCACGTGAACGCGGCGGATGGCAACCGAGGAGCAGGATGACCGACATCACCACCGCAACCGGCGTCCCGGAGTTTCCGATGACGCGCGCACCGGGCTGCCCGTTCGCGCCGCCGCCGGAGGCCCTGGCGCTCAACGACACCAGGCAACTGAGCAGGGTGCGGATCTGGGACGGCAGCACCCCCTGGCTGATCCATGGCTACGAGGCGATCCGCGCGTTGTTCACGGACTCGCGCACCAGCGTCGACGACCGGCTGCCGGGCTACCCGCACTGGAACGCGGGCATGCTGGCGACGGTCCACACCCGGCCGCGTTCCGTCTTCACCTCGGACGCCGAAGAACACACCCGGTTTCGCCGGATGTTGTCAAAACCCTTCACCTTCAAGCGGGTCGAAGCGCTGCGCCCGGCGGTGCAGAAGATCGCCGACGAGCACATCGACGCGCTGCTGGCCGGTCCCAACCCCGGTGACATCGTCAGCACCCTGGCGCTGCCCGTGCCGTCGCTGGTCATCAGCGAGATGTTGGGCGTCCCCTACGACGACGCGGACTTCTTCCAGGAACAAGCCCAACGGGGCACGGGCCGCTACGCGACCGAGGAGGACACGGCCAAAGGGGCCGCCTCGTTAGCGAAATACCTGGCGAACCTGATCCGCGCCAAAATGCAAAGCCCCTCAGAGGATTTGGTGTCCGACCTCGCCGAACGGGTCAATGGCGAGGAGCTCAGCGTGCGAGAGGCGACGCAACTGGCCCTCGGCGTGCTGATCGCCGGTCACGAGACCACCGCGAACATGATCAGCCTGAGCGTCGCGGCGTTGCTGGAGCATCCCGACCAGAGGGCGCTGCTGCGCGACGCCGACGACCCGAAGGTGATCGCCAACGCGGTCGAGGAATTGATGCGGTACCTGAGCATCATCCAGACGGGTCAGCGGCGCATCGCCGTGGAGGACATCGAGGTCGGCGGCGAGACCATCCGGGCCGGCGAGGGCATCATCCTCGATGTCGCGCCGGCCAACTGGGATGCCCGCCAATTCCCCAACCCGGACCGGCTGGACCTGCTGCGCGAGGACGGCGCGCACGTCGGCTTCGGCTACGGCCGCCACCAATGCGTGGGCCAGCAACTGGCCCGGATGGAATTGCAGATCGTCCTGCCCACCCTGCTGCGCCGGGTCCCGACGCTGCGGTTGGCCGTGCCCCTCGAGGAGCTTCCCTTCAAACACGACACATTGGCCTACGGCGTGTACGAGCTCCCCGTGACATGGTGAAGCCGGACCTGCGCCTTGACGTGCCCGATCTGTCCGGCAGATGCGCCGTCGTCACCGGCGCCAACAGCGGGCTCGGGCTCGGCCTGGCGACGAGGCTGGCGGCCGCGGGCGCCGACGTGGTGGTGGCGGTTCGCTGCCGGACCAAGGGCGAAGCCGCGATCGCCGAGATCCGCCGGAAGGCGCCACGGGCCAAGCTGACCATCCGGCATCTGGACCTGTCATCGCTGCGCAGCGTGGCGGCGCTGGGCGATGAGCTGGTCGCGGAGGGCCGGCCGATCGACATCCTGATCAACAACGCGGGCGTCATGACGCCGCCGCAGCGCCAGGAGACGCGCGATGGATTCGAATTACAGTTCGGCACAAACCATCTGGGCCATTTCGCGCTGACCGGACACGTGCTGCCGTTGCTACGCGCGGCGAAATCCGCGCGGGTGGTGACCGTCAGCAGCATCGCCGCAACCCAGCGAAGCCTCGACTTCAGCGATCCCAACGCCCAACATGGTTACCGACCCATGCGCTCCTACGGGATGGCCAAGCTGGCGCAACTGATGTTCGCGATGGAACTGGAACGGCGCAGCCGCCTCGGCGGCTGGCGCTTGATGTCCAACGCGGCCCATCCCGGGCTGAGCAAGACCAACCTGCTCAGCGGGGTGTCCTACGGCCGCGACAGGCGGACCCTGCAGGCCCGCCTGACCCGGCTCACGTGGCGGCTACTGCCGTTCATGTGGCTCGACGTCGACGAAGGCATCAAGCCGACTCTGTACGCGGCGGCGTCGCCGGACGCCCGCGGCGGCACCTATTACGGGCCGCGCGGCCTTTACGAAACCGCCGGGGGCGGTGTCACCCTGGCCGGAGTCCCCGGCTTGGCTCGTAGCGGGGCCGACATGGGGCGACTGTGGCAGATGTCCGAACGACTCACCGGCGTCACGTACCCCGGGTGATACAGGTGGTGAGATGACCAACGTACTCAGCGCCCGCGGCGCGGTAATCGACATTCCCGACGAGCCAGACTTCGCACGGATGCGCGCCGAGACCGGCGCGCGGCTGCGCGCCGCCATGGCCGACCACGGCGTCGATGCGCTCATCCTGCTGATGAACGGCTATGTGGGGTACGCGACGGGCGCCAGCTGGCCCTTGATCGACGCGGGCCTGTCGCACGTGGAGCGTCCGGTGGCCGTCGTGCTGGCCGACGACGAACACCCGCATCTGTTCATGCCGTTTCGCGCCGGGGCTTCGCTGGAACCACGGGATCCGCCGGTACCCGACGACCATCTGCACGGTCCCGTTTATCTGGAATTCGACAGCGGTGTGCGGGATTTCGCCCGGACGCTGGCCGACCTGATCCCGCGGGGCGCGGCCGTCGCCGTCGACGAGCTCACCGGCGCGATGCGGCGATCGGCGGCCACGCTCTTTCCCGCCGGGCCGCCGTCGGATGCCGCGATCGTGCTCGGCGCCGCGCAGTTGGTCAAGACGCGCGACGAGCTGTCCTGCCTTCGCCGGGCCTGCCGCATCACCGAACAGGCGGTCGTCGACGTGCAAGCGGGGTTGGCGCCGGGCGTGCGCCAGATCGATCTGTCGGCCAAGCTGGTTCGGCGCGCGTTCGAGCTGGGCGCCACCACCAACATGCTCGAGGCCATCTGGCAGGTGATGCCCAGCTCGCGGGAGGCCGGTGTCTGGACGACCCACGGCGACCTCGCGTTGCCCCTGCTCCCCTCGGCTCGCGAGCTGGCCGCCGGTGACGTGCTGTGGACCGACATCAGCATCAGCTACGCCGGATACTGCTCGGACTTCGGGCGGACGTGGGTGGTCGGCGACCCGCCCTCGCCGCGGCAGCAGGACCAGTTTCGCCAGTGGAAGGCCATCCTTGATGCCGTGCTCCAGGTGACCAAGGCGGGCGTCACGTCGGGCGATCTGGCGCGGGCGGCGATCGCCGCCAACGGAGGTCGCAAGCCGTGGCTGCCGCACTTCTACCTCGGTCACGGCATCGGCACCTATCCGGCCGAGGCACCCATGATCGGAACCGATCTCGGCGAGGAGTTCGACGACAACTTCGTCTTTGCGCCCGGCATGGTGCTGGTGCTCGAGCCGGTGGTGTGGGAAGACGGCACGGGCGGCTATCGCAGTGAGGAGATCGTGGTGATCACCGAAGACGGCTACACGCCGATCACCGACTACCCCTACTCCCCCTATGGCTCCCTCTATGACGACTGAAATTTCGCCCGACCCCGTGGGGTTGCGGACGGGACGTCGGGAACGGGCGCTGGCCCAGATGGCCGCACACGATCTCGACATCCTGGTGCTGGGGCGACAATCCAACATTCGTTACGTGACCGGTGCCCCCCAGCTCTGGATCGCCGGCACACGTCCGTTCGGTCCGATGTGCGTCGTGGTCCGCGCCACCGGTGACATCTACCTCAACAGCACCGATGACGAGGGAGTCCCCGAGGAGATCGGCCACGATCACCTCTACGGGTTGGCCTGGAACCCGATGACCCTGATCGACGTGTTGAAGAAGATTGACGGGGCCGAGACAGCGCAACGGGTCGGAACCGACGCCATCACACCGACTTTCGCGGCGTTGCTGCCAGAGGCCTTCCCCAACGCCGAGCTCGTCGACGGCGAACCGGCCATGCGGACGGCGCGCCGCATCAAGACGCCCGATGAGATCGCGGCGATGGGTCCGGCCCTGCGCGTGGCGGAACACGGACTCGCCGCCGCCGTCGGGGAATTGCGGCCCGGGGTGTCGGAGCGGACGCTCGCCGGGGCCGCGCTGGAGGCCATGGCCGCCGGCGGCGTCAGCACGCCGGCCACCCAGGACGTCGCGTGGGTGACTTCGCGCGAACAGCCGTGGCGACGCGGCCACAGCGAGGTACGGCCCGGCGACCTCGTCGCCTTCGCCGCGGGTGCGCTGGCGGACGGGTACGTCGGCGAAGTCGGCCGAACCTGGCCGGCGGGTGAGGAGGCCAACGGCTCGACACGGAAGCTGTTCGAACGGTCGGATGCGTTGTTCGACAAGATGATCGCGGCCTGTCGCCCCGGCGCGCCCGCGGCCGGGCTGCTCACGGCCTACCATGCCGCCGGTGAGCCGGTACCGCCCATGCCCGTCGCGCACGGTTTGGGATTGGGTTTAGATCCGCCCGTCGTCTCCGAAACACTGTTGAGCGCAGGCGAAGACGACCGCCTCGACGCCGGGATGGTGCTGGCGATCACCGGCTACGTGTGGCAAGAGGGCGTCGGCGCGGTGCTCCGCCGCGACACCGTCCACATCACCGACGGCGGCGCGGAGGTGCTGACCAGCAGCCCTTGCTGTCAAACCGGTTCGTCGTCGTCGGTGTCGCGCAGGAATCGTTCGGGGTGGTGAAAGCTGTTGGTGCGGGGTTGGCCGCGGTCCAGGTGGGGCGGGGGTAGCCATTCGGTTTCGCCTCGGGCGTTGGTGCGGGTGGTCCAGCCTTGTTCGGCGAGGCGGTTGTCGGGGCCGCAGGCCAGGGTGAGGTCGTCGATGTCGGTGCGGCGGGTGGTTTTCCAGCCGGTGACGTGGTGGACCTGGCTGTGATAGGCCGGGGCGTCGCAGCCGGGTTTGGTGCAGCCGCGATCCTTGGCGTAGAGCATGATTCGCTGTGCCGGTGAGGCCAGGCGCTTGGTGTGGTAGAGCGCCAGGGGCTTGGCCCCATCGAAGATCGCCAGATAGTGGTGGGCGTGGCCGGCCCAGCGGATCACATCCGACATCGGCACCAGGGTGCCGCCGCCGGTCAGCGCCTTGCCGGTGGCGGCCTCCAGCTCCTTGAGCGTCGTCATCGCCACGATCGACACCGGTAACCCGTTGTGGGTGCCCAGCTTTCCCGAGGCGAACAGGGCACGCATTGCGGCCAGCACGGCGTCGTGGTTGCGCTGAGCCTGGGACCGGGTGTCGCGGCGCACCGCCTCCTCGTCCGGACTCTCCTCGACCACGGGTATGTCGTCGTCGGGGTTGCAGGCCCCGGGGGCGGCCAGCTTGGCCAACATGGCCTCGATGGCCGCCCGCAATTCGGGAGTGACCAGCCCGCTGATGCGCGACATGCCATCGAATTCCTGCTTGCCGAGCACGATCCCGCGCTTGCGGGCCCGCTCGGCGTCGTTGAATTCCCCGTCGGGATGCAGCCAGTCCATGATCCGCTTGGCGTATTTGGCTAACTCATCTGGCCGATACTGGCTCGCCTTGCCGGCCAGGTCGGCCTCGGCAGCCTCCCGGGTGCAGCCGTCCACGTCGGTGGGCAGGTGGGCGAAGAAGCTGCGGATCACCCGCACATGCCCCTCGCCGATCAACCCCTCGCGTTGGGCGCTCGCGGTCGCGGGCATAAGCGGCGGCAACGACTCACCCGTGAGCGCGCGGCGTTCACCTAAATCCTCGGCTTCGTCGATGCGCCGGGCCGCCTCGGCCTTGGTGATGCGCAGCCGATCGGCCAGCGCGCCACGCAGCGTGCCGCCCAGCTCTTCGGCGCTGGCCTGCGCCCCGACCTGATTGATCAGCGTGTGCTGCGGGGTGCGCAGCCCGCGCGCGAAGGATTCCAGATGTTCGAGGGCCGAAAGTCTTTCCGGGGTAGTCAACATGTCAAAGGACAAATCCCCCAGCCGTTTTAGGACCCCCTTGAGATCGCCGAACACCTCGACGATCTCCTCACGACTGCCCGAACCCATACCCGAATCGTACGAACGCACACCGACAACAAATCCCGATTTGTGACCACTGAAACTAAAGTGACACAGGGGATTCCATGCAATGCCGTTCCCAAAGATTCAGCACGTTCGCGAGCATCTGCAGCGGCGCACGCACGCTCTCGTCATCGGCGATCCGCGGATCCATGCGGCTCCCCGGTGCGGAGTCGCCGAAGCGCGCGCGGATCAACGCTGGCACGTCGAGCAGCCACGCGACCCCCATCGCCGCCGCGTACAGCAGCGTGTGCCGGCGCAGCCGGTCCGGATCCAGGCGCGGGCCACCGACGCGCTCAACCTCCGATACGAACAATTCCAGCAGCTCGTCGAAATGCTCATTCCACAAATCGGTTTCGGCGCCGGACAAGGCACCCCAGATCGCCATGCCCATGTTCATCTGGCCGACGCATCCCCAGTCCAGCAAGCCGCAGCGCAGTACGCCGTCGCGCCAAAACCACGCGTTGTCGATGTTGGCGTTCCAGTGGCACAGCGCCACGTAGTCAGAGTCGTCGGCCAGCTGGCGCATGATCGTGTGCTCGTGGCGCGCGACCCGCGGCACCTCTTCGCGCAGGCGTGCCAGGAACTTCGGTGAGCCGACGTTGGCGGGCAGCAACCCGGGGTTAGCTTCCACAAATCCGGTCAGCCGGGACACGCGCCGGTCCAACTTGTCGGCGCGCACCGGTGCGCGGTCCCCCACGGTCGCGGCCCGCACATCGAGCGGGAATTGCGCGGCCAGCTGCCCCGGCAGGCGACCGGACCCATAGGTGCCGGCGAGGCGCCCCAGAGCGGTCAGCAGCGCGCGGTAGTGGCCGATTGCGTCGGGCATGTCGTAGTCAAGGCACTTGTGGTACTGGCGCTCGATTCTGCCGCGGCCGAATGGGATTCGTTCGGTGATCAGGATTCCCGTGCCGGTCTCGCGGTCGTAGTCGCCGAACTGCACCGCGGGGACCGCGATGGGAAACCCGGGTGTTCGGGACAGCGCGGCGAACCGGACCTCCGGCTCCATTTGCGTCCTTCCCTTGTCGCGCACCGGGTTGTCGAGATCACGGGAGAACTTCACGAACAGGTCGGTGTGCAGACCGATACGCGGCCTGGCGTATTCGACCGACAGCACGACCTTGCGTCCCGTGCTGCCCCCCGCCACCTCGCGGAGCTCCGTAACGGCCGCGACCGCGTTGCCGTCGGCGAGCACACCCGAAGCCCGGAACGCCTCCGTCAGAAGCCGCGCGCCGCCGCCTCGTAAAGCGTTGGGGTCGGCCGGGATCGCGAGGCCGAACTGCTCGCCGTAAATCACCAAGTCTGTTCCGCCGCGCGCACCAACATGTGGTTGACGGCGACCCGGCGATCGCGCGTCACCATGTACAGCACCGCGTCGGCGATGTCTTCGGGCCGCAACTTGACCATGCCGGCCGTCTGGCGCGCGACGGCCTCTCGCGACGGGGCGGAAAGGTGGCCGAAGATCTCGGTGTCGACGGTCCCGGGAGCCACCACCCCGACGCGCACCCGGCTCCCGAGCACCTCTTGGCGGATCCCCTCGCTGAACGCGTTCACCCCGAATTTGGTCAGCGAGTAGACCGCGGTGTTCGGGCGGGCCACCCAGCCGCCGGTGGAACTGATGGTGACCAGATCGGCGACGCCGCGCGGTGAGCTGCCGGCCGCCTCGATCAGGTGCGGGAGCGCGGCGCGAGTGACGTAAAGGACGCCCTGAACATTCACCGCCACCATGTCGTCCCAATCCTGCAGGCGGGCCTCGGCCGCGGGGCCGGACCGCATCAGCCCGGCGTTGTTGACCACGGTGTCGAGGCGCCCCAACTCGGCGAGTGTGCGCTGCACGGCCGCCGATACGTCCTCGGCGTCGGTCACGTCGGCGGTGACGACCAGCGCGGTGCCGCCCGCAGATTCGATCTCCGCCTTGACGTCGGCGAGCCGGTCGGCCCGACGCGCGAGGAGCGCCACCGCGGCGCCTTCTGCCGCCAGCGCCTTCGCCGTAGCGGCTCCGATACCGCTGCTGGCGCCCGTCACCAGGGCCGCGGTATTCGCCAGGGTGGCCGTCACCTCGCGCCTCCCGTCGTTGATCCCGCGCCCAGGATCTCCCGCAGGACGTAGTCGGCGTCCTCCCCCAAGTCCGGTGCGCCGCGTTCGATTCGCGCCGGGGACCGCGCCAGCTGCCACGACGGCCCGATTACCGGGCGCTGGCCTTCGCGATTATCCGTGACGAAGCGGAACAGCTCGCGATCCCACAAACGCTGATCGCCGATCGTGTCGATCACGGTGGCACTCTTGCACGCGGGAACCCCCGCGGCCCGCAGGCGCTGCGCCAAATCCTCTGCGTCGTGCTTGCGGGTGAGCGCCGCGAGCGCGTCGTCCAGCGCGTCGGCGTGGCGGTGCCGGGCCTGCATCGTGGCGTAGCGCGCATCGATAACCAGCTCGGCGCCGCCCAATACCTCGCACAGCCGCCGCCATTCGGCGTCGTCGGCCACGGCCACGGCGATCCACGAATCGTCCCTGCACGGGTAGCAGCCGTGTGGGCACATGTCGGGATGTTTGTTTCCGTTGGGGCCCAAGCGTTTTCCGGTGAGGCTTTGTTCAAGGAGGCAGTCGCCGACCATCGAGGACAGCGTCTCTACCGCCGACAGGTCGACGAACTGGCCCTCGCCGGTCAGCTCCCGATGCAGCAACGCGACCACGGCGGCGTAGGCGGCGGCGGCCCCGACGGTGGAATCCCCGTAGCGCATGCTCGTCCCCAGGGGCGGCCCGCCCGGGTAGCCGACCAGCGACGCCAGGCCGGCCAGCGCGGCGAAGCATGGGGCGTAACCGGTTTGATGCCCAAGCGGCCCGTCGTTGCCCCACATCTTGATCGACACCGAGATGATGTCCGGCTTGATCGCCGCGAGCTGTTCATAACCCAAGCCCTGGCGCTCCATCGCGCCCGGCCGCAGGTTGTTGACGACGATGTCGGCGCGCGCAATCAGCTCGCGCAGGCGCGCCATGCCCTCGTTTGACTTGATGTCGAGCTCCACGCTGAGGATCTCGTGGTTGATGCTGAGAAAGTATGGGGCGTGATTGATGTCCGTGCCGCCGTAGGCCCGCATCTCCTCGGGGGCGCTGGCGGTTTCGATCTTGATCACTTCGGCGCCCAGCTGCGCCAGGAGCTTGCCGGCATACGGACCGGCCCACACCTTGGTGAGCTCGACGACGCGGACTCCCTCCAGCGGTCCGCCGCGCGGCCGTTTGGGTGGCTTGAGTTGCGGCGCCCTGACCGACGGCGGTGTGCGTGGCACGCCGAGCCCGTCGCGGACCGCGTCCGTGTGCTCGCCGAGAGTGGGTGCGGCGGAGGTGATTCGGGCCGGCGACGCGCCCAGGGCGTACGGAACGGTGGGATACACCGCATCGCCCAACGCGGGATGACGCATCTGCTGGAAGAACCGCCGGTGGCGGTATTGCGGCGAATGGTGCAGATCCCCGGCCTCGTTGACCGGGACCAACGGCACCCCCAGCCGCTGGGCTCGCTCGGCGGCCGCCTCTTTGGGCATGATCCGGACCCATGCGGCGAAACGCCGCCGAAACGCGTCGACCTTTTCGGCCGTGACGGAGAACTCCAGCCAGTCGTCCTCGAAGGCGTCCAGCCAGTCGGGATGGCCCAGCAGTTCTTTCAGGCCGCTCCAATGGGCGCGGCTGGTCATGTACAGGTAGACGAAGCCGTCGGCGCAGGCGAAGAATGACGCCGGGCCCGCCTGGTCGTAATCGTCACGGCGGCCTGCTGCCGGAACCTCCCCGGTGATGAATCGGCCCAGGATGCAGTCGGCGCGGGAGACCAGCACCGCGTGCTCCGAGACGTCGATGCACTCGCCCCGACCGGTGTGCAGCCGCCCGAACAGCGCCGACGCGACACACAGCGCCGCATCCAATCCCGCCTCGTAGTCCGCCAGGAAGCGCCCCGGTCCCTGCAACGGCGGCTTGCCCGGATCGGCGTGACTCGGGGTGTGATACCCCCAGCCGCTGGCGTGGAAAACGTTCAGGCTCTTGGCGTTTCCGAACTCGGCGGGCGCGGCGACGCCGAACGGGGTGATCGAGCAGAACACCACGGACGGATGCCGTTCGGAGCGGCCCGACTCGCGGTCTTCGATGACCGCGTCGGCCGAAGCGATCAGCGCTTGCAAGCGCTCGTCGTCGAGGACGACGGAGCGCTTGTTGGTGTTGAGGTAGGCGAACAGCGCGCTGCCTTCTGGCCCGTCGGCGAGGAAGGGGGCCATCGCGCGTGTGCGGCTGCCGCATTCCGGCGCCTCGACCTTGATCACCTCGGCGCCGAAATCGGCCAGTAGCTTTCCGCAGTACTCCCCCGCGACCGTCTCGGCCAACTCAACGATCCGGAAGCCCGTCAGTGCGGTCAGGGCTTCTTCCGTCCCGAGCGGCTCAGGCGCCATTCCGGCGGGAAGTTCAGGTCATTGTCCTTCACCACGTTGTTGAGGCCCTTTTCGAAGGTGCCGTCGGTGAGGTCGACCTCCTGCGCGTCGTTTTGGATCAGCGGCAACATTCCCTCGACCATGCCGGTGAGCAGGCTGCCGAAGTACTCGCCCTTGTGCTGCTTGTACAGCTCCAGGAAGGTCTTCTGCACCGCGACGGTGTCCGTGGGCCGGGAGCGCGAGCACGCCATCGCGTATTTCAGCGTCTCTTCTTCCAGCTTGTCGCGGGGCACCACGCTGTTGACGAAACCGCACTCGTACATCTCTTTCGCGCTGAACGGCCGCCCGGTGAACAGCATTTCGGAGAACTTCCGCAGCCCCATCGTCTCCGCCCACCACCACAGGCGTGGGCCCCAGCCCACGTAGCGGAACGCGGGGTGACCGAAAAGGGCGTCATCGGAGGACACCACCAGATCGGCGTCGCCGGCCTGATAGAAATGCCACCCGTAGCAGTAGCCCTTGGCCTCGATGATGCTGATCTTCCGAAGCTCTTGCAGCGGGCGGTTTCCCGCGCGGGCCTTGGCGTAGAAGTCCGTGACGGTGGACAGGTAGCGGTACGATCCGCCCGGCGGGTACTTGACGTCGTCGTCGTTGATGGCGAGCTCGTGCAGCAGCGGCAGGCCGGGGTTCTCCAGCATCGGGCGTTGCTCGGGTAGGTCCCCGCCGCTGCCGAAATCCTCGCCCTCGCCGCGGATCACGACGACCTTGACGTCGTCGTCGACGTTGCACTTGTGGATCAGGTCGGCGTAGTTCTGCCGCATGCCCAACGTGGTGGCGTTCTGGGCGTCGGGTCGGTCGAACGTGATGTAGGCGATCCGATTCTTCTTGTCCTTCTCGAACTTGATGTACTGCTCGGCTTCCTTCTTCAGCTTCTCGTAGTCGTACTCGGGCATGGGTTCTTCTCCACTTCTCTACTTGAGCAAGGCACCCGCGTCGACGGGCAGCGAAACGCCGGTGACATAACGGGATTCGTCAGAGGCGAGGAACAGGACGGCGTTGCTGATGTCGGCGGCTTCCACCCAGGGCACCGGCAGCGTGTGGGTCATCTGCGAGAACGGCGCGAAGTCGTCGGGTCCGGGATTCTCCAGGTCCGGCCGAAAGAGGCGAAACGTGACTTCGTTCATCGTCATCGGCGTGTTGACCTGGCTGGGGTGCACGGAATTCACCCGGATCATGTGCTGGCCCAGCTCGACCGCGAATGCGCGCATCAGGCCGATCACGCCGTGCTTCGCGGCGATGTAGTGGCCGGTGTAGGCCATGGCCTTGTGCGATCCGACCGAGCCGGTGAGCACGATCGAGCCGCCGCGCCCGCCGGCGATGATGTGCGGCACACCGGCTTTCACGGTGTGCCAGACGCCGGAAAGGTTCACGTCGATCATGTCCTGCCAGACGTTCTCGCGAATCTTGTGCAGCTTGTTGCCGAATGTGCCGATGCCCGCGTTGGCGACGATGATGTCGAGACGCCCGAGTTGCTCGACGCCGCTGTCGACCGCGGCCTTGAGCGCGTCGTAGTCGCGCACGTCGACCTGTGCGGTCACGATGCGACGGTTGTGACCCTTCACCAGGTCGGCGGTTTCGGCGAGATCCTCCGGCGTGGAGTGCGGGTAGGCCAGGTTTTCGATCGGTCCGCAGACGTCGATCGCGATGATGTCGGCGCCCTCCTGCGCCAGGCGCACCGCGTGACTGCGGCCCTGCCCCCGGGCGGCCCCGGTGATGAAGGCGACCTTCCCTTCTACCCGGCCCGTCATCAGGGCACCACGGTCGGCAAGGTTTCCCAGCCCCGCACCGACGACGTCGGGCTCAGCTTGGCGTTGGCCAGGTCGACGTCCCACTCCGGAAAGCGTTTGAGGACTTCCTCCAGCGCGATCCGGCCTTCCAGTCGGGCCAGCGCCGAGCCCAGGCAGAAGTGCGTGCCCACGCTGAAGGTGAGGTGGGGCCGGGCTTCGCGATGGATATCGAACCGGCCGGCGTCGGGCCCGAACTGCCGCTCGTCGCGGCAGGCGGACCCGAGGAGCGTCATCATGACGCTGCCCTCGGGCACCGTCTGGTCGTACAGGGTGACGTCGCGGGTCACGTACCGGGCCATGTGTGGGGCGGGCGGCTCGTAGCGCAGCAGCTCCTCGATCGCCTGCGGGATGAGGCCGGGGTTTCGCACGAGCTCGCGGCGCTGATCGGGATGCTCGGCGAGCACCTTGCCCGCCCAACCGATCAGCCGGGTCGTGGTTTCGTTGCCCGCTCCGGCAACGACGTTGAGGTACACCAGGATCTCGCTACGGGTCAGCCGTCGCGTGGTGCCGGTCTCGTCGACGAACTCGACATTGAGCAGATCGGTCATGATGTCATCGGACGGATTGTCGGCGCGCCAGTCGATGTAGGCCTCGAACTGTTCGCCGACGGACAGGCCGTGCTCCGCGGCCTTCATCGGCTTGCCGGCCTCGGTGCGAAGCTGCGCGTTGCCGCGGTCGCGGATGTACTCCTGGTCGTCTTCGGGGATGCCGAGCAGCGTGCTGATGACCTTCATCGGCATGATCGCGCCGAGATCGGTGACGAAGTCGAATCGCCCCGAACCCACCAGGGGATCCAGGAGCTGCGCGCAGAAGTCCCGGATCATCGGCTCCAGCGCGTTGATCTTGCGTGGGGTGAACATTCGCGACAGCAGCTTGCGGTGTACGTCGTGGATCGGTGGGTCCTCGAAGATCAGCATGCCCGAAGGGATTTCGAGGTTGGCCTTGATCAGCTCGAGGATCACGCCCCGGGCGGAGCTATAGGTGCCGTGGTCGACGAGGGCCTTGTTGACATCGGCGTACCGGCTCAACGCGAAGAAGTCATATTCGGCGTTGTAGTACAGCGGCGCCTCGTCCCGCAGGCGCGCGAACATCGGATACGGGTCGGCAATCAGCTCGACGTCGTATGGGTCGAAATGGACATCGCTGTCCGTGCTCACCGTCACGAAATCCCTCCTACGGCTGACATTTTCGTATAAGCATCGAGATATCCGCCGCGGCGCAATTTATACGCTTCGCTTAAATACAGCGGGTTTACTCTATTCTCGTAGAGAACCATACGGCGGGTGCCCTGGCAAGACGACGACACGGAACTCATCCGGGCGCACCGGTTCCGGTCAGCCGGCCCTTGTTCGGGTTCTTCAGGATGCCGGTGGCCATCGCCGTCAGGATCCCGTCGAGCTGTTCGGGACTGTCGACGACTCGGTCGCCGTGGGCGAAGCGCAGCAACAGGCCGTTGATGAAGGTGAGCGTGACGTTGCTCAGATCCTCGACCACGGCCGGCTCCAGCTCGGCGCCGCGCGGCATGAGCTGCACCAGGATTTCGCGGTGCAGCTTCGTGAATGCGTCCGTGGCCTGCTGCAGAATCGCCGCCACCGCGGGGTCGCGGGTGGCCTGCATGGTCAGCTCGTAGCGGGCCCGGGTCCGCGACAGCTGCGGCTCGTGGCCGGCCTGAATCACCACCTGCGACAACCGCGACGGCGACGGGCTGTTTGGCCGACCGTCCGCGCCGTCGGCCTCGTCCGCCACCGACTGCAGGCTCGCCAGGTCCAGCTCCGCCAGCCGCTCGGCCACGGCGCGCAGCAGCGCCGAGCGGGTCCGGAAATAGAACGAGGTGGTGCCGTCCGGGACCCCGGCCTGGCGGTCGACTTTGAGATGGCTCAGCCCCTTGGCCCCGTCGTGAGACAAGAGGTGGATCGCCGCATCGCAAAGGTCGCGGCGGCGTTCGGTGGGGTTGGGCTTTCGTCGTTTGTCCATTCAAGGTGTCCCGGAGCGGGAGACTACTCTATATTCGTAGTGTCCGTAAAGAGCGTGTCGCGCCGGTGCAACGGGTTCCCGGATGAAAGTCTGGTGCAATGATTCACCGCGCATCCCGGGGCGCCGGCGGCCTGACGAGCGCGCTGCTGCTGGGCGCGGTGATGTGCGGCTGCCACGCGGCGCCACACCACAACTCCCCCACCACGCCGACCACCGCCGCGGCACCGACGACCACCCGATCGGCGCCCACGGTGAGGATCCAGCCCTTACCGGTTCGGCCGGTGCAGAAGTCCCAACCGACGACGCCCAACAAGTGCCCCGCCGCGAATCCGAACGCTCCGGTGGCACCGACCGGCGTCCTGGTTACCTGCGACCTCGCCCGGACGACGCTGTATACGTTGGGTCCCGAGACGATGCGACTGGCCCTGATCCACGTGGACCCGCCGGCGTCACTGACGTCCGGCTTCTACGAGGTGAGCTTGACCATGGACCCGCTGTCCGCGGGGGCCTGGGCGACATTCACCGCCACCCACCTGCAGGACCACGTTGCCTTTATCCGCGACGATCTGGTTCTGGAGGCGCCGATCATCGTAGAGCCGGTCACCTCCGGCAAGATCGCGTTGACCACCCAGACGGCCCAGGCCGCCGACCAGTTGGCGCAATTGGCCGGACGCCCCGCGTAGCATGGGTCGCCTCGGCATCGGCTTCCTCGGCGGATTCGGACTTCCGCCAGTGGAATTCGTCGATCTCACAGCCGACCTCGGTTGCAGGTACATGTCGGCCGTGGTGCGGGGGCTTCCGCTGGTACCGCTGGGCTATCCGCCCTTCTCGCTGAAGGACGCGGCGCTGCGGCGAGACGTGCGGGCCGCGATGGACCACCGTGGCGTCACGATCTCGCTGGGCGACGGGTTTTTGGTCCTGCCCGGCGCCGAGATGAGCGAATTCACAAGCGATCTCGACGCGCTGGCCGAGCTCGCGGTTCCGCGGATCAACGTCGTGAGCCTCGACCCCGACCTCGGCCGCACGTTCGACCAGTTCGCGGCCCTGACGGAGCTCGCCGCCCAACGCGAAATCCAGACGGTCGTCGAACCGGTACCGGGTCTGACCGTGGGCGACCTGCCCACCGCGCTGGCCGCCCGGGAACACGTCGCGCGGCCCGACTTTCGGCTGTTGATCGACACGATGCACCTCGTGAGATCCGGTTCGACCGCCGCGGACGTCGCGGCCATCGACCCCGATCACATCGGCTATGCCCAAGTCAACGACACGACCCTGCGGCCGCGCGGCGACAACTACATGGAGGAAGCCATGTTCGAGCGCATGGTTCCGGGCGAGGGCGAATTGCCGCTACCCGAAATCCTTTCCGCGCTTCCCGCCGACGTCGTGATCGAAATCGAGGTCCCGAGAAGGTCGTTGGCACTGGCCGGCGTCAGCCCGATCGATCGCCTGCGCCCCTGCGTCGAGGCGGCGCGCCGCTTGTTGTCCGACGTGGCCGCCCGGTCAACGGGTTAGCGGTCAGCTCGGTTCGCGAAGCGGAAGGCCCGCGGCACGGTAGATCGCGTCGATAACGGTCATGTTTTCGATCGCGTCTTCCGGGGTTGTCTTGACCGGTTCGCCGCGCAGGACCGACGCGGCGAAGGCGTCGAGCTGGTAGGCGTAGGAGGGCCGGCGCGAAAAGCGTTCGACGCGCCGCCCGTCGTGTGATCGGATCGTGAGCCGGTGGAAAAGGCTGGGCAACACCGGGTTCAAGACGCGAAGCTCACCGTGTTCGCCGACCACGTGCGCGCTGATCTGCAGCAGCTGCGTCGACCACATCGAACACCGGACCCGGCCGGTGTGCCCGCCGGCGAACTTCACCTCGGCCGTCATGGCGCGGTCCACCTGCGGATCGCGCAATTTGGCGCGCGCCGAAACGACCTCCGGCGTTGAACCACCGAAGGTGCGGACCATGTGCACCGAGTAGCACCCCGCGTCCATCAGCGCCCCGCCGGCAAGCGAATAGTTGTAGCGGATGTCGGCGAACCTCGGCAGGGGGAAGCACATGGCGGCCTCCACCCGGGTGAGCTTGCCGAGCTCGCCGGAGGCGATGATCTCCTCGACGCGCCGGGTCAGCGGGTGGTAGCGATAGTGGAAGGCCTCCATCACCACCCGGTCCGAATTCGCGGCGATCTCGGCGATCTCGCGTGCCTCGGCGGCGTTGGCGGTGAAAGGCTTTTCGCACAGGACGTGCTTGCCCGCGGCCAGCGCGGCCCGCGTCCACTTGCCGTGCAGGCCGTTCGGCAGCGGGTTGTAGACCGCGTCGACGGCGGGGTCGGCGATCAGCGCGTCGTAGCTTTCGTGCACCCGCGGGATGCCGTGTTTGGCGGCGAAGGCCCGCCCACGCTCCGGGTCGCGGGCCGCCACGGCGGCCACCTCTACCTGGCTGTGCTGCTTGGCTGGATTGACGACGGCCAAAGGCGCGATGCGGGCCGCCCCCAAGATGCCGATTCGGATGGGGTTGCCGTCTGCTGACACGGAGCCGACGCTAGCACTCGGCCGTCTGCGACGGCTATCGCCGACATCGAGGCCGGTCCCCGCGCCTTACAGGTCCGCGTCGAACACCGAGATGGGGTCCAGGATGACGCCGGTCTCCTCGACGTAGCGATCCCACAGCGCCAGCAGCTCGGTCAGCTTGTCGGGCTGCGAGGCGGCCAGATCTTCGATCTCGCCCGGGTCGCCGGACAGGTCGTAGAGTTGCCAGGCGCCGGGACCGTACGGCGCCGGCAGATAGACGGCCTTCCAGTCGCCCTGCCGAATCGCCCTGCGCCCGAACAACTCCCAACCGGTGCTGGTGTCCGCGCCGTGAACCGTTTCGGCTTCGCCCGACAGGTACGACACCAGCGAGCGGCCCCGCATGGGTTCGACGTCGCGGCCCCGGTAGGCGGTGCGCGGGTGCGCGACGCCGGCGAGCTCGAGCACCGTCGGGGCGATGTCCATGACCGTCGTGAAGGCAGTGCCGATTTCGGCCTGCCGGGCAAAACCGGGCCAGGTGACGAACCCGACCACCCGGATCCCGCCTTCGGTGGTGAACGCCTTGTGCAGGCGCGACGGCGCGGTGGCCGCTTGCGCCCAGCGCGGGCCGTACCAGATGAACGAGGTGGGGCCACCCAGGTTGTCGAGGCTGTTGTCGCAGTACTTTTCGATCTGTGCGACGATTTGGGCGCCGCGCAGCGGCATCGCCTCGACCATCGCGCCCTCCGCGCCGTTGTCGGACAGGAAGATCACGACGGTGTTGTCCAGTTCGCCGGTGTCGGCCAGGTAGTCGATGACCCGGCCGATGTTCTGATCCATCCGGTCCACCATCGCGGCGTAGACCTCCATGCTGCGGGCCGAGCGGGCGCGCTCGTCATCCGTCATGTCGGCCCACTCGGGGGCGCCGTCGGCCACGACCGGGTGCGCCTCGACGTCGAACGGGCACAGGCCGAGCTTCTTCAGCGCCTCCAGGCGCGCCTCGCGCAATTCGTCCGGACCGGCGTCGTAGCGGCCGTGGTAGGTCGCGATGGACTCCGCCGGCGCCTGCAACGGCCAGTGCGGCGCCTGAAAAGGCAAGTAGGCGAAGAACGGGCGGTCGTCGTCCGCGCGGCGCTCGCGGAAGTAGCCCAACAGCGTGTCGACGTAGAAATCGGACGAGTAGAAGTCGTCGCCGACGGTGACGAAATGGTCGTCCTCGGTGTAAAGCGTTGCCACGGGCGAGAACCCGCCACCGGTGGCGGGGCCGTAGTGGCTGGCGCCGGCCGGCAGCAGCGCGAACGAGCGCTCGAATCCGCGCGCCCACGGCGACCTTTCGATGGTGTCGCCCAGGTGCCACTTGCCCGACATCAGCGTCAGGTATCCGGCGTCGCGCAACAGCTCGGGCAGGGCGACCACCCGGTCGTTCAGGTAGCCCTCGTAGCCCGGGGCGCCGCGGAACTCGGGCATCGCGACCTCGAGCATCGTGCCGATGCCGGCGAGGTGGTGGTCAGTCCCGGTCAGCAGCATCGCCCGGGTGGGCGAGCAGGCCGGGGCGGAGTGGAAATCGGTGAACCGGACCCCGGCGTAGGCCAGCCGGTCCAGGTTCGGCGTCTTGATCTCGCCGCCGAACGCACCGATATCGGAATAACCGAGGTCGTCCGCCACGATTACTAGAAAGTTGGGCCGCTTCACGGTGAAGCATCCTGTCAGGTCCGGCGCCGGGATGGAATGGCCGGGATGGAATGGCAATGCCCCGCCGATATTCTCAAGGCAGCCCGTGATCCGGACTCGGAAGGGGGACTGGGATGCTGGAACAGTTTGGGATGTCGATACCGCTGGTCGCCGCCCCGATGGCCGGCGGGCCCACCACGTCGGCGATGGTGTCCGCCGCGACCCAGGCCGGCGCGCTGGGCATGCTGGCGGCAGGGTACAAGACGGTCGACGCCGTCGAGGCCGAGATCAAGAAGGTCCGCGCCGAGGGAATTCCGTTCGGGATCAACGTCTTTGCGCCTAATCCCCTGCCCGTCGACCCCGACAGCTATCGCGCCTACGCCGCGATCGTCCAGAAGGAGGCCGACCAGTTCGGTCTAACGCTTCCCACCGAGCCGATCGACGACACCGACCGGTTCGACGAGAAGATCGCGCTGTTGCTCGACGACCCGGTGCCGATGGTGTCGTTCACGTTCGGGATACCGCCGGCCGACGTGATCGCCGCCCTGCGAAAGGCCAATACCGTTGTTGTGCAGACCGTGACGACGCCCGACGAGGCGGCGCAAGCGCGCGACGCCGGGGTTGACATGCTTGCCGTGCAGGCGGCGACGGCGGGCGGGCATTCGGGCACGCTCTCGCCGCGCAAGCCGTTGACACCGGTCCCGATCGTCGACCTCGTCGCACAGATCGTCGCGACGGTATCGCTGCCGGTGATGGCCGCCGGCGGGCTGGCCACTCCCGCCGCGGTGGCCGACGTGATCCGTGCCGGCGCCGCGGCGGCCGCGGTCGGGACGGTTCTGCTACGCGCCACCGAGAGCGGCGCCTCGGCCACCCACCAGGCGGCCCTCACCGACCCCGCCTACACCGAAACCGTGATCACCCGGGCCTTTACCGGCCGCCCGGCCCGCGGCCTGCGCAACGCGTTCATCGACGCCCACGAGGCGCAGGCGCCGCTCGGCTATCCGGCGATTCACTACCTCACCAGCCCGATGCGCAAGGCCGCGGCCGCGGCGGGCAAGCCCGACTACGTCCACCTGTGGGCGGGCACCGGGTATCGGCACGCCACCGCGGAGCCCGCGGCCGACATCCTGCGGCGCTTGGCCTCCGATCTCTGACCGGCTAATCCGGGCCGCGGATCAGTTGCTCAGATACAGGTACCAGAGGCCGTCGGAGTGCTGAACGCACTGGAAATGGGTGAACGTGCCGGGGTGGTTCACCTCGACGTGGGGGCCGTCCACCTCGCACGCGGCCTGGGTCGCGTAGTTGCCTTCGACCTGGATTTCCTCGGCGTTGCTGACGCCGACGCCGGTGGTCATCAGGCCACAGAACGCCAGAACACCGGCGGCAACGGTCTTCCTCATCATGCACCTCCAATTCGCTTCCGCCGCTGGGGCGGAGCCTGCAGCCGTTTGCTGATGGCCCGACGTTAGCCAGCCGTGCCGGTTTTCCGCTCAGCAAAGAAAAAGAATTTGCACGGACATAACATTCGGGTCGCCTGCCCGGCACTCAACTCGCCGCGCCACGGGCGGTTCGGTGCCCCATGGACATCACGCGGTCGATCGCGTCGCTGACGCACTCCGCGTCCTCTTCGAGGAGCATGTGCCCGGCGGTGGGCCGGTGCACGTGGGTGGCACCGGGGATGGCCGCGGCCAGGTCGCGCGCGTGGTCGGCCGGCGTGGTTCGGTCCGCTCCGCCGCTGATGACGACCGTGTTGGCGGCGGTCGCGGCGAGCGCGTCGTACTGGTCGTATTGCTTCAGGCTGGGCAGGAAACCGGCCGCGGTGGTCAACGAAATCGTGCGGATGGCGGATTGCGTGACCGCCGCGGCGCCGTTGCGCTCGACGCCGGAATATCTGATGAGGCCCTCGCAGACGGGCCGGACCAGCCCGTTGATCGCCTGGTCCGTCGCCCGTCGCGGCATGTGGTGCACCAGATCGAACAGCGCTCCCGTGGCCCGGCCGGCCAGCAAGCGGCCCAGCCCCCGCTCGGCAAGCCGGCCCGCCGCCGTGGCCACCAGGACGAGCCCCTGCGGTTGCAGCGGGCGGCCGGCCGCGGGACCGCCCAGATAGGCCAGCGCCGTCATCCCGCCCATCGAGTGCCCCGCCAGCGTCAGCGGCCCGCTCACTCGCAGCGCGGTCAGGATGTCGGCGAGGTCGGCGGCGAGCCGGTCGATCCGGTAGGTGTGCATGTCGGCCCCGGTGGAACGCCCGTGGCCGCGGTGGTCGTAGGTGATGATTCGCACGCTGTCGCCCCACCGGCGCACCAGGTGGCGAACCTGGAGGGCCCAGCTCGACTGCGTCAAGCACAGACCGTGCAGCAGGACGACGGTGTGGTCGCGGGCGCCGGCCGCGCCGTAGTCGCGGACCGCGAGCCGCACGCCGTCGCCGGTGATCACCGTGCGCTCGACGTACCCGTCGCGCGGAGTGGGCAGTCGCTGCGGAAGCGCAGCGGTCGGCGCGCGGTACGCGTTTGATCCCGTCGTCATTTCCGGCTGAGTGAACACGGTGGGCTCCTGGTCGGTGTCGATGTCGAGGGGGTCTCGACACCTCGTTGCACTCGACGCTACGGAGCGATGACGGCGCTGACGCGCTTGTGCGCAATAGCCACGGAACAAACGATTTTGAGCTTTTGCGCATTCTGTTCACGGGGTGATCGTCGGCCGGGACCGCCGCGCGAATGCCCTAGTCTCTCCCGCCGCCGTGTCCCTTGCCGTGGCCTTTGCCCGGCCCGTGCCGTGGCGGACCCGGCGGCTGTTCAGTGGGAGGCGGTGGGGGAACCGGGTTGCTGACCGGCATCGGCACCGGCGACGGGGTGCTGGTGGTGACCGGCTTGGCGGGCGCGTTCGAGGGCGCCGGATCCGACGCGATCGCGAACGGGAGGACGATCATCGCCGCCAGGACGGCCAGGGCGACGAGCGCCTTCCTGGTGCGGCTCGTCAGCCGTGGACCGCGCGCCGGCACGGGCATCTCGAGCACCTTCGTCGCCGGGCGCCGCGGGGCGGCGAGCGGCACCCCGGCCATCAGCGGCGCCCCCCGGCCGTGCAGGACTCCCCGCATTTCCTCGGCACTGCCGAACCGCTGCCGCGGATCCGGCGCCATCGCGCGTTCGATCGCCGTGATCAGGGCGGGATCGACGTCGGGCCGCAGCAGGGCGAGTGGCGGCGGCCGGTCATGCAAGATGGCGCGGGCCAGTGCGCCCATGTTCTCCTGCGGGAAGGGCCGATGCCCCGCGAGTGCCTCGTAGCCGACCACCCCGACGGCATAAAGGTCATCGACCACGCTGGCGGGCGCTCCGGCGAGCCGCTGGGGGCTCAGGTAGGCAATGGTGCCGAAGACCTGGCCCGTTCGCGTGTGCGCCGCCTCCTGGGTCTTGGCGATGCCGAAGTCCGCGACCTTCATGGCCGCGCCGTCGGCGCCGACCAGGATGTTTCCCGGCTTGATGTCCCGGTGCAGGATCGCCGCGCGGTGCGCGACCGACAGTGCGGCGAGAACGTTGTCGAGCGTGGCGCGGACGTGCGGCGGCAGAAGGGGACCACGGGCTATCAGATCGGCCAGCGAAGTGCCGGGCAACCGCTCCATCACGATGAAAGGTATGCCCTCGTGCTCGCCGCTGTCGTGGACCGCCACGATGTTCGGATGGTTCAGCGCGGCGGCCGCGCGCGCCTCCGCGTCGAACCGGTGCCGAATGTCGGGCTCCGCGTTGAAAATCGGGTGCAGGAGCTTGATGGCGATGGACCGGTTCAGTCGGGTGTCCCAGCCGTCGCGAACTTCGGCCATGCCTCCCAGGCCAAGCCTGCCGCGCAGTTCGTAGCGGCCGGCCAGCAACGCGAGGGTGTTCATTCGCCCTGCCAATCCCCACTGCTTTTGTCGACGACCGGGCGCGCAACGCGGCGACCGACGTCCCACGTCGGCTACCCAAAGGCCTGCGGTTCAAAACGCGCGTCCGAGATCGACACGACCAGCGCTTTTGCGCATTGCGCTGATTCGGAGCGGCACGTTCGCCATCCGCGACGGGCGTCGCTCCGAAACAGTATCGAGCAGATTTTGTGGCGACCGAAGCCGATGATTCGAAGAGGGGGCCTGTCCTGATGGGAATAGCGACGTTCAAAACGGTTGCAGCTGGCGATGGTTCACCGCAATCCCCGTCCGGATACGCCCTTCACCTGCTGGTCCACGCGATCGCGACGGCCCTGCTACTGATCGCTTGGGTGGCCGCGATATGGACGTTCATGGACTGGGTCGCGGCGCCGCCGTGCACGAAACCCTCCCTTGCTTCGGTGTCCTCGCCGGTGTCGTCGTCGGTGGTCGCGTCGCCGCGGTATGCGGCCCTCGACGATACCGGCTGTCCCTGCCCGCACGAGCGGCAGCGCCAGAACGCCTAGAACGCGTCGGGATTGCGCTGGACCTCGGTCGGCACCGGGTGGCGGTACAACCGAGAGGCGTTCTCCCAGCTGAACTTTCGGATCACGTCCGCGGGCAAATCGCCGATTTGCTCGTGAATCGTCTCCTGGGTGTGCGGCCAGGTGGAATCGCAGTGCGGGTAGTCGGCTTCCAGCATGATGTTGTCCACGCCGATCCGATCGCGCTGCACGAACGACGATTTGTCCTCCACCGCGCAGAACCAGAAGTTTCGGGTGAAAACCTCTGCGGGAGTCAGCCTTTCGCCCATGGCCTGCCAGGTGCCGTACATCGCGTGGTAGCTGAGCATGTGGTCCAGGCGGTCCAGCAGCCCGGCGACCCAGCCGATTCCGCCCTCCGACAGGCAGATCTTCAGGTCGGGGAATCTGCTGGGCAGGCCGGAGTACAACCAGTCGACCGCCGCGGAAATGGCATAGGCGAAGAACAGCACGCCCTGGACGTCCGGCGGCGCGTCGTCGGTGGTGGACGGTGAGGATCCGGAGGACCCGATGTGCAGGTTCACCACGGTGTCCGTCTCGGCGCAGGCCGCCATCATCGGATCCCAGTGGCCGGAGTGGATGCTGGGCAATCCGAGCATCGCCGGGTTCTCGCTGAAAGTGACGGCGTGAAAGCCGCGTTCGGCGTTCTCATAGATCATCTTCGCGCCGAGCTCGGGGTCCAGCAGCCAGGGCAGCTGGCAGGCAATGATGCGTTCGGGATACGAGCCCGCCCAGACCTCGAGGTGCCAGTCGTTCCATGCCCGCACCGAGGCCAGCGCCAGGTCGCGATCGGTGGTGACCTGTTGTAGCCGCTGGCCGGCGAATCCCGGCAGGAACGAGGGAAAGTTGAGTGAGGCGTAGATGCCGTTCAGGTCCATGTCCTTGACCCGCTCGTGGATATCCCATGCGCCCCTGCGCATCTCGTCGAACCGGACCGGCTCGAAGCCGTATTCGGCCACCGGCCGCCCCACCACGGCGTTGAACCCGACGTTGGGCAGTTCCCGGCCGTCGTAGACCCACGTCTGTCCCCCGGTCCCGGTCTCCACGACCTTTGGGGCGCGGTCGGCGAACTTCCGGGGCAGGCGCCCGGTGAAGGTGTCGGGCGGTTCGACGATGTGGTCGTCCGCCGAGATCACCGTGTACCGGCGCGGGGCGCGGGGCGGGTCGGGCAGGAACGTGACCGAGCGATCGTCGCCGGTCTTCGCCGTCGTGAACTTCAGGTCGCCGGCCAGCTCATCGATCGATTTCACTCGTCAGTCTCCTTGCGGGACAGGGCACTTGAGTGTGCGCCAGCGGCATTGACTGTGTGCCCAGGGCGGGAATCGCGGCCGAACCGCGCCCTGAATGCACACTCAGCGCCGTGGCCGCACAATCCACGGCCGCTCAATTGAGGACATCCGAATCGGCCTTGATGGTCATCCGGGCCGCCCCCGCCCAGTACACGTCGGCGGCGCGTTCGATCAGCGACCGCTGCATGCCGGCCATGTCCGACCAATTCATCTTCACCGGTTCCCGGCCGGTAAGCATGACGTCGTAGGCCAGCTTGCAGACCCGTTCGATCGATGCCGCCCGGTAGACCGCCTCCGGCAGGTTGCGACCCGTTGCGATGACGCCGTGGTTGGCCAGGATGGTGAGGTTGGCGCCCCCGATGCGCGCGGCGAGATCGGCGGCGCGGGCCGGGCTGTCGATTTCCCCGTCGTAGGACTCGACCAGGCACAGGTCGTCGAGATACAGCGAACCGGTTTGGTGGACCAGTTCGGGGAGCCTGCCCAGCGCGGCGAGCACGCACACGTAGTAGGGGTGGTTGTGGATGACGACGCGGGCGTCGTCGCGCACGCGGTGCAGTTCGGTGTGGATGTGGATGGCCGGGGTGACGTCCCATCGACCGCGGACGACGCGGGCCTCGCTGTCCACCACGCAGATGTCCGAGGCGGTGAGCTCCTGCCACCACAGCCCCCACGGGTTGACGAACATGTCCGTTTGGCCGTCGAGTTGCCAGGTGATGTGTCCGGCCATGTTTTCCGCGAACCCGATGCCGGCGAGATGCCGGAAGGCCACCGCGAGGGCCTGCTCGTTCGACAGGTCGACGCCGATCGGGGGCACCACCGACGGTGCCCAGACCTCGATGCCGCCTCGACGTGCGTTAGGAGCGTTCATGATCCGCCTCCGTCCTGATTCGAATATCCGCGCGGAGCTGGCCTTTGGCAATCTTGCCGCCGGACGATCGGGGAAGCTCGTCGAGCACGATGAGCCGTTCGGGCAGCAGTTCCTTCGAGACGCCCAGCGCCAACAGGTGCTCGACGAGCTCCGGCAGGTCGATGGCCCGGGAATCGACGAGTTCGGTGTAGAGGCAAACCTTTTCACCGAACACCGGATCGGGCATGGCGACGGCCGCCGCCACCGCGATCGCGGGGTGGGTGGTGGCGGCGTCCTCGACCTGGCTGGCGCTGATGTTCTTGCCGCCGCGCACGATGAAATCCGAGGTTCGTCCGGTGACGCTCAGATAGCCTTCCGCGTCGATCTCGCAGATGTCGCCCATGCGCATCCACCCGTCGGCGGTGAACAGCTTGTCGTGGTCGGTCCCGCCCAGGTACCCGAGGCTGGTGGCCGGGCCCCGGCAGGCGGGCTGCCCGCGCCCCGTCGCGGTGACGTCCCGATCGCCGTCGAAGAGTCGCACCGCCATCTCCGGGACGATTCGCCCGCCCGTGCGGAGCCGGCGTTCGCGGGGGTCGTCGAGCGTGGTCGCGCTCAGCAACCCGGTTTCGTTCGAACCGTAAAACTGCAGGATTTTCGCGCCGGTCAGCTCCTCGAACTCGGCGGCGGGCCGGTACGGCAGCGCCTCGCCGCCCGCGAATACGACGCGCAGCGAACTCAGGTCGTGATCGCGGCGGGCCGGGTCCGCCATCAGCATCGTCAGCTGCGTGCTGACACAACACAGCACGGTGACCCGGTGGCGGGTGATCGCCTCACACGCCGCCGACGGGGTGAACCGCGGCAGGATCACCGCGGTGGCGCCGAGATAGATCGGCGTGGTGTGGCTGGTCCATAGTCCAAATCCGAAGGGCGTCGGGATGACCGGCAAGAAGATGTCGTCTGGCGTCAGCAACCCGTTCGCGACGGCCTTCTGGTGAAAGTAGTGCCAGCGGTTCTGCGTGTGCACCACGCACTTGGGCAGGCCGGTGGTCCCGGAAGTGGAGTTGATCAGGAAGACGTCGTCGGGACCCAGTCGCGATTCCGTTCCCACCGCCCGGGGCTGCGCGTCCACGTTCAGCCGCAGCGCACCCGGATCACCGTCCAAGACCAGGGCGGACACCGCGGACTCCTTGGCCACACCGGCCGCGGCATCTCCGCGTTGCGGATCGCTGACCAGGATCTTTGGCTGCGAATTGCGCAGTATCGCGGCGACCTCGCGGGTCCCGGCCCGCGCCCCGATGCCGACCACGACGGCACCACACCGTTCGATCGCGACGAACAGCGCGTGGATGGCGGCGGCATCGCCGTGCCACACCGCGACCCGGTCACCGCGAACCACGCCCAACCCCGCGAGTAGCTCGGCCAATTTGGTTGCCGCATGGTCGAATTCGCGCCAGTCCAACGACGTCCCGGGATGATCGACGTAGGCGGGGCGATCAGGCGACGATTGGGCGTTGCGACGTACCGCGTCCGACAGCGTCTCATCGGACCACCAGCCGGCCGCGCGAAACAGGGCCGAGTCCTCGTCGGTGAATGCCGGCGAGCCCACGGTATCCAGCTCACCGGCGCTCATTGGCAAATGATAGGAAACCGCTCGTCGGTTGGTCTCCGAAGCCCGGCCGCTACGGATTCTGCGGGGCCGGAGCGTTGTGCTGGTTGGCGCCGGCGGTCCCCGGACGCGGGTGCGGCGTGGGACAGGTGCGGTGCGGAACGCAGCCACAGTTGAGCCCGATGATGCAGGGACTCCCGCCGACGGGCTGTACGTGGATGGCGCCGTCGCCGTCGCTGCCGGTTGCCGTCGCGGACGAAGAGCTCGTTGCGACGTTCAGCGGCCCGCCGGGACCGGTCTGCGGGCCGGCAGCGCCCAACCCTGCCGCAAAGACCAATGCGGCGCCGCCGCATACCGCGGCCGCCAGTGTGGCTTTGCGATTCGTCATGGTCACCAACTGTAATTTCCGTTCGCGGGATGCGCACCGCCATACAGGGTGCTTTAGTCAAACCCGACGCAAGCTGTCAGCATATGAGGCGGTCGCCAGTGAGGACCACGCGAATTGCCCGGCTTTGGCCAGGGCTGCTCAGCGGCGCCGCCGCCGGGGCCGCCGGTACCACCGCGCTCAACGTGATCACCTATCTGGACATCGCGGTGCGGGGCCGGCCGACGAGCTCGACGCCCGAACGGACCGTCGAAGCGATGGCGAAACTGTTCGGCCTGGCGGTGCCGGGATCCGGTGACGTGCTGGCCAACCGGATGCTCGGTCTCGGCGCGCTGACCGGGTATGCCGCGGGGATCGGGATGGGGCTGATCCTCGGGCTGGCCTACGCGCTGGGCTGGCGCCCGAGCCTTGTGGTCGCCACGCTGGTCGCGACGGCGATCGCCCTCATCGGCACCAACGGTCCGATGACCGTGCTCGGCGTGACCGACCCGCGAACCTGGGGTGTCGTCGGGTGGGTCAGCGATCTGATCCCGCACCTGGGATACGGGATGGTCACCGCCCTGGTGCTGCAGTACCTCTGCCGCAGTTGGGATCGGTAGCCGCCCGCCCGGTTTCCACTTGCCGCATGAAAATCAAGGCCGCAGTCCTGTTGTCCGGCGCGCTCATCGCCCTGCTGCTACTGACGCGCTACCTCGCGCTGAGCCGCGCCGGCCTGCCGCTGGGCTGGATGCTCTACCTCGGGCTGCCGATCACCGCGGGCGGTGTGCTCTTCGCGCTGCGACTCATCAACCTCGGCGCGGGGTGGGGCGCCCGGGACACCAGGCGGCCCGCGCATCCGATAGCGCTTTCGTATCCGGAGCCGCCGGTGCCGGTTTCCGAACGGTTCAGAGAGCTCGAGGCGTTGCGCGCCGCCGGCGCGATCTCCGACTCGGAGTACAGCGCGAAGCGCGCCCACATCATCTCGGAGATGTGACGGGCCTCTGCGCCGCTAACCCTGGACGGTGGCGCGGATAACGATCTCACCAATCTCGACGTCGTGGGGCTGCTCGATCGCGAATGCAACGGCGCGCGCCACCGCCGCCGGCGACAAACCGAAGTCGCTCATGGTCCGCCGGATCTGGTCGCGCAGGGCCGCATCGTCGATCGAACCGTCGAGCTCGGTGTCGACGAATCCCGGTGATATCGAAGTGGTTCGGATGACGCCATCGGTCGATTCTTGGCGCAGGCCTTCCATGACGGTACGTACGGCATTCTTCGTAGCCGCATACACCGCCATGGTGGGGACGATCTTCAGCCCGGCGGTGGATACGGTCGTCACGAAGTGGCCGCGGCCCTGTCGGCGGAAGACCGGTAAGGCCGCGGCGATGCCGTGCAGCACCCCGCGCAGATTGACGTCGATCATCGCCGACCACCCATCGACGTCGAGGTTCGACACCGGCCCGATCTTGCTGATCCCCGCGTTGCTCACCAGTACGTCGAGGGAACCGAATTCACCGGAAGCCGTCGCGACCAGCTGGTCGAGATCCGCGCGGCGCGTCACGTCGGTCTGGCAAATGACGACGGCTCCCCCACCATCGCGAATCTCGCGCGCGATCTCCTCGAGGCGCTCGACGCGACGCGCACCGAGGACAACGCTGGCGCCGCGCTCGGCGAGCAGACGCGCGGTTGCCTCCCCTATTCCGCTGCTTGCGCCTGCGATAGCGACAACTTTGCCCGCGACGCCAATCATCGAAGAATCCCTTCGTCTCGTATTGTCATACCGTGCTCATCGGGTTCCTGCTCGCGCTGGGTTGCTCGGTGTGCTACGGCACCGCCACGGTATTGCAGGCGGTGGCGACGCGGTCGGTGGAACCCGCCAGCAAGTCGGGTGTCGACGCGGTCCTGCTGATGCGGGCCGTGCGGCAGTGGCGCTACATCGCCGGTATCGGCCTTGACGTCCTCGGGTTCCTGCTTCAAGTGATCGCGCTGCGGTTGGTGCCGATCTATGTCGTCGCGGCGGCGCTGGCCGCCTCGATCGCGGTCACCGGCATTGTGTCCGCGTGGGTGTTGTCGGCGCGCCTTTCACGGGCCGAGTGGGCGGCCGTCAGCGTGGTTTGCGTGAGCCTCGCGGTGCTGGCCTCCGCGGCCGGGCCGGGGCATTTTCGGCACGCCCCCGAGGGACTCGGCTGGGCGCTGATCGGTGTGGTCGCCGCTTTGTTCGTCGTCGGTGCCGCCGCGGGCCGGTTGCACGATCGCGAGCGCGCGCTTGCGCTTGGGCTTTGCGCCGGAAGCGGATTCGGGGTGGTGGAGATCGGCGTGCGGCTGATCGACGTGATCGACCCGACCAAGGCCGCCTTCTACACACAGCCGGCCGTGTACGCCGCGGCCGGTGGCGGCGCCGCCGGATTCCTCTTGCTCACATCGGCCTTGCATCGCGGATCCGTGACCACCACAGTGGCCGCCATGGTCGTCGGTGAAACGATCGCTCCCGCGATCGTGGGAGTCGTCTGGCTGGGTGACACCGCTCGCGACGGTCTCGGCTGGCTGGTGATCGCGGGATTCGTTGTGGCCGTGTCCGGAACACTGGTATTGGCCCGGTTCGGCGAGGCGCCCACGCCGGCCGAGTCCGGTTGAGTCATTTCCGATATAGCGGCCCTGAGTGACGACCGAGCCCAGGACGCCGACGACGCGGGTCAGTTTGCGTGGGCGGTCCAGCCGGGCCGGAGCCTGGGCATGCGAAAACGGCTAGGGGCCAACCCGATTGCGCCACACGGCCCGTTACAGACCGGCTCCCGCTAGTCATCCTCGGCCACGTAACCAGGCGCAAAGCCGGGCGCCACGTGCCTGGCGGATTCGCTGATGCCGATCCGGTTGTGCAGCCAGGCCAGCGGTTTGGGGGTCCACCAGTTGGCCCGGCCCAGCACGTGCATGAAGACCGGCAGCAGTACGGTGCGTATCACGGTGGCGTCGATGAGCACGGCCAGGGTCAGTCCGAGCCCGAACATCCTCATGAACGACACCTGCGAGGCGGCCAGCGCGGCAAACGAGATTGACATGACCAGCGCGGCGGCGGTGATCACGCGCCCGGTACGGGCCACGCCCAACGCCACGCTCGCGTCGCTGGCGTCGCTGCTACGGGCCGATGCCAGCCAGTACTCGCGAATCCGTGACGCCAGGAAGACCTCATAGTCCATGGATAGGCCGAACGCGATGCAGAACATCAGCACGGCCGTGTTGGCGATCAACGTTCCGGTAGACGTGGTCCCCAGGGCGTCAAGGTGGCCCTCTTGGAATATCCATACCAGGGCACCGAACGTCGCCGTCAGCGATAACACGTTGAGGATCAACGCCTTGAGCGGCAGCACCACGCTACCGGTAAGCGAAAACAGCAGTACGAAGGTGACGACAGCGATAAACCCGACCGCCAGCGGCAGGCGCGAGGTGATGGCTTCGACGCTGTCGCGGTCGGCTTGCGCGAGGCCGGCGAGCTGGACTGACCGGCCACCGGGGGCCGGTATCGTGTGTAACCGGTCGAGTTGGATGTCGGAGGCTGACGAATTCAACGGCGCGGAACTGACGACGGTCAAAAATGCACTGCCGCCGGCGATCCCAGTCGCGGCCGCCGGTGGCCCAACTTCGTGCCCATCGATGAAGGTGCCGGCCGGAGCGGCTACCGCAGACACGTCGGGCACCCGAGACAGGTCGGCAGCATAGCCGTCAAGGTCGGCCGGATCCAGGTCGCGCGCGTCGCGGATGACGACCTGTATCGCCGGCGCGGAATCGTTGGCGAAACCGCTGCGCAGCTCGTCGCCCACCTGATGGGCGGACGCAGAGCGCGGCAACAGGCGGTCGTCGGAATAGCCCCACTTCACATGCAGGAATGGGAACCCCAGCAGCAGCAGGACGGCGAGCGCTGCCAGACCGATGGGCACCGCTCGGCGCATCACCAGCTTGGTTGACCGGTACCAGAACAGCTGCTCTGGTCGTCGCGGCAGCGGATCGGGTCGATGCAGCACCCGACGTGCCAGCCGACGAACATCCAGGGAGTCCAGCCGAGGCCCCAGTGCGGCAATCGCTGCCGGGGTCACCATGATCGCCGCGAGACTCGCGAATGCGACGGTTGCAACTCCGGCATAGGCGAACGATCTCAAGAAGTACATGGGGAACAACAGCATCACGGCCATCGACAACGCGACCGTAGTCGCGGAGAAGAGCACGGTTCGCCCGGCCGTGGCCATCGTCCGGATCAGTGCGTCGTTGGGAGTGGCTCCTTCGGCCAGCTCGTCGCGGTAGCGGCTGATGATCAACAGCGTGTAGTCGATGGCCAGCGCCAGGCCCAGCGCGGTGCTCAGGTTGAGCGCCAAAATCGAGACGTCCGTGGTGAAAGTCAGCAACCGCAGTATCGACATGGAACCGACGATGGCGATCAGCGCCACGGCGATCGGCAACGCTGCCGCGAGCAGTCCACCGAACACCCACACCAGTACGAGGAAGCTCAACGGGATTGCGATGGACTCCATCAACGCCAGGTCGCGTTGGGTTTGATCGTTAACCTGCGCGTAGACCATCGCCATACCCCCGGCGCGCACGGCGACCCCGTCCCGGTTGCCGCCCACTTGATCGGACAGCGCTTTTGCGTATTTCGGTGCATTGTTTTCTCCGCCCTTGAGGTTGGCCACGATCAGGCCAGACTTGCCGTCCTTGCTGACCAGCCCGGCGGCGGCCTGTGGTGCCGCGGTCCACAGGGAGGACACGTTGAACACGTAAGGGGATCGCAGCAGGTCGTCGACGATATCGGTGCCGACCCGACGCGCTTGATCGCTGCGGGCGCCTCCGGGCGCGGTCACCATGAACAGCAACTGCTGATCGCTTTGACCGAACTCGTCGGCCAACAGCCCGCTGGCCTGGGCCGACTCCGATCCCGGAGCCCGCAAGCCGCCCACCGACAGACTCTGAACGACCGGGGCGCCAAAGACCGCCGCCCCGATAAAGAACACCACGGAAACGGCGATGACCCGCCGCGGCGCGGCGATCGCCAACAGCGTGATCCGGTGCAGCATGCAGTGTCCTTCCGAGGTTTGTCGCCCGGACTTCGCCCGACGTACCCTCCTTAGATCCTGCGCTCCCGAGCGACAACCCTCGACGAGGAGGTCACCGAATTGTTGACCCTGGCGAAATGGTGGAAGCCCGCCTTAGCGGCCACCGAACAGTTCCACGAGATTGCGCCCACGCCCGCCGAGTCCCGTTAAGTCAGATCGTCACGCTATAGCTCGTGCCGCGCGGTTCACGTGCCCACAGCACCCCGCCCTGCGCGGTGACGCCGGCGGCGATCAACTCCCGCTTGAGGATCTTGTTGGTGGCGGTTGCGGGCAGGTCGTCGTTGATGCGGACGTAGCGCGGCCACGCCTTGGGCGACAGGTCGGGCTGTGCGGCGAGGAATTTCTCGAAATCGGCCGGCTGTAACGGGGTTTCGTCACGGAGCACGAGGGCCGCCATCACCTGGTCGCCGACCCGCTCGTCGGGCACGGCGTAAACGGCGACCTGGCCGACCTGCGGCAGCCGTTCCAGGATCCGCTCGATCGGGGCCGCCGCCAGGTTTTCACCGTCCACCCGCATCCAATCGGCGGTGCGGCCGGCCAGATAGATCCAGCCGTCGGCGTCGCGGTAGGCCAGATCGCCGGACCAGTACATGCCGTGCCGCATGCGCTCCGCCGTCGCGGCGGGATCGTTGTAGTAGCCGGTGAACGGGCCGGCGCCCTGGGTGTTGACGAGCTCGCCGACGGCGTCGTCGAAGTTGGTCAGTGCGCCGTGTTCGTCGAACCGCGCGACGGCGCACTCTTGCAACGTGTTCGGGTTGTAGATGCTGACGCCCGGGTAGGGCTTGCCGATCGAGCCGCGCGGGGCGCCGTCCTCGCGCACCACGATCACCGCGAACTCGCTGGAGCCGAAGCTGTCGATGACTCGGCATCCGAAACGCCTTGCGAATTCGTCGATGTCGCGATCCGTCGCCTCGTTGCCGAACGCGACGCGCAGGGGGTTGTCGGCGTCGTCAGGACGTTCGGGCGTGGCAAGGATCAGCGCCAGCGGCTTGCCGACGTAGTTCAGGTAGGTCACCTCATAGCGGCGCACGTCGTCGATGAAGCGTGACGGCGAGAACTTGGCCGGCGCCATCGTGGCGCCGCTTCCGATGGCGACCGCCCACCCGGCGGCGATGCCGTTGGAGTGAAACAGCGGCATCGACAGGTAGCAGACGTCCTGGGCGGTGACGTCGTACTGCCAGATCAGGCTGGTCCCGCACATGATCGCCATGCCGTGCGCGAATCGCACGGCCTTGGGGACGCCGCTGGTGCCGGAGGTGAAGATCATCATTAGCGTGTCCGCGGCGGTGACCTCGCGATGCGGAATGAGGGCCGGCGCCGCGGCCACCGCCTCGGCGTAGCGCGTCGAGCCCACGTCGATGATTTGAATTCCGTTGAGCGCCAGACCGTCCAGCAGGGACAGGTGCTCGCGGTCGACGAGGAGGATCTGGCAATCGGAGCGCCGGATGTCGGCGAGCAGGCCGGCCCCGCGCCGGGTGGTGTTGATCCCGCACAACACGTAGCCGCCCAGCGCGGCGGCGGCCATGGCGCGCAGCATCGCCGGCGAATTGGTGAGCAGCGCGCCGACATGCAGCGGACGCGCCGGGTCGGCGAGGCCGATGAGCGCGGCCGCCTCGGCCTCGGCCTCGGCCAGGTGTTGCCGCCAGGTCCAGGTCCGGTCGCCGTGGATAACCGCGGGGGTGTCGTCATTCCGGCGCCGGCGCAGCAGCTCCTGCACTGTCTCGGTCATCGGGTGGTGGCCTCCGCCCGCACCGTTGCGCCGGTCATGCCGGCCGGTATTTCAGCAAGGTGATTCCGCCGTCGAGATCGTAGAACACGGGGGTGACCCGCATTCCGATCCGGATATCGCCCGGATCGACGTCCACTAATTCGGTGCTGATCCTCGGCCCGGCGTCCCACTGGACCACCGCGGGCAGCTGCGGCACCGCGTCCGCCCAGGGCGGACCGGTGGGCCGGCGCGCGACGGTGAACGTGTACAGCGTTCCCGCGCCGTCGATTTCGCGCCATTCCAGGTCGTCGGCGAGGGTGCCCGGGGCCAGGGTGCGCGGGTAGAAGACGTGGCGTCGCAGCGACGGTGAGAACTGCACCAGGATTCGGTGCTGGGCCAGGGCGTCCCAGAAGGGCCGGGACACGGGTGTGGGCTCGGGCACGGGATATTCGGCGGTCACGCTAGTCCCCCCGGATCAGCAGTGCGACCTGCTCGCTCATGATTCCGCCGTTGCCGGTGACGAATCCGACGTTGCAGTCGGGCACCTGCGCGTCGCCGGCCCGGCCCATGATCTGGCGCGTGCCGTCGACGACGTGGTGCATGCCGCCGGCCATCCCGGCCTGACCGAAGGACAGTTGACCGCCCGCCGTGTTGAGCGGAAAGTCGCCGCGGTAGGTCAGATCGCGGCCGGTAATCCAGGACATGCCTTGGCCTTTGGCGCAGAAGCCGGCGTCCTCCAGGCTCATCAGCACCGTGATGGTGTAGCAGTCGTAGATCGAGGCGACGTCCACATCGGAGCGGCTCAGCCCCGCCATCGCGAACGCCTTCTCGGCGGCCCGCGCGATGGGCGTGCGCATCAGGTCCTCGGCGTAGGTGGGCGTCTTGAACGCGATGTGCTCACCGAAGCCCTTGATCCACACGGGGCGGTGACGGCCGCGGCGCGCGACGTCGGCATTGGCGACCAGCACGCCGGCTCCCCCGTGCACCCGCATCACCGTCTCGAGCATGTGGATAGGGTCGGCGATCATCGGGCTGGACAGGACGTCGTCCACCGTGATCGGCGTCCCGTGGAACACCGCGCCCGGATGCGCGCACGCGTTGGCGCGTTGGTCGACCGCGATCTTGGCGACGGCGGCGGCGTCGTAGCCGAACTCGGCCGCGTAGCGCTGAGCGATCTGCGCGTACGGCGCGTTCTGGCCGACGTTGCCGTAGGGGATCTCGAACTCGGCCTGCGGCGAGCCGTAGGTGTTCGACGACGCCCCATACCAATTCGGCGCGGGCGGCGGGCGCCGTTGGGATTGCGGCACCGAGGCCGATCCGGGGACCACGGCCAGCGCCGCGTCGCAGATGCCGAGCTCCACGGCGGCCGCCGCGCGCCACACCATGCCCGCCGAGGTGGCGCCGCCCAAATCCACTCGCTCACCGAAATCCAATGCCATACCGAGGTATTCGCAAAGCGTGGCCGGCGCGAACATCGCGGATTCGGCCACGCCGTGGGTAAGTAGGCCGTTGACGCAGGCGGGGCCGACGCCGGCGTCCTCGATGACCAGCTTCGCCAACAACGCGTACTGGTCGAGGGTGAACCGCGGCGGCCCGCTGGGGCGCTTTTCGGCGGGCAGCTCGGCGATCCCGATGATCGCCGCTTCGCCGCGCAGCCCGGTCACGATGGCGTTCCGCGCCGGGGCAACTCGACGGTCGCCGTTCCGGGCATCAGCACGTTGTCGTCTCGGCGGCCAGCGATCTCGAGATCCAGGAGTCCCGCGCCGTTCTCGGCGAGGCGTTTGCCCGTGACCTCGCCGCCGAAGCTGAGCGGCTGGCCGGGGTATGCGACGGCCCGGTTCTGCACCGAGAAGGACACCAGGCGGCCGCGTCCGCCGATCCAGTCGCCGATCGCGCGGGCCAGCAGCGCCGCCTGCAGCGGGCCGTGGACGAGCACGTCGTCGTAGCCCTCGACGGTGCGGGCCCACTGTTTGTCGTAGTGGATGCGGTGGCCGTTGTAGGTGGCGGCGCTGAAGAAGAACAGTTGCGTTTCGTCGACGGTGACCGTGAGCGTTGGCATCCGGTCGCCCACCGCGACGTCCTCGTAGAACACCTGCCGGCCTTCCATTGGTGCTCCTAGGGTCGCGCGATCATCGACGTCGACGCCTCGGCCACGAGATCGTCGTGCTGGTTTCGGTACACGGTGTGCCAGGTGACGAGCACGAATCTGCCCGACCGGCCCTGCTTTTCGACGATGGATTCGATGGTTCGCACCATCTCGATCTCGTCGCGGTGGTAGGCCGGCAGGTGGAAGGTGAAGCTCTCGCCGCCGGCCATCCGCTTGGGGGCGCGCGGAAAAGCGAGGCTGCCCGAGGCCGCTCCGGAGGATCCGTCGGCCCGCAGCCCGTCCAGGCGGGTGACACCCAGCACCGCGTATTGCAGGAACAGCGGGGGGCAGATGATGTCGCGAAAGCCGTTGGCCCGGGCGTACTCCGGGTCGAACCACAACGGGTTGTGGTCACCGACCGCCGCGGCCCAGCGCTGCCAGTCGCGCCGGTTCACCTCGCCGCTGGCGGACGCGGCGACGGCGCCCACCCGCGACGCCGACTCGGCGTCGATCAAGGTTTCCTCACTCATCGGCGCCCTCCTGAAGGATCGCTTCCAGCCACCCCGCGGCGGTGTCGGCTCCGCCGCCGAGCGTCGAGCCCAGCCGCGCCCGTTCGCTCCACAGGTGCAGGTCGGTTTCGGTGACATAGCCCATCCCGCCGTGCAATTGGTGGGCGTCGAGGGTGATCAGCCGGGCCGCGGTGGCCGCGTGCATGCGCGCGATCGCCGTTTGCCGGGTCGCCACGTGACCGCGGGCCAGCCAGAACACCGCGGAGTGCGCGGCCAATCGCGCCGCGGCCAAGGCGATGTGCATGTTGGCGATCAGGTGCTGGGCCGCCTGGAACGAGGCGATCGGGCGGCCGAACTGGTGACGCAGCTTGGTGTATTCCACGGTGCGGCCCAGCACGGCCTGCCCGACCCCGACCAGGTCGAGGGATCCCAGCGCCACCGCGGTGTTGGCGACGCGGCGCAGATCCCGCGGGTCGGCATCGCCGAGCAGCGCGCCGGCGTCGACGACCACGCCGTCGAAGCGCAGCGTGCACGCCCGGTGCCCGCCGGCCGTCGCGAGCGGCTCGATGCTCAGGCCGCCCGCGTGCGTGTCCGCGACGAAGGCGCGCGTGCGCTCGCCGGCGGCGGCGGACACCACGACGACGTCGGCCAAGTCGGCGTCGGGGACGTAGTCCACGGTGCCGGTCAGCCGCCAGCCGCCGGTCGAGTCCGGTTCGGCGCGGAGCACCGGCGCGATGACGGCGGCGTCGCGGGCGTTGCACAACGCGGTGGTGCCGCGAATGCCGCCGCTCGTCAGCCGCGGCAGCCACTCGGCCTTGGCGCGTTGGGCGCCAAGCTGATCGACCGCCAACACGGCCGCGATCGTGCTGTGCGCCGTCGTCGGGCACAGCGCGCGCCCGGCCTCGGTGTAGAACACGGCGAGATCTTCCAGGGAGCCCCCGGACCCGCCGTGCTCGAGGGCGACGGCCAGCCCGAAGACACCGGCGTCGGCCAACGCCTTCCACAGGGCGGGGGCGCTTCGGTCGGTCCCGGGTTCGCTCAGGCCGCGCACCAGGCCGATCGGGCTCTCGGCCGACAGCAGCGCGCGCAGGGTCGCGGCGAACTCGCGCCGCTCGGCGGTCGGCCTAACGTCCATATGACGGCATCCCGTGGCCGCGCTGGGCGATGATGTCGCGCAGGACTTCGTTGGTGCCCCCACCGAAACGCATCAACGGGGCGGCCCGGTAGAGCCGCTCGAACTTGCCGCCCAACGGCGCATCCCGGCTGCGATGCGCCAGCAGGCCGTCCGGCCCCAGCACATCGAGCGCCAATTCGGCTATGCGCTGGCGCAATTCGCTGGTGAAGACCTTCTCGACGCTGACCTCCACGGTCGGGATGACCCCGCCGTCCAGGATGGACGCGGCCTCGTAGCCCATCAGCGTGGCCGCCTCCACGTCTGCCTCGGCCCGCGCCAGGCGGCGGCGCAGGGCCGGTTCGTGCGCGGGCATCGTCCCGTCCCGGCGCGGCCGGAGCGCCAGTTCGTGCAAGTCGTCGACGGCGCGGCGCAGATCGCCGGCGTTGGTCAGCGCACCTCGTTCCAGGTCGAGGGCGCCGGTGATGTAGGTCCAACCCCGGTTGACTTCGCCGATCAGGTTGGTGACGGGGACGCGCACGTCGTCGAATCGCACCTCGTTGGTGCGATAGCCGGACCACGCGTAGAGCGGGCGGATCGCGACGCCCGGGCTGTCGATCGGCACGATGATGACCGAAATCCCGCGATGGCGCGCGGCATCCGGATCGGTGCGCACGCACAGCCATTCGTGGGTGGCGCGCTGGGCGCCGCTGTTCCAGATCTTGGTGCCGTTGATCACCCAGTGCTGCCCGTCGAGGGTGGCGCGCGTGCGCAGGCTGGCCAGGTCGGTTCCCGCGTCGGGCTCCGAATAGCCGACGGCGCAGACCATTTCGCCCGTGGCGATCCGCGGTAGCCACTCGGCCTTGTTCCGCTCGGTGCCGTGGCGCATGATCATCGGCGCCACCGAGGTGACCGTCAGGTCGGGTCCGGGCACGCCCCAATATTCGAACTCGCTCATCAGCAGGTGCTGATGCACGGCGCCGAGGCCGAGCCCGCCGTACTCGCGCGGCCAGTTGAGGCCGAACCAGCCCTTCTCGCCGACCTTGCGGCGAAACCGGGCCACCTCGCCGTCGGGGAATTCCAGGTCGTGCTGCGCTAGTTCGGCCCGCAGCTCGTCGGTGACGTGCTCCTGGAGGAATCCGCGAACCTCGGTCAGCCACGCGCGTTGCGCGGCGTCGAGCTCGAAATCCATCCCGGCCCCTTTGCCCCAGATGAGTTATGTGCCCTCTCAGTGTGCTCAGCCACCATCGGCACCGCCAGATGCCGTTCCCATTGGCCGGGCGTCGATCGCTGCTGACGACCGTCATTGACGCCCGTCAACGAAAGGGGTAGTTTCGCTCGCATGCCTTCGACGACGTCGGTCATGAGCGCGCGGGAGGCGCAGCGGCTGCAGACGCGGGCGCGCCTGTTCGATGCCACGGTCGCCGAGATCGCGCGCTCGGGATTGGCGGGCACCGACGTCGCCGCGATCGCTTCGGCGGTGGGGGTGGCGCGGGGCACGTTCTATTTCCATTTCCCGACCAAGGAACACGTGCTGGCCGAGCTGGAACGCGACGAGGAGTCCAAGATCGTCGCGATGCTGGCCGCCGAAACCGGCGCGCCCGGCGACCTGAGGGCGATGCTGACGTCGCTGGTGCGCCAGGTGCTTGCGGCCGAGGAGCGGCTCGGGCCGGTCGTCTTCAGGGACATGCTGGGGCTGCACTTCTCGGCGACGCGCCCCATCGAGGACGAACTCGGTGAGCACCCGCTGGCAGAGTTCGTGATCGCCGCGATCGCCGAAGCGCAGGCCGCGCAACGGGTGTCGCCCGATGCGGACGCCGGTGAACTCGGCGTCATCTTCCTGACCGGCCTGTTCGCATTGCTGGTCACCACAGCAACGGCACCGCGGTCACGTGCGGCGCTCCTGGATCGATACGTCAAGACCATCGTCAACGGAATGGAGGCGTCATGACCAGCACGGCCATCGAGGAATACCGGGACTTTCTGGTACGTCGGGACGGCGACGCGGATCTGCTGCATCGCCGACTTTCCAGCCGGGAGGAATTCTTCGGGTCGCTGACGGCCGACCCGATTCGCTCCAGCCGGCACATCGATCAGCGCGTGTTCCTGCGAAACCTGCGCCGCCGCCGACCCGAGTCGGGGCTGCCCCGCGAGATGCTGTTCCTGTTGGCCACCGCGAAACTGAACCAGGCGGAGCGATTCGGCGTGGACCTGGGCGATACGTACGGACGGATCGGCGGCGCGGACCAGCCGCCCGAGCGGGTGTATCTGGCGCTCGAGGAGCACTACCACACCCGCCTGCTGAGCTACGTGTTGGACATGTTCGGGCTGCCGTTCCAGGTCGTGGTGCCGCCGTTCGTGATGCGGCAATTCGTCAAGATGGAAGTTTTCCTGCCCGAACGCATCGGATTCCCGTTCGTCGGCGCGGGAGAGATGGCGGGCTGCATCATGTTTGACGAGTTGCGCCGGGTTGGCGTCGAGTTGTTCGCCGACGAGCCGGACGTGGCCGCGCGGATCGATCGGCTCTACACCGAGATCCTCACCGACGAACTCGGCCACGTCGGCTACTGCGCGGCGCGCTGCACCCGCTCCGAGCGGGCGTTAATGCGTTGGCTTTACCCGCTTTTCGGGCGCCTGTTCGCGCGGCAGACCGCGGAGATCAGCCTGATCACGGATCCCGCGAAGCTGCACGCGCGGCTGCGCGAACCCTTCGACGTCGACGGGCTGGCCGCCGGCGTGCCCAACGAGACGTTCGTCGCCGTGCGCCCCTGATCGGTAACACGCGTTCACCGGATGTAAAAACGCTGTCAATCTCCCGTAAAAACGCTTCGCCCACATCGCGGATACATGGCCGGGCTGCGAGAATTTTGCTCAGCCCCCACGCGTAGAGGAAGAAGCCATGCCCACCCTTGAGACACGCCTCCGCCAGGAGTTGCGCGATTGCGCCCTCGAGCTGCGGCAACTCGCCTACACGGTGCCGCACGGGGTCGGCGAGCACGCCCTGCTTCAGCTGTCGGACCGGATGCGCGCCGCCGCCGAACAGGTGGTCCGCAAGGGCGCCTAGGTTGTTGCCCCAGGGCTTTCGGTGTGAGCCCAGGGTTTTGGGTGTGAACGTAGGGCGGGAAAATCGCGATTTGGCCGCCCCGGCTACACACTGAAAGCCGCCAGTACACACCCCAACCCGCGATCGATCAGCCGCCCCTGAGCCGAATCTTCCAGCGCACGAAGCCCAGGTACACGGCGCTGAGCAATACCAACATGCCCATGTCGAACCACCATGCGCCGGCCGTGTGACGCCAGTGCGAGTCGTGCGGCACCGACGGGACTTTGTCCTGCAGGCTGAGCAGGTCAACGGTGGACGCCGACGTGGCGAAGCCCCATCTCGCCGGTGTGGCCCAAGACATTTGGTCCAGGCCGACCCGATCGGTCACGGGGATCATGCCGCCGGAGAACACCAGCTGCGACATGACCGCGACGACCAGCAGGGGCATGATCTGTTCGTTGGACTTCGCGATGGATGACAGCACCAGCCCGAGCATCGCCGAGGCGACGGTCGTCATGGCGACGTCGACGAACAGCTCCAGGTTGGGAATGCCCAACGCCACCGCACCCTGCGTCGGACCGCCCTTCCCGACGATCGCGATGACGGTGACGATCGCGGACTGAATGACCGCGAACACCGTGTACACGAAAACCTTCGCCAACAGGTACGCCGACGTCGACAGGCCGACCGCCTGCTCGCGCAGGAAGATGGCGCGCTCGCCGATCAGATCGCGGATCGTCAGCGCCGTTCCCATGAACACCGCGCCGACGTTGAGCAGCACCAGAATCTGCCCGGGCTCGGTGGGCGCGGCGCCCATCGGGTCCGGTCTGCCGAAGCCCACATCGCCGGGCACCGACATCGATAGCGAGCCCATGATGAACGGCAGCAGCGCCAGGAAGACGAAATAGCCGCGGTCGGACACGATCAACCGCACCTGCCGCCGCGCGATCGTGGAGAACTGCCGGAACAGGCTGGTGTGCGACGGGTCGCCAATTTCGGCCGGTTTCTCCGCCGGCGGCGGCGGTGGGGGCGGGCCCGTCCGCGCCAGGTAGCGCGCCTTGGCGCCGTCGGGGTCGCCCGCGACCGTGCTGAAGATGTCGGCCCAGTTCGTGGTGCCCATCGCGGAACCGATTTGGCTCGGCGGCCCGCAGAATGCGGTCTTTCCGCCGGGCGCCAGCAGCAGGACCTGATCGCAGACGTCCAGGTAGGTCAGCGAGTGGGTGACCACGAGCACCACGCGACCGGCGTCGGCCAGCTGCCGCAGCATCGTCATCACCTGTCGGTCCAGGGCCGGGTCCAGGCCGGAGGTCGGCTCGTCCAGGATCAGCAGCGACGGCCCGGTCAGCAGCTCCAGCGCCACCGACGCGCGCTTGCGCTGGCCGCCGGACAGCTTGTCGACCCGGGTGTGCAGGTGCTGGGTCATCTCGAGCTCCTCGAGCACCCGGGCCACCACCTGCGCACGGTCGTCCTTGGTGGTGTCGGGTGGCAGCCGCAGCTCGGCCGCATACATCAACGCCTGCTGCACGGTCAGCTGCCCGTGCACCACGTCGTCCTGCGGCACCATCCCGATCCTGCTGCGCAGCGAGGCGTATTCCGCGTGAACGTTGTGCCCCTCGAAGGCCACGGTGCCCTTGGTCGGGTGCGTGTAGCCGGCCACCAGCCGCGCGAACGTCGATTTTCCCGCGCCCGACGGGCCGATGACGGCGGTCAGCGTTCCCGGCTGGGCGCCCAGCGAGATGTCGTCGAGCAGGACCTTGTTGTTCTCGATCGTCCACGTCACCCCGCGCACGTCGAGGCCGCCGCCGCGCGTCGCGGTCGCGGTCTCATCGCGGCGCGCCAGCGTGCCGCCGGCGAAAACGAGGTCGATGTTGCCGATCGTGACGACGTCGCCCTCGTGCAGCACGGCCGTTTCCACCCGGGCGCCGTTGACGAAAGTTCCGTTGATGCTGCGGTTGTCGTGGATCTCGGTGCCCTGCGGCGTCGGAATCAGGGTCGCGTGGTGGCGCGACGCCAGCACCTCGGGAATGACGATGTCGTTGTCGTTGGCCCGGCCGATCTTGACCGCGCCGGGCATCGACACCAACCCGGTTCGGCCGGGCCGCAGGATCTTCATCATCGACGTGGCGATATTGGCGGCATCGGGGACGCGGCCGGTCTCGACGCCCGCCGGCTCGGCGACGCGGCCGGTCTCGGACTCCGCCGGCGGCACCTGCATGGGTTGTGCCCGGTAGATCTTTGGCGCCTGCAGCGGTTCGCTCGGCGCTCCCGTCGGATGTCCGCCGCTCGGCTGCCACGGCTGCGGCCCGGTGGGCGGATGAATTGGCTGCGGCCCGCTGGGCGGGTGGATCGGCCGGGGCGCGCTCGGCGGATGTGTCGGCTGGCGGACCGGGGCCGAGGGCGACTGCGGGGGTTGGCCCGGCCAGTGCGGGCTGACGTGCTGTGGCTGGCTCTGGGACACGGGGGCGCTCGGTGTGCTCGCGGTGTAAATCGGTATCGACGTGGTCAGGGGCGGCCGCCCGGCCGAACCCTGGTGGCGGCCGACCTCGAAGGTCAGCGCGGGACCGTCCGGGTTGCCGATGTTGACCCGCAGGCCGTCCTGGATGTCGACGACCGGCACGCGACGGTTGTGAACGTAGAGCCCGTTGAGGCTGCCGTTGTCGATGGCCATCCATCGTCCCTGGTCGAAACGCACGATGAGGTGCGTCCGGGAGATCAGCGGGTGTGCGACGCGGACGTCCGCGCGAAGATCACGCCCGATTACGACGTCGGTGCCTGCTGCGAAGGTGCGCTCCGATCCCTCGTACCGCACGGTCAGCACTGGCGGGGCTGGTGGGCTCACGATGACCAACTGTATCGGCAGCGGGCCCGATTGCAGGCCAAGTGCTCAGCGCCTTTCACGGCCTCGGCTCGTGGCCCGGGTAGCCGCCGTGGACGCGGCGGCGACGGCCGGTTCCGCTGGAGGACGACCGCGTCCGGCTGGCGGGAATTGCGGGACCGTCCCGCAGTGAGAAACTCGGGCGGCGCGAAAAACGGCCCGATATGGGCCGCCCGAATGACTTCGATACCGAAATATCGGCTATCCCGCCGCCGCGACGTAAGGCACGCGGCTCGCTCCCCCGGTGACTTCTTTGATGAAATCCCCGAGATATCGAATGGCCCGCCTCCCTTCCGGCAATACGTCGGCGGCCAGCGGGAAGTCGTGGATTTGGCCGTCCCACAGGTGAAGGTCGCAGCGAACTCCGCTGAATTGCAACCGTTCCGCCATGAGCTCGGCGTCGGGAAGCAACAATTCGTCGGAGCTGGCGTGGATGGTTACCGGCGGCAATGCGGAAAGGTCCGCGTCAACCGGCGACTCGACGCGACGCGCGGACGTCCCCCTGCCCTGCGGAACGCGCACCTCGCCGAGGTACCGGGCGAACATCGACAACGCCCCGCGGGTGAACATCGAGCACCTGCGGGCATATGCGGTGCCGCAGCTTTCGGGTCGGGTCCGCGTCGGTGAACGGCGAGATCGCCGCGACGCCGGCCGGCCTGAGCATGCCGGTCCGGATGGCGGCGAGGGTGGTCATGAACGCGAGGTATCCCCCGGCCGAGTCCCCGGTCACCACCACCCGGTCCCCGTCATAGCCGCGGTCCCGCAGCCAGCGGAGCCCGCACATTCCGTCTTCGATCGCGTCGGCGATCTGATGCGACGGCAGCTTTCGGTATCCGACGGTCAGCACCGCGGCGTCCGCCGCCTTCGACAGGTGGGTCACCAGGGATCGGTGCGTGTTGAGGCCGCAGGTCAGGAACGCACCGCCGTGGAGGTAGAGAATCGCCCGCTGCGACGAGACGCCCGGCGCGCGAACCCATTCGGCGGCGCAGCCGTCAAGGCGCACCGGTTCGATGCTCGCCGCGGACGGGAAATTCCGCAGCAAACCCGCAAAGTCGTCGACGTATCCCAGGGGCCAATGCAAATTCGGCTGAATGGCCCAGGCGCGCACGATGTTCTTGACGATAAGCCGACTGGCCAACGACACCGCAAAAGATTGCGGACTGTGCCGATGGTGCACCCGCCGGTTGATTGCGTGGCTTGGCAATATGCGGCGTCGATCTGGCTTCGTCAGCATTTGTATTCGTCTTCCGTGGAGCTGAACCGGGTACCCGGCCCAAATCGGGAAAAACGCGCGCTGAATCCCCGGCAAATGTCGGCTTCCTCACTGTTTGGTGCGCGGGGAAGGTGGGTAACTGCGCCGGCGCCGACCCGGGTGGCCCAAGATATGAGCCATGGAAGAGGCAGTTCAGTCCGCCGCGCTGCTGGCCGGCAAGGTCGCGGTCGTGACCGGCGGTGGCGGTGGTATCGGCGCGGCAACCGCGCTCCTGTTCGCCCAGCACGGCGCCCGGGTGGTTATCGCCGACATCGACGCCGCCCGCGCCGAACGCGTCGTCGACCAGATCGCGGCTTCGGGAGGCTCGGGCCTGGCGGCCGTGACCGATGTCCGGGACGAGACGCAGGTCAGCGCCTTGGCGCGGACGGTGCTGGATCGCTACGGCCGGGTGGACGTGCTGGTGAACAACGTGGGGCACTGGCTGCGTCACCCGGGCAATTTCGTCGACACCGACGCGCAACTGTGGGACGACCTGTACCGCATCAACCTGCACCACGTTTTCCTCGTCACGCACGCGTTCCTGCCCGCGATGATCGAGCAGCGGGCCGGCGCCATCGTCAACGTCTCGTCGGTCGAGGGGTTGCGCGGCTACCCCGAGGATCCGGTCTATGCGGCCTTCAAGGCCGCCGTCATCCACTTCACCCGCAGCCTGGCGGTGCAGGTGGGCCGCGACGGGGTGCGGGTCAACGCGATCGGCCCCGACGTCACCGAATCGCTGCAGGTGCCCTACTCGCAGTGGCTCTCCGCGGACGAGCAGACTCAGTGGCCGCGGTGGGTGCCGGTCGGGCGGATGGGGTTGCCGGAGGACCAGGCCCGCGTCATCCTTTTCCTCGCCTCGGAGCTGTCGGCATTCGTCACCGGCCACACCATCCCGACCGACGGCGGCACCGGCGCGGCGGGCGGCTGGTTCCGCTCGTCGCGCCGGGCCGGCCGGGAATGGACGAATCGTCCCGTAGCGCCATGATTGCTAGGCGTAACCCAGCGCGGCGTTCTCGGCGCGGATGCGCACCGCGAGCACCAGGGCGTTCGCCGCACTGAACACGATCGCGGTCAGCCACGCCGAATGAACAAGCGGCAGCGCGGCGACCTCCGCCGTGACCGCGGTGTAGTTGGGGTGACGGACCCATCGGTACAGCCCATCGGAGACCAGCGGCGCGCCCGGGAGCACGATGAGTCGCGGATTCCAGCGTTTGCCGAGCACCGCGACACACCGCCAGCGGACCACGGTGCTGAGCACCACGACGCCGAGCATCGGCCATCCCAGCAAGGGGATGAACGGGCGGCCCATGGTCCACACCTCCACGATGCACGAAACCAGAAGCAGCGTATGCATGCTGACCATCGCGGGATAGTGGTCGCGGCCGAACTCCTTGCCCCCGTGGGCGAACGACCACTTGGCGTTTCGCTGGGCGACCGCCAGCTCGACGAGCCGCTCGGCTCCGATCGCGAGGATGAACAGGTAGTAGTACATGGTTTACCCCCTCACCACTGCAGGAGCAGCAACTCGAAGCTGAAGCCCGGACCCATCGCGAGCATCACCCCGAGGGATCCCGGCGGCGGCGGTTCGGCCACCGTCCGGCGCAGCACGTCGAGCACCGACGCCGACGAGATATTTCCGTTCTCCCGCATCGATTCTCGGCTGTGCGCCACCGATTCCGGCGGCAGACCCAGCGCGTCCTCGATCGAATCGAGCACCTTCGGGCCGCCGGGATGGCAGACCCACGTCGAGACATCCGCAATGGACAGATCATGGTCGCCCAGGAAGCCGTCGACCTCCGCGCGCAGATAGTCGTCGGCCATCTTCGGGACGTCCCGCGACATCACCAGCTGGAAGCCGCTGGAGCTGACATTCCAGCCCATGACATCGACGGTCTCGGGAATCACGCGACTGCGCGTGGCCAGGACCCGCGGGCCCCGACGCGCGTTGCGGCCCGGCCTGATTCGATCGGCGCCGACGGCGACCACCGCGGCCGCACCGTCGCCGAACAGCGACACACCGATCAGGGCCGGGATCGAGGTGTCGTCGCGTTGCAGCGTGAGCGAACACAGCTCCACCGACAGCAGCACGGCCACATCCCCCGGGTAGCCGCGCAGGTAGTCGTGCACCCGCGCCATGCCGGCCGCGCCCGCGACACAGCCGAGTCCGAATAGCGGCAGGCGCTTGATGTTGGGCCGCAACCCGACGCGTGACATCAACCGCGCGTCGATGGTCGGCACCGCGATCCCCGTGCTGGAGACCATCACGATGGCGTCCACCTCGTCGGGTTGAATCTCCGCCGCGGCCAGCGCCTTTCGTATGGCCCGCTCCCCCAGGTCGACGGCGACCTCGAGGTAGGCGTCGTTCGCCTCGGTGAATCCGCTCAGCCGCGGGTAACGCGACAGCGGCAGCGCGAGGCTGCGATGGTCGACCCCCGTGGTCTGCGCGAAACGCATGAAACCCGGCTCCGAGAACTCGGTGAGCTCGCGCGCCACCTCTTCCTGGTCGTAGCGGTTCGGCGTGAAGGCCACCGCGGTTCCCGCGATGCGCGGGGCCCCTCGCCCGTGAGCGGCGGCATGGTTCGCCGATGTGGAATACGTTGTTGCAGTCATACCCACCCGACGACTATGGAGCCGTCGAAGGTTCATCAGATGCTATGAAAGGTGAACCACATTACATCTCGGCCCCGGTGTGAAATCGCCGGCCGAAATGAACCGCGCGAGAAAGGATACGCCGAAGGGCCGCTCGGCAGCTGCGTTCGCTGCCGCGAAAACAGTTGGTGGCCCGGCGTTTCAGCGCCGAGTGCTTTCCGCGGCGAGGGCATCGATCAGTCGGTTCATCACGGCACCCGCGTCGCGGCGGGCCTGATCGTGTCCCTCCGCGCGAGCAATGTAGAGCGTCGCCTCCCGCATCGCGCCCAACATGGTCAACGCGGTCGCCTCGACGGGCTGGGGCGGAATGCGGCCGCTCTCAATGGCGCCGCTGAGCAGTTCCCGCACCAGGCCGATGTTGTAACGGTTGCCGATCTCGCTCCACCGTGACGAGCCCAAGACGCCAGGGGCGTCGACCAACACGATCCGTTGCACCTCCTGATCCGAGCATGCGTCGAGCCAGAAGCCCACACCGAGCCGCATCACTTCCAGTGGATCGGTTTGTCCCGAGGCCGCGATCGCGTCGCCCATCCGCGCGGCCAGCTCTCCCTCCACGCGCTCGAACACCGCCGCGAACAACTCGGTCTTGTCGGCGAAATGGTGGTACAGCGCGCCCCGCGTCACGCCCGCCGCGCGCACGATCGTCTCCAAGGCCACCTCACTGAATCCGTGCTCGGCGAACAGCGGCCGTGCCGCCGCGATCAGGGCCTCGCGGGTTTCGGCGGCGCGTTCGGCTTGGGTTCGGCGGGTGGCGTTCATAGGCCTTGCCTCTCGTACATACCGTATGTATGTTAGTACATACGGTATGTATGTTTCGTTGGATCGTATCTCAGGAGTTCTCGATGCCCATCATCGACCTGCCCCACGGGGCGGTTCAGTACCGACTCGCCGGACCGGCTGACAGTTCGCGTGCACCCGTCGTGTTCCTGCACGGGCTGATGGTCAACTACGAGGTTTGGAGTCGGGTAGCCGACGACCTCGCCGCACGCGGCATACGCTCCTACGCGCTCGACCTTCCCCTGGGGTCACACTCCATAGCGCTCAGACCCGATGCGGATCTACGTCCACGTGGGGTGGCGCGGCTGGTCATCGCCTTCCTGGAAGAGCTCGGGCTCACCGACGTCACGCTGGTGGGAAACGACACCGGAACTGCCCTGTGCCAGTTCGTGATCGACATTGACGACAGCCGGATAGCTCAACTCGTGCTGACCGACGGCGACGCGTTCGATCAGTTCCCGCCCGCTTCGTTGATGCCGGTCTTCAGACTGGGCCGACGAGCCGCGGGCATTTATGCGCTGATGTCGCTCATGCGGCCCGCCTGGATTCGTCAACGCGTGCAGGGCCAGAACGTGTCCAAACCCCTGGATCCGGCCCTGACTCGCCGCTGGGTCACGCCCGCCCTGGCCGATCGCGGCATACGGCGTGACGCCGCCAAGTTCCTGCGTGGCGTCGACCCGGACGAGTTGGTAGAGGTGTCGACCCGGTTTGGGCGATTCGCCAAACCGGTCGTGGTGCTCTGGGGCGACGCGGACCGGTTCTTCCCCATCCAACTTGCCCATCGGTTGTGCGACGCGTTCCCCGACGCACGACTCGTTGAGATCACCGGCGCTCGCACCCTGTTCCCGCTGGACAACCCGCAACAGGTGGCGATCGAAATCCAAGCGGCGTTAAGCAGTCGGCCAATAGCGAACGGAGAGTTGTGATGTCGAATCGTCCGGGATCGCCCGGCCCGCAGGAGTTTCTACGATGGAGCGCTGTCGCCTTGGCGATCGGGTTCGGGACGCACGCCGTGGATCACGTCCGACGTGGGATGTCGGCTGCGACCATGCTGGTGATGATCGGTGGGGGCGCGGAGGCGTTGTCGATCGCGATCGCCGTGTTCATGGTGTTGGCACGCCGGCGGTGGGCGCCGCAGGCGGCGATCACCGTGGGGTTCGGCACGGCCTTGGCATCAACCTACGGACACCTGCTGCCGACATTTCTGCCGGGGCTGCAGGACAGCTTCGTCTCGCCGCCACACACGGGCGTGACGTGGTATTCGTGGCTCAGTCTCGCCGCGGCAATGAGTATGGGGATTGTCTTCGGATTCGCCGGTATCCGGGCGGCGCGGCAGCAACGCACCGCCGCGACGCTGAGTTAGCTTCCGGGGACCGACAGGGTGGCCTGTTGTTCCGACTGCTGAATCTGCAGCTGTTGCTGCAGTTGGGCTTCGTCGTCGTCGCCATCGGTGGCGAAGCCGCGGTCCGCCAAGTTCATCGACGCACCAACGATTTTCGCGTCATCGGGCTGCGCCGCATAGAACAACGCCAGCGTCGCGACCGTAGCGACCCCGGCGAAAAGCGTTTGAACGAACACCATCTGCCTGTTGGCCGCGATCCCGCAATGCTGCGGGATCGCGTTAGCAGCACGCTGGATCGTTGTTAGCGATCAGCTGTGAAATCGCGCCAAGCTCACACCGTTTGCGCGGGCCGAAACCGGGCTTGATCGTCGATGATCGTCACCGGGATGCCGTTGAGGGCGCCGTTGCCGGACGGCTCGTCGAGGAACGTCGGCGGGGACAGCACGTTGGTGTTGGCGCCCGGCGAACCGTTGGCCACCGACATGCGGGTGCCCGGCTTGCCATGCCCCCAGCCGTGGGGCATCGACACCACCCCGGGCTTGATCGCGTCGGTGACCTCGACGGGCACTTTGATCTCGCCGGCCGCTGACTTCACCGTGACGACATCGCCGTCGGCGACGCCGCAGCGGGCCGCGTCGTCGGGATGGATCAGCAGCGTGCACCGGTCCCTGCCCTTCATCAGCGCGGGCACGTTGTGCATCCAGGTGTTGTTCGATCGCAGGTGCCGGCGGCTGACGAGGACCAGCGGCTCGGCCGGGCGCTCCATGCGCGCCGCGAGGCGCGGCAGGTCATCGAGCAGGTATTGCGGGGCGAGGTGGATTTTTTTGTCGAGGGTGCCCAGGATGTCGGGAAGCTGCGGCACCATCGGCCCGAAGTCGATTCCGTTCGGATTCGCCTTGAGCATGTCCAGGGTGAGCCCGCCCGGGTTCTTGCCGTACTGGTCCCCGAAGGGCCCGGTTCGCAGCGTCAGGTCGAGCATCCGCTCCGGGCCGCCGTGATCGTAGAGCTTGCGGATCTCCGCGCCGTCAACCCCGTGCGTGAAGGCAAGGTAGTCGAAGAATCCGTCGTCGATCGCGGCGACGTCGACGTCCTCGGCCGGCGTCCCGGTGCACAGGCCGGTCAGCCGGATCAGGATCTCCCATTCGTGCGGGCGATCGCCCGGATCGAATACGGGTGCCGAGTAGTTGGCGATGCTGTGGATCGCGAAAAGCAGGATCAGGTCGTCGTGGTGCGGCTGCTCGAGCGGGGACAGCCCGGGCAGGATCACGTCCGCGTGCCGCGTCGTCTCGTTGAGCCAAAGGTCAACGGAGATCATCGCTTCCAGCATCGGCAGCACCTCGTCGAGCTTGTCGCCGCCGGGCGTCGACAACACGGGGTTGCCGGCGACGGTGATCAGCGCCTTGAGCTGACCTTCGCCGGGTGTGGCGATCTCTTCGGCCATGCACGACACCGGGGCCTGCCCGAGAACCTCCTTCGCGCCACGCACCCGCGTGTGCCATCGGCCGAACTCCGGGAGGCCGCCCTCCAGGCCGGGCAGTGGCTGCGTGGTGATCGACCAGGCCGCCGGCCTGGGGAACATCGCGCCGCCCGGGGTATCGAAGTGGCCGGTCAGAATGTTGATCACGTCGACCAGCCAGCTGGCCAGGCTGCCAAACTCCTGATTGCACAACCCGATTCGCCCGTACACCACCGATCGCTTGGTGCCGGCGAGTTCGCGGGCCAGCCGCCGGATCCGGTCTTCGCCGATCCCGGTGACCGCGCTCACCCGCTCCGGCGGCCACTGGGCGGCGACCCGGCGCATCGTGTCGAGGCCGTCGACGTGCGGTCCCGCATTGACCAGGCCCTCGTCGAACAGGGTGTGCGCCACGGCCAGCAACAGCGCCGCGTCGGTGCCCGGGACGATCGGGAGCCACTCGTCGGCCTGGGCCGCGGTCTGGGTGCGCACCGGGTCGATCACGATCACCTTGCCGCGCTTGCGAATCCCGGCGATCAGGCCCATCACGTCGGGCGCGGCCAGCAGCGACCCCTGCGACGCGGCGGGGTTGGCGCCCATGATCACCATTAGGTCGGTGCGCTCGATGTCCGGCACGGGGAAGTTCCACCACAGGCCGTACATCAGATGCGACGAGAGGTTCTTGGGCCACTGGTCGACGGTGCCCGGCGAATACGTGACCGGCATCCCGGACATGCCCATCAGCACTCCGGCATACCGGGCCAGCGAAAACGAGTGCGCCAGCGGGTTACCGGTATAGGCGGTGACCGCGCCGATCCCGTACTTCTCGATCACCGGCGTCAGCAGCTCGGAGCACCGCCGAAACGCCGCGTCCCAGCTGACCTCGTGCCACTGCCCGTCGAACTTGACCATCGGGCGGCGGATGCGGTCCGGGTCCTCGTGCACCGCGGCCAGCGACACCCCCTTCGGGCACAGGTGCCCGCGGCTCCAGACGTCGTCGCGGTTGCCGCGGATGCTGGCGACTTTGCCGCCCTCCACCTGAATTTCCAAGCCGCACATGGCTTCACACAGTGGGCAGGTGCGCAGATGCCTGCCGTCATCGCCGGTCGTCACCCACCCACTGTATTCCGCTACCACAGGTAGCGGAAGTACCATCTTGCAGAAGGCGAACGAGAGGAACACAGGTGCAAATCAGCGTGAATTGCTTCCTCGGCGACGACCCGGAAGGGTCGCTGGTCGACGACTACGTATCGGAACTCGCGCAGCTGCGTGACGAGGGATTCCGCCGCGCCTGGGTGGCTCAAATGCCCTGGCAGGCTGACGTTTTGGCGGTGCTTGCGATCGCGTTCCGCGAGGTGGACACGATCGAGGTGGCGACCGGCGTGCTGCCCATTCAGAACCAGCACCCCATGCTGATGGCCCAGCGCGCCCTCACCCTCAGCTTGATCTCCGGTGGCCGATTCGTCCTCGGGCTGGGCATGACCCATCGCATGGTCACCGAGGGAATGTGGGGGATCCCGTGGGACAAGCCGGTGCGCAGGCTCGGCGAATACCTCGACGGCCTGCTGCCCTTGCTGGATGGGAAGGACGCCAACGCCACGGGCGAGACGGTGACCACCCGCGGGGCGGTGCGCGTTCCCGGCGCCCCAACGCCACCGGTGTACATCGCGGCCCTGGGTCCGCAACTGCTGCGGCTGACGGGGCGGCGCTGCGCGGGGACGGAGACGTGGATGACCGGGCCCAAGACCCTCGCCGAACACGTCGGGCCCACGCTTCGCCGCGCGGCCACCGAGGCCGGTCGTCCGGAGGGCGCGGTGCGGGTGGCGGCCTCGCTTCCGATCGCGGTCACCGACGAGGTCGAGAGGCTGCGCGCACAGGCCGCCGAGCAGTTCGCGCTCTACGGGCAACTGCCGTCCTACCGGGCAATGCTCGATCGCGAGGGCTACCGCGACCCCCAGGATGCGGCCATCATCGGCGACGAGACGGTCGTCACCGCACGCCTCGACGAGCTGCGCGCGGCCGGGGTCGACGAGTTCGTCGCCTATGCATTCGACACATCCGAAGAGGGCCGGGCCCGGACCCGCAGCCTGCTGCGGGGGTACGCCGACTAGTCGGCCGTCGGCGTTGGGTGTGAATTGTGGGCCTTGCGTGTGAATCCTGGGTGGGAAGATCGCGCGATTCCCGCCACTTGTACACGCTGAAAGCCCTGGATTCACGCGCCGGCAGGCACCGACTACTTCAGGACGTCCAGGGGCCGATACCGCCGACCTTGTCGATGCGGATGCGCGTGAGGAATCCCGGTGGCGCGCCCTCCGGCGGGAAATTCATGTTCGGATCGCCCAGGACGGGGTTGAGCTCCGTCAGGAGCTCGGGCGCCCCGCCCTCGACGATTCGTGCGGTCCCCGCGACGGACAGGTAGGGCCGCATGCCCTGGCCGGCCTTGTCCAGCGCCAGGATCGTGACGGCCACGCGGGGATCGTTGCGGACGTTGCGCACCTTCTTGTGTTCGGCGAGGTGCGCGGTGACCAGTTCGTCCCCGTCGGGCGTCGACTGCAGCGCGACCCAGACCACGCTCACCTGGGGGCTGCCGTCGGGATTGATGGTGACCAGGGTGGCGTCGGCACCCTTGCCGATGAGATCGCGCGCGGCGTCGTTGAGTTTCATGCGTGCTTATACCGTCGTGCGGGGCGATTCATTCCCAATACATATCGGGCAAGAATGGCATTTGAATCTGGCCAGTTGGCTGTACAAGCGCCTGACGCGGCTCCTAGCGTCGTTCACGACATGACCGATCACCAGGAGCCCACCGGCATCGAGCACCTCCGCGGCGAATTACTCGATCGCATGGATGCGCAGCATTTCGACGACTGGTCCCCCGCCCTCTTGCGCGCCCTCATCGCCGTCTTCGACCTGAACGGGGTCACCCCGGCAGCCCAGCGTGGCTTCCGGCCTTATCTCGTGAGGTAAAGGCCCTCCCGCGGTTGCACTTTCGCGGATTAGGCTCACGGCGGTGGAGATGTGGGAATTGGTCGCCCGTGAGCGCATTCGGGACACGCTCGCGCGGTACAACTGGTCGGGCGACGCCGGCCGCCTCGACGGTCTCGCGGAGACGTTCTGCGTCGACGGCGTCCTCGAGATACGCGGCCTGCATCCGCTGCGCGGGCGAGCCGCGATCGTTTCGTTCCTCGGCGGCGTCACGCGCAACGTCGCCCACGACGTCGACATCAAGCCCGTCGTCCGGCACAACGTCGCCAACGTGCTCTTCACCGGGCTCACACCCGACGAGGCGCGGGTCTCGTCGTACTTCACCGTGGTCACCCAGATCGGGCTCGACCATTTCGGCCGCTATCGCGACGTCCTGGTGCCCGAGGGCGGCACCTGGCTGATCAAACATCGCAAGGTGTCAACCGACTGGGCGGCCCCGGATTCGACCATGGCCCGCTGACCCGGGGGCGGTCAGATGAATCTTGATGGCGATTTCGTTAAATGTATCGCCCAGATGTTTGCCACATGCCGCCCAACGGCTACAGATTAGGGATCACATCATAGAGATTGCGGTCTGCTCTGATGCTGTGTGTCGTCGGGGTCCGGGGTTGACCGCCGGTCATATGACCAGGGGTCACGACCGTGTGAATGAGATGGGCGGGGAATGCAACGACTTAGTGGGCTGGACGCGTTCTTTTTGTACCTGGAATCACCGACGCAGCCATTGAATGTTTGCTGCGTCTTGGAGCTCAGCCCGGAAACGAAACCCGGGGGGTACACATTCGAGGGGTTCCGGAGGGCGCTGTCGACACGCGTCGACGCGGTGCCCGAATTCCGCCTCAAGCTGGCCGACAGCCAACTGAACCTCGACCATCCGGTCTGGGTCGACGACGATCGCTTCGACCTGTCTCGCCACCTGCACCACGTGGCGCTTCCCTCGCCCGGCGGACCGAAGGAGTTAGCGGAGATCTGCGGGCACGTCGCGGGTCTGGCGCTCGATCGCGACCGCCCGCTGTGGGAAATGTGGGTGATCGAGGGCCTGCACGGCACCGAGGCACTCTCGGTCGTCCTCAAGGCCCACCACGCGGTCGTCGACGGGGTCGGCGGCGCCAACCTGCTGGCCCAGCTGTGCAGCACCGTGGCCGACGCGCCGCCGCCCAACCCGGCGGAGCGCGCCGGCGCCGCGAGTCCCCTGCAGATCGCCGCGTCGGGGCTGATAGGAGCCGCGTTGCGACCGTGGCGGCTGGCCAAGGTGGTACCGGCGACCGTGCTGACGCTCGGGCAAACCATCCTGCGCGCGCGCGGCGGTGGGCCCACCATGGCCGCCCCGTTCGCCGCGCCGCCGACGCCGTTCAACGGCCCGTTCAGCCGGCGCCGCAACGTCGCGCTGACCACCGTGGACCTCGACGACGTCAAGACGGTCAAGAACCGGTTCGGCGTGACGATCAACGACGTGGTGACGGCCCTGTGCGCGGGGGCGCTGCGGCAGTTCATGTCGGACCGCGGCGAGCTGCCGGACAGCCCGATGGTGGCCAGCGTGCCGGTGTCGGTGCGGGGCAGGTCCGACCGGCCGGGCCGAAACCAGACCACGTGGATGCTGTGCCGGCTCGAAACCCACATCGGCGACCCGGCCCAGCGACTGGTCAGCATCGCTGAAGGCAATGCCTGCGCGAAGGACCACGCCGCCGCGATGGGCCCGACCCTGCTGCAGGACTGGACGCAGGTGGCCGGGCAGACCATGTTCGGCGCCGCGATGAAGCTGCTGCCGCGAATACCGTTGCCCGAGAAGCCGCCGCACAACCTGGTGATGTCCAATGTGCCGGGTCCGCAGGAGCAGCTGTATTTCCTGGGTTGCCGGGTCGACGCCATGTATCCGCTCGGGCCGATCATCGCGGGCGGCGGGCTCAACGTGACCGTCATGTCGCTCAACGGCCGGCTGGGTATCGGCATCATTTCCTGCCCCGACCTCGTGCCGGACCTGTGGACGCTCGCCGACGCGTTTCCCGCGGCGCTCAAGGAATTGCTGGATTGCGCCCCGCCCGGTGCGGGCTAGCGTTCGGCGCGGCTGTGTCTCAGGCCGGCGCCGAGGCGCCGATCGTCAACACGGCGAGCCGGCACCCGTCCGGGCCCGCGCGCCAGGCGTGGTCGACGCCGGTGATGACCGCGCTGTCCCCGACGGCCAACGGGTGCGCGCCGTCGTCGAGGATCAGGTCCACCGAGCCCGCGAGGACGACGTCGAAATCGATGGTGTCGGTGTGGTGCATGGCGAACTCGGCGCCCGGGGCGTACTCGATCATCGTCCAGCGCAGCGCGCCGGGCGCGACCACCAGGTCGAGGAGGTCGGCGGCTCGCCCGCCCGCCGCGATGGACGGCAGGGACGGCGCCGCGTACAGCACCGAATAGAGCAGGCCGCCGCGACCGGCGTCCCCGTGCAGCGTGACGGGTTCGTCCCGCGCCGCGCACGACCGCCCGGACGCGTCGACGCCGGTCATCAGCAAGCGGCCTGACATGGCCCCAGACTCTAGATGACCGATCGGCGGGACATCGCTCCCGCCGGCCGGGGCGGCATGGCAGGGTGACACCCGTGGCCAACACTTCTGAACTCGTTGAACGAGACCTGCGCGAAATCGGAACTCCGAAGGGCGCATTGCGCTACTACGACTGCGGCCCGGATTCCGCGCCGGCGCTGCTGTTCCTGCACGGCTCGGGTCCCGGGGTCACCGGCTGGCGTAACTTTCGCGGGATATTGCCGACGTTCGCCGAACAGTACCGTTGCCTGGTCCTGGAGTTCCCCGGATTCGGCGTCAGCGACGACTTCGGCGGCCACCCGATGGTCATGGCGTTCGGCACCGTCGGGCCCTTCCTCGACGCGCTCGGTATCGAAAAGGCGCACATCGTCGGCAACTCGATGGGTGGCGGCGTCGGCATCAACTTCGCGATCCAGAATCCCGGCCGCGTCGACCGGCTGGTGACCATCGGCGGCATCGGCACCAACATCTTCAGCCCCAGCCCCAGTGAGGGCATCCGGCTGTTGCAGGAGTTCGTCGAGGACCCGACGCGCCAGCGGCTGGTCGACTGGCTGAAGTCGATGGTGTACGAGCAGTCCCTGGTGACCGACGAGCTGATCGAGGAACGCTGGGCGCTCGCAACCGATCCCGTGGCCCTGGACGCCGCCCGCCGGATGTACGGCAAGGCCGCGTTCGCCGCGATGAACGCCGGGATGGCCACCTCGGACCGGCCGATGCCGTGGGCGGTGATGCACAAGCTGGCGGCGCCGACGCTGCTGACGTGGGGCCGCGACGACCGGGTGAGCCCGCTCGACATGGCGCTCCTCCCGATGCGCACCATCCCGAACGCCGAACTGCACATCTTCCCGAACTCGGGGCACTGGGCCATGATCGAGGCCAGGCAGGCGTTCGAAAGTACGGTGCTGGCTTTTCTGGCTCGCTAGACAGATCCCGCGACGCCCTTCAGCAACAGCGCATGCGCGTCCGGATTACCGTCGAGGACTCGGCTGGTGCGGGTAGTGATCTGCCAGCCGTCTTCGGCCCGTCGCAACACGAAATGATGGGCGGTTGCGCGCCATACGCGATACGCCCCCTTTTCGATGCCCTCGCGGATGAGCACCAGGGATTCGCATACCGCCACCGCCTCGTCGCCGTCGAGCGTGACGACGCAAGGCCCGAGGAAGTGGCTGCAGCCCCTGGCCACCAGCTTCTGGTGGGCCTCCGAGGCGATCATGGCACGCACGTCCGCCCGGCTCTCCATGCGCAAGCCGTCGACGTCATAGACGCCGTCGATCGCCCACAGCCGCGCGGCGGCGTCCGGGTCCCCGGCGTCCACCGCCGGACCGTACGAGGCGATCAGCCGGGCGATGTCGCGTTCGTCTTCGAGTCGGCGCAGCCGCGCGGACAGCTTGTCGATCTCATTCATGGTCGTCCTCCTCATCGCCTGACGCCCACACGTTAGGACGGACGGCATGAGCATCAAAGACTGACCGGCTTCAATCAGCAGCAGGCGTAACCACAACGGCGCATTGGGGTTTGCTAAATCGATGAATCAGGCGGACCGAACACTTTGATCGGCGCCCCCCTAACAGCTGCAATCACTTTTTACATGTTTTTTACGCGCACCCTCTCAAGTTGCTGGGCACTTGACCCCGGGGTAGGTTGGTCGGGTTTGCAGCCGCGACCAACGTCGATCAGCGGCCTCGTCTCGCGAATAACCGCGAAGCAACCATTCGTCTGGTGTTTGAAAGGGGTTGCGCGTGCGACAGATTTCGCCGCTGCGGGTCATCTCGACGGGGCTCGGGGCCGCCGCGGGACTTGGCGACGCGGCCGCCAAGTTGGCCGCCGCCGGCCTTGATGTCGTCGCGCTGCCCGTCCGCGTGGGCGCAAAGGCGCTCTCGGGTGTGGTTTCCCGCTCCACGCTGAGCCGGCGGTGTGGGCGCGGCGACGGCCGCCTGTGGATCGAGGTGCGCGGCGTCGACGGTATGAGCGGGGAGCCGCGTGGCCACGCCGTCGTTGCTGCGCTGCAGGCCCAGCCCGGCGTCACGCGGGTCAGCCTGAACCGTCCGTTGTCGCGAGCGGTTGTCGAGATCGACGACGACGCGGCGTCGCTCGACCACCTCTGCTCTGTGCTCGATGACCTCGAAAAGGATTACGGGGCAAGCGACTCAACCCGGCGTGGCAGCCTGCCCGGCGACGGGCTGCTGTTGCTCACCCGCGGCGCGATGGTCGCCGTGAACGCCGCCGGGTTCGCGGTCGCGGTCGCCGGCCGGGCGTTGCGGTTGCCGGCTGCCCCGATCGCCGTCGAGGCCGTGTCGGCGATCGCGAATCACCAACCGTGGCTGCGGCGTGCGCTCGAGAGCGGGATCGGCCCCGGCGCCACGGACACTGCATTGTCGGTGTTCGGCACCGGCGCGCATGTCGTCACGTTGTCACCGGCGAAGCTGTCCGTCGACCTGGCGATGCAAGGTTTCAAGGCCGCGGAGTCCCGGGCCGCCGCGCGGGCATGGGCCCGCTACGAGCCGGAATTGGCCCGGCATGCCGACGAATCGGAACTGCACCACTTGCCGCGCGCGGTTCCCGCCCCAGAGGGCTCGATCGAACGCCATGGGAAGCGCGTGGCGTGGGCGCAGCTGATCGGTGTCGGCCTGACGGGGGCGCTCACGCGCAACGTCACCATGGCGTCGAACGCCGCGCTGGCGACTTCGCCGAAGGCGATGCGCACCACGCACGAGGCGTTCGCCACCACCCTCGGGCGCGGCCTGGCCGACCGGCACGCGGTGCTACCGCTGCGGCCGGAAAGCCTGCGACGGCTCGACAAGGTCGACGCGGTGCTGATCGATCCACGCGTGCTGTGCGGCGATCAGATGCGGGTGGTTCGCGTCCGCGACGCCCGCGACGGTGACCTGCAGGAGGTCTGGACCCGCGCACAAGAGCTGCTCGATGACGACCCGGCCCCGGGCTGGCACCGCATTCCCGTGCGCGCCACCGACGAAGCCGAAGGCGGCGACGCCGTCGAGGCGCTCATCGCCCCGGCGCCCCACCCGCTCGCGTCGGCTCTGATCACCCGGGCGCGCGACTCCGGTACGCGCCTGGTGTCCGTTGACACCGACCTGCTCGGTGACCTGCGTCCCGCGTTCGACGACGTCCAACCGGCCGGCGACGGCGACATCGACCGCGCGCTCGCCGACGCGGTGTCCGCGCTGCAACGGGACGGGCACACCGTCGCGGTGTTGTCATCCTTTGGCGCGCAGGCCCTTTCGGGCGCCGACGTGGCGCTGGGGATCAGGCAGGACACGGATGCTCCACCGCCCTGGAACGCGGACCTGATGCTCGACGACCTGGCCGGAGCGTGGCGGGTGCTGCATGCGCTACCGGCGGCCAGGAGGGCGAGCCAGCAGGGCATCGCCATCTCGGTGGGCGCCTCGGCGCTGGGCGCGCTGTTCATGGTGCCCGGGGTGCGCAGGTTGCGCGGGCCGGGCCCGGTGACCATCGGCGCCGTCGCGGGTCTGCTGTCGGGATACCTGTTGGCGCTCGGCACGATTCGCACGCCGGTTCCCCGGCCGGTGCCGGCATTCGAGTGGCACGCGATGTCGCCGGAGCGGGTCCGCGAGGTGCTGGCGGCGCTCCGTGACCCCGACGAGCCCCCTGCCACAACGGTTTCCGACCAGGACGGCGCTCGGTTCCCCGCCGCGGCGTGGGAGTTCGCCAGGGCCGCGGTCGCCGAGCTGACCGGTGACCCGTTGACGCCAATCCTCGGATTGTGTTCGGCGGCCACCGCGGTGCTGGGGTCGCCGACCGACGCGGTACTGGTCGGCACCGTGCTGACCGGGAACGCGTTGCTGTCGACGGCCCAACAGCTTCGGGCCGAGAACCGGCTGAACCGCCTGCTCGCTCAGCAGACCCCGCCGGCCCGCGTGCTGACCCAGGGGCCCGACGCCCCACGCGGCTACCGAGAAGTCGTCATCGAGCAGCTGCGGCCCGGCGACGTGATCGAGGTACGCAGCGACGAGGTGGTGCCCGCCGACGCCCGGGTGATCGAGGCGCACGACCTCGAGGTCGACGAATCGTCGCTGACCGGTGAATCCCTGTCGGTCCAGAAGCAGGTCGAGGCCACGCCTGGGGCCGAGCTCGCCGAGCGCCGCTGCATGATCTACGCCGGCACCACCGTGGTGGCCGGCACCGCGGTCGCGCTGGTTACCGCCGTCGGGGCCGACACCCAGAGCCGTCGCGCGGCCGAGCTGGCGTCCGGTGAACTGCCGACCGTCGGCCTGCACCATCAACTCAGCCAGCTGATGAGCCGCGCCTTCCCGTTCAGCGCGGGCGGCGGCATCGTGGTCGGTGCCCTCGGCCTGCTGCGCGCCGGTGGCCTGCGCCAAGCCCTCGGCAGCGCCATCGCCGTCGCCGTGGCGGCCATCCCCGAGGGCATGCCGCTGATGGCCACCCTCGCCCAATCCGCGTCGGCCCAGCGGCTGGGCGAATCCGGGGCGCTCGTGCGGGTGCCGCGCGCCGCCGAGGCGCTTGGCCGCGTCGAGGTGGTCTGCTTCGACAAGACTGGAACGCTGAGCGAGAACCGCCTCCGCGTCGCCGAGGTGCACCCGGTGGCGGGCCATTCCCGCGACGACGTCCTGTGGTGCGCCGCCCAGGCCGCACCGGCGGACGACGGCAATCCCCACGTCCACGCCACTGACGAAGCCATCATCAAGGCGGCGGACGTGGTGGCGGGCTCCGGCCCCCGACCCGATCCCGACGCGCACCTGCCGTTCCGCTCCGGCAGGGCCTTCTCGGCTTCGGTGACGGGTACGCAGCTGACCGTCAAGGGCGCGCCGGAAGTGATCTTGGCGGCGTGCGGGGAAGTCGGCGCGGAGGTGGATGACGCGGTCGCCGCCCTGACGACCGCGGGACTGCGGACCATCGCGGTGGCCCAACGCCGCCTGAGCGCGGCGCAGGCGCGAGCGCTGCGGAAAGACCCCGACAACATCACCGGACTGTGCAAGATGGGCTTGACGCTGACCGGGTTCCTGGGCCTCTCGGACACCCCGCGCCCCCAGGCGCCACAGCTGCTGGCGGACCTGGCCGCCCGCGGCGTGGCCATCCGGCTGATCACTGGCGACCATCCCGTCACCGCCACTGCGATCGCCCGCGAACTGGGGGTGCCGGTGAGCGCGGACCAGGTGATCACCGGGTCCGAATGGAACGGGTTGTCTCGGCAGGATCAGCAGCGCGCGGTGTCCGAGCGGGTGATCTTCGCCCGGATGTCGCCGGAGAACAAGGTGCAGGTCGTCCAGACGCTCGAACGCGCGGGGCGGGTGTGCGCCATGGTGGGCGACGGCGCCAACGACGCCGCCGCGATCCGGGCGGCGAGCGTCGGCGTCGGTGTGGTGGCGCGCGGCAGCGACTCCGCCCATACCACCGCCGACCTGGTCCTGACCGAAGGCCGGATCGAGACGCTGGTGGCCGCCATCGACGAGGGGCGCCGGCTGTGGCGCGGGGTCCAGGCGGCCGTGGCCGGCCTGCTCGGCGGCAACGCTGGCGAGGTGATCTTCTCGGTCATCGGCACGGCGCTCACCGGGACCTCGCCGCTGAACACCCGGCAGTTGCTGCTGATCAACATGCTCACCGACGCGTTGCCCGCGACCGCGGTCGCCGTCAGCACTCCGGCGGGGCCGGTGCAACGGGTGGGGCACGGCATCGACGAGCGCGCGCTCATGCGAACCGTGGCGGCACGGGGGGCGCTCACCGCCACCGCCGCCTCGACGGCCTGGGTGATGGCCTCCGTGACCGGGCTGCCGCAGCGGGCCTCCACCGTCGCATTGATCTCGTTGGTCGCCGTCGAGCTGGGCCAGACCGTGGTCGATTCACACGCGCCTCTGGTGCTGCTCACCGCCGCCGGCTCCTTCGCCGCGTTCACGGCGATGATCACCACCCCGGGGATCAGCCAACTCCTCGGCTGCACGCCGGTCGGCCCGGTGGGCTGGGCGCAGGGGCTGGGCACCGCCACGGCCGCCGTCCTCGCCGTCGCCGCCACCAACCGGTTGCGGTCGGGCCGTCGGGACGAACAGTCACCACGCACCGATGACCCGGAACTCGACGAGCCCGCCACGTCCGCCCCACCACCAGCGCAGCACAGCGGATCCCGGGCGCCGCATACCGCGGTCTTGATGGCTCCCGCGAAGGCCGCGCGCGCACTGAAATTGGTGGACCGACAGCGGCATCGGATCCCCGCGGAGACTGTCACCGATCGCCCGTGATGCCCTCAGTCACGGGCGTCGCGCGGGTTTATGAATACGCCTTGCGCACCGAGGGTGATTCCTTGGCTATCGGTGATCTGCCCCTTGCTCGCGGTTGTAATGCGCGGTATTGGGCGTCCCGCGAAATGGCGGCCTCGCGCGTCTACTGGCGTTGCGGCGCGAGCCGTTTCAATGCGAGCCCGCCTTCAAAGGGCCGGTAGCCGAAGGCGGCCGGGGCGTGATAGCCGGTCTTCTCCAGGGGCGTGTGCACTTCGGCCACCGTCGGGCCGATTTCGGCTGCGATCGGCGCCAGGCCGTCGAGGTCGAATCCATACAGCCGACCGGCGTTCTCGGAGAGAATTTTCCGGCATTCGTCTTCGGATCGGTCGTGCAGGGCCCACCGGATGGCCAGCTTCGAATGCGGAGCGAAGCCCTCCTCGTGGGGGTAGTCGCTACCCCAAAGTATGTGGTCAGCGCCCATGAAGTCGATCATGCCCGACTCGAAGGGCGTCAATTCGCTGGCGAGGTAGCAATTCCGCTGAACGTACTGCGTTGGTGTCAGGGTTAGCCCATCGACGGAGGACCCGCCGAACATGCCGTAGGTGCGGTTACCGGCTTCCGTCTTCAGCGTCGGCACCATCGCATCCAGGGTCATCAGCTGCTGTTGCACCCAGAGGGTCCCCTGCTCCGTAGGCACGAAACGCAGCTCGGGATGGCGTTCGAATACTCCGGCCAATATCAGATGCCCGAGGGTGCGCTGGGCCCACAGCGCCATCTCCGTGATGAGCACCGCATTCGACGCCGGCTGATCCATCGGCATCGCGGGACTTCCCGGACCCCCGTGCTGCACGATCGTCAGATCGAGTTGGCTGCACAATTCCCAGATGGGCTCGTAGCGGGTGTGAAATAGCGGAGCGACGTTGGGGTCGCCGGGCGAGACCGCGGGCAACAGCACTCCACCAAAGCAATCTTTCTGGTGCCCCCACCGTATTTCGTCCAATGCGGCTTCCACGTCGTTGGGGAAGATCTGAATCAGCCCTCGTCGCCGCGCGGGCGCGAGAGAACAGAAGTCAACTTGCCAACGGTTGTGCGCCTGTACACCCGCCCATCGACGTTCGAAGTCTTCTCGAGTCTGTGGCAGCGAAATGGTGATGTTGGGAGATGTCGGGAAGAACGGCGGAACGGTGTTCGGAAGCAACAGCTCCGCCGCCACTCCGTCGTCATTCATCTCGGAAATTCGCAACTCGTCGTCCCAATTGCGCTTCGCGGTGGCGATGATCAGATCGTCAAATGGGCTCGCGTAGGTCTTGGCCCAGGCATCGAAGTCGTCATGGAACGCCTGAGGTAGATAAGGCTTGTAATCGTAGAGGTCGGCCCCGGCGTGGGTATCCGCGGAAATGACGGTGTAGCGGGAAAGAGTCTCAGGCGCGGCCATGAATTCATCTCCTCGACGGGAATGTGACTGATCGTAATAGTCCCCCCAGCCGATAGCTATCGAACGCTAGACGTCTCGTTCAGCGGGAGCCGGCCTTGGCCTCCACCAAGCGGTGTGACCGCCCATCAAGGTCCTTGTCCCACAATGGCTCCACGCTGTCATCGCGGGGTGATGAACACCCCCTCGGCGGTGACGGTCGTTCCCTCGCCGTCGGCGATGTGGCCCACCGCGAAGGTCTTTGCGCCATCGATGCGATCAACGCGCGCTCTCGCACGTAGGAGACCCAACGGCGTTCCCCGCAGATAACGCAGGGTGAGCGTGCCGGTATACGCCGGACGTCCTGGCCGGTGCGCGGTTGCGCCGAGGACGTGGTCAAGAATCAGCGCGCACACGCCGCCGTGAAGGTGACCGGGCGGACCCTCGTAAGCGGCACCGAGGGTGACCTCAGTCCACACTTCGCCTTCATCGTCGCGGTGTATCACCAGGGGCGGCGCGACGGGATTGCGTACCCCGATCGCGACGTTGCCTGAGGCCATGGATTGTCCGTCGGCGGCTTCGCGCAGACCGAATGAGCCCGGCATCAGGGCTGCGCTCAACTCTCCCACCGCGCAGTCGATGTGGGCTTTGGCCGCCGCTAAAGCTGCGGCGTCCACCTCGGTACGGATGGTCGCATCGATGAGCCGGCGTACTGATCCGGTCAGCGACTCGTACCCCACCGGCGTGCCGTCGACCTTGTCATGAGCCACCACTGGCCACCCCTTTAATCAGCCCGGTCTGCCGCGAACGCGCGTCATCTGCCGGCTTCACCATCGGACAACCCCTCACATCGGCCCCGCGCCCAGCACCGGTGCCGCCGCGCCCTTCAGCCCGGCGTTCGTCCTCGAGACGGCGAAGCCGTGCCGCGAGGTCGTCGATATCTGTCATGACCCGATTCCTTCCTCATCCTTCGCCAGGTCCCGCAGGGCTGATACGTGGTCGATGTAATGCGCCGCCGAGTGTGCGCGCACCGAGCATTTCACCGCCGTGGCCCCGCCATGCTTTCACCTATCGTTGAGTGGCTCCGGCGTCCACAGGCAAGGTCACCGAGGTGATGTAGCGCGCCTCGTCGGACGCCAAGAACAACGCGGCGTTCGCCACGTCGATCGGATCGACCCACGGAACGGGAAGCATGTTCATGTTCCGTGCCGCCTCGGCGAACTCGGCACGAGTCGGCGGCCGGTCCAAGTCGGGACGAAAGGCGCTGCGCACCGCGTCGTTCTGGATCAGCGGGGTGTCGACGTTGGTGGGGTGCACGCAGTTCACCCGAACATTATGCGGCGCAAGCTCTTTGGCCATGCTTTGCATCAGGCCTACCACGCCGTGCTTGGCCGCCGTGTAGTGCGCTACACCGACGAGACCGCGCAACCCGGCAATGGAATTGGTGAGGATCATCGCGCCGGCGCCGCGCGCAATCAGGTGCGGCGCACCGGCCCGGCACGTGTGCCACACACCGGTGAGGTTGACGTCCAGCATGGTGCGCCAGGCCTTTTCGTCCAGCTCGAGCGCCATGCCGCGCGACGTGATTCCGGCGGTCGCGCACACCGCGTCCAATCCGCCGAACCGCTGCACGCCGCGGTCGGTGGCGGCTTGGACACCCGCGAGGTCCCGCACGTCGACCGTCTCGGTGTGCACCCGCTGACCGATCTGCGAGACCATCGCAGCCGTCTCGTCGAGGTCGGCGATCGTGCTGTGCGGGACCACCACGGTGTCGATCGGCCCGCACACATCGAGCGCCACGATGTCGGCGCCCTCCTGCGCGAAGCGCACCGCCTGGGCGCGCCCGATCCCCCGCGCCGCCCCGGTGATCAGCGCGACCTTACCTTCCAGACGCTTGTTCATGCGGTGCTAGAACTCGACGTGGACGTGGTCACCGAGCGGGCGAGCCTGGCAGCAAAGGATCAAGCCTTCGGCACGGTCCTGGGGTCCGAGAACGTCGCCACCGACCATGTCCACCTCCCCCGACACCAGGGTGGCCACGCACGAGCCGCAGTGGCCCTCGCGGCACGAATGTGGCACGTCGATCCGCGCGTCGAGCATCGTATCCACGAGGGATTTGTCACGCGGCCACAGCAGCCGATGGACCTCGCCGTCCAAGTCGACCTCGACGGTGGCGGCCAACGCGTCGGTGTGCACGGCGATGTCACGCCTTGCGACTTCTGGCATATCGCAATTCTTACGAGGCGGCCGGCCGCGGCGACGGCTGGATTCCGATGGCCGGGAAGCCGCTGTCCCGGCGTCCGGTCACCGGGACGCAGCCCCTGCCTGCGCCCACCACGGCCTACCGTAGGCACTTGTGAGCGTTGGCAGTGATCGGCGGGTAGCCCCGGAAGTAGATGCCGTTGTCGTCGGTGCGGGCTTCGCGGGCCTCTACGCGGCGCACAAGCTGCGGTCGGACGGGCTGAGCGTCCGGGTGTTCGAGAGCGGACCCGACGTCGGCGGTACCTGGTACTTCAACCGATATCCGGGTGCCCGATGCGACGTTGAGAGCGTGGACTATTGCTATTCGTTTTCGGACGAACTGCAGCAGGAATGGGACTGGTCGGAGAAGTACGCAACCCAGGCCGAAATCCTGGCTTACATCAACTGGGTCGCCGACCGACTGGACCTGCGCCGCCACGTAACCTTGAACGCGCGTGTGACGTCGGCGGTGTTCGACGAGCAGAGCATGCGCTGGACGGTAACCGCCGACGGTGGCGAGCAGGTCGATACGCGGTTCTGCGTAATGGCAACCGGTCCCCTGTCGGCGGCGTTGACTCCCCCATTCCCCGGATTGGAAAGCTTCGCCGGGGAGGTCTACCACACCGCATCGTGGCCGCACGAGCCGGTGGACTTCACCGGCAAGCGGGTAGCGGTCATCGGCACCGGATCGTCTGGGATCCAGTCGATTCCGATCATCGCCGAGGCCGCGTCCCAGCTGTATGTCTTCCAGCGCACGCCGAATTACAGTGTGCCGGCCGGCAACCGGCCGCTCACCGATGCTGACCGCGCCGAGGTGAAGGCCAATTACGCGCAACGGCGACGGGCGTCATGGCGCAGTTCCGGCGGTTCGCCCCACGTGGCGCATCCCAAGCTCACGATGGAGGCCACTCCGGAGGAACGCCGCGCGGCATTCGAGAAGCGCTGGGATCTTGGCGGGGTGCTTTTCTCAAAGACCTTCGCGGACCAGATGATCGACCAGGCCGCCAACGACGAGGCGCGCAAGTTCTACGAAGAGAAGGTCCGCGCCGTCATCGAAGACCCGTCCGTGGCCGAATTGCTCATCCCCAACGACCACCCGATCGGCACCAAGCGAATCTGCACCGACACCAACTACTTTCAAACGTTCAACCGGCCCAACGTGAAGCTGGTCAGCGTGCGCAACACACCGATCGAGTCGATCACCCCGACCGGGATCGACACCACCGACGCCCACTACGACGTCGACATCATCGTGTTCGCGACCGGCTTCGACGCGATGACCGGTGCGCTGGCCAAGATCGACGTCGTTGGCCGGGGCGGCCGGCGGCTCCGAGACCATTGGCGCGACGGACCTCGTACCTACCTCGGCTTGGGCATCGACGGGTTCCCCAACCTCTTCGTGGTGTGTGGCCCGGGCGCTCCCGCGGTCCTGGCCAACATGGTGCTGCACGCCGAGGCGCACGTGAACTGGATCGCCGACTGCATCGCCTACCTCGACGCCCACGGCTACGCCGCGATCGAGGCGACCCCGGACGCGGTCGATGACTGGGTCGCCGAGTTGGCGCGCCGGGCCGACGCCAGCTTGTTCACCAAGGCCAACTCCTGGTATCTCGGTGCGAACGTGCCCGGGAAGCCGCGCGTGTTCATGCTCTTCATCGGCGGGTTCGGGGTCTATCTCGACATCTGCGCCGAGGTCGCCGAGGCAGGCTACAAGGGGTTCTCGCTGGTCAAGGAATCTTGATGTCGGGCCTGCGCGGTCGCGTGGCCTTGGTGACCGGGGCCGCCCGGGGCAGCGGACGTTGCCACTGTGAGCGCTTGGCCGAGGGCGGCGCCGACGTCATCGCGCTGGATGTGCCCGAGGCGGCCGGCGACCTCGAACAGACGGCCGCCGCCGTCGCCGCGCGTGGGGTGCGCGCCGTGACCGGTCTGGCCGACGTCGGCGACTTCGGCGCCGTGGCGGCCGCGGTCGATGCCGCCGTCGCCGAACTCGGTCGCATCGACGTCGTCGTCGCGAATGCGGGGATTCATCCGGCGGGCGCCCCGGCCTGGGAGATCAGCCCCGAAAGCTGGCAACAGGTGCTGGATGTCAACCTCACGGGTGTCTGGCACACCGTCAAGGCCAGTGCGCCCCACATCGGCGAGCGGGGCGGATCCGTCGTCATCGTCAGTTCCACCAACGGTATTCGGGGCACCGCGAACACCGCCGCCTACACGGCCAGCAAGCACGCCGTGGTAGGACTGGCACGCACGCTCGCCAACGAGTTGGGACCCCGAGGTATTCGCGTCAACACCGTTCACCCCGGCGCGGTCGCGACCGCGATGGTGCTCAACGAAGCCACGTTTCGACGGCTGCGGCCCGACTTGGACAATCCGTCGGCGGAGGACGCCGCCGAGGTGCTGAAAGCTCGCCACCTGCTACCGGTGCCGTGGATCGAGCCCGTCGATGTCAGCAACGCCGTCGTGTTCTTGGCCTCCGACGAAGCGCGCTACATCACCGGGACACAGATCGTGATCGACGCCGGACTACTCGCGAAAGTGTAGGAGCGCCGGTTGGGCCCGAAGTGCGTATGTAGGCACTTCGTTGACAACACCCCCCATGCCGAGTTATGACCCAATTTCGTCCGCTGATCGGGATCAGCGGCGAGTCGGCGCCTGGACTGCGGTAAACCATTCAATATGCCCCCAGAAGTAAGGACGAAGAAATGAGCGAGCGGGTACTTGATCAGGTTGTGGCCATGGCCGACCAGTTGCGCGACCAGGCCGCCGAAGCCGAGCGGATCGGCCGGCTCACCGACGACACCGTCAAGCTCATGAAAGGGGCCGGGCTGATCCGGCTGCTGCAACCCAAGAGCTACCAAGGGTTCGAGGTCCATCCCCGCGAGTTCGCCGAAACGACCATGGCCACCGCGGCACTGGATCCGGCCGCCGGCTGGATCGTCGGCGTGGTGGGCGTGCACCCTTACCAGCTCGCCTACGCCGATCCGAAGGTGGCTGCCGAGGTGTGGGCCGATGACGTCGACACCTGGATGGCGTCCCCGTACGCGCCGCAGGGCGTGGCGAGGCCGGTCGACGGCGGCTACATCTTCAACGGCCGCTGGCAGTTCAGCTCGGGCACCGACCATTGCGACTGGATCATCCTGGGCGCGATGCTCGGCAACGAGCAGGGCATACCGCTGATGCCGCCGCAGATGCTGCACATGATCCTGCCCCGCAAGGACTACGAGATCGTCGAGGACTCGTGGAATGTGGTGGGGCTGCGCGGAACCGGCTCCAAGGACGTCATCGTCAAGGATGCGTTCGTCCCGACCTACCGGACCATGGACGCGACCAAGGTGATGGACGGCACCGCCCAGCGCGAGGCCGGCATGACCGAGCCGCTGTACCTGATGCCGTGGTCGACGATGTTCCCGCTGGGCATTTCCGCGGCCACCATCGGCATCGCCGAGGGCGCGCTGGCCGCGCACCTGGACTACCAGCGAGAGCGCGTGGGCGCCACCGGGACCGCGATCAAGGATGACCCGTACGTCATGCACGCCATCGGCGAGGCGGCGGCCGACATCAATGCCGCCCGCCAGGAGCTGCTGACCAACGCCGACCGCATCTACGACATGGTCGCCGCCGGCAAGGAGGTGTCGTTCGCGGACCGGGCGGCCGGTCGCCGGACCCAGGTGCGTGCGGTGTGGCGCGCCGTCGCGGCGGTCGACGAAATCTTCGCCCGCTCCGGCGGAAACGCGGCCCGGATGGACAAGCCCCTGCAGCGGTATTGGCGTGACGTGCACGTGGGCCAGCTGCATGCCATCCACGTGCCCGGCACCACTTATCACGCGTCGGCGCTGAGTTCGCTGGGCATCGACCCGCCGGAAGGCCCGCTGCGGGCCCTGATCTAGGAGTGTCAGTGAGCGACTTGAAAAGCCTTGGCTACATCACCATTTCGACGAACGACGTCGACCGGTGGCGGCATTTCGCCTTCGCCGTCCTGGGTTTCGCGGAGGGAAAGGGATCCGACCCGTCGGCGCTGTACCTGCGCATGGACGAACGCGCGGCCCGGATCGTCGTCGTTCCCGGCGAGACGGAGCGGGTGCTCACCATCGGCTGGGAGGTGCGCGATCGTGCGGCGCTGCAACGGGTCAAGGCCACCCTTGACGGCGCCGGCATCGCGTTCAAGCAGCTCTCGCTCGACGAGGCCGAGGAGCGCCGCGTCGAGGAGGCGATCGCGTTCGAGGATCCCGCGGGCCACACGCTCGAGGTGTTTCACGGCCCCGTGCTCGACCACAGCCCGGTGATCACGCCTTTCGGCGCGAAGTTCGTCACCGGCGATCAGGGGCTCGGCCATGTCGTGCTGCCCGCGATGGACCCCAATGGGCTGTTCGACTTCTACACCGACGTCTTGGGTTTCCGTTCCCGCGGCGCGTTCCGGGTGCCGCTGCCGAAAGAGTTCGGCCCGGTGCGGGTTCGCTTCCTCGGCATCAACGAACGCCACCACAGCCTGGCGATCGTGCCGGCCGCGCACCTGCGCGACCCGCGCGTCGTTCACATCATGGTGGAGGTCGACACGCTCGACGCGGTGGGCCAGGCGCTGGACCGGGTCAACGCAGAGGGTTTCCAGTTGTCCTCCACGCTGGGCCGTCACACCAACGACAAGATGATCTCCTTCTACGTCCGGGCGCCCGGCGATTGGGACATCGAGTTCGGCACCGACGGCATGCGCGTCAACGAAACCTATTACACCGCAGAGGAAATCACCGCGGACAGCTACTGGGGTCACCAGTGGACCGGCGAGATGCCCGCGGCGATGCGGCTATGACGCCCGACACGGACGTCACCCCCATCCCGGCGTCGTCGATCACGTCGTGGGATCAGGAGGCCGACGTCGTCATCGCAGGCTACGGGGTGGCCGGCGCCGCCGCGGCGGTCGAAGCGGCCCGCTCCGGCGCCGACGTGCTGGTGTTGGAGCGCACCGGGTCGTGGGGCGGTGCGGCGGCGATGGCCGGCGGATTCATCTACCTCGGCGGCGGCACCGCGCTGCAAACCGCCTGTGGCTTCAGCGATTCCGTCGACAACATGGCGGCCTTCCTCAACGTGGCGATGGGCCCCGGCGCCGACGAGAACCGGATCGCCGATTACTGCGCGGGCAGCGTCGCGCACTTCGACTGGCTCGTCGGCTGCGGCGTGCCGTTCAAGGCGGAGTTCTTCTCCGAGCCCGGCTGGGAGCCGATGGGCGACCAGGGGCTGATGTACAGCGGCGGTGAAAACGCCTACCCGTTCAACACCATCGCCACTCCCGCCCCGCGCGGGCACGTCCCGCAGATGCAGAACAAGAAGCAGGGTGAGGCGAGCGCCGGCTACATGCTGATGAAGCCCCTCGTCGAGACGGCCACGGCGGCCGGCGCGCGGGCGCTGTACGACGTCCGCGTGCAAAGCCTGATCGTCGAGTCCGACGGCAGGGTCGTCGGCATCCGCGCCCGCCAGTACGGCGCGGAGATGACGGTTCGCGCCCGCCGTGGGGTCGTGCTCGCGACGGGCAGCTTCGCCTACAACGACGCCATGGTGGCGCGGTACGCCCCGCGGATCGCCGGGCGCCCGGCCGCCTCGATCGAGCAGCACGACGGGCAGGCGATCCGGATGGCGCAGGCGCTGGGCGCCGATCTGGCCCACATGGACGCCACCGAGGTCGCGATCTTCATCGATCCTCAGCAACTGGTGCGCGGCATCCTGGTCAACGGCCGCGGCCAGCGCTACGTCGCCGAGGACACCTACCCGGGCCGGGTCGGGCAGCTCACGCTGTACCAGCAGGACAACACCGCTTTTCTGATCATCGACGACGAGGCGCAGCAGGAGGCGATGGCCTCGTGGTCACCGAAGTTCATGCTGCGCCCGGCGACTTGGGTGGCCGATACCGTGGCCGAGCTCGAACGCGACATGGGCCTGGCCCCCGGTTCGCTGCAGGCGACGGTGGCCGCCTACAACGAGGGCGCCGCGCGCGGCGAGGATCCGCTGCTGCACAAGAAGCCCGAGTGGCTCAGGCCGATCGGGTCGCCCGTCGGGGCCATCGACCTGCGGGAGAACACCGGCGGCTTCACGCTGGGCGGGCTGTCCACCACGTTGGACGCCGAGGTCCTGCACGTCAGCGGCGAGCCCATCCCGGGACTGTTCGCCGCGGGCCGTTCGACGGCGGGACTGGCCGCGTGGGGTTACGCCAGTGGCATCTCGCTCGGCGACGGCAGCTTCTACGGCCGCCGCGCGGGCCGGTCCGCGGCCAAGGGCTGAGCCCTTTTCCTTCGAGGAACACCCGATGGACAGTGATCGACTACGAGTTTTGCTCGATGAGCGTGACATCGAACGAACGTTGACGCGATTCGCCCGCGCGATGGACGAGCGCGATTGGACGGCGATGGCCGAGATCCTGACCGACGACGCAGAGGGCGATCTCGGGACCGGACGGCTGTACGGCAGCGCGGCGATGATCGGGCTGATCCGCGAGTTCCTCGACAACTGCGGTCCCACCCAACACCTGCTTGCCAACGTCGTCATCGATGTCGACGGAGACACCGCGATCAGTCGCGCCTACGTCCACGATGTTCATCTGAGTTCGGACGCCGATCCCTCGATCCGGTTCTACACGCTCGGCGACTACACGGACACGTGGGAACGGCGCTCCGATGGTTCGTGGAAATTGAGGGAACGATTCAAGACCAATCGAGCCCACGTCGGCTCGCTTGACATCTTTCGCGGCTAACGGCACCGCCTAAAAGCTTGGGGTTTTTACCGCCGTGCGTGACAGAGGCCACACTGGTGTGATAGGACTATATTCCTAATAGGAATATGCCATCCAGATAGATGGAGATCCGATGACATCAGCCGTCAGGACTGTCGAGACTCCTACGGCCGTGATCGACCGCATCTCGCTGGTCCTCGACGCGTTCGACGGACCGGGCCGGCTAACGCTGGCGCAGATCGTGCGTCGCACCGGCCTGCCCCGATCGTCGGCGCACCGCATGCTCGAGCGCCTGGTGCAGCTGCGGTGGCTGCGCCGCAGCGGCCGTGACTACGAACTGGGCATGCGCCTGGTGGAGCTGGGCTCGCTGGCCGTGCACCAGGATCGCCTGGTGCGGGCGGCCGGCCCCTTGCTCGGCGAGTTGCACCGCGCCACAGGGCTTGTCGTACACCTGGCGGTCTTGGACGGCGCGGACGTCGTCTACCTGGACAAGATCGGCGACCAGCGGATACCCACTCGGGTGGGCGGTCGCCAGCCCGCGCACTGTACCGCGGTTGGGAAGGCGATCCTCGCCTACCGCGACGACGATGCCGAGCTCGATCTGCGGGTTCGCAAGACGAAATACTCGATCTCCGGCGGCGCGCAGCTCGCCGTCGAGCTGGCCAAGGTGCGCGCCCACGGAATCGCGTTCGAGCGCGAGGAGTCGCTGCTCGGATTCGGTTGCGTGGCAGCGCCGATCGGCGGGGGCCCCGGCGAGGGCCAAAAAGTCATAGCCGCGGTGTCGGTGTGCGGTCCGATGAACCGCATGATGTTCGACCAGCGACTGGCCGCCCCCGTGCGCATGACCGCGATGGGCATCTGGCGGAACGTCGAGGACGGCCCCCAGCGCGTCGCGCCGGCCCTGCAGCCGCTGCGGCCGCTGCGCCCGGCCCGTCCGGCGCTGCGGTACGCGTGACCCTCGATCCGCAGCTCGCGCCCCTGATCGAGATGCTCGACGCCGGCTTCCCGCCGGTGCACACCATGAGCGGTGCGGAGGCCCGGGCACTGATCCGCTCCAGGTTCGTGCCACCCGCCAAGCCCCAGCAGGTCGACGAGGTCCGCGACGACATGATCGAAGGACCGGGCGCCGACATTCCGATCCGTGTCTACCGGCCCGACAGCCGGGACACGAGCCTACCGATTTTGGTATACGCCCACGGCGGCGGTTTCGTGTTCTGCGACCTGGACAGCCACGACGCGCTTTGCCGCGACATCGCGAATCGCATTCCCGCCGTGGTGATCTCGGTGGGCTACCGGCTGGCGCCGGAGCACCGCTGGCCGGCAGCGGCCGACGATGTTTACACCGTCATCCGATGGGCGGCGCACAACGCGTCCGACCTCGGCGGCGATCCCGACCGCCTGGCGGTGGGTGGCGATAGCGCCGGCGGCAACCTGGCCGCCGTCACCGCGCTGATGGCACGCGACCGGGGCGACCCGCTGCTGGCCGCCCAGTTCCTGATCTACCCGGTGCTGGCGGCGAACTTCCAGAACGAGTCCTATCGGTTATTCGGCCACGGCTTCTACAACCCGAAGCCGGCTCTGCAGTGGTATTGGGATCAGTACGTGCCGTTGCCGGCCGACCGAGAACACCCGTATGCCACACCCATGAACGCCGAGCTGGATGGGCTACCACCCGCCGTGATGGTCATAGCCGGACACGATCCGCTGCGCGACGAAGGACTGGTCTTCGCCGACGCGCTTCGGGCTGCCGGCGTGCCGACAGTCCAATTGCGTTACGACGGTGGCATTCACGGTTTCATGACGATGCCTATGCTCGACCTCGCACACCGGGCCCGGGAGGAGGCCGCCGTCGCGCTCGCCGACATCCTGCGGCGATAGGGCCCTGACGCCTCCCGATGGTCGGGAACCGAACGCGCGCCGTTCGGTGCGTGCCATACGGTCGGATGATGGCAGATGGCCAAATCTTCGTGATCGACCGTGCGATCACCAAGCCGGGTTGTGCGCGTCGGTTCGTCGACGCCTACCTCCACGAGTACGCGCCCGGCGCGCGCGATCGCGGCATGACGCTGCGGGACGTCTTGGTCAGCCCCCCCATTTGGTTCGACGATCAGACGAACACGGTGACCATCACCTGGACGCTGCCGAGCGCGCCGGCCTGGTGGGAGATGACCTGGGAGGGCAGGGCGGACCCGGCGCTGGGCGAATTCTGGTCGCGCATAGCCGAATTGGTGCATGAGCGATCACGGTCGTTCGCAGCGGCCGCGGATGATGTCGACGGGCTCTGCGATGTTTAACGTCACCAGGCTGGTCGACGTCGCCGAGGGCGACCGCGACCGGGTGCTGGCGGCGCTTCGCGGCGCGGCCGCGCAGGTAAGCGGCGAACGCAGTCTGGTGGAACCGACGCTCCCGGGTGCCCGCAACGGCGGTGACATCCTGATGCACCTGCGGTTCACCGATGCGGCTGAATGGGACTCTGCTGCGGCGTGTTTCGACGACGTCCTCGGCGACCCCGCGGTCCGTCGCGTCAACGGGGCCACCTACGTCGGTTGCCCCGCCAGCACGGGTTGGTCGGCGAAACCCGGGACCGTCTATCGCACCTTGCTGCTGAGCGTGGCGTCCGGCACCGACGCGGCGACCGTCGCCCGGTTTGAGGCCGATCTGCGGCTGATGCCGAAATACATACGGACCATCACCGATTGGCAGCTCAGCCGTGTGGTGAACGCGTCCGGCGTCTCGTCGTGGACCCACGTGTTCGAACAGCTCTTCACCGACGTCGACGGCCTGATGGGGCCGTATCTGATGCACCCGATTCACTGGGCCCACGTGGATCGCTGGTTCGATCCCGAATGTCCCGACGTCATCGTTCGTGATCGGGTCTGCCACAGTTTTTGCCGAAGCGATAGGGCAATCGGGTCGCCGGTGGAAGCGCCGTGATCTACAGACCGGCGGGCAAAATATTGGGGTTCGCCGTCGGGGGAGGTTGCAGGGGCGGGAACAACTCGTCGCCGTCGAGGCTGTGCACCGGCAACTGTTGCGACCACGGATAGTGCAGGCTGAACGCGACCAGTCCGGTGCGCTCGGCCGCGGGCAGGTGGCACATCGCCAATACGGTCTCGGCCAGGTACTCGACGGGTTCGGTCGGGAAAGACTCCGGGATCAGCTGTGCCGCACCGGGTGTGCGGACCGCCGTGGACGGGCCGACGCAGTTGACCGCGATGTTGGCGTCGAGCAGTTCGGCGGCCATGCCCTGGGTGAACCGGTGCAGGGCGGCCTTCATGGCCGCGTAGACGACGTCGCCGGCCGTCTTGTTGTAGTCCCGGTACGGCCGCACCGGCGGGACGCCCGTGACCGAGCCGATGTTGACGATCCAGCCCGCACCTTGCTTGCGCATGTGCGGCACAGCGGATTTCGTGAGGATGAATGGAACCCGCAGGTAGTGTTCCACGGTGCGGTCAAAGGTTTCCAGGCTCATGTCCTCGACCAAGGAGTAGTCGGCGAAACCGGCGTTGTTGACCAGGATGTCGATCCGGCCGGTGCGGTCGAGGACCGCGTCGATCAACCCGTCGCGCTGCTCGGCGTCCTCCAGGTTGGCCGCGACGCCGAACGCCTGGCCACCGGCCGCCTCGATCAGCTCGATGGTCTCGTCGATGGTGCCCGGCAGCGCGGAAGTCGTTCCGGCGCGCACCGACGAGGACGGTGTGTGCGACCGGGCCGTGACCGCCACGGTGGCGCCTTCGGCGGCCAGCCGCTGGGCGATTGCGCGGCCGATTCCCCGGCTGCTGCCCGTTACCAAAGCCGTTTTGCCGCAGAGTAACCGGCTCATCGCAGCGTGAGGTCCGCTTCGAGCGGGGCCCTATGATCGCGCCAGAAGTCGATCAGGCGATACGGGAAGGCGGTCACGATCCGCCCTCCTCCGGAGCGGTAGTAGGTATGGGCGGACGGGGTATGGCACCAGACGGTGTGGGCCATGGTCGCATCGATATCGGCGACATAGCGCTCGTAGGCGCCCTGCGTCACCTCGATCGTGGCGGCTTTGCGCAGGGCCATCAATTGCAGGCACTCCATGACGTAGTGCACCATCACCTCGACGCCGAAGTTATGGCCGGCCCCGTGCCCCGGGCTGTAGTTGGGCGCCGAGGAAATGAACATGTTCGGGAAGCCGGGCACCATCCCGCCGCGGTAGGAGCGCGGGATGTCCCCCCACTCCTGGCTCAGCGTCCTGCCGCCGCGGCCCCGGATGTCCACGGTGGAAAGGAAATCCAGGTAGTAGCCGGTCGCGTAGATGATGACGTCGAGGTCGATCTGCCGACCGTCGGGTGTCACGATTCCAGCCTCGTTGACCCGGGCCGGCTCGCTGGCCTCAACGACCACATGCTCCCGCGCCAGCGCGGCGTAATAACCGCCGGGATCGCGGATGATCCGCTTACCGTAGGGAGCGAAGTCGGGAGTCACCTTGCGGGCGAGTTCGCTGCCGGCACCGAATACCCGATCGATGTAGTCGAGGCACATCCGCAGCAAGGCATCGTTCGCCGGAGAGATCGACCGGTGTTCGGCCGCCCATTCCGGGTCATGCAGGATCACCGGGTAGTTGTTGTCCGCCGTGCCCCAATATGATTTGAGCCGTATCCAATTCGCGTAGTACGGCAGCCGGCTGCCCAGCCAGCGCTGGTATTCGGGAACGTCGTCGGACGCCCGTCTCCGGGGCGCCACCCAATGCGGCTGACGTTGGAACACGGTCAGGTGCGCGACTTGGTCCACGCAGGCATCGATGATCTGTACCGCGGTGCAACCGGCGCCGATGACGGCGACCCTCTTACCCGTCAAATCAAGGTCGGGATCCCACCGCGCGGAATGGACGGACAGCCCCGAGAACGTCTCGCGGCCAGGCAGATCCGGCCAGCGGGGCCGGTTGAGATATCCGGCGGCCGGGATCACCACGTTGGCATAACTCACATCCCGGGCACCGTCGGGGCCGACCGAGTGGATCTGCCATTGCCTGCGTGTGTCGTCCCACCAGAGTGCTTCGACCTCGGTACCGAACCGGGTGCGCTTCCGCAGATCGTTCTTATCGGCCACCGAAACCAGGTAGGACTGATACTCCGCGCCCATCGGGTAGTAGCTGGACCAATCGCCGTTGATATCGCGCGACAGCGAGTAGTACGCCGACGGTGTGTCCACGCCGATGCCCGGATAGGTGGTGGTGTACCAGGTGCCCCCGACTTCGTCGTTTCGGTCGAAGATCTGGTAGTCGATGCCGGCATCGGCCAACTCCAGCGCGGCGGTCAGCCCGGCGATTCCCGCCCCGACGATCGCGACCCGAAAGCCATCTGGGAGCTTGGCGGTGCGCGGCAGTACTGGTTGTGACGGCTGAAACCCGCCCTGCTCCAACAGCAGTGGGATGTACTCCGCGCCGACCGCTCCCCCGAGTGCCACCGGCGCGATCCGCGCGAACAGCTGCGGGTCATCGGCGGGTACGGCGGTGGCCGCGCGGGATGAACGCAGTGCCGCGACCACCGCATCGACGAGCGCTGCGGCCGTCTCGGGGTCGGTGGCACCGGCCTGCTCCGGCGGGTCGGGCACGTGAGAGATCTTCGCCGCGAACCGGTCAACCACCGCCGGGTCGCCGGTCAGTTGCGCCAGCACGGCGACCAGCACGCCAGGGTCCGCCTGGCAAAGGTTGGCCCGCAGCTCGTCAGGATCCAAATCCACCCGTCCGGTGGTTTCAGTCGTGACGGGGACACCAGCGCTCATGCCAACGAGTATCGGGGCCGTCCGCACAGATGTGCAGGTCCCTGTCTACTCAGCGGGACGCCGACGGCCCCCGACTCCATGTCGGCGCCTAACGTGGCGGACATGCAGTCCGACGACCTGGACGCGATCATCGCGCGGGCGCGCAGCCACGGGCTCGGCGATATCCCTCGCCGGTCGGCTCGCCGGCACCCGGACAAGACCGCGGTGATCGACGGCGACGTCGTGCTGAGTTTCGCCGAGTTCGACAGGCTGGTCGACCGCGCAGCGGCAGCGTTGCACGACAACGGCTTTGGGCTCGGGGATCGCATCGTTCTCCTGTCGCACAACTGCTGGCAGTATGCCGTGCTGGCCTTCGCGACGGCCCGCGCCGGGGTGGCCCTGGTCCCGGTCAACTTCATGCTGACCGCCGAGGAGATCTCCTACATCCTCGGCAACAGCCGGGCCAGCGGATTCATTGTCGAAGCGGATTTGGCGGCGAGGGCGGAAGAGGCGATGCGGCGCGGTGGCGTGGTCAAAGCCCGCGTCGCTCTCGTGCCCTCCGGTCACCACAGCCCGTCCGGCTGGGACGATTTCGCGCGGTGGCTGATCACCGACACCGCGGCGCCCGACTTGCACGTCGACGACGACCAGCTGGTGCGGCTGATGTACACGAGCGGCACCGAGTCCCATCCAAAGGCAGCCATGCACACCAGCCGCAGCCTGATGTGGCAGTACGTGAGCACCGTTCTGGCCGGCGAGATGGCCCATGACGACGTCGAAATCCACTCGTTGCCGCTCTATCACTGCGCGCAGCTGGACAACTTCCTGGCCACCGACATCTACCTCGGCGCGACCAGCATCATCTTGCCGGGACCGGAACCAGAAACGGTGCTGCGCACGATCGAGCGGTACGAGGTCACCAACTACTTCGCTCCCCCGACGGTGTGGATCTCGCTGCTGCGATCGCCGGTGTTCGATGAGGTGGACCTGTCGAGCTTGCGCAAGGGCTACTACGGCGCCTCGGCGATGCCGGTCGAGATCCTGGCCGAGATGCGGCAACGGCTGCCCAATTTGCGGCTGTGGAATTTTTACGGACAGACGGAAATGGCACCGCTGGCCTCCGCGCTGGGCCCCGATGAACAGGACGCACACCCCGGCTCCGCCGGGCGCCCCGTCGCCAACGTGGAGACGGCAATCCTCGACACCGACGACAGCCCGGTCGCCACCGGAGTCGTCGGAGAAATCGCGCACCGCAGCCCCCATTTGATGCTCGGCTACCTCGATGACCCGGAACGCACCGCCGATGCCTTCCGGGGCGGCTGGTTCCACTCGGGCGACCTGGGCTTCTACGACGAGCACGGGCTGTTGCACGTCGTCGACCGCAAAAAAGACATGATCAAGACCGGCGGTGAGAACGTCGCAAGCCGCGAGGTCGAGGAGGTCCTCTACCGCCACAGCGGCATTCGAGAGGTCGCGGTCTTCGGCCTGGCGCACCCGGTGTGGGTCGAGGCAGTGGTGGCGGCGATCGTTCCCCGCGACGGCGTAACGCTGACCGAGGAAAACCTCGTCGCGCATTGTCGGGCGCACCTCGCCGGATTCAAGACGCCCAAGCGCTTCTTCTTCGTCGATTCGTTGCCGAAAAATCCGAGCGGCAAGCTGCTCAAACGCGAGCTGCGAGAACGTTTCGGTTCAGCGACCGCTAACCGGGCCGAGGCTGCGGAATCGGTCAGGACACCGGGATGATCGGGATCTTTTTCATGGCGCTGGCCCGGGGGTCGGGCGCGGCCGCGGCAGCTCGGTGGTTTTCCTCGCCCCGGGTGTAGGTCCAGATGCAGAACGGCTCGCCCTGGGCGAACTTGAAATCCTTTGGCGGCAAGTTGATGTCAAGTTTGCATCCGGGAAAGAACGGCGCAGAAATCCGTTGCTCGAACGTGCAGTTCATCCAAGCACGTGCCGGTGGGTAGAGGCCTTCGTCGGTGTATTTTTGCAGCACTTCGCATCGACGCATGTTGAGGACCACGTGGTCGGGATTGTGCACGATGTACTCACCGCCGTAGCCGAGCGTCCCGTCGATGCTGAGGCAGGCCAATTTGAGGTAATCGACGACATGCACCGGCTCGATCCCGAGCACCTTGGCCAGCTTGGGGTATTCGTAATCGATGATCAGTTGATACATGTCTGGCAGACCCAGCCAGACTTCCTCTTCCGGGATGATCTTCGTCCACTGATCGATAAAGTAGTTATGCCCCTTGAGATACTGGTCCCAGTAGGTCTTTATCAGCCGGATGAGCGCTTCTTTTGTGAGGTCCTCCGTTTGGACATCGAACGGGATGGCTTGATACTGCGCATTTTTCCAATCCCACCGTGGCGGTGCGATGAAACGGCCCATGGGCATTACCTGACGCATGCCAGCGCGCGACACCTCGGCGGCAACGTCCATGGCAGTGTTGATACCTACCTTCGGCGCGTAGGTGGTTACATGCGCGTAGGGAACGAAGTTCAGGGTGTCCTCGAAGACGCGAGCCAGCCTCAGCAGGAACCCCCTCGAGAAATCCTGAATGTTGCCGACTTTGCCCATGAAGTCGTGCGTGTAGTCGTCATAATTCAGGTCACCTTCTGCCACGGTCATTGGAGTTCCTCCTCTGTAGCGGATGTCGGGCCCTCCGGGAATCGATCTCGTGGCGCCGATTGACTGTCAGATTCTGCATTATCTGGCAGAATCTGACACAGGTAGGTTTGCACACCCGTCACCGAAGGATCACTCAGGATGCCCGCTCAGTGGGATAGGCGATGCCATCTGGCTCGAGTCGGCCACGGTCCCATACTGCTCCCGGTTACGATGCGCGCGGACCGTTCAGCCGCGGGCGGAAAAAGGAGCCTGACGTGACTGCGTCCGCCAAGCCGACTTTGAGCGAACGGCGCGCGGAGCAGCTCCGCCTGGATATCGCGACGGCTGCGCGCGACATCTTTTTGACCGAAGGTTCGACGTCGGCGACCGTCGAGCGCATCTGCGAGGCCGCCGGCATCGCGCCTCGCACCTTCCATCGCCACTTTCCGGTCAAAGAAGACGTCGTCATGCCGCTGTTTCGCGAGTTCGGCAGGCTGAGCGTCCAAGTCCTCCGAGATGCGCCACCCACGAGTAATGCCGTCGACACGTTGGTGGAGGCGTTCAGCACCGAAGTCCCCAAGCGCGGGCAGGTTGAGACGGACCGCCGGTTCCTGGCGCTGATGATCAAAGATCCGCAGTACCGACTGCGTTGGCTTGATTGGGGGCAAAACCTGGCCGAGCCCATCTCAGAGTTTCTTGCCGCACGGTTCGATCTCGGTGCGGACCCCTTTCACCGCGAACTGCCAGCGCAACTCGTGATCCAATGCTGCAGACACGCATACGTTCGCTGGGTGCAGGACGGCAACTTCCGCCGCTTGAAATCCGGGTTGCGAATGGGCATCGAGATGACACTTGCATCACTGTCGCCCGTTCCAGTCGGTCCGCGATAGGAGCGCATATCCTCGCGCGAGGCCGGTGACCGCTGCCAGAGAGCATGTTCCACTGACCGGGCATCTGGCCTGTCACCCGGGCCACACCCGGAGTTGACTGGCTCCATGGCCAACGACATCACGCTGCCCGAATTGCAGGAGTTCATCGCCGGCTTCTGGTACCACTACGACGAGGCCCACTATGACGAGATGGCGGCCGGCTACGCCGAGGACGTGCGCTACCTGACCCGAAGCGACTCCGGCGCAAGTCCTTTCGAGGAACTGATGTCACCGGAGCTCCGCGGCCGCGAAGCGGTGATGGAATGGCTGACGGAGCACCGCAAGCAGAGCCCGTATCCGTTGCGCCACCACGCCACGAATGTGCATCGCACCGGCACCGACGGTGACGTCACCCGGGCGCGGTTCTACATCTTCGTCAACCAGATCGCCAGCTTCGTGCCGTTCGCCGTGTCCAGCGGGGTCGTCAACGTGGGCGTCCGCCGTGGGGCCGGTGGCCTTCAGTTCACCGAGATGGACGTCGTCCTCGACGCCACCAACTCGGTGCTGCTGTCGGAGTTGGCCGTCGACAGCACCGCGAGTTCGTGACTGCCGGAGAAGCATTTTCCGGCGGGGTCGCCGTCATCACCGGAGCCGGCTCCGGCCTCGGTGCCGGGTTGGCGCGCCATGCCGGCGGGCTGGGGATGACCGTGGTGCTGGCAGACATCGACGGGCCGGCGGCCGCGTCGGTTGCCGACGAACTGCGTGCCGCGGGTGGGTCGGCGGTCGACGTCGTCTGCGACGTGCGCGACCCCGACGCCGTGCAGGACCTCGCCGAGCGGGTCTACCGGGACGTCGGCGCGGTGCGCTTGCTGGTCAACAACGCCGGCGTCGAACAGTTCGGCTATCTGTGGGACACCCCGGTGGCCAATTGGCAGCGGACCATCGACATCAACGTCAGCGGCGTCTTTTACGGCGTGCGGGCTTTCCTGCCGAAGATGATGGCCACCGGGGAGCCGGCGTGGGTGTGGAACGTCGCGTCGGTCGGCGCGGTGGTGGCGATTCCGCTGCAGGCCCCCTACATCGTCAGCAAGCATGCGGTGCTGGCGTTGACCGAGTGCCTGTATCTGGAGGTCGAATCCGCTGGACACGCCAATCACATTCACGTGCAGGCCGTGCTGCCCGGCCCCGTGTCGTCCAACATCTTCGAATCGGCCGGCGGGATCGATGCCGGCGGTGCCGGTGACGTGGTCGCCGCCGAGGCGCAACGCTCGGCGATGCTGGATCTCAAAGGCTCGGCCATGGACCCGAGGGAAGCCGCCAAGACGTTGTTCCAGCAGGCCACCGACGGTCGCTTCTACCTACACACCCACGCCGACACGGTGGGCGCCGCGATGGCCGAGCGGGCCGATGTGCTTGCCTCACAACGCCCCCCGGCGCTGCGCACCGAAAGCCGCTTCGGCGCGACAAAGCGCTGACATGGCGACGCCCGCACTGGATCCCGACGCCGCGGCGCGCGTCGCATCCTTCGGTGAGATCCCGCCCATGCGCCGACGTGGCTTGGCGGCGGTGCGCGCGGGTCTGGAATCCGCTCCCCTGCCCGACGCAATGCCCGAAATGGCCTGCATCACTGAGGCTTCCATCCCCGGACCGGCCGGAGCCATCCCGGCACGCATTTACCGTCCCATCGATGACCCGGCGCAACCGGTGCTCGTCTACTTCCACGGCGGCGGGTTGGTGATGGGCTCCAATCACTCGTTCGAACCGCTGGCGCGTGAGCTCGCGTCGGCGTCAGGAGCCACCGCCGTGGCTGTCGAGTACCGGTTGGCCCCGGAGTTCCCGCCGCCGGCGCAGTTCGACGACGCCTATGCGGCGACCGAATGGGTTTCCCGAAACGCCGCCGTGCTGGGCGTCGACCCCGAACGGCTCGCGGTGGTCGGCGACAGCGCCGGTGGCTCGCTCGCCGCGGCAGTCGCGCTGGCCGCCCGGGACGGCGGCGGACCGGCGATCTGTGCGCAGGTGCTGGCGTATCCCGGGCTGGATCGCGACATGTCCGTCACTTCCATTGCCGCGCTGGCTGATGCGCCGCTACTTGCGCGCGACGACATCGACTACATGCACGCGCTCGTCGACGGTGACGCGGGTCCGCCCACCGACCCCTACCTGGTGCCGGCCTATGCCTCGGATCTGTCCGGACTTCCGCCGGCGATCGTGGTGACCGGCGGTTGCGATCCCATCCGCGACTGGGGCGAGCGGTACGCCGATCGGCTGCGCGACGCAGACGTGCAGACGACATGCACCCGCTATCCGGGCTTGTACCACGGGTTTTTGATGCGCTCCGACGTGACGGCGCGCGGCCGGTTGGCCATCGCCGAGATTGGCGCGCTGCTGCGGGCCAAGTTCAGCCATCCCGTTCGTTTTTGACGTCCCGGTGACCGGGCAACGATCGGCCGTATCGCGCTGACCCCGCCCACAATCGATCGATTGCAGAACTGCAAAGGAGACAGCTGATGCTCACCGACGAGCGGCGAATGGCGCTTTCCGACGTGCTGCGGCCGGCCGCACCGCCACGCGAAATCGACGACGTCTACACCGACGACCAGCGCGAGCGGATGCTCGACGTGGTGCGGACGGAAGGCCCGTGGAAGCTGATCATCGCCCAACACTTCGCGTCGGCCGACGAGCTGATGGCCACGATGAGCGGGATGTTCCCGGAAGGATTCACTCCGTCGCTGGATTTGTTCCTGACCCCGACGTTCCGCGGCTACCTGGCCAATTACGGCGCGGTGCTCTACCCGCAACTGCATGACTGCTTCTACAACGAGCGCTTCCTCGAGCTGGCCAAGGCCTACTGGAAAGCCGAATACGCCAAGCCGCAGCTGATGCTGTTCAACATCAACGGTCCGTGCGCAAACCGCGACCCGGGGCACCTGGATTCGCCGAGTTTCCGCGGTGTGCGGCACGAGAATGCCCCAACCTGGCTCACCAGCGTTATGGGCAAATCCGGGCTTTTCCAGGACTACCTGATCAAGATGGCCCAGGTAATCACCTGGTTCTCCTTGGATGCCGGCAGCGGCTTCACCTACTGGCCCGATGGGCCGCTCAGGGCGCCCAAGCGCATCCTGCCCCCGATCAACAACCGCGGCATCGTCGTCCAGAACGAGATGATGGTACACCGCGGTGAGGCCAACGGACCTCTGGCTCAACAGATTCCGGCTGGCCTGGCGTTCGACACGATGTTTACCGGCGACCCGGGTCACCGCGACTACTGGTTACTGAAGAACGGTGACAACGTCATCGCGCGCCACCACACCGACGAACTGCGTTTCCTGGTGCACTGGTCGGCCGAGGTGTTCGCAGACTACGACGAGCTGAAGAAGAACATGGAAGGCTCCGACGACCTTTCGGTCGAGAAGGCCATCGACATCATGGTCGACGACCTCGAGACCAAGGGCGTCAAGCTCGACATCCCCAGCGAACCGCTGCACGATCCGGGGTTCGTCAGCGCCCTCAACGCCGCATACGACCTCGGCGGCCCGGCGGCCTACCCCGAGGAAGCCCCACTCAGCGCCTTCCAGCCAGCATGAACGAAAGGGCTTGTTTGATGGATCGTTTCGCAGACAGACGCGTCGTTGTGACCGGAGCTGGTTCCGGAATCGGGCAGGCCACCGTGGCCCGGCTGCTCGATGAGGGCGCCACGGTCGTGGCTTACGACGTCTCGGCGGACGGGCTGGCACGAACCGCGGCCGCCGCCGAGGATGCCGGCACCGGTGAGCGACTGACCACCGCCGTCCTCGACATTTCCGACGAGGGTGCCGTAACGGCCGCAGTGAATGCTGCGCTGGGCCGGCTCGGCGGGCTGGAAGTGCTGGTCAATGCCGCCGGCATCCAGCGCTGCGCCAACACGCACGAGCACACCTTGGCCGACTGGAACGACACCCTGGCGGTCAACCTGACGGGCACCTTTCTGATGACCCGGCAGGCGCTTCCGGCGCTGCTGGACTCCGGTCGCGGCGTGGTGGTGAACTTCACCTCCACCGCGGCGTCGTTCGCGCATCCCTACATGGCCGCCTATGCCGCCAGCAAAGGCGGAGTGTTGTCATTCACGCACTCGCTGGCGCTCGAGTACTCCAAACAGGGGCTGCGTGCAGTCAACATCCAACCCGGCGGGGTCTCCACGTCCCTCGCGCTGAGCACCCTGGACAAGATGCCCGACGGCTACGACCTCGGCCTCTGGGCCAAACAGACCCCGCTCCTGCACGGGAAGGACAACCCGGTCCTGGGTGACCCGAGCGCCGTCGCGTCGGTGATCGCCATGGTGGCCTCTGACGACGGCGCGTTCGTCACCGGCACCGAAATCCGGATCGACGGCGGCGCGCACGCCTGAACTCTGCTGGCGAATCGGGGAAGTCACCGAGTCACGGGTGTCGGATTCCGCGATCGCAAACGATTGCGTGGAAATCGCCTGGCATCAATGAGGTCATTGTGGCGGGCATCGTTTTCCGATCACGATGGCGGCCTCGTGCGATGGCGCAATGATCGTCGGCGTTGAGAACCGAGTCGCCGGCGACAAAAGATGCCGAAAATCCCCTGGTTTCGCTACCCCTTTGCGGGGCCGAATTCGTGTAGCCTCCCTTACCGAATGGTGCGGATTAGTCGCGGCGACCCACGCCGGCATGAAGCGGCGGGGGCTACCCGCCCGAGCCGTTGCGAGAGGACGCATGCCCGAAAGTGCTCAACGCCTGCGGCCCCACTTCGAAGACGTGCAGGCCCACTACGACCTGTCCGATGACTTCTTCGCGCTGTTCCTAGACCCGACACGCACGTACACCTGCGCGTACTTCGAGCGTGACGACATGACGCTGGAAGAGGCCCAGATCGCCAAGATCGACCTGGCGCTGGGCAAACTTGGCCTGCGGCCCGGGATGAAATTGCTCGACGTGGGCTGCGGTTGGGGTTCGGCGATGCTTCGTGCTTTGGAGAAATACGACGTCGACGTCGTAGGCCTGACCCTGAGCAGGAACCAAGTTGCCTACGTCGAACAGCAGCTCGCGGCATCGAACAGCCCCCGTTCCAAGCGGGTGCTACTGCAGGGCTGGGAGCAGTTTCACGAGCCGGTGGACCGGATCGTGGCGATCGGTCCGCTCGAGCATTTCGGCTACGACCGCCACGCCCCTTTCTTCAAGTGGGCCTATAACCTATTGCCGGCCGACGGCACGATGCTCCTCCATACGATCGTGGTGTTGAGCCGCGAGCAGATCCGGCAGCGCAACCTTCCGTTGACGATGTGGCATATCCGCTTCGTGAAATTCCTTCTGGAAGAGATCTTCCCCGGCGGGCGGCTGCCGACGGTGGAAATGGTCGAGGAGAATTCCACGAAGGTCGGGTTCAGCGTTAGCCGGATCCATCGGCTGCGGCCGCACTACAAGAGGACGCTCGACATGTGGGCGGCGGCCCTCGAAGCGCACAAGAGCGAAGCGATCGCGATCCAATCCGAAGAGGTTTATGACCGCTACATGCGGTATCTGACCGGCTGCTCCCAGTTGTTCCGCGACGGCTACACCGATTTGTGCCAGTTCACGCTGGAAAAGGGATAATTACCGAATTACGGTGTGGCGTCAACGGTTTCATCGACGATCGGCAACGATCCGCTCCGCACCGCGTCGGCTATCGACTCGCCCAGCGCCGAGCAGGCGAGGAATACCCCCCGGCTACCCGGTGCCGAGATCCGCTCCGCGTCAAGACGTTCGACACACCGGGCGGTCGCGTCGGCGGTCCACTGCACGCTCGTTTGATTCCAGCTGCTTTTTCTCGCCAGCACTCGCGCACCGCAGGTCTGGCAGACCAACGGAATCATCGGCATATCGTCCAGGCGGTTGTCTTCCCTGATCGGTGAATCCCGCGTCATCACGGCTGGGCGGCCATGTTCGCCTCGACCTGTTTCATCCACGCTTCATAGGGCCGAGTGGTGTCCAGCTCGAACTCGAAACGTTCCACCATGTCTGGCTGCACGTCGGCGATATCGACATAAAACTGTTGGTACCAACGACGCAGCTGATACACCGGACCGTCCTCCTCGACCAGGAGCGGGTTATCGATTCGCGCCTTGTGGCGCCAGATCTGCACATCCTGCTCGAAACCCAGCTTGACGAAGTCGCCGAGACTGGTCGCGGTCTGCATCGCGAGATCGGCCGGCAACGCTTCGGACTTCTTGACGATGATGCCATATTGCAGCACAAAGGAATTCGCATCGATCGGGTAGTGGCAATTGATGAGCACCGTGTGGTGGTCGGCGTCGGCGTAGTGGTAGATCAGGTCGTCGACCATGAAGGACGGACCCCAGTAGGAGGCCACCGAGGTGGTACCGAGCATCCGCGCACCTTCGGTGCCGCCGAGGTCAGGGCGGCCCGCACTGTTCATGTACTGCGTCGCCACGTGTCCTTCGAAGATGTTCTTGAAATGCGTGGGCAACGAGCCGTGAATATAGAAGAAGTGCGCCATATCCACGACGTTGTCGATGATTTCGCGGCAGTTGGTGTTCACAACCGTGGTGTACCAGTGCCAGTCGGTCCAGTCGGCGCTGGTGGCACCCTCGATGCGAGGGATACCGACCTCAGCTGGAGGCGGTTTGCGTTCCGGGTCGTTCCACACGAACAACATGCCGTCCTGCTCGAGCGCGGTCCAGGCCTGCGTGCGGGCTAGCCGCGGGGTGCGCCTGCTGTACGGAACTTGCTTGCACCGTCCGTCGCCGCCCCAGCGCCAGTCATGGAACGGGCACGCGATCTCGTTGCCCTTGACCTCGCCCTGCGAGAGGTCACCGCCCATGTGCCGGCAGAAGCCGTCGAGGACGTTGATGTTGCCGTCCGCGCTGCGGAACACGACAAGCGTCTGCCCGAAGGCGTTGATCGCGTGTGGCTTGCCGTCATCGAAGTCTCTGACCAGACCCAGGCAGTGCCAGCCACGGGCAAACCGCGTCGGCGTGGCCTGCGCTTCTATGAGCCGAACTTCGCCGGCGTCGGACTGCGATGTCATATGCGCCATTGAAGCCCGCGGGCGGAGCGGCGGTGGCGGCGTGTTCCACTCATCAGGAGGGCTCTTCCAACGCCGCGTCGGTGCGGCATACCGTTCTCAGAGTGACTGAGCACAGCACGACGATTCCCGCCGGGCTAGCGGTGTCCGATACCTCGGTCGACCTGCTGGTGATCGGCTCGGGCACCGGCATGGCCGCCGCGCTGGCCGCGCATGAGCTGGGGTTGTCGGTGCTTATCGTCGAGAAGTCGTCCCACGTGGGCGGCTCGACCGCCCGGTCCGGGGGCGCCCTGTGGTTGCCCGCGGGGCCGGTCCTGGCCGATGCCGGCGCCAACGACACCGCCGAGCGAGCCGCGACCTATCTCGACGCGGTGGTGGCCGGCTCGGCGCCGGCGGAGCGTTCCGCCGGCTTTCTGACCCACCTGTCCGCGACGGTCGAAATGCTGCGCCGCACGACGCCGCTGCGGCTCTTCTGGGCCCGCGATTACTCCGACTACCACCCCGAGGAGCCCGGTGGCAGCGCGGCCGGACGCACCTGCGAGTGCCTGCCACTGGACACGTCGATTCTCGGCGAGTATCGCACCCGGTTGAGACCAGGCGTGCTCGAGGCCGGCGTCTCGATCCCGACGACCGGTGCCGACTACCGCTGGATGAACCTGGTGGTTCGGATGCCCCGCAAGGGCATTCCGACGTTCGCCAAGCGGGTGGTCCAGGGGTTTGGCGGCCGTCTGCTGGGCCGCCGCTACGCGGCGGGTGGCCAGGGGCTGACGGCCGGGCTGTTCGCGGGCGTGCTGCGCGCCGGCATCCCGGTGTGGACCGACACCACGCTGCTGCGCCTTGACGGCGACGGCAGCCGTGTCAGCGGCGCGGTCTTGAACCACGATGGTCGCGAGGTGACGGTCACCGCTCGGCGCGGGGTTGTGTTGGCCACCGGCGGTTTCGACCACAGCATGGATATGCGGTGGAAATTCCAGTCGGAGTCGCTGGGCGCCAACTTCAGTCTGGGCGCCGAATCCAATACCGGCGACGGCATCCGCGCGGCGCAAGAGCTCGGCGCGGACATCGATTTGATGGATCAGGCGTGGTGGTTCCCGGCCGTCGCGCCGCTACCCGGCAAGCCGCCCGTAGTGATGCTCGCCGAGCGGTCACTTCCCGGTTGCCTGATCGTGGACCAACACGGCCACCGGTTCTGCAACGAGTCGACCGACTACATGTCATTCGGCCAGCAGTTGCTCGCACTGGAGCGGTCGGGCAGCCCGATCGAAGCGATGTGGATCGTCTTCGATCAGCAGTACCGCAACAGCTATGTGTTTGGCGCGGAACTGTTTCCGCGGATGCCGCTTCCGCAATCGTGGTACGACGCGGGCATCGCCGCGCGGGCCGGCAGCCTCGCCGGACTGGCCGGACACATCGGCGTTCCTGTGACGGAGTTCGTCCAGACGATGACCCGCTTCAACGAAAGCGCCTGCGCCGGTGAGGATCCCGATTTCGGCCGGGGCCGCAGCGCTTATGACCGCTACTACGGAGACCCCACGATAACCCCGAACCCCAACTTGCGTCCGCTGGTCAAGGGCCCGTTCTACGCCGTGAAATTGGTGCTCAGCGATCTGGGCACCTGCGGAGGCCTGAAGGCAGACGGGCGGGCGCGGGTCCTCCGCGAGGACGGGAGCGCAATCGCCGGGCTGTACGCGATCGGCAATACCGCCGCCAACGCGTTTGGCACGACGTACCCGGGGGCGGGCGCGACGATCGCGCAGGGACTGGTCTACGCCTACATCGCGGCGCTCGACGCGGCCGGCAGGCCCTAGTCAGCCGTGCGCTTGGCCTCTACCTGCTTCTCGATTTCACGCCAGTAGCCGGGCGTGGGCCGTGGTGTACCGAAACCGCTCTTAGCGGCCTTCTGGATGATGGCGTCGGCCTCGTCGATGTCCTTCATCAGTTCCAGCGCGAACTCACGCTCCGCGGCGTAGTACTTGGCCGCCCAGCGCAGGGCGATCACCGAATACGCCCAGGCCGGTTCCGCCTCGGCCCCCTCGGCGTCCTCGACCGCTTTCTGGTGCCGGGCTTCGGCGTAGGCGACGTGCTCCTGCAGCAGTTCCTTGAGTCGGGCCGGGTTGCTGAGGTGCCCGAACGTAACTCGCAGCAGCACGCTGTGCTTGAGTACCGGCGGATCCACCGGTGCATCATTAGTCCACTGGGTGACGGCCGCCATCCCGGCCGGGGTGATCTTGTAGAGCCGCCGGCTGCGGGCGCCCTCGTCGTGTTCGACCCGCGACGTCACCAGACCCAGGCCCTCGAGCTTCTTCAGCTCGGTGTAGATCTGGCTGTACGACGGGCTCCAGTAGTACAGGTCGACGCTCCAGTCGATCCATTTTTTGAGGTCGTAACCGGAGACTTCCTCTTCGTAGGACATCATGCCCAGCAGCGCCCAGCTGGTGGCGGCGAGCGCCGACTTCACCCGCTTGTCGCTGTCGTCCATTTCGCAAGATTAACAACGCCGGTCGCGCGAACGCGCCCGGAAGACCGCTGGCCGGGACATCGAATTGCCGCGTCGCGCTTCGGCCTATCTGGTCTTCGCCCGATCCATCCACAGCAGCACGACGCCCACGGCGGTGACGATGACCGCCGCCGCGTACACCATCAGCCCGAACGCCGGCGTGACGGTCACGAAGCCTTCGCCCTCGTTGTTCTTGGTGGACACGGTGTGGAACGAGACGAACGTCAGGGCACCCAGCAGGCCGACCACCACGCTGAGTCCGATGAGCCGGCTGGCCGGCATTCGGGATCCCCACAGCGCCGGCAACGCTAGAAACCCGGCCACGACGACCAACAGGATGACGACGAACTTGGCCGTTCCGTCTGCGGCCGCCCCGTGCGAGCTCAGAGTCCTGCCGAACAGCTTGAGGCTGACCGTCGCGAACGGCAGGAAGATCGAGATGACGGTGACGAGAAGTCCACCGAACACGATCCAGGCGGGCACCGACATCCCTGCCGCGACGGACTTCACCGCCGCAAGGCTCTCGGGGACCTTGGGTCCGCCGGCGTCCGGATTCGGCGGACCGGGTGGCGTCCATCGTTGTGAGCCGGGCGGTGAATAGCCGGGTGGCGGGGGCGGTCGATTGGCCGGCTGAGGCGGCCGCGGCGGCCCCGTCGGCGCCGGCGGGCGCGGGGGCAGGGGCGGCAGGGGCGCCGCGCGGGTCTGCGCCGCCGAGGGCAGATTAGACCCGGGCGGGCGGGGCGGCGGGGGCTGCAGCGGTGTGACCTGGGTCGGCGCGGCAGAGGGCGGGGGTTGCTGCGGGTGGCTGACCGGCGGTCGCGGGGCCCGCGCATCGGGTTTGCGCTGTCGCTGCGGGGTCCAGGTCCGACCGTCCCAGTAACGCTGGGCGTTGGGGTCTTGTGGATCGTCGTACCAACCGGGCCGGTTGGGCGTCGTCATGGGCGGATCCTCCCCTGTTGACCGAACTGCACCCGCAAACGCGAGAATACGCGCGGCCACATGCGAGGCCCGGCCATGCTCGTCAGTCGCGCAGCGGGCGCCCCTCCGAGTCGGGCACCTTGCCGACGAGGATCATGATTCCGTCGATCAGTGGCCAGACGGCACCGATCCCGCAGGTCAGCCAGGACACCGCGATTTGGGCGATGCCGATGTTGGTGTAGCCGAGGTAGAAGCGACCGACCCCGAAACTGCCGACGAAGATCTGCAGCAGCCCGGCGAGCAGCTTGCTCTTGTCCGACAGCGGCCGGCCGTAGGGGTCGACGCCGAACGGCGCGCCGCCGTACGGGGCGACGCCCGAGCCGGCGGCAGCGGTGTTCGCGTGCCATTGCTGGCCGTCCCAATACATTTGGCCGGGCTGGCCGCTCGGATCCGGGTACCACCCGGGGGACGGCTGTTCAGTCATTGTGTTTCCCTCTCTGCTGAAGGCGATGAATGCGTGTGTGGCTCACCGATTTAGCCGGGCTCAACGGTGACGCCAATCATTGCACCGCCGGACCGGATTTGTCCGGTGTGGGATTAGTTCTCCCGCAACCGATCGACGATGAGCGCTCGTGCGGCGCGGCCTTCCCGTGTAGGAGTGAGGGGGTAGACGTGCACCAAGCCGGGCTGTTCGTGGTAGTCGATGTGCACGCCGGCCGCCGCGGCCTTTTCGGCCAGCAGTCGCGCGTCGGGGTTGAGGATGTCGCGGGTGCCGCTGAACACGGTCAGCGGTCCCAGGCCGGACAGGTCGGCGTTCAGGGGGCTGACCATCGGGTCGGTCATCGGGAGGTCACCACACCAGCGGCCGGCGAACTCCAGCAGGCCCACCCGCGTCAGCCACGGATCGTCGACCGCGTCGATCAACGGGTTGGTCAGCGACACGTCCAGGACGGGCGAGATCAGCACGGTTTCGGACAGGACCAGGCTGCGCTCGTCGCGCAGCATCAACGCGACCGACAACGCCATCTGTCCCCCGGCGGAATCACCGGCCAGGCACACGGAGTGGTCGGCTGCCGCCTTTTCGGCCACCAGTTCGGCGATCGTGGGGACCACTTCGGCCGCGGTGGTGAACGGCACCAACGGATAGATCGGCACGACCACTTGCACTCGCGCGCCGGCGGCGATCTGGGCCGCCAATTTCCAATGCTGCGAAGCGATTTCGTTGACCCAGGCCCCTCCGTGCAGGTAGACGACCGTGCGCTGTGCGGTGCGCGAGGCGCCGGAGGTAAGGGTGTAGATCGGCCAGACCGAATGCCGGTCCAGGTGCAGGTTGACCTCCTTGGGCAACCCCGGCGGGGGCCCGTAGAACTGTGGATGCGCGGCGCGCCGGTCGATGTGATCGCGGGCGGTTTGCGCGCTGCGATAGGTGCGCGCCCGCGTCAGCCGAATAACCGCCGGGAGCGCCCGGCTCCTCCAGCTGAGGCTCACCTGATCTCGACCCCCCGCTTGCGCACCCACACCAGGGCGGCGACGGTTCCCACCATCCACACCGCGGTGGCGATGGCCAGGTGCACGAAGCTTTTCGTGTCGCGCCCGAACACCGGCCAGATCAAGGCGGGGACTTTCGTCCACAGCAGGCGATGCTCCACCCCGTTCATCGGGTCGGCGACGTAGTACAGCGCATACGGCAGGGTCAGCGCTAAGATCCAGGCGCCGGTGCGGCGACGATCGCCACGCTGCCGCCACCGCCGCAGCAGCGGCTCGACGCTCACCGGGTGCACCACCGAGAAGAAGTTACCGACGCCGAGCCAGGACACGATAGGCACCGCGACGGTGGGGATCGTCACCGCCAGGCTCGCGGGCGTTTGGAACCACAGGGTGAGGACCATCGCCGTCAGCAACGTCGGCAGCCCGACGATCGCCAGCAGCGCCAGGTTCTTGATCAAGAGCACTCGCCAGAACGGCACCCCGTCGGACAACGCCTGTTGGACGCGGTAGTGGTCGGCGCCGAGCAGGTTGGTGGTGGTGACGTCCGCGAGGACCCAGGAGGAGAAATACGTGCCGACCAGGACGGCCCAGTCGTGGTGGTGGCGCCCGGGCGTGAGTGGCTGCACCAGCAACCAGGCAGCGGCGAAGACGACGTTGGCCACCACGCCCATCAGCCAGTTGCGGGGCGGCGTGAACGCCCAGCGGATCTCGGCGCCGACCGCCGGCCCGAGGTTTTGCTGCAGGTCCTTGGCGGCCCGCCTGGCCGCCGCGGGGCGGGGTGCCGTCGCACGCGCCGCGGCACGCAGCGCGGCGTCCACACGTGGTCGCATCGTCGCGTGTAGTTCCAACATCTGCTCCCCCACATTAGAGCGGTCGTTCATGTCACCACCCGCTCTTGCAACGCTTTTCGCTGCGTGTCGTAGCCGTTGTCAGCTCGGCGGTCCGATATAGCGCCGGTGCAGTTCCTGCTTGAGGAGATGGATCTCGCGGGTGAGCTCGGTGTTGGTCTTCAGCTCCAAGTCCTCCATCTGGTAGTCATGATCGGCCCGGGCCTGCTGGAACGCCGCCTGGCGGTTCTGGCCGATCATCACGAAGGTCGACAGGAAGATCGCTTCGAGCGACACGGCCAGAGTCAGGGTCGGCCATGGATTGGCCTCCAGGAACAGCATCCACACCCCGAACAGGGCCGCATGTAGCCAGACAAAGTTCATCGACCCGGCGAACGCGGTGATCCGGTCGGCCAGGCGCAGCTGGAGGTCCTCGCCTCGCCTCCGGGCCTCCTCCAGGACGGCCGGGTGGTGCACCTGGCCGCCCCGCAGCAGCCGCCGCGGAATCAGTTGCGGACTGTGGCGATGGGCATCGGCCTGTGTCGTCATGGGACCCGTTCCTTTCGGTGCCGTGGCGGCGCGCGCCGCTGGCTCATGCTACTGATGCGGCTCCCCGCGTTCCGACGCCCGATGGCGCATACCTAGAACGTGTTACAGTTTGCCCACCACGCGCGTAAGGAGGCCCGCATGGACGCCGTCGTAGCGGCCCGGCCGACCGAAACCCGCAGCGGCGCAAGCGAATCGCCCCGCGCGTGATTCCGAAACCCAAGCGCGTCGTCGTCGCCGGACTGGGAGATGTCGGTGTCCTGACCGCCATCCGCCTGGCCCGGCACGCCGACGTCGTCGGGATCTCCGCCAAGCCCGCCCTGGTCAGCGGACAGGAACTCGGGGTCCGGCTCTCCCGCCCCGAGGACTGGGCCCGCGACTACTGGATCCCGTTCGACAGGTTCCGCCGCCTCGACGGCGTGCGCACGGTGCAGGCGACGCTGACCGGCCTCGACCTTGCGGCTCGAACGGTGTTGGGCCGGAGCGAAGACGGCACGCCCGTTGCCGAGGAGTACGACGCGCTCGTCATCTCGACCGGCGTCAGCAACGGCTTCTGGCGCCGCCCGACCCTGCAGTCGCCCGACGAGATCGGCGCCGAGCTGCGCGCCGCCCACGACCGGCTGGCGGCCGCCGAGTCGGTGATCGTCGTGGGGGGCGGGGCGGCCGCGGTGAGCAGCGCCGTGAACATCGCGACCACCTGGCCGGGCAAGCGGGTGGACCTGTTCTTCCCCGGCGAACGGGCGTTGGGCGAGTATCACCCGGCGACGTGGCGGCGCATCCGCGACCGATTGACCGACCTCGGCGTGGGCCTGCACCCCGGCCACCGCGCCCAGATCGCCGACGGCTTCTCGGGTGAGGAGATCACCGGGGAACCGGTCCACTGGAGCACCGGCCAACCCCCGGCAGCCGCCGACGCCGTGCTCTGGGCGATAGGCCGGGTGCGGCCCAACACCGACTGGCTGCCACCGGAACTCCTCGACGAACGCGGCTTCGTTCGCGTGACACCCCAGCTGCGGGTGCCCGGTCACCCCGGCGTGTTCGCGGTCGGCGACGTCGCGGCCACCGACCCGCTGCGCAGCTCGGCCCGCAATCGGGGAGATTCGTTGGTAGCAAGCAATATTCGCGCCGAGTTCGCCGGCCGGGAGTTGCGCGCTTTCCGGACTCCGGGGCGGCGGTGGGGTTCGTTGGTGGGCATCCAGCCCAACGGGCTCGAGGTTTTCTTCCCCACGGGCCACTCGTTTCGGTTCCCGTCGTGGTCGGTAGAGCGGGTGGTGATGCCGTGGATCGTCCGATGGGGCATGTATCGCGGGATCCGCGAAAATCAGCCGCTTCGGGTACTCAGCTCTTGATGGACCCGGTTCGCTTGGTGGTGAACGTCGCGACGCACACCATGGCGCGGTCCCCGCGCTGCCACGATTCCCGCGTGGGCGGCATGATCGCGAGGTCGATGTCGGGATCCAGCAGCGCCGTCGGCGAGTACGACGCCAAGTCGTCCTTGCAGTCCTTGCCGTAGGCGCCGAAGCCGGACTCGCCCGGGAACGGGCCGTCGGGAATGGTCACGATCCCGGCCACCTCCGCCGCATGGGGCCGGTCGCAGCTGGTGGTGTCGACCGAGGAGATTCTGTTCCCCCTCGGCAGCTCGGCGAAGCAGTCCCCGACCTTGATGTCCCGCGCGTTGACCGTGTGCGTCGGCGACAGGGCGACCACCGCGATGAGGACGGCGATGCCGACCGCCCACGCGCCGGACAGCACGAGCCCGCCGATCGCCAATCCTCGTCCGCGCTGCCCACCGGGTTTCGTTTTGCCCAGCGCGATGAGACCGAAGATGACGCCGAGCAGGATTCCCCCGCAAGCGCCGAAAATCAGTGAGGCGATGGCGAATCCGCTGGTCGTCTGGGCCTGCGGCGGTTGCGCGTAGCCCGGTGGCGGGTAGGGGCCGGGCGGGTATGGCGCGGGATACGGACTCGGCGGGTACGGCGGCGGATAGGGCGCCGGCGGGTACGGCCCCGGGTAAGGCGGCGGGTATCCACCCTGGGGCGGGGGTGGTTGGTATGGGGGCGGCGGGCCCGGGTCCATCGGATGCGACATGCCTAACTGTACGACCGGAGGTGTCGTCGCGCCTCATTGAGGCGCTCGCGGGCGGCCGGTACCGATCAGATGGCGCTAATCGCCTGTGCGCGTGTATGTTTCGTCGAAGTCAACGCTCCATTGGCAGTCGGAGCGGCCCGACGACTCGTCCAGATGGTCGTGGCCGATCAGCTGCGTGATCGGATCCTGCGGCGGCTGCGGCAGCGCATACTGGCCGGTGGCTCGCGCGTAGACGGCGCCGCCGCAGCCCGGATCGTTGTCGTCGTGCTCGACGTGCAGGGTCCAGGTCCCGCCCTCGAACACCAGCGGTGTGTCAATCGTTTTCGAGTGGAAATAGCTCATGCACCGCTCGCCGGTGCGCAGGCAGTCGGTGATGACGGCCTGGTCGGTCTGCTGTGGCGCGATCCTGGCCTTGAATTTTCGGACCAGGTGGTAGCGGCCGTGCAGCGCTGCGGCCGGCGAGCCCACCCGCGGCGGTAGCGCGTTCGGGTCGGGGAGCTTGTTGATGTCGACGTCGCCGGAGCGGGTGAAGGTCACCGTCCGCTTTTCGTTGCAGGCGTTGGCAGAGGCCCCGCGGTATTCGCCGACGAAGGTGCCGTCCGGCCGCGGCTGCAGCGTCAAGACCTGCCACACCTCGGCCGGGGCGTTTCGGCACTTGTCCGAGCCGATGGTCACGGCCAGCCAGCTCCCGTCCACCTCGTCGAACACCGCGTTCGGTGCGAGCCTCAGCTCGCCGCTGACGCGTTGCGCGGTCGCCCGGCAACCGCTCGACCCGCAGGCCGAGCGGACGGCGTACGTGTCCGTTTCCGGGGCCGCGCCCTGCCCCGGGACACCCTCGAGGGTGGTGCCCTGGCCGAAGCGCACCTGGTAGACACCGGTGAAGGGGCCGGTGTTCGGCGTCGCGGCGGCGGTATTTCCCGGCGCGGCGGTGGGATTGGTCGGGGCGGTGTGGCCCGGACCGGGGTGCCGGAGAAGCTTCACGCCCGCGAAGACACCACCGGCGACGACGAGCGACGCGATGCCCACCAGGGCGCCGATGAGCGCCCGGGGGCGCCGGCGCGGTCGCATGGCGGGGAGAGTCGCGTCGATCCGCGGTTGGGTGTCCGGGAATGGAATGTCGCCGGGCTGGGCGAAGCCCGGGCCCAGCTGGCGGGCCAGTTGGTCGGCGAATTCGCGGCAGCTGCCGAACCGTGCGGATGGCTCCTTGGCCATCGCGGTGGCGAACACGGGATCCAGCGCCGCGAGCTCGGGGCGGCGCGCCGCGATCGAGGGCGGGGCGGCGTTGATGTGTTGGCTGATCACGATGGCGGGGTTGGAATCGGCGTACGGCGGCGAGCCGGTGAGCAGGTGAAAAGCGGTGCAGGCCAACGCATATTGATCCGCGCGCCCGTCGACCCGCTCTCCCTTCAGTTGCTCGGGCGCCACGTAGGCCACGGTGCCGACCGTCATGTTGGTCGCGGTCAGCCCGGTCGCGTCATCGATGTGGCGCGCCAGCCCGAAATCGGCGAGATACACCCGCCGCGCCTGACCGTCGGGGTCGGTGAGCAAGATGTTGGCGGGCTTGACGTCACGGTGCAGCAACCCCCTTCCATGCGCGTAATCCAGCGCCGACCCGACCGCCGTGATGATCGCCACCACGTCTCCGAGCGGCATCCCGCCCGGGTTGTCGCGCAGCAGCCGGCCCGCATCCGTGCCGGCCACGTAATCCATTGAGATCCAGAATTGACCGTCCTCTTCGCCGCGGTCGTGGATCGTCACGATGTGCGGATGGGACAACCCGGCCGCCAACTCGGCCTCACGCATGAAGCGGCCCCGAAACTCCGGGTCGCCCGTCAGGTCGGCTGGCAGGACCTTCAACGCGTCCTCGCGCGGCAGTCGGGGATGCGCCGCCAGGTACACCTGGCCCATCCCGCCCGCGCCCAGCACCCGCACGATCGTGTACCCGGCAAACACCTGACCCGTCTCGAGCGACATGGGCAAATCGTAAATGCTCAAGCCCCAGCGGCACCTAAATTCGCCACGAATACGGAACCGCGCCGTCCGGGCAAACGTGGTGCGCCGCCCTTCCCCCTTAATCGCCGGTGCGCGTGAAGGTTTCGTCGAAGTCCGTGTTGAGCTCGCACGGCGCGCTCTGTTCCTGGTGAGCGCGGCCGGCGAGCTTGGCGATGGGGTCCCCGGGCGGTTGAGGCAGCGGATACACCCCGTTGGATTTCATGCGCGCGGTGCCGCCGGAGTGCGGGCAGGTGACGTCGGCGTCGACGTTCCAGGTCCAGCGTCCGTCTCCGAATACCAGCGGCTGGTCGGCCGACGGTTCGTGGAAGTAGCTCATGCACCGATCGGCGGTACGCAGGCAGTCGGTCCTGACCGCGGTGTTCAACTGCTGCTGCGGCAGGCCGTTCGCGAAGGTTCGAGTGACGCGGTAGCGGCCACGCAGCCCCTGGGCCGGTGACGCCACCCGCGGCGGCTGGGCGCCCGGGTCGGGAAGGGTTTTCACGTCGACGTCGCCGGTACGCGTGAAGGACACGGTGCGCTTGTTGGCGCAGGCGTTGGCGGCGGTCGAGGTGTATTCGCCGTCGAGGCCGCCGTCGGGACGGGGCCGCAGCGTGAAAACCTGCCAGAATTCCGCGGTTGCCTCGCGGCACGCGTCGGGCGCGACGGCGACCGCGATCCAGGCCGCGCCGATCTGGTCGAACACCATCGTCGGTTGCGCCACGGTTTCCCCGCCGAGGCGGGACGCGGTCATCACGCAGCCGGCGGGGCGGCACACCGAGCGCAGGCCATAGGTGCTCGTCAGCGCCGGCGGGGAACCCGCGTCCGGAACGTCGTCGAGGGCGATGTTCGGCCCGAACTCGGCCCGATAGGTGCCGATGAAGGGGCTCGCCGGCGGGGCCGGGCTGCCCGGACCGGTGAACTTCAGCAGTGCGACGACGCCGGCCGCGACCAGCAACGCGATCCCGGCCAGGGCCGCGACGAGGACAGCGGGGCGGCGGCCCACCCGCCTCCAGACGGAGGGTTTCACCCATTGCGGCGCAAGCACAGTCGGGCCCGACGCTTGTTGGGCATCCAAGTCGGCCATCTCGAGGTGCCGGCCCAATTCCCGGGCGAACTCCCCGCAGCTGTTGAACCGGCCGGCCGGGTCCTTGGCCAGCGCGGTGGCGAAGACGGGATCCGCGCCGGTCAGCTCCGGGCGGTGGGCACCGATCGACGGCGCCGCGGCGCTGACGTGTTGGCCGATCACCACCGCGAGGTTGGGGCCGCCGAACGGCGGCGACCCGGCCAGCAGATGAAATGCGGTGCACGCCAAGGCGTATTGATCGGCGCGGCCGTCGACCAACCCGGCCATCAACTGCTCGGGCGCCGCGTAGGCCGCAGTGCCCACCGCCATCCTGGTCGTGGTCAGTCCCGCCGCGTCGTCGACGCGCCGGGCTATCCCGAAGTCGGCCAGGAAGATTCGCCGCGGCTGTCCGTCCGCGTCGGTCACCAGAATGTTGGCCGGCTTCACGTCGCGGTGCAGCAGGCCCCGGTGATGCGCGTAATCGAGCGCCGAGGCGACCGCGTTGATGATCGCCATCGCGTCGTCGACGGGCATCCCGCCCGGGAATTGCTCGCGCAACAGCCGGGCCACGTCGGTGCCGGGCACGTATTCCATCGAGATCCAGAATTGGCCCTGATATTCACCGCGGTCGTGGATCCCCACGATGTGTGGGTGGGACAGCCCCGCGGCCAGCTCCGCTTCCCGCTCGAATCGCTCTCGGTACTGGAGATCGGCGGTGACTTCGGTCGGCAGCACCTTCAGCGCGTCCTGGCGCGGTAACCGCGGGTGCGAGGCCAGATACACCTGCCCCATGCCACCGGAGCCCAGCGGCCGCAGGATGGTGTATCCGGCAAACACCTGACCCGTCTCGAGCGCCATGGCCGAATCGTAGATGCACGCCGCGCGGATCAGTGGCTGTTGAGCAGCAGCATGAGCCCGTAGTCCATGTGGATCTGCTGATGGCAGTGCAGCAGCGACAGCCCTGGCTGATCGGCGACGAAATCGATCTCCATGCTTTGGTACCCGCCCAGCATCGCGACGTCCTTGCGCACGCCGGCGGTCGGTGTGCCGGCGATGTGGGTGATTTCGAAGGTGTGGCGGTGCAGGTGCATCGGGTGCAGGTCGTCGGTGGCGTTGCGGAACCGGATCCGATAGCGCTTGTCGCGCTGCAGATCGAGCACGGGCTGATTGGTCTCCATGGAAAACGCCGTGCCGTTGAACATCCAGACGTTGAAGCCGTTGTCGGCCGCGTTGCGCTTCTCGATCAGCATCTCGATGGTGCGCTCCGGCGGCGGCGCCGGCGCGGGGCTCGGCGGCGCGAACAGCCGGTAATCCCACTTGAACGGCGCGGGCGCGGCCCATTGGGGATCGCCGCCGCGCCCGGCGTATTCCACCACCACCCCCATGCCGTTGCCGCGGTCGTCGTCGGACAGGTCACCGAGCACCCACACGCCCGGGTTGGTCATGTTGACGACCGCCGAAATGCGTTCGGCCGCACCGAGCCACAGCACCGGTACCGGCGCCGGATTGGGCACCGGGTTGCCGTCCAGCGCGACGACGTTGAAGGTGTGCCCGGGCAGGGCCAGGCTGCGGGATTCGGTGGCGCTGCCGTTCAGGACATGCAACAGCACCCGCTGTCCGGGCCGGACGCGGATGGGGTCGCCGTGGCCGAGCATGCGCCCGTTGACGGCGAAGGCACCGTAGCTGACCTCGAAGCCCTTCGGCTCGCCGCGCGCCAGCGAGGCCGCCATCGACGCCTCGCCCTTCTCCTTGAGGTCGGCATCCGGTTCGCCGGCCAGGAATTCGCTGGCCATGTCGCCCCCGTGGCTGAAACTGGGCTCGAACTCCTTGAGCGTCAGGAAGACCTCTTGGTCGTAGGCGCCGGGGTTCTCCTTGGGTTCGATATAGACCGGGCCGACGAGGCCGCTGTACTGGCCGCGGGACAGATCGGCCCGCGGCACGACGTGGGTGTGATAGAAGCGGAAGCCCGCCGGGCCGGGCACAAACGAAATGCGCCGCATGCCGTGTGCCGGGATGTCGGGGGTGCCCTCCTCGGCCGAGCCGTCGACGTCGACACCCACGTGCTGTCCGTGCCAGTGCAGCTGCTCGGGGGCGTCGGTGTCGTTGAAGATGTCCAGCCATGTCCGTTGCCCCTCCTTGAACCGCAGCAAGGGACCGGGGAATTGGCCGTTGTAGGTCAGGGTCGTCGCGGCGTGGCCGGGCGCCAGCTCCACCTTTCCGGTGCCTATCCGCAGCGTGTAATCGGGCTTGCCGGTGGACGGTCCGGGCGGCGTCGTTCGTGAACAGGCCGCCGCGACGCCGGCGGCCCCGCTCGCCGTGATCATCGCCAGCCCGCCGAGGAAGCGGCGTCGGTCGAACGGCATCATCACCGCTCCCGGGCGAGGGTGGGCAGCAGGAATTCGATCCGGTCGTTCAGTTCGCTTGCCACGCGCCGGAATTCGGGGTAGCTCGCCCGGCCCGGGGCGGATGGGTCCGGCAGGCTCCAATGCATCGTGGTGGCCACGCCGTGCTCGTCGGCGTATTCGCGGACCTTGTCGCACAGCGTGATCACGCAATCGAAGCGGCGACGGGCGACCGCGGCCAACGGCCGGGGCCGGCCGCCCCCGAGGTCGATGTCGTACAGGTCGCGCATGATCCGCACCGCGTTCGGGTGAATCTGGGATTTGGGATGGCTGCCCGCGCTCGCGGCACGGACGCGGCCCGCGCCCTTCTTCCGCAGCAGCGCCTCGGCCATCGGCGAGCGCGCACTGTTGCCGGAACACAAGAACAGCACCGACCCGGCCGGCCGGATGGTGCCAGCGGGTGCGAGCGCCGGATGCAAAGCGCTTGCCGCCCCGGCGAATTGCGCCGTGCACCCCGCCAGGTTCAGGTGGTAGTAGGTGTCGCGGGCATCGAAATTGCTGCGCCGCGCGTCGATCAGCCCCGCCGAGCGCAACAGCCGCAGGTGATACGACACCAGGTTTTGCGGCTCGCCGACGGCGGCGGCCAATTCCCGTACCCGGTGGTCGCCCGCGGCGAGCTCGGCGAGCAACGCCCACCGCACCGGGTGCGACGCCATCTGCATCAGCGGGGGAACGTCCGCGCGCTTGGTTGCCGCCACCTCATGGAGAATACATCAAACTGATTTGATAGGTTAGGCGCCGTGAACGAGCTGCGCCGGACCCTGGGCGTGTTCGACGCGGTGGTGATCGGGCTGGGCTCGATGATCGGCGCCGGCATCTTCGCGGCGCTCGGCCCGGCGGCACGCGCCGCCGGCTCCGGTCTGCTGTTGGGGCTGGCGTTGGCGGCGGTCGTGGCCTACTGCAACGCCACTTCCTCCGCGCGGCTGGCCGCCCTCTACCCGGCCTCCGGCGGCACCTATCTGTACGGGCGCAAGCGGCTCGGCGACTTCTGGGGCTATCTGGCGGGTTGGGGCTTCGTCGTCGGCAAGACCGCCTCGTGCGCGGCGATGGCCCTGACCGTCGGCACCTACGCCTGGCCGGCGCAGGCGCATGCGGTGGCCGTCGCCGCGGTGGTCGCGCTGACAGCGGTGAACTACGTCGGGGTGCAGAAGTCGGCGTGGCTGACCCGGATCATCGTCGCGGTGGTCCTGGCGGTGCTGGCCGCGGTCGTCGTCGCCGTCTTCACCTCCCACAGCGTCAGCGCCGAGCGCCTGCACATGGCGGGAGTCACGGTCGGCGGCGTGATCCAGGCGGCAGGACTGCTGTTTTTCGCCTTTGCCGGTTACGCGCGCATCGCCACGCTGGGCGAGGAGGTGCGCGACCCGGCGCGCACGATCCCCCGGGCCATCCCGCTGGCACTGGCGATCGCGCTGGCCGTCTACGCGCTGGTGGCCGTCGCGGCGCTCGCCGCGTTGGGGCCGCGGCGCCTGGCCGAGGCGTCCGCGCCGCTGTCCGAGGCGGTGCGAATGGCGGGGATGGCCTGGCTGGCGCCGGTCGTGCAGGTCGGCGCGGCGGTCGCGGCGCTGGGCTCGCTGCTGGCGCTGATCCTGGGGGTCTCGCGGACCACATTGGCTATGGCGCGCGACCATCACTTCCCCCACGCTCTCACCGCCGTGCACCCCAGGTTCGGCGTCCCCCACCGCGCCGAGCTGCTGATCGGCGTCGTGGTGGCGGTGTTGGCCGCGACCGCCGACCTGCGGGGGGCGATCGGGTTTTCCTCGTTCGCGGTGCTCATCTACTACGCGGTCGCCAACGCCTCGGCGTTCACGCTGAGGCCCGACGAGGGCCGCCCGCCGCGCGCGATCCCGGTGGTCGGGCTGGTCGGGTGCGTGGTGCTGGCATTCGCGCTGCCGCTGTCTTCGGTGCTGTCCGGGACGGCGGTGCTGGGGATCGGCGCCGCGGCGTACGCGATTCCCGGGCGGTCCGAACGGGAAGACTGACCGGGTGACCGAGCCCGGGACAGACGCATTCGAAAAGCTGGTGGCGCTGCTGAACTATCCGATGTTCGTGGTAACCACCCAGGCCGACGGTGTGCCGGCCGGCTGTCTGGTCGGTTTCGCCAGCCAGGCCAGCATCCATCCACCGCGTTTCCTGGTCGGGTTGTCCAGGAAGAACCACACGTTCCGGGTGGCCGCGGGCGCCAGCCACCTGGCGGTGCACGTGTTCGACCGCGAGCATCTCGGTGTCGCGGAGTTGTTCGGCAGCCAGACCGGCGACGACATCAACAAGTTCGACCGGTGCTCCTGGCATCGCGGGCCGGCGCAGCTGCCCATTCTCGACGACGCGGCCGCCTGGTTCGCCGGCAAGATCCTCGACCGCTTCCCCCTGGGTGACCACGTCGGGCACCTGCTCGAACCGGTGGACGGCCAACCTCCGCGAGAGCTCGAGCAGTGGGTGTCCTTCGGCGACGTCCGCCATCTGGAACCGGGCCACGAGGCCTGAGGTGACGCCCCGGGTGGGCGCCGTCGGCGACATCGCCGAACTCGCGTCGTTCTACGCCGATCCCCTACCGGGCGTGCGCGCCAACATGATCTTCAGCGCCGACGGCGCCGCGGCGTTCACCGGTCGGGCCGGCCCGCTGTCCTGTCCCACCGATCAACGGCTGCTCAGGATCCTGCGCGGCTTCGCGGACGTGGTTCTGGTCGGCGCGGGCACGGCGCGCGCCGAGAACTACGGCCCCGTGCGGCTCGTCGATGCGCACCGGGGCGCCCCGCCGCCGATCGCCGTGATCACCCGCACGGGGAACCTGCCCGCCAGGCTGTTCAGCGATCCCGACCAGCCCCCGATCCTGGTCACCTGTGCGCGCTCGGCCGCCCGCCACGACGCGCGCCGGCGGATCCTGGTGGCCGGCGAGGACTCCGTCGATGTGGCGCGGGCCGTCGACCTGCTGCGCTCCCAGGGCATGGACCGCATCCTGTGCGAGGGCGGGCCGACCCTGCTCGACGAGCTGGTGGAGGCCGACGCCGTCACCGAAATCTGTGTGACGGTGGCCCCCATGCTCGCGGGGAGCCAGCCCGTCGGCAGCCGGCGGCCCGCACGGCTGTCCGTGCCGGTCGAGATGCGGCTCGAGCACGCCTTGGCCTACGACGACTACGTGTTCCTGAAGTATCGCCGCTGAGCGGGCGGTCAGCCCCGGGGATAACCTCGGCGGACCGTCCGGTCGAGGATGCCCAGGGTTGCCCGCAGCGCACCCTCGGAGAGGACCGGAAAAATCCCGGCGTCGCGCCACTGCGGGTCGATGTTCGACCAGTCGTAGAACGAGGTGACCACGGTGGACGCGCCGCCTTCGGCCGGCTCGAGCCGGTAGCCGTAGACGTGGCCTATCTGGGGGCGGATCTGGCCGAGGATCGTCCACGAAATTAGCCGATCCTTCTCGAACTCCTTGATGTCGACGGTGACGTCGTATTTGCCGAGCTGCGGATAGTCGTTGAGCGACTCGCGGTCCATGTGCACCACGAAGCTGTCGCCGATGCCCGTCACCGGGTCACCCTCGGCGTCCTGGAGCATGCCCGAGGAATCGATGGACACGTGGCCCTGCGGGTCGCACAACACCGCGAAGATGTCGGCGGCCGGGGCTCCGATGGTGCGGCGGGTCTCGATGCGTTCTTCGGTCATGAGTCCTCGCAGCCGGCGCAGACAATCTGATTTGCCTCGCCGGTTACTCTACGTCGCCGCGGCCGGTCGGCGTCAGTGCCTTCGCGATTGCTGGACGCTCGCTCGGCATGCAGCGACGCACTGGGCTTCCTATGATGAGAGCTTGGGGAAAATTTCATCGAATTGCCTGCGCGACACAATCTTCAGTCCATCGCCGTCCGACTTCTTCTCGCGGGCACAGAGAGGAGGTTGGCGGGCGACGTGAAGGATTCAAACGGCGAGGACGAATACCGCAATCTGGCGGTGAACCGGCTGCGGCCCAGCGAGCTGCAATGGGCGCTGAACAACGATTCCGTGCACGGGATCGCCTACGCTTTCCGCAACCCCGTCGCCGTCGCCGAGTCGATCGACGATCCGCAGGACGACCGCAAGACCTATCTGATCCGGGTAAGGCGTGACGATTTGGCCTCCGCCCTGGGAAAGATCAACGACTGGATCGTCAGAAATCCCGGCCCGGCGGGCATGCAGGCCTACGGCTTCGTCCGGGCGCTGTCACGGGAGGGGCTCAGCGAAAAGACCGGCGAAGAGGAATGCCGGTGATCCCCGACCCCGGAGTCCGTAGCCAGCCGACCGGGAATTAGCTGGCTTTCTGGCAATTCAGCGTGCCCCGCGGTTGCCCGAACCATTAGCCTTATGCCTGGCACGCCGCGCTTCGGTGTGGGTTTTGCGGCGCGTGGCGGCGGGTGAGGAGTCGGCGATGGGTGACACGACCGCGGATTCGCGGGAGGGCTCGCAGTTCGGGCCGTATCGGCTGCGGCGGCTGGTCGGCCGCGGCGGCATGGGCGACGTCTACGAGGCCGAGGACACGGTGCGGGAACGCATCGTGGCGCTCAAGCTGATGTCGCAGACGCTGTCCAGCGATCCCGTCTTCCGCTCGCGAATGCAGCGCGAGGCCCGCACCGCGGGGCGGCTGCAGGAACCGCACGTCGTGCCGATCCACGACTTCGGCGAAATCGACGGGCAGCTCTACGTCGACATGCGCCTGATCGACGGCAACAACCTGGCCGCCACGCTGAGCCGTTTCGGACCGCTGTCCCCGCCACGGGCGGTGGCGATCGTGCGCCAGATCGGCTCGGCGCTCGACGCCGCGCACGCGGCCGGGGTGATGCATCGCGACGTGAAGCCGGAGAACATCCTCGTCAGCGCCGACGATTTCGCGTATCTCGTCGATTTCGGGATCGCCAGCGCCACGTCCGACGAAAAGCTGACCCAGTTCGGCACCACCGTAGGCACCGTGAAATACATGGCCCCGGAACGGTTCAGCGAAACCGAAGTCACCTATCGGGCCGACATCTACGCGCTGGCCTGCGTCTTGTATGAGTGCTTGACCGGCGCCCCGCCCTACACGGGCGACACCATCAGCGTGATGGGGGCCCACCTCAACCAGGCGATCCCGCGCCCCAGCGCCGCGCGCCCGAGCATTCCGGTGGCCTTCGACGGCGTGATCGCGCGCGGCATGGCCAAGGATCCCGCGGCGCGCTACGCCACCTGTGGTGACCTGTCGGCGGCCGCGTACGCCGCGCTCGCCACGCCCGATCAGGATCGGGCCACCGACATTCTCGAACGCAGCCAGGTGGCGAAGCTGCCGGCCTCGTTCGCCGGCCAGCCGCCCAGCGGTTTCGCAGCCATGCCCCCGTCCGTCATGGCGAACCACGCGCCGCCCCAGGCCCCGGCGTGGCCCACGGGATCGGCTCCGGGGACACCGGTGGGCGGTGGACCGGTGCCGCAGCCGACGGGATGGCCCGGCACTCCCACCTGGGGCACGGGCGACATGGGCAGCGTCGGCGCCCCGCTATGGGGGCAGCCGCCACCGAGCAATCGGAAGCCCTTGCTGTGGATCGGCGCCGCCGTGGCGGTGGTGGTCGCCGTGGTGGTCGGCTTGGCGGTCGTCGCCGCCCATCCCTGGGAGTCGGCGTCCCCGTCGACCCGGCCCGCCACGCCGACGTCGGCGGCGCCTCCGCCGGACGCGGTGGAGCTCAAGGTGCTCGACGACGGTGTGTCCATCGGCAGCTCGGCCGCCCCGACGACGATCGACATCTTCAACGAGCCGATCTGCCCGCCGTGCGGCAGCTTCATCCGGTCGAACGCCGGTGACATCGACAGCGCGGTGAACAACAAGAAGCTCGCGGTGCGCTATCACCTGCTCAACTTCCTCGACGACAAGTCGCACAGCAAGAACTACTCGTCGCGCGCGGTTGCCGCGACGTATTGCGTTGCGGGGCAGAACGATCCGAAGCTCTACATGAACTTCTACTCGGGCCTGTTCGCCAGCAACTTCCAGCCCGCGGAGGACGCCCCCGAGGACCGCACCGACGGCGAACTGGCCCAGCTGGCCAAGACCGTCGGCGTCGACGCCAGCGTGATCGACTGCATCAAGGGCGGCGATGACGTCGGCACCGCGAAGGCCAAGGCCGCGGCCGGGGACGCGACGCTGACCGGACTCAACGCCACCGGCACGCCGTTCGTGTGGGACGGCACCAGGTCGATCAACTACCAGGATCCGACCTGGCTCACCAAGCTGCTCGGGTAACCCACGAAATGGGGTTGCGGCGGTGGGAGATTCCGCCGCACGTCCGCCCGTTCGCTAGGGATGCGGCGTGGACGGCGCCGGTGAAGGCGTTTGCGACGGACCCATCATTCCGCCAGGACCCATCATTCCGCCGGGACCCATCATTCCGCCCGGGCCCATCATTCCGCCCATTCCGCCCTGGCCCATCATCGGGCAGCTGCCCTCATGGCCGCCGTAATAGCCCCGGTGCCAGCCGGAGTGGGCGCCGGCGGACCAGCCCAGGAACAGGCCCCAGAACAAGATCGACCCGACGATGAAGACCACGCCGGCGACGATGACAACCCACGCCGCGGCTTGTCCTAGACGGCTGGGCGCGCCGTATCGGTTGCCGTAGCGGGGTTGCTCGCTCACGGGGGTCGGTTCGATCGTGGGTTCAGGTGTGTCTGTCATGGTTCGAAGGATCGCACACATATACCCCTCGGGGGTAGGGACTATTGGCCCTAGTATGGGAGGTCTGGATCTGGTCAGCTTGGCGAAGCGACTCCGGATTTGGAGGGAACGTCATGGTCAAGTTCAGCCGACGGGCGGCGCTTGCCACGCTCGGTGCGCTGGGTGCGGGCAGCGTGTTAGGCGTGCAGGCGGCCCGCCGCAGCGTCGTCGCGTCGCCGTCCGCGGGTATCCGGCTGGCCGACGGATGCGGTTTCATGGGTGCGGGTTCGGTGGACATGAGCCGCTATATGGAGATGTTCATGCGGCACCGGGAAATCAGCCGCACGGTGGAAGAGATCCCGGGCGGGGTGCGCACCACCACCCAATCGAGCTCGCCGGAACTTGCCGCCCAACTCCAGGCGCATGTCTCGAGCATGTACGCCCACCTCGATCAAGGTACGGAGGTGACATGCATGAGCCAGAGCCTGCCGACGCTGTTTCGCCGCGCGAACGGCTATCGCCGCCAATTCACCTTCACCGCAACGGGTGTGACCGCCGAGGAGACTTCCGAGGATCCCGCCCTCACCGACGCCATTCGCGCCCACGCGCGCGAGGTTACCGGGTTCGTCGAGCAGGGAATGCCCGCCATGATGCAGCAGATGATGGGCGGCTGCATGATGGGACCGGGCGGCATGATGGGTCCGCCCCGTGGCCGATAAACCGTTGCCCGCCTTGGCTCTAGACCCTCACGCCGCGGAGGCCGCTAGTCGCCGGTGCGCGCGAACTTCGCGTCGACGTCCGTGCTGCCGCAGTTGGTCCCCGCGGAATTCGCCACGTCCTCGTGGCCGTGCCCGGTGAGCAACGCGATCGGGTCCTGGGCCGGTTGCGGCATCGGGAAATGCGCGACGATCCGCACGTGCGCCGTGCCGCCCTTCGAGCAGCGGCCGTCGAACTCGCGGTCGTAGATCCACTCCCCGCCGCCGAACACCAACGCCATGGCGGACGCCGGGGGTGCGTGGAAGAAGCTCATGCACCGATCGCCGGTGCGCAGGCAGTCCGTGCGGACGACGTAGTCCTGCTGGCCTTTGAATCCGGTTGGCGTGACATCGGATTCGTGGTAGTGGCCGTGCACCGCTTCGGCCGGTGACGCCACCCGCGGCGGCAGCGCGTTCGGGTCGGCCACGCTGCCGAGGTCGACGTCTCCGGTGCGGGTGAAGGTCACGTTGCGTTTGTTGGCGCAGCCCTTGGCCATGATCTCGGTGGCCTCCCCCGCGAGCGTGCCGTCGGGACGGGGTTGCAGCGTGAACGTTTCCCAGATCTCGCCTTCGGCGTTGCCACCGCCGCACGTGCTCGTGCCGGCGGTGACGGCCCGCCACGTTCCGTCGACCTGATCGAACACGATCGTCGGCACCTGCATGGTCTCGCCGGTCAGGCGCGTCGCGGTCGCCACGCAACCGGTTGGGCGGCACGCCGAACTAACGGCCCAGGTTTCGCCCGACGGCGCGGCGCCCGGGGGTGGCATGCCTTCGATGCTGGTGATCCGGGCGAAGTCGGCCCGGTAGACGCCCGTGAAGGGGCCCGTGTTGGGCGGCGGCGCCTTGGGACCGGGGCTGGCCGTGGGCGCCGCGGTGTTCGCCGGCTTGTTGGACTGGGTGAGCTTCTGGGAGGCGAAGACTCCGCCGGCGATCAGCAGCGCGACGCCTGCCAGGGCGGGGATCAGTACCGCCGGCCTTCGGCTCCAACGTTTCCAGGTTGCCGGCTTCGGCCGCAGCGGGACGGTCGGCGCGGCCACGCCGAACGAGGGTTGGGTGATTGCGCTGTCCGGGCGGGCCGGGATCTCGTCGGCATAGGCGAAGCTCGGCAGCGGCTGCCCGCCGAGGTGGGCGGCGAACTCCCCGCAGCTGGCGAACCGGCCGGACGGCTCCTTGGCCATCGCGGTAGCGAACACCGGATCGAGCAGGGCCAACTCCGGTCGCTGCGCACCGATCGACGGCGGCGGGGCGTTGACGTGCTGGCTGATCACCACGGCGGGATTGGAGTCGACATACGGCTGCGCGCCGGTCAGCAGGTGAAATGCGGTGCAGGCCAGGGCGTATTGGTCCGCGCGCCCGTCGATCGGCTCGCCCTTGAGCTGCTCGGGCGCCGCGTAGGCCGCCGTGCCGACCGTCATGTTGGTCGCGGTCAGCCCGGTCGCGTCCTCGATGCGCCGGGCGATCCCGAAGTCGGCCAGAAACACCCGTCGCTCCTGGCCGTCGGGTTCGGCCAGCAGGATGTTGGCCGGCTTGACGTCGCGGTGCAGCAGGCCGCGATGGTGCGCGTAATCCAGCGCCTCGGCGACCGCGGTGATGATCGGCACCACCTCGTCGAGCGGCATTCCGCCGGGGTAGCTTCCGCGCAACAGCCGGCCCGCATCGGTGCCGGGCACGTAGGCCATCGAAATCCAGAAATGGCCGTCCTCTTCGCCGCGGTCGTGCACCCGCACGATGTGCGGATGCGACAAGCCCGCCGCCAGGTCGGCCTCGCGCACGAACCGGGCGCGAAACTCCGCGTCGGCGGTGAGGTCGGGCGGCAGCACTTTGAGCGCGTCCTCGCGCGGCAGTCGCGGGTGCGCCGCCAAATAGACCTGGCCCATGCCGCCCGAACCCAGCAGCCGCAGGATCGTATACCCGGCGAATACCTGGCCAACTTCGAGCGACATGGCCGAATCGTAAGTCTTGTCTTCGCGGCTTTGCGGCACTTTGTGTCCCTTTCCGGTCTGTTACGGGGGCAAGGCCCGTCAGCGGAAAGGTTGCGGCACAGCACTTGGCAGAAGTTGGCGAGTTTCTTGCGAAATTCTTGCGCTCGCGTCGCGCGTGGATCGTCGGGCGTGGGGGCCGCGGATCACCGCCGCTGGCGCGGCCGGCCCCCACGCCCGACGATGTCTATCACAGGATGTAAAGCATCTCCTGGTAGGTGGGAAGCGGCCACAGGTCGTCGGCGACAACGCTTTCCAGCGTGTCGGCCGCCGTGCGCACCGCCGCCATCGCGGGCAGCAGCTCTTTCTGGGCCTGCGTCGCCTCCTCGAGCGCCGACGATGCCGAGTGGTCCGCCAGCGCCGCCTTCAGCGCGCCGAGCGCGGCTTCGAGATCGGCGATCGGCCCCGAAACCGATTCCAGTGCAGCCAAACTCGGCTCGATTCCGGCCGCCTTCAGGCTCGCCACGTTCTGTGCGAGCTCGGTCTGGTAGCGGATCGCGGCGGGCAGGATCACCGTTGTCCCCAGCTCCAACGCCAGCTTCGCCTCGACCCCGATGGTCAACGCGTACTGCTCCAAGCGGACCTCGTAGCGGCTGTGCAGCTCGCGCTCGTTGAACACGCCGTATTTGCCGAAGAGTTCAACGGCTTCGGGCTTGATCAGCTCCGGAATGGCGTCCAGCGAGGTCTTGAGGTTCGGCAACCCGCGCTCGGCCGCCTCGATCTGCCAGTTGTCCGAATACCCGTCCCCGTTGAAGACCACCGCGCCGTGCTCGGTGATGACGTCGGTCAGCAGTCTCTGGACCGCCTTGTCGAAGTCCTCGCCCTTGTCCACGGCCTCTTCCAGGATCGTGGCCATGTAATCGAACGAGTCGGCCATGATCGTGTTCAGGATGATCATCGGCACGGCAACCGTCTGGCCCGAGCCGGGGGCACGGAACTCGAACCGGTTGCCGGTGAACGCGAACGGGCTGGTGCGGTTGCGGTCACCCGCGTCGGTCGGCAGCGGGGGCAGCGTGTCGACACCGATGATCATGGTGCCCTTGCCCTTTGAGGAGGTGGCCGCGCCCTTGGCGATCTGCTCGAACACGTCGGCGAGCTGTTCACCGAGGAAGATCGAGATGATCGCCGGCGGCGCCTCGTTGGCGCCCAAGCGGTGGTCGTTGGTGGCCGACGCGACCGAAACACGCAGCAGCCCGGCGAACTTGTGCACGGCGCGGATCACCGCGGCGCAGAACACCAGGAACTGGGCGTTCTCGTGCGGGGTGTCGCCCGGAACCAGCAGCGAGCCCAGCTCCGCGTTGCCCACCGAGAAGTTGACGTGCTTGCCCGATCCGTTGACGCCCGCGAACGGCTTCTCGTGGAAGAGGCATTCCATGCCGTGCTTCTTGGCGATCGTCTTGAAGACGGTCATCAGCAGCTGCTGGTGGTCGGAGGCGATGTTGGCCCGCTCGAACATGGGCGCCACCTCGAACTGGCCGGGGGCCACCTCGTTGTGCCGGGTCTTGGCGGGGATGCCGAGTTTGAACAGTTCCCGCTCGGTGTCCATCATGAAGCCCAGCACACGCTCGGGCACCGCGCCGAAGTAGTGGTCGTCGAACTCCTGGCCCTTCGGCGGCTTGGCGCCGAACAGCGTGCGACCGGCGTTCACCAGGTCGGGTCGCGCCAAGAAGAAGTGCCGATCGACCAGGAAGTACTCCTGCTCGGGACCACAGAACGACACCACCTTGTTCAGGTCCTTGTGACCGAACAGCGCCAGGATGCGCTCGGCGTGCACACCCATGGCCTGCTGGCTGCGCAGCAGCGGCGTCTTGTAGTCCAGCGCCTCGCCGGTCATCGAGACGAAAATCGTTGGGATGCAAAGGGTGTTGCCGTTCGGGTTCTCCAGGATGTAGGCGGGGCTGGTCACGTCCCAGCCGGTGTAGCCGCGCGCCTCGAACGTGCTGCGCAGTCCGCCCGACGGGAAGCTCGAGGCGTCCGGCTCACCCTGGATCAGCGTCTTGCCGGCGAACTCGGCGAGCGTCGTCCCGTCGGAGACCGGCTCCAGGAAGCTGTCGTGCTTCTCGGCGGTCAGGCCGGTCATCGGATAGAAGACGTGGGCGTAGTGGGTGGCGCCCTTTTCCAGCGCCCAGTCCTTCATCGCCACCGCGACGGTGTCGGCGACCGCGGGGTCGAGCTTGGCGCCCTTCTCGATGGTCGCCACGACGGACTTGTACACCGCCTTGGGCAGCCGCGCCTGCATCTCGGCCTTGGTGAAGACGTTGGAGCCGAAGATCTCGCCGGGGGCTTCGCCAGCTACGAAACTGATGGCTGGGGGGACATACGCCTCGACGTTGTTGATCGCCTGCAGGCGAACCGCGTTTCCGCTCAATTGAGTTCCTATCGCTGTGGGGGGCCCACGATTTCCATGCCGGAAAGTGGACCGCCCAACAGTAGGAACGTTCGATGGCAAACTTGTTACGCCGATGTCAACGGTGGCTCCGCGATGGTTTCGATCATGAGACGCGGGCTGTGTCTGGGTCCACCGTGCACACCCGAATGCGAGAAAGCCCTTATGACCAAGCCGAACGACCGGTCGCCGGATCTCCTGGTGATCTCGCCCGTCAAGAAGTGGACGTGCATCTCCTGCAGGGGCAGCGGCGGCTTGCTGAAGATGGAAGACGGCGGGCCCCTGTGCCTTGACTGCGCCGACCTCGGTCACCTCGTCTTCCTGCCGTCCGGTGACGCCGCGCTGACTAGACGCGCCCAAAAAAGCAGCGGCCTGTCGGCCGTCGTGGTGCGGTGGAGCCGTGCGCGCAATCGCTATGAGCGGCAGGGCATTCTGGCAGAGGCCGACGCAATCGAACGTGCCGAGCTCGAGTGCCTATCGGATGCCGAAGCCCGCTCCCGTCGCCGAGAGCGGGACCAGGCACGGCGCGCATCGGAGGATCTAGAGTTGCAGGCCGAGTTCGCCGCCGCGATCCGTGAGCTGTTTCCGGGTTGTCCTCCTGCCCGGGCCGACGACATAGCGCGGCATGCGGCGATGCGCGGTAGCGGTCGGGTCGGTCGAAGCGCCGCCGCGCGAGCATTCGACCCGGCCGCCCTCCGCCTCGCGGTCGCGGCATCCGTCCGACACCTCGACACGAACTACGACCAGCTGCTGATGTCGGGCGTTGACCGCGCAAGAGCCCGAGATCGGGTGCGCCCACGCGTCGAGGACGTGTTGAACGCTTGGCGCAGAGGAGTCGCAACGCTCGACTCGGTCGACTAGCACTCAGCGAGCGCCACTCCGATGTCGGTGTGCCTGAAGTCGTTGCCTTTGAAGAGGAGGGGCTCGCCGCTGATCTTGGCAAGCGCATAGGAGAAGCAGTCACCATAGTTGAGGCCGGCGCGATGGCGCCCCTTGCCATACCTTCGGTAGGCGACTCGGGCGGCATCGGCCTGATCGACATCGACGCCGACAAGGTCGACGGCGGCCCGATGCAACCACAGATCCAACTCGCGCCCTCCGGGCTCACCGAATCGCGTTTCGATCACGATCGCCGTCTCCAGGTACGACGCTGTCGACATCAGCCGGACGGGGTCTGCCGCGACAACCGCCTCGAACCGGTCGGCCTCGAGTTCATCGGTCAGCATCGCAACCAGCGCTGAAGTGTCGATCACCATCAGGAGGGCAAACCGTGCTCGTCGAAGCCGAGGATCTCATCCGCGCTTCGGCCGTCGAGGACCGGGAGCGCCGCGCAGCGACGGCGGATGGCGGCCAACTCTTCACGCAGGGGTATGGACCTCGTGCGCCCGGTCTCGCGAGCGAGTCGTTCCCGCAACGCCACGACGACAGCCTCCGTCAAAGTCTCGCCTGTTCGAGCCGCGAGTTCCCTGGCGAGCCGATCGGCCTCCGGATCTTTGATGCTCAACGCCATGTCTATATTCTATATTGCTTTCTATATTCCTGCCGGCACTCCCGAAACGGCCGTCGCCCGCGGCTGGACGGAGCATGTGGCGGGGATCTCCCTGCGCGTCGTCGTGTCGAACGTGAGCTGAGGGTTTTGAGTGTGAACCAGCGGTTTTCAGTGGGCGCCTGGGGCGGAATTTCGGCGATTTGCCCGCCCGGGGCTCACACGCAACGCCCACGATGCACACCCAACGCAACGGCTATCGCTGGCGGCGGCTATTCCTCGCGCTCGGCGTCGGCCACCGTCAAGGGCATCGCCAGCTCCTCGAGCGGGCGCCGTTCGGCCGCGACGCCGAGCCACAGCTCGACCAGGCCCGCGATCGCCATTACCGCCGCGCCGATGAGGAACGACCAGGCCACCTGACCGCGCTGTCCGGAATCGATCAGCTGACCGAACAACAACGGGCCGCTGATGCCGCCGATCGCCGTTCCCACCGCGTAGAAGAACGCGATCGCCAGCGCCCGGGTCTCCATCGGGAAGATCTCGCTCACCGTCAAGTACGCCGCGCTGGCGCCCGCCGACGCCAGGAAGAACGCCACCGCCAGGATCGCGATGAACGTCCAGGCGCCGCCGGTCTGGGTGACGAACACGACCGCGAGGACGACGGCCACCACGGCGGAGCCGATGTAGGTCGCCGTGATCATCGGTTTGCGGCCGATGGTGTCGAACAGGTGCCCCAGCGCCAGGGGCCCGATGAAATTGCTTGCCGCCCAGAGGATGAAGAACACCGGCACCTTGCCGGACGGGACACCGTAGAAGCCGCTCAACAGCGTGCCCAGGTTGAACGTGACGCCGTTGTAGAGGAATGCCTGCCCGATGAACAGCGCAAGCCCCAGCACCGCGCGACGCGGATACATCGTGAACGCCACCCTCGCGATTTCCCGGAACGAAATCGTCTCGCGCTGACGAACTTTGAGGGGCCGGCCCGCCGGTTCGGGCAGCGGTTTGTCGCTCCCCCGCCGCACCTCGCCTTCGATCTCGCCGACCACCCGCTCGGCCTCCTCCGCGCGACCGTGGATGAACAACCAGCGCGGACTCTCGGGAACGTTGCGCCGGACCAGCAGGACGAAGATGCCGAAGATGGCGCCGACGCCGAAGGCCAGCCGCCAGCCGATGTTCGGCGCGAAGTTCGACGTGTCCAGCAGGACCAGCGCCCCGGCCGCGCCGGCGGCCGAGCCCAGCCAGTAGGTCCCGTTGATCACCAGGTCCACCCGACCGCGCACCCGGGCGGGGATCAATTCGTCGATCGCCGAATTGATCGCGGCGTACTCGCCGCCTATGCCCGCGCCGGTGAAGAAGCGGGCGATGAAGAAATACCAAGGCGCGAAGGCGAACGCGGTCGCGACGGTGGCGGTCAGATACACCACGAGCGTCAGGATGAACAGGTTGCGCCGCCCGAACCGGTCGGTCAGGTGACCGAACACGAGCGCGCCCAGGCAGGCCCCGGCGATGTAGAACGCCGCCGCCACACCGATCTGCGCGGGGTTGAGGCCGATGCCGCTGCCTTTCTCGGTGAGGCGAGACGACACGTTGCCCACCATGGTGACCTCGAGGCCGTCGAGGATCCAGACGCCGCCAAGTCCGATGACGACGCGCCAGTGAAACCGCGACCAGGGCAGCCGGTCCAGCCGCGCCGGGATATGGGTGGTGATGGTGCCGGTTTGCACGCCTGCGCTCATATGACTCCTATCCGGGTGAGCAGAGAACTACCCAAACAAGGCGTATCGCAAGCTCAGTCCCGGTCAGAGCGCGACTCCTCGGGAGTCCACGCCGGTGGCTGGCCCGGCTGACCGGGGAACAGGTAGTCGATGAATGCCGCGGCCGTGGGTTGGGGTTCGTGGTTGGCGAGCCCCGGTCGCTCGTTGGCTTCGATGAACGCATAGTCGGCCCCGGTGACGTCGGGCACCAGCAGGTCGATGCCCGTCACCGGGATGCCGATCGCCTCGGCCGCCGCCACCGCGACGCGGCACAGTTCCGGGTTCACCTGGGCGGTGACATCGTGGATCGTGCCGCCCTGATGCAGGTTGGCGGTGCGCCGCACGCGCAGCCGATTCCCTTGCGGCAGTACGTCGTCCAGCTGCCAGCCGGCCTCGGCCACGGTCGCCTCGGTGATGTCGTCGATCGGGATCTTGGACTCGCCCCCGGTGGCCGCCGAGCGGCGGCGGCTCTCGGCCGCGATCAGGTCCCGCACGGTGTGGTCACCCGTGCCGATGATCTCGGGCGGCCTGCGCAGCGCGGCGGCGACGACCCGGCCGTTGATCACCACCAGGCGGAGGTCGTCACCGTCGACGCGTTCCTCGATGAGGACCTCCGGGTAGTGCTGGCGCGCCCGCGCCACCGCCGCGGCGAGCTCGTCGGGGCCCCGTTCGGCCGACACCCCCACGGTGATCCCCTTGCCCTGCTCCCCGCGGGTGGGTTTCACGACGACCTCGCCGACCTCCTGCAGGAAGGCGAAGTCGCCGTCGTCGAAGGTGGCCAGGCGCGCGCGCGGCACTGTGATGCCCGCCTCCGAGACCAGCCGCCGCGTCAAACGTTTGTCGTCGCAACGGCACATCGCGACCGCCGAGGTGAACTCGGACAGCGATTCGCGGGTGATCACGCTGCGACCGCCGTGGGTGAGCCGCATCTCGCCGGTCTCGGCGTCCAGGACCTCGACCCAGATTCCGCGGCGCATCGCCTCGTCGGCGATGATCCGCGCGTAGGGGTTGAGGTCCTCGACGGTCTCCGGGGGCGCGGTGAACAGCGGCTCGTTGATCGCGTTCTTCCGCTTGATGGCCAGCACCGGAACGCGGACGAAGCCGAGCTTCTCGTAAAGGCCGATGGCCGCGGCGTTGTCGTGCGCCACCGACAGGTCCATGTAGGCCCGGCCCGCGCGCCGGAAGTGATCGGCCACCGCCCGGGTCAGGGCCTCACCCACCCCGGGAAGCGCCGCGGCGGGATCGACGGCCAGCGTCCACAGGCTCGAGCCCTCCTCGGGATCGGAGAAGAGCAACTCGTGGTCGACGCCGGTCACGGTGCCCACCACGGCACCGTCGTCGTCGCGCACCGCGAGCAGGTAGGTGACCGCATCCTGGTGCAGGTGGTTGTCCCAGATCGTCTCGACCGGCGCGGGCACCATGCCGCACCGCACGAACACCCGGTTCATGGCATCGGCGTCGTCCGGGTCGTTCAGGGTGCGCACCGTCATGCCGACCGGCGACGGCGCCAGCCGTTCCTCGTCTGGATGGCCCGTGAAGCGCAGCCGGTAGGTGTGGCTCGGGTCGATGAAAAGTTCGGTCGGCGCCCCGGCGACCACCACGTGGGACTCGCGCGCGTAGATGCAGATGTCGCGCCGCCCGGCGACCTCGCGGCGCAGGGTCTCGGCCAGGGTCTCCGCGTCCGCGAAGGTCTGGCCGAAAATCAGTCGGCCCCAACCCATTTCGAGCTCGACATCCTTGGCCATCGCGTCGACCAGCTCCGGCGGGGAGGCGTCGTGCAGGCCCATGGTGATGGCCTCGGTGTGATCCTCGGAGGGGTCGACGGCGGTCATGCGGCCGGGCCCGTCACGCCATGACGCTGCAGCCACAGCTCGAGGAGGGCGATCTGCCAGAGTTCGTTGCCGCGCAGCGGGGTGAGCTTGCCGTTCGGGTCGGCCAGCAGGGCGTCGACCGCTTCGGAGTTGAACAGCCCGCGCTCCTTGGCGACCGGCGCGTAGAGCGCGTCGCGAACCATGTCCAGGTAGGGCCCTTCGAGGTGAGTCAACGCGGGGACCGGGAAGTAGCCCTTGGGCCGGTCGATGACCTCCGACGGGATCACCCGTCGCGCAGCCTGTTTGAGGACACCCTTGCCGTCGTGGGCGATCTTGAGCTCCGGGGGGCAGGTCGCCGCCAGCTCGACCAGCTCGTGATCGAGGAACGGAACCCGGCCCTCCAATCCCCAGGCCATGGTCATGTTGTCCACCCGTTTCACCGGGTCGTCCACCAGCATCACGGTCGTGTCCAGCCGCAGCGCGCGGTCGATGCCGGTTTCGGCGCCGGCGCGCGCGAAGTGTTCGGAGACAAAGCGCTGGCTGGGGTCGCCCGGCGCGAGGTTGCCCGACCCCAGCAGGCCCGCCAGCTCGGCCGAATCGCGGTCGAAGAAGGCGCCGCGGTATTCGGCGACCGCCCCGTCCAGCGTCGCGGCCGCCGGCGAACCCATCGGCGGGTACCAGTGGTAGCCCGCGAACACCTCGTCGGCGCCCTGACCCGACTGCACCACCTTCACGTGACGCGCGACCTCCTGGCTCAGCAGGTAGAACGCGACGCAATCGTGGCTGACCATCGGCTCGCTCATGGCGGCGATCGCGCCGTCCAGCGCGGGCAGCATCCGGTCGGTCCCGATGCGGATCTGGTGGTGGTCGGTTTCGAATCGCCGGGCGATGATGTCCGACCAGCGGAACTCGTCGCCCTCGACGCCGCCCGCCGACTCGAAGCCGATCGAGAACGTCGACAGCCCGTGCTGGCCCGCCTCGGCGAGCAGACCGACGATGAGGCTGGAGTCGACCCCGCCGGACAGCAGGCAGCCGACGGGGACGTCGGCCACCAGCCGGCGCTCGACCGCGACCCGCAGCGTGGACAGCACCGCGTCCTCCCAGTCGCGTTCCGACCAATCGGAGCGGTCGGCGCGCCTGGTGAAGTCCGGCGTCCAGTAGGTGGTGGTGCTGCGCCGGCCGTCGGGCTCGATGGCGAGCAGCGAGGCGGGCGGGATCTTGCGCACGCCGCGCAGAATCGTCAGCGGCGGCGGCACCACCGAGTGGAACGTCATGTAGTGGTGCAGCGCAACGGGATCGATCCGGGTGTCCAGGCCGCCACCGGCCATGAGCGCGGGAAGCGTCGACGCGAACCGGATCCGATGACCGTCCTCGCTCAGGTACAGCGGTTTGATGCCGAGCCGGTCCCGGCCGAGCAGCACCCGCCCACTGTCGCGTTCGACGATGACGAAGGCGAACATCCCGTACAGATGGCTGACGAAGTCGTCGCCCCAGCGGTGGTAGGCCTTGAGCAGAACCTCGGTGTCGCTGTGCGAGAAGAATCGGTAGCCGTGGTCAGTGAGCTCGCGCCGCAGTTCCTTGTAGTTGTAGATGCAGCCGTTCCAGGCGACAGCCAGGCCGAGCTCCGAGTCGACCATCGGCTGTGCGCCGGCTTCGGTCAGGTCGATGATTTTGAGGCGGCGATGACCCAGGGCGACCCGGCCCTGTGACCAGGCCCCCGCCGCGTCCGGCCCCCTGGGCGCCATGACGGCAGCCATTGCTGACACCGCCGCTAGGTCGGGAACCCGGCCGTCGAGTCGAACCTCACCGGTGAGTCCACACACTTCTTTGACCCTACCGCGAGCCGTACCCACGCGCGCGCCCCGGCCCCGACCGTAGGTAGCCGACACCGAGCCCGATACCGCGATTTCATTTCCTGGATCGGCCAGGACGGCTTATCGTTTCCTGGACCGCAGTTTGCTGGGAGGCTGATGTGGACGGTCCACGCTGATGCTGGTCGACTACTACCTGCGGATCCTGCACATCGATCGGCGGTTGCCGCTCAACTTCGACATCGGTCCGCTGCACGTGCACCTGTACGCGCGGTCGGTGTTCTTCCTGTGGGTCACCGTGGTGATCCTGGTGATCGCCGGCGTCGTGGTGCTGGCGTCGCGCCGGCGTGAACTGATCCGGCGGTGGACGACGTGGGTGATGATCGCGCCGGTGGTCGGCATCCCGATCTGGATTGGGCGGGGCACCACCGCGACGCTGGCGGCCGCGCTGGCCGTGGTCGCGGTGTTCGAGTACGCGCGCCTGGTGAAACTCGGCAAGGTCGACACGTACCTGCTGCTGGCGCTGGCCGTGCTGTATCCGCTTGCGGCCTGGCTGCATCCGCCGCTGCTGCGGCTCGCGCCGATCATCGTGCTGGCATGCGCGTTGCCCTCGGTGTTCAGCGGCGATGTCGAACACGGGAGCAGGCGGACCACCTTCACCGCGTTCGGTTCGGTGTGGATCTGTTGGTCCTTGGCGCACCTGGTGACGTTGTGGTCCGACGCCTATCTGGTGTGCTTCGCGGCGGCGGCCACCGACGTCGCGGCCTGGTGTGGCGGGAAGGGGCTGCGTTACTTCCGGTGGGCGCGAAAGCCGTTGTCCCCGTTGAGCCCCAACAAGACTGTCGGCGGGTTGGTCGGCGCGGTGGTGGGCGCGTTTCTGGTGCTGACCTTGCTGGGCACGATGACCCTCGGCCTGCTGGTGGCGGTGGCGTTCGGCGGGGTGCTCGGCGACCTCGTCGAATCGATGGTGAAGCGGCAGGCCCAGGTCAAGGACGCGGGTACCTGGCTGCCGGGCTTCGGCGGCCTGCTCGACCGGATCGATTCGCTGTTGCTGGTCCTCCCGCTGGCCTATCTCCTCGGCTGACCGGCCGCGTCACGCGGCGTGCAGCAGATCGAGCGGCTGGGGAGAGAAGCCGTCCCGCAAGCCGATGACCTGCTCCCGCAGCTGCGCCGCGGACGTGAGCGCCGGGTCGACGGGCCCCCCGATGCGGACCTGCATCGGCGCGTGGGAGATGAAGCTCGCGCCCTTGGGCAGCACCTCCGCGGTGCCCAGCACCGCGACCGGGACGATCGGCACGCCGCAGTCGCGCGCCAACCGGACAGCGCCGGAACGGAATTCGGCGATGTTCCCGTCCGTCGACCGGGTGCCCTCGGGGTAGATGACGACGGTGCGTCCGGCCTTCAGCGCCGGTCGGGCCGCGGCCAGCAGCTGGGCGTAGGTGTCCTTCCCGGACCGCCGCACGGGCAGAATGCCGATCAGCGAGGACGCAACGAACCGGCGCACCGGCACGTCGAACCAGTAGTCGGCCGCCGCGGCGAACACCGGCTGGGTGCCGGCTGGCAGCGCGGCCAGCAGCACCGCGGTGTCGGCGTGCGAGGAGTGGTTGGCCACCACCACGCAGCCGCCCGGCACGCGCCAGCGGCCGGTGACGGTCAGCCCGCCGGACACGGCGCACACCGCCCGCCACAGCCGGTGTCGCAGCACGCTGCTGATCCGGGTCGCGGTCATGATGCCAGCACCGCCAATTCCTGCGCGGCCTGCGCGGCCGGCCCGTCCTGGCGCTTGGCCGCCAGCTCCCGGTGGGCGGCCCGCAGCCGCAGCGCGGTGGTGATCAGCGAGCCGTTCACCAGCTGGGTCGACACCACCGGCAGGATGACCGGGAAGGCGGTGGCCAAGAAAACGAACAGGCAGCGCTCGGTCTTGCCGAGCGGGCCACCGTTGCGGCGCGGCGCGCCGGCGGCGGCTCCGGCCAGCGAGGCGAAAGTGGGCAGCGTCGCGGCCAGCGCGGCCACCAGCACCATGATCACCGGCCAGGACAGCCAGTGCAGGCCCGGGCCGCGCTGCCGCGCCGCCCACACCGCGAGGCCCGCGAAGGTCAACAGGTCCGAGGCGCGATCGCCGATCTCGTTGACGACGAATCCCCACGGCCGGCTCACGCCGCGAGCGCGGGCGACCGCGCCGTCGAGGTTGGCCCCGGCCAGCCGCAGCGCCAGGAACACGGCCGTCAGGGGCCACCATCCCAGCGCGACCGTCACTCCGGCCACGCCCGCCGCCAGCACGCCGGCGAGGGTGAAGACGTCCGGTGAGATGTTCCGGCGCACCGCGACGTTCACGATCGGGGTCAAGCGGCGGGTGTACCACGGCTTCAGCGCGTAGAGGCCCTGCCACTTGCGCGGAGCCTTGGTTGCCGCGGGCACCGGAGTGGCGGCGGGGGCGACGACCCTGATCCGGGGGAGCGTCGACGTCTCGGTCACCGCGAGCGCGCGCGATCCCGACGCGTAGCAGCCGCGGTGAGCGATGCGGGGCTCGCTCACCGGGGTCAGCGTGCTGATGCCGCGCGTGCGCTGTGTCGGCGCGTTGTCGAGGTCGGTGCTCACCGGGGTTTCCTCTCGGGTTTAGTGGTCTGTAGTTGTGTGCAAGTTGACCCGTACCGGGCCGCTACCGGTCCCAAGATCTCCGACCGGGGCCCGGTGGGCCGCTCGCATTGGTAAGAGCCACCGCTCCCCCGCGGTCGGACACTTTTCTCGCGAACTTTTCGTGCGGGCCGGTGGCCGTGACCGGCAACCCATACGTTGCTCCCGGGCGCTTGCCGCTTCGTCGCGAAGTTCTTGCGGAATTCTTGCGGCCGCTCGGCGAGAGGGATGTGCAGATTTCGGTTACCGTTCAACCAAGTCGTTCTTGACTTGGAGCCGATTCACCCGTTTCGAGGGAGGCCATGACCGGCACGAGCGCGTGGTCGACGGCCTGCGGGGTCCTACTGTCCGCGGTCGCGCTGCTCGGCGCGGCGCCCGCCTCGGCGGAGCCGATCGACGACGCGTTCGTCGCGGCCCTCGCGAAAAACGGGATCGCCATGTCCGACCGGGGCACCGCCGTTTCGATGGGTCACACGGTGTGCGCCGCATTCGATAAGGGCGAGCCGTCGACCGCGGCGGCGATGCGGATAGTGAAGGACACCGATCTCAACCCGAAGCAAGCCGGCTACTTCGTCGGACTTTCTGTGGCCGCCTACTGCCCCCAATACCGGGGAAAGACCGACAACTCGATGAACTGGATGGTCCCGTTCCCGCCGATGATGTGAGCCCGACTTCGCGTCTGAGGACTTTCTGCTGTCGCCCTGAGGTGCGGCCGCGTTATTTTTGACTGGACGCAAATTCGCCCGCATAAATGAGGAACCGTGGCCCACGCGAGGGTAGGTCTTGCGACGTGGTCGACATTCATCGCGGCCGTGCTGTGCGCCGCCGCGCCGGCGTCGGCCGACCCGAACGATGACGCTTTCATCGCGGCCCTTGCGAGCCAGGCGATCCCGATCTCCGACAACACCGTGGCCATCCAGCTGGGCCGCAACATGTGTGCCCTGCTCGACCAGGGCACGACGCGCCCCCTGCTGGTGATGAAGCTGATGAAGGACGCGAACCTCTCGGCCAGGCAGGCCGGCTTCTTCCTGGGGCTGTCGTCGTCCGCGTACTGCCCGCAATACCGGACGACCACCGGGTAAGGCGCGCGCGCCGGTCACGCGGACCACAGGTCCACCTGGTCTTCCGTCACCTCGCTGGAAACCGGCGGCACTCGAGGCGCGTACGTAGACGTTGTCGCCCTCAATCCCTAGCGGCCCCGGATACCGCTGTCGACGACCTTCACCGGCTTGTGCGGATAGCGGCGTTCGGCGTGCGCCTTCGCCCGCGAGTTCGGCAGCACGTACAGGGTTTCCTTCTTGTCCTGAAGCGGTTTCAGCACCAAGTCCATGAAACCCTTTCGGTTCTCGAGGTAGGGCTCGATGACCTCCTCCCCCGCCGGGCACACCGCCAGGCAGTAGGCGGCTTTGTAGTTCGGCTTGAACGACAGGCTCTGCCACATCGACGCGTTCTCCGAATCGCTGACCCGCGAACGGAAGTCGTCCGCGTCGGCGCTGTCCGCGATGGTCTGCACCCAGTCGGTGAACCCACCCATGAACTCTCGGTAGTTGTGCACCGAGCAAGAGACGAAGTCGAAATCGCCGTCCTTTCCGATCGCGCCGACCGGACACGCCGCCACGCACAACTTGCACTCGAGGCAAGGGCTGTAATCCAGCGGCTCGCCGTAGCTGCTGATCGGCGCGTCCACCAAGATCGTGCCGAGCAGGATGAAGTTGCCGAACCTGGGGTGAATCACGTTGCGGTGGATGCCCATAACGCCAAGGCCCGCGGCGACGGCGACGGGCTTGTGCGCCACCACCCAGATGCGGCCGGGGAAGTTGTCCATCTCCATCGGGAACGTCGCCGACGGGTTCAGGGCCCGATAACCGGCGTCCTGCAGCCGGCGCACGATGCGGTGTGCCGACTCGTTGAGGATTTCGCCACTGCGGTGGAACTCCTGGTTCGCGACGCTGCGGGCCGTCGAGCGGACATTGTCGCGGTTCATCTTGACCACCAGCGAGATGTAGCTCCTGGCCCCCGGCAGCGCGGCCTGGACATGCTCGACCTCTGATGCCAGATCGGGGTTGTCCACGCCGGCGAACGCGACGTCGTCGGCGCCGGCGGCCAGGCACAGCTCGCTCAGCCAATCGGCGTCGAGCACGCCGGGGCTCCGCTTCTGGCGGGAGCTCACCTTCTTCACGGTGGGGTGGCCGGCCAGCTTGGCCGGGAGTTTTTCCGCCATTCTCGGTATAGTACACAATACTCAGCTATGGCGCGCCGAAGGGCCCGCGGGCGCGTCGTTAACGGTGTTTGACTTCGCCGTGAAGCCCATGCGAATCTGGCGCGGTGATCGAGTTGAGTGAACAGACGATCATCGCTCAGGTGGCCGATCGGTTGACCAGCAAGTATTCGACCATCCCGGCCGAAACCGTGACCGCGGTCGTGGGGGGTGTTCATGCCCGGTTCGAGGGCAGGCCGGTGCGCGAGTACGTCCCCCTTCTCGTCGAACGGTTCGCGGCGCAGGAACTCGCGCTGCTCCTGTTGACCGGCCGCCGACCGCTCTCCGAGCCGGCGGCCGATCAGGCCATCGCCGTTTGATCAGACGGGCTCGCCCCGCCGCGGCCCGCTTTGCACGCCGAACAACATCCGGCGGCTGATCGCCCGCTAATCGGTTGTTTGAGTAACCGTCCCGCTCTCGCTGAACCCGACCCGGTCATGCAGCCGGGCCAACCATTCGGGCGCCCACCAGTTGGCCCGGCCGAGGACGTACATGACCGCGGGCACCAGCAGCATCCGCACCAGCGTCGCGTCGACCAGCACCGCGACCGTGAGCCCGAACCCGAACAGCCGCATGAGCGACACCTGCGCGGCCATCAGCGCCACGAAGGAGATCGCCATGATCAGCGCCGCGGCGGTGGTCACCCGGCCGGTGTGGGCCACGCCGAGCGCGATGCTCCGGTCGTTCGCGCCCCAGCCCCGGTGTGAGGCGAGCCAATACTCGCGGATCCGCGCGATCAGGAAGACCTCGTAGTCCATGGAAAGCCCAAAAGTTATGCAGAACAACAACACCGGCAGGTCGACCCCGATCGTGCCGGTCGCCGCGGTGCCGAGCCCGCCGAGGTGCCCCTGCTGAAACACCCACACCACCGCGCCGAATGCCGCGGCCAGCGACAGGGTGTTCGTCACCAGCGCCTCGAAGGGCAGCACCGCGCTCCCGGTCATCAGGAAGACCAGCACCAGCGTGATCACGGCGATGATGGTGAGCACCAGCGGCAGGTGCGTCGTGATCGCGTGCACGGTGTCGCGATTGCTCTGCGCGGCGCCCGCGAGCTGCACCGGCCGCCCCGACGGGGTCGCGACGGCGTGCAGCCGGTCCAGCTGCGCGTTCGAGGCGGCGGAATACAGCGGCGCCGTCGTGCCCACGGTCATGAAGGCGGCGCCGTCTGTGACGGCGCACGGCCCCGTCGGCGGCCCCGCCGGCCGGCCGCCGACGAACGTGCCGCCCGGCGCGGATACCGACGACACGTCCGGGACCCGCGACAGCGCGGCGGCGTAGGCGTCGAGGTCGGCCGGGCCGAGTCCGGTCGCGTTCGGGAGCACGACGGTAACGTCGGGGACACCGCTGCCCGGGAAGCCGGCGCGTAACTGGTCGCCGATCTGGCGCGCCGACGCCGAGGTGGGCAGGACCCGGTCGTCGACGACGCCCCACCGCACCTCGCGGAAGGGTGAGCCGAGCAGCAACAGCAGCGCGACGATGGCGATCACGATCGGCGCCGCGTGGCGCGTGACGCACCTCGTCCATCGATACCAAATGCGGCGCTCGACCGGAGCCGGCTCGAGCGCGGGCCGCCGCAGGAGCCGCCGCGCGAGCCGGCGTGCGTCCAGCGAATCGAGTCGCTCGCCCAGCAGCGCGATCGCCGCCGGCGTCACGACGACCGCGGCGGCCACCGCGAACGCGACCACCGCGACACCCGCATAGGCGAACGATTTCAGGAAGTATTGCGGGAACAGCGCCATCGTGGCATCGACAGCGCCCCCGTCAGCGCCGAGAACAACACCGTGCGGCCGGCCGTCGCCATCGTGCGGATCAGCGCCGCGTCGCGAGTTTGGCCGTCCGCCAACTCATCCCGAAAGCGGCTGAGGATAAGCAGCGTGTAATCGATTGCCAGCGCGGCGCCCATCGCGACGGTCAGATTCAGCGCGAAGATCGACACGTTGGCGAACAGCGAGACCGCGCGCAACGATGCCATCGCACCGAGGATCGCGAACCCGCCGACGGCCACCGGCAGCGCCGCGGCGAACAACCCCCCGAAGATCCAGACCAGCACCACAAAACTCAGCGGCAGCGCCAGCGATTCCATGACCAAGAGGTCGTCCCGGGTTTGCTCGTCCACCTCCCAGGTGACGGTTGCCTCGCCGCCGAAGCGCACCGTGACGCCGTCGCGGTCGTGGGCGAGTTCGTGCGATAGGCGCTCGGCGTTTTTCTGGGCGTTGGCCTCGCCGCCGGAAATCGCGGCCACGATCAGGCCCGTCTTGCCGTCCTTGCTGACGAACGCGGGCGCCGCGGCCGGTGGCGCGGTCCACGCGGATTGCACCTGCCCCATGTGGGGCGAATTCTGCAGCCGCCGAACGAGATCGGTGCCGACCGCCGTCGCCCGGGGGGCCCGCGCGCCGCTGTCGGAGGTCACCGTGATCAGCATGACCATGTCGCCCTGGCCGAACTTCTGGGAGAGCAATGCCGACGCCCGCGACGATTCCGCGCCGGGATCGAACCACCCGCCGGGCAGGAGGGACTTGCTCACCGGGATGCCGAAGATCGCGGTGGCGATCATGACGAAGACGGCAGCGGCGATGACGCGGCGCGGCGCGACGATGGCGAGACCGGTGATTCTCGACAGCACGACACTCCTTCTCCACAGCGTTCCAGTTCAGGTCCCTGGAGCCACACCAGCACCGACCGGCCGTCATACCCTAGCCGTCAGGTGCTGGGCATGACGGCTTCCTTCCCCGACGTCGGCCTCGTACGACGAAACGGGCGCACCGGAAATGACAGCGCCGATGAGTTTGAGCGGCACGCCGCCTCTGTATAGGCGTTCAGCGTGTTTGCCGACGAAAGGAAACAAAGATGGCGCAGGAGACGCCCACGCGCTACCTGATTGCGGGTGCGGGCGGAAGCCACGGAGCTACTGGCAATTACACGGCACGACAACTGCTCGCACGCGGGCTGCCGGTGCGCGCGTTCGTTCGTCGCTCCGATGAACGGGCTGACCAACTCAGGCGGCTCGGGGCCGAGATCGCCGTCGGCGATCTCCGCGACTACCGCGACGTGCGCGCCGCGCTGGACGGGGTCCAGCGCGCGTACTTCACGTATCCGCTGGCCGAAGGACTGCTGGAGGCCACCGCGACCTTCGCCGTGGCCGGCGCGGAGGCGGGCTTGCAATCCGTGGTGAACATGTCTCAAATCACGGCGGGCCCCGATCATCGCAGCCCCGCGGCTCGCGCACATTGGGTGGCCGAGCGGGTGCTGGACCGCTCCGGAATCGGCGTCACGCACCTGCGGCCCCCGTTTTTTCTGGAGAATCTCTTCAACGTCGCGGCCCCGACCGTTCGCGCCCAGGGCAAGATTTATCTTCCGTACGGCGGCGGGGCCCACGCCCCGATCGGGGGCGAAGACCTCGCGCGCGTGATCGTCGGCATCTTGATCGATCCGGCCGAGCACCGTGGCAAGACGTATCTGCCCACCGGACCGGCGTCGTTGACGATGACGCAGCAGGCCGGCGTCTTCAGCCGGGTGCTGGGCCGCCCCGTCGAATACGTCGACATCCCGGGCGAGGCCTGGAGGCAGGCCCTGGCGCAGGTCGACGTCATGACTCCGTATTTGATCGAGCACCTCTCGCGGGTGGCCGAGAGTCACCAACGCGGTGGTTTCGACGCGGTGACCGACGTCGTCGAAACCATTGGCGGCGTCGCGCCGCAGTCGCTGGAAGCGTTCATTGGCCAACACCGAACCGCGTTCGGGGTAGCGCAGGAGGCCCACCGGGATGCCTAGTGGACCGGTCACCGTCATCGGCGCGACCGGCGACGTCGAGGACCTGCCGCGCCGGCTGGCGCGGACGGGCCGATTGGGGTGACCGGAATGCGCAGAGCCGCCGTGGTGCAGTACCACACCAACGCAAACTCGGCCGCGCACAACCGGGCGTTGATCGAGCGGGTCGTCGACGAGCTCAGGGGCCGCGATCCCGGCGGCCTGGACTACCAGGCGTTCCAGTTCGAGGACTTAACGGGTTTCCTGCACGTCGCCGTGTTCGACGGCACCGCAGACCCCTTCGCGGGTTGCGCCGCCGACCGGGAGTTCCACCGCGAGCTGGACAAGCGCCTCGCGACACCGCCGGTGATCAGCCGCGCCGTGCTGATCGGCGCCTACTTCGGCAGGAAGCGATGAGTTTCGGCCCGGCCGATCCTCAATATCTGGTGAAAGGAGGCAGATCTCGATGAAGATTTCGCGCATCGCTCCCCGGCAGGAGTGGCGTGCCGCGCGGCTGGAGCTGTTGGCCGAGGAGAAGGCCGCGAGCCGGCAGCTGGCCGCCCTGGCCGAGAAACGCCGCGACCTGCCGGCGGTGCCCGTCGACAAGGACTACGTCTTCGAGGGCCCCGGCGGCCGCGCACGGCTGATCGACCTGTTCGACGGCCGCAGCCAGCTAATCGTCTACCACTTCATGTGGCTGCACGACATCGACGACGGCTGCCCTAGTTGTTCCTTTGCCGTCGACAACATGCCCGACCCCGTCCACCTCACCGAAGGCGCGGACACCACGCTGGCGCTCGTATCGCGGGCTCCGTACCCGCGGCTGAGCCGGTTCAAGGCGCGGATGGGCTGGCGGCTGCCGTTCTACTCATCGCACGGCAGCGACTTCAACTACGACTTCCACGTCACCAGCGACGAGTCGGTCGCGCCGGTCGAATACAACTACAAGGACAAGGCCACGCTGCTGCGGGAGGGCCTGGACTACGCGGCCGCCGACGGCGCCGACGGCCAGGGCATCAGCGTTTTCGTTCAAGACGACGGCGCGGTCTTCCACACCTATTCGGCCTACGGGGTGGGCGCCGACGTCATGCTCAGCACCTACCGCTTGCTGGACCTGACCCCGCTGGGCCGCCAGCGCTACATCAACGCCTGGCCGTGGCACGACACCTACGGAGCATCGGACGGCCATGCCCACCACCACTGACACCAACGAGGACTTCGGCCGGCTGGCCGAGCCGTTCCGGCGCGAGCTGATCGCCTACGGCTACCGAATGCTCGGCTCGCTGGACGACGCCGAGGAGATCGTGCAGGACGTGTACCTCGAGGCGTGGCGCGCCTATGACCGTTTCGAGGGACGCTCGTCGCTGCGCACGTGGCTGTATCGCATCGCCACCCGCGCCTTCCTCAAGGGGATAGAGCGACACAACCGCCGCCCGCTGCCGTCGGACCTCACCGGTCCGGCGATGGATGTCTTCGCCGCCGTGCAGGCCGGCTCGGCGGAGCTGGCCTGGTTGCAGCCGGCGCCCGATTCGGCGCTGACCGGCTCCCTGGCGGATCCCGCCGCGGTGGTCGCCGGGCGTCACACAATGCGGTTGGCGTTCGTCGCAGCGTTGCAGGCGCTTACGCCCCGCCAACGGGCGGTGCTGATCTTGCGCGACGTGCTGAGCCTGAGCGCGGCCGAGGTCGCGGCTGTGCTGGAGCTCAGTGTCGCGGCGGTCAACAGCGCGCTGCAGCGGGCGCGTTCGCGGCTGCCGGCCGACCACGACAGCGTGCTCGAGCCGTCGGAGGCCCGGCAACGAGAGCTGCTCGACCGGTACGTGGCCGCGTTCGAAAACGCCGACGTGGCCGGGCTCATGGCAGTGCTGACCGAGGACGCGATGTACGAAATGCCGCCATTTCTCACCTGGTTTCGGGGTGTGCACGACGTCGGGGGGTTCCTCGGGGGACGGATGCGCGTGTTGGGCGGGGCGTCGGTCATCCGGACCTCGGCCAACGGGCAGCCGACGGCGGCGTTGTACACCGGTCCGGCCGGCGGGCAGCGGCTGCACTCGTTGCACGTGCTCACCGTTGCCGCACAGGGCATCTCCCACGTCGTGGCGTTCATGGACGTCGCGTCGCTGGGACGTTTCGACTTGCCGGTGATGGCGTAGAAGAAAGGACAACAAAAATGAGCGCGACCGGAATCGACAAACAAGCCCCGCCGCGAGGCCCGAGGGCTTTCCGGGTGTTTCTGCGTATCTACGGCGTGCTGACGCTGGCGATCTTTGTGCCGCTGTTCGTCGGCTTCGTCGCGCAGTCGCCGCTGCTGGCCGAGCACGGCGGCGCGTTGAACTGGACGATCTGGAACGACGTGCGTTGCGGGAGCGAACATTTGCACGTTCCCCCGATGCTGCTGGTGATCTACGTCGTGTGGGGGATCTTCCTGCTGCGCGCCGCCGGCAACCCAAACGGCTACACGTCGTTTCTCAGTTTCACCATGTGGGCCAATCTCGTTCACGGGTTGTTGATGGCCGCCCAGGCGGCCACCGAGTTCGATCACTACTGGAGCAAGTTCCTCACCGACATACCGTTCGTGCTGGTCCTCGCGCTCGGCATCTACCTGTGGCGGCGCAAAGAGCCTGTCGCCCGGATAAATTCGAAGTGAACGCTGAAAGGCGCCGCGGCTAACAACGTCGCGAAAGGCCTCCGCACCAAAACGCAACGCTGCGATTGACGCGCGCGGATATAGAGTGCCTTGTAGAGCACAGTTACGACAACGACTTCCCTCACGGTGGCGTGCCACGCCGGCCATCGAGTCCCGTTGCCGCTCAAGGGGTTTGGTTACCGGACAGCGCGTACACCCTTCCGTCCGGAAGGTGCGCACCATGTATCGCCAGATACTCGATCCCGTCGCCCACTCGCTGGCTTGGAGCTCCCTGGTGGCCGCCCTGCCGCTGGCCGCGCTGTTCGTGATGCTCGGGGTGTTGCGGCTGCGGGCCTGGCTGGCATCGGCGGTGTCGCTGGCCGTCGCGATCGCGATCGCGACCGCGGTCTACGGCATGCCGGTCGGGCAGGCGGCACTCGCGGGCGCCGAGGGCGCGGTGTTCGGGTTCTTTCCGATCCTCTGGATCGTGATCAACGCGATCTGGGTGTACCAGATGACGGTGGAGACAGGCCATTTCGATGTGCTGCGCCGAAGCTTCGCGACGGTCAGTGACGATCACCGGATCCAGGCGATCATCATCGCGTTTTCGTTCGGCGCGTTGCTCGAAGCGCTGGCCGGGTTCGGCACGCCGGTGGCGGTCACCTCGGTGATGCTGCTGGCGCTGGGATTCAAGCCGATCAAGGCGGCGGTGCTCGCGCTGGTCGCCAATACCGCGCCGGTGGCATTCGGCGCGATGGCCACGCCCATCATCACGCTCGCCAAGACGTCAGGGCTGCCGACCGACACGCTCGGCGCGATGGTCGGGCGCCAAACCCCGATCCTGGCGGTCTTCGTCCCCCTGGCGCTGGTCGCCATCGTCGACGGCCGGCGCGGCGTCCGCGAAACATGGATCCCCGCGGTGGCGGGCGGCGTAGTTTTCGGCCTGGGCCAATACGCGACCTCAAACTTCGTGTCGGTGCCGCTGGCCGACGTGATCGCGTCCCTGCTGTCGGCGGGCGCGGTCGTCGCGGTGGTGCGCATCAGGCCCCGCCGCGCAGAACACGTTGGCGCGCCGGTGATTGCCGGCGGCGCGGCCGAGACGCCGACCCCGGACTTCGCCGAGCGCAGCGTGACTCCCGACTCCCAGGCCCAGGTACTGCGCGCGTACGCGCCCTACGCGATCGTCATCGCCGTGTTCGTGATTTGCCAAATCTCGGCCGTGAAGCGGCTCCTCGACAAGGCGACCTTCGTCGTGCACTGGCCGGGCCTGCACCTCTACACCGCCAAGGGCGCCCCGTCGTCGCTGCCGAACTTCACCTTGAATCTGCTCACTACGCCGGGGACCCAGATGCTGGTGGCCGGCGTGCTCACCATGGTCGCGCTTCGCCTGTCGGTGGGCAGGGCGCTCCGCGCCTACGGGGCGACACTGCATCAGCTGCGATGGGCCATCGTCACCGTAATGGCCGTGCTGGCACTGGCATTCGTGATGAACGCGTCCGGGCAGACCATCACCCTTGGCACCTGGATGGCCGGGGCGGGGGGCGCCTTCGCGCTGATCTCCCCCATCCTGGGCTGGCTCGGTGTGGCGGTGACGGGATCCGACACGTCGTCGAATCCCTTGTTCGGCGCCCTGCAGGTGACCGCCGCCACCAAGGCGGGACTGTCCCCGGTGCTGATGGCCGCCGGCAACAGCTCCGGCGGTGTGCTCGGCAAGATGATCTCGCCGCAAAACCTCGCCATCGGTGCGGCGGCAGTCGGCGTGCACGGCAAGGAAGGCGACATCTTCCGCCGGGTCCTCATTTGGAGCCTGTTGTTCTTGGTCTTCATTTGCGCGCTGTCGGGGCTGCAGGCCTCGGTGCTGTCCTGGATGGTGCCCTGATTCTTCGAAAAAGATTGCCGCGGACGTCACTCACGGCGCTAAGCTGCTGTTCGTGCGCAAAGGCGTGTTAGCCATTGGCAGGAGCCGCTGGTTGGCGTTGGCGGCCTCGCTGGTGGTCTCGGCCGCCATCATCTACGCCCAGGGCACCAAGCCCATCTACGCCCAGGGCGCCAAGCCGCCCGGCAATCCGGCCGCGGCCCAGGCGGCCGCGCCGTCCGTGCCGCCGATCGCCGCGGCCGCCCCCGGCCCGGTCGCCGCGCCGCCGCCGGCGGGTCCGGCGCCGCAGATCGCCAGCCCCGCGGAGGTGGAAAAGCTGGCCGCGGGCGCGCCCGCCGCCGCCCAGCAATTCCTGTTCCCGTTGTCTCCCGGCGTCGCGTCGGAGCAGCGGTTGCAGGTCAAGACGATCTGGGCGGCCCGCGCCATCAGCGTGCTGTTCCCGGAGATCACCACCATCTATGGCTATCGCGAGGATCCCCTGCCGTGGCACCCCAACGGGCTCGCGATCGACGTGATGATCCCCAACCACGCCAGCCCGGAAGGCATCCAGCTCGGCAACGAAATCGCCGGGTACGCCCTGGCGAACGCGAAACGGTGGGGAATCAACCACGTGATCTGGCGCCAGAAGATCTACCCGGGCGTCGGCGCGCCGAGCTGGATGTCGAACCTGGGCAACGAAACGCTGAACCACTACGACCACGTTCACATCGCCACCAACGGCGGCGGCTACCCGACCGGTCACGAGACGTACTTCATCGGGTCGATGACGCCCGCGCCGTCCGAGTGATCAACGGCGCCTTCGAGATTGCGGTCAGCCGAGAAGGAGGCCCAGCAGGCTACCGGTGATCGGGGGCACCGTCAGCTGATCGCCGCCGAGGCTCGGGGGCAGGGTCAGCGTGCCGCCGGTGATGATCGAGGGGATCCCGACGTCCCCGCCGCCGACACTCGAGGGCAGGCTCAGCACGCCGCCCGTCAGGATCGACGGGATGCTCACGTCCCCGCCGCCGGCAATCGGGGGCAGGCTCAGCACGCCGCCGGTCAGAATCGACGGGATGCTCAGCTGCCCCCCGCCCAGGAACGTTGGCACGGTCACCGCGCCACCGTCGAGGATTGGCGTCAACACGGTGGTGATCGGGGGCACGGTGAACACGCCGCCGCCCAGGCTGGAGGGCAGGCTCAGCAGCCCACCGGTGATGATCGACGGCAATCCCAGCACGCCACCGCCGAGGGTTGCGGGCAGGTCGATCACGCCGCCGACGAGGATCGACGGCACGGTCAGCTCGCCACCGCCCAGGAACGCGGGCAGGGCCACCACGCCGCCGGTGACGATCGGGCTCAAGGCGGTCGCGATCGAGGACCCGACGGCCGAGATCGGGGGCACGGTCAATTCTGCTCCGCCCAAGATCGGCGGCAGATCCAGCACGCCCCCGGTGATGAGCGATGGCACGCTGAACACGCCACCACCGAGGATCGGCGGCAGGGTCACCACGCCGCCGTTCAGGTTCAGGCTCGCGCTGCCGCCGAGGAACGACGAGAGGTCCAGGTCGGCCGCGGCGGCGGCCGCGGCGTTGGCCGCCTCGGTGCCGAGGTAGGCGCCCGCACCCGCGCTAATCAAGCCGACGAACTCCTCGTGAAACGCGTTGGCCTGGGCGCTGATGGCTTGAAAGTCCTGGCCGAAATCGCTGAATAGCGTTGCGACCAAAGCAGATACCTCGTCCTGGGCCGCAGCGGCCACCGCCGTCGTGGGCGCCGCGGCCGAGGCGGCGGACCCGGACAGTAACGTGCGGATACCGGACAAACCTTCGGCCGCAGACTGCAGTTGTTCTGGAGCCGTCACCAGATATGACATATGTGCCTCCCGCCGGTGCACCGCGACGGTCGCCCGTTGACCGGAGCAATAGGATCTTAATCGGATATTGCCGAAATGCCTATGAAAACTCCGTTTTTCAGCAACGGCACCGGCCGAATAGCCTCATCCGCGGGCGGCGCCCCGAGCGACAGCCGTCAAACGGCTTTTATTGCGCCGGGCAGCGAAACGCTCGGCGCCGTGACGTATTTCGCCTATTGGGCTGTCCAGCCGCCGTCGATCGAATAGCTGGCGCCGGTGATGGTGGCGGCCGCATCGCCGGCCAGGAACACCGCGAGCGCGCCGATGTCCTCCGGTTGGGTGTAGCGCGTCATCGGCTGCTTTTCGCCGACGAATTCCGGCTTGGTCTCTTCGAACGTCTTGCCCGCCGCGTCGGCGCGAGCTTGGATCTGCTGGGCGATCAGGGGCGTCATCACCCAGCCCGGACAGATCGCGTTGCACGTGATGCCGTGGTCGGCGGTCTCGATCGCCACCACCTTGGTCAGTCCGACGAGCCCGTGCTTGGCCGCGACATATGCCGCCTTCTCGGCGCTGGCGACGAGGCCGTGCGCCGAAGCGATGTTGATGATCCGGCCCCAGCCACGGCTTTTCATCCCGGGCAATGCGCACCGACAAGTGTGGAAGGCGGCCGACAAATTCGTCGCGAGGACGGCGTCCCACTTCTCGACCGGGAATTCCTCCACCTTCGCCACGTACTGGATGCCCGCATTGTTGACGAGGACATCGATTGCGCCGAAGGCCTTTTCGGCACCGGCGATCATGTCGGCGATCTCCCGCGGCTTGGTCACGTCGGCCGCAGAATAGGCAGCGGTCACGCCGAACGTCTCCTCGATGTCGCGCCGTTGCCGCTCAATGGCCGCCGGGTCACCGAAGCCGTTGAGGGTCACGTTCGCGCCCTCGGCGGCGAACGCGCGCGCGATGCCCATGCCGATGCCGGACGTGGAACCCGTTACGAGTACCGACTTTCCACGGAGCATCGCGTCAGCGTTCGACTGCCGGCGGCGCGGGTTCGACGGTGACGAGCTCCGTGATGCCGCTCACGGTGAGGACGGGCATCACCAGGGGGTGGGCGATGACGTCGATGTGGCCGGCCCGGGCGAATAGGGCGTTGATGGCGGAGCTGTCCAGATACTCCACCGCGCTGAGGTCGACGGTGAACATGCCGCCGTTGCTATCGGCCTCGGCGGTGGCGCTGCTGAGCGCTTGGTTGAATGCGTCGATGTTGCTCAGGTCGATCTCCCCCGTCGCGGTCAGCACGAGCTGCCCGTCCTGGCGGCGCGCGGTGTCGAGGGTGAGCGACGTGGCCATCAGGTGATCCTCGCGCATAGGTGAACCGTGGTGCCGGCGGCCTCGGGGTTGATGGTGACGTCTTCCATGAGCCCCCGCATCAAAGCGATGCCGCGCCCGCGATTCGTTGAGGCGGCCGGCTGCGGAGTTTTCCAGGAGCCGGTGTCGGTGATGGTCAGGCGTACCTGGTCAACCAAAATGGTGGCGCCCAGGCTGATCATGCCGCCCGGGCTGTGGCGGTGACCGTGCTCGATGGCGTTGGCGACGGCTTCGCCGGCGGCGACGAGCACGTTCATCGTCTGATCCGCGTCGAGCCTGGCCCGGGTCAACCACCGGCGCAGTGCGGTACGCGTCGGGGCGAGCTGGCTGACGTCGGCGGGAAACTCCAACTCCAGCGGGGCCGGATGACGGTAGAGCAGGAGGACAACGTCGTCCTGATAGCCGTCGCTCGGCGCCAATCCGGACATGATCTGGTTGGCCAGATCCTCCAGTGTGGAATCGCGGCCCTCCCGCACGAGCTCGGCGGCGCGCGAAATGCCTTGCTGCAGCAGACGTCGGCGACGTTCGACCAGCCCATCGGTATAGAGCAGCAACGTCGCGCGCGGCGGGATGGTCACGCGTGCTTCGGGGCGCGGCCAGTCGGCTCGCACTCCCAGCGCGATGGTGTGGCCATCGTCAAGCATTCGGGTGCTGCCGTCGGCGTCGACCAGGACGGGCGGCGGGTGCCCGGCACTCGAGTAGACCAGTTCGCCGGTGTCGGGGTTGAGCACCGCACACACGGCGGTGGCGCACTGGGCGCCGGGCAGTCGCGCGGCGAAGCGGTCCAGGCCCGCCAGGGCGGCGCTGGGGCTGGGGTTCTCGAACAGCAGCGCGCGGCAGGCGCTGCGCACCTGCCCCATCACGGTGGCGGCGGCCAGGCCATGACCGACGCAGTCCCCGACGATCAGCGCGATGCGCCCGTCGTCCAGGTCGAAGACGTCGTACCAGTCGCCGCCCACCTGCAGGGGGCGGCTGGCGGCCTCATAGCGAACCGCGAACCCGTGCGGGAGGTCGGCGGGGCCGAGGATCGCGTGTTGGAGCGCGAGGGCCGTTTCGCGCTGCTGGTCGACCTGGTGCACGCGTTGCAGGCCCTGGCCGAGGCGGCCCGCCAGCACCGTCAGCAGCGTCTGGTCCTCGAGGGTGAACGGCCGTCGCTCGGCCAGGTCGATCCGGACGACCAGCACCCCGTCGGGGTGCTGCAGCGCGATCCCCGCCGTGCCGCGCTCGGATGCGTTGGGGCTCAGCAGGTCGCCGTCGCGCAACGAGCTGAGCATCTGCCGGGTCTCCGACGGCAGGTCGGCCCACCGCGCGGGCTCGCCGACCGATTCCACCCACGGTTCACCAGAGGCGGATTCGGTGGCGGACCCGTGAGTCGGGAAGGTAACGGCGAGGACGCGGCGCGCCCGCCACAGCCGGCGCAGTTCCTCGGCCGCGGCGTGCACCGCGTCCTCGACGGTGTCGGCTTGGGCGAGTTCCTGGTTGAGCGCGTGTTCGCGGCCCGCGGCCAGCGCCAGGGCGATGGCGGCGTGCCTGGCGAAGTCGCTGACGAGCTCGAGGTAGTCGCTGCCGAACGCCTGCTGCTGCGGCTGGCGCGCGACGGCAATCACCCCGAGCACCCTGCCGTCTGCGATCAGCGGGATAACGATCGCCGAGCGTTCACCGACATCGGTGAACCCCTCGATTGGGTACTGGAAAGAATCGGTGATCAGCGGGAGGCCGCGACGCGCGACGCCGCCCGTGGTGGAGGCGTCCATGGGGACCTGCCGGCCGATCACCTCTGAGGCGTACCGGCCGGCCGTGGCGGCCACGACCAGGGTGTCGACCTCATCGGCGGGCAGATCGGGCTCCCGGGGAACCAACAAGATCGCCTGTTCGGCGTCAGCCAACTCCAGCGCCCGGTTGACGATGAGCTGCAACGGCCCCATCTGCGGGTCACCGGACAGCAGCGCGGTCGTGATCTCCCGGCTGGCCTTGGTCCATTTCGAAGATTCGCGTTCTCGCTCGAACAGTCGCGCGTTGTCGATCGCGGCCGCCGCCGCCGTGGCCAACGCGCGTACGGCCGCCTCCTGGAAGTCGGTGAACGCCCGGCCCGGCCGGTCGTCGGCCAGGTAGAGGCTGCCGAAGTCGGCCGCCCGCACGGTGATCGGTATGCCGAGCAGCGCCCGCAGCGGCGGGTCGTGCGCCTGCAGCGCGGCCGCCTGCGGATGGGTGCTCAGGTCATCGACGCGCAGGCCCTCGCCCACCGACAGGTCGCCGAGCCGCCGGGCCTCGCCGGCATCGATTCCCCTCTGGACGAACGATGCCAGGGTGCCGTCGGGCGCCCGCATGCCCAGCGCCGCGTACCGGGCGTCGGTCAGCTGCATCGCCCCATCGACGATCCGATGCAACGTCGAATCCAGATCCAGGTCGGAGCCGACCTCGACGATGACCCGCACCAGTTGTTCCATCTGGTCGCGAGCCGTCGTCATCTCGTTGAGCTGGGACCGCGGGTCGTCTCGGTCGTTGTCCCGCATAGGTACAAATCTAATTGTCTAATTCCGGTTTTCCGTTAGCGGCTCGGCGGTCGGCCCCACCGAGGGCGGGTATCGCTGTGGTGATTACCCACTCCGGAGTGAATTGCACGCGGCGACCGGTGCCCGCCGCGTCCGGGTCGTCCCAGCAGACGGTCGCGCTGCCGGAGAGCTGGAGCGTGATCCCGGCGCCGAAGTCGACGAACAGCAGGCCCGCCGACGGGTCGGCGGCCAGGTTTCCGAAGCTGTTGAACAGGTTGTTGCCCGGGTAGTCGGGCCACCACAGTCGCCCGTCGGCAACGCGGACGAACCCCTGCGGGCCCCCGCGGTGCGAGGCGTCACTGCCGGCCGTGGCGTGGGTGGTACCCAAAAAGAATGTGTCGGCCGCCTCGATGAGCCGAATGTCCTCCGATCGCAACGTCTTTCCGGAGTACAGCCGGGCCCGGTTGTCGCCGGGCGCCCCGTCGACCCGAACGCGGCGCTGGTTGATGTATTGCGGGCAGTTGCCGTACGCCTGGTCCACGTCGACGGTCAGCGCGCCGGCATCGGTCGAGCTGAGGACACCGTTGATGCGAGCGCGCCTGCGGGTCAGGAAGTTCATGGCGATGACGCCCACCGGCTGCCCTGAAGCTAAGCCGTGCAGCGGATCGGCGCTCGGCAGCTCCGTGCGGATCTGCAGGGTGGCCGGCGAAGCGGCCGCCAGAAAGCCGGGTGGTCCCAATAGTGGTGAGGTCCAAAGCCGTCCGGACCCGTCCCGCGCGGCGATGGCCGCGAACGGCGCCTCGGAGAGGAACGCGGCCATGCCGGCGCGTAGTTGCCCGCGGCCGACCATCGCCGCGAGCCGCGCGGCCTCCGCCTCGACGCCGGCTTGTCGTTGGACGGCCAACTCGCCGCTGTGGAAACCGACGCTTGATGTCACCGCGGCACCTCGGCAAACCCCGGTTGTCCGGCGTCGACAACGGAATTGAACCGGTATCGAGTTTCGAGGCTTTCGTTGATCTCCCGGATCGCGCTCTCGGGAAGCGCGCTGACGTCGAAGTTCTCGGCGATGCGTGCCGGGTTGACGGACGAGGTGAGGACGGCCGAGCCGCGCTGGATGCCCCACGCCAAAAGCACTTGCGCGGGGGTCTTTCCGACGCGCCGAGCGATCGAGACGATGAGCGGGTCGTCGAGCAATCGCGGTTCCAGCGCGTGCCCCAGCGAGGCGAAGGCCAGCAGGACGATCCCGTGCTCCTTGCACAACTCGTGGAGTTCCCATTGCGGGTGATACGGGTGCGACTCGACCTCCACGACCGCCGGCTTGATTCGGGCGGTTTCGACGATCTTGCGGGCGCCCGCCGCGTCGATGTCGGACAGACCTATCGCCCGCGAAAGCTCCTCGTCCACAAGGGCTTCCATCGCGGCCCAGGTTTCCTCCAACGTGACGCCGTGGTCGTAGACGACCGCTCCGTGCGGGTCGCGGGGGTCTTGGTCGTCGCCGGGCCGGAACGCGAACGGCGTGTGCACCAGGTACAGATCGACCGTCTCCAGGCCGAGCCTGTCCAGGCTGGCCTGCAGCGCGGGCTTGACCCTTTCGGGCCGGTGGTTGTTGTTCCACAGCTTGGTGGTGACGAACAGTTCGTCACGACGCACGGTCCCGGCGGCGAACAACTCTTGGAGCGCCGCGCCGACGTCCGCTTCGTTGCGGTACCGCTCGGCCGCGTCGAGGTGGCGGAACCCGATCTCGACCGCGGCCTTGACCGCGTTTCGCGTCTCGCTGCGGTCGGAAAGCGACGTGCCGAAGCCGAGCGCCGGAATCGCGCCGCTCCCGTCGTTCAACGAGAATCTGTGCTGGCTTAGCTTCTGGTCTGACGTCATGGCGGTCGGCCTCCTGGGCTCGTAATATAAATGACCAGTCGTCTATCTAACAAGCGTCCTGGTGAGCGCATTCCCGAGGACGCCAGATCAGTGCAGCAGCGCCGGGACGGTGACCGCCTCGAACCGGTCGTAGGGGACGCGGCTGCGGGTGACTTTCCCGCGCAGGGCCGCGCCCTCCCACGCCTCGATCAGCCGAAAGGCCAGGTCCCCCGCTTCGAGGTCGCCGCGATCGCCGGAGCGCAGGCACTGACCGAGGGCCGCGCCCCAGCGGTCGAGAATGCTCACGAGCTCCTTGCGCACCGGCTCGCTGGACCCGCCGAGTTCGAGCGACAGGTTGCCGACCAGGCAGCCCAACACGAAGTCGCCGGCCTCATGCTCGTCGGCCAGCGCGTGGAAGAAGCGAGTGATTCGCTCCTGCGGCGGCCCGTCCGCGCCCAGGATCGGCAGCAGCCGCGCCTCGACGTCTTCCCAGTGATGCTCGAGGATCGCCGCGGCAAATGCCTCCTTGCTCGGGAAATACGCATAGAACGAACCCTTCGGGACACCCGCTGCGTCGGTGATGTCCTTGACTCCGCTGGCGGCGAATCCGCGCGCATGCACGAGTTCCAGGCCCGCCGCGAGCAGGCGGCGGCGCACCTCAGGGTTCGGCGGGCGCGGCATGGCGACAATAGTAGCCGACCGGTCGGCTATCTTTGATCGGCCGGTACGCGCGGGGCGGGTGGCGTAGCGTCTGGAGCGGCCTTCGACCGCCGGGAGGGAAGGAGCGAGATGGTGACTTCGGGACTGTTCGGTTTCCTGACGCTGCTCGCGCTCGGGCTCGCGCTCGTATTTGCCGCCATTGCGGCGGTCCATGTCAAACGGCTGGAGGATCGGCCGCCTCCCCCGCTGAGCGACGAAATCGGCAGCGCCAAAACGGTTACGCGCAAGGTGCGCAAGCGCGAACCCATGTCGCAGGACGAGCTGGATTACGCGAAGCAACTCCTTGCCGCTCGCAGCTCGGTGCTGACGCTAGCCATCCCAGGCGCCTTGTTCTCGCTGGGCTGCTTTTACGTGTTCGGCAGTCTCTACCACTTGCACGGAGCGACGCCCTCCGAGCGGACGTTTCTCGGGTTGTTTCCGATATTGGCGTCCATAAATCTCACGACTCAAGTCCTGCGCAGCGCAAGGTTGAAGCGGCGTCTGCAAAAGATGTCCTGAAGCACCTAGAGGCATGTGTTGCCGTGAGCGACCGGTGGGTGTGCCCGCAGGTCGTTACGGTCGCGTTCAGGCCGCAAGGTCGCTACTCTTGCACGATCATCTGTCAATTGGGTACATGACCGTCTACTATTTGCAGTTGGCCTAGGGGTGGGGCCGGGGGGAGAAGACGATGGCCCGAGCGAGTTCCGAGAGGTGATCGAATGAGCCCTCGTCCGGTGGGCAGGCGGGTGTTGGCGCGCGTCTGGTTGCCGTTGGTTGCCGTCATCGCGCTCGGTGTCGGCGGGGTGGCCATGTGGAAGGTGCACCAGTTCTCGGAGCCCCCGCCCGTCATCACCGTCAATCAGCCGGCGGCACCGCCGGAGTTCAGCATCAAACGGCTCACGTACGAACTGTTCGGCTCCGTCGGGGAAGGCGGGATGCTCGTCTGGGTGGACATCAACGGGCATCCGCACCGGGTTGATCTCACGACCTTGCCGTGGTCGCACACGGAGGCGACGACGCTCACCGTGGTGTCCGGCAGCATCTCGGCGCAGGTTCGTGGCGGTCAAGTCGGCTGTCGACTGCGGGTGAATGGCGTTGTCCGCGCTGAACAGTCCGATACCAATCAGGATGCGCACGTCTATTGCCTGGTGAAATCCGCATGAGCGAGCCGCGGACGAAGCGCCCCTTCGTCCCCAGAATGGTTCGCGCTCTTGCGATCCCGATCATCGCCTTCTGGGGTCTGCTCGCCGTGTCGACGAACACCTTCATGCCCCAGGTGGAGCGGGTCGCGGAAGAGCTCGCGGGGCCGGTCGTCCCGCACTACGCGCCGTCCCAGCGGGCGCTGCTGTCCATCGGCGCGAAGTTCCGCGAGTCCAATTCGACCAGCCTGGCCATGATCGTGCTGGAAGCCAACCGGCCGCTCGGCGACGCGGACCATCAGTACTACGACGACTTGATGCGCCGGTTCAAGCAAGACCCCAAACACGTGCAGTACGCCATGGACCTCTGGGGTAAGCCGATCACGGCGGCCGGCGCGCAGAGCCTCGGCGGCAAGTGCGCCTACGTGCTGTTGCGCCTCGCCGGCGATATCGGCCAGATGCAAGCGAACGAATCCGTTGCCGCCGTTCGGGACATCGTCGCGAAGGACAAGCCCCCGGCAGGGCTCAAGGTCTACGTCAGCGGCGCGGCCCCGCTCGCCTCGGACACGGTGGCGATTGCGAATTCGAGCTTGAACGACATCACGATCGTGACGATCTTCCTCATCATCGGGATGCTGCTGCTGGTGTACCGCTCCATCGTCACTTTGTTCGTGCCGCTCGCCGGGGTGCTGTTCGAGATGCTGGTCGCGAAGGGGGTCATCGCAACCCTCGGGCATCTCGGGTACATCGAACTCTCGTCGTTCGCCGTGAACATCGTCGTCGCGCTCACCCTGGGGGCCGGGACGGACTACGGCATCTTCCTGATGGGCCGCTATCACGAGGCGCGGCACGACGGCGAAAGCCGGGAGGAGGCGTTCTACACCGCGTACAAGAGCGTCACGCCGGTCATCCTGGGCTCGGGGCTGACGATCGCGGGGGCGTGTTACTGCCTGACGTTCGCGCGGCTCAACTACTTCCACACGATGGGCCCGGCCGTCGCCATCTCCATGCTGTTCACCATCGCGGCGGCGCTGACGCTCGGGCCCGCCTTCTTGACGCTGGGCAGCCTGTTCGGGCTGTTCGACCCGAAGAGCAAGGCCAAGGCGCACCTGTATCGGCGGATCGGGGCGAGCGTGGTCCGGTGGCCGGTGCCGATCCTGTTCGCCAGCGCCGCTGCCGTGCTGCTCGGCGCAATCTTCGTGCCGACGTACCGGCAGAACTACGACGACCGTCAGTATCAGCCGCGCAACGCGCCCGCCAATTTGGGCTTCCAGGCGGCGGATCGGCATTTCCCGAAGAGCAAGCTGTTCTCCGAGATGCTGATGATCGAGTCGGATCACGACATGCGGAACTCGGGTGACTTCATCTCATTGGACCGCGCGGCCAAGGCGCTCGAACGCCTGCCCGGCGTCGCGATGGTGCAAAGCATCACCCGGCCGATGGGCCGGGCTTTGGAACACGCCACGATCCCTTACCTCTTCACCACCCAGGGCAGCGGGAGCGGCCAGCAGCTGCCGTTCAACCAGCAGCAGAACGCCAATACCAACCAGCAGGCGCAGATCACGCAGCACACCGTCGAGGTCACGCGCAAAGAGATCGACTATTTCCAGAACCTGTCGGACGAGCTGCACAAGACGGTCCTCACCGTCGAGGATCTGCAACGGGTCACCGACGAGATGAATCAGGAAATCTCGAACTTCGACGACTTCTTCCGACCGATCAAGAGCTACTTCTATTGGGAGCGGCACTGTTTCGACATCCCCATGTGCTGGGCGTTCAGGTCGTTGTTCGACACGCTAGACAACATCGACCATCTGGCCGCTGACATCAACGACGCCAAGGCCTCCCTCGAGGAGATGGACAAGATCGTGCCGCAGATCATCGTGCAGCTGAAGCTCACGGCGGACGACTCGGAGGCCCTGGCCAATCTTTTGGTCAGCACCTACGGCCAGTCGGCTCTGCAGACCACCCAGACCAATCAGACGTTCGATGACCAGATCAATGTGGGGCTCGACTTCGACCAGGCCCGCAGCGACGACTTCTTCTACATCCCGCACGAGGGTTTCGACAACGAGGACGTCAAGACCGGCATGCAGCTGCTGATGTCACCCGACGGCCAGGCCGCCCGGATCATCGTCACCCACGAGGGCGACGCCAACGGTCCGGAAGGCGTGCAGCATGTCGAGCAGTTCCCCAACGCGATAACCGTTGCCCTCAAGGAGACCTCGCTGGCCGGCGCGAAGGTCTACATCGGCGGTTCCGGCTCGACGAACAAGGACATCAAGCAATACGCCGCGTCCGATCTTTTGATCGTGGCGATCGCCGCCTTCGTGCTGATCTTCTTGATCATGCTGTTCCTCACGAGAAGCCTGATGGCGGCGATTGTCATCCCCGGCACGGTGGCCTTCTCCTATGCCGGGGCGTTCGGGCTTTCCATCCTCGTCTGGCAGCACCTCATCGGCCTGCCGCTGCACTGGCTGGTGTTGCCGCTGACGTTCATCATCCTGGTGGCGGTGGGTTCGGACTACAACCTGCTGTTGATCCTCCGGGTCAAAGAGGAGCTGCACGCCGGAATCCACACCGGGCTGATCCGCGCGCTCGGCAGCACCGGTGGTGTAGTGACTTCCGCCGGTTTGGTTTTCGCGTTCACCATGCTGGCGATGCTCACCAGCGATCTGCGCACCGTCGGCCAGGTGGGTTCCACCGTCTGCATCGGGTTGCTGCTCGACACGTTGATCGTGCGGTCGTTCGTCGTGCCGTGCATCCTGCGCATCCTCGGGCCGTGGTTCTGGTGGCCGACGCTGGTGCGTTCGCGTCCGCTGCGGGAGCGCGTCGCCGTCGGCTAGAAATTGAGCCCCGAGAACATGACCCGGCCCGGGTCGTACTTCTGCCGCACGGCGCTGAGCCGGGACAGGTTCGGGCCGAAGTAGCGCGACGCCGGCTGGTTCGCCTCGATGTAGTTCACGTAGCCGCCCACCGAATACGGTTGCACCGCTTGGTGTGCCGTGGCGAGCCAGCTCGTCGCCGCCGCCGGGTCGCCCGTTTCGACGTACCACTGCACCAGCGACGCCTGCCGGCGCCACGGGAAGGCCGTCGCCCCCGGAGCCACCGTGGCGAGCGCGCCGTCGAGCGCATGCATGATCGCCAGCATGCGGCCGGCGCCACGCGGAAACGCTTCGACCGCCGAGGCGATCCCCTGCGCGGCGGCCGGCGTCATCGCCGTGAAGACGTCGGATCCGCCGACGTATCCCAGCGGCGACGGGTTGAGGTTGCCGACGGCCAAGTAGCGCACCAGGTCCATGTAGTTGAACGTGTGGTTGTCGGTTCCGGTCGGTTGTACCCCAACGGCTTTGGTGATCGCGGCCGCGACGCTGTTTCCCGATCCGGCCGGGCAGGTCGCCATTATCCGGGGATGTGTGCCGAACCCGTCGACGGTGTTGTCGGCCAACGCCCACATGCTTTGGTCGGCGGTGCGCAGCCAGTTCTGCCACCCGAGGAGGACCTGCGCGAACGCCTGCGGCGGGAAGTTGAGATTCACGACGTCGACGTCGCGGGTGGGGAACGTGGCGAAGGTCAGCGAGGTGGTCACGCCGAAGTTGCCGCCCCCGCCGCCGCGCAGCGCCCAGAACAGGTCGGGGTTACTGGCCGCGGACGCGGTGACGGCCTGACCCCCTGGTAGCACCACCGACGCCGCCGTCAGCTGGTCGCAGAGCAGGCCCGCGTGCCGCGACTGGGCGCCCAGGCCCCCGCCCAGGGCGTGCCCCGCGGCGCCCACCGACGGGCAGGTACCCGTCGGGATGCCCCGGCCGGCCGCGGCCAGGGCCTCATGGACCGCGTACAAACTGGTCGCGGGCGTCACGGTGACCTGACCGGTGGAGGCGTCGTAATTGATTCCGCCGGGCAGCTGACGCAGGTCGAACACCATGGCGCCGTTCGCCGTCGACGCGCCGATGTAGGAGTGCCCGCCGCTGCGCGGGGCGACCTTGAGGTTGTTGGCGGCGGCGAAGGCCATCGCCTTTTGCACGTCCGCCGCCGATGTCGGGGTGACGATCGCCGCCGGCGTGGACCCGTTGTAGTTGGTGTTGAAAACCTGCTTCGCGCCGGCGAATTGGGGATCTTTCGGCAGGACGACCTTCCCGCCGATCGCGGTGGTGAGGCCGTCCCAGCCGGACGGATTACTGGGGGCCGCGGCGGCGCGCGCCGGGCCCAATACCGCGCCGGCGGCCAACGCCCCGGCGGCCCCGCGCAGGAACGCCTGGCGGGAGATCTCACGCGCCATCGTCGGCCTCCCGCGATTGCGTCATGTCCCGCATTCTCGATTACCGAGGGCGAGGTGCCGCATGACGTGCCGCGGGGCGACCGGACCGTGCCCCAACCGTTACCGACCCGGGGCCGCCAGGCATAGGCTGGTGGTTTGGGCGCCTGCGCTTCTTGGGGAGGTACTGATATGCCCGCACCGTCAGCCGAGGTCTTCGACCGTTTGCGCCAGCTGGTCGCGATCAAGGACATCACCGCTCGCGAGACCAAGACGATCGACGAAGTTTTCACCGGAAAACCGCTGACCACGATCCCGATCGGCACCGCCGCCGACGTCGAGGCCGCGTTCGCCGAGGCCCGCGCCGCGCAGGTCGACTGGGCGAAGCGGCCGGTCGCCGAGCGGGTGGATGTCATCCGCCGCTATCGCGACCTGGTCGTCGAGAACCGCCAGTTCCTGATGGACCTCCTGCAGGCCGAGGCGGGCAAGGCCCGATGGGCGGCGCAGGAGGAAATCGTCGACCTGATGGCGAACGCGAACTATTACGTGAACGTGGCCGCCGGCCTGCTGAAGCCGCGCAGGGTGCAGGCGCTGCTCCCGGCGGTCGGCAAGACGACGGTTGTCTACCAACCCAAGGGCGTGGTCGGCGTCATCTCGCCGTGGAACTACCCGATGACGCTCACCGCGTCCGACTCGGTGCCCGCGCTGGTGGCGGGCAACGCGGTCGTGCTCAAGCCCGACAGCCAGACGCCGTACTGCGCACTGGCGTGCGCCGAGCTGTTGTACCAAGCCGGCCTGCCCCAGGCGCTGTACGCGATCGTGCCCGGTCCGGGCTCGGTGGTCGGCACCGCGATCATCGAGAACTGCGACTACCTGATGTTCACCGGCTCGACGGCCACCGGCAGGCAGCTCGCCGAGCATGCGGGCCGTCGGCTCATCGGGTTCTCGGCCGAACTCGGTGGCAAGAACGCGATGATCGTCACGCGGGGCGCCAACCTGGACAAGGCCGCCAAGGCGGCCACCCGCGCGTGCTTTTCCAACGCGGGCCAGCTGTGCATCTCCATCGAGCGGATCTACGTCGAAAAGGACGTCGCCGACGAGTTCACCAGCAAGTTCGGCGCGGAAGTGCGAAACATGAAGCTCGGCAGCGCCTATGACTTCTCGGTCGACATGGGCAGCTTGATCTCAGCGAGCCAGCTGGACACCGTGACCGACCACGTGGACGACGCGAAGGCAAAGGGCGCCAAGGTGATTGCCGGCGGCAAGGCCCGCCCCGACATCGGGCCGCTGTTCTACGAGCCGACGGTGCTCACCGACGTCACGCCGGAGATGGAGTGTGCGGCCAACGAGACGTTCGGGCCGCTGGTGTCCATCTACCCCGTCGCCGACGTGGACGAGGCCGTCGAGAAGGCCAACGACACCGAGTACGGGCTCAACGCCAGCGTGTGGGCCGGGTCCACCGCCGAGGGCGAGGAGATCGCCGCCCGGTTGCGGTCGGGGACGGTCAACGTCGACGAGGGTTACGCGTTCGCGTGGGGCAGCCTGGGCGCGCCGATGGGCGGGATGGGGCAGTCGGGCGTCGGCCGCCGCCACGGTGCCGAGGGCCTGCTGAAATACACCGAATCGCAGACGATCGCGGCCGCGCGCGTGTTCAATCTCGATCCGCCCCTTGGCATTCCGTCGACGCTATGGCAGAAGTCGCTGGTGCCCGTCGTGCGCACGATGATGAAGCTCCCCGGGCGGAAGTGACTCCGGGGTCTCGCGGAGTCGTTGCCAGGATCTACTACCGAGCGTAGTATCTGGGCTATCCCACCATGCACAAGGAGGTGCAATGTGAGGTGGAGTCTTGCCCAGATCGGGCTGCTGATCATCTGTGTTCTGCACGTCATCCAGGCGGTGGTCGGGTTCATCATGGAGCCCAGCTTCGCGACCGGGCCGGGTGCGCCAACGGTTCAACTGCTAGGAATGGACTACAACGGCTGGCATGCCGTCGCCGGGCTGGCGTTGTTCGGCCCGGGCCTGGTGTTCGCGCTCCGCAAGTCGTGGGCCGTGCTGTACCTGATCGCCGCTGCGATTGCCGGTGCGCTGCCGGGCATTTGGGCCTTCTTCTCGCATCAGGTCGCGTTCGTCTTCACCTTCCCCAACAACACCACCGATGCGGTGGTGCACTTGGTGACGGCGGCGGTGATGCTCGCGGTGGCCGCCGTGCAGATCCGGTTGGACGGTGGATTGCGCAACTCGCTCGCCGACCTGCGGAAGGCGCGCTAACGCCAAGGATCTTTTGAGGATCCCCCAAGCGGCGCCTTGGATGGTGAGTTCGTCCACCAAAACGACTCACGAGGTTCCGCAATGACACGCCACCGCATCTACGCCCTGATCGCCTTAACCGCCTTCGCCTTCTTCGGCGCCGCGTTCGTGGCGTCGCCCGCCGCGCAGGCGGCCGCCGTCGACCGCTACGCCGTCATCGCCTACTCCCCCGTCACCGGCTGGACGGGCTGGGCCAACAACGCCAGCACCATGGAGGAGGCCACCCACATCGCGCTGGGCAACTGCCAGCGGCACGGCACGGGCTGCACCGTCGCGTCATGGGCCCGAAACGGTTGCACCGCTTTGGCTCTCGGCCCCGGCGGCTGGGGCGCCGACTGGGGCTCGACCGCGGCGGCCGCTCAGACGGCCGCCCTGGCCAAGGTCTCGTCGGGCCGCGTCGCCGAGGTTCACTGCACCGGGTAGCCGCGGCCCTCGTCCTCGATTCGTCGCCGCCAGTGTTCGTTGATGTGGTCGGACTGACGCTCGAGCGGGGGTGTGGGAATGCTGCCGGCCTGTGCGGGATCCGCGCCGAGAAACTTTAGGACACGCGCAATCTCCCCGCGATAGTCCGCGTCGAGCTCCTCGTACCTGACCGTCAGAACTTTGGGGCTCCGAGTGGTGAAGTAGTTGGTCCAGGCCGCCTGTTCGGCCGCGAGGCCGCGTTCGATCTCGGCGATCTGCTCGCGCGTCGGCGTCGCGCCGGTGAGATCCAGCGCGGGGCGGTCGGGCCTCGGCCGGCCCAGATACAGCCCCCACGGGCGTTCTTTCTCCGACGGGCCGGGCGAACGAAACCATTCACCGGTGGTCTCGGCGCGGAACAGCGATATGGCCTGTGCGCGCCGATCGGCGCGGATGATGTTGACGAAAACCGCTGTGGGAAAGAGCGTCTCGAGAACGGCGGCCGGGTCTGCACCGTGCTCCAGCGCTTGCGCCAGCGAGACGACGTCGCGCCAGTGAATCTTGGCGCCCCAAACGCCGTTGTCCGTCGCCGCGAACGCCATGACCCTCGTAAGGTATTCGGCCCACGAGCAGTCCGTCGGCAGCCCCAGATCTTCCTTGTAGGCCGCGATATGGTCCGCCGCGAAGTACTCTTCGGGCCGCCCGGCGACTCCCGTCGCGACGAGGCCGGCGGCCAGCAGCGAACTACCCGAACGGGGGGTTGAGGCGATGAGATAGGTCGCGGGTCGCATATACCTCCTCGGGCGTGTCATTGCAGCGTAGGTGCCGTTGGCCGGGACTGGCCCCCGTTTGCCGAATCGCCGGTGTGCTTGTAACGGATTGAGTTGGCCCAAAGGGTGGCTCTCACAGTCCCTGTATCACCAGGATCTCCCGGACATCTAAAACGCCTGTCAACCTGGTTGGGTCGGCTCCCAGCTACACAGAGGAGAAGTAATGGATCTGGGGTTGCATTATTTGAACTTTTCAGAGCCTCCCGATGTAGCCATGATCGCCACAACCCTCGCGGCGACGGCCGAACTCGCTGAAGAGCACGGGTTTGCGGAGTTCAGCGTTGTCGATCATTTCTTTCAGACGGAGCACGTCGCCCCCGCTGAGGGACTCGGAGCCTCCTGGCACGACCGCGAACAACGTGGGCTCGGGGTGCCGGTCGTATCGGTGAAGGAGCGATTTGAACGGCTGGAGGAGACCCTGCAGATTTGTCTGCAGATGTGGAGCGACAATAACGGGCCATACCGGGGTAGCCACTACCAGCTCGACGAAACGCTTTGCAATCCGGCATCTTTGACGGGATCTCGACCACCAATCCTGCTGGGCGGCAATGGGGAACGCAAGACCTTGCTGTTGGTTGCGCGCTACGCCGACGCGTGCAACCTGATCGCGACGGACGTCGACGAAATCGCCCATAAACTGGCGGTGCTGCGAGCGCACTGCGAGGCCGAGGGTCGAGACTACAAGGCCATTCGGAAGACGGCCATTTATCTAAACTTCGGACAGGTACTCGAGAACACCGCACAGTTTCTCACCGACGCCCGGCGGTACGCGGCGCTCGGCATTTCGCACCTCAATGTCATACCGGACCGTCATCCGCTGGAATTCACCGAGCGTGCAGCCCAGTTGGTACCCACGCTTGCGGAGCTGTAACGAGACTCGCTGGAACGGCTGTGTAGTTCTGCACGCATTCTTCCACGACAGAAGGGACGGAGACCAATGACGGACAACCAATTCGCCACTCACACAGAACTTTTCGATCTGAGTGGGAAGTACGCCGTTGTCACTGGCGGCACCAGCGGCATTGGGATGATGATAGCGCGCGGCCTTCTCCAGGCCGGCGCCCACGTCGTCATCAGCTCGCGCAAGGCAGACAGGTGCGCAGAGGCACAGCATTTACTGTCCGAATTCGGTGACGTTCAAGCAATCCCCGCCGACCTGTCCAGGCACGACGAGTGTCAGCGCCTCGCTGATCTTGTCAAGGTCGCCTCGGAACGCCTGGACATCCTCGTCAACAACGCGGGAGCAATGTGGCGCGAGCCGCTAGCGACGTTCCCGGACGAGGCCTGGGACACCGTGATCGACCTCAACCTCAAGTCGCCGTTCTGGCTGGTGCAGGCGTTGCTCCCCGCGCTCCGCAGGGCGGGCACAGCCGATGATCCCGCACGGATCATCAACATCGGCAGTATCGCCGCCATCCACGTCGCCCAGTCGCCCAATTACTCATACGCCAGCAGCAAAGCGGCACTCCATCAACTCACCAGAGTGCTTGCCAGAGAGCTGGGCCCACAGCACGTCACGGTGAACGCGGTAGCACCGGGACCATTCCCGTCGCAGATGATGGCGTCCACGCTCGATGCCATCGGCGACACGATCGCCGCGGCGGCCCCTCTGCGCCGGCTCGGCCGCGACGACGACATGGCGGGTATCGCCGTGTTTCTCGCCAGCCGGGCTGGGTCCTACCTCACGGGCGCCATCATCCCGGTCGACGGCGGCATCGCGACGACCGCAACGGGTACGCCCTAGGGGTCGGCGCGAGGCTTTGCCGGCGGCCGACGGCCCCTCGAGAACACCTGGACGCCAGGTCTCAACGCGGTCGTCGGGGTTCCCGCAGTGCCTCCCTTACACCGCGAAACGCGCTTACCGTGAGGGGATGGCCACGATGAATCTGCGTACCGATATCCGGGAGTTTCTCAGCTCGCGTCGCGCCCGCATCACGCCCAAGCAGGCGGGCCTGCCCGCTTACGGCGGCAATCGTCGGGTCAAAGGTCTGCGTCGCGAGGAGGTAGCGCTTCTGGCGGGGGTATCAGTCGACTACTACGTGCGCATGGAGCGCGGCAGCCTGGCCCGTGCCTCCGATGGAGTCCTCGACGCGGTCGCCTCTGCCTTACAACTCGACGAGGCCGAGCGCGATCACCTGTTCCACCTCGCACGCCAATCCGGGGCGCCCAGCGGCCCACGCCGGCACAAGCCGGCCCTGACGGTGCGCTCGACCCTGCAGCAGGTGCTCGACGCCATCTCCGATGCGCCGGCCTGGATCCTAAACGGACGATGTGACGTGCTCGCCACGAATCAACTCGCCCGCGCGCTGTATGCACCGGTGCTGGCCGACCCCCGACGGCCCGCGAACACAGCGCGGTTCGTCTACCTAGCTGCCGAGGCGGCCAAAGATTTCTTTGTCGACTACGACCAAATTGCCCGTGACACGGCCGCGAAGCTACGCATGGAAGCTGGCCGCAATCCGCACGACGAGGAGCTGATCGCCCTAATCGGCGAACTGTCAACGTGCAGTGAACTATTCCGGCAGCGGTGGGCATCTCAGGACGTGCGGCTGCGCCGGTCCGGACGCAAGCGGGTGCACCATCCGATCGTGGGCCAGCTCGATTTGGACGTCGAGTCCCTCGAACTGCCCGCCGAGCCCGGCCTGCACCTCAACGTCTACACCGCACTCGCGGGCACGCCGACGGCTGACAATTTAGCGCTTCTGGCGTCGTGGGCGGCCACCCAACAGACGCTGGCGACCGAGCTCGAAGCACCCAACGGATAGCCCAACCGGTTCAGCAGTACCAGTCAGTGGACCCATCCACCATTCACGGCGGCTCCGCAAGCGGCGCGACCGCATGCGTGCTTGTCGAAACGTTCGATCACGCCGAGGTGGGCAGGGGCCAACGCCGCATCACCAGAAGAAAGGACACAACCATGCCCTGATCCTGGCGTACTAACCCGCGCCTTTGCCGTTGTCGACGCGGTAAACGGCGCCATGGACGGCGGCCGCGGCGTCGCTGGCGAGGAACGCGATCACGTTGGCGACGTCGAGGGGCTGCATCATGCCGCGCGGTGAGGCCGTGCGCAGGATCAGGTCGTAGTTCGGGTTCTCCGGCGCGCTGAACTGTTCGATCTGCGGGGTGAGCATGCCGCCCGGGCATACGGCGTTGACGCGCAGGCGATCCGCGGTGTATTCGACCGCCAGCGCGCGGGTCAGCCCGATCAGCCCGTGCTTGGCGGCGCAGTAGCCGGCCGAGTACGCCTGGCCCTCGACGCCGGCGATCGAGCCGACGTTGACGATGTTGCCGCCTCGTTCCAGCAGATGGGGCAGCGCGGCCCGGCAGAGGTAGAACGGTCCGTTCAGGTTGACCGCGAGGTCTTGGGTCCAGTCGTCGTCGCTCATCGACTCGGTTCGGCGCATCTGGTGCTTGCCGGCGACGTTGACCAGAACGTCCAGTCCGCCGAACTCCTTGACGCACTGCTCTACCGCGTCCTTGCAGGCCGGCGCCGAAGCAACGTCGACCGAGGCATACGAGCCGCTTTCCACATCCTTGAATACCGCGGACAGGCGCCCGATGTCGCGGCCGATGCCGAAAACCGTTGCGCCCTGGCGGGAAAACAGCCGGGCCGTTTCCGCGCCCAGGCCCGACGACGCACCGGTGACGAACGCGACCTTGCCTTGCAGTGCTGACATAGTGGCCCTTCTTGGTGCGCCGACGGGCTTCACAGGCTACATTGCGCCCTCGTCAGGGCCGCATCCACGCCACCCCAGCCCGCAAGAAGTCAACCGGTCCAACGGTTCTCAGCCCGAAACGTCGCCGGGCGCGGCGCACTGCCACCAGTATGAGCAGGCTCATCGCCTGCTTACCCAGCGCGATCCGAGTCGTTCGCATCTTCCAGGTCGACGGCTTCGAGCCGGCTCGCCGGCCGGCGTAGTAGCCGATGCATGTCGCTGTTGCGAGCGCACAGATCACCGCGACAACCGTCACGAAGATTGAGGCTCCTTGGTCGCGGTCGCGGGAAGGTCACGTGCGAGCTACACCTTGGCCAACAAGTGGTCGGCTCCATCAGAAGTCCGGCCGGATGCTGCCGTCGGCGTTGACCATGAGGTAGCGCCCCGTGTAACCGTTGGTGACATAGAGCTCGATGCGCAGCGTCCCGTCTTCGGCAGCTTGAATGGAGATGTAGTCCGGGTGGCCGCCGTCGACATGCAGGGTCTGGGGCGCCGCGCGAAGCGCGCTGATGACGGCCTGGACGTCGAACTTGCCGATGTCGCCAACGGTCGTGTCCATCGGTTTGCTGGCGCTGCTGCTGGCGCCCCAGAGGCCATTCGCGTAACTGAATTCCACGGTCTTGTGCGCGTTGACCGAGTCGGGACGAATGATGGCGGCGCGCTCCGGATAGACAAGCAGCTCGTAGCCCATCGTGTCCCCGAACTTCGTCCGAATTTGTGCGACTACGTTCGACAGCCCTCCCACCGTCATCAGTTGTTCTGGCGCCGGTGGCGGTGTCGAGGATTGCGGCGGTGCCACGGTGGGTGCCGCTGTTGGCGGTGGCTGCGGCGCGGCTACCACCGGGCTGGCGGCGGCCGGCTGGGCGCGATCTTGCGTTGAGGCACGCGTGCCGGCGTACAGACCCCAGGCGATGCCGACGCCCAGTAGCACCACCACCAAGAGCACGGCGATCCGTACCCCCCGGCGGCCGGCCAGCGATTTCAGGTTCGGGAATTGGGCTGGGGCGCGGCGGATCTGCAGGTCGGACACCAGCGACTGCAGCTCGCCGAGGGTGGTGGCGTTGGTCGCAGCGCTCACCCGCTGGCGGTGCTCCTCCATCGACAGCTGGCCGTCGCTCAGCGCTAGATCGAGCAGCTGGCAGGTGTCGACGCGGTTGCTGTCGGTAGCCCGGGTGTTTGCGGTGGCCACGGGAAGATCCTAGAAGGTGGATCAGTTGGTAAGAGGTTTGATCGCCTGGACGGTGCCGTCCGCGTTGAGCTCGATATAGCCGCCGTCGCGGTCCCTGAATACGTAGACCGACAAGGCGAGGATGCCGTCCTTGCCGGATTCGATCATCAAGAAGGTGTTGTTGGCGCCGGGCACCTGGACGGCCTGCGGCGCCCCGCGCATTACATTGACCACTTCCGGCACGTTGAACTTGCTCAGGTCACCGGCGATCGAGCTGGGCGGGATGGCACTGGCGCCCTGCTTGGCCCAGCCGCTGCCGGTGTAGTGGTAAATCACCGAGTCGTGCGTGTCTTGTGGGTCGGGACGGTCGAGGTCCGCGTGATCGGCGTAGACCACCAGCCGGTAGCCCATGGTGTCACCGATCTCTTTCCGCATTTGCGCCAATAGCCCCGTCAGCCCGTCGACGGTCTGCAGTTGCAGCGGTGGTGGCGGTGGCGTGGTCGGGGTGACCGCCACGGTGCTGGTGGCGCTCGGAGGTGGCGCGGATGGCGACGACGAAGTGGTGTTGCCGAGCACTTTCCAACCGATACCGAGGCCCGCGAGCGCCAACACCGCGACGCCGGCTACCAGGATGCCCCGTCGACTGGCCGGCTTCGGGGGCTGGGCAGGGGCGCTGTGGATCTGCAGGTCTTCCACGAGCGACTCGAGCTCGCCGACAGTGGCGGCACGGCGCGCGGCGCTTACCCGTTGGCGATATTCCTCCATCGAGAGCTGGCCGTCGCTGAGCGCCGCGTCCAGCACTCGTCCTGTCTCGTCGCGGTCACTGTCGGTAGCCCTGATGTATCCGCCGGCCACCAGGTGAGCGTAACCGAGGACGTGCCAGGTCGACGCCGGCAAGGCTCAGTGTTCCGATCAATCGATCCGCGCGTTACTGGCGCTATGTTCGGTACGAGTGTGAGGAGAGCCGATGCGCGGCAGACGATTACTTCGACCGATCGCCATCGCCGGTGTGGCGGGCTTGGCGGCGTGTAGCAGCTCCACCACGGACAGTGGCGAAGCCTCGACCCCCGCCCGACCGCCGTCGATCACCAGCGAGCCGTTCGGTCAGGTGGACGGCAACCCGGTGACCCGCTACGAGCTCACCAGTGGGCGCGGCATGCGTGTGCGAATCCTGAACTACGGCGGCATCATTCAGTCCATCGAGGTCCCCGATCGCACCGGAAACGTCGGCAATGTGGTGCTGGGCTTTCCGACCCTGGACGGTTACGTGAACAACACGGGATCCGCCAAGACCTATTTCGGTGCGATCGTCGGCCGCTACGGCAACCGGATCACCAAGGGGGGGTTCACGTTGAACGGCAACGAGTATCACGTGCCGACCAACAACAACGGCAACAGCCTGCATGGCGGCACCGCGGGGTTCGATACGAAGGTGTGGCGGGCCAGTCCAAAGAACGGTGGCGACAGCGTCGCCCTCAAGCTCGAATATGTCAGTCCCGCAGGCGAAATGGGCTATCCCGGGACGCTGACGACCACCGTG